>NZ_JAKGBI010000013.1 GCF_021530565.1 Pseudoalteromonas sp. SMS1
ATGGCTGAGTGGTTGAAAGCACCGGTCTTGAAAACCGGCATACGTTAATAGCGTATCTAGGGTTCAAATCCCTATCTCTCCGCCACTACAATAAATAGTGCATTGCTTCGATTCATTGCATTGTTTTAAAAAACTTAGGAGAGATGGCTGAGTGGTTGAAAGCACCGGTCTTGAAAACCGGCATACGTTAATAGCGTATCTAGGGTTCAAATCCCTATCTCTCCGCCATTTAGTGACGAAAACGGGCACTCCTGATGGAGTGCCCGTTTTTGCTTTTGAGGCTAGCTCAATTAATTGATATTTTGAGCCTTTTAGTTTTACCTCTCCAGTGCACACTTTTATTTCACGCACACAAGCTAGTAATAATGATTTTAGAACTTCATCATTAGCTTTTTTAAAATAGTCAGCGATAGTGTTGCAAAAGTGTTCTGCTTTATCTTTCCCAAATTTAAAAATTTTTTGTTCTAAACGCTTTTTAACATGCTTCAAGTCGGTTTCGATAGACTTTAGTTCAAGTCGCTGCTGTGAAAGGTGTTGCTTTAAACTAGAGTCCATTTCAATTACGCCATCACCGATTTGGTTATATAATGTTGAAAGTCTTTGCTTCAGCTTTATGCATTTCTTTTGTTTTTTGGACAGTTCATTTTTATCAGTTTTTGCTAGCTTTCTACAAATATCTTTTAGTTCGTCGTACGTACTAAAAATATGGTCAACCGTAAAAATTTTTTCTAGCAAAACAGATTTTATAGCTTCTTCTACTTTCTCTTTAGGTAAATTAGGGCATGTACAGGAATCGTGACCTCGATTTTTTTTGGAGGTGCATTTGTAATATTTGTATTGGCCACTTTTTCCGTGGTCAATGGCGAGATTTAATCCGCACTTTTCACACTTTAACAATCCCGTTAATAGAGTTTTAGAACGAACTCCTTTAGATTCCGTATTTTCCAACTGTCTGTCTGTTAACCCTTCCGCAATCTGATCAAATACTTCCTCTTTAATTAATGAAGGTACAGAGACCATTACTTCATTAGGTTTACCTTTTCTATAGAGAAATTGGCCAATGTAAGTAGTATTTCTTAAAATTCGATTTACTTTGTTTCGATCCCATTTTTTTCCCCTATTTAACAACCCTTCATTATTTAATTGAGATGCTATGGAGAGGACTCCCATAGGTTTACCATTTTGCCCCTTTGACGCTAGTTTAAAAATTTTTAGCAATGTGCTTTTTTCATCTTCATCAACTACAAGTTTTTTACGCGTTTTGTTTTGATCATCTTTTACTTCTATTGTTTGGTAGCCAAATGGTATTGCTCCACCAGTGTAATATCCTGCCATAGCAGTGTCAGTAAGTCTGTTTTTGACATCCTCTGATGTTTGTGCACTTTGATATTCGTTTGCGCAACCTAACATGTTCATTACAAAGATTGAGGTAGGGTCATTACTGTTCAAATTTTCACTAATCGTAATTGTGGAAATGTTATGTTGCTTGAGCTTATTGATCGTTGAAGCGGTGACAGCTACATTTCTACCCATTCGACTCGTAGTGTAAAATACAGCGCCTTCAGCATCTACATACCCATTGCATAGCTCTGTTACCATTAGATCATATTGAGAACGTTTACTGAGGGTTCCAGATTTAGAAGTACTACAAAGAATGAAGAAGCATTTGCACCAGCAAAGGTTAGATAATAGTAATGAATCTTTTTTAAGCCCATATTCAGGCGTGAAAGAGCGATTTAAGGGAAGTTTTATTGTATTGATGCACAGGATAAGGATGACAAGCCGATTTGCTTATCTGCCATGGAAATAAAGGAAACAATGTTAAATGGATTCATCAATTTACCTCAACATGATGATTAGTGCCGCTTGGTATTTGATACCGATCTTCATATTTGCTGTCATCATAAAATCTGCATGGTTCAAAGGTGTATTGGGTGAATGGCAAGTTAACTTGCTCATTAAGATTTTCTTAGACAAGAATAATTATCACCTAATTAAGGATGTAACACTACCAACTGAGGATGGAACCACTCAAAATGACCATATCATCGTTTCTAAATTTGGCATATTTGTGATTGAAACAAAGAATATGAAAGGTTGGATATTTGGTAGTGAGCGTCAAAACCAATGGACACAACAAATCTTTAAACACAAATCAAAATTTCAGAACCCACTTCATCAAAACTATAAACATGTAAAGCCTTAGAGTCTTGTTTGAACGCAAAGAAAGGTAGTATATTTTAGGTGATAATCTTTATTGGTGATAGTACCTTTAAAACTACAATGCCTGAGAATGTAAGGTCGGCTCGTCGAGGTATTGAATATATCAAGAACAAAACAGAAATTGTTTTAATTCAAAAGAGGTTGCGTGTGTTATTGAACAGATTGAAAGCGGTAGATTTGAGCGTAGCAATAAAACTAACCGACAACACATAAAGCATGTACGAAAACTTATAGAAGAAAAAACTGAACCTAAATCCTGTTATAAGTGTGGTGCTGAAATGGTGTTACGTAAAGTAAAGAAGTAGGTAATGAGTTTTGGGGATGCGCTTCATGTCCTACTTGTAGAAATGTGACAGAAATAACTAAATAAATTCATTATGGATTATTTAACTCATATGCTTCAAAGGTAAAAAATGACAATTAACTCTCATGTTAAAACTCTAGACATAACTATGTTTCCTGCATCTTTTGGCGATAGCTTTTGGGTTTCTGTAGAAGAAGATAATTTAGATATTTTGATCGATACTGGGTTTAAAAGTACTTATGAAGATCATATCAAACCAAAGTTAGCTGAACTTAAGAGAAAGAATAAATCTCTAGATTTCTTAATTGTTACCCATATCGATTCAGATCATATTTCTGGAGCATTATCCTTGCTAGAGGCTAATGAATTATCTAAAGAATTTGATATTAAAAACATTTGGCACAATAGTTATCGGCATATTCAAAATAGTCCCATTAAAGAAAGCGAACTCTCGTTAAAAGATCAAAGGATACTTCAGCAAATAAATGTTAACGGCTATAAAAAAGATGAAACAATTGTTCAAAACCATATTAAAAATATCAGTGGTAAACAAGGCTCATCTTTAGCTTCTCTTATTTTTAAAGGTTGTTATGACTGGAATGAACAATTCGACCATGACGCAGTTTGTGTCGAGAATGGTACAGATATAGAACTTTCAAAAAACGTTAAATTAATTCTTCTTTCTCCAAACAAGTCTAAACTGCAAAGACTAATGATATCTTGGAAAAAGGAGCTAAGAAAGCTAGGTGTTAGTAGTTCTGCAATAGATAATCGATTTTTCGACGATGCATTTGAGTTTTTAGTTTCACATGAAAAATCGATAAAAAAGAACATCAACAAAAATATATCTAGTAAAGGAATTACTATAGAAACATTGATGGCAGATGTATTTGAAGAAGATGAGAGCCCTTCAAACGGTAGTTCAATTTCGTTTGTTTTGGAGTATGGAAATAGAAAGATTCTTTTTTTAGGGGATTCACACCCATCAATAATAGAACGAGCGTTAAAAAATAGATATCAACAAGAACAATTGTGGTTTGATGCAATTAAAGTAGCTCACCATGGCTCACATAAAAATACCAGTCCAAGTTTATTAAGCCTCATAGATTCAGATACATACTTTATTTCAACTAACGGTTCTATGTTTGATCACCCTGACTTAGTCACTATTGCTAGAATTATAGGCCGAAAAACAAGTGTCAATCGAAAGGTGATTTTCAATTATGAAACTGACACATCCAATTATTTTGATAACGAAAATTTAAAAGAAACATACAATTACAGCGTCTATATTTCAGGTGCAGACGAAATATTTACTTTTATGAAGGACTAATTAAATTGCAAAATTATTTGGAAAAGTATGTAGGTAGAGTTTATTGCAATAACGATGTAGGAACAGCTTTTCTTGTTTCAAACAAAGAACTTTTGACAGCGCATCATACAGTCGAAAATATAGAAGAAAATGCTACTTCAATTTTCGTTGAGCTAGATGAAATATCTAGTGAACCATTAGAAGTCATATTAAAAGACTTCGATGAAAGCTTAGATATTGCCATTTTAGAGTTAATACAACCGTTAGATATAGAGTACTTTTTAAAATTATCCAATCAAGTCATTAGGAGTAACTCTACCTGGAGTACTTTTGGTTTTCCAAGGGGGAAATTGAATGCCGGCGCTAAACTTGATGGAACAGTTGCTAGGTCTAATGTGAATATTGAAAGGTCGAATTATGAGTTAGATTTAGAATACAACCAGAGTAATGAGTTCATAGAGGGTCTATCGGGTGCCCCTTTGATTGTTAGTGATACTGCCATTGGCATAATTACAAAAGAACTAGATGGTACGTTAGGAGCTATAAGCATTTGCAAAATAGCTACGTTACTAGATAAAAATGATATTACATATGAATCTCTAGAAGAAAGTTCGAAATATGAGAATGGCTTTGAATTAAATACCCCTGTTGTCGATGAGTTAACGGATAAAATCACTTCTTTAGATTCAGGCTATCTCTTTCTTAAGGGACATCCTGGTTCTGGCAAAACAACTCTTGTTGAGTCAGTAGATTACGCTCAAAGTGACATTGCAGTTCTTGGGAAGTATTTTTTACTTGAAAAAGGTAAAGAGAATCTTCTTTCGCTGAGAATGAGTCACTTAAATTTCCTAGAATGGCTAGAAGATTTAATTGTAGCGGATTTGTATAACGCTGTACCTCAAAAATCAGAGCGGGATATAAACCAGTGGATAACAACGATATTAGATTTATTACAAAAGCTGTCAGACAAATATGCTACAAAACAAACTAAATGCGTTATTTTCGTTGACGGTATAGATGAGCTATTCAAATCAAAAAAAATAGAAGAGTTTTTTTCTGCTTTACCAGTTGATTTACCTAAAAATATTATTTTCGTAATTGTCGGCCAAAATGAAAACACACTTCCTCCTAAGCATATAATTCAAGGAGGTAAAAACATAATATTTGTAACTCCATTACCTGAAAATACATGCTTAAGGCTAATTAACAAGGAACTACCAGAATTATCATATGAACTAAGTAATAAAATAGGTAAATGCTCTGAATATCATCCACTCTATCTTCGTTATTTAGTTGAGTATGTTAAAGCCAATATGCAAGTTGGTAAAGAACAAGAAATCAATGATTGGCTAGATCAGCTGCCTCAAGTTAGCGGAGAGATTGAGGTCTATTATGAAAGCCTCTGGAAAGACATTGTTAAGAAAGACGAACTTCTTTATTTAGTGTCATTAATCAGTCGTTTTAGGGAATCTATATCTTATCAATCGCTTCTTGATACCGTTCCATCGAGTATGAGGGTGTCTGTAGATAAAAACCTTGATTTAATCAGCCACTTTTTAACGAGCAAACAAGATATTTTTGCATATCATTCATCGCTTATATCCTTTGTTAGTAAAAAGACAGAAGCTCTTGAAGAAGATTTTCAATCGCAAATATCTCTTTTTTGTAAAAAGAATATCGATATATCCTATTCTCAAAGGAATATAGTTCATCACCTTTTAAGAGCAACAGCTGATGTCAGAAACGAAACCATAGACTTTTGTAATCAAAAATGGGCCGATAATTGCTCCCAGAACTTTGTTGAGCCTGATTTGATTCTAGCTGATCTAAAAGATGTACTTTCTTTTTATTTGCAAAAAGGTTGTTTTATATCTGTCATCAAATTGCTTTTGCTCTCACAACGGATCAAATTTCGATATAACAATGTATTCGCCTTAAATGCAATGGAATTAGCCGAATACTTAATAGCAATGAAAAAGCCTAAAGAAGCTCTACATCATATATTCCGAGAGTATATGCCGTTAGTTTCATTGAAAGATCTTATTTATCTGCAATATAAGCTGATTATTGAAAATAACGCTGAAGAAGCAGAGTTCATTCATTCGGCTATACATAGTTATTTCATGAGTGAATATGAAAAAGGCTCAATTGCATCTACGGATCTCGTGGATTTCTTTACTTCTGCTTCATTAAACAACTGCCTACTCTCCAATACACCAATGAAAAGCTCTTCGAAGGTCATAGAGTTTCTTTATAAATTCCTAATTAGTTCAAAAGATCAAAGTGAAGAACAACAAGAGCAGAATAGAAAAATATTTTTTTATATTCTTGGACATAACACTGCGCTATTATTACTCCATCACAATATATACTTAACTATAGAAGAGTTAGAAAAAAGAGAAATACCTGTTGATAATTCTATTACCATGGCACTAATTCAGGCGTATAGCCATGTAGGGTACTTCTCAGATATTTCAGGAGAGCAAGTGGATCTTGATAATATTGTTCAAGATATAGAGTACGGCCTAATAAAATATAAACCTGATGAAGAAGATTCAGCCACCGTTTTGCGATTATTAGATGGGATATCGATAAAATATGAACTATTGGAAGGCTTAATTAGTAAGTGTAATTCTAATGATATACCTATTTTTAGGGAAAGTAATGGGGTTGACCTAAATCACAACTGGTTTCTAAGTTTACTATCAAATTTTAAATATAAAGGTTTTCTAGATGAACTTTACTGTCCCCCAGATTTGAAATTTTTCTCCGAAACAGAATGGGAAAAGTCATTAGAAAGTATTGTTTCTTATATTGGTTACCTTTTAGGTTTCGCATGGAAATTAAAAGTTATTTCCCAAGAATCAGAACAATTGTCTGTAGACATGTTAGAAAAGGTTTTACCTCTTCTTAAGTTTGATTTGCTAACACGTTCACAATTTGAACGTTCATACATGCTAGTAGAGGAGGTTCTTCCTTTTATTTATAATTCTATCTTGGAGTTTTTCTCTTTATATTCAAAAGAAAATTTGAATAAGTATTTAAATTTTATATATGAACATTCAGATAAACAATTAGGAGTATATTCTGAAGGTTTTAGAGAAACTATTCACACAATAGCAAAGAGCTTGCTCCTCCGACAAGAGTATAAAAAGCAATTATTCCATTTACTAAAAAAACTTGAAGGGCATGTTTTATTAGGTGTTCAAAATCGTTGGGATAGATGTCGAGAATTACTCTTATTAGCCACGCATTATAGAGCATTAGGTAGTAGTCGTGCTGACGGGTGTTTTCAAGAGTTACTAAATTCTTCGATGGGGCCATCATGGTATAAAGAAGATCAGTTAGGATTAATTAATTCTTCTTTAAGTATGCTTAAACGCCACAACGCTTCATGGTCACCTAAAGAACTGGCTCCTATTTTAGATTTTTCCGCAGGTGAAATGACCTTCCAACGTTATATACGGATGGAAAAGGAAGAATTTATTGGCTCTTTATGTTCATCAGGAAAGTTATCTACAGCTATAAAGTACTTCCAAGATGAGACTATTCCTCTTAAGCCTAATTTAATTTTACATAGGGCTGAGTCGAATCAAATTGATAGTTTATATAAAGGAGCAAGTTACGATACTGGAGTAAGAAAGATTGATGAACAAAGTGGAATACTAAACATATTAGAAAATACAAAGGGCATTCAACCTAGCTTGCAATGGGCTATATGTGAACTATTCCTTATTGGAGATGTTAGGTATATCAATCGCTTCTCTGAAATTTTTGCTAAAACTATTAATAATAGCAACACAATCCATTCAAATTTCTATATGAATAGAATTATTCGAATTTTGAATACTGATATGGAATTCACTATAAGAAATCAATTTATTAGTGGGCTTAATGAGCATCTTGAACAGCGTTATTTTGATGAATTGATAGTACAAATCAATAAGAACAAAATTGATGTGGAATTTCCAACAATACCTGAATCTACAACTACAGAAATTGAGCATGAAGATGCGACTCTCGTTGACAGGGGAGAAGATGACATTGGTAATTCAATTTACCTACCCGGAACTTTTGGAACATCCCAAGGGTTAAAAGAGTTTGATATTCACTTTACGCTTGCCAAAGAAGCATCAGATATCGAAGACGAAAAAACAAGCAAGCAAGAATTACTATTGTCTTTAAGAGCGATACAGGACTCAGGGTGGGGTGTGTGGTCGAGAAACCTTGGTCAAAATGATCAAGCATTTTCAGAGCTTTCTAAATTATGTGATGAAAATGAATTATTGGAAATATTAACGCCTCTGATTATCGATGAACCACATGCAACAGACTGGCTAATAGTAGATAAACTAATTTCAAAGTTTAGCAATGTATTGTCTCATGAAAAGGTTAAAAAGTTACATGAGTGTATTATTGAACATATAAAAATTATGGTATCCCCACCAAACCATGTTGTTGAAGGTTTTGAGTGGATGGACCTTGAAGATTCAAAAACTATCTCTAATGATCAAGAATTAATGATTTTTTTGCTTAATTTCATCGATCATCCATCTCCATCCATATATTCAAGAGTACCTAGCATAATAAAATCTATTTCGAGATTTGACCCAGATATTTATCTACCTATTTTAGCTGAGCACTCATTAACTGGTAACCAAGCACTATCACCAGAGATTGCTGTTGGAATAATTTATTCATTAGTAATCGAAGATGTTAGCCTAATCAAATCTCATTTAAATATTCAGTCATTATTTAGCAAAATCGAAAACTGTAAACATTTAGTAATAAAACATACATGGTCTCTTATAGTGGCACGTATAAACAATCTTGATAGTTCTTTGTTGGATGAGGATGTATCTCTAGATAACGCAATCTTTAATAGTAAACCTGTAGATATAAATGGAAAAGTTGAAATTGGAATAGATATTAATGATTTAGGTGATTCTCTAGGTTATATCTTATCTAGATTAACAAAAATTGGAGTATGGAAAGATTCAGATCTTCTTTCGCTAAACAAGTTACTGATTCAATCTAATCCATGCTTAGGGTTCGATGAAATCTTCAGTATTAATGATAAAATTCAAAAGGGGTATAACTTAGGTGAAAATAAAAAATTTATAAATGATCAGTTAATGCCAGTAATAAACCAAATTGTTCAAGATAGAGTTACCGAAGAAAATATTAATTCTGTTGTCTCTGCATTAAGACAATTTAACCCTAACTTTCCAGATGAAAGCGTACAGAGTAATAGTCAAAGTAGCTTAAATGAAAAAATAATTGAATTTCTTTCTAGGTCTTCACAAAACCCCATGGACTTCCTTAAGGAAGGTGATAATGAATATTTGCATTATTTTGAGGTGATTGTGCCTCATGATAAAAGCCCTAAGATGATTGAAATATCAATTTTCCTCATAAAATCAAAGGTTTACCTTGAGCCTTCAGAATTTCAAGCAAATCAACACCCAATGATTAAAGATATTCACGATCTTAAAAAAAGAAAAAGCGAGTGTTTCTTATTTAATTGCGCTCCAGGAATAAATTATGCCGGAGGAAGGGTAAGCCCATCATTAATTAATTTAGGAGTTCAAGGTTTTGCAGGTAAAGTCAAACATAGTGATATTAGTGAGAACCATTGGATTGAAGGACGTAGTTGGGATTCAGAACAATTGGGCAGACCTATTCGGGAGGGGAATCGATTGATGATGACAAGTGAAAAATTGGATCTTTTATCTCAAAATGGTTGGGAAATATTTTGGCGTGTAGACTACAACTTTACGTCACAATTTGTCATTAACCGTAAAACCCTAGAAGTATCGATGATTAATTAGGAAGTAGAAATGAGTAAAATGACAGACATGAAGACGCCTAGAAATAGATTGGAATTTGAGCGTAATTTCAATTTACTTAAAGAACAAGGATATCAAGGAAAAATGCACTTTATGCAGGGTACATCACATGTAATTGATAGTTTAAACAAAGTAAAAATGCTTCCAAACGGGAGAATTGATCTTTTAACTATTAACGAAAGTGCTCGACTTCAAGCCAATATGATGAATAGTTTCGCTAATATGTTTGATGTTTCTTCCTCTGAAGTAGAAACAGAATAAACAATAAAAAGCTATTTTTTGGAGGAGTTACAGCAGTTACAACCTTATAGACACTCTAAAAAATAGTCGTAGATTAAAATTGCAGCTAAATAAATTAAAAATGGCTCGTATGAGAAGGTGACTTTTAATCCAAAGCCTTGTACTCGCTGACCTAAGGAAGCAGTGCATTGTTTAGCGGCCAAACTCCATTGGTATATCTTGAGAAATGTATGCGCTATTACTAAATTACTTTAGTGGTAAATTTATTGAATAAAACCAGTGCCCATATTCGTCCCATTCTGCCCGCCATATTTAAGGCCAAGCTAAATTTAGTTTGGCCTTTTTTGTGCTAGGCGCACTCTTAACATGTATACACACGAATATTTATTTGTGGTCTTGCGCTAATAAGTTGCTGACTTACGGGACATATATCGTTGCGATAGAGCGACTAAAGTCTCATTGACCAAAAGCCCCTTTACTCAAAAACTTAACGATGACTTAATTTTGTAAGGTGTTTGACATGAAGAATGTGGCTATCGCGATAGGGGTGTCATTGTTTTCCCCGGTGATTATCGGAAGTCTTTTAGGCATATACTTTTTTATTGCTTATGGCGAAAGTGAGTTGTTTTGGCAGTTATTGATGACCGCAGTAGCCAACGCGCATATTGTCGGCATTGCGATGGCAATTTGTGTTTTACCTACTTACCGTTTTCTTTATATGCGTAATAAAGTGAGTTATTCGGCAGTCATGACTAGCGCGATGCTAGGCGGTGCAGCTTTGACGTATTTATTCTCTGTGAGTGGCGGGCCTATAATTATTGCCAATTCAATTATGTGTTCTTTAGGCGCAGCCCTGTTTTTATACAGTTTAAGACGACATAGCGCAGCTTGATGAACGTTAATTGTACAGATATCTGCGGATTAATCGCAAATTCTTACTTTTTCATAGTAAAAGGTTTCATTTGTTAGCGCGAAAGAGTACCTTTACTGCTTATATGTAAGAATGTTCAGTATCGACAATGCAAAAGCAAAAATTTTATGATCTGTTAAATCAACAAGCCCAAGGGTTAATTGGCGGTGAAAGCAACTTTATTGCTAATATGGCGAATTTAAGCGCGCTTTTATTCACTAATATGGAAGACATTAACTGGGCGGGTTTTTATATTATGGACTCAGAACAAGAGCTAGTTCTAGGCCCATTTCAAGGCAATCCTGCTTGCATCCGAATTCCCGTTGGTAAAGGCGTATGCGGTACAGCTGTTTCAGAGTTAAAAACTCAGTTAGTAGAGGATGTACATGCATTTGCTGGACACATTGCCTGTGATGCTGCTTCTAATTCAGAGATAGTTATTCCTGTATACAAACAAGGCAAGATTTTTGCTGTTCTGGACATTGATAGCCCGAGTTTGGCAAGGTTTGATGAACAAGATAAAATTGGGCTTGAGGCCATTGTAAAAAGCTTCGAGGAAACACTTTAAATGAAAGATATGCTTAATGTACAAGACTACCTGTTTTCAACCTTTGATGTGGGAGACTGGGAGGGTGATGAAGAGCAAGTTGCTGAAACGCTTAATGAATTGATCCATTTTGCGTGGGAAAAATTACCAGAAGATCTTGGAAGTGAGCAAATCGACCACATTATTAATGGTATTTGGGAACATCTACGCGGAGATATGGCACTCATAGACACCGAATTAGATGAACTCTTAGACTGGGTTACACACTACATCAATTCATCATTAGATGAGAGTATTTAAATAGGTTTAGACATGGAAACCACAAACAAGCTAAAAGATATTAATGAGGTACTCGAGTTCCTATACTCTGAGTTTCCTCAGTGTTTTAAACAAAAGGACGGTATAAAGCCGCTTAAAGTTGGCATTTTCAAAGACATCGCTGAGAAGATCGAAGGCTCTGAAAAAGTAAGTAAAACGCAAGTAAGGCAAGCGCTGAGAAAGTACACCTCTAGCTGGCGTTACTTAGAAGCTGTAACCAAAAATGAATTCCGTGTGGATTTAGAAGGTGCTCAAGCTGAAAAAGTAGAACAAGAGCACGTTGAGCATGCTCAGAAAGCGCTTGAAGAAAGTCGCGCTAAAATGGCGAAACGTAAAAAGCCGCAAAGACCTCGTAACGACGGTGACACAAAATCTTACAAATCAAAAGGTCAAGGCCACCCTCGCCATGCTAATAAAAAGGCTAAAGTTAATAACAACAAGAAGCCTGCACCTCAGCAACAACAACGAAGAAGTTCAGGAAAAGTTGAACCTCTTCCAGCAAATGAGGTCAAGGTAAATAACAAAGTTAAAGTTAAACTTGGCCAAGCGCTGGTAAATGCAACGATTACTGAAGTTAATAAAGATGAAGTACACGTTGAACTCGTTACCGGTATGCAGGTTAAGACTAAGGCAGATAGCCTATTTATTTTATAAGGAGTAGTGTATGAGTAAGAATTTACCACTCATCGGGGCAGTTGCACTGTTTGTTTCCAGCACTTGTTTGGCGTCAAATGGAGCTGTAACAGAAAAAGACATACCAGTGCTTAAACCTGAAATACAGCACGCAACCGCTACAAAGAGAGTGACAAGTAAATTTACTCGTGAACACTACAAGCGTTTCAAATTAAACGAGACTCTTTCTGAAGAAATATTTGCACGATTTGTTGAAAATATCGATTACAACAAGTCTCTTTTCCTTCAGTCAGAAGTTGACGCGTTTGAGCGCCATAAGGCAAAGTTTGATGAAGCACTGGTCAGTGGTAAATTAAGCTTTGCCTTTGATATGTTTAATGAAAGCATGAAGAAGCGTTTTGAGCGTTTCGAATATGCAATTTCATTGCTCGACAACGAAATGAAATTCGACAAACCTGATGAGTTTTATTTTGACCGCGAAGAAGCCAGCTTCGCTAAGACCCAAGCTGAGTTAGATGAGTTTTGGAGACAAAGGGTTAAATCAGATGCTCTAAGACTCAAACTGACGGGTAAAGATTGGGCTGGGATCAAAGAAGTACTGACTAAGCGATACAAAAACGCGCAAAAACGTTTGGTTCAGACAAACAGTGAAGATGCATTCCAAATTGTGATGAATGCGTTTGCGCGTAGCATTGAAGCACATACGTCATATTTGTCGCCTCGCAGGGCAGAGCAATTCAAGATGGATATGGAACTTGAGCTTGAAGGCATTGGTGCTGTCCTCGGCTATGATGAGGATTACACAGTCATACGTAGTTTGGTGCCAGGCGGACCCGCTGATAAGTCTGAAAAAATCAAAGCAGATGACAAAATTATCGGTGTTGCACAAGATGGCGAAGAGTTTGTTGATGTGATTGGCTGGCGACTAGATGATGTTGTTGATTTAATTAAAGGCCCCAAAGGTACAAAAGTTCGCTTACAGTATTTAAAAGGCAGTGATTCACACGGGACGCCAAAGGTCGTCGAAATCACTCGGGACAAAATTAGACTTGAAGACAGAGCGGCCAAGTCAACTGTGTTTGAGGCAAATTACTCAACTTTGACAAGCAAGATCGGTGTCATTGAAATTCCAAGCTTCTACAACAACCTCTCTAAAGATGTGTTAAAAGAGATCAATAAACTGAAAGCTGAAAAAGTGGATGGTATTATTGTTGATTTGCGTCAGAACGGTGGTGGTTCGTTACATGAAGCAAGGAACTTAACGGGTCTATTTATTGATAAAGGACCGGTTGTTCAAATTCATACTGCAAATAATCGTGTTGATATTCTGAAAGATCTAGATGGTGTCACTCACTATGATGGTCCATTAACCGTATTGGTTGACCGTTACAGTGCATCCGCCTCGGAAATTTTCGCTGCGGCAATGCAAGACTATGGTAGGGGTGTCGTAATTGGTGAGCAGACGTTTGGTAAAGGCACTGTTCAGCAACACCGAGGGCTGAGAAAAACATATGACTTATTTGACAATCCGATTGGTAGCATTACGTACACAATTGCTAAGTTTTATCGAATCGATGGTGGTAGTACTCAAAACAAAGGTGTGATACCAGATATTTTACTACCTTCTTTTATCAACCCAGAAGATTGGGGTGAAAGCCAAGAAGATAATGCGTTGCCATGGGATAGTATTGTAAAAGCACAATACAGAGCGGTTGAAGATTTGACCCCTAAAATTAACTATCTCAATGAAATGCATGCGAAGCGCGTTAAATCAGAGCCTGAATTCAGCTATGTGATGAGTGATATTGCACGCTATAAAGAGCAAGAAAACGAAGTCTCTATCTCGCTTGTTGAAGCTGAGCGCAAAAAAGAACGCGAGGAGCGGGATGCACGATCGCTAGCCAGAACAAATGAAAGACTAGCACGGTTAGGGCTTGAAAAAATCGAGTCGTTGGATGATGTGCCTGAGATTATTTCTGATCTAGACCCCTATCTAGAAGAAGCGGCACTGATCACTCAAGATGTGATTAACTACGGCAGGTTAGTTAAAAATAACATCAAGTAAGCACCGCAAAACTTTGTAGGACTAAAAAGGCGCACAGGCGCCTTTTTTCGTTACTAGTGTGTGCAAATTTGTTATCATCGCCAGTCGCAACAAGACAACATTGACTAGTTTTATCAATCCGTATTAATAATAGGGACCAAGACTCACGCGTATCTTCCGTTGCCTAGGTGAGGCAATACAATGTTACGTTTAGCTCGTGAACCCAAGAATATTATTAAACCGGATTGGTATAAGAATCGTGTTTCGCACCTAGTCGAATAATAATACGCACTAAAATGAGTGCGAGGGGTACAGTGATTTGAAACAACCAAAAACGGCATCTTCATGGGATGCATTCATACCAATTATCGTATTAGTGAGCCTGCTTGGTGCGGCTGTCTATTTGTATGGCGATAATTCCTCTTCTGGACCAAACCAAATTGCATTGTTATTTGCTACGTTTACAGCGGCGCTAATTGGCCTTAAAAACGGCTTCACGTGGAAAACCCTTGAAGAGGCAATGATTAAAGGTATCACAATATCTTTGGGTGCCATCTTGATCTTACTCATGGTTGGTGCGCTTATAGGGACCTGGTTACTGTCCGGTACAGTGCCGACCCTCATCTACTATGGTTTGCAAATTATTAATCCGTCATGGTTTTATGCCGCGAGTTGCTTGATATGTGGCATTGTTGCCATGAGCATCGGAAGTTCTTGGACGACTGCGGCCACGATAGGTGTTGCTTTACTCGGTGTTGCTAACGGCCTTGGACTTGACCCTGTTGTTACTGCTGGCGCTGTTATTTCTGGCGCGTATTTTGGCGACAAATTGAGTCCTTTATCTGAAACAACGAACTTAGCCCCAGCCGTTGCTGGCAGTGATTTGTTTGATCACATTCAACATATGCTTTGGACGACAGTGCCAAGCTTTGTGATTGCATTGATTATTTTCATTGTGATGGGATTTAATGCAGATGTGTCAAGTGATGCAGGTAAGATCGACGCGATGAGCACCATTTTACAAGCCAACTTCAACATCAATATTTTAATGCTAGTACCGCTGATTATTTTGCTTGGTCTTGCAATTAAGAAAATGCCAGCGTTTCCTGCGATTTCAATTGGTGCAGTTGTAGGTGCCGTTTGGGCACTTTTATTTCAGGGTGATTTGATATCTAGCCAACTGGACGACAGTCAAGGGCACATTGTGGGTCAATTAAAGCTTATATGGGCCACCTTTTTTGATGGGTTCAGTGTGCAAACTGGAGACGCAAAAATGGATGACCTGCTAAGTGGCGGTGGCATGTCAAACATGTTAACGACGACATGGCTTATTATGACGGCTCTGATGTTTGGCGCGATTATGGAAAAGACGGGCCTATTAGAAGTGTTCGTTCGTAGCATTCTTAAAATAGCAAAAAACACGGGCTCTTTAATTGCCTCGACCATTGCGACTTGTTTTGGTACCAACTTAGTGGCGGCAGATCAGTATATCGCGATTGTTGTGCCTGGGCGTATGTTTAAAGAAGAGTATAAAAAGAGAGGCTTGCAAAGTGTAAACCTTTCTCGAACGCTTGAAGATGGTGGCACGATTACCAGTCCGTTGATCCCTTGGAACACGTGTGGTGCATATATGCACAGTGTTTTACACATCAACCCACTAGACTATGCAGTTTACGCGTTCTTCAATTTAATAAACCCACTTCTAGCCATCGTTTACGGCTATTTGGGCGTAAAGGTATTGCGCTTAAAACCACCCGTGCAAGAATAAGGCAAAAGCCCCGCTCTGGTGGGGCATTTTTATAGTTTAAACCGCAACTTATGTGGTCTAAACTTATTTACATGCAACTCAGCCCTAATTTAATATTATAAAATCCTGTCCAATAATATGACTGAGCAGTGAGATCTGGTTTCAGGGTTAACTTTACTCAGACACGAAAGGCTTCACAAGTGGGTGGAGCTTTCAGTTTTTCGCTCTGAGCACGCTTATGTTATGAAGGAATTTAAATGACGCATAAACCACAAGCAAAATACTTAAAAGATTATCAATCACCTAGCCATCAAGTTGAACACATTGATTTAAAATTCGACTTGTCACCTAAAAAAACGATTGTAACAGCAAAGTTTACCTTAACCTCAAACAGCCAAACTAGTTTTGTCGAGCTGGATGGGGTAGATCTCACGTTGCTTTCTTTGAAAGTTAATGGAGAAGTACATCACGATTATGAGGTGACAGAGTCAAAGCTTAAAATACAAGGCATTCCCGATTCATTTGAAGTCGAAATTCAGACGGAGATTGCGCCTGAACTAAACACTTCTCTTGAAGGCCTTTACCTGTCAGACGGCGCGTATTGCACGCAATGTGAAGCGGAAGGATTCAGGAAAATAACCTATTTCTTCGACAGACCAGATGTACTTGCTACCTATACGGTGACAGTCATTGGTGATGAACATTTTCCATATTTGCTATCAAATGGCAATAAGGTAGACAGTGGTAAACTAGATGGTGGAAGACACTTTGTTACATGGGAAGACCCTTTTAAAAAACCTGCTTACCTCTTTGCTTTAGTCGCAGGGGATTTTGATTTACTCGAAGACGCGTTCAAAACCAAAAGCGGTCGGGATGTAAAGCTACAGATTTTCGTAGATAAGGGGAATTTGTCCAAAGCACCTCATGCCATGGATTCGCTGAAAAAGGCAATGAAATGGGACGAAGAACGCTTCGACCTTGAATATGATTTAGATATTTATATGATTGTGGCAGTTGATTTCTTCAATATGGGCGCGATGGAAAATAAAGGCTTAAATGTCTTTAACAGTGCTTGCGTGTTAGCCAATCAAGAAACGGCTACCGATAGGGATTACCATGTTATAGAATCGATTGTTGGGCATGAATATTTTCATAATTGGACAGGTAATAGAGTCACTTGCAGAGATTGGTTTCAGTTAAGTTTAAAAGAAGGCCTAACCGTATTCAGAGACCAAGAGTTTAGCAGTGATTTAGGCTCAAGGGCGCTAAACCGTATTGATGCGGTTAATGCGATGAGAACGCATCAGTTTGCAGAAGATGCCGGACCTATGGCACACCCTATTAGACCTGAAAAAGTAATAGAGATGAATAACTTCTATACGGTCACAGTCTACAATAAAGGTGCTGAGGTGATCCGTATGATGCACACTTTGTTGGGTGAACAAGGGTTCCAGCAAGGAATGAAGTTGTACTTCGAGCGCCATGATGGGCAAGCAGTGACCTGTGATGATTTTGTTAACTCAATGGCTGATGCCACTAACACAGATTTAAGTCAGTTTAAATTGTGGTATAGCCAATTTGGTACACCTAAACTCAAAGTCAAAACGCAATATTTTGCTGACGACAGTTTATATCAGGTTGAAATAGAGCAGGTTCATGCTGAGCAAGACCCCGTTGAATCTGCATTACACATTCCTGTCGCAATTGAGTTGCTGACTCCGCAAGGTCAGCGTATGGAAGTCACGCATCCTGACATGCGTGATGGACGAGTAATAGAGTTAAAGACTAATAAGCAGACTTTCGACTTTAAAGGTATCACTGAAGCGCCAATTCCAGTCATATTGGAAGATTTTTCTGCCCCATGCCTACTCGAATTTGATTACACAGTATCTCAGCTCTGCCATATCGCCAAGTTTGCTTCAAGCGATTATGCCCGTTGGGAAGCCCTTCAACAGCTTTACGTAAAACAAATTAGGGCGCATGTCGAAAAGGGACATGCTGAATTTGAACTTACTCCAGAATTGACCGAAGTACTTCTGAGCCTTTTCAATAACAAGCCAGATGATTTAGCCATATTAGCAGAATACATCTCCATTCCGAATTTCGATACTTTGTCCTCTGGGTATCAGCAGGTGCCTGTTCAAGCGCTATGTGACGCAATTGATGGATTGGAGTTGCAATTAGCTCGTGTGCTCAAAAACAGTTTGAAGGCATTCTATTTCGATGCGCAAGAAGGTGGTAGCCTAAGTGCCGATGACGTTGCAATTCGTGCTCTGAAAAACAAAAGCTTGTACTATCTTGCCCTGACAGACGAGCCAGTAACGGACCTGCTAAGTACGCAACTTGCCTCAACTAATATGACCAATAAACTTGGTGCATTGAGAGGGGCTGTGAATGCTAACCTCGCTATCGCGGGTGAGCTGATGGCAGACTTTGACAAGCAGTGGAATCATGACTTACTGGTAATGGACAAGTGGTTTGCGCTTCAGGCATCCAATAAGTCGGACGCGTGTCTTGATACGATTCTGTCATTGTATGAGCACCCATGTTTTGATAAATCTAATCCAAACCGTGTTCGAGCCTTGGTCGGTACATTTGCAAGAGCAAACCCAAGACAATTCCATCGAGAGGATGGGGCTGGTTACACACTTCTGGCAGATCTAATTTGTGAATTAAACCAATTGAATCCACAAAATGCCGCTAGAATCATTACGCCATTGTTGTCCTACAAACGTTTTGATGAACAAAGGCAAAACTTGATGCGAGCTCAATTGGAGCGGCTTTCACAGATAGATAACTTGAGTGATGATCTGTTTGAGAAAATCGATAAAGCACTGAATTTATAGATGCAAGAGTATTACTTTTACTTACGGCTAACGCACGAACAGTGCTTAGCCTATTACGAAGGCAGCGTAGAATATATACAAATTGTTGAGGATGCTGGAAAGCGTATTCGCTTTCCAGCGCAGCACATCAGACGGTTCGTATCTGCCATTGGCGTAAGCGGCCGATTTAGACTGCAACTAGACGAAAATAATCGTTTTATTGCGTTAGAAAAGGTCAATTAGCATACACAATGTCGTTGTGGGATAAACTATTTTTGTTAATTCGGTTTGTTTTAAACTTAAATTACGTGTTATAACTATTCTGGTAAGACGTCTTACCAAGGTTAAAAGACGGGCTAAAAAGTTAAAAATGCACCGAACGAACGCGTAAAATTTGTAATTTTCAATTTTCGCTTCTATCGTTACGACAACAAAAAACAATAACTTGATTAGATTTACCCGCCATAAGGGGGAGAAATAATGATAAAAAAAGCGCGCTTTACTAAGAACAAGATTATGCTTGGACTTGGAGCAGCCATTTTTGGAACAGTTGGTTTGCCAGTGCACGCTGCCAACTTTCAGGTCGGTGATTTTGAAATAACATTCGACTCAACATTTTCATACGGTCAAAGTATTCGTGTAGAAGACAGAGATTTTGACATCATAGGTAAGAGTAACCATCCTCGTTTTGATTGGACTGGCTACAACGCTTCCACAGGCAATACGCTTTACTCATCTTCTCAAGTTTGGGCACAACCTGGTGCATATTCAAACAATGGTGATGCCGGTAACTTAAACTTCGACTCGGGCGATACATTTTCTCAATTGCTCAAAGGTACGCACGAATTTGCCGTTACGCATGATAATTTCGGGTTTTTCTCTCGTTTCATGTATTTCTATGACTTCGCAATGGAAGATGGTGATTTTGCATACCGTAACCCAGTCTCTGGAAAATCGGTAGATCCTTGCGATGACGACGAAACAAAAGAGCAGGTTTGTTCTGACATTCGTCTACTAGATGCTTTTGTTTGGGCTGATTTTGATTTGAATGGTGGTAATAACCCACTGTCAATTCGTTTGGGTCAGCAAGTAATCAACTGGGGTGAAAGTACACTGATCTCACATGGCATAAATGTCAATCCAGTAGATATCGACAGACTCAGAGCGCCAGGTTCAGAATTAAAAGAAGCCTTTATTCCTGTTGGTATGTTTTGGGCGTCATTAGGCATTACTGAAAACATTACATTAGAGGCATTTTACCAGTATGAGTGGCAAGAAACGCGTCTACCACCAGCTGGAAGTTATTTCTCTACAAATGATTTTGCGTCTGCAAATGGCTACGGACAAAATGTTCAGTTAGGGTTTACGTCTAACCCGGATATTGATCTTCAACACCTCACCGATGCGTTAAATGGCTTACAAGCAAATTGGTTAGGAGCCCTCACTGCGCAGGGTTTGGATGTAACAGATCCTAATGTATTGCAAAGTGCAGATGCACTTCAAATGCTGTCTTCAATGTACCTTGCTTACCCAACACGTGTTGCGTTGAAGGGCAAAGGTGATGCAGGTAAAACAGATGCAGACGATGGTGGTCAGTATGGTATTAGACTTGGGGTGTTTGTCCCTGAGTTAAACGATACTGAAATCGCGTTGTATCATATTAACTACCACAGCCGTAGGCCGCTTATTTCAGGTAAAGCTTCTGACTTTACACAGCAAGCGATTCAAAGTGACCTGCAGTTAATCACGACACAAGGCGTGACAGCCGACAACATCACCGACTTGAATGCATTTACTCAGGCTGTGCTTGTCTACCCTGAAGATATCAAACTATACGGCTTGAGCTTCAATACTGCGATAGGCGAAACAGCATTTTCTGGTGAGTTTGCATATCGCCAAGATGAACCTCTACAAATAGACGACGTTGAGTTGCTATATGCGGGTATGGTAGAGCAACTAGCAGCTGCGGGTATTCGCGATGACTTTGCTGGGTTTTCTCAATTGAGTCAAGGCAATGATGTTGCATTTGTTAGCCCTGGTGAAGTTGCCCAAGGTTACGTGTTGAAAGACACATTACAAGCTCAGTTTACAGCGACACATCTGTTCGGTCCTTCATTGGGCGCAGATAGCTGGGCAGTTGTCGGTGAAGTAGGCGCAGTCACTATCAAAGATATGCCTTCTTACGACGAACTACGATTAAACGTAGCGGGCACAGGACGTAGTGGCACTATTGAAGGCATCGAGGGTCGTAACTACGACTTAATACATCAAGCAGTCTCTAATGGCCCTGAAACAAATCCGTTCCCTACGGCATCCTCGTGGGGCTACCGCTTAATCGCAAAAGGTGAGTACAACAACTTATTCTCAGGGGTTAACTTCTCACCACGAATCGTTTTTTCTCATGATGTAAACGGAACAACGCCAGATCCTATGTATCTGTTTGTTGAAGATCGTAAGTCAATGGGCGTAACGCTTAATTTCAGTTATCAAAACGCTTGGTCCTTTGACCTTGGTTACAATACCTTCTGGGGTGGCGGTGCGACAAATACCTTCTCTGATCGCGATTTTGTATCATTTAATATTAAGTACTCAATTTAAGGGCTTTCGTTATGTTTAGAAAACCTACTATTTTAGCAGCATCTATAATGACAATAATGGCTGCACCTATCGCTGTTGCAAAAATGACAGCAGAAGAAGTTTCTCGTTTGGGGAAAGACCTGACACCAATTGGTGCAGAAGTCGCTGGCAATGCCGACGGTTCAATCCCTGCTTGGAATGGTGGCATTACAAAACCGCCAGCTAACTTTAAGCCTGGCATGCACCATCCTGACCCTTTTGCAGAAGATAAGATTCTGTTTACAATCGACAAAAGTAACTTGGACAAGTACAAAGACAATCTCAGTCCTGGTCAAATTGCGTTGTTTGAAACTTATCCTGATACATTCAAAATGAACGTATACCCAACACGCAGAAGTGCTTCTTATCCTCAGTTTGTTTACGATGCAACTAAAAAGTATGCGTCGACTGCTGAGCTGATAGAAGGGGGCAATGGGATCAAAGACACCGCGATTGGGATTCCTTTTCCTATTCCTAAAAACGGCTTAGAGGCTATTTGGAACCATTTGCTCAGGTATCGTGGCTTGTCAATTATCCGTAATGGCGGTCAGGCAATGCCAACTGCATCTGGCTCATATAATTTTATCGGGTTTGATGAAAAGTTATTAGTTAAATACTCCGACCCAAACGCGACACCAGAAGAGTTACAAAAGTCCAACGTGCTTTTTAAGTTTAAACAAAAAGTCACGGAACCTGCACGACTTGCTGGTACGGCGCTATTAGTTCATGAAACGATGGACCAAATTTTAACACCACGTCAGGCTTGGACTTACAATACCGGCCAGCGTCGTGTCCGTCGAGCACCAAATGTTGCCTACGATGCACCGGGAACAGCATCTGATAGCTTACGTACGACAGATGATTTTGATATGTTTAACGGTTCTCCAAATCGCTACAATTGGACGTTAAAAGGGAAAAAAGAACTCTATATCCCTTATAACAGCTATAAATTACACAGTGATTCACTGAAATATGACGACATATTAAAGCCGGGCCACATAAATCCTGAACATGTGCGTTATGAAAAACACCGTGTTTGGGTCGTTGAGGCAAACCTCAAAGAAGGGACGCGTCATATTTATAAAAAGCGTGTGTTCTTTATTGACGAAGATAGCTGGCAGATCCATGTAGCAGACCTATACGATAATAGAGATCAAATGTATCGTGTCGCGATGGCGCATGGAATTAATTATTACGAAGTGCCGACACATTGGAGTACGCTAGACGTATACCACGATTTAAATTCTCGTAGATACTTAGCAATTGGATTGGATAACGAAGAAAATATGTATGACTTCACTAAATCTTTCCAAGATAATGAGTTTACTCAAAGTGCACTACGTCGCGAGGGAAGACGTTAACCGGCGTCTTTCAAGATCAATTGATTTTGATCTATCAAGTATATACCACCAAGACTGAGCATGCTGATGCTCAGTCTTATCCCCCCAAGTCATTCACGACTTTTTTATTTGAGAATTCATAATGATTAAGAAGTTAATTGCAACCTCGCTTGCAGTTCTCGTTATGCAAAGTGAAGCCGTAAGTGGCCCTGCTGAGGCGCTGGTTGTGGAGCACCCTGAGACGACGCTACTCACCGATATAACATATAATGGCGAGCGTCTAGTTGCGGTAGGAAAGCATGGCAGTATTGTAGTAAGTAAAGATGGTAAACAGTGGCAACAAGCGCTCGTACCCATTCAGTCACTATTGACCGCTGTTGACTTTAGCTCGCCACGAAATGGTTGGGCATGTGGACATGATGCATCAATCATAAATACAACTGACGGCGGAAACTCTTGGCAGTTACAGCAATACTTACCAAAAGTTGAGAAACCTTGTTTGGATATCGAGTTCATCGATGATAGACGGGGGTTTGCGATTGGTGCATATGGCATGATGTATCAAACAAATGATGGCGGTAACACCTGGCACAAACGCTTTTTAAATGAATTCGTTCATCCTGATGATGTTGAATACCTTGAAGAACTAAAGCAGGATGACCCACAGGCATACGAAGAAGAAACCCAATTTATACTGCCTCACTTTAATCGTATGGTCATTTCAGGCAATACAATTTATCTTGCTGGCGAAATGGGCCTTTTTGCAGTCAGTGAAGACCTAGGTAATACGTGGCAGCGTTTTGATGAATTTTATTCCGGCTCTTTTTTTGCGATCAGTAAAACAAATAATCGACTTCTCGTTGCTGGCTTGAGAGGTAACGCCTTTTCAAAAGCCTCAACCAGCGACCAGTTTACGCCTATCCCAGTTGATAAGGCGTCAACAATAAACAGCATCGTCACCTATAACGATAAACAAATAATGTTGGCCAACAGCGGTGTAATTTTCACTGTTGTGCATGACAAAGTGACGACAACACAGTTAAAGAATGGTAAGTCCATCATGGCTGGTGTAATCCATGACAATAAATTAGTGCTTGCGACAGAGCAGGGCATTCAGATAATCGAGGTTGATCACTAATGCAGTCTATTCTAAATCAACTGGTCTATGTGGTATTTCGTCATCGTTTTGTGATGATTGCGTTGTTTGCACTGACAACTGTATTTTTGGGCTTTAAATCCACGCAAATTCAATTGGATGCATCGTTTAATAAGAATATTCCATTAAATCATGATTATATGAAGGTTTACCTGAAACATGAGAAGCAGTTTGGTGGGGCCAATAGTATTCTTATCTCAGTCTGTGATGCCGATGGAAATATATTTAACCCTGAATTTTTTACCCAATTAAAAGCCGTCCATGATCAGCTTTATTTCATACCGGGCGTTAATCGCCCCTTGGTGAACTCAATTTTTGCGCCCAGTGCCCGATTTGTCGAAGTGGTTGAAGATGGATTTGCTGGCGGACCAATTATCCCTGCTAATTTTACTGCTGACGAAGCTGGTCTTGCCGTAGTAAAACAAAATATTGAAAAAGCGAAAGTAGTTGGGCGCATGATTGCGAGCGACTACTCATGCGCAATGGTATCAGCGCAATTAATGGAAATTGATCCACAAACGCAAGAAAAGCTCGATACCTTGGCATTTGCCAAAAAACTCGAATCAGAGATCAGGGCGCCGCTGAGTACTGATAAAGTCTCGATTCACATTATCGGCTTTGCAAAAATGGCAGGTGATATTGCCGATGGCGCAAAAGATGTCGTTTTATTCTTCGCTATCGCTATTTTATTCACGTTTATTATGGTGTGGTTGTTCTGTAAGAGCTTTAAACTGACACTTTTACCAATCGCTTGCTCGCTAATTGCCGTGATTTGGCAACTCGGCTTACTGTCGGTGCTAGGCTTCGGCCTTGACCCAATGTCAATTTTGGTGCCATTTTTAGTCTTTGCGATTGGTGTAAGCCACGGTGTTCAAATGATTAACGCCATTGGTAAGAAAGTGTCAGAAGGGGTGACAAGTAAAGTCGCGGCAGAAGCCAGTTTCAAAGCGCTTTTAATCCCAGGTGGTATTGCACTGCTTTCAGATACCATCGGTTTTATGACGTTGCTTGCAATTGATATCGGTATCATCAGAGAACTTGCAATTACAGCCAGTCTAGGTGTCGCGGTTATCATCTTTACGAATCTGATCTTGCTTCCTGTTTTGGCGTCCTACTATACGTCTTCAAAGATTCGTCGTGTTGATGATGGCGACTCTTCTGCTAATAGTGTATTTACAAACCTTCGAGAGAGCTTAGTACTGGCTACCGATAAGCGTTATGCGGCTTTGATTTTATTAACTTCTGCTGCGCTATTCGCTTTTGGTTATTGGCAGTCAAAAGACATGCGAATTGGGGATTTACATGCAGGTGCGCCCGCACTTCATCAAGATGCAACATACAACCTTGATACCTTCCTTATTTCGGACCGCTATGAAATCTCATCAGATATCTTAAAGGTACTTGTTGAAGCCTACCCAGCAGCATGTACAGAGCACGACACGATGGACCGCATTAGTCGCTTCCAGTGGCGTGTTGAAAATTTACAAGGGGTACAGTCAGCTGTTTCGCTTAGTTCAGTCGCGCAGGCTGTTAATGCTGGGTACAACGAAGGAAACCTAAAATGGCAGACACTGCCAAGAAATGGCGCATCTTTGGTTCAAGCGACATCACGGGTAGAAACGAGTTCGGGTCTGTTAAATGGTGATTGTTCAGTGATGCCAATCATCATATTTATGGACGATCATAAGGCCGAGACGATAGACCATGTTGTTGCGCAAATTAAACTGTTTGCTGCAGAAGAGGGCACAGATAGAGTGAGCTTTAAGTTAGCCTCTGGCCCGATTGGTGTGATGGCTGCAACGAATGAATCGGTTGCCGCTGCACAATTGCCAATGATGATCTATGTTTATGGTGCAGTGATTATTTTGTGCTTGATAAGTTTTAGAAGTATCAGGGCAACCATTGCAGTGGTATTGCCGCTGTATATTGTGTCCACATTGGCTCAAGCGCTGATGGTGAAATTAGAAATCGGCCTAACGGTATCGACATTACCAGTGATTGCACTGGGTGTTGGTATTGGTGTTGATTATGGTATCTATATCTTGTCTTCAATGATGAATCAGTTGAAGCAAGGAGTCCCGTTAAGCAGCGCTTATCGCAATGCATTGGCTGAGCGCGGAAGCGCTGTATTGTTTACGGGGATCACGTTAGCGATTGGTGTGAGTACTTGGATTTTCTCTGCATTAAAGTTTCAAGTCGACATGGGTATCTTGCTGACCTTCATGTTCCTCGTGAATATGTTGGGCGCCGTACTATTATTACCTGCGATAGGGACTTTCATCTGGCCTGACCAGAAAAAAAAGTGTGAATAATTGTGCTCTTAAATGGCCTTAATTGGCCATTTATATCTACAATTTGTGAATATATGACCAACTGGCTGAAAAGCCTCGAATGTTTTTGTCAAAAAAGCTTTTTATTAGCGCCAGAAAGGTTAAAATCCTCTGGACTCCACGCTAATAATTGGCTGTACAAATAATCTACCGTTCAAAGGTGGTATAGATTAAGGAACACATAATGACACAAAGTGAAGGTCCAGCATCGGTTATCCTCGATAACGTTTGCAAGTTGATCCATAAAAAAGTTCATGCCGATAACGTGTCGCTCGTTGAAACATTTGCCAAAGCCTTGTACAGCAACATGTCTAAAGAGGACTTGGCTCATCGTAACGACAGCGACCTCTACGGTGCTGCTTTAAGTTTGTGGAATTCTCTAGAAAAGAATACCTCAGACAATGCAGTAATCCGTGTATTCAATCCTGAAGTTGCAAAAGATGGCTGGCAATCGTCTCATACGATTGTAGAAATCATTTCAGATGATATGCCATTTTTGGTTGATTCAGTGCGAATGGCACTTAGCCGTAAGAATATTGCATCGCATTTGCTTTTACACTGCCCTCTCAAAATCAACCGTGACAAACAAGATAAAATATCTGCTCTATCAGGTTTGAAAACCGAAAAAGAATCTTCCTCTACTAAAACCGTTTTTTTCATCGAAATCGATCGCCAGACTGACGAATCGGTAATTGCTGACTTTACCCAAGAACTAGAGTCGGTCCTTAAAGATGTATCGGTTGCGGTTGAAGACTGGCTACTTATCAGAGATAAGCTGGTTTCAGTTGGCGAAGATATTCCAAGCCGCAAACACGACGCTTCAAAAGAAGAACTAAATGAAGCTGTTGAGTTCTTAGATTGGCTAGCACGCGATAACTTCACTTTTATGGGCTATCGTCAGTATGACCTAGTACCAGTACAAGGTGACTATGAGTTAAAGCCAGTTGCTGGTTCAAGCCTTGGTTTGATGAAAAACTCGTCTGAAAGCAGTCGTCTACTTTCAGAGTTACCGGAAGTGGCCCGTTTAGAGGCTCGCAGTAAAAATTTACTGATTCTGACGAAAACGAATTCTCAGTCTCGAGTTCACCGTCCTGCGCACATCGACTATGTTGGTATCAAGCGTTTTGACAAAGATGGCAATGTAATTGGTGAAGATCGCTTCATAGGCTTATTCTCGTCAAGTTTTTACAACAACAGTGCCGCTGACGTTCCTGTTTTAAAAAATAAAATTGCGCGCATTATGGAGCAGTGCGATTTTGCAAAAGGCACACATGCTTACAAAGCAGTACTAAACATCTTAGAAACGTACCCACGTGATGAGCTCGTGCAGGCTCGTGAGTCTGAGTTGTTGGATGTTGCTATGGGTGTTTTACAGACCCAAGAACGTGACATGTGTCGTTTATTCATTCGTAGAGATGTATACGGAAGATTCTTCTCATGTATGGTTTATGTACCGCGCGAGCGCTACAACACTGCGCTTCGTCGTGAAACTCAAAAGTTGTTAGGTAATGCTTTTGGTTCTAACGAAAAAGTTGAGTTCACTACATTTTTCTCTGAGTCTACACTAGCAAGAACGCATTACATTGTTCGTGTAGCTGACAACAACATTAAGTATAACGTGAAAGAAATCGAAAATAACTTGGTAGAAGCTGCCCGTACATGGGAAGACAAGCTACAAACTGCTTTGCTTGCAAGCGATGGTGAAGCACGCGGTAACGACTTAAATCGTAAATATGCAACAGCATTCCCTAGAGCGTATAAAGACGAAGTGCTTCCAAGTGCTGCGGTAGTCGATATTGAAAAGCTTGAAAAACTGAGCGATGACAACAAATTAGAAATGTTGTTTTACCGTCCTCAAGAAGAAGCAAACTCACAAATCGTACGCTTGAGCTTGTTCCATAAAGACGAGCCGATCCACCTTTCTGATGTCATGCCAATGCTTGAAAACTTTGGTTTACGTGTGATTGGTGAGACTCCGTATGCTGTTAAGACAAGCGACGGACAAGTTAACTGGATCATGGACTTCTCAATGCTACTTGATAGCAAAGGTCTGGCTGATTTTGATAAAGTGTCTGCGCGATTCCGTGCCGCATTGATTAATGTCTGGAATAACCGCCTTGAGAACGACGGTTTTAACCGCTTAGTGCTTAAAGCAGGTTCAACAGGTCGTGAGGCTTCAATTCTGCGTGCATATGCGAAGTACATGCGTCAAATCGGTGTCACTTTCTCGCAGTCGTATATCGAGAATACTTTCGAGCATTATCCTCACATTGCTAATCAATTGGTTGAGTTGTTTGAGAAGAAATTTTGTCCACAAAAGAAAGTGGCGCAAAAGTCTCTTGATAAGTTAGTAGAAAAAATCTACCACGAATTAGAAAGCGTAGCGAACCTTGATGATGACCGTATCATCCGCCTTTATGTGGCAATGATCGACGCGACATTACGTACAAACTTCTATCAAAAAGAAGCGGACGGTACGAATAAACCTTACGTGTCGTTCAAGATTCAGCCAAGTGCAATTCCAGAGATGCCATTGCCACTGCCTGCGTTTGAAATCTTTGTATATTCTCCGCGTATAGAAGGTGTTCACTTGCGTGGTGGTAAGGTTGCGCGTGGTGGTTTGCGTTGGTCTGACCGTCGTGAAGACTTCCGTACAGAAGTACTTGGCTTAGTAAAAGCTCAGCAAGTTAAGAATACTGTAATTGTACCTGTTGGCTCTAAAGGTGGTTTTGTTTGTAAGCAGCTGCCAAACGATCGTGAAGGTTTCTTCCGCGAAGGCCAAGAGTGTTACAAAATCTTTATTCGTGGTTTGTTAGATATCACAGATAACATTGTCCATGGTGACATCGTCGCGCCTGTTGATGTTGTTCGTCATGATGAAGATGACCCATACCTAGTTGTTGCTGCAGATAAAGGCACCGCAACGTTCTCAGACATCGCCAATGGCATTGCAGAAGAATATAACTTCTGGTTAGGCGATGCATTTGCATCTGGTGGTTCTATTGGTTATGACCACAAGAAAATGGGTATCACTGCAAAAGGTGCTTGGGAGTCAGTTAAGCGTCATTTCCGCGAAATGGACATTGACTGTCAAACGACTGATTTTACAGCAGTCGCGATCGGTGATATGGCCGGTGACGTATTTGGTAACGGCATGTTACTTTCTGAGCATACACGCTTGGTTGCCGCATTTAACCACATGCACATCTTCATTGATCCAAACCCAGATGCAGCAAGTTCATACAAAGAGCGTGCTCGTATGTTTGAATTACCGCGCTCTTCATGGGAAGACTACGATGCAAACTTGATTTCTCAAGGCGGTGGCATATTCTCTCGTGCGGCTAAATCAATTACGCTCACACCTGAAATTAAAAAAATGCTTGGCACTAAGAAAGCCAGCATGACGCCAACCGAGCTAATTAAAGCACTATTAATGATGCCTGTTGATTTACTTTGGAACGGCGGTATCGGTACTTATATTAAAGCCGCGGGTGAAAGTGACGCTGATGTCGGTGATAGAGCAAATGATGCATTACGTATTAATGGCTCGCAACTCGGTGCAAAAATCTTTGGTGAAGGTGGTAACTTAGGTGCAACGCAACTTGGTCGTATCGAGTTTGCAGCCAAAGGTGGTCGTATCAACACAGACTTCATCGATAACGTAGGTGGTGTTGCGTGTTCAGATAATGAAGTGAACATCAAGATCTTACTTAACGGTCTTGTTGCTGAAGGTGACTTGACGAAGAAACAGCGTGACGAATTGCTTTATGCAATGACTGACGAAGTGTCAGAGCTGGTATTGGCGGACTGTTACCGTCAAACACATACATTGTCTGTAACTAAGTCTAAAGGCCCAGCAACGTTAAAAGAGAAGATCCGCTTTATTCACGCGCTTGAAAAAGACGGTAAACTTGATAGAAATATTGAGTTCTTACCAAGTGATGAAGAGCTTGCAGAGCGAGCAGCAGCAGGTCTTGATTTAACTCGCCCAGAGCTTTCTGTGCTTGTTTCTTACTCTAAGATGGTACTTAAAGAAACATTAGTGGTTGATGAAATCACTGAAAACCCTTACTACCGTCAGTTACTTGTGAACTCTTTCCCTGTGCCTCTACGCGATCGCTTTAACGCGGCAATGGACGAGCATCCACTGAGAAAAGAGATTATTGCGACTAAGCTTGCAAACAATATCGTTAATGATATGGGCTTAAACTTCATGATCCGTATGCATGAAGAAACCGGCGCAACAGAAGCTGAAATTGCACTTTGTTACTCAATTGCATGTGCAACATTCGATATGTCAGATACATGGGCTGAAATTTCAGCGCTTGATAATAAGATACCATCTGCTGTTCAAACAGAAATGTTGTATCAATTACGCCGTACAGTTCGCCGTGTAACACGTTGGTTCTTACGTCACCGTAACAAAGCACTTAGTATTGAAGAAACAATCGAGTTCTTTGCTCCGACATTTGCAGATTTAAGCGCGAACCTGACAACTTACATGGTTGATGAAGAAAGTGCGCGTCTTGCAGAAAAAGCAGCAGAGTTAACGTCAGAAGGTGTACCTGAAGCATTAGCAATTCGCATCGTGTCACTGTCTAGCTTGTTCTCCATCATGGATCTTGCAGAAGTTGCAAACAACGCGAAGCGTGATATTTCAGTTGTTTCGAATACTTACTTCAAGTTGGGTGCGAACATGGGACTACACTGGTTCCTAGACCAAATCACGGCACAACCAGTAGCAAATCACTGGCAAGCACTTGCACGTGCGTCATACCGCGAAGAGCTAGATTGGCAGCAACGTGCATTATCTGAAGTGGTATTAAATAGCTTTGAAGGTAATGATGACGATGTTGATACACTGATTGATCAGTGGATGGAAAATCAAGCTTCGTTGCTACATCGTTGGCAGCAGATGCTTGCAGAGTTCAAGACATCTCAAAACCATGACTTTGCGAAGTTCTCAGTCGCACTGAGAGAATTAATGTTACTCAGTCACAACTGTGATACTTCCAAATAAAAATTAACACGTTACAATACCCCGGCAATTGCTGGGGTATTTTTTTGCCTCAAACTGTTACCAGGAACTTAAGGAGTCACGATGTTTTACGATTTAGCACGTCGTTATATGTTTAATAAAGATGCGGAGTGGGCACACGATTTTGCACTAGGCAATCTACGTCGATTCAAAAATACCCCATTAAGTCTCGCATGGTCACAGTCACTCCCTAAGAAACCAGTTAATTTCCTAGGGCTAGAGTTCGATAATCCAGTTGGTTTAGCCGCTGGTTTGGACAAAAATGCAGAATGTATCGATGCATTTGGTCAAATGGGGTTTGGGTTTATTGAGGTGGGTACCGTTACGCCAAGACCACAGGTTGGGAATGATAAGCCGCGTATTTTCCGTCTTCCTGAAGCGCATGCTGTGATTAACAGAATGGGTTTCAACAATAAAGGCGTAGATAACCTTGTCGCCAATGTGAAAGCATCAAACTATTCTGGGATCCTTGGGATCAATATTGGTAAAAACAAAGATACGCCAAATGAACAGGGTAAAGATGACTATATTCACTGTATGCGAAAAGTGTTTGAATATGCGTCTTACATAACAGTAAATATTTCGTCGCCAAACACGCCGGGACTGCGTGATTTACAATATGGTGAAGCTTTGGATGACTTGCTTCAGAGTCTCAAAAATGAGCAAGTCGATTTAATCGAAAAGCACAACAAGTCAGTACCGATGCTTGTGAAAATTGCACCAGATGTAGATGCTGTTCAGTTAACGCAAATTGCTGAATCTCTTGTCAATAATCGCATTGATGGCGTGATTGCAACAAACACGACACTGGCAAGAGAAGCAGTACAAGGCCTAGAGCATGCCAATGAAGCGGGTGGGCTTTCGGGTAGACCAGTAAGAGAAAAATCAACTCATGTCGTGAGCGAATTAAAGCGCTTAACAGATGGTAAAATGCCTATTATTGGTGTGGGTGGTATTGACAGTGCTGAAGCAGCGCAAGAAAAGCTCGATGCTGGTGCTGATTTAGTACAAGTTTATACTGGCTTTATTTATGAAGGACCACAATTGATCAAAAGGATCGTAAATTCTTTATAAGGATCAAGCATATTACTAAATGATCCTAAAGAAAAAGTTATTATAAATATTTTTACACTTGCAAAAATCGCGATATACTACGTGTTACGATTAGGTTGGAGAAGTTGTAATTCGGAGGGCGATTTTGCAAGCATCAAAAGAGTGGCGTTGGTTACAGTGCCGCACACAGAACAGGTTGCTTGTTGATCTTGGTGATGAGCTTCAGCTCTGTACACCATTTCGTCTGCGTCAACTCACCGCTGATTCTGAATCCAGTCCTACATTCAGCGTTGAAGAGGCCGAGTTTTACCAGAATGTGTTCGATTATCTGTGCACTTATTCTGTTTGGTCTGAAGCTCAGTGTTGTCAAATATCGCTTAATGCTACTGCAACCAAATTTCATCTATTACCAATGCAAGCCAAGAGCTGGTTTTTTTGTCCTTATACAGGGTCGGAGCCGCTATGTAATGCTGTGGTAAGCTTACGCTCTAAAGAAATGCTAGGGGAGTGCTTAATTGTCGACCATGACAGTGAGGCAAGTCTTTGCGTTAATCTAACAGCGGATTTTAGGCTAGATGAAAATATCGTGCTGGAACAATTTCAGGCGATAAAAGTACTTAACAATCGCATCCACCCATTATTAGTCAGTAATAAACTAGCCAGAAGAGCGTAATCCAATCCCAGTCTGTCGACACCTGTGTTATACTCGCGTCAATTGAAATTATAGGGTTAGCACATTGCAGTTTATTGCACTTACATCGATTGGCATCGAAAATCTACTAGTCGAAGAACTTCAATCTTTCGAAATTAAAATTACTAAACAAAGCATTGGTTCAGTGCGTTTTGAAGCCGATAATTTAACGGCTCAAAAATTTTGCATGATGACGCGTTTCTCAACACGCGTAATGTTGCTGATTGACGAGCATGAAGACATCACCAACAAAGAAGACCTCTATAAATTCGCGCGTTTTCAGGGCTGGCAAGAGTGGTTTGGCCCTAAACAAACCTTCGCTGTTGAGTTTAATGGTACTAACAAAGAATTAAAAAATACGCAGTTTTCTGGGTTGGTTATTAAAGATGCGGTAGTTGATTACTTTCAAGACTTGTATGAGCAGCGCCCATCAGTAGACAAGCAAGACGCGAATGTGCGTATCATTGCTAAGTTGAACAAACAAAAACTAGCGTTGTATCTTGACTACTCTGGTCCTCGATTATCTGACCGTGGTTATAGAGTGAAACAAGGTAAAGCGCCCATTAGAGAACACCTGGCTGCGGCACTCGTGAGACGTAGTGGGTGGTTGGACGATACATCGAAACCACTTTTTGACCCTTGTTGTGGCTCTGGTACATTGCTGATTGAAGCTGCGAGCATGGCCCTAAAATTACCTACGAATTTACACAAAGCCTTTGCATTTAAGAGATTACCCAGCTTTAGAGAAGCGAAATTTAAAGAGATTCAACAGGCTCTTAAAGCAGAAAAAATTGAGCAGAATTTGTGGCTAATCGGTCATGATATCGATGGTAAAATTGTTGAGACAGCACAGTCCAATGCGAATCGCGCGGGAATTGGCGAGCACATTCAGTTTAAAGTTGCAGATGCTGGCAGATTACAGTCTGTGGCCAAACGTCCAGGCACGGTTTTGAGTAATTTACCGTATGGTGAGCGTTTAGGGTCAATGGCAGAATTAATTAGTTTGTATCGCAGTATGGGGGCGAGCTTTAAAAAGTATTTCCAAGACTGGAATGCCGCTTTGCTAGGTACGGATGATGAGCTGTTTAGGCTCCTTAAGCTTGCTTCTAAAAAGCGCTATAAATTTAAAAATGGACCAATTGACGTAACGCTTTACCTATATGAACTAAACGAAAAGCAGGTTGCACAGAACCAGCAAACTTCCGAGCTTCATTATGAGCAATCCAGAGCGTTTGCAAATCGATTGAAAAAGAACAAGCAGTCTCTAAAAAGCTGGCTAAAAAAAGAATCGGTTAAAGCGTATAGACTCTATGATGCTGACATTCCAGAATACAATGTTGCGGTTGATGTATATGATGATAACGCGGTGATCTTTGAGTATGCTGCACCCAAAGAAATCAATGCAGAAGTTGCCGATAAACGATTACAAGATGTAATTTCTCTAACCGCTGAAACTCTGCAAATTTCGCCCAGTAACTTGGCCGTTAAAGTGCGCAAAAAGCAACGTGGAGACGCACAATATACGTCTAATGAAAAGCAAAATCGCTATCAAATTATTGAAGAATTTGGTGCTAAATTTAAAGTAAACTTGTACGACTACCTCGACACGGGCTTATTTTTAGATCACCGTTTGGCACGCCGTTATATTCAGCAAAACGCCAAAGATAAACGCGTTTTAAACCTGTTCTCGTATACTGGTACAGCGTCAGTACATGCTGCATTAGGGGGAGCAAAAGCGGTCACGACAGTCGATATGTCAAAAACATATTTAAAGTGGGCTGAAGAAAATTTTGCGTTGAATAACCTCAAAAACCCTCGCTTTAGATTTGAGCAAGCTGATTGTCTTAAATGGTTGGAGCACGCAAGAGGACAATATGATTTGATCTTCTTAGATCCGCCAACCTTTTCAAATTCTAAGCGTATGAAAGATGTGTTTGATGTACAACGAGATCATATCCAATTACTCACTTGGGTGAAAAATATCCTTAGCCCAGATGGTGTGTTGCTATTTTCCAATAACAAGCGCGGCTTCAAAATGGACGAAGTGGCATTGATGGGCCTTGGATTGAAGGCGGAGAACATATCTGCTCAAACGTTGTCACCGGATTTCAAGCGCAACAAGCAAATTCACAATAGCTGGATAATTACCCATGGCTAAAGTCACTTTGTTTTATACAGAAGGGTGTCATTTGTGTGAAGACGCATTGTCTTTAGCCCTTCGCTGCGTGAACGAAGAAGACATTCATCATCAAGATATCTTGGAGAATGAAGCTTTGGTTAATGAGTTTCAAACTTCCATACCAGTCATAAAAAATATAACAACGGGTAAATTGCTATGTTGGCCATTTACCCAACAACAAATTCAAGAGTTAGTACAAGAAGATGGACTTAATTAGAATAGCTAAAGCGCAACTTGCTTTTGGTTCTCATCCGTTACTAGACAATGCTGATGCGTTGATAGAAGCTGGAGAGCGCGTGTGTATCGTAGGTAGAAATGGCGCAGGTAAGTCGACGTTACTCAAAGTATTAGATGGGCAGGTTGTGCTGGATGACGGAGAAATTAACCGTTTAACTGGCCTTAAAGTTTCGCGACTAGAGCAAGATCCGCCAAAGGGTGCGCAAGGCAGTGTATTTGATTACGTTGCAAATGGCCTTCCTGAGGTAGCAAGCCTGCTTATTGAATACAACCATGTTAGTGAAGCATTGCAAACCGACCAGTCTAGCGCTTTATTAAATCGTTTAGAGCGTTTGTCAGCTGAGATTGAAGCAGCGGACGCATGGCGATTTGAAAGTCGTATCAACCTTGTACTCAGTCAATTGCAGCTTACTGCACAGATGCGTTTAGAGAAGCTATCCGGAGGCTGGCTAAGAAAAGTAGCGCTTGCTAAAGCATTGGTCGGGGATCCAGACTTACTGTTACTAGACGAGCCGACAAACCACTTGGATATGGCCAGTGTTGAGTGGCTAGAGTCATTCTTGAAAGACTTTAAAGGCGGCATTGTATTTATTTCTCATGACCGTGCATTTATCCGGGCCGTTGCAACTCGTATTTTAGATTTAGACCGCGGTAAACTGATTTCGTACCCGGGCAATTATGGTAAATATCTAGAGCAAAAAGCCCATGATCTGAAAGTAGAAGAAACTCAAAATGCGCTGTTCGATAAAAAGCTTGCGGAAGAAGAGGCGTGGATCCGTCAGGGTATAAAAGCTAGAAGAACGCGTAACGAAGGACGCGTTAGAGCACTAAAAGCACTGAGGGTTGAGCGTAAACAACGCGTAGAACAGGTTGGCAAAGCAGACTTTAACATTGAGTCAGCAGAGCGCTCTGGAAAATTAGTGTTTGAAGCCAATTTTGTAAACCATGCATTTAAAGACAAAGCAATCGTGAAAGACTTCTCGACTTTGGTAATGCGTGGGGACAGAGTAGGGCTGGTTGGACCAAATGGAATAGGAAAGACGACACTATTAAAGCTATTGTTTGGCAAGCTTTCTGCGGATAGCGGAAAAATTAAGCAAGGCGTCAATCTTGAAGTTGCTTACTTTGATCAGTACAGAGAAAAGCTAGATGAAGAGATGACAGTGCAAGACAATGTCGCTGAAGGAAAACAAGAAGTATCCATTGGTGGGCGTAGTAGGCACGTGTTAGGTTATTTGCAGGACTTTTTGTTCCCACCAGCAAGAGCAAGAACGCCTGTCAAAGCGCTCTCTGGTGGTGAGAAAAACCGTCTCTTACTTGCGAAGTTATTTTTGAAGCCTTCTAATGTTTTGGTGTTAGATGAACCAACTAATGACTTAGATATTGAAACACTCGAACTACTAGAAGAGATCATTACTCAATATCAAGGCACTATTTTAATCGTCAGTCACGATCGTGAGTTTATTGATAATACCTGCAATAGCGTTTGGGCCTTTGAAGGAGACGGTGTAGTAACTGAAATAGTTGGGGGGTATAGTGATTTTGAGGCCTACAGAGACAATAAGCTTGCTCAGCAAAAGGCACTCGAAAAACTAGATAAGGAAAAGAAAGCGGCTCCTGCAGCCAAGAAAGAGACAAATAGGAACAAATCAAGTAAGTTAAGTTACAAATTAAAACTTGAATTAGAGGCTTTGCCAAGTAAAGTAGAGGAACTTGAGGCTGCACTAGAGAGTCAACAAGAAGTTGTAAACTCTCCAGAGTTTTTTAAGCAAGATTCCGATATTACACAAGAGGCATTGAACCAACTTGCCGAGTTGGAGTCCAAGCTCGAAGCCGCGTTTGAACGCTGGGAAGAATTAGAAGCTTTACAGAATCAGCAGTAAGGATTGAAATGAAATACTCACTTTTAGCCGCCAGTATTGGTTTGTGCTTTTCAGGGCAGCTTTTTGCTGTTACTTTCGAATTATCAGAATTACCGACAAACGACAATACAAAGCATACCTATGTAATGGATGCGAATGAGTCAGGTGTGATTGTTGGCCGTTCAACAGAGTTATTTAACTTACCAATTTACGTCGATTATATTGACTTTGAAGACAGTGGAATCAAAAACGCTTATGACTCATGGAAATTTAGCCTAGAACGTCGCGATGAGACAATCGACTTCACGTTGGATGACATTAAAAACAATAACGCTGCTGCAACAAACCCTGAAGCACATGCGTTTATGCGTAATTTTTTATCAACTAGATCGAATAATCCGGAGTTTCAAAAACTAAACTCTGGTATCGGTATTATGTTCAGTACAACGAGTGCGGATGAGAAAGTACTGTTTGACGCTGAGCGTACGTACACAAATGGATTATCTCGCTCAACAGTTCAGCTTTTAACAGCCGTCGCATCTGATGGCACTGCTGTGGGATGGGGAACTGCACCGTACGACGAAGTAGAGTTTCAAAAGAAAGATGAAAGTGACAACACCACATTTTTCCAAAGAGCTCACGCATCTAGAGCAATGTTAATTAAACCTAGCGGTGAAACAATGGCGTTGCCTGCTGGTTTTTCAGATGATTATGGCAGCTTTAGTATTGCGACAGACATTAAAAAAATGGATGATGGCGGGTACTTGGTTGTAGGTCAAAGCGCTATGAGCGTCGAAAAGGATTCGCAGGAGAGATTTGACGACAACTGTAAGGGTGAAGACGAGCCTGTGGCTGTGTGTGCTTGGCAACTTCAGAACAGTGGATACTATGACTTACGTGCATACCAATGGAAACTTGATGCTGACTTTAACATCCTCACTGAGGAGACTAAAGATTTAGGCATCGGGCTTGTAAGAGAAGACGATGAAGGAAGAATCCACGTCAGTTCAGCGCTTGCAGTTAATAAAGCGGGTATTCCAATTGGTCAATCTCAAACGCGAGAAGGTGACGACTTTATCATTCGTCAGCGCGCAGGTTATTTTCAAGATGACACGTTTAAGCCTGTAGTGGATCACGATAAAGGGTATGAAAGTAGTAGAGCGATAGCGATCAATGATAACAACGTTGTGATTGGTTATCGCATGGACGAGTTTTCACTTGGTTCTTTTGTTAACGTCAAAAGTTATTACTACGATATTGATAACTCTGAGTACAAAGAAATTGCTTCATTTTATGAAGGCTCAGATATGTACGTAAGAGATATTAATAATGCTGGTCAAATTATCGGTCAGGCAGAAGTAGAAAAAAACGTGTCTGTACCGAGAAGAGATGCATTTTTATTTGATATAACAACTGGCCAATTAAACAATATCAACGATTTGCTACCGTGCAGAAGTGCGGACTTTCCATATCAGGTGTCTGAGGCTATCAAGATTACCGAAAATGGTAATATCTATGCAATCGCGACTAAAACAGTCAAAAGAAAAGACTCTTTGGGTAACGTGATGAAAGATAGTGATGGCAATGATGAATTTGAGTCAGTGGCAATTCCGGTGCTATTGACACGAAACAGCGATGGTAAGCCAGCAGAGTGCGCTCCTGAAGAAGCTGAAACCTACGAGCGTGGGTCGGCATCCTTTGGTTTCTTAAGCCTATTAGCAGCCCCGCTGATGATGCTACGAAGACGAAGAAAAACGAAGTAATCTGAGATAATAAAAAAGGCCCTTAGGGCCTTTTTTATTTGCGATATAAATGTGTATTTAGTTCGCTTGATTACGTGCTTCCCAAGCTTTATTGACTGAACGTCTCCATAAATAATCAATACCGAAAAAGCCAATAATTGCTGCAATACATGCACAAATAAGTGAACCAACCATAAATGCAGGACCTATAGTCGAAATACTTTGGCTCAACCATGCCCACGTAGGTTCAAAGTGGAATGGCTGTAACTCTTGACCGAGGGCAAAAACACCGACAAGATACGAGCAATAGAAAATCGGTGGCATGGTGAGCGGGTTAGTTATCCAAACAAGTGCGATCGACAAGGGTAAGTTTACTCTAAATGGTATGGCAAGGGCTGCCGCAAGTACCATTTGAAAAGGAACAGGGATGAACGCAAAAAACAGTCCTACTGAAAAAGCGCCTCTGGCAGAGCGCCGATTTAAATGCCAAAGGTTTGCATCATGCAATAAATTACCAAATATCTTTAACGATTTTTGTTCTTTGATCTTGTTGTGATCAGGTAAAAAGCGTTGGATCGTTTTCTTCGCCATATAGAGCAACCATCTACTTCACTATTGATTTGCTTCGGCATCGTGTGCGGGTGCCTGATATCCGTTTTTTACCTGGATTCTTGGCAGTTACCCAGCAGCATTGCCATGCTCGTTTTTGTTAGTAGCTATTTTAAGCTTTTTTCGAATGTTTTGGCAGGTTTTATTTTAGGTATTTTTGTTACAGTTTTTCACTACTTCACTTTTTATCATATAAGTTGGGCAAGTGAAGTCGTAGATAAGCCGGTCAAAATACGCGGTTACGTATCCAAAGTTATCAATCGAAGTCGCTACTCGTACATCAAATTAGATGTGGTACAGCTTGATAAGTTTCATACATCACCGATAAAAACGGTCTATGCGAACCTTTCTGTCACAAAAAGCGCCCATGCATTGCAAGAGGGGGATGAGATCATTGGACGTGGCCGAGTGCGACTTTTTCGGTCTAGGAAAAATTTTGATGTGTTTGACAGTGAGTTATACGCCTTTCGTAATCACCTCTATTTTAAAGGACGTATCGAGGTTGACGAAGTCGTAGCAGGCAAATCAACTTGGCGAGCGTCCTATCAAGACTACTTGGCAACAATATTTGAAGGTTATCAGCTGGGCTGGCTTTATTACGTGTTACTCAGCGGCGATAGAACAAACGTGACAATCGCGCAAAAAAGAGATTTTAGACAAATAGGGCTGGGACACTTGCTGGCAATTTCTGGCTTGCACATAGGCATTATTTTTTCGTTGAGTTTCATCGTGTTTAAATGCCTTACATTTGCAATGTACCAGCGTTTAAAGCAAGGCATACACGTCAATTTTATCTGCTTGTTTGGCGCTTTGAGCGCAGCGGGATTGTATGTGGTGTTAAGTGGCATGCAGGTGTCGGCTCAACGTGCGTGGTTGATGGCATGTTTGGGGGTAGTCGGTTATGCCTTAGGTTTACAGCTCGGTTTCGTGAGAGTCGTGCTTTATACACTGACTGTGATTGTTCTCTTTTCTCCCTTTTCATTATTAAATATGGGGCTTTACTTTTCATTCAGTGCTGTGCTTGGCATCTTGTGGTGCTTGTCTCGGCGTCGTCATGTTATATCAGTTCATCGTGGGAGTATGTCTAAAATCAAGACGTTGATGAAAATACAAGTGGTCGTCTTTGTCTTTTTGTTGCCCTGGAGTGTTTATGTTTTTCAAGGGGTCAGTGCTTCGGGGGTTTTAATCAACTTAATCGTTATTCCACTTTTAGGTCTCATCGTATTTCCAGCTATCGCTGTGCAGGCATTCATTGGCACTTTTATGCATATAAAGCTCATTGGCACATTGGATTGGCTACTGTTTGAGGCATATCGACATGCGATACAGTTTGAATTTAATTGGATAACGCTTGGCAAGCTGACGTTTTCGGATTTAGGCTTAATATTACTGAGCATGGTGTTATTGCTCATTGTCCCCACAGCCCGATATGCCTCTGTGCCCGCCTTAATCTTGTCTGTTAGATGGCTTCTCTGGCAACCGCCAAATTGGCAAATCGATATTTTTGATGTTGGCCACGGGAGTGCCGTCTTAGTGTCAAAACATGGTAAAGGCTTTTTGTATGATTTGGGGGCGAATTACTTTGGCTCTTATTCTATATTTGAAAATGTTGTTTTACCCTATATGACGGCAAATAACATTGTGCTCGCCCACACAGTGATTAGTCATGATGATGGCGATCATGCTGGCGGATTAAATCACTTGATTGAGCACGGATTTGAGCGCACTTTAGATGCATTTCATGGCGCCCCATACCAGCAGCCTTGTCTAGCGCGGGCACTGAACTTTGAGGGGTTATTTATAAAAGTATTATGGCCTAATGAAATGCAAAACAATGACAACAATAATTCATGTGTTATCACCATCAATGATGGCAATATTCAATTGTTGTTGCCTGGAGACATTGAATTACGATCAGAGCGGACGCTTGTGCAATCGAATGACAATGCCCTTCGTTCGACGATATTGCTTGCCCCTCACCACGGCAGTAATACGTCTTCCAGTATGGGCTTTATTCAGGCTGTCAATGCTGAAGTGGTCGTGTTTTCTAGGGGGTATCATTCCCCTTGGCGGTTACCTCATCAGGATGTTGTTTCACGATATCATCAAGCAGGCTATAAAATGTTTGATACTGCGTTGCATGGCCATATTCAAATCCGTATATTTTCTAATCGTTATCAAGTTTTCTTGGCCCGAGAAGCGAAAAATCTATGGTTTTTAAGATAATGCATTCAGTTTTTTGTTTATGGCAGATACAATACAGGGGTTTTGAAGTTTTAGAGTAATACTATGCAACAGTCTGGAAAGCAAATTTACAAAAGGCTTTTGACTTACACTTACGAATTTAAAATTGCTGCATTCTTTGCGATATTCGGCATGTTAGGTTACGCAGCAATGGACGCGTTGTTCATCCAGCTAATGAAGCCATTTATGGATGACGGTTTAACGCAAGGTAACCAAGATGTGTTGGCAATGGCACCAATAGTGGTGATATTTCTCGTGTTAGGGAGGGGAATATTTAACTACATGTCATCATATTGTTTGAGTTATGTCGGCTCTCAAGTTGTCCGGAAGTTGCGCCAACAGCTGTATGAACACATGCTGTTTATGCCGGTATCATTCCATGATAAGCACTCGAACGGTGAATTGGTTTCAAAAATAACATTTGATACAGAGCAGGTGCAACAAGCTGTTACCAGGGCACTACAGGTCGCAATAAGAGAAGGGGCTTTTGTTGTTTTCTTACTATGGGGCATGTTTGCTATCAGCTGGAAGCTGTCTCTCCTGTTTTTGGTAATTGTCCCTTTCGTTGCGATTGTCGTCAGTATCGTGTCGAAACGCTTTCGGAAAATCTCTAAGAATATTCAAGATGCGATGGGTGCTGTTACGAGAGGCTCAGAGCAAATGTTGTCCGGTCATAAAGAAATTCATGGCTTTGGTGGTCAAGATAAAGAAATAGAACACTTTGCCACGGTTAACAATCATAATAGGCAACAGCGCGTAAAAATGGATGCCACAAGAGCACTCAGTGTTTCAGTGATTCAATTGATCGCCGCCAGTGCCATGGCTGTTGTATTAGCAATCATCGCAATGCCTGATGTGCATGAGACTCTGACCCCCGGTGTGGTTGCATCCCTGATCACTGCCATGGTGATGATGTTAAGGCCACTAAAACAATTGGCAAATGTGAACAGTGATTTTCAGCGTGGTATTACCGCTGCGAGAAGCATATTTGAAGTGTTGGACCAAGAAAAAGAAAAAGACACCGGCACGCATAAAGCTGACAGTATACGCGGTGAGATTTGCGTTGAGAATGTAACTTTTACTTATCCTACTAAAGATGAGCCTGTCATCGAAAATCTCACACTGAAGGTGCCAGCAGGAAAAAGCATTGCACTCGTTGGGCGCAGTGGTTCGGGTAAATCGACATTGTCGAATTTGTTACCGCGTTTTTACGAGTTAGATACTGGGAAAATTACGCTAGATGGCGTTGAGTTGACAGAGTACACCTTGACCTCTTTGCGCAAGCAATTCGCACTGGTATCGCAACATGTTACTTTGTTTAATGACACTATCGCAAACAACATCATGTATGGCCTTGATGAGCCCTTATCTGAAGAAGCGCTAATTAAAGTCGCCAAACAAGCGCATGTGTGGGAATTTGTAAAAGATCTGCCTGATGGCCTGAATACTGAGGTCGGTGAAAATGGAGTTATGCTCTCCGGTGGACAAAGGCAGCGCATCGCAATAGCGAGAGCCATTGTGAAAGATGCGCCTGTTCTGATTTTAGACGAAGCAACTTCTGCATTGGACACCGAGTCAGAAAGACTAATTCAAGAAGAGCTTGAAAAATTAATGGTGAACAAAACGTCGATTGTCATTGCCCATAGGCTATCAACCATTGAGAAGTCTGATCAGATTTATGTACTTGATAAAGGTAAAGTTTTAGAGCAAGGGAAACATGACGAACTGTTAGAAAAAGATGGCGCCTATGCGGCTCTGTGTAAAATGCAATATGGTGAATAACAGTGAACAAGATTGAGAAAAGCTGGTATCAGCCTATCGGCTTCTTAAATATTGCGTTGTTACCATTAAGTGGCGTTTTCTGGCTGGTTAGCAGCATCAGAAAAATGTTGTTTAGGCTCGGAATTAAGTCTGCCTACAAAGCACCTGTGCCGGTTTTAATTGTCGGCAATATTGGCATCGGTGGGAATGGGAAAACCCCCTTTGTGTTGTGGCTAGTGCCTTATTTACAATCCCTTGGATTAAAGGTTGCAGTCATCAGTCGAGGTTATGGTGCGAATCCGCCACACACACCTTATCAGGTCACAAAAAGTAGTACCGCTGTCCAAGCCGGTGACGAGCCTTTGTTGATTTTTAAACGCCTAGGATGTGATGTTGTTATTGGTGGCGATAGAAAAGCGAGTATAGAATATCTCGTAGCGCACAACGAACCAGATATTATTATTAGTGATGATGGATTGCAGCACTATCAACTTGCACGAGACATAGAAGTTTGCATCATTGACAACGAACGCCGATTTGGTAACGGGCTCTTGTTACCCTCAGGACCGTTGCGGGAGCTACCAAGCCGTTTAAAGTCGGTTGACTTAGCGGTATATAATGGGTCTGTTAAAGAAGATGGTTACTCTTTATGTACATCAGGCTTGTACAGTGTAAAAACGGGTAAAAAGGTTGAAGGTCATCCGTTAAAGGGCATTGCCGTTAGTGCGATAGGAAACCCCTTAAGATTTGAAAAATCCTTACGAGCAAACGGGATTGCAATTACACAAAATAAGCATTTCGCTGACCATCATATGTATCACGAATTAGACTTTGAATCATATTCGAAACAACCGGTGTTTATGACCGAAAAAGATGCAGTTAAGTGCCAATCTTTCGCAGAAGATAACTGGTACTTTTTGCGTGTAGACGCCGTTCCATCTGAAGCGCTTATTGAGAAGCTGCACTGTTTATTAGAAAAGAAGGGGATTATTGGCCATGGCATTTGATACAAAATTACTGGAAATCATCGCTTGCCCAGTATGTAAAGGTAAGCTGGCATATGACAAAGAAAATAAAGAGCTGATCAGTACCGCTGCGAAGCTGGCGTACCCTGTGAGAGACGACATTCCGGTGCTGCTCGAGAATGAAGCAAGAGAGTTGAGCTTGGAAGAGGTAGAGAAGTGGAATTCATAGTCGTTATTCCTGCTCGCTATGCTTCTACACGGTTACCTGGTAAGCCGTTGGTAGATATTTGCGGAAAAACCATGATACAGCGTGTTTTTGAACAAGCGGAAAAAGCGGGTGCAAAAGCGGTGTATGTGGCTACGGACCATCAATTGGTCTTTGATGAAGTCAAGACGTTTACTGACAATGTGCTCATGACGCGAGAAGATCATCAGTCGGGCACGGAGCGTTTGGCTGAAGTTGTTGATATGTTGAACTTAACCGACGATACGCTGATCGTTAATGTTCAAGGCGACGAGCCATTGCTTGAACCAGAAAATATTTCACAGGTTGCAAACCTTTTGTTCGGCTCTTCTGCACCAATGGCTACATTGAGTGTCGATGTTGAAAATGTCGAAGAGGTTTTGAACCCGAACGCTGTGAAAGTGGTTAGTGACGCGAATAATAACGCGCTCTATTTCTCTCGAGCACCTATTCCGTTTCAGCGAGCGAGCATGATGGAATTAGATGAGCAAAAAATACCGTTGGCACACTTTAAGCGCCATGTTGGTATATATGCCTATCGCGCTGGGTTTATAAAAACGTATCTTGAGTTAAGTGTTTCGCCTTTGGAAGTACAAGAATCCTTAGAGCAGCTTAGGGTGCTGTATCATGGTTATCCTATTAAAGTAACAAAAGCGAATAAACCAGTACATGCTGGGGTCGACACGCCGGAAGATTTAGCGCGTGTGATTGAGTACCTCAATGGATAAAATTGGCATTATTGCCCAACATGAAGATTTTGTTGTTGCTTACAAACCTTGTGGGATGAGCTTTCATAGCGAAACAGAGGCTGGGTTTGTAGCATTACTTGAGCAGCAACTTAATCTAAGTTTATACCCTGTTCACCGCCTAGATAAACCGACATCAGGCCTTCTTGTTCTGGCAACTTCAAGCGAAGCTGCCGCTAAACTGACGAATTTGTTTACTGAGAGGCAGGTGAACAAATTTTACTTTGCGTTGATAAAAGATAAACCAAAGAAGAAGCAAGGTTGGGTTAAGGGCGATATGGCGAAATCAAGAAGAGGCACATATAAGCTTCTTAAGAGCCAAACAAACCCTGCAATTACGAGATTTTATTCAGCAAGTTTAGGTGCCGGCTTAAGGGCATGTTTAATGAAACCGTTTAGTGGTAAAACACATCAGTTACGTGTTGCGCTAAAAAGTTTATCAGCACCTATACTGGGTGATGAAAGTTATGGTGGGAGTTCTGCAGATAGAGTCTATTTGCATGCTTTTTACTTAGCGTTTGATTGGTATGGTGAATATGTTAGTTTTAGTGCTGCACCTCGAGAGGGGGAGCATTTCATGCAGTTATTAGCGCATGATATTTACAATTCGTGGCAAAAGCCCGAGCAGTTAGAGTGGTAATATGACAGAGCAAGATACATCGCTTCGTTTTGGGGGGATTGGCAGGCTGTATGGTAATGAACAGCTTAAGTGGTTAAATGAGGCCAACTTTTGTGTGATTGGCATTGGTGGTGTCGGCAGTTGGGCGGCTGAAGCATTGGCTCGAACAGGTATCGGACATATCACACTTATCGATTTAGACGACATCTGTGTCACCAATATTAATCGTCAGTTGCATGCCGTAACCGACACCGTAGGTGATATCAAAGCAGAAGCCATGAAACTTCGCCTTGAAAACATTAACCCTGCATGCAATGTAACGGTAATTGATGATTTTATTACGCTTGAAAATATAAAAGAGTACATTCAAGACTTCGACTATGTTATCGATTGTATTGATGCGGTAAAAGAGAAGGCTGCGTTAATAGCCCATTGCAAGCGCAATAAGATCCCTGTCATAACAACAGGTGGGGCAGGCGGCCAAACAGATCCCAGCCAAATTTGTTTTGGTGATGTTGCAAAAACAACGCACGATCCGTTGCTCGCTAAGGTGCGTTATATATTACGTAAACAATATAATTTTACGTCAAATCCAAAGCGTAAATTTGCAGTCGATTGCGTGTATTCTACAGAACAGTTAGTTTACCCAACCGAGGAAGGCACTGTCTGCCAGGCAAAACAGCAAGCAGATGGCAGTAAAAACATGGATTGCGCAACAGGGTTTGGTTCCGCAACGATGGTAACAGGCAGTTTTGGTTTTTTTGCCGCTGCAAAGTCTATTCGTAAATATCTCGAAAGGTGTGAACGAAACCGTTAAGGTTGGGCGCATTCCAGTTGAGTTACTGGAATGCGTTTACTTGAGTTTGAATTCGTTCAACAATCGCTTTAACCCCATTTCCACGCGAAGGGCTTAAATGCTGTATCAACCCCATTTCTTCAAACAACGCGTAAGCGTCAATTTGTTTCGCTTCTTGTGGAAGTCGATTGTTGTAGCACGCAAGTATAATAGCCAATAGCCCTTTAACTATTCGCGTGTCTGAGTCAGCAATAATCACAAGACGCTCTTGGTTTTCATCTAAATCTAAATGCAGCCACACGCTACTCTCGCACCCTTGTACCTGTGCATCTTGTGTTTTGAGAGCTTCGGGTAATGATGGCAGCTTTTTACCAAGCAGCATGATTTCTCTGTACTTAGCTTGCCAGCCATTTAAATTGTTGAGTTGATTTTGGATTTGTTTGATGTCCATGATTATTCTTCCAACATATCAATTGTATTTTTTAAAGCGTCAATCAAGGTGTCGACGTCTTGGTAGGAGTTATAAAACGCTAAACTCACTCTAACCGTGCCCTGTAAAGATAAATGTGCCATCAAAGGTTGTGTGCAATGATGTCCACTTCTGACAGCTACACCGTATGTATTTAGAAAAGTGGCTATGTCAAAATGATGCTCATCTTTGTAGGTAAAACTGACAATACCAATATTGTGTATCGTGTCTCCCCAAATTTTAATACCATCAATTTTCTGCAATGCACTGACCAAATACTGATATAAATTTTGTTCATAGTCGGCTAGAGCGTTTGCGTCAATCGCATTTAAGTAATCAAGCGCCGCACCAAACCCAATAACCCCACTGATATTAGGTGTCCCCGGTTCAAATTTACCAGGCGCATCCCTAAAGGTGGTGCCGCCAAAACTAACCCGCTCTATCATTTCACCACCTGTTTGATAAACGGGCATATTATTAAGCAGTTCATAGCGCCCAAATAAGCCACCAAGACCAGTAGGCCCAAGTGTTTTGTGGGCTGAAAATACAAAAAAATCACAGCCCATTGCGCTTAAATCTGGTCTCAAATGGAGCAGTGATTGCGCGCCGTCTATGACCGTAATAGTATCGTGCTGTTTTGCAACTTCGATCAATGCTGCTACGTCATGAATATTACCAAGTGCGTTGGAAGCGTGACAAATGCTGAGTATTTTGGGTTTGACCTTGTGAATGAGGCGTTTGGCATTCTCGAGTTCAAGTATGCCTTGCTCATTGACGGGCAATACTTCCAGTTTTGCCCCCGTTTTCAGAGCTGCTTGCTGCCAAGGAACGATATTCGCGTGGTGTTCTAACGGTGACACCAGAATGACATCGTCTTGTGTTAGCTTTTCAGATAAGCCATAGGCTATCAAATTCAATGAATCGGTGGCGCCTTTTGTCCATACGATTTCTTCCGGCGTGACATTTAAAAATCGCGCGAGTTTACCTCTGATTGATTCGTAATGGGAGGTTGCCGCTGCACTGAGCGTGTGTGCTCCACGGTGTACGTTAGCGTTGTCTTGCTGATAAAATTTATTTACTGCATTTATCACACTTTGTGGCTTTTGTGTGGTTGCCGCTGAATCGAAATAACAAATGGGTTGTTCGTCAACGTGTGTGTGCAATAAGGGAAAATCTTTACGAAGTTGCTCAATCAATGTAGATGCTCTGCATGAACCATAAACGGCAGAATTCTACCTCATTGTAAGGGCCATGCAACCCTGTACTAATAATTACAAGCTGCAAATGCAAAAAAGGCAGCAAATGCTGCCTTTTCCAACTTAATGTTGTGGTTTAGGGGGGAAGTTAGCCAGGATTTCTTGAACCGTTTTATTGACCGATTCAGTTCGCTTTTCTGGTGACTGGTTCTTTCTTAAACGGCCTTCTTTTGCGCCGCGCCAGACAAGTTGATTGGAAGCCCGATCAACAATATCAATGACCAATGTACCTACTTCATATTCTCGTGCTTGCGTTTGAGTATGCCAACCAACACCCCAGTAATTCCACCTTGCTGTATAGCTTGTGTTAAAGGTATCCACATCGAGTTTGGTATCCACAGAAGCATGAAAATTCACCATCACGTCTGCCTGCTGCGCATCCACTAACTGAAAGCCATGTGAACGCATTTCATTATGGATGGCATTGCGTACACGTTTTTCCATTAATTCACTGATTTGATAGTTTTCAGCACCTTTATCAAAATCGGTTTCTGGCGACCAAGCAAAAGTTTTATAGTTTGCAAATTCGACTGACTTGTCGTAATCCCAATCGGGCGTATTAGTACAAGCGGTTAACACAAATAAACTCATAGCTACTAGCAAGTTGCGAGTCATTTTTTACTCCTTAACGAGGGCACATTGCCCTTTGAAACAAATTGGGACTAGTTTTATTAAATGTAATCACCTATTTAACGACAACTAGGCCCTAACTGTGAGACCAGAATTTATTCCGAATGTTCCACTTCAATCCAGTCTTTTTCATCTACCCAGTTTTGGCTTCCTTGGTTAACACTGCGAATAGGGACTAGGTAGTCACAGCTAATCTGTGGTTTAACCGATGCAAAAATAGGTACAAAACCAAAGCTGAGGGCAGTTTCAATTATCGCTTTTTGATTTTGTGGGTCAATGTCTGCTGCTTCATCAATGTAAATAGGTATACGATACAGTGCTTGTTCTTGATCAGACAGCAGGTACCTAATAAACAACATACCGCATAATAATTTAATTGTAATACGCGTACCATTTGAACCGGCTGAATCAATTTTGTCAAAGTGTTCCGTTTCTCCTGCGCGATTAACGACTTCAAAACGAATATCAAACAGATCGGTGAGCGTTAAGCCAGCTTTTTCACTTGCTAGCTTGATAATGTGGTCTTTTGCTTCGTTCACTGCTTTTTCATCGGCTGGGGCATCACTCAATAGATCAAAGCTTTCGCCTTGTTCGTAAGCTTCTGAAGTGCTGATGATGGTGTCGATGCTTTCAACCAACATTTTACGCGGGATAACATTGATTTTGAAAGCTTTTAAATTGGAGATGCGATGTTGACTGATCCCTCTGTTAAAGCTATTCATTTCTCTTCGTAATCGGTCTAAATCTTCGCGTAACCCTTTTATCGTCGCAGCAACTTCGGTTAGCGCCACGCGTGCTTGCCTTTCAACCGCATCTCTCTCATTATCAATATTATGATAAGCACTGATTAACTTTGCGTATTTAGTTGACTCATCGGTCTCGTTGTCAAACTTAGTGATCCCTGCATTGTAAATGTGCAGATAAGTATTGCGTACATTCACATCCAAGTTTCGAAGTTCTTGGCAATCTTTGTTAAATTGATGGACTATTTCAGATAAGTTGTCAAAATCTATTGTAACATCAATAGGGTAGGGGCTTTGCTTCCCTTCGTAAATTGCCAATGTGTGGTCAATACGTTCTGATTTTACCTGCTTTAACCTGTCACTTTGTCTTAAGATAAGATCTTGCTTACTTTTTATGATCGAGCGGCGATCAGAAATAGATCCTGCATTGCGTTGTACATCTTGTAAGTAGTCATCTACCTGCTCACGTTCTGCATTCAATTGATCTTTCAATGCCGTTTGCGCATCAACGGATTGCTGCATTGTGTGGAATTGCTCAAAACGTTTTAATGCATCTTCTGTGGCCATCAATTCTTGGTACAGGCTGTCGCGTTCCTGTTGCTTATCAGCCACATTTGCAGCAACTTCACGTTGCTGTTTTAGTTCCGTAAGAGAGCGTTGGAGGGCCTCCAATTGTGCTTGTAACTGAGCTTTGTTCTCACCACTTTGCATTTGTACTGGTGTAAGTTTCTTCAGTTTAATTGTCGCACCAGGCAATTGAAGTTCACCACCTTTAACCGCACTTGATAGCGTTGCTAAAAAGGCGGCAAACGCGTCTTCATCGTGAATACTGACTTCACCCTGAGCTGTGGTTGCGAATGACAATAGATCTGGATTTAAAATCCTTGAGATTTCTTCCACTTCCTTGAGTGATAAATCCTCACGCATGCGGGTAAACAAGTTAAACTCAAGGTTCTTAAGCTGTAGCTTCAAACTCTTAATTTGTTTCTGAGTTTCTGCGATTCGATAATCAAGTGTATGTAAGCTTTGGCCTTGTGCACTGTTGATCGAAAAGGACAGCTGCTCATACTCTTTTTTCAGCAGTGTTAAATTGGTTTTTAGCGTCGCGTGATTAGTGAGTTCAAATTCAGATTTTAATGCATGGTAGTCTGTAAACCATTGCTCTATCTGTGTTTGTTTGCGTTCGATATCTCGTGATTGTTGAACAAAAAGTTGCTGCTTTTGCTCAAACTCTCGTTTTTCTTGCTCAATGTTTTCTAACTGTTCGTTGAGTTCATCAATTTGCGATGTTTGATACTCATCAAATGCAATAATTGCTTGATCAATTTTTGGTGCGTATGCGACTAATTTGCCTTTAATTGTGGCTTCACTCTCTATCATCTGCTCTAGTGCACCGATAGGTTCTTGCATTGATTCAAGTGCGTTTAATTCACGTTTTGAGCGGTTCACTTTGTCAAAAGCACGTCGCCATACTTCGTAAAAATCCACTTTCGAGTTAGACATGTGGCGTTCAAATACACGCAACATAAATCGTTTTACGTCGTGGGCACCTAACTTATGTAAGTTTAAAATGCGTCTGAAGATTTCTTTGTAAATGGCCGCGTCTTGCACGTTGTTGAGCGGGATCATTTTTAAGTTGATATCGCCGTCATAAGGCGTCGCGCCACCAGTTAGTAAAGCGTTCAGTTCTGCGGCTTTAAGCTCGATGGCTTTGTAGCCTTTGCTATCTAAATGATTAAACAGCTTTGTGTATTTTATGATGCTTTTCCCTTCGGTAAAATCGTCTAAATTCAATTTCCCGTTGTAGCAAAAAAACTGATGTGCATAGCCTGCAATTTTTCCTAAGCCCGCTACGCCGATAACTACATCGCCATGAGGGAGGTTAGCTTCTAATAAGATATAAGATTGGTCGCTAGAGAAATAAAATTTGCGCGTTTCTTCTAAATCGTGACCATCCCACTCGGTAAGGCGTAAGTCATTGACCAAAGGAAATTGCAGGGCGTTTATAACGGAGCTTTTGCCCGTGTTGTTGGGGGCACAGATTGACGCGCTTTTATCTAATGGGATCACACACTTTGCATATCCAGCCGTGTTTAACAGTGCAAGTTTACTTAGACCGTACAGTTCGCTCATACTTCTTCCTCTAGCGCATCAAAATTTTCTTCATTTACTTCCATTAGGGCATCAATATATCGGTAGACAGGCGCGAGGAGTAAAAAACCTTGCTCGGTTTCTTTACAAAGCCCTAATCGGAGCATGCGTAAAAAGACGTCTTTGCGCAGATCTGAACCAGAGAAAATCTCAAGTTGATCAAATAAATGCTTGTTTAATTGGATAAGTATTTGCATCAATTCTAGGTCAATGTGTTCATCAAATAGCGCACGAAGAGGATCCTTACCTTGGTTAGCGTAATACTCGATCAAAATGAATACTGTGAGGGCTATTGCGCGACTGATTTTGCCCATATTTGGCGTACTTTCGTCGCTGGCAAGGTAGTAGAAGCCGCGTCCATCATGTTGTAGGTCATGACCAAGGGCAGCAAACAATGCTTGATAAGATTCAATCTGTTGATCAAGTTCTTGCCACAATGTCGTATCTTGCTCGCTAATGTGGTATCCGCCAGCAAGTTTTTTATTTATCGCTTGCAGCTGTGTGAGTTCGTTAAGGTTAATATTCGTCATGTGTTTCGTGCTTATTCTTTAGGGTGTTCAGCGCGCGTTGCGCTAAACGGATAAAGTTTGATTTTTGCGTTGGCCAATTGCATGCTCTCTTGTGATTCAGATTGAGCTACTTTTAATTCAGGATCACTAATGAGCTTTTGATAGAGGAACAGCATTTCATCCGCCTCCAAGTTTGGATAAACGTCACTCAAAAAGCTGAGTAAAGCGGTTCGTTTGTTACCACTAGAAGCGAAAGCTTTTCTGACATCGCCATAATCAGGGATATTCGGACTTTGATATGCTGGCACATCTTGATGATCAGGCAGCTGGTATTCTTCGTGTTCAAACTCTGCCAAGCTTGCCATATAAGCCACCATATGTCGCTTTTGCCCCAAATTAAAACGTTGGATATCAGATACAAAGTCAGGCTGAACAGGGCTGAGCATTCGATCTACGCCATTCTTTCTAATCAGGCCCAGAACTTTGGCTGCTTGCCTGGTGATCAATGTGTTTCGCCTTAATTCTTCACGCAGTGGCATCAGCATATCTGCACTTTTTCCAAGGCTTTCTCGGCCGACTAAATGCATGTCGAGAATACGCGTTCTCAATTGTTCTAACATACGCTTATCTTGGGCCCCACGACCTAATTGCTCAATTTGATCGATTTGCTCACTGATAGTTGCTTCTATTTTGCTAAAACAGGCGTGAAATGGGCCGTGAATATCTACCATTTCAAGCATAGGTTCGATATATTCATCGAATGCTTCAATTACAGCTTGATAACGACGTTTGAGCGACAAATTACTATGGTCAGATTTCGCTTGTTCAACGAGGTTAAGAATCGCACTTTCATTGTGTTGATATAGCTTTACAATTTTTCTTACTCGTTCATCCATGATCCTACTGAATCGTCTCAGCTCACTGTGGTCACCCTCGTTACCCGCTTGAGATAACCTTTCTCCTAAGCGTTGCAAATCTTTGACTAATACAGTGATCTCTTCAGCAAGACCTAAGTGTTCTTCTTGTAATAAAAAGCTCGCAAAATCAGCAACAGCACGGTTAATTTCAAGCTGTGACGACTTTGCAAGTGGAATGATTATTTCTTGATTTAATAACCGATTTGTTTCTCTAAAAACCCGTTCACTTGACCAGTTAGGGTTTTTGAGTTTTATTATGTTTTGTACATCTTTTATACTAAAATCAGCCATTTTAAAGCGCTTAAATAGCAACTCCAAAACGCTCCAGTGCTCATTTAGCGTACTCAGTACTTTTTTAGCTGGGATCATAACTTTCCAGTTTGTATCATTTTTGTGACAGGCTGCCATCACTATTTTTTCATAATGCGCAATTACTGATAGCAGTCACTCGCTCTTAGTGTTAGACTCCGCGCCGATTTACATCACCCTTTACAAAAATTACATTTGATTACAGGTTGTTTACGCGTATGGTCACTTCCATAATCCTAACCCTGATAGCGTTAGCTTTTGTGCTTATCGTTATAGAGGATATTATCCATGTAAACAAGGCCAAAACGACCCTTTTTTTTGGCACTTTATGTTGGATTATCGCTTTTATATCTCCAATTCATGGCGAAAGCTCAGAAACTATACAACATCAGCTAGATCATAACATTCTAGAAATCGCTACCTTATGGCTATTTTTGATGGCGGCTATGACTTTTGTTGCGTACCTAAATTCGAAAGGGTTTATACAAAACATCGTGCATAGGATTATGCCAGAGCAAATCAGTGAGCGAAAACTCATGTTCCTAGTTGGTGCATTTGCTTTTGTTTTTTCTTCGATTTCAGACAATATTACGGCAACATTAATATCGCTCGCTGTGGTCATGTCATTGAAATTGGACACGAAGAAACTAGTTAAGTATGCCACACTTATTATCTTTAGCGTTAACTCCGGTGGTGTATCGCTTATTACTGGTGATGTGACGACTTTAATGATTTTCTTAGCCGGTAAAGTGACTATTCCAGACTTACTACTGCTCGTGGTCCCTGCAATGGTGAGTGTGTTTGCTCTAGCTGCAATGCTGTCAATTGGGATGAATGAACAATTACACTTTACACGCCAAGAGGCACGTCGTATTGAAAAAACGGATATTACAATTGCGGTTATCTTCATGTCCACCGTGCTAGCGACCTTGTATTTAAGTGTTCAATATCAAGTCCCTCCCATGCTGACCTTCTTATTTGGTCTTTCTTTGATGTTTCTAGTTGCGCAATTTTTAATGCGCAAAAAAGATGTTAACAAAAAGATTATTGATTACATCAGAGAAATTGAATACGACACACTGCTATTCTTCGTAGGTGTTTTGCTACTGGTGGGGGCACTAAAGGAAGTCGGGGTGCTAAACATGTTTACAGAATTATACCTGTTTTTAGCGCCTGAATATGCAAATTACTTGGTCGGACTATTAAGTGCAGCTGTCGATAATGTGCCATTAACCGCAGCACTTTTAAAAGCTCAGATTGAGATGACGCCTCAGCAGTGGTTAACGTTTACCTATGCCACGGGAGTGGGGGGCTCGATGCTAATTATTGGTTCTGCGGCGGGTATTATCGCGATGAGCAAAGTGAAAGCGTTGACTTTCACCAGCTATTTGAAAATGTCACTGTACTTATTGGTTGCATATACCATTGGCTATGCCGGTTCATTTTACATGGGTCAGATGATTTAACGTTTTTTAATGTTTAGGGTACAAAAAACACTTGACACCTAGACGTCTAAAAGATAATTTTTAAAAGCCTGCTCTTAGAAGCAGGTTTTTATTTTGCGCATGTTCATGTTCGGACACGCAAAATAAACAGAAGAGGTGCGATGCTTAGGTAGCTTGTTTGAGGACACGAGATCCAAAGAGAACAAGTGAGGGAAGTATTCGCCGAGGAAAGTGATTGATTCGTGGCAATGACTTTTCGGTTTAGGAGGTTGAATCCTCTGAACTGTCACCGTTTTTGGTGGAGAGCTTCTGGCAGTGGTCTTACAGTGTATCAATTCTTCCTCTTGCCAAGTTAGTTCTCCTTATATTAAAGGATAGTCGTTTGGACTGTCGAAAGGAGATAAAATGAATTCCCAGTATGTTGTTGCAAAGTTTGGTGGTACCAGTGTGGCCGACTTTACAGCCATGCATCGTTGTGCCCAGATTATCAATGATGACCCGAGCGTTAGAGTGGTCGTTGTGAGCGCCAGTGCTGGTGTTACAAATCACTTAGTTACCCTTGTTCAACAGAAGTCTGACGAAGCACAAAGACTTGAACTCGTTGAGTCAGTGATGAGTATTCAACGAAATATCCTGACGCACGTCACACTGGATAAAGACCTACAAACAGGGTTTGACAGCACCGCTGAAAAATTCAAGCAACTCGCACTATTGCCTGCCTTGGACCCACAGCAGTGTGATGAAGTATTAAGTTTTGGTGAGCGTTTTTCCTCGTATATTTTTTCGCAAGTCTTACGCGATTTGGGGGTGAGTGCGCAACGCTTTGATGTTCGAGATGTGTTAAAAACAGACAGTAGTTTTTCCAAAGCAACGCCAGATGTGGCTGCGACAGAGAAGGCTGCAAACGCATGTTTGCTTCCGTTACTTGACGACCATGTCGTAGTGACGCAAGGGTTCATCGGCAGTGACAAATATGGCCAAACGACCACTTTAGGGCGCGGCGGGTCTGATTACAGTGCAGCGTTACTAGCTGAAGCTATTGGCGCTCAAAGTGTTCATATTTGGACTGATGTTGTCGGTATTTTTAGTACGGATCCGCGTTTATGTAACAAAGCAAAACCAATTCCAAGGTTGAGCTTTGATGAAGCAGCTGAAATGGCAACCTTTGGTGCAAAGGTCTTACACCCTGCAACCATTCTCCCAGCCAGTCGAAAAGGTATTTCGGTGTTTGTTGGATCCAGCAAAGCGCCTGAACAAGGCGGTACTTGGATTGAAAAAGAAACCCAGTCTCAATCTGGTATCAGAGCCGTGACACAACGCAAAAATCAAATTTTGCTGACGCTTAAAAGCCCTGAAATGTTACTTGCGAGCGGTTTTTTAGCGAGAATATTTACGATATTGAGTAATTACAACATCTCAGTTGACCTCGTCACAACGTCAGAGATAAGTGTGGCGCTGACACTAGACAATGCACCCAATGCAACTCGCCCAGAGCTGGAACAGGCCTGCTTGGATGAATTGGGCGCTTTTTGTCACGTAACCGTAGAAAATAATCTCACGTTAGTTGCGATGATTGGGTCAGAAATTCAGCTGCATGGCGGTGAAGACTGCTTGGTTGATGTCCTTTCTGCGTTCGACATTCGCTTAATTTGTCACGGTGCTAGCCGCCATAACTTATGCTTTTTAGTGGAGCAGAGTAAATCGGATTTTGTCGTTCAATCTATCCATCAAAAATTGTTAGAAGCCGCTTAGTTATTCTAGGCACCGCCTTTCCTAGGGCCAAATACAGTTCCTTTGTATTTGGCCTATTTAAATCCCGAAGTATTAAGACATGAATTTCTAACAAAAATTAGTGATAAAGTTGCAATAAATTTGGTGTGATGGCAATCTAGATAACAGTGCAATAGGAGTGAGGAAACGGGCAATGCAGTATCAACAAGTATATGAATTTTGGTTTGTGACCTGTTCTGAAACTGACTGGTGGCAAAAGTCGGTCGCATTCGACCAGCGTGTGTCACAAGAGTTTTCTACATTGCATACTAAAGCACATCATGGTGAGCTAGCAGCCTGGCGACAAAGCCCTGTTGGCGCATTGTGTGAAATCATTGTGTTAGACCAGTTCTCTAGAAATATGTTTCGTGATACGCAGCGTGCTTTCGCGAGTGATACTCTGGCGTTGTGTTTAGCGCAACACGCCATTGAAAAAGGCTATGATAAAGCACTGAATGACACTGAAGTTGGTTTTTTGTATATGCCGTTTATGCACAGTGAAAGCCAATATATTCATCAACAAGCTGAGAAGCTGTTTCGCGATCTGCCGAATTATGAATTTGAAATGGCTCATAAAAAAATTATCGATCGCTTTGGTCGCTATCCTCATCGAAATGAGATACTTAGCCGGGTTTCAACTGATGAAGAGATTGAGTTTTTGCAGCAACCTGGTTCAAGTTTTTAATTGTTGCAAAATATGAAATTGCAAAGACTGAAAGGTGCTTATATCGGTACCTAATCACTCGCAATTTTCATTAAACAGGGTATAATCGCGGACCTAAAACAATAATTATATTAGCGTTAAATTATGGCTCAGGTACGTGATGGTTTTCAAAGTCGACTTGGCTTTGTTCTTGCTGCAGCGGGCGCCGCTGTTGGATTAGGAAATATTTGGGGCTTTCCCACACAGGCCGCCAATCATGGTGGTGGAGCATTTTTGCTTGCATATTTTATCGTCATCTTTTTACTCGCCTTACCAGCTTTGTATACTGAACTGTATCTCGGTCATCAAGCACAGGCCAACCCAGTTAAAGCACTAAGAATGGCATGGCAAGAGAAAAGCCCTAAAGTAGGTGCTGGTGCAGGGTATTTAGGTCTTGCTGGTGCAATCGTCATGCTCAGCTTTTATTCTATTGTCGCGGGTTGGATGCTTGCCCATTCTTTAGAGCCGGTGACTACTTTTCTCGGTCTGGAGTCAGCCAGTCAGTTTCTCACTGGCGATTCAATGACACGCAACTTCGTATTCACGCCATTGATGCTGCTCCTGACTGCCGCAATTATTTTGAAAGGCGTTAAGTCAGGCATCGAAATTTGGTCTCGTCGTCTAATGCCTGTCTTGCTTCTATTGTTGGTGTGTTTGATTGCCTATATGGCAACCTTAGATGGTGCAAGTGAAGGATTTCGCGCTTATTTAGTACCAGATTTTAGCAAAATTACCGATCCAGACTTAATCATTGCAGCAATGGGCCAAGCGTTCTTTTCACTTTCATTGGGGGTGGGTTGTATGATGATCTACGGCTCGTACCTTAAGCCAAACGAAAACCTGCCTAAACTAACATTCAGTGTTGCAATGCTAGACACCGGCGTGGCATTTTTAGCTGGCTTATTGATCATTCCTGCAATTTTTGTTGCTCAGCAAAATGGTGTTGAAGTATTCCAAGATGGTAAATTAGTGGGTGAAGGGCGACTTATTTTTGCGATTTTACCAGAGTTGTTTGCGAGTATGGGACAAATTGGTATTTGGGTTGGTCTTACGTTCTTTGTATTGATGTCGATTGCATCGTTAACCTCAACCATTTCATCTACTGAAATACCGGTCTCATTCTTAGTCGAAAACCATGGCATGGCGCGTAAAGCGGCGACTTGGGTGGTTACACTTGTTATTCTGATATGCTCAAGTCTGATAATCTTGAACTTTGAATGGTTGTTTGGCTTGGTGATTAATGTATTTACACGCTACCAACTGCCGTTGATGGGGTTGTTTTACTTTATCACTGTTGGTTGGATGTGGCGACGTGGTAACCAATTGCTTTTAGCTACGGACGGGAAGCAATATTGGTTTGCCCAATACTTGAAGTTTGTTTGTCCGATATTGATGACAGCCGTGTTTGTGAATGTGGTTTTTAACAAGTAATAATGGACATTGATGATACAAATTAGCGCGACTTTTAGGTCGCGCTTTTTTTTTACTAATCCTGATGCGTTTAAATGCTATTTGGCGAGATTCTACCACTGTCGAGCGTATTCAAGTTATCAACGGTTGTCGAGGCGATTTCTGTCAGCGCTTCTTTGGTGAAGAAGCCTTGATGTCCAGTGATCAACACATTTGGAAAACCGCTCAGTCGGATAAAGTCATCATCTTGTATGATATCTTCACTTCTATCTTTAAAGAACAGCTCCGATTCTTGCTCGTATACGTCTAGTCCAAGGTACCCCACCTTTTTAGTCTTTAATGCCTTAATACAGGCTTGCGTATCGATTAATGCGCCTCTACTGGTGTTGATCACCATGACGCCTTGCTTCATTTGTTCAAAAGCATCACTATTTAATAAATGGTGTGTAGCATCAGTCAGGGGGCAGTGCAGGGTAATGATGTCGCTTTGCTCAAACAGCATTTGTAACGATACCTGAGTATACGAGCCTTCCCCGATATTAGGGTCAAATACGAGGGTGTGTGCGCCAAAGCCATTCAAGATAGAAACCAAAGATTGGCCTATTTTTCCACAGCCAATTACACCAACAGTTTTGTTATGGATATTGAAGCCAAGCAGCCCATTTAAATCAAAGTTTTCTTCTCTGACTCTGTTATAAGCCTTATGGGTCTTACGCGCTAATGTCAGCATCAGCGCGATGCAATGCTCCGCTACAGCTTCAGGGCTGTAGGCTGGTACACGAACAACTTGGATTCCCAGTGCATGCGCCGCTTCTATATCTACGTTGTTATAGCCAGCGCAGCGCAGGGCAATATACCTAACATTCAACTCAGCCAATTCAGCTAAAACACAAGCATTGACCTCATCATTAACGAAGACACATATTGCATCAAAGCCCGATGCCAGAAAAACGGTGTCTATACTCAACGCATGTTCGAAGTGCGAAATTTCTATATTTGGATAAGCGTTTATGGCATTACTAAAAAAAGGTTTCTCATACTTTTGCGAACTGAATAGTGCTACTTTCATGATGTAACTGGCCCTCAATAATCTGCTTTAATGATTCAGGCTTGGTACGCGGCGCATAACGTGACAAAAGTTCTCCATTGCGGCCGATCAAGAATTTTGTGTAATTCCATTTCACGGCGCGATTTTGGGCAATGCCGCGCGTGTGTGATTTCAAATAATTGAATAAAGGGTGAGCATCAGGCCCATTAACGAGCACTTTCTCAGAGACCTTAAAACTTAAATTGAAATGAGACTGGTAAAACTCTCGGAGCATTTCATTCTCTAATGGCTCATTTTTACCAAATTGATTGCACGGAAAAGCGACAATTTCCAAGCCGTTGTGCTTATATTTGCGATACATTTTTTCTAGTGCGGCCAACTGTGGGGTAAAGCTACACTTGCTAGCAATATTGACGATCAGTACAGGTCTGTCTTGTAGTGACTTAAGAGAGAGTGTTTCTCCTGTAAGTAACTTAACGCTGTATCTGTATATATTATCCATATTGAAAGGCTCCGTGCATAAAACGAATTTTATTAATATTATTTAGTTGGGAGCAACTTAAGGTTTCTCCTCATCAACAGTGAGGTAAAAACCCCTCCATTGTTCAAGCATAGCAGCCATTTAGGACAATTTTATGTCAGAGTAGATTTAAATTTAATCAAAGTTAAATATTGTTGTAGAATTGAAAAAATAGTGGGAATATTGAGTACCAGTTGTGGGTACTCAATGTATCAATGATAGAATCAAACGAGTCGTTTTAGCAGGCTAGAGGTATCCCAGCGGTTGCCCCCCATTTTTTGTACATCTGCGTAAAACTGGTCTACGAGCGCGGTAAGTGGTAGAGTTGAGCCATTTTTCTTTGCTTCATCAAGTGCAATTGCCAAATCTTTACGCATCCAATCGACTGCAAACCCATGTTCATAATGATCTTGAAGCATGGTTTTATGTCTATTTTCCATTTGCCAGCTTCCCGCGGCGCCTTTTGAGATGACCTCGATAACTGACTCGCAGTCGATCCCCGCATTTTGACCAAATTGAAGTGCCTCAGCTAAACCTTGAACGACTCCAGCAATACAGATTTGGTTCATCATTTTAGCGATTTGCCCAGATCCTACTTCGCCCAAAAGCTTTGAAAACCTGGCGAAAGATGCCATTACAGGCTCAACATTTTCATATACATCAGATGGTCCGCCACACATAATGGTAAGTTGACCATTTACTGCGCCTGCCTCTCCGCCGGAAACGGGAGCGTCTATAAACCCAATCTGTTTTGATTCACACAATGCAGATAATTCACGTGCGACGTCTGCTGAAGCGGTGGTATGGTCGACCAGTATGGTGTTGGGTTTCATCGTTTGTAAAACACCATGCTCTCCAGATGTTACTTGGCGAAGGTCGTCATCATTTCCAACGCAAATGAAGACAATATCTGCATTTTGTGCTGCAAGCGCGGGCGTTTTTGCGGATTTCCCTGCATAAGATTCTAACCATAATACTGATTTGCTAGAGGTACGATTATAAACTGTGACCGTGTAACCTGCATTTGCGAGGTGGCCAGCCATAGGGAAGCCCATTACACCCAAACCGATAAATGCTACATTTTTTGTGCTCGATGTCATGCTCAACAATCCAATTGCTATTAGTGCATATGATTGTATCTTAAGATAAATATTTGTGTAGCGAAAAATTAAAAGGTAGCGGTAAAGAAGGGCAGTAACGGTTGTCGTTACTGCCTTTTAGTGAAGAGTTAAGATGACTTTGAAGTCGACAAGTTTTCTTCAAGGTCCTTTGCCGCATTAGGATCATTGAACACGTCGAGATTCAATTCTTTCTCCGATTTTGCGACAACACACGTCACCATACAATCACCCGTAACATTAACGGCTGTACGTGTCATATCTAGTAGCCTATCCACACCCATAATAATCGCGATGCCTTCAACAGGCAGACCAACTTGGTTCAATACCATCGCCAACATAATCAAACCAACACCAGGGACGCCTGCTGTACCTACAGATGCTAATGTCGCTGTTAAAATGACCATTAGGTAATCGCTCAACGTAAGGTCAACAGCAAACACTTGTGCAATGAATACGGTCGCAACACCTTGCATGATAGCTGTACCATCCATATTAATAGTCGCACCAAGAGGAACTGTGAAAGATGCTACGGTATTATTAGCGCCCAACTTTTTGGTGGCTGTCTCAAGTGTAACTGGCATCGTAGCACTTGAACTAGACGTACTAAATGCAAACATACAAGCGTCTTTCATCTTCGCTAGGAAAGTGATAGGACTCAAACCTGTTAGGACTTTCAATAGCACCGAGTAATTAACCAATGCATGGAAGAATAGAGCGGCAACAACGACTAAGAAGTATTTACCTAGTTCTTGTATAAGGCCCATTTCAATGTCAGTGAACAACTTCGCCATTAAACAGAATACACCATAAGGTGCTAAGTTCATTAACAACGTGACGAGCTTTAATACCACCGTATTTAAGTCATCAAATATGACTGCAACACGTTTACCTGCTTCCCCACTGAGTGCCATTGCAATACCAAAAAGCAATGCAAACACAATAACTTGCAACATATTGCCACTCGCCATCGCATCGATTGGATTGGTAGGGAACATACCAATGATGACTTGTGCCAACGTGGGGGCTTCTTTTGCATCAAAGCTGGCAGTTGTCGTCATTTCAACGCCTGCACCCGGGCTCACGAGCAGTGCTAAAGAAATAGCAACGGTAATCGCAATGGCTGTGGTCGTTAAGTAAAGAAGAATAGACTTACCACCTAATCGTCCCAACTTTTTGGGGTCGCTCAGGCTACATGTACCACAGACAAGTGAAATAAAGACTAATGGCACAACCAGCATTTTTAAACTCGCGATGAAAATCTGTCCACCTACATGGAAGAAGCCATCAACAAAAAAGCTTCTAAGTGGCAAATCAAATAAGCCTAAAGGAATTAAAAACTCGGGTTCGCCTCCGAGTATAGCTTGGAACACGCGGCCCACAAAAATACCCAAAAACATGGCAATCATGATGCGCGTTGTTAGGCTAAGTTTATTATTATCAGTCATAGTTTTCGAGACGCTCTAAAACTTCTTGTTGTCAAAATGGTTATAGACTAACAGGATGGTTCGAAATGAACAAAAAAAATTGCCCAACACTACGAAAAAATTGTGATTTTTTGCCAAGGTTTGGGTTAACATTATGCAAATAACTCTAATTTTAAATTGTGCGAGGGAGAACTGCGGATGCTTTCAATGCGTTGGTTTAGCACCATATTTATGATATGCCTTCTAACTGCCTGTGGCGGCGGAGGTTCAATCGAACGAGACTCCTCAGGGGACGGTGATACTGATACAGCAGAATATTCACTGGTACTCAGTCTTAATTCTCAAAGTGGTTCGTCAGAACTCAGTGTCGCGAACCCTATTCAGGTTCAGGCCACAGTAACCAAAGACGGTCAGCCGTTATCAGATCGGCTGGTTAGATTTATTGGGGATGAGTTTTCCGATTTTAATGGTGCAGAATCCGCTTTGACCAATAGTCAAGGTGTTGCGGTTGTTGGCATTGTTGCTAACGAAAATGAGGGCGCAGGCACAATACAGGCCTCTTTTGAGGCAAATAATGAAACAATCACAAAAGGCATTGAATATGCTGCTGCCGGCGATGGTGGCATTCAAATTGCGCTCTCAATGAAAGATGCGGAAGGTAAAGACATCAATGCGCAAAATCCATTACAAGGCCAATTTCCAGCCACTGTCATGGCAACGCTCACAGACAATGCTCAACCTATTACAGACAAAATAATCACGTTTACGTTTGATGAGCTACTCAGTACTACGAGTAACGGTAAAATTGTCACAAACGCCAGCGGTCAAGCGAGCTTTAAAGTGAATGCAACCCAGCTAACTGGGGCGGGCACTATTGTTGCGCAGTACGAAGAAACCTCAAACTCCATCGCATATGTGTCAGATGGCTATGAGTTTTTTGGCATCGAGAAATATGAGCTCGAGCTCAGAGGGATAGACCAACAGTCAGCCATCGCTGATGAACTTTCTTTTGCCTCTCCTTTGACCATTCAAGCAATCGCAACACTTAACGGAAATCCCATTTCAGACCAGTCAATCGCATTTACCGTCAACGACAGAGCTTTGATCAGTTCAAATTTGGCGCAAACAAACGCGAATGGTATTGCGACCGTTGTATTGACAGAAAACAACATTGCGAGTCAAGGCGATAACAAAGATGGTTTGGTCACAGCGTCGTTCACACCTGATGAGTCTGATATTGTGCAACGTAGTTTTGCTTTCTCCAGTAAAGGAGATGGTGGTCTACAAATGACAGTGACGATTACGGATGCTGATGGCAATGCGATTAACCTTGAGAACCCATTGGGTAAAACCACCTCTGGGCGTATCTCGGTCTCTTTAAGTGATAATGGTGTGCCAGTAACAGGTGCGATTGTGTCGGCACAATTGGATGATCGATACAGCAATGCGGTGACAATCCCCGCCAACGGTTTGGCGGAGACACAAGCAAATGGTGTGGCGACGGTACAGCTTATTGCGAATACTGAAAATGGCGTCGGTGAAATTGTTGCGTCGTATACCAGAGCTGAGACGAATGAAACGGTAAGTGAAAGAAAAACTTTCCACAGTGCGGGTAATGAAGATTTTGGTAATTCGAGTTATCAGTTCAATGTCGTCGGAAAGAAAAACGACGGCTCTGGTGACGAGAGTATGGAGCTCTCTGCTTCAACGCCATTGATTCTTGAAGCCCAACTAGCACTTAATAATATTCCATTGTCAGGTGAGAGAGTCACCTTTGAAGTAGATGACTTTGGGGTACTGTCACCAAGCTCAGGTTCTGTTTTAACTAATGCAAACGGTGTCGCATCTATCATACTTAGAGATAACTCTAAAGATGGTGCTGGTCAGGTCAAAGCAACGTATGTTCTGGGTGATGGCACTCCGTTGGAACGGGATTTTAACTTTAATAGTGCAGGGGACGGCGGTATTCAGCTTGCTATCCAACATATTCGCGATGGCAGTGGTGCGGATATAGGGCCGAAAAATAAGATTGGTGAAGATAATAATGGTACGGTAACCATAAAACTGACCGAAGATGGTGAAAATATCGTAGGCGGTTTGGTGACATTCCAAACAGATTCTCAGAACGTTGCTACGCTCCTACCGACAAATGGTCGAGCCGAAACGGATGAAAACGGTATAGCGACCATTGAATTGGTTGCAACCAGTGAATCTTCAGGCGTTGGGTTTGTCACGGCAAATTATCAAAATGAATCAGTAACTAAAAACTTTCACTCTGCTGGTGTTGCTGAGGCCGCGACCGGTATCTACAGTATCGACATCCGTGTACTAACTAATTGTGCAACAAACTTTGATGAAGACAGAAATTCTGTTGAATTAGATCCAGGCGCTAATGGCTGTCAAAGTGTTAATAGTATCTCTTCACTAGATAACAATATTTTTGTTTATGTCAGGGTCTCCACAGCTGCCAATACAGATATTGAAGTACCTAACCAGATCATCACAGTTAGTACGGATAAAGGCGCAATCTTACCTTCTTCGGGTAAAGTCTTAACCGATTCTTTCGGTGTTGCATTGTTGCAGCTACAGCCGGGTGATGGCGGCGGTGCAGGTACTATTACGGCACTATATAAGGGCGAAGATGGCACACAAAACTTCGAAGTCAATACGGGAGAACTTTATTTAGGTTTGACTTCACCATTGGAGGTCCCTACAACACCCGATGTAGGCAACGTAAACAGTCTACCCGAGCTTGACTCAGGGGACAGCTTTATTTTAACAGCGACGCTGTATACTGATGAAGAAAGAACGAATGTTTATGACGACCAACAGGTTGATCTTGAATTTACCTCTACATGTGTTGCAGAAGGTGGCACACCACCTCTAGCAACAATAGATGCTTCAGTGAGTACTAAGCAAGGCGTTGCGAATTCAACATATCGAACGAGTGGCTGTGCGGGTGTCGAGTCTATCACTGCGAGTATTGGTTCAGGCGCGATTGTAACTTATGATTTTTATATTAAAGAAGCACCTGTCCAAGCGATTCAATTTAATTTAAATAGCGATGGCTTCAATGGGTTCATTGGTTTGCCTCCAGGCATTGGTGGGGTGAATACAACATCATCGGTACAGTTTACTTTATTTGATACCGATAACCGTCCAATGCAACAAAAGTACATTGAGTTTAGGTTGGCGGATCTGACCGGTAAAGCTTCTTTGACTAATTATCGGGGTAATACTGACAACGATGGTATCGCAAAGACGACGGTGACCGCAGGCGTCGTGCCAGGTGATATCGTTGTTGAAGCTTGTTACATTCCTGATGAAGAGCTCAGTGCTTTAGCAGATGGCCAAGTTGCGACTTGTTGGCAATCTAAAATAGATCAATGTGTAGCGGATAGAACCTTAGATTTTTGTCCAAGTGACCCAAATAACTTTGTGTTGATTGATGCAGATAAAGTAGTTAATGCGGTGTCTTCGGGTATTGTATTATCGTCCGGTGTGCCAGATCAAGACAGCTTTGATGCAGCGCCAGATGTTGCAGTATTAAACGCACTGAATTATGTCGATGTAACGACCAATATCACGGTTTTCTTCGGTGATCAGTTCAACCAGTTGACGGCAGACAGTTTAGTTGCAAATATCCAAGCGGAAGCCGGTGTAATTGGGAGTATCGATGGAACGGGCGGCAATAGTACTTATACATGTACCGCGGTTGATGGGAAGTGTACAGTTCAATGGCGTAAACAAGGCGATTTCCCGCTAAATGATGAAAAGTGGCAAAATAACTTAGAGACTGTATGCGGTACTTACCTCGGAAGGGCTGGACCTTGTGTCGATACTTTCCCTGCAAATGTTGTGAGAGGCGGTCGAGTAACGATACTGGCTACAGCAAAAGGGCAAGAGAATTTTCATGATAAGCCTGGTGTCGGCAACAGAAACGGTGTGTTTGACAGTGGCGAGTTTTATGCACTAAACGATGATTTAGCTGAAGCCTTTATTGATTTTAATGAAAACAACCAATATGACGGTGTTAACTGTAATATCAATAATAATTGTGAGCCAGGAACCAGTACCGGTGGCCACAATGAAGTATTCCTAGACGCCAACAACAATGGCTTGTTAGATAATGGTAATGGTATCTACAACGGTTTATTGTGTATTGAAGACGAAGATCCGAATAATCCGGGGGTCAAAATCTGTAGCCGTGACTTAGTAGACATTAGAAAGCAATTTGAGATTGTGATGTCTAGTGACGAAGTCATGTACCGTTATGTGATTAACCGCTCTCAGCTTGATAATGCAGCCTGTACCTTAGGTACTTATGAAGGGGTAGGGGGCTTGGCAACGAATGACAGTAGTGACTATTGTGATATATCTTCAATAGATCAAACTGATGCCAATGTGAATGATTCACACACCATTAGGCTTTATTACTCAGATATTTTTGGTAACACGCTACCCGTTGGTACACGTATTACCGTTGGAACTGAAAATGGCACTGCGACAGTCATTAGCGGCGATGGTGAGATTGTCGCAAGGACTAACACGGGTATACAGTTTGTGGAAATTAGAATTGGGCAGGAAATCACCGCAAACAGTGCCGAACAAGGCAACTTGGTCGTGACCTTTACAATTCCGGGACCGAATCAAGGGGCGGACGATAAAGTCGTCCAAGCTAAGCTCCCAATCTTTGATGCGGGTTAAGTTAAAAAAGGGCCTTTTTTAGGGCCCTTTTTTATTAACGCTTGAATTTCCTCACATATCCGCTATATTCGCCTTTTTAGCAAGTCCAGATAAGCAGTTGAGTAAATTTAGAGCAAAAATTGCTTAATTAATCACTGTTCAGATAAAAGTTGGAATGAAAAGCTTGTAACAATAGGTGTTTGTGGATATACCTATAAATAATAACGCCCAATAGGGCACAACAGACAGAATTAGTCAAAATAGGCAAATATGGGCAAATCGCTAGTAATCGTAGAGTCTCCCGCAAAGGCCAAAACTATTAATAAGTATTTGGGAAAAGACTACATTGTTAAATCCAGTGTAGGTCATGTTCGTGATCTACCGACGTCAGGGGCAGGTAAAACCAAAGGCGTTGCAACCAAATCTCCGGCTGAAGTACGCAAGATGTCGCCAGAAGCAAAAGCGGCATATCGTAAGCAAAAAGACTACGCCAATTTAGTTGCAAGAATGGGTATCGACCCAGAAAAGGGGTGGGAACCACATTATGAGGTGCTACCGGGTAAAGAGAAGGTTGTACAAGAGTTAACCAAGCTAGCGAAAGATGCTGACCATATCTATCTCGCAACCGATTTGGATAGAGAGGGAGAGGCGATTGCGTGGCACCTTGAAGAAATCATTGGTGGCGATGCATCCAAATATAAACGTGTAGTCTTCAACGAGATAACTAAAAATGCGATCACTCAAGCGTTTGAAGCACCAGGCCAGTTAAACACTGATATGGTATATGCTCAACAAGCGAGACGATTCTTAGATCGCGTGGTTGGCTTCATGGTATCACCGCTGTTGTGGCAAAAAGTCGCAAGAGGGTTATCGGCAGGTCGAGTTCAGTCAGTAGCGGTAAGGCTGTTAGTTGAGCGTGAAAGAGAAATCAAAGCGTTTATTCCAGAAGAGTTTTGGGATATCCACGCAGATACAAAGCTAGCTACAACAGACGTCCGTTTTGCTGTTACTAAGTTCCAAGGCCAAGCTTTTAAACCGGTTAATGAGCAACAAGCATTTCAAGCGGTTTCTGACATTGAAAAGGCGAGTCTCTCCGTTGTTAAAGTGGAAGAAAAGCCGAGTAAAAGTAAGCCGAGCGCGCCTTTTATTACTTCAACCATGCAGCAGGCAGCAAGCACGCGCTTGGGCTATGGCGTCAAGAAAACAATGATGCTAGCTCAGCGCCTGTATGAAGCGGGTTATATTACTTATATGCGTACCGATTCAACTAATCTATCAAATGATGCGGTTGAAATGTGTAGAGAGTACATTCAAGGTAACTTTGGTGATAAATACTTGCCTAGCGCACCGATTAAGTACAGTGCGAAAGGCAACGCGCAGGAAGCGCACGAAGCAATTCGTCCATCTGATGTGAATGTACTGTCAGGTCACGTTGAAGGTGTAGACGCAGACGCAAAGAAACTATATGAGCTAATTTGGCGTCAGTTTGTTGCGTGTCAAATGACACCAGCAGAGTATGACTTAACAAATATCACGGTCGGCGCAAATGATTACACCTTAAAAGCGCGCGGACGTGTGTTACGCTTTGACGGTTGGACCAAAGTGCAACCTGCGGTTCGTAAGAAGAGTGAAGAAGAGCAGGCACTGCCAGCCGTTACTGTGGGCGACAACGTTGACCTAATCACGTTAGATCCTAAACAGCACTTTACGAAACCGCCAGCGAGATTCAGTGAAGCGAGTTTAGTTAAAGAATTAGAGAAGCGTGGTATTGGACGTCCGTCAACGTATGCTGCCATCATTTCTACTATTCAAGAGCGCGGCTATGTTAGAGTTGAAAATAGGCGCTTCTTCGCTGAAAAAATGGGCGAAATAGTCACAGATCGACTCGTTGAAAACTTCAATGATCTAATGAACTTTGATTTCACTGCTAAAATGGAAGGCCGTCTTGATGACATCGCTGAAGGTGAGCGTGAGTGGACTCAAGTATTAGATAAGTTTTACGCAGACTTTTCACAGCAATTGGAGTTAGCAGGGAAAGAAGAAGCCGAAGGCGGTATGCGTCAAAATGTCATGGTTGAAACCGATATTGACTGTACAACGTGTGGCAGAAAAATGGGTATTCGCACTGCGTCTACGGGGGTATTCTTAGGGTGTACTGGATATAGCCTGCCACCAAAAGAACGCTGCACAACCACCATGAATCTGATCTCCGGTGATGAAGCCATTGATACGGATGCAGAAGATGCCGAGACAGAAAGCTTAAGACAGAAAAAGCGTTGTCCAAAATGTGAGACAGCGATGGATTCATACTTAATTGATGAAACACGCAAAATACATGTTTGTGGTAACAACCCAGCTTGTGATGGATACATTGTTGAACAAGGCACCTTTAAAATAAAAGGTTACGATGGTCCAGTTATCGAATGTGACAAGTGTAGCTCAGATATGCAGCTTAAATCAGGTCGCTTTGGTAAGTACTTTGGCTGTACCAACGAAGCGTGTAAGAATACGCGTAAGCTCCTGAAAAGTGGTGAACCAGCGCCACCAAAAGAAGATCCAGTTCCATTACCGGAATTAGAGTGCGAAAAATCGGATGCACACTTTGTTTTGAGAGATGGCGCATCGGGTATCTTTTTAGCAGCGCACACGTTCCCTAAATCAAGAGAGACTCGAGCGCCTAAAGTCGCTGAGCTTAAGCGATTTAGAGACCGTATTTCTCCTAAGTTTTATTATCTGGCTGATGCTCCTGAAAAAGACAGCGATGGTAATTTAGCGGTAGTAAGATACTCCCGTAAAACGAAGTCTCAGTATGTCATGACGGAAGTTGAAGGTAAGGCCACTGGCTGGAAGGCAACGTTTGTTGAAGGCAAGTGGGTCGAAGAAGAGAAAAAACGCAAAAAATAATATTTAGGGCCAGCAATCGCTGGCCCTTTTTTTATCCAGCCAGCTCTTGCTTGTGGTATACAAATTTCAAACACGCTCTCTTAGTACCTAACGCTCCGTAAGGCAATGTCATTTTTTGGTGTTTTGAGCACTGAATAATCGAGGTAGTGTATACAGGTACGCTTATTGTTGACACACAAATACGCGACCACTATTCTAACGGCCACTGTATTACCTGACTAATACACCCAACGTCTGCAGTTTTAAGTTTAAAATAGCTGTTGATTTTAATAAGGAAACTTTAAATGAATAAGTACGGCAATCAGCTTATTAAGCTAATGCAGATTGGCTTAATTCCGCTTGCCATGACCTGTTCCGGTCTCTCGTACGCACAACCAAGCAATCAATTACTGACCCCTTGTTATGTAGATGGCCTCGAAGATAGGTTAATGTGCGGCTCTATAAGCCAACCGCTGTCGAAACACGCTGACAGCGAATCAATCGATATCCACTTTGCTGTTATACCTGCAATTAAAGAAACAAAACCAAATGAAGCCGTGCTTGCCTTTGCTGGTGGCCCGGGTCAATCTGCGATAGAAGTTGCTGCAATTTTTGCCCGCAATTTACGCTATGCTCGAGAAAATCGAGATATTATTTTAGTGGACCAAAGAGGGACTGGTAAATCGCGACTACTGCAATGTGATACTGAAAGCTTAAAGGAACAATTTGCGTTTAATGATTCCGCAGTCCCGTTATTTAAATTAGCCAAAGAAGAAACAGAAGTGTGTCAGCGCAAGCTTAAAACGGATCTATCTCACTTTACCACCTCTGCCGCAGCAAGCGATTTTGAAGCAGTTAGAGTCGCACTCGGTTATCAAACAGTTCATTTGTATGGCGCATCTTATGGTACGCGTATCGCGCAAGAATATATGCGCCAGTACCCTAACTCTGTTTCAACGGCGGTATTAGATGGCGTTGTACCTATGCAACAAAGTTTGGTTGCCATAGGTAAAGCGATAGATGAGTCACTTAACGCGCTATTTCAACGTTGTGCTGAAGATGCAACTTGCCATACGCAGTATCCAAACCTTGTTGCTGATTTCCAAGCATTGTTAGATAAGCTGCAAGCTTCACCTATCCGAGTATCGGTCAGGCATCCGCGTACGTTTGAAAACATAGAGCTGGTGCTTACGGAAAGCAAATTACGTGGTGCAATTCGCATGGCGTTGTATAGTCATACAACCAGAGCACTCGTTCCTTTAGTGATAGATTCAGCAAATCAAGGTAATTTTAACCCTTTGGTCGGATTACTTGGAAATGAAAATACATTTGGCGCCATTGCAATGGGGATGCACAGTGCCATTACCTGTGGTGAAGACTGGCCAAATATGAGCCTTGAAGATAAGAATAAATATGCGGAATCGTACTTCGGTCGATTGATGATCGAATCACTTGATGCGAGCTGTCCAGTATGGCAAGTAGAACCAGTTGATAAATCTTTTTATCAACCACTCAAGACAGATACCCCTGTTTTACTCTTGTCTGGAGGGCTGGATCCGGCGACCCCACCAAGTTGGGCCGAGCTCGCGATGACAAACATGAGCAATGCACTGCATCTAATTGCGCAAACAGCAACTCATGGCGTCGCGTCGCAAACTTGTGCGAATAAGTTGATTGGTCAATTTATCGATACGGGCAGTAGTGACGGCTTGGATGCAAAGTGTTTGGATAAAGACAATACAAAACAGTATTTCATGAACATTAATGGACCAGTTGCAAGCCAAAGTAGTAAGGAGCTGTGATGATAGAAGTTACTGACTTAAGAAAAACTATCGGTAACGTTCAAGCCTTAAATGGCCTGAGTTTTAGGGCAGAAAACGGTAAAATAACGGGTTTACTTGGACCAAATGGCGCAGGTAAAACTACGTGTTTACGTACCGTATTTGGTTTGCTGCAAGCGGACAGTGGAGAAGCCAAAATAGATGACGTAGACGTTGCCTTAGATCCCATGTCAGCAAAACAGCAATTAGGTCTTTTCCCAGATCCCTGTGGGCTTTATGAACGTCTAACGCCAAGAGAATATATTCAGTTCTTTGCTGAGCTTAGCGGTATGAGTACAAAAGAAGCAAAATCCGCAACGCAAAGCGTGCTGGATAAATTAAAAATGAATGATATTGCCGACAGGAAATGCCAAGGCTTTTCTCAAGGGCAAAGAATGAAAACCGCACTTGCTCAAGCGATTGTGCATGAACCAACAAACATTATTTTGGATGAACCTACACGTGGTCTTGATGTGATGAGTACACGGATTTTAAGAGAGTTGCTGTTGATGTTAAAAGCACAAGGCCACTGTGTTTTGTTCTCTAGCCACGTAATGCAAGAAGTTGCCGCGTTATGTGATCATGTTGTTGTAATGGTCAAAGGGAAGGTTGTCGCACAAGGCTCCCCGCAAGCGCTGTGTGATAAAACTCAAAAAGACTCCTTAGAAGAAGCATTTATCACATTAATCGGGTCTGATGAGGGCTTGGCTGCATGATGAAATTAACTCAAGTCCTTTATAAAAAAGAAATGTTAGACGCAAGCCGCGATAAGCGCTCTGTTATGGCAGGTTTATACTACGCCATTGGTGCTCCCATTGTTATGTGTTTGTTGTTTACTGTGCTTCTCAAGCAATTAAGCTCTCCAGACGCTTTGGAAATCACCATTAAAAATGCCAACGCAGCTCCTAGCCTTGTCAGTTACCTAGAGGGACAAGATATTAGCCATGGAGAATCGGCCAGTGTGAAGGCGATAACACTTGTCATTAGTCAAAATTATGCACTTAACATGTCTCAAGGCAAAAGTGCTGACGTAACGATTATTGCTGATAAGTCCGACAATAAACTGATTAAGTCTGTCCGCCGCCTTGAAGCTGCACTGGCTCGTTATAACGCCGAAGTTACTGGCCTACGTTTGATTTCCCGAGGCATAGATCCAAGCATTATGCGCGCTGTGAATGTGCAAACACAAGATCAGGCGACGCCGGATTCAAAAGGTGGTATGTTTCTTGGCATCGCGACCTTATCCATTATCATTGCACTTTTTTATTCGGCAATGAATCTTGCGATTGATACTAGTGCAGGCGAGCGTGAGCGTAACTCGCTGGCTTTATTGCTGAGTCATCCATTAAGTAGTACCCAAATCGTGTTAGCAAAAGTTGCGGCAATCGCGAGCTACTCTATGATTGGATTAGTTCTTGTGTTAGTTGTCTCTAAGTTTGCATATGGCATGGTTCCGTGGGAACAGTTAGGGTTCAGCATCAATATAGATGCCACGTTTATCTTATTTTGTACATTCATCGGCATACCAATCGCATTGATGTCAGCCAGTTTGCTAGTATGTGTGTCATTTATGGCGAAGTCATTTAAAGAAGCCCAATCATACGTCGCGTTTGTACTATTTGTACCGATAGGTTTGAGTATGATGACGACCTATGACATTGCTACCGATTACGTACAGTGGATACCCATTGCAGCTCAACAGTATGCGATGATAGAGGTGATCAAAGGCAATGAATTACCATTAATGCAGGTCTTATTGTCTTCTTTTAGTACGTTAGGCTTATTCGTGATTTTCACTATGTTAAGCAGTAGAATGCTAAAAAGTGAAAAGGTCGTGTTTGGCCTGTAAGGCGGGTAAAGCACAGTCAGTCAAGTTAACCTTGGCTGACTAAGCCATTATAATGCAATTTCTTCCGCTGCTTTTTGCTTGATATAGTCCAACATCTAGTTTGCTATAGATTTTATCGAGATTACTGACGTTGTTTTGATAGGTTAACAAAGAAAAGCTCGCCGTAACTGTAAATGTTTTACCAGCTTCGCTTGTCATTGTCATCATGCTCAGTTTTTGACGAAACTCATCTACTAAATCGAATAACACTTTATCACTTAAGCTTGGCACAAAAAGCATAAACTCTTCACCTCCAAATCGAGCAAATAAAGTAGATTTTGGAAAAAACTGGTTCACTAATTCAGCGGTTTTTTCCAAAACTAAATCCCCAGTCGGGTGACCATATAGGTCGTTAACCTGTTTAAAGTGGTCCAAATCAAACAATACTAAGCCATGCTTTTTGCCAATAGCAGGTGCGCCTACTCGAGTAATGCGATTGACAAAGGCGCCTCGATTCAACGCGTCCGTTAAGTTATCATGTTGTGCTCGGTATTTGTGTTTGTTGTAACCTCGTAAGCTCAAAAATAGCAGTACTAGAGAAAAGAAAATAATGATTGCGTGGTATTGCTGTCTTTCTTCTAAGCGTGAGATATGCTGCTGTTGTAAATTATTGTTTTTCTCTAACCTAACGTTTTTTAATTGCTGAGCTGTAACCTCAAGTTCCGACTCCAAAGCAATCATCGCTTGCATGCTTTTTTGAGCGTTTAATTGCTCCTTTTCAAAAAGTAGTTGGTTACTGTATTGATAAGCTTGTTCAAAATCACTTTGTTTAGCAGCAAGCTCAGCCAGTAATTCTAAACTACGAATGAGATGCGCTTTATCATTTACGCTCATTGCTAAATCGTGTGCTATTTGAGCCTGTATAATGGCTTTATTCGTTTCCCCAAGCGTTTGCATGTTTTCAGCTGCGTGAATACGGATATCTGTAATCAAGTTGATATTATCTGTTACGCTAATGAGAGAAAGGGCGGTATTAATTGCATCGCTTGCTTTCGTTGTTTGTTTTAAATTTGTGAATACCTTAGCTTTTTGCACCAATGCATAAGCTTTTCGATACGCGTTGTCGAACTTTACATATAATTGGTAAGCTTTATCCAGCCACATAAGTGCTTCTTGGTATTGGTTCGCACGATTTGCAACGATTCCTAAATTGAGCATTGTTAGGGCGACTTTATACTCATTATTTTGTAGCTTTCTGAGTTCCAGTGACTTTGTTAAATACTTGGTTGCATCGTCAAATTTCCCTAGATCTAAGTAAGTTAGCGCTAAATTATTGTAATATGGGGCTTTATTGGCTTCATATTGGGTATTGGCGATTGCTTGCTGGTACATTTCAATCGCTAAGACGTGATCACCGTTGAAATTGGCATTGAGAGCTTTGACGTTGTGTAAAGAGTTGACGCCCCAAAACTGGTCATTCATTTTTTGTACGTTTCGTTCAACTTCTTTGATGTGGTGAGTGAGTTGCACATAGTTTGCGAGGGAAATCTTTACGTTGATGTAAAATAGCTCTACGGTCGCTATCACTGCCGGTTCTTCGAGTTCATATGCTTTGGCAATTGCTTGCTTAAATTCATGCATTGTCTGTGAATACAGGTTCTCGTGAGCAACAACCAGTCCAGATACAATGTGTTGCAAAACGTCGTCGTACAAGTTGTCTGAGTAGATAATGACTTCGTTTAGTGACACACTCTTTTTCAATGCGATGGCGGTTCTTGCCAATGTCGCGCCTACGTAGATACGCTCAGAGCCCGGAGGGAGTGTATTTACTTGTTGTTGCAAAAACTGAAAAGCTAACTGTGTATCTTCAGCACGCAACTTATTATAAACCTGTTGCCAGTTACTTTCTGAGGGAACTGAAGCAGAGAGAAAAAAAGATGTGCTGAGAAATAGCAATAGGACAACTAAAATGCGCAAAAACTCGAACCTAAAGAGTAAATAATTGCACATAGTAACATAATCGATAGCTGATTTTACAGTCAATAAGTTGTTATGATTTGTAATCGAGTCGGAGTAAAAACGCCAGCAAAGCTGGCGTTTTTATATCTCAGTTCTATGCGAGATCTTCCTGAGTATCGGTGTGATCCTTTTTATGATGATCGGCGATTTCTTTCGCGAGGGCTTGTTTCGAACGCTTTTCGGTAAACTTTCGCGTCGTTAACCAGTAAAAAAACAAAGGCACGAAAAACACGGCGAGGAAGGTCGCGGCCATCATACCACCCATCACCCCGGTACCAACGCTATGTCTTGCGCCTGCACCAGCGCCAGAGCTGAGCACCAGTGGTACTACACCAAGAATAAATGCAAGCGATGTCATGATGATTGGGCGAAACCTCAATCTTGCTGCTTCGAGTGCAGCGGCGCTTGCACTCCAACCTTGTTGGTACTTCATCAGGGCGTACTCGACGATTAAAATTGCGTTCTTACTTGCTAAGCCAAGCAAGGTAACAAGTCCAATTTGGAAGTACACGTCGTTAGTCAGTCCTGCTACCCAGATAGAAACTAACGCGCCAAAAGTGCCAAAAGGTAGCGCGAGTAATACTGAAATAGGCAATGACCAGCGTTCATAGAGTGCCGCAAGGATTAAAAATACCATCACAACAGCCAGTCCAAGCGCCAAGCCGGTCGTACCAGAGCTGCGTTTTTCTTGGAATGCAGAAGCTGTCCACTCGAATGTCATATCCGGCGGGAGAACCTCCGCTGCAATACGTTCGATTTCAGCAATTGCTTGACCAGAGCTATAACCGGGTGCTGCATTCCCCATCAGTTTCACAGCTGATAAGTTGTTGTAGCGATGTAAGCTTTCGGGGCCCCTAGCAAACTCAATATCGGTAAAAGCAGAAATAGGCACCATGTCACCTTGATTATTCTTAACGTAAATTCGGCCAACGTCTTGCGGTGTCATTCTAAACTGTGCTTCAGCAGATAAAATCACCTGCCATGAGCGACCAAATTTGTTGAAGTCGTTGACATAGTAGTTGCCTAAGTTTGCTGCTAATGCGTTAAATGCTGAGTTGATATTAACACCCATTGCTCTTGCTTGTTCTCTGTCCATATGAACTTCAAGTTGTGGCGCATCGGGACGCCAAAGGGTTTGCAGCCCACCTAAAATAGGACTTTGCTGGGCGGCATTCATCATCAGCTGCATGCCTTGTTTGAGTTTTTCTGGATCTGCGCCGGTTTTATTTTGCAAATAAAACTCAAAACCACCTGTGGTACCCAAGCCAAAAATTGCCGGAGGGTTGAATGCCAATACTAAGGCTTCATTAATATGAGCGGTTTTCATAAACAGTTCACCGACCAAAGACTTAGAATCCACTTCACGTTCATCCCAATGCGTTTGAGTAATGAACAGAGTTGCGGCATTATTTTTGTAACCACCACCTAAAAAGTCAAAACCCGTAAACGCAACCACGTTTTCATTGGCAGGGTTAGACTGTGCGGCCTCAACAACTTGTTTTGTCACTTCGGTTGTTCTTTCTAGTGACGTACCATCTGGCAAGAACACCGCGCTGATATAAAAGCCTTGATCCTCATCGGGAACCAACGAGCCGGGTGTTTTTTGCCATAAGAAAACTGTGGCGCCAACCATTGTGGACATGAGAATAAACCCTAAAGCCCCACGACGGATCATAAAGCTCACTGACCCGACATATTTTCCTGTTACGCGCGTAAACCAATTATTAAACCACAAGAAAAAGCGTGCAGTTTGCTTGTCTTCATGTTTTAAAATTAAGACACACAATGCCGGTGTCATGGTAAGTGCAACGACGCCAGATAAGCTCACGGAAATCGATATTGTGATGGCAAATTGACGGAATAGTTCGCCTGTTAACCCACCCAAAAACGCGATAGGGATGAACACTGAACAAAGAACCAATACAATGGCGACAACCGGTCCACTGACTTCTTCCATGGCTTTATAGGCTGCTTCTCGTGCGCTGACGTGTTGTTCATGCATAATACGTTCAACGTTCTCTAGCACGACGATGGCATCATCGACGACAATACCGATGGATAGCACCATACCGAATAAGGTCAATGTATTGATGGAGTATCCCAGCATGTATAATCCAGCAAATGTGCCCAACAAAGATACGGGCACGGCCAAGGTTGGTATAAGCGTTGCGCGCCAATTTTGTAAAAATAAATACACGACAAGGAAAACCAGTACCATTGCTTCACCGAGTGTGATTAGTACCTCTCGAATCGAAACTTCAACAAATCGCGTTGTATCGTATGAGTTTAGGTGAGCTAATCCCTGAGGAAATTGCGTTTTAAGGTTGGCAATTTCTGCTTCTACTTCGTTGGCCACATCCAGTGCGTTCGCACCTGGCTGGAGGAATATACCCAATAACACAGCATCTTTGCCATTTATAGTTCCGTTAAAATTGTAATCTTTAGAACCTAACTCAACACGTGCGATGTCTTTAAGCCTCAATGTCGAGCCATCTGAATTAGCACGAATGATAATGTTTTCAAACTCTTCTGGTGTAGACAAACGACCTTGAGCGGTGACACTGTAAACTAATTCCTGTGGGCTTGCTGAAGTAGGTGTTGCGCCAATGCTACCCGCTGCATATTGTGAGTTTTGTTCTCGAATCGAACTCGTGACTTCTTCCACGGTGACTTTAAGCTGGCTCATGATGTCTGGGCGCAACCAAATCCGCATGGCGTAATCTCTTGCGCCGAAAATCTGAACATTGGTAGTACCAGGAATGCGTTTAATGTTATCCAGAATGTTCATCGTCACATAGTTGGACGTCCACAAACTGGAACGGCTGTTATCAGGCGAGTAAAACGCATGCACCTGCAAAAAACTAGACGAGCCTTTTGCAACCACTACGCCTTGTCTGCGTGTTTCTTCTGGTAGCCTAGCTTCAACCTGTTTAACACGGTTATTCACATCAACTGCAGCTTGGTCCACGTCTGTGCCAATCTCGAATGTGACGGTAATGGTCGTCGCACCTGAACTGCTGCTGATAGACTCCATATACATCATGCCTTCAACGCCTGTGATGGCATTTTCTATGGGCGCTGCAACGGTTTGTTCTAAAACATCCGCAGAAGCTCCAGGGTACACAGCAGTAACTTGTACTTGAGGTGGCGAGATTTCAGGGTACTGGGCAACGGGCAGGGTGCGCATCGCTGCTAGGCCAGCAAGGACAATAACAATTGAAATTACAAAGGCAAAAATAGGCCTATCAATAAAGTATTTAGAGAACATAGGGCTTATTCTCCTTCAGCCGCTACGTTAACTGGCATACCTGGGAAGAAAATACGTGCCATCCCCTCGACGATAACAGGCTGCTGCGGTTGTAGGCCAGAACGAATGACCCACATATTTTCCCCATTTAGTTGTACCCACTCACCTACTTGCACAGGTGCAGGCAACGCCACGGTCATGCCTTTTTCATTTTCTGTTGCAACATAAACAAACTTACCAGTTCCGTTATCCAGCACTGCGCGTTGAGGTACCACTATCGCTTCATTTCTGACGGCACCACTTAATTGTACACGTACGAATTGACCCGGCCTTAACTCACCGTTTGGGTTTGCGATTCTTGCTTGTAGTTCAGAGGTGCCGGTGAAACGGTTAACGCGTACATCGGAGAAATTAACTTTACCTTGCTCTGCGTACACAGATCCATCCTGTAAAATAATGGTGGCGTCAAACTCATTGTTTATTGGCAGTGTTAATGTCCCAGACTCAACATCTTTTCGCATGGCTAGCTGTTCACGTTCTGAAAAGCCAAATCGCGCGCGCATATTACTGGTGTCGGTCAACTCAGTAAGTAACACGGTTGGCCCTGAAACATAGCTGCCCTGCGACTCACGCTCTCGACCAATTATTCCTGATACCGGCGCCTTTACTTGTGCGTACTCTAAATCGAGCTGTGCTTCGTTTAAAGCGACTTTGGCTGATTCTAAATTAGCCAACGCGATGTCGTAAGCTGAAACTGCGTTGTCAAAGTCGCGTTTGGAAACAGAGCGTTCGTCTTTTAGCCTTTCTAGCCTATCTCTTTCTCGTTTAGCTTGTTGCACGTTGGCTTGTGAGGCATGGAGTTCAGCTTGTGCCTTTTCCAGCTCAAGCTGAAAAGGTTTTAATTCAATGGTGAAAAGAGACTGACCAGCGGTTATGTATTGACCTTCGTCAAAGTTTCTTGATTGGATCAGTCCCGAGACTCTGGCTCTGATCTCAACTTCTTTGTCACCTAGTAATGTTGCAGGCAATTCAATATTGAAAGGTACGCTTTGCGTCGTCACATGGGTGACGCTAACTTTAGCTGGTTGCATACCAAACCCAGCTTGCTGTTGAGGGGCTTCCGAACAAGCACTGATCATACCTGTGGACAGCAATGCGAGTGAAAGGTGTTTAAGTTTGCGTTTAATTGATGCTGGATACATGAACACTCCAAATCCTATTTTATTTCGTGCTTTCCTAAACTAAACAGTTGAAGATGATGCACCTTCATTTAGTTTAGCGTACTGCCTTGTATAAACTAGTTCACTGAGCGTGATTTAGTGGGCACTTTGTCATTTCATACCTTCCTCACACCAAAGTAAAGGTTAATTAGTCGACAATTATACAAGTAAACGCTAGTGTATACTTGTTAGGTTTAAAGGTAAACGGTGTCGTGTACTTTTATTTTTTAGCATAAACGGCGAGGTTTACTTTTTATTGTTCCTATTATTGGTTAAACTTATGTTAATTGATAAGTAAGAGAGAGATAAATGACACAATTGTCAGCAAAGCAACAAGCAATATTGAGTGCCGCAATTGAGCAGTTTGCATTGATGGGACTGCAAGCGACGACGATGGAAGCAATATGTCAAAAAGCTGAAGTATCAAAACGCACTCTTTACAAGCACTATCCAAATAAGGAGGCTTTGTTTGATGCTGTGGTAATTTCACTTATTGAAAGAATACAGCCTCTGTCAGCGATTCAATTTATTCCAAACTACGATTTTGAAGTGCAACTTAAGCACTTAGCAAATAGCGCGGTCAGTTTACTGTCTGATCCAGATTATATAAGGTTGTCTCGAATCGTGATGATTGAATCGATGCGTAGTGAAGAACAAGCAATGCGTTTAAATGAGAAGTTTAGTCATTGTGAACGCTCTATGGTGGTTTGGTTTGAAGAGGCTGCGTTAGCTGGCTGTTTAGGTGATTGTGAGTCGCATTTTGCAGCTGCATTTTTTTGGGGGGGACTAAAACGACTGACTTTTTGGGAGATGGCAATCCGTTGGCAACCTCCCATCGATGAGCAGCAATTGTCTGATTTTATTACTCAGGCTTGTAAGCTCTTTTGTAATGGGGTTACTCCACGCCAATAAACCCACCCGTTTGATGCGCCCAAAGCTTGGCATAGACTCCTTGCTTATTGAGCAATTCTTGATGTGTGCCTTGTTCAACGATTTGCCCTTGATCTATTACAATGAGTCGGTCCATTTTCGCGATAGTGGATAATCTGTGGGCTATCGCGATAACGGTTTTATTTTGCATCAAGTTGTTCAAGCTTTCTTGGATTGCAATTTCGGATTCGGAATCCAATGCAGAAGTTGCCTCATCAAGGATTAAAATTGGCGCATTTTTTAATAAAACTCTTGCTATGGCGATTCGTTGGCGTTGCCCACCAGATAATTTTACACCGCGCTCACCAACCATGGCATCTAAGCCTGTATTCCCGTAACTATCTTCCAGCTCAGCGATAAAATCGAGAGCTTGTGCTTGTACAATGGCATCTTGTAGCGCTTGCTCATTTGCGTCTGGCCTGCCATATAAAACGTTGTCTCTTACACTGCGATGAAGTAGGGCTGTATCTTGCGTCACCATGGCAATGTGTTGCCTAAGGCTTTCTTGAGAAACTTGGCTGATATCCTGTCCATCAATGGTGATGCGACCATCTTCTAAGTCGTAAAATCGCAACAGTAAGTTGACAAGGGTAGACTTGCCAGCGCCAGAGCGGCCCACAAGGCCAATTTTTTCACCGTGTTTAATATCTAAACTCAGATTCTGGAATATTGAAGTTGATGCATTTGGGTCATGTTTTTTGTACGCGAAGTTTATTTTGTCAAAGTGTATTGCACCCGATGTCACTTGCAATGTTTTTGCTGTCTTGGGGTCTTTGACTGAAACAGGCTTAGATAGCGTATTCATGCCGTCAGCAACAGTACCAATATTTTCAAACAAACTACTTATTTCCCACATTATCCATTGCGACATCCCGTTCAAACGCAGTGAAAGGCTGACTGCGACGGCAATAGCACCCGTGGTGATTGCGGAGTCGGCCCATAAATACAGTGCGAGGCCAGCGACTAAAAAGACCAGAGTATAGTTGATAGCTTGGATGCTTACATTAAGGCTAGTTACCAAACGCATTTGCTTATAGACCGGGCTCATGAATAAGTTCATACTGCTTTTAGCATAGTCTTCTTCGCGTTTGGTGTATGAAAACAGTTTGACCGTCGAAATATTCGTATAGCTATCTACAATCCGGCCTGTCATTTCGGATCGAGCATCGGCTTGCTCTGATGCAACAGATTTCAATCGAGGCACAAAGTAAATCTGAAGAGCAATATAGAAAACTAACCAAAGAAGCAGGGGAGCAAGTAACCTTGGATCGCTACTACCAATCAAAATTAAAGTGGCTCCAAAGTAGACCCCAATATAAACAAGGACATCAAGTAGCTTCATGACGGCTTCTCGAATTGCCAAAGACGTTTGCATCACTTTTGTCGCAATACGACCAGCAAATTCGTCTTGGTAAAACTCCATGCTTTGTTTGAGCAGATAGCGGTGAGAGAGCCATCGTATTGCCATTGGATAGTTACCTAGTAAACTTTGATGTAGGAGTGCACTATGCAGAAATACCAAAATAGGAATACCAATAACAGTAATGGCAGCCATAGCCATAAGCTCACCGGACTTTTCCGCAAATAGCTGTTCAGGTGTCATTGCTTGCATCCAGTCAACCAAAGTACCCATAAAGCTAAATAGTGTAACTTCGAGTATTGCCAATAACGCAGCACAGGCAGACATACAAACTAGCGGGATTTCCATACCTTTCGTATAAAATCGGCAAAAAGCATATAGAGAGTTTGGCGGCTGCTCAGCGTCTTGAGCTGGGAAAGGCTGGGTAATTTTTTCAAATAATTTATACATACCATTTTGGTTAAAAAAGATCCGTTTATACAAACATATCGATTTTTTTAACTTTTAGCAGCTTAAAATTAAGTAAAGTTTTTTCTTAAAGGTAATTTTGCTGTTAAGGAGGGGAGTCGGAAGGTGAGCCAGAGTAGCTCACCTATCAACTTGCAATCAATTAGTCTTGGTCTTCTACATCATGTCCATATGTTTTACGCATGATCAAAACATATGCATTGTTGAATGCTTGTTCTTGATATTTTCTTAATCCAGTGTCTTCATAGTCCACTGGTACAGGATTGCGTTTTAACTGCTCTTTCACTTCGGTTGCATTTAATATGTGTACTTCTGCATTGTCGATAAGCTGAAACGCGGCTTCCATTTTGAAGCCTGCCGCGCTTCCCGCGAATTTACCTTTGTGTGCACGCTGGCGAATTGCAATTGTATCTATTTGATAATCTTCAACAAGTTTTGACAAGTCAAAGTGAAACTTACGCATTACTTCTTGATCTTGGCCAATATTTGGTAATGTAAAGCGTGTTTGTCGAATGTCACGAATATCGAAAACGTCGCTCTCTTTTGCTAAAAGACAAAGCATCGCTTCGCTGCCAGTGATTTCTACGCCAAGTGTTCTCATTGTGTTTCCCAATTTATAGCTATTGGCTGCGATCATAGCATAGCTTTTTCATTAAATCGTAATTTCTATTGCGATAGCTGCATGATCAGAATAACGAATGTCCTCATCATCCCTTTTTGGGTCTAAATGACTGGCGTAATTGTAGTAAGTCAGAGAGGTGACTTTACCGTTTGGGTGTGAAGGTGAGAATTCTTTCGATGCCAATATGTAATCAAGTACATTGCCTTCACCTTGGAAATAATGGGTAGGGGGCTTTTGCTCAAACTCGAACCGATTATCAGCTATCGAGAAGCTTTCAAATAACCCAACACTGTCGAATTTTGAAGGTTCACTGCTAATCGGAAATTGCTCTGTCATAAACGACAGTGCAGGGCTTGAAATATGTGCATTAAAGTCCCCCATTACGAGCGTCGCTGACGATTTTTCTCGCTGGGTTTTTAGGGCATCATAATACACAATTGATGCTTCTAAAGAGCGTGATATTTGAGACTGCATTGCCCCCACTGTTTGATTGAGCAGTGTTAGGAAAGGATCCTCTTGATCTGGTTCACCGAGAATATGGGCCATGGAGTGAACGCGTTGAGATTTAAAATGCACAGCGTATATGGTTAAGGGGCCAAACCCTTCAATTTCGAATGTGCATTTTATAGGTGTTCGGTTGAATTTGAATTGTGCCAAGTTGTTGAGGTACTCAAGCAGCTCGTGACTGGGTTCGAGTGGCTTGCACCGTTTAAAAGGAATTTTTGAAGCAATGGCTACAACAGGGTTAAATAAGACATTGGCATAGACAGGGTCTTGGGTTGGGGTATCGACAGTGGCGAAATATTTGAGACCAAGTTCATCACAGAGTGAAGCGAGAATGTCGGGATTAAAAACTTCTTGAAATACGATTACTGAAGGGTCGATGTGCTGGATCAACCCCGTTATAAATTGCGTTTTTGTAACCCATTGAGTGTCCCGATAGGTTTCTTCCGGTTGATAAAATGCATAAGGGGGTGCTGCGAAATTTAATAAGTTAAAGGACGCAAATTTTAGAGATTTCTGTCGCACCATGTAATTCCCTCATTTTTTAATCATTATCGACTACTTTATATTAGTCTTTTCCTTGCAACTCGTCACGCATCAGGTCACAATACCGCTAGGACTGTAAGACCCCAGTCAAATTTAGCATACCACTGAATAACCAATGCTTATTCGTAAAAGCGTTGATGGGCACACATTACACTAAGATAAATTAAATACATGTGACGCGGCGTAGGTGTCACCACTGTAAATAGGATTAAAAATGCCAGTAATTACTCTTCCTGACGGCAGTCAGCGTATTTTCGAAAACCCAGTTTCCACTCTAGATGTAGCCAAAGATATCGGTCCAGGCCTTGCCAAAGCAACGATCGCCGGTCGTGTAAATGGCGAGCGTGTTGATGCATGTGACATCATTGAACAAGATGCAAGCCTTGAAATCATCACGGCTAAAGATGAAGACGGATTAGAGATTATCCGCCACTCTTGCGCGCACTTAATTGGCCACGCAGTTAAGCAACTTTTCCCTGAAGCAAAAATGGCGATAGGTCCAACCATCGACAATGGCTTCTACTATGACATCGATATGGAGCATTCATTGACCCAAGAAGACCTTGAGGCCATTGAAAAGCGCATGTTGCAATTGGCCAAGACCAATTATGATGTGGTTAAAAAGAAAGTGAGCTGGCAAGAAGCGAGGGATACGTTTGAAGCACGCGGTGAAACGTACAAGATGGAAATCCTAGACGAAAATGTCGCTAAAGATGATCGCCCAGGCTTGTATCACCACGAAGAATACATTGATATGTGTCGTGGACCTCATGTACCTAACATGAAGTTCTGCCAACACTTTAAGATTATGAAAGTTGCTGGCGCATACTGGCGCGGTAATGCAGATAACAAAATGCTTCAGCGTATCTACGGTACAGCTTGGGCAGATAAAAAGCAGTTAAAAGCTTACTTGAAGCGACTTGAAGAAGCCGAAAAACGTGACCACCGTAAAATTGGTAAAGCACTAGATTTGTGGCACTGGCAAGAAGAAGCGCCTGGCATGGTATTTTGGCATAACGATGGTTGGAGCATCTATCGTGAGCTAGAAGACTTTGTTCGAGAAAAACTTCGAGAGTACGATTACGAAGAAGTTAAAGGCCCGCTCATGATGGACAGAGGTTTGTGGGAAAAGTCTGGTCACTGGGATAAATACTCAGATGCGATGTTCACGACAGAGTCAGAAAAACGTGAATACGCGATCAAGCCTATGAACTGCCCAGGTCACGTGCAAATATTTAACCAAGGTCTTAAGTCTTATCGTGATTTACCATTACGTATGGCCGAATTCGGTTGTTGTCACCGTAACGAGCCTTCAGGTGCCTTGCACGGCTTAATGCGTGTTCGTGGATTTACACAAGATGACGCACACGTATTTTGTACTGAAGAGCAAATTATGGATGAAGTGTCATCGTGTATTAAAATGGTGTATGACACATATGAAACGTTCGGCTTTGAAAAAATTGTAGTTAAGTTATCGACGCGTCCAGAAAAACGTATCGGTGAAGACGAAATGTGGGATAAAGCGGAAGCAGCACTTGCTGAAGCACTACAGACTAATGACATAGAGTTCGATTATTTACCTGGTGAAGGTGCATTCTATGGACCTAAGATCGAATTCACTTTATACGATTGTCTTGAACGAGCTTGGCAATGTGGCACAGTGCAGCTAGACTTTGCTCTACCGGGTCGTTTAGGGGCTACTTATGTTGCTGAAAACAACGAACGTAAGACACCTGTGATGATCCACCGTGCGATTTTAGGATCGATTGAGCGTTTCATTGGCATTCTGACTGAAGAGTATGCTGGATTCTTCCCAACTTGGTTGGCACCTAAACAAGTTGTAATCATGAATATTACAGACAAACAAGCAGATTATGTCCAAGAAGTTGTACAAAAACTGAATAAACTTGGAATAAGAGCTTGTGCTGACTTGAGAAATGAGAAGATTGGCTTTAAAATCCGCGAGCATACTTTAAAACGTATACCTTATTTGCTTGTTGTTGGTGATAAAGAAGTTGAACAACAAGAGCTAGCAGTAAGAACTCGCAAAGGTGAAGACCTTGGCAAATTCTCTGTAGATGACTTTGTCGCTAAAATTAGCGAAGAAATCAAAAACAGAGTTTAATTTAGAACCCGTGCGACAAAACATTATTTCAAGGGTGTCGCACGTTTAATTTTGGATTTTTTGGAGGAACGTACCATTAGAGGCGGCAAAAAAGGGCAAACTACTGCTCAAAAGAATCGTATCAATGATGAAATCACAGCGAAAGAAGTTCGCTTAATCGATGCTGAAGGTGAGCAAGCGGGCATCGTCTCGTTAAGAGATGCAATCGCGCAAGCAGAAACTGCAGGTTTAGACCTTGTTGAAATCAGTCCAAACGCTGAACCACCAGTGTGTAAAGTAATGGACTATGGTAAGTTCCTTTTTGAAAAAGCAAAATTACAAAAAGAACAAAAGAAAAAGCAAAAACAGATCCAAGTTAAAGAAATTAAATTCCGTCCTGGAACTGACGAAGGTGACTATCAAGTTAAACTTCGTAACTTGCGTAAGTTTTTAGAAGCTGGCGACAAGGCTAAAATCACTATCCGCTTCCGTGGTCGTGAAATGGCTCACCAAGAAATCGCAATTGACATGCTTAATCGCTTAAAAGCCGATTTGGAAGAGATCGCTCAAGTAGAGTCGTTCCCGAATCGTGTTGAAGGTCGCCAAATGGTTATGATGATGGCACCTGTTGCAAAAAAAGCTTAAGTCAGGCATAATTCGCGCCGATTTTTGAAAGAATTTAGTACAGGTATTAAAAAGTACGTTGACTTTATGTCATTGTCACCTGTGCTGACCGGCTTTAAGTAAACTTTTTGATTTCATTTAGTTTCGCCGGAACTAGGGTGTAAGCTGGGCCATAAAAGTGATGTTTTCATCCGCCTACTTGCATATATTAAACGCAATATCATTTGGAGTTATTGCAATGGCTTATAAGCTAAAAACACACAGAGGTGCTGCAAAGCGCTTCAAAAAGACTGCTTCAGGCGGTTACAAGCGTAAACAGTCGCATCTTCGTCACATTCTGACTAAGAAGTCTTCAAAGCGTAAATTACACCTACGTGCTAAGTCTATGGTTCATAAGAATGACCTAGGCCTTATCGATCGTATGTTACCATTCGCTTAATAGAGGATATCAGAAATGGCAAGAGTTAAACGCGGTGTTATCGCACGTGCACGTCACAAAAAAGTATTAAAGCAAGCTAAAGGTTACTACGGAGCACGTTCACGTGTTTACCGCGTAGCGTTCCAAGCTGTAACTAAAGCTGGTCAATATGCATACCGTGACCGTCGCGCTAAAAAACGTACTTTCCGTCAACTATGGATTGCTCGTATCAACGCTGCAGCACGTCAAAACGGCCTATCTTACAGCCGCTTCATTAACGGCCTTAAAAAGTCGTCAATCGAAATCGATCGTAAGATCCTAGCTGATATCGCAGTATATGACCAAGTAGCTTTCACTGCACTAGTAGAGAAAGCAAAAGAAGGTCTTGCAGCTTAATTTTTAATTAAGTTTAAGCGATTTAAAAAGGAGCCTAAGGCTCCTTTTTTAGTTTTTATTGTATGCCTTTACTGAGCAAGTAGGTCTATGCATCAATGCTCATCTGTTTTTTAGTAGCAGTTTATCTAATATTGCGGTGCTCAATACGCGTTTGAGGTAACCCATAAAGTAAGTGGGAAATGTTACGTAATACCTTGCTTTTGCTTTGGGTGCGTTGATAGCGTGAATGAGCTTGTCATAAACCGCATCAGGCCCTAGTGTGAACTTCTGTGGGGCTGTTCGTGCTTTGAGCCTGCTTAATTGAGATTGGTATTCTGATTTATGATAGCTATCGTTAATTTCGATATGGGCCTCAAAAGCAATCCGGGCATTTTTTCTAAACTCAGAGAGAATAGGACCAGGTTCGATTAAGCTGATTTGGATATTTGTTTCAGCTAACTCCATTCTTAAGGTGTCGGTGAGTCCTTCTAGCGCAAATTTACTTGCGTTATAAGCGCCTCGATAGGGCAGTGCAACTAGGCCTAACACAGAAGAGTTTTGAATGATTCTTCCTTGACCACATTGTCTCATATGCTTAACTGCCAAGTTGGTCAGTGTGTGCCAACCGAAAAAGTTGACTTCGAACTGCTTTCTAAGCACGTCAGTAGGCAGATCCTCTACAGCCCCGGGTTGACCATATGCACCGTTGTTGAATAAAACATCGAGCTTATTGTCACACAAAGCCAAAGCTTGGTTAAAACCTTTCTGTATAGATTGCTCGTTTGATAAATCAAGCAAAACGCATGGGATCTCGAGAGCTTCGAACTGTTGTAAGTGCTCAGGATTACGGACTGAAGCGATAACTTTGTACCCCTCGCTATGCAGTGTTTTAGCACAATATAACCCTATTCCTGTTGAACAGCCTGTAATTAATATGCTTTTACTCATTGGTTTAGTTAAATTTTCCTTAGTTTGGCAGCGCATTAGTGCGTTTAACTGTGAATTTTTGTTGAATCACCGCACATTGTAAGCCGTTAAATAAAATATTGATATAATCAACTTTATACAAAAAAGACACAAAGAATGTTTATGAGTTTAGGTATTGTTCTGCTTTCTGCAACGCTTAATTTGAATAGTCATTTACCCCCATTACAGCCTTGGCAAGGCGCAAGTTTAAGCCTATTACAGCAGGATGGGCTGTTGACGACAGACTTTGAACTGAGCTCTGGAGAATCGTCACCCAATTATGAGCAAACCAATGCATTCATGAAACGCTTAGTTGCGGCCAATCCAACCCAATTTCAATCTATCAAAATAGGTGAAAGTGATCAGGGCCGAGATATTAATATGTTATTAGCGGTTGAAGACAGTCAGTTTTCTCCTGCGATGATGAAAAATAACAACAAGCCTACCTTACTTATTCAAGCAGGTATTCATGCCGGTGAGATAGATGGCAAAGATGCGATGTTTATGTTGCTTAGAGATATCGCGACGGGAAAACGGCGCGATATATTAAGTAAAGTGAATATTCTCTTTATACCAATATTAAATGTCGATGGACATGAAAGACGCAGTCAATTCAATCGTATTAATCAACGTGGTCCATTGGCAATGGGCTTTAGGACAAACGCGCAGAATTTGAACCTAAACCGAGACTACACCAAGTTAGACACGCCTGGGGTGAGATCAGTGTTGAAAGTGATCAATGACTTTTCACCGTCTCTATATGTGGATGTTCATGTAACTGACGGTGCAGATTACCAGTACGATATCACTTATGGGTTTAACCCGAGTTTTGCCAGCGACGCACCAGCCATTGCAAAAGTACTTGAAGAACAATTTTCCCCGGTTATCAATGATAAGCTGACCAAGCAGGGCCATATTCCGGGTTCGTTAGTGTTTGTCATGAATAAGCGCAATTTAGAACAAGGTTTGGCGGGGTGGGTGGCGTCACCTAGGTTTTCAAATGGTTGGGGTGACATTAAAGGGCTTCCAACTATTCTAGTAGAAAACCATTCGTTAAAACCTTATAAACAGCGTGTGTTAGGTACATATGTATTTATAGATGGTGTGATTGATGCGTTATCAAAACAGCATAAAGCGCTGGAGAAAGCTATTGAAACAGAGCGGCATTTCTATCCAACTGAATTAGTGGTAGAGAGAGGCTATAGCCCAAAACCGGATTATATTAGCTTTAAAGGCATCAAGTATAAGCAGTTTGATAGTGCGCTTTCTGGTCACCAAGAGGTTAAATATTTAGGCGAAGCGATTGAATACGACAAGCTACCCATATATTGGCAAAAAGAAATAAAAATGAAGGTACAGGTGCCTCATGCGTTTTATATTCCTCCTCAATATGGTGCGATTGTCGAGAAACTGTCACTGCATGGTATCGAAGTAACAAAATTGTTGGAGCCGCAGGATTTAAAAACATTAACGCAATTAAAAGTGACAAGTCACGAATTTGCGAAAAAGCCTTTTGAAGGGCGTTTTCGTGTAAGCGCAGAGTTTGAAGAGTTACAGCTTAAAGAGTCGCCAGTAACCAAAGGTTGGTACAAAGTGTCTACTCAGCAACCATACTCTGAACTTATAACGCATTTATTGCATCCAGCTGCGCCGGATTCATTTTTTGCGTGGGGAGACTTTCTGAGTATTTTTCAGCGCACAGAATATGTTGAAAATTATGCACTTGAGCCATATGCTAGAAAAATGTTAAAAGAGAGTCCTAAGCTTGCGTTAGCATTTGACAAACGAATTAGCGAAGACAGCGAATTTGCAAAAAGCGATGAGCAAAGGCTTGAATGGTTGTATGAAAAAACTCCATACTATGATCAAGCATATTTGAAATACCCGATTTTAATGTCGTATCAGAGAAATTAGAATGAAGGTTTTAACAATACCAGTAACCCCTTTTATGCAAAACTGTCGGGTTATCGCTTGCGATATAACGGGTAAAGCTGCCATAGTGGATCCTGGTGGTGATGCAGACAAGATTTTATCGGTTATCGAAAGTAATAAGTTAACAATTGAATTTATACTTCTTACGCACGGGCATTTGGATCATGTTGGTGCTAGTACTGAGTTGGCTGAGGCGTTCGACGTAGAAATTATCGGCCCTCATTTAGAAGATAAGTTCTGGTTAGACGGTTTACCTATGCAAGCCCAAATGTTTGGGTTTGCGCCGCAACCTGTATTCTATCCTAATAGATGGCTAGAAGAAGGGGATGTGGTCGAGCTAGGTGAGCTTAGATTGACAGTGAAACACTGTCCAGGACATACGCCTGGACATGTTGTGTTTCATGAGCCTAAAAGTGCGTCAGTGCTTGTTGGAGATGTATTGTTCAAAGGCTCTGTGGGGCGTACTGATTTTCCAAAGGGAGACGCTGCACAACTTAAGCACGCTATAGAAACCAAGCTTTTTACACTTGACGAAAACACAAGGGTAATGAGTGGTCACGGAGAAGATACCAGTATCGGGTATGAGAAACGCCACAATCCATTTATGAGTGGTCGTTTTGGATAGTAACTGCGTGAATAGCGTAAAGTTTAACACTAAAATATAAAGATAAATATGTCATTAAATCAAGTTGATCGTCAGATATTAGCGCTGTTACAGCAGGATGCCAGCCTGTCTACAGCAGAAATTGCAGACAAAGTCGGATTGTCACAATCCCCCTGTTGGAGACGAATAGCTAAGTTAGAGCAAGATGGGTTTATCAAAGGGAAGGTTGCACTGTTAGATGAAAAGCAACTTGGTTTTGATATGCTGGTTTATGCCCACGTGAAGCTGTCTAATCACGGTCGTAATAATCTCGCCGAATTTGAAAAACTGATAATGAGTTATGATGAGGTTACTGAGTGTTATACGATGGCCGGTACCATGGATTTCATGTTGCGCATTATTTCTAAAGGGATTGAGGGGTATGAGTTATTCGTCCGGGACAATCTTCTGAATCTAGAGTACGTTCAAGAGGTCCACTCTAACGTGACTATGACATGTGTAAAGCGCTCAACCGCTTTGCCAATCATTTAGTGTCATACAGACATCTCAATTTAAAACTATAATGTATCATGTTTGTTAAAAGCGCTGGATTTTGATAGGATCCAGCGCTTTTCTGTCGTAGTAAAAAACACTGGGGATATAAATGTTTAATCTTATAGGCAAAGCACCTAGCTCTGCTAAGAACGACGTGCTATCAGGTTTAACCGTTGCGTTGGCACTGGTTCCTGAAGCGGTCGCATTCGCGTTTGTTGCACAAGTGGACCCGCTCGTAGGTCTTTATGCAGCGTTCATCGTAGGACTTATCACATCAATTTTCGGTGGTCGTCCGGGTATGATTTCAGGTGCGACAGGTGCACTTGCAGTAGTGATGGTAAGCCTTGTAGTTGAGCATGGGGTGGAATATCTCTTTGCCACAGTCTTGTTGATGGGTATTTTACAGATCCTCGCAGGTGTCTTTAAACTGGGCAAGTTCATTAGGATGGTACCTCATCCAGTCATGCTTGGATTTGTTAATGGTCTTGCTATCGTTATTTTCCTAGCGCAGCTTGGCCAATTTAAAGTCATGGATGAATCCGGCACGCTTCAGTGGATGCAGGGCACTGAGCTGTACATTATGGCTGGCCTTGTGGCTTTAACAATGGGAATTATTCATTTTCTACCCAAATTAACGACGGCCATTCCATCTAGCTTGGCTGCTATTTTAGTTGTAACTGGTATTGTGATTGGACTCGATTTAGATGCTCGAAATGTACTCGATTACCTAAAAGACATGAGTGGCAATGCAGATGCGACGATTGCAGGCGGTTTCCCAGCTTTCCATATTCCTGAAGTACCTTGGAATTTAGAAACCTTTAAAATTATTTTCCCTTATGCACTAATTTTGGCTGCAATTGGTCTGATTGAATCACTGCTCACGTTGACACTTATTGACGAAATTACAGAAACACGAGGCAATAGTAACCGTGAGTGTGTTGGTCAAGGTGCTGCAAACGTCACGTGTGGTGTATTTGGTGCAATGGGCGGATGTGCGATGATCGGGCAATCGATGATCAACATTAATTCAGGTGGCCGCAGTCGTTTATCAGGCATCACTGCGGCGTTACTACTACTTGGCTTCATTTTGTTTGCGGCCAGCTTAATTGAAATGATCCCGTTGGCGGCACTCGTTGGTGTGATGTTTATGGTTGTGTTGGGTACATTCGAGTGGTCTAGCTTCCGTTTAATGAAGCGCATTCCAAAAAGTGATGCATTCGTCATTGTATTAGTATCTGGTGTAACGGTGATTACTGATTTAGCGATTGCAGTATGCGTCGGTGTGATCGTGTCAGCACTTGTGTTTGCTTGGGAGCACGCTAAGCATATTTATACTAACAATTATATCGATGAAGAAGGTTCAAAAGTATACGAGCTTCACGGCCCGCTGTTCTTTGGATCAGTGAAAAATTTTGCCGAACTCTTTGATGTCGCTAATGATCCTGATGATGTTATTGTGGAGTTTAAGTATAGCCGTGTGGCAGATCACAGTGCAATTGAAGCGATTGATGCACTCGCAGAAAAATACACTAAAGCGGGTAAAAAGCTACATTTACGTCACTTGAGTGAAGATTGTAAGCAGTTATTGGACAAAGCATGTGATCTTGTAGAGATCAATGTAATTGAAGATCCAAAATATAAAGTGGCATCGGATAAACTCGCATAAATAAACTGTCGGTTGCTAAGAGGCGACAATAATTTGTGAACTCTTAATCCTTAAAGCCCAGCATATTTGCTGGGCTTTTTTATATAAGAATATATCTATTCGGTGAACAATCGATTTCTGTCAATACCATGTTCCTGAACAAGGATATTGCTAACTTGTATACATTTGACGCCATTATCAAAAAGTGCGCCATTGAAATGTCTTGTTTCCTTATGAAATGGATCAATGGCTTCTTTGGTGATTTCGATATTGGGCTGTGTGAGTAAGGGGATAACATTATTCCAATCTCACCATTCACTGCATACTCCAAAGAGGGTCACCATTTTAGCTTGAGATTATAATCGATGCCCAAATCAAGAAATCTGGCCATAACCTCATTGTCGATGTTGGTTGTGAGGTGAAATAGGCTCTCTTGCTCGTCAGCCAATGTTAGGATTATGCTATGTTCAAAGTGGATATTGAGATATTTAATCTTTCTGCCCAAACCATTAGTTTTGAGGTCGCTTTGTATATGACCAGCGATTTTGTAACTTATCCTACCTTTAGGCTTAAAGTTATGGCCGGCATCAAGTCGCAATAAGCGTTTGAAGCTATCCAATTGTTCAGCCTTATAAGCAGCGATCAAAGGAGTATGTCCTCTTAATTCGTTGCGTTGATGTTAGCTTTGTTGTTTCTACTAGGTGCTTTATATCTTAAAGGTCGCCACTGATAATTGCCTTAATTATAGGTTCGTGTTGCTTATAGCTAGCATAGCCCGACCGGTATTGTTTCCTATTTCAATAAATGCGTACGTTATGATCAGCACAACAAACAAAGTTAACCCTGTTACACTAGTGCCTAATCAACGAGTAGCCCAATATCGTGTTCTCCTCCAAATTATTAGCCCTATAATTGGATAAAACTAAGTTGCTGAAGCAACTAACCAAGTTGAAAGTTGTTCTTCAGAGCATGGTGCGTCGAATAAGAATATAGATAAATAGCAGGTGATGGGGCCAATCTAAAATAGCGAATCCGGAGGCAAGAGATCACAGGTGTGTCCATATAGGTGGCTTCGTCTTTACATCAGTTTCCATGCTTTAATTTTATTTATCAAAATAGATGAACTGCTCATAAAATACAGGCCCATTTGTTAATCCTAATTGCTAAGCGTGTATGTATCCGTTACGCGTATTGTTAGAATGAAGTGGAAATAGCACTTGAGCAGTTAAGTCATTTATTGAAATTGGCAGCATTATCACGTTACAACGGCTCTTAGTTTGTTTTACGTTTACGCGTTTTTTATCCTGTACGCTAAGTCTATCAATACAAGGTCAGTTGCATTCTTATCTGAGCATATTTTACGTGCGTTAAAGCGAGCAATATCAGTTGATACCACTGCCGCTTTTCGAGTCGAATTTTTGATGTAAAGAGGGGATGCATCGAAATCCGTTGCGATGCGCAATACTTCTCAGCGCTTTTGAGTCACTATAATATAAGTTTTGGGATGGCAATCTTCAGTTCAAGGGCGATTAGACTGGCATTAGGTGTGGCGGTAAATGGACTTTCCCATAAATGATCTTTTAGAGAACAATGGTGCCTGTTTCACGCTTTTGCCAAGTACCTTCAAAAAGGCATTCCAAATCTTGTTTGTTGGTCCAGTTAGAGCCAAACATTATAAAATTCGCGCCATAGTCCGGTGAGTAAAAATGGCCGTATTTGGTGTATGCACTAGCATACCGTTACGGATTAGTATTGGTTTTTTTTCTAAACAAGTGCTACTTTCTCGGTAATTACACAGAAACAAAATTAATATCTTTGGCTCATTTTTATCATATTTTATAGCAAACTAATGTGTGCTTGATTAAGGTGGTTTGCAGACAGACAAGAAACAGAGAATTTTCATGAGAAACCCCCTAATTTTCCTCGCATTAAGCGCATCGATTTTTAGCGTTTTTGCTACTGCTCAAGAGCATCAGGTCAGTTTTAAAACACTTGTTAAGACGACCAAAAGCTGGGATGGTTCTGAGCTTCCTGCTTATCCAACAGGTACACCTGAAATTACAATTTTAGACATTAATATCCCAGCAGGTACCACATTACCATTGCATATACACCCCGTAATCAATGCTGGTGTCGTATTAAAAGGGCAATTGAAAGTGACTAAGCCCAATGGTGATGTATTAATGCTTAATGCGGGAGATCCTATTGTAGAGCTTGTAGATAAAGTCCACACCGGTAAAGCATTGGGGGAAGAAGATGTTCGGATCATCGTATTTTATGCAGGCCAAAAAGATAAAGCCATAACAATTAAAAAAGAGTAATCGAATGGTTGGTTTGCAATTTAAGTTTGCCAACCAACGCATTAAGTATTACATGGCTAGATGACGGGTATGATCGAGTAAAAAATCAAAAAGGGCTTTGACCTTGGCATTGTCTTTTAAATCCTTATGGTAGGTATACCAGAGTGAACCGACAAAGTCGGTTTTAAAAAGGTCACGGTTATTTAGTTTTACAAGGTGATTATGTTTACTGGCTTCTAATTCAGATACTGGCCCAATACCCATACCGCATAATACTGCGGATTGTATATCTAAGAATTGATTGCTTGAATATACGATGCTGTCGTTACAAAGCTTTTTTATGACTTCTTTAATGAAAGGAATATGGTGCTTCGTTTTGTCCGGCATGAGCCAATGATGTTCATTCATGGATGACTCATCCTCGGGTAAACCAAACTCATCCACATAGCTTTGAGTAGCATAGTAAGCCATTGTGATTGAAGCAACATGGCGCGCAATAATGTCGGGGTCCTGGGGTTTTGGCCCTGCACGAAGCGCAACGTGCACAGCGCCACTTTGTGGCGGTATCACTTCGTCAGTCGCAAGCAACTCTATTCTAACCTTTGGGTGTTGCCGTCTAAAGGCATGCATTGCAGGTGCTAAAAGCGCAGAGTACGAAGTGACAGTTGTGATCCTCACTTTACCACTGAAATCTTGCTGAATACTTTGTAACTTGTCCTCTAATTTACCAAATTGTGAATCGATATCAGGAAGTGCTTCTTGCATGATGAGACCGGCGTCAGTAAGCCGGTATCCTCTTTGATGACGTATGAATAATTTTACATTGAGCGCATCCTCTAGGCGGTTTATATGTCGCAATACAGTCGTGTGATTACACTGTAATATTGTTGCTGCTTTAGCCAAAGAGCCTGCCTTTGCAACGGTATGCGCAACTCGATAATCATCCCAATTTAATTTTTGCATTGAAGATAAGTTATTCCAATTCGTCTTAATGATAAGTATATACATTTTTGCACAATAGTTTTGTTATTTATGCACTACTTAAGGTTGAAATAAATCGTTACTCTAGAGACAGGTATCTGATGAGGTAGGAAGCAAAGGTGCTCAAAAATACAGAAAAAGGGTATGGCTTAATTGCCATATTTACACATTGGCTAATGGCATTAGCGATATTTTTCATGTTTGGTCTGGGTCTTTATATGGTGGAGCTCACTTATTATGATCCTTGGTATAAGGGGGCACTCGACTTGCATAAATCCATCGGCATCGTGTTGCTGGTGTTATTGCTGTTTAGGTTGATTTGGCGACAGCTAAATGTAAAGCCAGCAGAATTGCCTGGTCCAAAACTGGAACAAGCGGCTGCCAAAATAGGGCATATTGCACTTTATGCCTTAATGTTTGTCATCATGATAAGTGGTTATCTGATTTCAACGGCAGATGGCAGGCCTATTATGGTATTCGAGATTTTTGAAGTACCGGCATTGCCATGGTCATTTGAAAATCAAGAGGACATTGTGGGCGACATCCACTTTTGGTTGGCTTGGGTGCTAATGGGCTTCGTTGCAGGCCATATCGGTGCGGCGATTAAGCACCAATATATAAATAAAGATGGCGGCCTTAGCCGCATGTTAAAAGTAAACAAATAAAACTAATTACGGTATCTTGAGAGGAATATATGAAAAAACGTATGTTATCAGCTATTGTCGCGACGGGTTTCGCGATGTCAGGCGCATTGCATGCAGCTGAGTATCAGGTTGATAAAGCGGGGGCACATGCTTTTATCAACTTTAAAATTAAGCATTTAGGCTACAGTTGGCTAACTGGTCGTTTTAATGACTTTGATGGAAAGTTTACGTATGACAAAGCAAACCCAAACGCATCAAAGATCAATGTTGTTATTAATACTGCAAGCATAGACTCCAATCATGCAGAGCGAGACAAACATTTACGCGGGAAAGATTTTCTAAATGTAAAAAAGTTTCCTAAAGCGATTTTTGAAAGTACGAAGTATGAACAAGTGACTGATAGTAGAGGTAAGCTAACAGGAATATTGGAATTACACGGGGTTAAACGTACGATTAGTTTTCCGGTTGAAAAAATTGGTGAAGGTAAGGATCCTTGGGGTGGATATCGCGCAGGGTTTTCAGGAGAAACATCCATTAAATTGAAAGATTTTGGTATAGATTACAATCTTGGTCCAGCTTCTACACATGTAACTCTAGAGTTGCATATCGAAGGCATCAAACTCTAACTAAGATGGGCCTTGTAGATGTATACAAGGCCTCACTATTACTTTAAGGCAGCTAAGCCTTGCCAGTCCTCTAAATCTTGCTCGGGCTTTTCTGCTCTAAAGTCAGCGTATTGCTTTATGCCGACGGGATCTTCCAGTATCTCAACTTGAATGCCTTTTTCGGCTAATAGTGTTTCATTGCCCTGGGCATTCGTCACATCTCCAACAACCACACGGTCGAACCCTCTCATATATAAAAGTGTTGCACACACATCGCAAGGGCTTAAACTTGTAAAAAGTGTTGTTTTAGAAAAATCGAGCCTACCTGCATCTCTGATTGCACTGGTTTCTCCATGGTTATAAGGGTGAGATTCTTGTACCAGCGTGTTGTGGCCTTTACCTACTATTTGTTTTGTCTCGTTGTTAACAATAACAGCGCCAATTGGGCACCCACCTTCGTTGTAGCTCTTAGCGGCGAGTAGCACCGCAATACGCATAAAGTCTTTATCTTGAAGCTTTTGAGCAAAATCATTTGATATTACTGTTGGTAAGCTGGTGGTTGGCATATGCGCTATGACATTGAGTGTTGTGTCATTGATTTCTGTGCTGTGGTTGAAAAGGGGTTTAATCATGCTTTTATCCAAATAATCGCAACTGTTATTACATATAAAAGAACAATGAGGAGCAATTGTGAAGGGGGCGCATTGTAATTATTTTTATTTATCAATTTTGCTTATTTAAAATTGTGGGTACGAGCTAATTATTGCAACATTAAGCGTCTTAACCCAAAGGCAATGTCGGATGTCCGAGCTTGAATTATTAGCCGTAATAGGAGTGCACAATGATTCTCTTTTCAACGACTACCGAGTCGCTATGAAACTGCTTTGATGTGCTCTGGGTGGGAGTGTTAGTGACGATTTTCGCGTAGAAGAGACGTTAAAAAAGAATTCGAGTATGGGATTAACCGTATTTTTACTACCCAATGTCCAGACAAATAAGTCATGCAGGCACTTTTTCAAAATGAACGGTATTTAGCAATTAAAGCGCAGTATTTTACCTCTTCTATTTAGGCCGTAACAATCTTTAGACGCAACTTAATTTCAGGGGGGGTATATGAACGATCTCTGTATAAACAAGTTGCAAGATGGTACCAAAAAGGAAAAAAATGCCCTTCATAATAGCCTTGTTTAGTTGTATCTTAGCCGTCGCTATTTATGTAATTCAATAAGTTAAAAGGAAAAACGATGAAAAGATTGGTGTTGTGTATGGATGGTACTTGGAATAAGCCTGCACAATATGATCGCGGCAAAAGAAAGCCAACGAATGTTGTAAAACTCGCAAGAGGAATTGAGCCCGTATGTCACGATGGTATTCACCAAGTTGTGTATTATAGCGAAGGCGTCGGCACACATTGGGGAATGGACAAAATTTTAGGCGGTGGGTTTGGCGTTGGCTTGTCCGAGAATGTACTTAAAGCGTATCAATTTTTAGTATTGAACTACCAACCTGGCGACGAAATTTATGGATTTGGTTTCAGTCGAGGTGCCTACACAATTCGCAGTGCGATAGGACTGATCAATAAGGTAGGGCTGTTACCCAAGGACCACGCTTTTTACATGCCAGAGGCTTATAGGCTCTATCGAAATGATGCATCTGAAGAAAAGGTCACAGCATTTAAGAAAGAACACAAATGCCTAGATGTTCCGATTAAGTTTGTGGGGGTTTGGGATACTGTCGGCGCGTTAGGCGTTCCTTTTAAATTTGAATTGATAAATCGCCGGTATCGATTTCATGATGTGAGCCTGACAGACAACATCGAACATGCATATCATGCTCTGGCAATTGATGAGAAGCGAGGTCCATTCAAGCCTGCCATTTGGACTTTGCCAAACGGGTCTACTCAAACCTTGGAGCAAAAGTGGTTCGCAGGCAGTCATAGTAATGTCGGTGGCGGCTATTCCAAAGATGGTTTGGCAAATATTTCATTGCATTGGTTAAAGGATTGCGCAAAGCGCCACGGCCTGATATTTAACGAAAAATTCTTGTCATATTATCGTCCACATCATCTTGATGAATATCGAGACTCAATGAACTGGCTCTATCGGTTTTCAGAAAAAGTGCGTCAATTAGGTGTGGCTAATAGGACAAATGAATCGCTTCATGAAAGTGTATATCAACGAATTTCAGAAAGTAGTGCGTACCAACCAGCCAATGCATTCGATTTTATAGAGAGGCAAGCACACAGTTGAAGTTGAACATCACTTTGCTGTCAAACTTATTCTGTTTGTCGGCAAAGTGTTTATAATATAGTTTTTATTGTATTAAACATATCTATTTTTATTAATATATTAATGTTGGTTTTAGGTTTTAATTCGCTTTCTAAATTTAATGGAAGGTGTTTTATTCTGTTTTTTATTTTTTATTAAATAAGTCATATGGTGACGTTGACATTTTAATTGTAGGGATGTAGCTTTAAATGGCCCCTTAAATGTAGGGCTCAAGGAATGAAAGTCAAAAAATCAAGTTTTTAACTAAGGAAAAGAGAATGAAACTACAACTAAATAAAAAAGCCATGAAGGCACTGTCTAATGATAATAGTACACTACCAGCAAACATGACTCCACAGGTTGGTGGTGGCCAAGTTAACCCCGCATTTTTTAGAACAGACCCTTGGGGTAGCTGCTGGTCAGGACAAAATCACTCGTGTCGCCAACACACCTGTGAAATTGAATAAGCTTCGTTATGTTTAATAGAGGGCGTCGCCCTCTACTTATAAAAATATGCCATGTTTTTAATTTATTTTACACTTTTTTTCTTTTCTTGATTTTACCATTTTCATGATTGATTTATCTCTGTTTTCTTTTTTAATATAGCGACTTGGAAGTGGGTTTATTATATAGATGTAATCACCTTTATCCCATTCTATTTCTTCATTATAAAATGCTGGGCTAATGACGGTTATATTTAAAGTTGGGTCAAGGCGTTTTAGTGCATCTACGGTACCAAGATTGTAATTACTATGAAATGCGCCATTAAAGTGAATAACCTGACTGTTTGTGTTATTTATATACGCATTATAAATTGATTCTGCCATGGTGTTGTCGCGCGCCAACTGCGCATAAAAACTATTGCTTTGACTCACTTTTTGATTGTTTGAATTGCTCGCGCCATGATGGGACATTGCCTGAGCAAACTTGTGTTGGTATTCAATTGAACTTGTCTTAACATCTGCCGCTACCCAGCTTTGTTTCTCTTCATCCAGCTCACTAACAAAGTTAGGGCCTTTTCGAGCGATACACCTAACAATGCTTAAAGGTGTATTAGCGCCAATGACTTGTAAATCATGGTTTCTTGCGAACTCAACAAGAGGGCGGTAGTCACTGCGATAATTATCCCAAGCATCACCTTCATTGATTAATGTTTGTTCTCCAATCTCACCTTTTAAATATTGGTTCAATATCTGTTGCTTGTCACGGCTAAACTGCTCCATTGAGAGTATTAAGCGCGGATTCTTAAGATACATCGCTTGTAATAGTTCGGCTTGTAGCTTATGTGAAGCACTGTGTGAGTGATACTCCCCAATAAAAACCACATCACTCTTGGCAAGATCATCACGAAGTTGATCAATAGAGATAGGCGATTTATTCTGTGACGCATGTAAGCGATAATCGTATAAGGTCGCAAGTTCAAGTTTTGGCGGAGTGTCTTGGCTGATCATGTTACACCCTTGAGTAAACACTGATAATGTGAGCAGGGTTAGGGGCGTTTTGAGTTTGTTGATCTTCATGGGTGTCCAAAGCCATATTTAATTTAATATAGTAATGATAACTATTATCAGGTATGTAGTCACTGATTGATTTCATTTGTACGATTATGGTCTGACTTATGGCTCCTTTATTTTGAACTGGGGCATATACGCGTTTTCAATACCAGTTTATAGGGCGTTTAATTAGCCATTTTATCTTATTGGGGTTATATGGACTTACCGATTGGAAACAGGGTAAATAGCACAGCTGAACGCTGTGCTATAAACAAGTTTAACAAGGAGACTTTTTACAATATTTCCACATTGACCTCAATCCATGCGTTTGCAGTATCTTCTAGCCCACCTTTAGCAATAGGTGTGATCTTGAAGCCTCCCCATGGGTCTGTAAAACTTTTTCCAATAGTGAGTTCCGCGTCCGTCTCATCTTCTTGAGCCCATCGTGAATTATCTCTTGAGTTGGGCGTCATATCTAATAAGGCAGAACGGTGATTCCAAAATGAAGGTTGAGACTCATTTTCCATATAGCCTTTGATATTCACTAAAACTCCATTTTTGGTATTTGAATTATATCTATCGTTCGTTGTCCGATATTCCAGCCAATACGTATATGCCTCATTGCCAGACTGCAAACGCATACCGATACTACCGGGCGCATTTGTACCACTTGACGAACCATGATCAAATGCATACAGGCGATATGTGCCCGAAGAAGCAATTAAAGGGACTTCCTCGTCGCTCAGCCAACCCTTAAAGTAACTTTTATACATCAGGTTGTATTCTTCTAGCGTGTGTGCCCCCATGCCCATCATCGCGTGAGGGTTGCCGTAATTCCGAATTGAGTCACTTCCAGAATTTATAACATGGTTTCCCGCCTCAACTGACATGGAATGACGCAGTCCCATAGCATGTCCCATCTCATGCGCAATTGTCCCGGGTTTGTGATGATAGAGTTGGATAAACGGTGGGCCAGCTTGCGAGTTTATTGTAGACACTTGAGGTGCGGCCATCATGACCAAGTTTGCGGCTCCTGGAAAGTTCATATCCACACCGGCTTCAGCAATTTTATCTGCATATAGTTGGTGCCAAGCTTTGGTATTAGCGTCATATTTTGATTTTGGTTCATTAATGAATATTTCCGGTTTAATTTCCCAAGTAACAGTAAAACGCCCGTATGACTGCTCAGTATAATATTGCTTGACTGTTTCCATATCAGCATGAATTTGATCTGCTGTCCATGTTAAAGGCGTATCACTAAAGCTAAATGGAAATATGATCACATTTACATGCGGATACTCATAAGCAACATTACCGGGGTCAATAGCACCAGGCTCTTTACGGCAACTCGTGGCACCGAGATCCGCAACGATGGTTGCGCCTTTAAATAGTCCGCGCATTACGATGTTGGTCCAGTATTTGGTGGGGTTCGTTATAATTACGCACTCTGTATTGCCTACATGTTTTGAACGGAGGCTATCGTCCCCTGGTCGAGGGTAGCCTCCCTCACCATTACGAGCTTCTAAAGTAAGATTGCCTTTGCCATAAGCGGTTGTAATAGCAACACTACCTGCAGAATCGGCGCCTGGTACAGAAAAGCTCTGGAATTGCGAAGATGATTTAACACAAACGGGGATGCTATCCGTCAAAGCTGATTCGTCTGTCGGAGCTTGGCTTAAACACATATCTTCAAGGTTTGAAGTATCACGTTTATTAATGCGGACCGTGTAGTCTTCAACTTCTCCGGCACTAAAGTTTTCACATGCGTTTGCAACGGGTGAATTGTATTTCATTGCAATACGCATCCGAGAGGTGATGCCCTGTGCTGAAGATGGAATAGTTAACTGCGTGGTAAGGCTCGTGTTACTGCTGCCTGAGCCCACTAATTCATCGGCGTCGCTAAAGTCACCATCCCCGTTCAGGTCAATGTAAACACGCCAGTATTCTGTGTAAGCGCTATTTACAAATCCAGGAGTTAGTGTGATTTGATTTTGTCCAACATTCAATTGAGCGGTCAAGTGTGTAAAATCGGTATAGGGGATCTGCCCTGATGACAGATTATTGAGACCAGAGGTTGAAACACCTGCTATGTGTTCATAGTTTCCACCTCCGGCGCTTGCGCAGTAATTGACATTTTGTATATTTTTTTCAGTATTCGCATGTAAATGAGTACTTGCCAATACGCTAGGTATGAAGCAAGAACCCATTAATAGTAGCTGATTTGATAATTTAATTTTCACTTTACATGTTCTCCAAATTGTGAGTAAAAACAAGCCAATACTGGTTGTTTTCTCATTGCAAAAAAGGCAGAAAAAATCACAAATAATTAATCAAAATAAGGTGTGTTTTTAACGACCTCCTGAAATTAATGTATATTGTATGCAATAATTGTAAAGGTGAAATTATTTCATCTTTATCTAAAATAGGTAATTATGTAAAGATAACTGTATGATCTTTATGTTTATAAGTGATTTCTTATCTGTTTTAGAATATCAATATGTTTTTTTGGAATACTTGAGAGGTGTTTGCAAGAGATGCGAGCAAGTGGTAGCACCAAACTAGGACATTATGCTATATAGTACGCTGGTACTTGTTTGTTTTTTAATTAAATAAACAACCAAAAACAAACTGATCAGCATGAAAGGGTAGTCACTGCTAATCAAGCTGGCACTCCCTACACATAAAAACAGGCCAAAACGCGGTTGCTATTTAAAGCTCTAAGGCACCACAAAATTTAAAAGAAAACTAAGTCGTCATTTTCATCATTGAGGTCTTTCTCTTCTCTAATCGCCGCCAAATCATCTACAAGCTCATTGAGTAAGGCCATGCTTTTGTCATCTTGATGGGCAGCAGTATGGGCTTTGATTTCCTGAATAATGGCGTCCATATGTTGTAATTTAGCAATTTCATTTAGTCGTATATCTATTGCTTCAACAACGTAGTGAAAAATGTCAATCAATGATCCTTTGCTATAACTGTCCGTAGGCATATTTTTGACGATGAGCTCTGCCTGCTGATACTTAAAGAATGTAGATTGCCCAAAAGACTGTACATTTGCGGCATTGACTTCTAGCTCGTCAAAAAGTTCAAGTTCCATTTCGCATATCGCTTCATTATTGTTTTTGAAATGATATTCTGTACCATCAGCTAACTTTAATCTTGCAATGTAATCGAGGTCCCAGCTCTCCATTAGAGACGAGAGGTAGTCAGCAAATTTATGAATGTCATTTAAGTTGAGACAGTGTCTGTAAAAATGAATCAGGGCGTTATTGTCTAATTGCGTCCGAAAAGAACGGTCTGTTTGTAATTGAGAGTCTTTTTTAGCACATTTTAATGCTCTGAGCCGTTTGGCTTGATACTCCAAAAGGCTATCAAGTTTAAGCTTGAGTAGCTGCTGGGGGATTTCCTTAGCAATGTAGTTCTCCGCACCGGCCTCAAATGCCCTGAGTCGCCACTCTAAGTCTGTTTCACCACTTAAAAATACAGTGATTGTCTCTTCTTTTTTTGGGGTATTAATGAGCCTGCAAAACTCGATACTGTCTCCATCAGGAAGATACAAATCCAATAGGTAGATATCAAACTGTTGTGATTGAAGGGCGCAGTGCGCATCTTTTAAATTTGTGCACCAAGTAACATGGGCTTTGTCTTCACTTAATAACATAACGAGCTTTGCGTAGATAGGATTATCTTCGACAAGTAAAACAGTAAACTTTTTCATGGCAGATCGCCTTTGATACCCGAACAATCAGTCATATTCCACATATGCTGGTATATAAGTATGTTCAGTCATGCCCTAAACGCAATATTTGTTCCCAAACCTCTTTATCCATGTCTAAATAAAAATGCGCTTTCTAAACTCGCAATGTGTACCTGTAATGTACTATATTGAAGTAAAATAAAAGGAGTATGATTATGAAATTAATATGCATGCTTTTGTGTGTTTCATCCTCGACTTTAATGGCTGGTGAGCAAATTGATTACAGCGACAGAGTAGTTATACCTGAGGTACGGACAGTCAGTGTCTCTAGTTACACGCGTACTCAATTCGACAGTACAATAACGCAGGCTAAAGGTGATGAGCATGTAGGTAAAATGTATTCGTTGCTCACGCCTGATGAGCAGATTAGATATAAATATAACCGAGGCATACTAACCAATACGGTGACGTTTGAGCAATATTTCTCAACGCAGATTCAACGTAATAAGCAAAGCGAACAGATTGTTCATTATATGTTTTGGGGAAAGTAGGGCGAAAAATGCGATATGCCGTTAAGGCCAGTTAAGCGGCATATCGCGAAAAAGTGCTAGTTGATTATTATTGGCATCCTTTTTGGACCGTAGTGGTCCAGACTCTTACAACAAAGTCATTGTAATCGCCATCATTCTGATCTTCCCAATACTGCTTGTCGCCATACACAGTGTAGTTACCAGTAAGCTGGTTCGGGTTTCCATTTACTGCAAGCACATAGTTATAACTCGCACCTTGCAATACATCGTAACTACCGGAGGCGCCATATTCATCCAGCAATTTCACATAACTGCCATTGACGGTAACGCCCCAGTCATTGTTATAGGCCGCACTTTCACTGACAAACTGATAGTTGATCCGTGTGTAATTGTCTGGTGTACAAGCAGGGTCATTATCAATAATGGTGCCTTGCGCCGTCGCTGAGCCAGTCGCATTTTGGTCGGCATTGGCGTTAAGGGTAAATGTTTCATCACCTTCATGATCTTGGTCATCTAATGCATTAACAATGACGCTACCGGAGGTTTCACCACTCGGGATGGTTAACGTTGTTTGCGCTAAGCTATAGTCGTTCGCGTCTGTTGTGCCATCCGTAATACTGAGGTCGATGGTGACATCTTGGTAATAACTATTACTCAAGTTAACTTGATACTCTAACTGACCAGCTTCTAAAGCTGAGTCGGTTACAGCATCTAGAGTAAATGACGGGAGCGGGTCGGTTTCACAGGTCGGCGTCGTGTAGCAAGCCACTTCTTTATCTGTATTTGAGGCTAAGTCATTAATACGCACAGGTACGGTGGCCAATAAGCAAGTGTTACCAGAGTGCGGATTTAACTTATACAATTTGGACTTATTCACATGACCATAGTCATTGATCAACGTTCTGCTGACGACAATATCTCCACTTTGGTTAAGTGCAGCACCTGTTGCGGCTGTGAGCGAGTGATTAGCTTGCTTGGTTACCGCGTAGGTTGATTTGTCTATCTGATAGACCGCTCGGCTTGTGATTAGGTACCAATTACCATCTTGAATGACTAAATCACCCCTGAATTTGCCTTTCAATGAACCTAAAGAAGCCAGCTCAATCGTTGTACCTGAGCTTTTATCAATTTGATAGAGCTTTTTGAAATCAGTCCCAATGAGTGCATCACGCTCTGCGTCATACACTAAACTAAGCACTTGCGTTGTGCGACCCACAATCGTATGCGTATCAGTATTAAAGTCATAATAGGCAAGGCGAATGTACTTAAAGCGGTTGCCCATAATCGGCAAATGTTCTTTTTGTTCCGCTGAAAGGCTAAGATGGCTCGTGTCCACTTCGTACTCTATAGGGCGAGGTGCTGAAATATAATACATGCGTTTGCTGTTGTTATCATAAGCAAGTGCAGAAGAACTAAACTCAGCAAGTGTTTGAGCAAAAGCGCTGTCAGTTTGCTCATTCAGGCCAAAGAGAATACCGACATCTCCTCGTCCGGCATTAATACCGTACAACTCACCGCTGCAAGTATTGGCGAGACTAAGCGGTGAAAAAGACGCTGTTACTAAAGTTAATAAAGTAAGTGAAGTTTTTAGCATGGTAACAAACTCTGGTCGGGTTATCCTAATCTAGCTAACACAACACAAAGTAATGACACATCGACTTCCAATGTGGGATGTGAGTTCTTAATCCTTCGAGACAGGCGCTTCCATTATTATCTTTGCAATCTCATTCTATTATTCTCTCTCATGAACAAAAATGCAACAATAAATTACTACAAATGGATTAAAAATTAAGTGTTTTTATGTGTTCTTCTGCGATTCCAAGTAGTTAGGAAGTAACTCTTCGATGATTACTTTTGCGGGTATCGTGTAACGTACCCCTTTAAACATGACCGATGTATGTTCTTCAATGCCTGTGATCCCTGTGAGTGTCCAACCTTCGCCTTTTTCTTTGCAAAGTACTTTGGTTGTAGGCGGAATAACTACAAATTCTGCATTATTTTCTGTCATATTTTTATCTTCACTGGACTTTCTATCGAGATGGGGTAGTTTATACCAAAATAATAAAAAATCGACCACATTGATGAAATGGAATTGCAGACTCAAAGGCTAACATTACGCTTAGTGAATTATCGTGATAGTCAAGCTTTGCTCGATATTTTAAACAACCCCAAAGTAAGTTACTTTAATGATTATGGCTTTGACTTAACGATGCAAGACATCAGAGCAATGATCCAAAGTGATTTGGAACTTTACTATCAGGGGATCGGCGTACGAATGATGCTGGTTAAAGATGGTATTCAAATTGGTTCAATAGGCATGTTTGATTACAGCGCGGAGAGAGCAAAGATTTATCTTGGCTACGAGCTCTCGCCCGTTTATTGGTGTCAAGGATATATGCGCGAGGCCGCAAGTTGTTTATTACGGTCTTTGGATCTGATTTTACCGAAAGCTCTGGTAGAGGAGGTGTCAGCAAAGGTATCGCCAAAAAATACGCGCAGCGTAAATTTGTTATCTCACCTTGGCTTTGAGAAGCGGCACAGCGATTATCGACTATGCCTTAAAAAGCAAAAATCAATATAGCGTCTTTGGATTAAAACCCTTTTTTGCTAAATAACGTGACTCGGTCAGACACCAAGGTCACGGTGATATTTTTGTTTTCATTTCCCCACACACAATTAGTATGTAATGTTTTTTCTTCACATGAGTCGGCAGAGCCTAGTACTTGCTCAAGTTCGGTTTTTTCCATACCAACCGATATTTTTTCATAATTTTCAATAGTCACCTTTGAACAAGCGCTCAGGCTCAGCAACGCTGCAATCGTTAAGAGTTTTTTCATTTAGGTTATCCTGTTAGTGTTTATATTTCCTAATTTGGAAAATAATGCCCATTTTGGGGTGATCTAGATAGTGGATATCTCCGCTGTAAACGCGCGTAAACTGAGACATCCTAGCGGATTCTAACTCGCCTTCTTCAGTTAGGTAGCGATAGTCAAAATTACTGGTGACGTACAAGTAATGACGGATATGAATCTTGATGGTACCGTCTAATTCCCACAAGTCTTCTCCCTGAGTTTTAATTGCTTGCTTGGGGGCAGAGCTTAACAAGCTTATAAAGCTGTCACTCTGCTCGCTTTCTATGTATTTATAACTGACTGGCTGTTCAAATTTCATACCCCCGTAAACCACTACGTTGGGAGCTCGTTTCTTACTTTGATCTGGAAAGCGCCATCCTGTATGCAAAATAGGGTTTTTGCCTTGCCGTTCAAGCCGTTTTCTAATCGACTCAAATCTAAGTTGCTCTGGTGCCAATAAATACATAGACTGCATGTGTTCTAAAGGCTCACTAAACGGTATAACTGGCAGCTTTTCATACTGTTTAACGTAATTAACATCGTCATCACAATACCAGGAGCTTTGTTGCATGGTAAATTGCTCCATGACAGAACGTGGGTCGTAATTCGAGTCGCCTGCCAAGCAAGCTTGGTGACCCACATTATTGAATCCTTTAGTCAATAAATCTAGCCGTTTCTCTTGTGGGATTTGATCTGTTTCTATGGAAAAATCTTCGCGTATATCTGTGCCTGGTTTTTGCGAAAAAGCGATCAGTTCGACCTCAAACCAACGCACCGCGTATGCTGGCATAGCGCTTGCGCCCAAGGTACCCAAAAGAATTGCCTTTAGTACAAATTGCTTCATGCAACCGCCTTTTTCTGAAAGTCATCCATCATTGCATTTACGAGCTTCAACCGCTCCTTACCATTTTTTTCTTCTATATTGAAGCGCAACTTACTTGCTCCTTCCATTCTATAAACGGCTGGGTTGCTTTGTATCAACCCAATAATGAATGTTGGATTAACGCGGGTGGTGTTACTAAACTCAAAATAACCACCTTTCGGGTTGGCTTCAATTTTTTTGATCCCTAGCTGTTGTGCCTTACACTTTAATAGTTGAATATTAAACAGGTGCTTTGTCGCGTCTGGCAATAAACCAAAGCGATCAATCAGCTCAACTTTCAACTCGTCTAATTCAGGTTCTGTGTTCATACTGGCAATACGCTTGTACATACTCAGACGAATGTTGACATCATGAATATAGTCGTCGGGCAGCAAAGCGGGTACTTTTACGTCTACTTCGCTTTGTTGTTGAAGCAAGTTTTCCAGTGTTGGTTCTTTACCGTCTTTTAATGCTTGAACGGCTTGTTCTAGCATTTCCATATACAGTGTAAAGCCAACAGTTTGGATCTGCCCACTTTGGTCATCTCCGAGTAGCTCACCGGCACCACGAATTTCCAAGTCGTGCGTCGCGAGAGCAAAGCCGGCACCTAAATCTTCCAAGGACTCAATAGCTTGAAGCCTCTTGACGGCATCTTTGGTGAGCGCTTGGCTGTTTCTAGTAAGTAGGTATGCGTAGGCTTGATGGTGGCTACGACCAACTCGACCACGTAGTTGATGTAATTGCGCAAGCCCTAGTTTGTCAGCTCTGTCCATGACAATGGTATTGGCAGAAGGAATGTCAATACCCGTTTCAATGATCGTTGTACACACAAGCACATTGTGCTTTTGGTGATAAAAATCCCCCATGAGCTGCTCAAGTTCTCGCTCTCGCATCTGACCATGGGCAACCGCGATATTAGCTTCTGGTACTAGCGCTGCAATATCAGCAGCCGTTTTTTCAATGGTTTCTACATTATTGTGTAAGAAGTACACTTGTCCGCCGCGTTTAATTTCACGCAAAATCGCTTCTCGGATTAAGTCATCATTGCGTTCGCGCACAAATGTTTTTACTGCTAAGCGTTTCGCTGGTGGCGTAGCGATAATGGATAGATCTCTCATCCCGCTCATTGCCATGTTGAGCGTACGAGGGATAGGTGTCGCGGTCAGTGTTAATATGTCGACATCGGCTCGAAGTTTTTTAATTTTCTCTTTTTGTCTGACACCGAAACGGTGCTCCTCATCGACAATGAGCAAGCCTAGATCCTTAAACAAGATACTTTCTTGGATAAGCTTATGTGTTCCAATGACAATGTCTATTTTGCCAGACTCAAGCGCAGCCAACGTTTCTTTCTGCTCTTTTGCGCTATTAAATCGAGAAAGTACACCGACCTCAATGGGCAAATCGGCAAATCGGTCTTTGAAATTTTCATAGTGTTGCTGTGCAAGTAGGGTGGTTGGAACCAGCACAGCAACTTGTTTGTTATCATTAATTGCTACAAATGCAGCTCGCATGGCCACTTCTGTTTTGCCAAAGCCAACATCACCACAAACTAGCCTGTCCATCGCTTGGTTGGTTTGCATATCGCCAATAACAGCTTCAATCGCATTGCGTTGATCGTCGGTTTCTTCAAATGGGAAACTATCACTAAACTCTCTATAAGCCGCGCCTTCAAGTTTAAACTGGTGACCGGGCTTACTTTGTCTTTTCGCGTAAATATCTAATAGCTCAGCGGCAACGTCGCGAACTTTTTCTGCTGCTTTTCTTTTTGCTTTTTCCCAAACATCAGACCCCAGCTTATGGAGGGGCGCCGATGCTTCTTCCCCGCCAGAGTATCGACTCAGCATGTGTAACGATGAGACGGGCACGTACAGCTTGGCATCGCTCGCGTAAATAATCGTCACAAACTCAGTTGCTACACCCGCTGCGTCAATAGTTTGCAAGCCTAAGTAGCGGCCTACACCATGGTCTAAGTGTACAATGGGCTGACCTTCTTTGAGCTCTGCCAAATTCCGGATCAGCGCATCTTGACCTTGCTCATATTTATGTTTGCGGCGTCTTCTCTGTGATACCTTAATCCCAAGCAACTCTTGCTCAGTAATCAGGGACAGCGGCTTATCACCAGACAAGACAACAGATGATTCCAAAGGGCTGACAATGAGGCCAACATCCGATCTACCACCGATGAATTTATCAAAAGATGCAAATTCTTTAAGTTTGAGGCCTGTTGGTTTTAATAGAGTAAGCAATGATTCTCGGCGACCATCTGACTCCACACTGAAGAGGATTTTACCCTTTAACTTTTTTTGCGCTGCAATGTAGTTAATAATTGCTGTGTAAGGGTCTGACTGTTTATGGTCAATTCTCACATCCTCAAGAGCTTTCGCGTTTAAATTCGTATGGCCAGCTTTGGTGCCTAATTTTGCTCCGCTGAGACGAATGCGAGGGAATTGAGAAAACCCCTCGAATAACGACTCTACGTTGAGATACAGTGCTTTTGGCTCTAATAATGGTCGAAGCGGGTCAACACGTCTGCTTTCATAGCGTTTGCACACGTCCATCCAAAACTCGGCTGCTGCGTGTTCCACATCACCAAGGTGCATGAATACCGCATCATGTGGCAGGTAATCAAAGATGGTGGCTAATTTGTCATAGAATAGGGGGAGGTAGTATTCAATACCCGCAGGCCAGTTCCCTCGAGTAACCTGCATATAAATTGAATCTTGTTCGGCACTCGCACCAAATGTCTCACGGTACTTGATCCTAAATCGTTCGATATCTTCATCGTTGGTCGGGAACTCATGGGCAGGGAGTAAATCAATGGCTTCAATGGTCTCATTGGAACGCTGAGTTTCGATATCGAAGAGTCGAATACTATCTAACTCGTCATCAAAAAAGTCGAGTCTATATGGTCGCTCACTGCCCATAGGATATAAGTCAATGATTGAGCCTCGCACAGCAAATTCACCGTGTTCCATGACTTGTTGCACATGACGATAGCCCGCTTGCGTTAAGGTATCTTTTAGCGCAGTAGCATCGAGGGTATCACCAGATTTAAATTGTAGCGCATTACCATATATGAATTCTGGAGGCGCAGTTCTCAGCATTAGAGTAGATACGGGTATCAGTAATACCCCTTGCTGCTTTTTTCTAAGTGCGTTCAAGCTCGCTAAACGCTGAGAAATAATATCTTGATGTGGAGAGAAATGATCGTAGGGGAGGGTTTCCCAGTCAGGAAAGACCATGACATCGTCTTCTCCAATGAGATAACCCAACTCAGTTTCAAGGCGCAGCGCGCTGGGGGTGTCTGGCGTCACTAAAACCACGAGAGACTGGTTCTGTTTGAGTCCCTCACTGATGGTAATTGCCAAACTGCTACCAAGGAGTTGCCCCCAGTGAATTTTATCTTTTTGTGACTTAATCCAAGGTAGCTCATTCCACTGCACTAACGCCATTATTTACTCCTAACTACTTAATCTCGGTATATTTTACATAGGTCTTGGTAATGATCTATACGTCTATCTCTTAAATATGGCCAAATGCGACGTACAGACTCACTGCGATTTTGGTCGATATCTACAACCAAAATTTCCTCTTGGTCTTCTGAACCATGAACAAGTAACTCACCTTGTGGGCCTGCTACAAATGAGTTGCCCCAAAATTGAATGCCTTCGCTTTGGCTACTTGGGTCTGACTCATGACCAACACGGTTTACACTGATGACCGGCACGCCATTTGATACGGCATGTGCTCTTTGTGCGATCATCCACGCATCTCGTTGACGCACTTGCTCGTCATCGTCATCTCTAGGATCCCAACCGATCGCAGTCGGATAAATCAGTAACTCAGCACCCGCCATCGCCATTAGCCTAGCACCTTCTGGAAACCATTGGTCCCAACAAACTAATACCCCAAGTTTGCCCACAGAGGTTTGAATGGGCTCAAAGCCTAAATCACCTGGCGTGAAGTAAAACTTTTCATAAAACCCAGGGTCATCAGGGATATGCATTTTTCTGTATTTACCTGCAATGGAGCCGTCAGACTCTATCACGACTGCGGTATTGTGGTAGAGCCCTGTCGCACGTTTCTCGAATAAAGAGGCAACGATAACAACGTTTAGCGCATTGGCCAATTCACCCAATTTATTTGTGCTGGGCCCCGGAATTGTTTCGGCCAAATCAAATAGCTCGGTATCTTCCGTTTGGCAAAAATACAGGCTACGGTGTAACTCTTGTAAAACTACAAGCTGAGCGCCTTGTTTTGCTGCTTCTTTAATGCCTGTAACGGTCTTTTCAAAGTTATCATTTATGTTATCGCTATTACTGTGTTGTATGAGTGCGACTTTCAAATTATTGTTGCTCATTTGGACTCCTACTTTAAAAAGCCTTGTGGCAATTGCATGGTGATACAGTGTAGGCTGCCAAATTGATGAATAATTGGCAGACAGTCTATGCCTATGACGGTTCTCTCGGGGTAGGCTTTTTGTAACTGGGTAAGTGCTAGCGCATCTTGTTTATCGCCATAGATGGGTAGGAGTACCGTATCATTTATAATGAGGTAGTTTGCGTAAGTTGCGGGTAACCTGTCACCATCATGGTTATATATAGCGCTTGGCCAAGGTAATGGGATAAGCGTATATGGGTCACCTTCTGGTGTTTTGAAACTACTCAGTTGTGATGCCATTGCGGCGAGTGCCGCATAGTGCTCGTCTTCTTTGTCATCACATTGCACATACACCAATGTATTATTAGGCGCAAATCTGACAAGCGTATCGATATGGCTGTCAGTGTCATCACCCGCTAAATAACCATGGTCAACCCAAAGAAAATCGCGCGCACCTAACTCTTTTGCGAGCAGAGTTTCAAGCTGAGTTTTACTTAGCTGTGGGTTACGATTTGGGTTCAGCAAACACTCAGAAGTCGTGAGCAGTACGCCATGTTCATTAATTTCAATACCACCACCTTCAAGTACAATATCTACGTTGTGAACTTGATTGGCGTTGTTGGCCAATTGATGGCACAAAGCGGTATTTATGTTGTTATCTAATTCACTGGCATATTTGTTTCCCCAACCGTTAAAAACAAAATCTTTAACACAAAGTTGGCCGTGAATATTGGCTGTGGTCAATGGTCCGTGATCTCTCGCCCAGGTATCATTGCACGGCGCATCAACAAACTTGACTTTTGTGATGTCTACGTTGGCGTCATTTAATAGCGCTGTAATATGAGACTTTAACTCCAAATCATGTGCAACGACAACGACCTGTTGAACTTGAGAAATATGTTGGCAAAGTGCGACATAAACAGGTTCGACTTGGTCAAGAATGTCGACCCAATCTGTTTCTTTATGCGGCCATGTGAGCATCACTGCATCTTGCAGTGACCATTCAGGTAATAATGTAAAACTCATGACGATTGTAATTTTAAATTGCTAGGCGCTAAGTGTATCACTGGTTTACACAGTGTCAGCTATTTTGTGTCAGATTCATTGTCTGATTGGCGTTTTTTTAGCTGCCTTGTTTGAGCATGGAGGCTTGCACGGACTAAAAGCTCTTGATCAGAGTCTCTGATTTGTGTGAAGGCGAGGGTGTATTGAAATTCCCCTTCTTCTTTTTGGTTAATTTCAATAATCTGGCTATAGCAAAAAATGGCACTTGCTTCGTGTTGTAAGAAGATTTTGGTACGGAAATCTTGACCCAAAGGAAATTGCTCGTCAGCGGTGACCGTAATTCCCCCCCCACCATAACTATCACAATAGGACGTATCATCTTCAGGCTGCTCGTTTGCAAGAATATGGCTCATGATCAGATCAATCTTACGCGATTGGGCTTGCAAATAAGCGGCAAGGTCGCTGGCGACATCACCGAGATTTCGAAGTGGCCTCAAGGCGTTCAGATCAAGCTCATTTATTTCATTGGCTAGTTTGAATAGAGGCGGAATTGCGGCTTCTAACTGCGCCGGATTTTTGGGCACCATATTTGACTCGACGGGAAACAAGTTGATCTGGTTCGTTTCGTCAATTTGAAAATATTGCTGAAAATTGTCTTTTAATTCTGTTTGCATTTAATTGCCAATTTCATTGGGCTAGCATAGCGATTTTTCTATTTTCCCCACTCTAGCCCGTTAAATCAAGATGTTAGCGCTCTATACCTTAAATTGCTCTAACATTTCTTCCTGCTTCGCGATTTTATCTACCTGTGATTGCATTGTGTGGTCGACAACTTTAGCTTCATCAACAACCGTGTTCGAAAGGTTTCTTATCTCTGACGCATTATGGTCAACAGCTTCAACAACAGCCCTTTGTTCCTCGAGCATGCTGGCAATGTTCACATTTAACTCGACGATATGGTTAATCGACTCCCTTATTGCATGTAGGGCATCTTTCGTCTCTTCAGCTTTTACAACCGTTTTTTCAACAATAGATTGGCTCTGTTTCATGACACCGACAGCGTTTTCTGCGCCAGATTGCAATTGGTCAATCATCGATTTGATCTCAGTCGTCGCTTCTTGCGTTCTTTGGGCAAGCGTTCTAACTTCGTCGGCAACGACAGCGAAGCCTCGACCTGACTCTCCAGCTCTTGCAGCCTCAATTGCAGCGTTGAGTGCAAGTAAATTGGTTTGCTCAGCAATACCATTAATCACGGACAGTATTTGCTCAATGCCGGAAGAAGACACTTCTAATTCATTCACCACATCCACTGCACGTTCGATTTGTGAAGATAGCTCAGCAATAGACGTTGTAGATTGTACAACAATGCCTTCGCCATCAGATGCAAGACCGTCAGTGGTTTTAATCGCTTCAGCAGCTTGTTGCGCCGTGTTAGCGACCTGTTGTTCTGTATTCGACATGTTGGCGGTCGCGTCTACGAGTGAATTTAATGATTCCAACTGCCTTTGAATTGCCTGTGTGGCATGGTTTGCGCCGGCTGATGTTTGTTTTGCGTCGTCGAGTACTTCGTGCCCTAAAGTTTGTATTTCTGCAATGATAGTCTGCAATCGAGATGTAAAGAGGTTAAAGTTCTCCGCCAAAGCTGCGAACTCAGGTTCTTTTGATGCCTGTAGACGCACTGTTAAATCTGCATTGCCACGTGCGATGTTAGACATGGCAGTATTTATCTGCTCTAAAGGTTTGAGTAGGAGATTGATAACATAAGAAAGTACTAAAAAGCTGGCGACCACAGCGATTATTGTTACAACGGTTGCATCGTAAGCTAGGGTGTTCATTGCAGAAAATACTTTTTGCTTTTCAAGTGCGACACCGACAAACCAATCGTAGCCTTCAACGGCTTTAAACATGACAAGGTACTCCACGCCATTGATTTCGATTTCCTGCGAGGACTCCCTAACCACGGTATTACCAAGAAACTTACTGGCTGGTTGGCCGTTTAGCGAAATAGTCGGGTGAGAAATCGTATCACCGCCTGAACTCACCATAAACGCGAATCCTGCATCAAACAGGTTAAACGAATTAATCATTTGACCAAGCTTGGCTAGGCTTACATCATAAAATATTGCGCCGTGAAATTGCCCATTTTTTTTAACTGGCGCACCGATTGAAACGACAATTTCACCACTGACGGCATCCGCGTATGGTTCTGTGACGACCAGTTTGCCTGCCGCTTTTGCATCCTTGTACCACGGTCTTACTCTTGGGTCCCAAGTGGACCCTGGATCCCAGTTAGGATCGCTGGCGACATATTTTCCTGAGCTTTCTTCGCCATAACCGATTAGGATAAATTCGGACTTCAATTTTGATTGCGAAATCATTGGGTAAGCGTCTTGTAATGAATCTACTTGCTCAACTAACCCGGTCGATAGCGCGGCGAGGTTCATTGCACCTTGCATTTGAGCAGTAACAGTATTGCTGATCCCTTGGATCACCTCTTTCATACTATTGTTGACTTGTTGTTCTAGATTATCTTTAAGAAGGTAATACTGTTTTAGTGAGAGCATAAATAAAGCAAGCACTAGGACACAGGCAGAAACGGCGACTACTTTAAACTTGAACTTCACTGAACGTCTCCCATGAATGAGCTTATTATTAAAAGTAAATCATTAGCCAATAGTTGCAATAAATTCTTAGAATTTAAAGTGTTTATTTACAAATAAGATACAAAAATACCAAAAAGTAGTGATTTAATCCGATTCAAGCTCCGAAAACATCTCTTCTAGCTCCTCTTCTGAAAGACCCATAAAATCTAAAACCTCATCACTGATGGCACTCCATTCTTCATCGGGCAAGAGCATGCTCTCGTTTTGAGCGATAAAGTTGCCATGACGTGCGAGTTTTAAAATGGACAATAGTTCAAGGCTAATAGCGTCTAGCTCGCCTGATTGAAAGATGCCATTGACGTCATGTTGATAGTAAATGACATTGATCATTGGCTTGGGCAGTGTCCATTGCTGGGCGAGTAATGCCCCAATCGTTGCGTGGCTGGTGTTATATTTTTCAAATTCAAACGCAGCTGCCTTAGTCCAGCCCTCACTTTTGGCTGTATTTAAAACCAATTCATAATCATCAAAGTGCACGCATAACAAAGGAATTCCAACGGTATGAAATAGGCCAAGCATATAGGCATGATTGGCCAGCGCGGGCTTATTTAACTTAATACACAGTGTTGAACAAAGTTGCGCAATGTCACTTTGTTCAGACCAAAAATTTTCAAGCGATTTAGGGGTATCAACAGTGGCTTTAACGGCGACTGCTTTTACCAATGGAATTAATCGCTTTAACCCTAAAATCATAATCGCTTGTTCTAGAGATTCAATCTCTTTAGATCGTCTAAATGCTGCGGAGTTAACAACTTGGAGAATGGCCGCGCTAATTGCAATATCCCCTTGCAATACAGTGGTTATTTTACTGATATTTGGTTCCGGTGATTTTGTTTCTTGAGAAAACTGAACGAGTGCTTCGGGTCGCGGGGGGATAGAAATAGTACGTAAAATTTGTTTTTCTTGTTGAGTTAAAGATATGGCCATAACAACGCTCACTGCATCTTCTTTTTCCTAAAGAATAGTAAAGATTAGTCAAACAGGGAAAACGTGGTTTGGTGTTTAGATATAAAAAAGGCCAGCAATAGCTGGCCTTCATTTAAATTGTATTACGACATTAAGCGTTTTCAATCGCTGAACGTGGGTCTACGTATTCCATGTTGAAGCCTTCAGCAACTTCTTTACATGTTACTTGACCTTTAATCACGTTTAGGCCGTTTAGGAAGTGCTGGTCAGAAAGTAGCGCTTCTTTGTAACCTTGGTTTGCAAGCTTGATGATGTAAGGCAAGGTTGCATTGTTTAATGCGAAAGTAGACGTGCGAGGCACTGCGCCTGGCATGTTCGCTACACAGTAGTGTACAACATCATCAACAATGTAAGTAGGTTCAGCATGCGTAGTTGCTTTAGAAGTAGCAATACAGCCACCTTGGTCGATAGCTACGTCAACAATTGCAGAACCTGGTTTCATAGCCTTGATGTGGTCAGCAGTAACTAGTTTAGGTGCTGCTGCACCAGGGATTAGTACGCCACCAATTACTAGGTCAGCTGCAAGTACGTGCTTTTCAAGTGCGTCTACTGTTGAGTAGATAACTTTAGCTTGGCTACCAAACTGCGCATTTAAGCTACGTAATACGTCGATGTTACGATCTAAAATAGTAACGTCAGCACCCATGCCAACAGCCATCTGTGCTGCGTTGCGACCAACCATACCGCCGCCAATTACAACAACCTTAGCTGGTTCTACGCCTGGTACGCCACCAAGTAGCATGCCGCGACCTTCGTTTGACTTTTCAAGCGCTTGAGCACCTGCTTGAATTGACATGCGGCCAGCAACTTCAGACATTGGTGCAAGAAGAGGTAGACCACCACGTGTGTCAGTCACTGTTTCGTAAGCAATACAGATAGCGCCGCTTTTGATCAGGTCTTCAGTTTGTGGAAGATCAGGTGCTAGGTGAAGGTATGTGAAAAGAATTTGGTCTTCACGTAACATCGCACGCTCAACTGCTTGCGGCTCTTTCACCTTTACAATCATTTCTGCTTTAGCAAATACATCTGCTGCTGTAGGCAGGATTTCAGCGCCTGCTTGAATGTAATCTGCGTCTGTGAAACCAATGCCAATACCAGCATTCGTCTCAACGATAACCTGGTGGCCATGGTTAATTAGTTCACGAACGCTCGCTGGAACCATACCAACACGGTATTCGTGGTTTTTAATTTCTTTAGGTACACCAATAATCATAATAAATCGCCTCAATTAAGAACGGATAACATTTTCGACTATTATAATTATGCAAAGCTAGTGTGTCCTACCTTTTTTGTGTTATTTTAAAGTTGAAAAAACTATTAAAACTTAAAGGGCAGGATAAAACACTTTTTATGCATACTCAGCTTGATAGAACTGATAGAAAGATTTTAGTTGAATTACAAAAAGACGGTCGAGTATCCAACGTTGAATTGGCCAAACGTATAGGGTTAAGTGCGACTCCGTGTTTGGAAAGGGTGAAAAAACTCGAACGTGAAGGCTACATTAAAGGATATAAGGCCGTTGTGGACCCAATAAAGCTTGGACAAGGACTATTGGTATTTGTGGAAGTAACAATTAACAAGAACTCTCCGGATGTATTTGAGCAGTTCAATGAAGCCGTAAAACAGCACGACGAGATTATTGAATGTCACTTAGTATCGGGTAACTTTGATTTTTTACTCAAAACCCGAGTAACGGATATGTCAGAATACCGAGGTGTGTTAGGAGAAATCCTACTGAAACTACCAAATATCAATGAAAGTCGTACCTATGTTGTCATGGAAGAGGTAAAAGGGGAGCAAGGAGAGGTGATAAAACCTTGTGCACCTTAAAGAATTTCTTGATATGGTGTACTCTATAATAGATGTTTATAACAAACGATAATACAGGTTGAGTTTAATGCGCTTAAATGGTGTTCAGCGCCTTCTTGAAACAGGTCTCATAGTCAGTACAGCCGCGGCCATTTTTACGCTGTGTGCTCTGATATCATTCGACCCAGCAGATCCTGCTTGGACGCAAGCTGGAGAATTCGTAAAGGTCAATAATATCACTGGCGCAGCAGGAGCTTGGGTTGCCGACATTTTACTTCTGAGTTTTGGCTGGTTAGCATTTTTGGTACCTGCGGCCATGCAATTGTTTGGGTATTTGATTTTCAAAAAACCACACAAGTTGCTGCAACTAGATTACACCACATTAGGTCTTAGGCTAATAGGCGCAACGTTGTTTATTACATCAGCAAGCGCAATCAGTAGCATTAACTTTGACGATATTTATACCTTTTCCTCCGGCGGGGTAGTAGGGGATATCGTGGCAGGTGCCATGATGCCTGCGTTTAATTTTACTGGCACCTCAATTTTACTACTTTGTTTTTTCTTTGCAGGCATCACACTGTTGACGGGAGTGTCTTGGGTTGAGGCGGTTGATTACTTGGGCGAAAAAGTTGTCAATTTCATTAAATTCTTAATTGCTAAATTTAAACAGCGCCAACATAGTTTGGGCCAAACATCGCAACCTCTTGTGCAGTCCGAGGGGATCCAAACGGTCGAAGACATTGACGTTACCGAGCCTAAGGTTACACCTACGCAAGTGGGCGGAGAAACTAAAAATGAGCATGCTCAAAATTCATTTACAGCTGACGATATCATCGACGTTGATGAAGCGGTGCACAGTGCATCTAACGAATCAGACACTGCGCCTCAACCGCTAAAATTAAAAGATAAGTTATTTTCCGCAGTGGGCAAAAAAGCTGAGCCTAAGCCTGAACCTACGCCTATTATTGAACCGAGCTTTAGCGATGATAATCGCGAGCAAGGCGCGCCCGTATCATCGGATGTCTTTGATGAACTAGACCATATTCTAGAGCAAGAGATTAATTTCTCTGCAATTGATGATGAGTCGTTAGATACTGTTGCCGCCCTGAATGCGCTTGATGACGCTGCGGTAAAAGAAGAGCCTATTACGACAGTTGTATCGCCAGCAAGACCCATTAAAGCACAAGAGGCGCAGCCAGAGAAAAAACCGGCTTATCAACCACCACCTTCAGCAAAAGAGCAGTTCGAAGCACTACTAGAGGCGGAGCCGCCAGCAGATCCTTTGCCATCTCTAGATTTACTAGATAGGCCAGATAAAGCTAAGAATCCAATCACAAAAGAAGAGTTAGAGACGGTTTCTCGTTTGGTTGAAGCGAAGCTATTAGACTTTAATATTCAAGCTGCAGTAGTTGGGGTTTACCCAGGGCCCGTTGTTACACGATTTGAGCTAGACCTGGCGCCAGGCATTAAGGTCGCTAAGATAACCGGTTTGGCCAAAGATTTAGCGCGCTCTTTATCGGCGGTTAGTGTACGTGTTGTTGAGGTTATACCAGGCAAAACCTATGTTGGTCTGGAGCTACCGAACAAAAACCGCGAAATCGTGCGGTTATCAGAGGTGATCAATGCTCCCAAATTTGAGCAAAATGCGTCGCCATTAACGATGGTACTCGGAAAAGACATCGCTGGTGAGCCTGTCGTAGCCGATCTTGCTAAGATGCCACATTTACTTGTCGCAGGTACTACCGGCTCAGGTAAGTCAGTTGGCGTTAATGTAATGATATTAAGCTTATTATACAAATCGCCACCTGAAGACGTACGTATGATAATGATCGACCCTAAAATGTTGGAATTATCCGTATATGAAGGGATACCACACTTGCTGTGTGAAGTTGTTACAGATATGAAAGAGGCTGCGAATGCCCTTCGCTGGTGCGTAGGTGAAATGGAGCGCCGCTATAAGCTTATGTCTGCACTGGGTGTCAGAAACCTCAAGGGCTACAACCAAAAAGTAATGGCCGCTAAAGAGGCGGGCCATCCAATTTTGGATCCATTGTTCAAAGACACCGATGGTATGGCGGATGGCCCAGAAGAGCTAGACAAACTACCAAGTATCGTGGTTGTCATTGATGAATTTGCTGACATGATGATGATTGTTGGCAAAAAGGTTGAGGAGCTTATCGCGCGAATTGCGCAAAAAGCACGTGCCGCAGGTATTCATTTGGTCTTAGCAACTCAGCGACCTTCTGTAGATGTTATTACGGGTTTAATTAAAGCCAATATACCAACAAGAATGGCATTCCAAGTTTCTAGTAAAATAGACTCAAGAACCATTCTTGATCAGCAAGGTGCTGAAAACCTACTGGGTATGGGTGATATGCTTTATCTGCCGCCTGGCACAAGTGTACCGATTCGCGTCCATGGTGCCTTTGTGGACGACCATGAAGTGCATGCCGTTGTTAATGACTGGAAAGCAAGAGGCAAGCCGAACTACGTTGAAGACATATTATGTGGTGAAGCAACGGAAGAAATTTTATTGCCAGGTGAACAAGCTGAAGGCGCAGACGAAGAGTCAGATCCTTTGTATGATGAAGCCGTTGCATTTGTAATTGAAACAGGAAAAGTGTCTGTTTCAAGTGTACAGCGTAAATTACGAGTTGGGTATAACCGTGCTGCGCGTCTGGTTGAACAAATGGAAATGTCAGGTGTCGTCAGTGCACCAGGGCATAACGGCGCAAGAGAAGTATTAGTACCGAAAGGTGGAGCAAATTAAAATGAAGTTTAAATCAATAGCCTTAGTACTAGGTGTAACCATTGGTGTAATGTCACAAGCGGTGGCAGGTGATGCGCAAGACTTGCAAGCCAAACTGAAAACATTAAACACTTTTCAAGCTGATTTTACACAGCAAGTGAAGGATGAAGAAGGTGAGTTACTACAAGATGGGGTGGGTAACATTGCACTCAAATACCCATCTAAAATTCGTTGGCAACAAACCGAACCAGATGAGACTTTACTTGTCTCGGATGGTCAAAAGACCTTTTATTTTGACAGTTTCGCAGAACAAGTTACTGTGATGAAAACCGCAGGTTTGATTGACACCACGCCATTTGTGCTATTGACCACACAGGACAAAGCGCAGTGGGAAAAATATAAAGTTGTCAAAATTGATACGGGTTTTCGTGTGTCACCTAAACAAAATGTCGAGTCTCAAGTTGAGTTGCTTGACATCATTTTCAAGCAAAATGGGATTGAAATAGCATCAATAAAGATTAAGGATGCTTCTGGGCAAACATCAACTTTTACTTTTGAAAATGCGCAGTCAAATATTCCGTTAGAGGATGCGTCATTCACCTTTAAGATTCCTCATGGAGTGGTCATAGACGACCAAACTGAAAGTGACTAATTTAGGATTTGATTTTGCACCTGATGTAAGACCTTTGGCCGCTAGAATGCGGCCAAAGTCGTTACAGGGCTATATTGGCCAGACACATATACTTGCCCAAGGCTCAGTGCTTTATCGCGCCATTGAACAAGGTAAATGCCATAGTTTGATCCTGTGGGGACCTCCCGGCGTGGGTAAAACAACACTAGCCCAGATTATCGCGCACCATGCAAATGCGGAGCTGGCAAAATTATCTGCCGTAACGGCTGGCGTTAAAGAGATAAGAGAAGTGGTTTTAGAAGCCAAGAGTCGACTTGCTCAAGCCGGACGTAGGACACTGTTGTTTGTTGATGAAGTTCATCGGTTTAATAAGTCGCAGCAAGACGCATTTTTGCCCCATATTGAAGATGGAACGTTTGTTTTCATAGGGGCGACCACTGAGAATCCATCCTTCGCACTTAATAACGCAATTTTATCCCGAGCACGTGTATATACATTAAAACCGCTCAGTGAAAATGAGCTTGTGACGGCGTTGCATAACGCTTTAAATGAGGACGAACAACTTAGTAAATTGCAAGTTGATATCTCGGCGCAAGCGTTAGAGGTGATCGCACAGGCTGCTGATGGCGATATGCGTAAAGCGCTTAACTTGTTAGAGCAGGCAGTTGACTTAGGTACGCAAATCGAAGAGCGAGTAGAAATAGACAGCAGCGTCATTGAACAGATCCTACCGAGCCATTTGGCAAAATACGATAAAGGTGGTGATATATATTACGATTTGATATCAGCGTTTCATAAGTCGGTTAGGGGCAGCGCACCAGATGCGGCGTTATACTGGTACTGTAGAATACTAGCGGGGGGCGGAGACCCATTATATGTTGCGCGCCGACTACTTGCTATTGCCACTGAAGATATTGGAAATGCTGATCCAAGAGCTATGCAGGTGGCCTTGAATGCTTGGGATATTTATCATCGAGTGGGTCCTGCAGAGGGTGAAAGGGCAATCGCGCAAGCCACGCTATACCTGGCCAGTGCCGCAAAAAGCAATGCCGTTTATACGGCCTTTAAACAGGCAAAACGAGATGCCATGTCTGATCCAGATTTACCCGTACCAGAGCACTTAAGAAATGCACCCACAAAATTAATGAAGGAAATGGGGTTTGGTGAAGCATATCGCTATGCGCACGATGAAAGTGGTGCCTATGCAGCTGGCGAAAATTACTTTCCACAAGCGATTTCTGACAGGCAATATTATTTCCCCACAGATCGTGGTCTAGAGAAGCAAATAACAGATAAACTGAACTACCTTAAATCTCTTGACGCCTCAAGTGAGCAAAAAAGATATGGAAACATGCCGGATAAGTCCTAAATGGAAATGATAAAAACCTACCTAATGATTGCCGCCGGAGGCGCGTTTGGTGCCTGCTTGCGGTTTTTTATTAGTGATATTGTGCTAAAACTCGCTGGTAAGGGATTCCCTTTTGGTACGTTGACCGTTAATATTCTGGGTTCACTGTTGATGGGCATTCTCTACGGATTAATCGAAAAGCAAATAATCGCTGTATCGCCAGCCAAAGCCTTGGTTGGCGTAGGATTTCTAGGTGCTTTGACGACATTTTCGACATTCTCAATGGATAGCTTGTTGTTACTACAGCAAGGACAAATTGTGAAAATGGCACTGAATATCACGTTGAATGTTGTTATATGTATTTTTATGGCCTGGATAGGTCTTTGCTTAGTCATGCAAAAAGGTTAAAAGAACAAACATGTTAGATCCAAAGTTTTTAAGACAAGATATTGAAGAAGCTGCGACGCGCTTAAAAAAACGCGGCTTCGAACTAGATGTTGCTGCAATTAACGCACTTGAAGAGCAGCGTAAAACTCTACAAACAAGAACTCAAGAATTACAGAGTGAGCGTAAAAGCCGTTCCAAAGCAATTGGTCAAGCAAAAGCGAAGGGTGAAGATGTTCAACCTCTATTAGATGCCGTAGCCGACTTAGGTGATCAACTATCTGCTTCCAAAGCCGAGCAAGATAAAATCCTTGCAGAGCTACAAGATATTGCTTTGACGTTACCAAACTTACCTGCTGAAGACGTACCTGCGGGTGCCAATGAGGATGACAACGTTGAAGTCTCTACATGGGGTGAACCGAAGCAGTTTAGTTTTGAGGTGAAAGACCATGTAGACTTGGGCGAAGCGTTAGATAAAGGCTTAGACTTTGAAACCGGTGTGAAGCTGAGTGGTTCACGTTTCACCGTGATGCGTGGTGGCGTCGCTAGAATGCATCGTGCACTGGTGCAATTGATGCTTGATACGCATACAGACAAGAACGGCTACACAGAGATGTATGTACCGTATCTGGTCAATAAAGCGAGCTTGTTCGGTACAGGTCAGCTACCTAAGTTTGCTGGGGACTTGTTCCACACTGAAGTATTAGAAGAAGATCAAGATGGTTACAGCTTAATCCCAACAGCAGAAGTTCCTTTGACAAACTGTGCCCGTGATGAAATCTACGATGAGAAAGAGTTACCAATCCGCATGACTGCACATACACCCTGTTTCAGAAGTGAAGCGGGTAGTTATGGCCGAGATACGCGTGGGCTAATCAGGCAGCATCAATTTGACAAAGTTGAATTAGTACAGCTTGTTAAACCAGAAGACTCAATGAATGCGCTTGAAGAGCTTACCGGTCACGCTGAAGCAATTCTACAGGCATTAGCGCTACCTTATCGTAAAGTTGTGTTATGTACGGGAGATATGGGCTTTGGAGCGGCAAAAACTTACGACCTAGAAGTATGGCTGCCTGCTCAGAACACATACCGTGAAATTTCTTCTTGCTCAAATATGCAAGACTTCCAAGCACGTCGTATGCAAGCCCGCTTCCGTCGTGCAGGTGAAAAGAAGCCTGAGCTATTACACACACTAAATGGTTCAGGTCTTGCGGTTGGTCGTACACTGGTTGCAATATTAGAGAATTATCAACAAGAAGATGGTTCTATTATCGTTCCAGACGCACTCAAACCATATATGGGTGGCTTAGAAGTTCTGAAGTAACTTCCCAAGTTATTGAAATCAGGTCGCTATCTAGCGGCCTTTTTTGTGACAAAATAATGAATGTTTTTTTACAGGTTTTTTGATTTATTTTTATATTTCCATTGGTTTTTTGGGTTTTTTAATCTGTTTTGTGCTTTAAATTTAAATTATCAAACCTTTTTAAGAAAACCCCAGAAAGTTCTTGTCGTTTAATTATTGCATGTATTCGAGATCTATGATTAATTGAATCTTGAGGTTTGGCCATTCCTTCTGAATAAGCATTGCGCGCACACTTTTTGCTGCGAGCAGGATGCGTATTGTTATCATTATTGCAAAAACTAATTTTGATTCTATCCAAAGTAGTTACGCGACATACTGTACAACAGAGATTATCTTTCATGCTGATATCGAACTTTATAGAGGTACTTCTTACTAAAGCAGAGGATAAAACTCAAAGAAGTTGAAAATTACGGTTGCGTTAACTATTTATTAAATGTGGATGTCATAAGACTAAAGCAATCAAAAACTGAAGGTGAGGAATTTACCTATGAAGAGACAGAAAAGAGACCGTTTAGAGAGAGCACACTCACAGGGATTTAAAGCAGGTTTAGCGGGGCGGTCCAAAGATTTATGTCCATATCAGCAAATTGAGCACAGATCAGAATGGTTAGGTGGCTGGCGAGAGGCCATAGACAATCGCAACATGTTTAAAACGTAAAACAACATCGTCATCAAATTTGAGTAATAAAAAAGCCCCTTACATGAGGGGCTTAATTTTTTGTCTGATAAAAGGGGATTTAGAAAGCGCTTGTGTCTTGGAATAGGCCTACTTTCAAATCTTTCGCTTCATAGATAACACGGCCATCTACTTCAACAACACCATCAGCCAAGCCCATAAACAATTTACGCTTGATAACACGTTTCATGTCTACGCGATACGTAACTTTTTTTGCTGTTGGCAAGATTTGTCCCGTGAACTTAACTTCACCTACACCCAGAGCACGCCCTAAACCTGGTCCACCTGACCAACCTAAGAAAAAGCCAACAATTTGCCACATCGCGTCAAGTCCAAGGCAACCAGGCATGACCGGATCACCACGGAAGTGGCAGTCGAAGAACCAAAGATCTGGGTTGATGTCCAACTCAGCGATGATTTGACCTTTACCAAATTCACCGCCGTCTTCGTTGATTTCTACAATGCGATCCATCATCAACATGTTGTCGATAGGTAGTCGGCAATTGTTTTCACCAAACATCTTTCCTTCAGCACAAAGGATTAGTTCTTCTTTTGTATAGCTATTTTTAGGTTCCATAGTATTCATTCTATATTTATTAATTGCGGGTACTCTAGCGTACACTTGTACGCTAAACAACTCTGAACAGTTAAATTTTTACTTAGAATAGTCGTCAAAAGCATTAAAGTTAATTCTCTTTACGATTAACGCGATTTTTGATTGAAAAAACTTTATAATCAGTTTGTTTTGATAGTAATTTAATGGAAGTTTATGATCCTTTTTGTAGATGCCTTAACGGTAATAGATTTTTCTTACTTATGTGCCAAACGTGGAGCGGTTGGCGAAAGTTGGATTGTGGATATGACTTTGCATGGTCAGTTAAATGAAGAGTCTATGGTTTTAGACTTTGCAAAAGTGAAAAAACAGATAAAGCGCATCATCGATAATACAATAGATCATAAATTAGCTATCCCTTCTCAGCTTAATTGCCAGTTTGAACAAAGTGACGGCAGAGTATCGTTCGATTACGAATTTAGTGGTCACCATCTCGCCATGAGTGCTCCAGATGAAGCCGTGTGTGTTGTCGAAGGTACACAGATTGATGAGCAGTCAGTGATTGCTTTTCTGAAAGCGCAGATTTTGCCTCAAATGCCTGATAATGTTAAAGATATTGAAATAAACTTACGTCCTGAAGAAACGACCAGTTTTTACTACCATTACAGTCATGGTTTGAAAAAACATGACGGTAATTGTCAGCGAATTATTCATGGTCACCGCTCATTGATCGGTATTTTCTTCGATGACGTTAGTATGCCTCGATTGCAAAAAGAGTGGTCTCAAAGATGGGAAGACATTTATCTCGGCACGCTAGAAGATAAAATTGAGCATGCTCAACTTAAATATATTTCGGCAAAAGAACAAGATTATGCGTTTGCTTATGAATCTTCTCAAGGCTATTTTGAAATGGTTATAAGTAAAGCTAGGTGTGAAATTTTGCCGTGCGATACGACGGTTGAGTGTATTGCCGAATATCTTGCTGGTGAAATCAAAAATGCTTACCCAGACAAGCAAGTTAAAGTACGTGCTTATGAAGGTGTGGGAAAAGGAGCGATTGCTTATGCATAAACTATTGCTCGCGCTCAGTGCTTGCTTTGCATTGAATGTGCAGGCAGTTGAGTTGAAAGGAAATCTGACTCAAGGTGGTATGGTTACTGGCACGATAGAAGGTGTTAAATCCGTTAAATTTAATGATAGGCCATTGCAAATATCACCCAATGATAAGTTTGTCTTTGGTTTTGGCCGCGATGCCAAGGCAGAACATACCCTTTCTTGGATTGATGAAAGTGGCAAGAAGCATGTGAAGCAGATACTAATAACCAGCCGTGAGTATGACATTGAACGTATTACAGGGGTTGCAAAAAAGTATGTTTCTCCGCCCAAAGAGGTGCTTGAGCGGATCCGTAGTGATGCGGCAAAGGTCAGTGCCGCAAGGGCAAAGGCAAGCTCACTTGAATATTTTGATGACCCTGTTTATCGTCCAGCCAAGGGCAGAATTTCAGGCGTTTATGGTAGTCAAAGATACTTCAATGGGGAGCCAAGAAGGCCTCATTTTGGACTAGATATTGCCAATAAAACGGGGACACCAATTTGGGCGCCGTTGTCAGGCAAAGTTGTATTAGCGGAACCTGACCTCTATTACAGCGGAGGAACGCTAATTCTTGACCACGGTTATGGCATTACCTCGACTTATATTCACATGAATAAGCTGCATGTAAAAGTTGGCGATAAAGTCAATACAGGTGAGCTGATAGGTGATATTGGCGCGACTGGGCGCGTGACAGGCCCTCATTTAGATTGGCGTTTTAATTGGTTTGGGGAGCGTTTAGACCCTGAACTCATAATGATTGATAAATTAGCAAACAGTAATAAGCAGTAAATAATGACAGATTTAGAAAGAGATGCGCTCATTGCACAGCGTATTGAAGATTCAACAACTTCAGTGACTAAAACCGTATTCCCAGGTAGGACGAACCACCACAATACATTATTTGGCGGTGACGCGTTAGCTTGGATGGATGAAGTAGCATTCATTGCTGCAACTCGGTTTTGTCGCAAGCCGCTAGTAACGATTTCTTCTGACCGTGTTGATTTTAAAGAAGCCATTCCTGCAGGAACATTTGCAGAATTAGTGTCAAAAGTTGTTCATGTCGGTAATACTAGCCTTAAAGTTGAAGTGCAGATTTTCCTTGAAACGATGCACAAAGATGACAAGCACCTTGCCATTTCAGGCAATTTCACCTTTGTTGCAGTGGACGACAACCATCGTCCAACACCTGTCGTTTGTGAAAAAATGCTAAACGGCTTTAAATAACGATATGGATTGGGGTATGAACGTATGGGCATATCCCTATTTGACGCGCCTTTCCAACGATGCTAGCAGTACATCTTCACGTTAAGTTTTTTCTATTAAAAACTCCTCTCAAACATCACATTAGCTGTATACCTTCAAACGCTAACTCAACAGATGCAGATTTTTTCATCACGTTGGCACGGCACACCATTTAAAAATGACGGCTCACTGAATAATAATTATTCCTGCTAGAAAATACTGTTCTACACTTATTCGTGGTTGATACTAACGGTTAAGGAGGCAGTGATGATTTCTGTGCATAGAGAATATTGTTTATCAGGTGAGAAAAACCTACACGCGCATGTTGAGGTATATCCAACGGGAACACTTGATATTGATATTATTGAGCTCCATGAGCACCATACGACTAAGTTCAACAACATAAAGTACGAACATAATGGTGTCGATATCGCGCTGAGCGGCAAAGAAGGCGCGGTTACGTGGCAAGTTGTTTTAAGAGAGCGAGACGCTCGTGAATTGTCGCATTTAATTGCTGACGCGAATGAAGAATTCGAAATATTAATGAGAGATCTAGGATAAAAGCATATGTCCTATGTAAGGCGATGTCAGGCGCACATAGGAGTGATAAGTCAATTAGACAAAAAGATGGCAGGAACAAAGCCTGCCATCGTAGTTAAAAGATATAAATTAGAAGAAGTAACGTTTACCATTCCACAGAGGTTTGTTACCAGCGTCTAGGCCAACAAATTGAACGTTGCCCTGAGTGGTGCCTTCAGGTAAAGAAAACTCAACTAACTGTGCTTCTGAGCCATACGCGTAAACATTGATACGTTCTACTTTGACGTTGTTTAGATATACATCAACATGCTCAGTGTTTTTAACTTCAATAGAGAAAACACCGTTTGTTTCAGCAAACTCAGACACGCGAGGTTGCAAGAAGTTTACAGCCGATGCTGTTTGAGGTTGGGTCAATAGGTCGCGTGCGATAGTGGCAAAATTACCCGCATCATTGTCAAGAATGCTGTTTAAGGTTCTTGGTACAACCTGATTTGCAACACAGCCGTAATCTTCGATTAAAGCATTTTGATTGTGGCTATGACGTACCATTTGTCTCCAAGACACCGTCATTTCTTGGTTGTAAGGGAGGTGTTCAAATTTAGGTGCGCCAGCAAAACGAGCAAACACAGAGTGTCTTAATACGTTTGCACCGCCAGCACCCGTTCGTAAGTTCTCACCATAGACCTTCGCAGCGCCATTATCTTGTACGGCACAGGTAAATACATCACCTGAAGAATAAGTCTTGGCATTTGACCAAACACCAACAGGCTTGTAGTAGGATTGACCGAAGTTGTTATTCTGAGCTTTTGTCACATAAGTCGAGGTTGCAGTATATTGTGCATTTGTACCAGCAACGTCAGCCAATACATTGACCCAATTCTCCCCAAGAGTGGAGAAAATTGTTTCGTTCATCAGGTGGTGATTGATGTCTGAATTAATGAAGCGTAGTTCAGTTGGACGTGTTTGTTTTGCAGAGAAAAGTTGAACTAATTCATCTGCATAGATAATGTTGCCACCGGGGTTATTTCTTACGTCAAAGACAAGTGCATCGGTATTAGCGAGTTCATTTTGCATTAGGCTACTGACAATCCAAACCGCGTCTTCTTTTGTAGCGCTAGGGGAGAAGCTATCCAGTTGAATATAGCCAACACTTTGACCGTCAACATTGCGGATAGCCCATGAGATCTCGCTATCAGCTGTTGGTGTAGTTGTGAAAGGTGCTGCATTGTTTTCGTCAAGTTCTGCTTTAATTTCAGCAAACATTTGAGCTTCTAAGTTTGTGCTGTCAGAAACTGATTCCGTCAGCGCATTTGTGTTTCCTGTAGCCGCAGAAGTACGAGGGAGTCTTGCTACCCAAGGCACCACAGTTGTATAGGTTTCACCTGTTGCGTGAGATACAAATTCAATGGTTACCTCATTTTCTTGTGGTACCAGAGAGATAGCATGGCCTTTATATGTGATTGCGCCAAGTGCTCGGACAAATCCTGCATCAGGGTTTGCGCCAAAACCTGCATTGAGGTTTTGCTCTACGACGTCGTAAATAGACACGCCATTGTAAGAGACTACTTTGTCGCCAACTTCAGGCAGTCTAACTCCGCCAACATATGGGATTAGATTTTCAAGTAAGTTAGATACTCGTACTTCCGGGTTGCCCAAAACATCCACCGTTTTACCAAATTCAAACGGTAAAATTGACGCAAAGTTTCTGACGGGGGTTGGGTGGACATACACTAAATGTAGATCACGCTGAGCTTTGAAGATTTTAGTTAAACGTTCATTTAACTGTTGAGAATTTAAAGAGTCAAGATCTGCGATTACATCATTGATTGCATCAACTGGGTTTACGTGGCCTGTTGGTGAAATGCCATAATAGATGTCTTTTGCATAGCGGTGCACATAGAGGCCTTCAAGCAACTGTTTTGCTTGGTTAACAACGGTGAGCTTTTCCTGCTGGGTATATTCTGGATATTGGATTTGATCTCTAGTTTCAGAAAGTAAAGCGTAGTTACTAGCTAAAGCTTGAGAACCGAATGTAAGTGCTAAAGCACTCGCCAAGATAGACTTTTTCATATCTTTTTCCCTAAGGTTGTTTTTGTTGTTCCTGAAATAAAAACCTGTATTTTCAAAAAAAATAACAACCAGTAGGAAAATCCCCATTTTTTTTGCAAATAATTTACATGGTCCAGCTTAAATTAAATCTATTAATCTAATTAAAACAGATATATACATTTGTTATGGTTCCTCAAAATACTTACTAATCAAAATGCTATACATTGTCTAGCTGGCACAATTTAAGGGAGTATCGCTCATGCCCTAGTTTAGTAATACGTAGCGATTAGCTCAATATTAGCTAAGGTTACACAATACATTGGCAGCGTTTTGAATGCTCTAAAGCTCGATAAAACAAACATTAGATAAAAAGAGGGGAACAATGTTAGTACGAATTATTTGCTTGACCATGGCTTTAATTTCTCTTCACGGGTGGGCTAGCCCATGTACAGGTAAAGAATATAAAAGCTTCGATTTTTGGCTTGGAGAGTGGAAAGTCAAATCCGCTGAAAATCAGTTTGCCACGAGTAAAATCAGCAAAATACTCGACGGGTGTGTCATTCTGGAGGAGTATAAAACTGCAACGGGGTTCGCTGGAAAGAGTTTGAACACGTATAGTCCTGCGCTAGGTGTTTGGCATCAAACATGGATGGATAACCAAGGCGGGATGTTAAAGCTCGAGGGAGGAGTAGAAAATGGAAAAATGACCTTAAGAGGCGAAACGCTTGAGAAAAATGGACGTGTAAAAAAGCACGAAATTACTTGGCAAAAACAACATGGAGACAACGTACAGCAAATATGGAGAGCTCAGGTTGGCAAAGAAAAGTGGGTTATATTGTTTTCGGGAATATATTCGAAACGATGAGAGAGGCAAGAATTCAGGAAAGATTAAAATGACTACGTCAACGAGAACCATATCGCCGATATGAATCTAGCTTGTATTTAGTTACGGCGTTCTTGAAAAATGAGGGTTGCTAACTCATCAGCAGGAAAACAGAGCTCGTGTAATCGCAATACCCAAGGTAACTTCAGTTGGTAATAACGACTCGCCGGGAAAAAACAGACAGTGAAAATAATCAAAAACTGAATAGATTGTTTATATTCTATTTTGAACTGCAATTTAGCTGACTTAGAAGGTAGGTTCTTTCACTTGAGTCGTTTAATACGTGGATTCTACTTGTTTACTTTGGTCTTGGTGTGGTTGTGCGCATACGCCATTGGTCAAAAATAGGGGGCATTTAAGCTGTAATTAGCAAACTTTATTAATAATGCATAGCGTAGGACAACTCTACTTACATTAATTCATTGTGATAAATGAATTAATGTAAGTATTCATCTCTTACTCAGGTATAATTCAATAATAGGCATGTGTTTTGTTTTTCTCAATGATGCCATAAAAGTAAGATTGAAGTGTGTAAAGGGAAGTCATGCCAGTATTTGTATTTGTTTTAATTTGTTTAATCGGCATGTTGCATCATTACATTGGCTATAAATTGATCTTGACCAAAAAAGCGTTAGACAAAGTAGAGCCCAAATATCTGCTTGGTAAGTATTGTACTCGTCGGGTTTTGCAAAATTTATGGCACTTCTCAACAGCTTGTTGGTTTGGTTTTGCAGCTTTAATTTTTGTATTGTCACTAGGAGAAGTGCCGGCTAAAGAGACACTCATTATGCTGGTATCTTTTATTTTCTCCATTAGTGGTTGGCTTTCTTCCTCATTCAAGTGTGCTCGAACTATTTACTGGCTCTCATTTATCTTGATCGCGGGCTTAAGTGCAGCGCAAACATAGGACTAATTTGTGGTAAACAGCAACTAGAGTCAAAGGCTCCGTTGCTGTATGCATCGTTTTAGACTATTTTAAAAGTCCCTTTCATGATCGCAAAATGACCTGGAAACGAGCAAAAGAAGTTATATTCTCCATTTTTGTTTAGGCCTTTTGTTGAAAAATTAATTGTGGTTGACTGCCCACCACCAATAACGTCCGTAAATGCGAAAACGCGTTCGTCCCCTGGTTTTACATAGTTATTCTTAACACCAGCTCGCATGCCATCGGAGGCGACTGCTTTAACATTCTTTTTTTCTGTTAACACCCAGTTGTGACCCATTGCGGCAGCAGGTAATTTTCCTGTATGGATAAGTGTTAGCTTGACTTGTTCGCATTTACTCGAGACTGACAGTGTTTTTTTAGAAAACTGCATCATGTCATTGGACTCAATAGATAATTCGCATTCATTGGCAAAGCTATGGAAAGAAGAGAAAGCCATTGCAGCGAGTGCAAATTTAACCAAGTTGTTCATCGATGTTACTCCTTGAATAGAAATTATTTGCATTATCTTGCAAAGCGATACATTAGTAAAATGGTAAATACCCAAAATTGGAAATTGTTTTGAGGGCACTCCGTAATTATCCAATTATCTTTAGTTTTCAATGAAAAAAGTGGATTTACACCGGCTTACAGTATTTGTTGCCCCTACGGCGATGCATATTTGACTGGCGCTCAGTCACTCTGAATAGAGGGAATAGAAAAGTTTTTTGAATGTTACTGTTATTTTTTTCTTTGTTGTCAGTTTGTAATAAAAGTGACGCTTTTTATACCAAATTTGAGCTTATTTCATTTCAAGGGGATTACTCCTCACGGTTTGATTGCAAATGTTAGGCATTATATTTAAATATTTATGAAAAAAGGTTAATGAGGGGTTGCATTGGTAGAATTTAAAGTATACCTTTGTTTGTGAAAGGGGTACAAAAGAACAGCAAGTAGGAAAATTATCGCAGTGGATGCGACAACAATAATAACTATCCACTAAGGAATTAACATGAAAAATACATTTAAGCTAACCTCACTAGCGCTTGCCTTATCTGCACTAACTTCAACAGCTGTACATGCACAAGACACAAAGCAGTATATTTTAAAGCAAAGCGATTTAAGTATTTTTGCACCAGAAACGAGTCGTTTTTCCAGAGCGAATATTGCACTAGATTTTGGTGCAGAGCCAGCTGCGGAAACACTCTCGAATGATGGTTCGGGTACTGTGGTTACAATGGAATTAACACCTGAACAGGTCGCGATGTTGAAAGCTTCAGGGCAGTATCAGTATATCGAGGAAGATTTCGAATACGTGCCTTTTAACGCAACATCTGCTGGCGAAGTCTCACCTTATGGTTTAGCTGAGGTACAAGCGCCACTATTACAAGACACTAACGCTGATTTATTTAAAGTATGTGTTATTGACTCAGGTTATGATTTAGGTCATCCAGACTTACCACAAAACGCGACAGGTTTTACTGACTTGCCGGGTGGCTTAACTTGGTATCAAGATGGGTCTGGCCATGGTACGCATGTCGCAGGCACCATTGTCGCACTTAAAAATGGTACGGGTGTCGTGGGTGTATTACCGAACGATAAAGTTGGAATTCACAATGTCCGAGTTTTCGATAATGATGGAAAGCAGGGCTTGACTTCGCGTATCGCACGCGCCGTAGACAACTGTGTTGAGAATGGCGCAAAAGTTATCAACATGAGCTTAGGGGGCGGCAGCCCAAGTCAATATTTCCAAGAACGACTTCAAGCTGCATATGACAAAGGTGTATTACTTATCGCCGCCGCAGGTAACGATGGCAATGCAACAATGAGTTACCCTGCAAGTTATGATACGGTTGTGTCGGTTGCCAATATAGACGAAAATCGTGTTAAAAACCCATCTTCTCAGTACAATGTGCAAGTAGAGATTGCTGCACCGGGCACAAACGTGTTGTCGACAGTACCACGAGGAACAGGGGTATTAGCTGGTGTAACTGCGGGTGGAGTATTCGTTGACGGCAATGGCATGACTCACTCTGTTGAAGGCAAAGTAAGTGCAGAGTTAGTTGATTGCGGTCAAGGTCTGGCAACGTGTGCAGCAACACAAAGCATTTGTCTAATTGAGCGTGGTGGTGCGTCGTTCAAAGATAAAGCAGCGAATTGCCAAGCGGGTGGGGGTGTCGCTGCAATTGTTTACAACAATGCAGCAGGATCATTTGGCGGTACATTGGGTGAAGGTACACACGGTGTAACGATTCCTGTTATTTCATTATCACAGGAGCAAGGTAACGCACTTAAAACATCGGTTGGTACGTCAGTTGAACTTCAGCTAGAAGCCATTCTTGATTACGCTGAAAAATCAGGTACTTCCATGGCGAGCCCACATGTTGCGGGTGTTGCTGCTTTGGTATGGAGTCAGCATCCAAGCTGTTCGAACATTGATATTCGAAATGCACTTAATGCCACTGCAATTGACTTAGGTACTGCTGGTCGTGATGATGAATACGGTTACGGTCTAGTTCAAGCAAAGGCAGCTTCTGACTATATTGCAACAAATGGCTGTGGTGGTGTACAAGAAAACCAAGCACCAGTAGCAAAATTTACGGCAAATTGTAGCGACTTAGCATGTAGTTTCGACGCAACATCTAGTACAGACGTTGATGGTCGAATCGTAAGTTATGACTGGAATATTGGTGGATTTAATACAACAGGTTCTAAAGTATCACACGCTTTCTCTAATGCTGGCACATATCAAGTGTCTGTCACGGTGACAGATGATGGCGGCGCGACACATAGTGTGAACCAATCAGTTCAGGTTACCGATGGTGTAAACCAAGGTGGGTGTTCAGGTCTTGAAACCTGGTCTGCTTCAAAAGTATATGTTGCGGGTACTAGAGTTTCTTACGAAGGTCGAGAGTACCGTAGTAACTGGTGGAACAGAGGTGCTAACCCAGCTCAAAACTCAAATGTTGGTAACGACTGGAAAGTTTGGACCAACTTGGGACTGTGTCAATAATTTCCTTATTGTATGATTGAGATGTAGAGTTAAAGGCGACACTAGCGTGTCGCCTTTTTTAATTGATAACTTGTCGTATTTTTTTTATGAGCTGCTGTTTGTTAAACGGTTTGTAGATAATTCTGTCAGTCGTTAGGTGATCATCATCTTCACAGTCGATAAAGCCAGATATAAATAAATAATTTAAGTCATCTCGAGTTCTCAATGCTGATTGAATGAATTCGACGCCATCACAGTTTGGCATAATTACATCACTGACCACAAAGTCAATCGGGTACTGTTTTAGAATCGACAACGCCTCTTGTGCATTACTTGCTTCTAGTACTTCAATATCTCCACAACCTAAGAATGATCTAATTAGAAAACGGATATCTTCTTCATCATCAACTATGAGTACAGTTTTTATCTCCTCAGGCAACGCTAATAATTGTTCATGGTTTGAGTCAGATTGTGACTGAGATTTTTCAGTCATAGCGGGAAAATAAATCGTAAATTCTGTACCTCTGTCAATCTGTGACACAACATCTATTGCTCCATTTGAAGCTTTAACAAATCCATAGCATTGTGAAAGCCCCAAGCCATTTCCTGTTTCTTTTTTTGTTGTAAAAAATGGGTCAAATATTTTATCGATATGCTCTGGAAGAATGCCGGTGCCTGAATCCTGAAATTTGATCATTATTGTATTTGGTGTTTCGAGGCCAAGTGTTTGCATTTGTTCATTAGTTAGTGATGTTTGTTTAGTGGTTACGCTTAGCTCACCACCATTTGGCATAGCATGCATTGCATTGATTGATAAGTTTAACAACAGATCTTCAAAAAGGTTTTCTTCTAAATATGCCTGCTTGATAGTGGTATCTAAATTCAAAATGAGTTTAATTTTAGAAGTCATTGCGGCTTCAAGCAGTTTTGTGTTTTTTTTGATTAGCTCGTTAATGTCAACATAGATAGGTGAACTGGGCGTTTTTTTTGCAAATGTAAGTAAGTTACTAGTTAGCTTTTGGCCTCGATAACATGCTCGTTCAATTGCTTGTATGCTAGTGGTTGGGTCTTTATTGAAATCTTCCATGAGGCTTGTGTAGCCCAAAATTATACCGAGAATATTATTAAAGTCATGTGCAACGCCACCTGCGATGTTGCCAAGAGATTCGAGCTTTGAGCTGCGATTGATTAACTTTGACTGTTGTTCATGCTCACTCATGTCCTGAAAGTTAGCAATAAAATGTAATTCACCATCCTCAGTTAGTGGCATGCTGGCAACGGAAATTCTGATTGGAAAAACATATCCCGTTTTATGCTTGGCGTTGACGTCTCTACCTAAACGGTTATTGATGATTTTGGAGCTACCTGATTTGATATAGTTAGCAAGTTTTTCACTGTGCTGACCCACGCCGTCTGTCAATTCATCTATACTGTGTCCAACTATTTCGTGCTCTTTATAGCCAAATATATTCTCGGCTTCTGGGTTAAAAGAGAGGATTGTTCCTTTGGAATCGGTAGTGAAAATACCTTCTAGCAAAGACTCTATAATACGCTTTTGTTCCGCTTCCCTGAGTTCTATTAATCTTTGTTTAAATTCAAGCTCAGTTATGTCTTCTCCTTTAAATATGAAACCTATGATTTTATTTTCGTTAGAATGGTACGGAATATAAGAAATTTGGAGCGTGCGTTCGCGCGGTGTGTTTGCATATAAAGTCTCTTTAAATGTAACGCTCGTGCCCTTAATAGCCAGATCCATTTTATCTTTCACTTTATCAAAAAGTTCTTGGCCTAGTATGTCTGAGACAACATGACCCACTACCTCTTCACGTTTCTTGTTATGTAGCTTTAAATATGCATCATTAACGGTTCTAAATGTGTATCTCAAATCAAGAAAAGCGAACATATCGCTTGAATTCTCAACAATGCCTTTGTATCGTTCGAGTTCTCGCATTTGCTTGTATTTATCAGCCAAACTTACTATAAACACGATGAACTCTTGATTATCCTTATTGAAAATAGAACCTCCGATTAAAATTGGCACCTCGTGGCCTGATTTATGCGTATATACTTTTTCAAATGGAGTCCAGTAGCCTTTCTCATTGGCTTCCTCAACAGCGTGTAAATCAAGAGGAAGGTATTTATCTGGTGTAAGGTTTTTCCAGTCAATTTCGCCATTTACTAGCTCATCCTTTGTATAGCCAATCATGTCTAATAATGTAGAATTAGCATCTAAGATGTTTCCTTTTGCATCAGAGTGAATAATGCCTATGAAATTAGACTCTTTCCAACGTTTGAAGCGCTCAGCCTCTGAATCTAATTGATTATTGAGTTTTGTAAGCTCTTTGATATTGTTATGTAAGGCTTGCTCAGTTTGAAAACGTTGCTCGAGCATAAAATTAATTGACTTTATAACTTCTTGAATCTCATAAATTGCGTGGTGGCTAGTAATATTGTGTAGCTTGCCTTCGCCAGCAATGACTAATGCTTTATGAATGGTAAAAAAGGGAGTCGTAATCCAACTAATCAAAATAAAAGAGAGTAAAGATACTAAGAAAAGCGCGGCAATAACAATTTCTATTGACTGTAAATTTAACTGTTCAACACGTTTGAAAGCTTCTGCTTTATCTATCTTTACTACCATGCCCCAATCAGTTTCAGGTATATGGTGTGAAATTGCCAAAACAGGGATTTTTCTATAATCCACATAATCAGGAAATATATCGTTTGTGCCATTGATCGCGTGTGTAATAGGTATCTCTAAGTTACTCTTGGGAACCGTGAGAGAGAGGGCCACTGAGGGATCATTTCTGGTTGGTGTGAGAAAGATGGCATCACCGTTTATATCGCGAGATGCAAGCACTATTTCGCCACTGCTACCTAGGCCTGTGTAGTCACTGACAATAGCTTTAAGTTCCTCGTTTGTAAAAGCGACTTCAATATAACCGACCAAATTCCCATTTAACTCAATGGGCTCTATAAACAAGAGTAGCTGTGATTGTTCAGAAAAAAGTATTTTAACGTTGTACAGTGAACCATCAATTTTTAAATCGCTTTTGCTAATGAGAGACTGCAAATCGTCTTGAGAAGTATAAACAAGCTTTTTTTTGCAGTTGTAAATTGCGATTCCGTAAATATTCTTACTTGATGAAATAGCATGAATGATAATTTCACCGATACGATTGGTTAAGTTGGGATCAGAGTTCCTTGAAGCTTCGCGCAGCAACTTTCTAAGTTGTGTCCGGCTTTTGATGAGCGCAACAGAGTTTTTCTTGTTTTCGAGCAGGCTGGTTATTCGTTTGTGGTTAATATCAGCAACGTCTTGCAACTTCGCGATGGTTTCGTCGTGGAGTAACTGCTTTTCACTTGAGACATTTAATAGGTGGAAGACAATCAAAGGGATAGTGGTACAAGATAGAATAACCAAAAGAATTAATGTTCTTAGCTTCATACTGTCATCTCAATTTAGCCAAACCTAGCCAGTACACGCTGGATATGTTTACTCGTTTTCAACGAGCTATTAGGAAAAACATCAGTCGTTATTAAGGCAAAGTATAGTTAATGTATAGTTTGGGTGTATTTAAAATTTTGAGCTGGGCTGAACATATGTCGATTTCTCAGATGGATCGGTACTTTGTGCCGTCACCGATAAACTAGATGCTGCATGTATAACTTTGTTACTAGCGTCTTCTATCTCTTTTATGGTGTGTTTAGTTAATTGTTCAAGCCATTGGTTTTGCTCCTCAGTCATGTTTAAGCATTGAAAACGTTCACTGATTTTATACATCATTATCGTTAGTAATCTATTTATATCATTTTGATAGTCACTGATATCAAAGCTCAGTTCTTCGAGTTTATTGGCAATGTTGCCGCTCGGAGAGTTTTTCTCTTGTTCATTGCAAAGGTCTATGGCTTTGGCATTCATCGCTTCAGCTAGGTCAATTGCACTTTGTTTGATCAGTTTAAAATTTTGACTATTTTCTGGTGTATATTTAATCAAAAATGAAACATGTTCTTCGTTTATCAGCAGTCGATTAGAAAGCTCATATAAGCGACCGGAGTTTTTAAGTATTTCAAAGACTTCTTCCTCGATAGGAGTAGTGCGAATGTGATCATCGCGCAAACAGAGTGGCTGGGGTAATCTAAAACATATAGATGCTTGTAGCTCAAAATCAGACATCAAAGAGAAAAAAACTGTTGCGATACTATGCACTGTTGCACATGAAGAAATATCGTTATAAAAGTGCATTATTTGATTGCATTTAGATGTTTGTTCTACAGAAATACTACCGTAATTGCTTATCTTTTCACGTGATGGCTGATGATTGATTTGGCGTCTTATACTTGCACTAACTTTATGTTTCAGCTTATTTATATCAAACGGTTTCCCGATAAAGTCTGCTGCGCCCATCTCAAAGGCTTTTAACTTTTGTTTGATATCGGATTCTCCAGATACAAAAATTATTTCAAAGTTGGCATACTTGGCGCTTTGTTTATTAAGTTCTTGACAAAACTCAATGCCAGTTATATCGGGCAGGTGTAGGTCGAGTATGATGGTGTGAGGCTTAAGTTTACCAGTGGCGTCAAGCGCTTCTTCTGCGCATGTGAAAGCATAGACTTCGAAGTTACGGCCTAAAATTTCTTCATAAAGAGCCAAGTACTCTAAATCATCCTCAACTATCATGATTTTACCTTTTGAAAGATGCATAGATACCTCTACCAGCATGACTTTTTGTAGTCAAAATATAGTGCTGATATGTGTCTATACTTTGTCTAGTATATTTCTCAAATATTTCTGGGTTTTTAAACCTAAGGTTGGTTATGCACTCTTTACTCTTAATTGAAGATGATGAACAGCTCGCAGAAGTGACTTGTGCTTACTTAGAATTAACTGGCTTTAAAGTCGAAGTGGCAAATAGTGCAAAAGCATGCTGGGAAAAGTTACAAGGTAAATCTTTTGCTTTAATTATTCTCGATTTAGGACTGCCCGACGAAGATGGCTTAGTATTACTTCGTAAGTTAAAAAGCAGTCAAAATTTGACCCCAATAATTGTTTCATCTGGGCGTGGCGCCGATGAAGACAGAATTGTAGGCCTTGAGTTCGGAGCAAATGATTATTTGGCAAAGCCTTATACAGTGAAAGAGTTACTGCTTAGGATTAACCTGTTAATTAATAACACGTCAAAAAAAGAACCAAGTGAGCGGGTGGTTTATCTTGCTGACAAAAGGGTAGATTTTTATAACCAAGTAGTTTTAGATGATTTGGGCAATGAAGTGGTATTGACTTATCATGAGCAAACAGTTCTCTTTTTACTCACAAAAAATGCACCCCGGATATATGCGCGTGAAGAAATAATTGACGCAACTAGGTTGCATGAAGGCCCAGAGTCTGTGCGTGCGGTTGATACAATTATTTGTCGGCTCAGGAAAAAAATAGAGCTCGACCCCAAAAAGCCCCAGGCAATAAAAACAAAAAAAGGGTTCGGTTATCGGGTTATAACTTGTACACCAAAGTAGTGTGGCTTGGGAGCTGTATTCACTGCCGCGGCATAGTGGATAAACTTCTTTAAAATTCATGTCCTTTAGGGTAATTGTGTCTACAATTTTTAGTAAGTGTAATAACTAAATGGGTAACCCTTTGAACTATAGCTTCAAGAGTGCACTTTTCCTATTTATCGGGTTTAGTGTTTTTGCTGGGATTGTGAATCTATTGATTATTGTTAGTAGTTATACAAATAAAGACGAACATGAATTTTGGATGATACACACGTATGAAGTAATTGACTTGGTAAACCAGCTAAAGGTGCAGATAAAAAGTGCTGAAACAGGTCAAAGAGGGTTCCTGCTGACCGAAGACCTAGAATATTTAGCGCCATACCGACAAGGTATTAATTTAAGCTTAAATACTTTTGAAGCGCTAAAATTAAAAACGAGGGACAATCCGACCCAGCAAAAAAGGCTAATGGAACTTAGCGAAATCTTAAATAGGAAGTTTTCTGAACTGGAGCAGACAATTCAGTTTATAGAAAAGGGGGCAAAGCATGAAACTGAAAAATTAGTAAAGACAAATATTGGCCGTCACTTGATGGAAGAGATTGAGCTTATTTTATTAGCGTTTGAACAAGAAGAGAGAAACCTGCTTGATAAACGCACTCGAGAGTATGTTGATGCAAAAAAATTGCACACGGCTTCGATTCTTGCTCTAGAGTTCGTGCATGTTGTGTTGATAATCTGGTTAATTTACTCTATCCGAGACAAAGTACTTAAGCCCATCAGGGTGCTGGGTTTGTACATAAAGCATTACCCAGAGTCTGAAAAGTTTGAGATAGCACAGGATAATAACTGTATTGAGGTGAGTGAGCTCGCGCAGGGTATTAAAAGCCGCTGCCAAGAGAGTGAAAAACTTATTTCTCAACTTAAGCAAAGTGAAAAAAAGACTATGGAGGATTTGCAAGCAATTACTGAGTTATCAATAGAACACAGCAGGCAAAGCGAACTCTCTATTAGAAATTTGATTCCAATGCTACAAAAACACAAGGAAGACCATGAATCAACAAGCAGTAAAGACATTGATGATATGCTGAAGCTTGCCATTACCGCCAACGCGTCTGTTAAGGACTTATGTATTTATTTGGAAAATAAACCAAAATAGTCTGACTGAGCTTGAGTGAATGCAACTGTATTCAACTGTTATTCGGTTGAAAAGCTAACTGGCTAGGTGCTATTCAACGTCAATTTAAAACAGCTATATTACGATCTACCTCAAGTTCTCCGTTTAGATTCGTCAAATTGCTCAAGTATATTTTGCAATTCGGACTCTATTTCATAACTTGTTTCCATTAGCGCATCGGATTTATTTTGAGCGCGCTCAATTAAGGATAATAATTGTGCCTCTGTTTGCTGTGAAAGCTCATGACCTAGTTCAAATGAAGCGAATACTTGATTTAACTCTGTTTCAAGGTTATCGATAATATTAACTACGCCAGATTTTATGGCGGCGTTTTTATTTTTGTAGTTATCTAGCGTATTACTTAAGCTAATTTCTGTCATTACCCTGATAATGCAACTTTCTATACCGTCCATCAAATAAGCGATATAATCCTTCATTACGCCACGCTTACTTGTGTCACAAGGCATGTTTTTAACTAACACACTACAGTATTGCCAGTTAAATGCGGCGCGATTACTTCCAAATTCCATAATACGTTTGGCGTTTTTTAATGAGCTGAGTAAGCTAACATCAATATTGTTTCGTACTTTATTGTCAAAAAATACTATCTCCTCTTGATTGATTCTAAAAGCGAGTGATGTCCGTAAACCAAATGAACGGGTTGTGTTAAAAATGGCGTTTGCAAGTTGACTGTAAGTTCTGCATTGTTGGGTCTGTTTATAAAATTGAATAATCGTGCCAAGGGAAGCAATGTCAGATAAAGCTTGAATTGCAATTTCATCTGCATCACTACTTGTTTGCTGTGCATAAGATAGCAGTGTGTTGATCTTCTTTATCAGTTCTGTGGGCTCAGCTGGTTTTGCAATAAAGTCATTGCCCCCAGAGTCATAAGCTTTGAGCCTTTCTTCAATTGAACATAGATTAGATAGAAACAAAATGGGCATTTGGTGCCCCTCTAAACGGATTGAATAGGTTGCTTCATAACCATTTATTCCAGGCATCTGGATATCCATAATGATTAAATCTGGTTTAAATGAATTTACGGACTCGAGCGCTAGCTCACCGCTTTCAACTGTTTCAATTTCAAAGTGTCCTGAGAGCGTTTTTTTCTGATATTCAAGGGCGAAGTCGTCATCATCAACGATTAGTATTTTGTTCATATATTCACCGTGTTGTGTGTTCATCGATCCAATGGACAAAGTCTCTGAAGGGCAGTGGCTTGGACACTAAGTATCCTTGTGCAAGATCACATTGAAGGTTTTTAGCAAGCTCCCAATCAGCATTCGTTTCAACACCCTCTGCAACAACTTGCATATTGAGTGTTTTCGCGAGGCTTACACTTGACTCAATAATTGCTTTACTTGTTTTATTGTTGGTGGCATCGCTGACAAATTGGCGATCAACTTTCAGTTCAGTAAAGGGAATTTTTTTTAATTGCTCAAAGCTTGAATAACCGGTACCAAAATCATCGATGCTTAAGCCGAAACCTTTCAATCTTAGGCGTAAAAGTACATCGAGTGTAGAGACGAGGTTCTGAATTAACCTGCTTTCTGTTAGTTCCAATGTTATGTTGTTACAGCAAATCCCGTGCATTTTCGCGAGATCTTCTATTTGTTCAGGTAAATCAATGGCGCAAAGACTGTCAGTAGAGAGGTTAATGGATATATGCAGGTCACTGTGACCATGAATACTTGAAAGCTCTTTAAATTGTGGCAGTGCTTGACGAAACATACTTCGGGTGACAGCATCAATCATGCCTGTTTCTTCAGCCAATGCAATAAACGAAGCTGGGCTGACAATACCTCTGGTAGGGTGTACCCACCTTGCAAGCACTTCTACTGATTTTAATCGTTTGGTCGAAAACGCTAATTGGGGTTGATAAAAAGGCACGATTTTATCGTTCGCTATGGCATCTTTTAACTCTTCTAAGCTGATATCATCATTCGATGGAGGAATGTTAGGCGTTGTTTCTTCGAAAAGTTGATTAAGTTTTTGTGTTAAAATATCGATGGTAATCGGTTTGGGGATAGCGCCTAAAACTCTGATATGTTGCGCACCAGCGAGCGCTGCTGTGGTGTCCAGGACACGCTGATCTTGGCCGCTTAACAATATAACTGCCCCATTAAATTGGTACTCTGATAGGTGCCTGAGTACTTCCACACCATCCATATCGGGCATAATTAAATCGATAATAATCAATTCAAAGCACTCGCCGTTTTGCACACGTTTAACAGCGTTAACACCACTTGCTTCAACTTGGATATTCTTAACACCAAGTTGATTAAACTCGTGAATTAGCATGTCATGAACGAAATCATCATCGTCTATTACAAGCACATTGAGTGTCTCAAATTGATTTTTTAGCGCCAAAGATACGAGCCCCTTAGTAGTAATAATAGATTGATACTGAGCTAAGCATTGTGACAATACCTTAATCCTCTAAAGCATAGAGTAGTTAGTGACATTTATCCAAAAGTAGGCAAAAAGCTCAGCTTTATTGGTCTACACTATTTTTAATTACCAAGTAGTTAAAAATAGTGTGAATTCGATGGGGAAAAAGTATTTTTTGCTATTTTTGCTCATTTGCATAGTAGCAGCCAGTCAAATTGGATGTTTTGAATTAAACAAAAAAACGATCAGGGTGGGGACTAATATATGGCCCGGATACGAGACATTGCACTTAGCAAAGCATTTGGGATTTATACCAAATAACATAAAGTTAATAGAGTTAATGTCTGCTACTGATGTCATGGAGGCCTTTCGTCTCAATAGATTAGAAGTTGCGGCACTAACAATGGATGAGGCCATGACACTCGTTGCTGAAGGCATTGATTTGAGTGTTTTTTTAGTTATGGATGTTTCAAATGGAGGGGACAAGCTTATAGCACGTGCGGACATCATTAAATTACCTGATCTTAAAGGAAAAACAATTGCATATGAGCAAACTGCTTTAGGCGCATTAATGTTGCATGAGGTGATGCATGCTAGCGAGTTGAATATTGAAGATGTGACACTTGTCCATTTAAAAATCAATCAACAGCTTGAGGCCTTTGCAAATGGCTCAGTAGATGCGCTAATAACCTTTGAGCCTGTAGCGACCCAATTGCTTCAGTTTAATGGTGAAGTTATATTTGATAGTTCACATATCCCCAATACAATTGTTGATGTACTGGTAGCCAGAAAAGATACCCTCAGAAATCATCGAAACCTGATTAAAATACTCGTAAATGGGCAATCAAAAGCGCTGAGCGCTATTGCTGATAGCAGAACGATGAGCTTAGAGATCATGTCGAAGAGAATGGGGCTTACAGCTGAGCAACTAAATATTGCTATGCGAGGGATCCACTATCCAAGCATAATTGAAAATCAAACACTTCTTAAAAGTAACAGTGATTTATATGACACTGTAGAGCGGTTAAATGCGATATTGTTTAACGCTAACATTATTGATCGACCCGTCGACCCTAACCTGTTTTTTGATGACACTTTCGTAAAACCATGAGAATTCCACTCGCAACAAGCTCAATCGTCGTATGGGTGCCATTATGCACTGCGTTGATTTTTATGATTTCTATTTTGACCGGAATGAGCCTAACTTACCTTGGGAGTAGCAAGGTATCAGAAGAAAACAGCCTATCTCAGATAAGCTATGTATTGTTGTCTTTAAAAAACAAGGCTGAGCAAGAAGCGTTCAGATCAGGGGGGAGTGCTTTAAATCATGAAACTTCAATTATAGGGACTATACCAGCAGTGGATGACGTGGTTGTAACAGATGATAAAGGCATCATTTGGGCATCAAACCGATACAGTACAAGGGGAAAGCCTCTTTTAGGAATTGCTTCTTATATGTCAGAAGCTGACATTAGAAAAACCCAGATGTATAAATCTGTCCAGCTCCACTATTCGCCTGACAAGCAGTTAGTTGAAGCGACATTGAGTTTTATTTGGCCTTCTGAAAATGAAATTAGGTCTAGCCGAAGGGGCATTATTTATCTGAAGTATGATTTGAGTTACGACAAGCTACATCTATCAGAATTCATTTCGCATCAACTGGTATTTATAGGGCTACTGGGGTTGGTATTGGTAATTTTTGTAATGGCGCTTTTACGTAACTACTTTGTAGATCCAATTAAGCAGCTCATTGTACAAGCATCAGCTTTGGCTGAGGGGAATTATTCTAAAAAGATTGAAGTACAAGGGGCAAAGGAAATACGAACGCTAGCTAAAGCGTTTGTTCAGATGCGTTCAGCCATATCTTCGCATATTGACGAATTGGATGACGTAAGAACTCAGCTGGAAAAGAGGGTTCAGCTAAGAACAGCAGAGTTGAATAGTCTCAACTTGAATTATAGATATGCACAAAGCATGGCTAAGTTAGGGCATTGGTCTCTAGAGTTATCATCGGGGGTGTGTGAGCTTTCCAATGAGGCGAGAGAGATACTCGGCATTGAAAACTCAGAATCTACTGGTTATGCAAAATGGATTTTTGGCAACGTGGAAAAAGACGATGACAAAAATACCGAGTTGTTAGCTGATTTGCTAGCCCATGAATGGGAGTTCTATGACGTCAACTATAGCATTACTGTCAATGGCGAGGTGCGCTATATCCGTATGGTTGCCGAGCGTGTATTTGACTCACTATTCAAACAAGTAAAGATCACAGGCATTGTTCAGGATGTAACGGATGTGAAGCAAAAAGAATTATCCTTACTAGAAAGTGAAGCAAAAATGCGTGCCATCGTTGATACTGCTGCGGACCCGATAATTGTTATTGATACTCAGGGGGTAATTCAAGAGTTTAGCCCGTCTGCGAGTGAAGTTTTTGGATATAAAAAAAGTGAAGTATTAGGTAAAAATCTAAAAATATTAATGCCTGAGCCTACGAGAAGTGAGCACGATGGATATTTAGAAAAGTATAAAAAAACGGGTATACGTAATGTAGTAGACAACAAAAGAGAAGTTACAGCGCTAAGAAAAAACGGCAAAAAGTTCCCAATTGATTTAGCAGTTACAGAGACTAAAATTGCCGGGAGAGGGTACTTTACCGCGATTATTAGAGATATTACGCAACGAAAAGAAGCAGAAGAGGTACTCTTGGAGGCCATGAAAGCTGCGCAAAGTGCCACTGTTGCAAAATCTACTTTTTTGGCCAACATGTCTCATGAAATTCGCACGCCTATGAATGCAATTGTAGGTTTGTGTAGTTTGATGTTTGATACACAACTGTCTGAAAAGCAGCTGGGGTATTTAACTAAGTTGACTCACGCTTCTGATGGTTTATTGAATATCATCAACGATATTTTAGATATATCTAAGATAGAGTCAGGGAAGTTAGAGATTGATCATATCCCCTTTCGTCTAGAAGATGTTGTGGACTTAGCTTGCGATATTATCTCCTGTAGAACTCAAGAAAAAAACATCGATTTTCATGTTGAACTATCAAGCACCGTGCCTACAGGGCTCATTGGTGATCCGGTTCGTTTGGGGCAAATACTGATTAACTTATTAGGGAATGCTGTAAAGTTCACGCCTAAAAAGGGAAAAATAGTTTTAAAGATCGAAGTTGACACATTAACCGACACACAGGTCATATTATTGGTGTCGGTGTTAGATACTGGGATTGGCATTGCCAAAGATAAACAAGATAAACTCTTTTCTGTGTTCACTCAGGCAGATATATCGACGACGAGAGAATTTGGAGGGACAGGTTTAGGTTTGGCTATTTGCCGTAATCTTGTTTCAATGATGGGAGGGCAGATTGGCCTTGAAAGCGAAGAGGGAACTGGGAGTCGCTTTTTCTTTACTGTTAGTGTTACAAGACAACAAGGAACGCCATCTCCAAGAAAGCAAATAGATAATCCTGTAGATAAAAAAGTGTATTTAAACCAAGCTAAGCTAATAAGTGATATTGACATTCTTCTCGTTGAGGACAATGACATAAATATGGAAATAGCGGTAGAGCTTATGACTGGAGTTGGCCTAAAAGTAGTAACGGCCACCAATGGTAGTGAAGCGATTATTATGCTTAATGACAATCCAAATATAGGTTTGGTACTGATGGACTGTCAAATGCCTATTTTGGACGGATATAGGGCAACCGAGTTGATTAGGCAGGACGGAAGGTTTAAGGACCTTCCAATCATCGCGCTGACAGCGAACGTTATGCCTGAAGATATAAAAAAAATTGAGTTAAGTGGAATGAATGGACTTCTGGCTAAGCCATTGAATGTTGACAAACTATTTCAGTTGATATTTGCAGAACTGAGTCTAGTAAAACAACTCCCTGTGGAACAAGAGACTGATTCAGCAGCAGTATTAAAATCAGGGGTTAATTTTGATTTGGGGTTAAAACAAGTAAACGGTGATATCGAATTTTATAAAAAAATGAATGATAAGTTTCGGACTAAACAATGTGATTTTGCACAAAGGTTTAAATCACTTGTTGAACAGTCAAAATTTGACGAAGCCAAAAGGGAGGCACATACCCTGAAAGGGCAAGCTGCTTATTTAGGTTGTATTTCGGTGTCAGCACAGGCTGCTACGTTAGAGGAACAGACTGTAGAGCAGTGTAACTGGCGTGCAATTGAACCAGAAGTAAAGAAGTTAACAGAGCTAATCGACGATGCTTTAAAGGAAGCGGAGCGGTACTTTAAGGCGAATGAATAAGGTACATTGGAGGCAAGTGTTCAAATGAAATTAATGTTTCTATTAGTTACATAACTATTTCATTTTTACTCATAAGCTGGCGCCAAAGATTGAAAACCAATGACGCCAAACATGTCAACTTAAGATCAGAAACGATATTTTAAATTGGCAGTCACAGTACGGCGCTGTCCATAGAAACAATCACCACGCACTAAGCAACTTGTAATTACTGTCTTGTCAGTCAAATTGTCGATGTTTAGACTTAACTCATAGTCACCAAAATCATAGCCGATCATCATATCGTAAAGTGTGAAGTTCTCTGTCGTAAGTGCTTTATGGTAATCGAACCCACCTACGTTAACCGAACGACTACCATCGAAGGTTTTACCAACATAGCGAATGCCCGCACCAAATTTGAGACCTTCAACAAGGTTGTCGGCACGATAGGTAGCCCAGACTGAAGCTAAGTGTTCAGGCGTTGCAGAAAGTGGTGCGTCATCAGTTGCAATTGCGCCCACAGCGCCTTGCAGGGCTGCTGCTCTTAGGGCTGGATCTTGAATCGCAAAAGCGCTTCCTAATATAGCTTCCGGTGACTCTGGCGTGGTGTCATTTTCAGTTGTTGTATAAGCGTAGGACGCATATACGTCAAAATGTTCCCATTCTAATTGAGCTTCTAATTCAAAACCGTCAATTGAAACTTCGCCATCTTGTAAATGCAGTGTAGGAGATACGCGACGAATATGATTTTTGTCTTTTATATGAAATACACTTGCTGTGATCAAGTGTTCAGTACCAGCTGGTTGATATTTAACACCATATTCAAATTGTTCACCTTCTTTCGGTTTATAAGCACCACCTTGTGGTTTTAAGTCGTATAAAGGTTGGAATGACTCAGAGTAACTGGCGTATGGTGATAGCCCATTTTCAAACAGATATAATGCACCGATACGTCCGGTCGTCGCGCTTTGGCTATCAGATTTTCCTGACGTTTTCGTATCTACGTTGTCATGACGAAGTGCAGTATTGACGACCAGCCCACCATATTCAAAAGTTGCTTGGACATAGCCACCAAGTTGTGTGTCCACTTTATTTGGTGCATCAACGGTCACTTTCGTCGGCAACGTGTCAGCTTTGCCATAGACGGGAGTGTACAAATCTAAAAGGCTGCTCACTGCGCCGCGCTGAGTGTCAGCATCTGTTTTAGCATCTTGATAGTCGATCCCCGCAACTAGGTTGATCTCCAAGTCACCAAAGTCAATATATTGATGTACTTGAATATCGCTTAACAGGCTAGTGGCATCACCGTCTGTCATACTATAGATGCGACTAATTGAACGCTTGTCTTCCTGGAATGCAGGAGGCCAAGAGAAAATAGTACGATATTCTGAGGAACTGTCGCTAAAGCGTGTAGACCAAGTGATGTGTGTATTCTCAGAAATACTGTGTTCTAAAATGGTAGTTAATGCAAATTGCTCTGTGTCGTACCGGTCCCAACCTGGTTCACTGACAAATCGTTCACTCGGGATCTGACCGAACTGTGCGGGCTTAATTGTCCCTTCATGTGGAAAAAATTGAGTGGAAGAGCCTGATTCATTTTTTTGCATGTTTGCAAGTACAGTAAAGCGTGTGTCGCTGTTGATATCCCATGCAAAACTTGGGGCAAAAACTAAGGTATTGTCATCGACAAAATCAGTTTGTGTACCGCTGTCGCGGTAAACACCGACGACACGTGTTTGAAATTCTTGATTGCTTCCAAATGATGTATTGTAATCGCCAGCGACTTGCACTCTGTCGTAATTACCCACTTGCGCCCAAAGCTCACCTTGGGTTTCAGTATGCGGTCGTTTTGAAACCGAATTTACAATACCGCCAGTTGAACCTTGGCCGTAAAGTACCGATGAAGGGCCTTTTAATATTTCAACGCGTTCAACTGTGTATGGATTAACTCGAGTGTTATTGTAGTGACCAAATTGCATTTGCAACCCATCCACATATACGAGTGGGTCGACACCACGAATTTTCGACCAATCGCCGCGTGTATCTACGCCGTAAGGGCCATTGTAAACACCTGCAACGTAACCGATCGCATCTTGAAGCGTCTCAGCGCCGAGATCTGAAATACGTTGTGCAGTTAAGACTGATACCGATACGGGTGTCTTTGTAATGGGCACATCTGATTTTGATGCACTTGCACTGACATATGAAATCAAACCCTTGGGACTAACTTCGATGACTTCGAGATCTTTATTTTTTTTGTCATCAGCGATTGCCGTTGTAGATAAGGCAAGTGCAACAGCAGACAGAAGAGCTGGGTATTTTTTGTTAAATGAGCGCATGTTTTTCCCTAATAAAAATTATCGCGCAAATACTATTGAAAATAGAAATGATTATCAACAAGCTTGTTTGGTTATTTTGAACAATAAACATACTGTTATTGATTTTTAAATATTGATGACATCTCGTTTAAATCTAGATTTACAAATGTACCTATAAAAGGCGTAGCCTATGGGTTGTTTTATGGAAAACAAGAGAGCTTTTTAGGCTGGATATTGTTTGTTTTGAAAATTTAAGTTGCTGTATTTAGGTGTATTTGAAAGGGGATAAACGAGCGTGCATTTGCGGCTAACAGAGGGAAATACAAGACCATTGGTAGTGCGTATGTCAAACGCTATGAGATATAATCGAGGTAAGTTATAAGAGGTATATGTGAATTTGAACTGGCAAGCTCTCGTCGATAATAGACAACGATTTTTTTGGGTACTGCAAATTTCAGGGTGGATTGGATATGCTCTGGTGAATTATATCGGTTCCAAAGTCTTTGAAATGCGTGATATATACGTTTTTGTGATAGTACTCAACGCGTATGCTGGTTGTTTAATGACGGTTCCACTTCGATATTTGTACCGCAGAGTGTGGAATGCGAAACCGTGGATACTGATTTTTGTTGTTTTTAGTGTGTCGTATATCACAGGTACCCTTTGGTCTGTTGTTCAAAAATACAATCTTTGGGAAATTTACCGTCATGGGTATCGACCCGATGAGTGGTTTTATTACCTCCAGCAAGGTCTGGATTCGGTTTATATTGTGTTATGTTGGAGTGGCTTGTACTTTGGTATAAAGTACTACCAATTGCTACAAAGTGAGAGGCAAAAAGCCCTAAAGGCAAACACCATGGCACATGAGGCACAGCTGAAAATGCTTCGATACCAACTCAATCCTCACTTCTTATTCAACACATTAAATGCAATTTCTACACTGGTGCTAGTTGAAGAAAACAAAGATGCAAACCAAATGGTATCTAGGCTCAGTGACTTCTTGCGTTATACATTAAATACAGACCCAATCAAAAAAGTTCCCCTAGAGCAGGAACTTCATGCGCTAAAATTGTATCTAGAGATAGAGAAAGTTAGATTTGATGAGCGTTTGGCTATTGACTTAGATATCACTGAGCAAGCCAAAGAAGCGCTGGTACCTAGCCTGATATTACAGCCGCTGATAGAAAATTCGATTAAATATGCTATTGCACATATGGACGAGGGCGGCAAAATAGAAATTAAAGCACAAGTATTTGCCAATGAGCTATTGTTAGAAGTTGGAGACAATGGCCCAGGTGCAGAATTAGACAATGGGCAATTAAAAAATGCCAGTGGCGTGGGTATCGCAAATACACAAGATAGGTTAAAAACACTGTACGAAAATAACTTTTCGTTTGTGCTGTCGAATAATACGCCTTCAGGATTGAAGGCAAATATACGAGTTCCGTTTGAAAAGGCCGAGAAGTGAAGTAATGAGCAAGATTAAAACGCTAATTGTCGATGATGAGCCGTTAGCCAGAAAAGGGTTGGCCGTCAGACTAAAAGATTTTGAAGAAATAGAAGTAATTGAGCTTTGTAATGGTGGACAGAAAGCCATTGAACTATGCCAGCAGCAAGATATAGATTTGGTCTTTTTGGATATCCAAATGCCTGGCATGAATGGCTTTGAGGTCGCTAGGACCTTGAGTGAAAGTGTGAAACCCTTACCCGCGATAGTTTTTGTTACGGCTTTCGACCACTATGCGGTAAAGGCATTCGAGATACATGCGCTAGATTACATTCTCAAACCAGTAGATGACAACAGACTAAAACAGGCGATTGAAAAAGTGCAGAGCTATCTAAAAACCCAACAAGATAACGCCCATAAGAAAAAGCTTGCGAGCTTTGTCGCAGGGATAACTGGCAACAACTGCGAAGAGATCCTTAAAAAGCTAGCCACTGGCGATGTAATTGAAGATAAAAAGTTTCCAGAGTCGCTGGCGGTAAAAGAGCAGGGTGAGATTATTCGAGTGTCTACCGCAACGATCCAGTGGATTGATGCGGCAGGAGATTATATGTGCCTGCACTGCGCTGATGGCCAGACACACATTTTACGTAAAACGATGAAGGAGCTAGAGCAAGAGCTGGACCCTAAATTATTCGTAAGAGTACATCGCTCGGCCATTGTTAATACTGGGCAGATCAGCAAATTAGTAACGCAAAGTAGTGGTGAGTATTTATTAGTGTTGGACAACGGCCAAGAATTGAAAGTCAGCCGTAGTTACCGAGACAAAGTTAAATCTGCACTGGCTAGTTAAGTTAAATCTACCTCGTATTTTAGTCTTGCTATAAAAAAGCCCAACTTAATAATAAGCTGGGCAGTATTTCTTTATTCTAAAATATGCACTTAGACGGTGACAATTTTCATTGTGTTGGTCGCACCAATAGTTTCCATTAAGTCACCGTGAGTGAGTATCACGGTATCACCTTTTTCTAGCGAGCCATTTTCAACAAGTGTGTTAAGTGCATCACGTACCAATGTTTCAGCTGTACAGCTTGTTGAATCAAAGAATACAGGATATACACCACGGTACAGTGCTGTTTGTCCAAGCGTAGAACTATGGCGAGACAATGAGAAAATAGGCAAGCCAGAGCTGATCCTAGACATTAGTTTAGACGTGTTCCCTGATTCTGTCAGTGCAACGATTGCTTTTACCGAGTCTAAGTGGTTTGCCGCGTACATAGCCGAGAGCGCAAGTGTCTCTGATGTGTCAGAGAACATACTATCAAGTCTGTGCTTTGAAATATGTGTTTCAGGCTGAGACTCCGCTCCTAAACAAACGCGTGCCATAGTAGAGACGGTTTCCTCTGGGTAGTCACCTGCTGCGGTTTCTGCTGAAAGCATCACCGCATCCGTACCATCTAATACCGCGTTTGCTACGTCCATCACTTCTGCACGTGTTGGCATTGGGTTATCAATCATTGACTCCATCATCTGAGTCGCAGTAATAACCGTTCGGTTTAGTGAACGCGCACGATTAATAATTTGTTTTTGCTTGCCAACTAATGCAGCATCGCCAATTTCAACGCCCAAATCACCCCGTGCAACCATAACGGCATCTGATGCTAAAACGATGTCATCAATCGCTTCGATTGTGTCAACAGCTTCTGCTCGTTCAATCTTCGCCAAAAGCTGTGCATTAGAGCCCGCTTTTTCTGCAAGACTACGAACGTAGCGCATATCGTCACCACTACGCGGGAACGAAACAGCAATATAATCTACGCCAATCTCTGTTGCTGTAATTAGGTCTTGTTTATCTTTGTCCGTAAAAGCAGGCGCTGTTAGGCCACCTCCTAAACGGTTAATCCCTTTATTGTTGGACAACACGCCACCAACGGTGACAGTACAGTTTACTTTTTGCCCTGCAACGTTATCTACGGTTAACTGAATAAGACCATCGTTAAGTAGAAGCAAATCACCTGTTTGAACGTCTTGAGGAAGCTCTTTGTAGTCAATGCCAACGGCTTCAACGCTACCTTCACCTAAGCCCAACTCTGCATCTAGTGTAAATTTGGCGCCAACTTCTAAATTAACTTTACCTTCTGCAAAGGTAGAAACACGTATTTTTGGACCTTGCAAATCGGCAAGGATTGCAACGTGCTTGTCTAATCTCTTCGCAATTTCTCGAACAGCTTCGGCTCTGTCTTTATGATCTTGCGCTACCCCGTGGGAAAAGTTTAGTCGTACTACATTAGCACCGGCATGTATGATTTTTTCTAAATTATTATCTCTATCTGTAGCTGGTCCCAATGTGGCAACTATTTTTGTGCGTCTAAGCATCAGATTCTCCTGTAGGCTGTTCTTGCTAACATCTTTTTCGAAAAGCAGGTTGAAAAATAAGCATTTTAAGCATGATTAACTAAATAATGTCAGATATTCGCGCTTTTATGTAAAGTTTTGCCTATTAACCCTTTTTCATACACAAATTAAATTATATGATCTGTATGACGTGATTATGACACCGGTGTCAGGAGTCGTCAATCTAAGAGTGACATAAGATTCCGAATAACACTCTGACTTATAATGCATTCAGCCAGTGTGTAAGGCAAAAATTTTTGCTTGAGCTGAAGCGTGTTATCAGAGAATGAGTACTAAACTTTGAACAGCTTAGTAATTTAGAGTGGCCAGAGCAGCACATTGTAAGCAGCTCAGGTATAATATACTCAACATCGTGTGAACGAATTAAAGTGTGGTTGTTACCGAGGAGGAAACTTAATGCAAGTTGCATTAGTTGGTTTAGGTGTGATGGGCAAAAACCTAGCACTTAATTTAATTGAGAAAGGTATGACGTTAGTCGCCTATGATAAAAATCCAGACGCAGGTGCTGAACTAATTAGTTGTGCTCAGGCGTTGGGTGTAGAAGAGCGTCTCCATATCGTATCGGATCTCGGTGATATGGTTAAAAGGCTTGAGCCTCCTCGTTCTATATTATTGCTAGTACCAGCAGGAGAGTTAGTTGATACCGTTTGCAATGAACTGATAGAAGCCGGCGTGTCTAAAGGTGATATCATCGTTGATTGTGGTAATAGTAACTATAAAGATGGTATAGCGCGTAAGCTGAAATATCAAAATAAGTTTGAATTTGCGACGATGGGCATATCTGGTGGTGCGGAGGGGGCTCGTCATGGCCCGGCAATGATGGCCAGTGGCTCTGAAGGTGGTTGGGAACGATTGGTTCCATGGTTCGAGAAAGTGGCTGCTAGCTATAATGACGAATCATGTTTTGCTCGTGTTGGCCAATCAGCGAGTGGTCATTTTGTGAAAATGGTCCACAATGGCATCGAGTATGCGTTGATGCAGCTAATTGCTGAAATATACCACTTACTAAGAATTGGTACAGGCCGCACTCCAAAAGAAGTCGCCGCTATTTTTGAGTCTTGGTCAGAGGGTGAATTAAATAGCTATCTATTATCGATCTCTCGTCATATTTTAAGTCTCGAAGATAACGAAAAAACACCGTTAGTTGACTTGATAGACAATAAAGTTGGTGCGAAAGGGACTGGCCTTTGGACTGCTCAAAATGCCCTAGAATTAGGCATTGCGGTACCTTCTCTTGTCGCGGCTGTGCAAGCGCGTCATTTAACAAACACCATTAGCACATTAGCTGCTAAAGAAATGACATATCAAGCAAAGCAAACTAATCAAGTTGATATCGACCTTGAAGAGTTAAAGTCTGCATTCTATTTTGCGAGCCTGCTTTGTTATCGTCAGGGTTTAGCGTTAATAAAAGGCGCATCACGTTCTCACCAGTGGAAGGTTGATCTTGCCAAGACGTTACAAACTTGGAGAGCAGGTTGTATTATCCGTGCGGATTACTTGGATGACATTGCAAAAGGTGTAGACTTTATCGATACCTTAGAAAAAGAAGCCAGTGCATTAAGAAGCATTACGGGTCAGGCAATTCAAACCGGCTTAGCGTTTCCAGTACTAGCCTCTACGCAAACCTATATTGCAACACTGAGTACGCCAAGTAATGGGCATTTAGTCCAAGCCCAACGCGATTATTTTGGTGAGCATGGTATCAAAACACACAGTGGTGAAACATCTCACCTAACGGACTTAGTTGATCTCCCCGAAAAGGTGAGGTAAGTCAGCTGTATAAAAAAGGCCACATAATGTGGCCTTTTTAAATTTGAGGGAGGGCTTAACACTCAGATAAAAACTACCGTGTTAGCTCTCCTCGTAAATTGTCTTGCATTAAATGGCGAATGGTTTCAAGCTCCAAGTCTTGGCTAAATAGATAATGCAATTTAGTCAAGCAAGCTTCCAGTGTCATATCATAACCGCTGATAACACCACAGTTTAATAGCGCGTTACCCGTTGCATATCCCCCCATATTTACTTGTCCTTGCAAGCATTGTGTTAGGTTGACTATCACAACACCGCGCTCAGAGGCAGCTTTTAGGGTATTTAATATTGCTTCTTGCTGCGGGGCGTTACCAACGCCAAAGCTAAGCAGAATTAACGCTTTAACATCGCTAGACAGTATATTCTCAACCATTGCCGCGCTGATCCCTGGATAAAGATGCAATACGGCAATAGCTTGAGATTGAATTGATGTGACATCTAGATCTTGGTCAACATAAGGACTAAGTTTGCCCTCTTGTAATTGGATATTAATGCCCACTTGAGCTAACGGTGGTAAATTGGGTGAAGCAAACGCATCAAAACCGTCTGCGTGTGCCTTTAATGCGCGATTTCCTCTGAAGAGTTTGTTATTAAAGAACAGACTCACTTCAGCGATTGGGTAGTTAGCGGCAAGATACATGGCGTTGAGCAAATTGACTTGTCCATCCGATCTCAGTTGAGAGAGGGGGATTTGTGACCCCGTTACAATGACTGGTTTAGTTAAATTCTCAAACATGAAAGACAGAGCAGAAGCGGTATATGCCATTGTATCCGTGCCATGTAGTACCACAAAGCCATCGTAATCATTGTACTTAGACTTTATATCTTCAGCAATGAGTTTCCAGTGCTTTGGCGACATGTCTGAAGAGTCAATGAGGGGGCAGTACTCGTGAATATCAAATAGCGGCATTTCTTCTCGGGTAAATTCCGCATTATTTTTCACGGTTTCTGTTAGGTAACCAGCCACTGGCACATAGCCCTTACTTGACTGCTTCATACCAATAGTACCGCCCGTGTAGGCAATATATATTTTTTTTCTTTTCATAAAAAAAGCCCAGAAATATTTCTGGGCTTAGTATATCAACTGCAGCATCACATTGCAGTTTATTCATTAACCTTAAGTGCAATACACTATTGTGTGACGTTACACATCGTACACACACTATATATACTATTTGGGTCGTTATATAGTTCAATCATTTTTGTACTTTTTTGGACTTGCTCCAAAAGCTGGTTAACGCCTTGCTTTGTAATTACTTGGAGCGGATCCGCGGCTTGCATTTCGTTCTCAAGGAATGACTGAACAAGTTGAGTCCCGAAAATTTGCTGCATTAAGAGCTCTTTCTCTGACAATGTCTGCTCTACAGTGATCACATCATATTGCTCTAGGCTTGCGAGGCTCGCTGCGGCTTCAATAGCTTGTTGTTTGGTACCAAGCTTATCAATGAGTCCAAACTCCAATGCTTGAGGGGCAAGCCATACACGGCCTTGCGCAACGTCGTTGACATCATCTTTACTTAGATTGCGAGCTTCTGAGATCATCGATAAGAATTTATCGTATGCATCTTCGATACTCATTTGGATAATGTCTGCATACTCTGGGTCTAAGCCACGAGCAACCGATGAAGATTTGAGCTCGGTTGTTGCTACACCGTCTGAATACACACCCAGTTCCTTAAGTGAATTTTCGAAAGTAAAAATGGTGCCAAAAATACCGATAGAGCCAGTAATTGTGCTAGGGGACGCCCAAATTTCATTGGCTGAAGCGGCAATCCAATATCCGCCGGAAGCCGCGACAGAACCCATTGATGCAACGATAGGTTTACCAGCTGCTTTTATAGCAAGCACTTCATTACGGATTTTCTCAGAAGCGAACATGCTTCCGCCACCCGAATCAATGCGTAATACGACCGCTTTTACCTTATTATCCAAACGAGCTTTGCGCAGGAGTTCCGCTGTGGAGTCACCGCCGATTACGCCAGCTTTTCGTTTACCGTCTACAATATGCCCTTTAGCCACAACAACCGCGACTTTGTCGGTCATTGGGTTCGGAAATTGGCTAAAGTCAGGCAGAGAAGCGAGATAGTCGCTATATTTTACCTGTCGGTATGCATTGCCTTTGTCCTGTGTGCCAACAATGTCAACTAATTTGCTGTTAAACTCTTGATCTGTCTCCAACTTATCAACCCACCCATACTTGAGTGCAAATTGACCAGAGTCACCAGAGACAGTGGCCATTTTATCGCCTAGCTGTGTCAGTGTTTCATCGAAGTTATGCAAATCGAAAGGTCTTTTCGCCGCTACATCTTCTTTGTATTGCATCCACAAACTATCTAACCACAGTTTGTTTGCTTCTTTTGCAGCGTCAGACATATCATTTCTGATAAATGGCTCTACTGCTGATTTATATGTGCCAACACGGAAAATGTGCTGCGTTACTTTTAGTTTGTCTAGCGCATCTTTAAAGTACATCGGATAAGTACCAAAACCACTTAGGCTGACAGCGCCATAAGGATGCATGGATATTTCATTTGCCGTTGCAGCTAAATAATACTGCGTTTGAGTAAAGTAAGGACTATGGGCATAAACCAGCTTGCCGGTTTCTTTAAACGATTCAAGTGCATCCGTGATATCACGTAGTTTGTCTAGATGTCCGTGATGTAAGTGTCTGAGGTCTAGGTTGATTGCACGAATGCGTGCATCTTTAGCCGCAGCGTTAATGACGCGCACAACATCATCAACCAAGATTTCTGTGGGCATTTCTTTTGAGCCCATAGCATCGTCAAGTGCCGCATCTAATGGGTCGACGTAAGTCAACTGTTCGACTAAAACTCCCGACAAATTCAGTCTTAAAACACTGTCTTGTGGCACTAGAATTTCTTCTTCTGACGACATAATTGCAGCGACAAAAACGACAATCAGTGCGACAAAGACCAAGTTTACTATCAGCCTGCGCGAAAAGTTCAGCGCGTGCCAGATACCTTTAAATAGTTTTGCGATCAACTTCAATGTGATTCCTTTAAATTTAGTACCTAAATACTCTCATTTAATATCATAACTTAGTTGTGAGCGGAGTGTTACACCTAAAACGTAACGAAGTATTAATTTTTATACATATTTAAATAATTGGCCGAAGATTCAAAATTTCGAGGACGGTCGAATAAATAATTTGTGCTTTTTACTTGCCAAAATTTTGAAAAAGGTTAATGTTCACAGGTAAGACCAGTTACATTGGGGCGAGCAATGTTAGAACAAAAACTACAACTTAAAAATTCTGAGCTGCGTAACCGCTTGGTCATGGGATCAATGCATACAGGATTAGAAGAGGGGTGGCACAACCGAAAAAGGCTGAGTGCTTTTTATGAAGCGCGAGCTAAAGGGGGTGTTGGACTCATCATTACGGGCGGTTATAGTCCAAATATTCGCGGTAAACTAACGCCAATTTCATCATCGTTTAACAGCCGGTACGATGTGATTAAACATCGTGCATACACCGACGTTGTTCATCAACACAACGGCAAAATTTGCTTACAGTTATTGCACGCAGGCAGATACGCTTATCATCCTTTCAATGTGGGACCTAGCCCAATAAAAGCCCCCATAAACCCTTATACTCCCAAGTCTATGAGTTTGGGTATGATCAAAAACACCATTAAGGACTTTGCGAAATCCGCGTATATGGCTGAAAAAGCGGGCTACGATGGCGTCGAAATCATGGGATCTGAAGGTTACTTAATCAATGAATTCATGGCACCGCATACCAACAAACGAGAGGACGAATATGGTGGTTCTGTTGAAAACCGTATGCGTTTAGCGGTTGATATTGTCAAGGCAGTCAGAGCCAGAGTATCCGATAAATTTATTATCGTCTTTAGATTGTCCGTTATGGACTTAGTACCAAATGGATCAACGTCTGAAGAAGTCACCGTACAAGCAAAAGCGCTTGAATCAGCAGGTGTCGATATATTAAATACTGGGATTGGCTGGCATGAGGCGCGCGTACCAACCATCGCGAGTATGGTGCCTCCTGGGGCTTTTAGAGAAGCGTCTAAGCGTCTCAAAGATGTCGTTGAGATACCTGTTGTGGCTGTAAACCGTATTAATACGCCAGACCTTGCTAATAGCATTCTAGATAAAGGTGAAGCAGATCTAATTTCGATGGCGAGGCCATTGTTGGCTGATCCAGAGTTTTTTAATAAGTATGCACAAAAGAAATCTGAACAAATCAACATTTGTATCGGGTGTAATCAGGGATGTTTAGATCATGTGTTTAAAGGTAAGCGAGCAACGTGTTTGGTGAATCCTCAAGCTGGCTTTGAACTGGATTATCCGTTGGAAAAAACGACCAAAGCGAAAAGTGTGTTGGTCGTGGGGGCGGGCCCTGCGGGGTTGTCGGCCAGTTGCTATCTTGCTCAAAAAGGCCACAATGTCACCTTAATTGATAAAAGCGAACACCCCGGCGGTCAGTTTAATTTGGCAATGCGCATTCCCGGAAAAGAGGATTTCAAACTCGCGCTTAAATACTTCTTAAATGAAGTTGAACGGCTGGGTGTGAATATGGAGTTGGGGCGAGAATATACTGAACAGGTTGGCGCACAGTATGATGAGGTGGTGTTTGCAACGGGTGTGAGCCCGCGTTTATCAAATATCGATTGTCAAGATGGTAAGCGTGTTTTAGCCTATGACGAGGTGATCCGCAAAGAAGTTGAACTTGGAAACAAGATCGCGATTTTAGGTGCTGGTGGCATTGGATTTGATATGGTGGCCTTTCTAACCGAGCCCGAAAATCAATCCATTGAGGCGTTCAAGAGCCAGTGGGGAATTGAACAAGATATCGCGCCTTCAACCGAAAAGCGTAAACTCTACATGCTAAAAAGAAGCGCAGGTCGGTTTGGTTCGGGTCTGGGTAAAACAACGGGGTGGATACATCGTGCAGTCGCCAAGCACCATCAAGTAGCGCAAATCTCTGGTTGTGAGTATGTCTCCTTTTCTAATGCAGGATTGGTAATACGCATTGACGGCAAGGAGCAAACACTGGATGTAGATACTGTCGTCGCGTGTATAGGGCAAACGTCAAACGAAGATCATTTTGACAAAGCACAGTTACCAGAAAATCATCATGTCATTGGAGGGGCACTACTTGCCAGTGCCATTGATGCCAAAAGAGCGATATTTGAAGCGCTGCAAGTCGCGCGAAAGATTTAAATCCAATTGCAATGAAAATCGGCACTGAGAGGCCGATTTTTTTATCCTGCAATAAAACTTAATGTGGTTCGGTCTACACTGTATGAATATCCTAAAATGTGTAGATCTCCATATGATTAAAAAAATCCAATCTATTTATCAAACGAGTATAGAAAAAGCTGATGTAATGAGTGGCTTAGCGCCTCTACTACTCAGATTAATTATTGCACCTGTCATGATTATTGCGGGTTACAATAAACTTAACTTGAGCAAAGAGGGCGTCGGTTTTTTCGAAAGCCTTATGGCGGACGAAAATGTAGTTGCTTGGTTTGGCAATGCTGATTGGGGGCTTGGTCTACCATTCCCTGACCTGCTGGCATTTTTGGCTGGTTGGACAGAGTTTTTGGGAGGCTGGCTGATACTTATCGGATTGCTAACCAGATTAGTATCAATCCCACTGATGGTGACCATGTTCGTTGCGGCAACACAGGTACATTGGCATAACGGGTGGTTTTCAGTTGCGCCTGCTAATCCAGATACAAGTGCTGCACAGGTATTTGCGTGGTTAGGGAGTGACACGGCGCAAAAAAGTTTAGAAAACAGTCTCGAAGTCGCTGAACGATTAGAGCGTATCAAATCTATTGTTAATACACATGGCTTTCCTGACTATTTATATGAAAAAGGCAGCGTTGTGATTTTGAACAATGGTATTGAGTTTGCGGCAATATATTTTGCAATGTTGCTTAGTCTATTTTTCACCGGTGGTGGGCGTTTTTTCAGTTTAGACTACTGGATTGCTAGAAAGGTGAATGAGCAGAGCTGAAAAATATAAGGGAAAGGACTAAACTTTCCCTTTTACTTCACGTTAGAATAGCCAGTGTTTGTTTATTAGTAAGGAATTTCAAATGGATGCAATAGAGCTATTGCTGACTCGGCAATCAGATAGCAAATTGTCTTTTCCTGGCCCGACAGAGACCCAATTAGAGATTATAAAAAAAGCAGCGTTGAAAGTTCCCGATCACGGTGGCTTGGCGCCTTGGAAGTTCATTGTCGTAAATGAAGATGCGCGAGATAAGCTTGGTGAGATCTATTACAAAGCTGCGGTAGAAGAAAAACAAGATGAGCGGACAATCTCTCGAGCAAAAGAGTTGCCACATCGCGCGCCAATGATGATCATTGTTGTCTCACCATATCAAGCACACCCTAAAGTGCCCCGAATTGAGCAAATCGAAAGTGCAGGATGTGCATGTTTTGCGATGCAACAAGCGGCGTTTGCTCAGCACTTATCTGGTGTATGGAGAACTGGTTTTTTCGCACAAAGTGACGCAGTCAAAAGAGCACTAGGTTTGGATGTAAAGGACGAAATCGTTGGTTATCTATATTTAGGTACTCCAACGGTGCAGTGTACAAAACCTGTTCGTCATGAACCTTCTTCATTTTTTACAGAGTTATAATTAGAGGCTACTTATGGCACTTCATGTTGTTGAACACCCTTTATTACAGCACAAAATAGGCCTTTTACGCGAGCACGGTATCTCGACAAAGAAATTTCGAGAGCTTGTATCAGAGGTTGGCAACTTGCTGACATACGAAGCGACTAGACAGCTTCCCACAGAAACGACGACCATTAAAAGTTGGACTGGCGAAGACCTTGGCGTGCAAGAGATCAAGGGTAAGAAGATCACCTTAGTACCCATCTTAAGAGCTGGCCTCGGGATGCTTGACGGCGTGATGCAGCTTCTTCCAGCTGCAAAGATAAGTGTTGTTGGGCTGCAGCGTAACGAAGAAACATTAGAGCCAGTTTCCTATTTTGAGAAATTAGTCGGCAATCTTGAATCTAGAAGAGCACTGGTAATTGACCCGATGCTGGCGACTGGGGGCTCTTTAATTGCCACTATCGATTTGCTAAAGAAAACGGGGTGCAAAAACATAACCGCAATTGTGTTGGTTGCGGCGCCAGAAGGAGTTGAGGCTGTTGAACAGGCTCACCCTGATGTAGACGTGTATACGGCAGCATTGGATAGCCATTTAAATGAACAAGGCTATATTGTACCCGGTCTTGGCGATGCGGGAGATAAAATCTTTGGCACCCAAGTGTAAGCTTTAGAAAAGCGAACACCTATTTTAAATCTCGCTGTATAAAGGCTGGTCAATGAGTACCAGCCTTTATCGTTTTCAATCCATATTTCAGAGTTTAGCCTGCTTAGATATCACTTTTGCTGTATTTGAGTAGATCCGGTTGAACAACCACCAGCCAAACCAGAGCAAACTAGTTAACCCGATCGCAGCGTAAATTGCTGGACCAGGGTCCTCAAAGGTGCTTATAGAGCCGGCATATGCAGCAATAATTGCGTAAGGGACTATACTGCCTAACCGACTTGTAATGAAGGTTTTAAATGGCATTTTTGTCAAGCCAGCCATACAGACTGATACTTCAGGTAAAATAGGTGAAGCACGAGATAGCAAATTCAGTCTGGGTAAAGGAAATGTGATTGTTTGAGTTGATACATCGGACGGAACGTAGCGCGTTTGTAATGCTTTCTCATGTTTAATGGAAAAGCCGTCTCTAGTAAACATCATGACCATGATGTGTCCAGAATGCGCGGTATCAACGCCTTTTATTTTCACATTGACTGTTTGGGCATATATAGGTGTCATCACGAGGAGTATTGCGCCAGAAACCGTTAAAATGGCAGGACTGATACGCATAATTAAACCCTCTTTAAGCATGTTTTTACTAAACTTGGGAACAAGCGTATTTAAAATGCTCAGGAATTTGGTTTGTCCGATATTATTTTTAATACGGCACCTTTCTAGTCCTTTAATTATCTGTGTTGCAGCGTACTCAGGTGTCAGTTTTGGACGCCTGTCTTTTTTTACTCATAGGGGGACACCCGTGGCATTGAGCAGGATAAAACATCAATAAAGACGTTAAAAGACGTTATGGATGGCATTTGCTTAATCGATGCGTCGGTTTGATGCAATAAATCATATGTTTCCCACATTACCGAACCCGCCACTTTTTTATATTAGCCACAAGAGAATGGATAAGCTGCCATTTTGCACGTGACATTTTAGTTGCGAGATGGGCATGGCTTAACCCGCTCTTTTTGGCTTCTTGGCTCATAGAAATAGACAGCGAGGGTTATTTTTAACTGGCCTGAAAGCAGAAGCATTTAAGCAATTTTACAAAAGGCTTTACATGATAATTTTTTTAGGTGGTACGTGTAATCAGTCTACGTGGCGCGAAAAACTCATTCCTAACTTGGCCGTAGACTATTTTAATCCGGTTGTAGAACAGTGGGATGAAGAATGTTACGAACGAGAGCTGATAGCACGGGAAACTGCCGATTTTTGCCTGTTTGTGATCACACCTAAAATTGAGGGCCTATTTGCACTTGCCGAAGTCGTCGATACTTCGTACAAACGAACTGATCGAACAATATATTGCTATCTAGAAGAAGACGGGGATGAGAGCTTTACAGAGCAGCAGCGATGTGTGCTAGAGGACATTGGCAAACTGGTGGAGGGCAATGGCGCTGTTTGGCTGAAGTCGTTGGATGAGATTGCAGATTTTTTTCTTCAGGCTGCGCAAATCAAGCCTCCGGAATGTGAAAATGACATTTTTGATGTATTTATTTCCTACGGTCGTAGGCACAGCAAAGCATTTGCTGTTCAGCTAAGACAATCGTTAATCGATCAGGGATACAAAGTTTGGCTTGATACCGAAAACATTGCCATTGCGGTGGAGTTTCAACAAAAAATTGATGAAGGGATCCGCTATGCACATAATTTTTGCTTTATTTTATCACCACATTCAGTTAACTCAGAATATTGTAATCGCGAGCTCAAGACTGCGCTGACATTAAACAAGCGCATTATTCCTATTCATCATATGGATATGGGCGCAAGTGAGGGGGATATTCCAGAAAAGTTGCAGAAGCTGAACTGGATGATGTTCAACGGTAATCGTACATATACACAAACCTTGTCTATGTTGGTTTCTGCACTGAACCAACACACTGAAGTCTTGCACCCACATTGCGAGCTTTTACTGCACGCTGATAAATGGGCAAACTCCCTCAAAAGCCACGAATATTTACTCTATGGTTCCGCTATGACCAGTGCTTGTAACTGGTTGGAGGATATCAGGCAAGCGAGGGAGCTAGAAGTGTTCCCGCTTGAAGAGCATTGTCTTTTTATCAACGCCTCACGACTATATCATCAAGACGAGTTGTCTGATATTTGTATTGTTCACCATTCGAGTGATCAAGTTCGAGTGCGTAATCTATGTTGCAGTTTAATCCAACACGGATACGTGACAGTCACAGAAACCCTTGATAACGTGCAAAGTCGTTCCCTTGACGCTTTGCTGTATCGGAGATTACGAACAGCAACATTTATTGTGGTCGTTGCCAGCGATGGGATCACGCATACATCTGCTTGGCAATACGTACGAGATTATGTAAAGGACAATCAAAAAGTCAGTTTCACATTGCTGGAAAACCTCTCCCCAGAAAAGGGCTCTGATCTTGGCCAAATCATTCGTTTCGATGTAAAAGCGAGTAATGAAGAATTCTGCGCGTTGTTACTACTTCACCTAGAACAAGATAAAGAATATTTTAGCTTGAGAAACAGTTTGTTTTGCCGGGCGGCGCAATGGGAGGAGCGAAAAAGCGAAGGGGTATTGCTGACGAGTACGGAGTTGGTAGATTATCAGCAATTTCTTGCCATTGCTCAGGTACGCGCTATTTATGGTGCACCACCATTGCTGATTGATTTCATCGCGTACAGTGCGACTTCGCTTGCACACCGTGTTGACAGTTGTGTTGATATCTTTATTTGCGCAGATTCAGAAGATAATCACTTTGCGCATAGGTTAAAACGCAGGCTAAGAGATCTTGAAAAAAGCGTGCATTATGTAGACCCAGATTATGGGACTAATGATGGCGCGTTATTTAAAGAGATGATGGCTTCGTCAAGTCGAGTCATTGCCGTATTACCTAGGCATTGTTCCAGCCATATAGATAATCTATTACAACTTGCCAATGACCTCAACAAGCCTATTACTTTTGTAAAATTGAAGCGGTTTAGAGATACCACATATGACGAAAGTTATCAGAGTTATTGGCAGGTTGCGTTTGAGGTGGATGAGCTTTTAGAAGTCTCCCTTACTCAACTATTGACAAAAATCAGTGGTAACGCAGAGTACCTCGAATCTTACCGATATTGGTCTCAAAAACTGCATTTTTGGAAGGAGCAGCATCAGGCCGAGGAGTTTCTGCTTGGCAATACGGAGTCGATACTAGCCAGTGCTTGGTTAGAAGGTGCGCTGGCTCATACAAGTGAGCCAAGCCCACCTGAATCACTAGTAAACTTTATAGATAAAAGTCGGGCGTTTGTTGAACAAGGAAAAAAGAATGAGCGACGAAATAAACACCGCCTAAAAGCAATTTCAGTACTGTCTCTCGTTTTATGTTGTGTGTCTCTGCTACTTGGAGTTAAAGCCATTAGCGATGGCAGAGTTGCTGAAGCACAAACTTTAGCAATTCAACTGAAAAACATTGAGTTGGAGAAAAAAACAGAAGAAGCAAATCGGCTTGCTAAACAGGCTGAAGCCGCTAGTTTAAAAGCGCAAGAAAAAACAGTGTTTGCCATGGCGCAAACGGAGCTTGCCAACAAACAAAAACTAAGAGCAGAGAAAGAAAAAGAAAATGCGCAAAAGCAAAAAGATTTAGCGTTATCCCTAAAATTGCAGGCTGAGCAATCACAACGCGCAGCAATATTGCATCAAGCAGAAGCGCAAAATCAAGCGCACAAAGCATTGCGCTTGAAGCAAATAGCAGAAATCGAAGCACTAATTTATCAAGCGCAAATTCAAAACGAAGGGGCAGAGCGAATATCGCTGGCAGTCAGGGCTTACAAAAGCCTATTGAGTCTCAAAGCTGATGTCAGAAACAATATTCTCTATAACTTATTGTACCGCGAGATTAAGACGGGGCTTTCATCCGTTCATGCACACGACGCGCCGGTAGAACATCTGACTTATATACAAGGGCACAATGCACTTTTGAGTATAGATAGTTCGGGTCTTTTGGTATCTCACAAGTTTATGCTTGGTCCGGAGCTTAAAAAGCAATTTGAGTACCAGCTTCCATTTCGAGTTAATCAACTTGTGTCCAATGTAAATCGCTCAGTCTTGCTAAATGATAAGGGGAGGATTTACGAACTCACAGAAAGCTCGACAAAGTGGGCGTTGGTTAAGCTTTTATCGGACCATAAAATTGAAAAAATACTCACTATTTCTGATGACGCAGTGTGGGTTCAAAGTGGTGAGCGAATCTGGGCGTTAACACCGACACGGGCAAAGCATGGGACCTTCTTGATTAAAGGTGCCGGTACGCTTTTCGTAAATCAGACAATGACCTACCTTTTCTCTCATGCTCATGGTTACTTGACCCTTTGGCAAAAGCAGGGGACGCAGTATCAAATTGTTTGGCAAGCGCGACATACCTCAAAAGTGACGCATGCCGAATTTGTTGCTAACCGCTTGGTTTTTGTTGATGCCAATAGTGTTTTTAGCAGTTATGTGATCGATGAACAAAATCAAGTGATACTTTCAAGGCGCGGCAAAGCCCATGAACACCCAATTTCCTCTGCATTCTACGTACCGTCTAAACAGCAAATGATCAGCACAGGGGTCGGTGGAACTGTCAAATTTTGGCCATTTGGTGCACACACCTCTAATCGTACACCCATCGAGATCCAACATGCTAACTGGGTCTATAGCGCTGCTCATGTAAAAAAACAAGATGCATCATTTATTTACCTCGGGACCGACAGTGGGCACCTCGTCCCATTGCCGCTAGATATTCACTATTTGGTCAAACAAGCTGAGCAAATTATAGCGAAAGGAACAAATGAATTATGAAGTTATTGATCCTATTCCTCCTGTTGTGGGGTGGTCAGAGTCAAGCGAAGGTCATTGGCAAGGTATCTGATGCATTAACTGACGTGTGGTTGAATGAGGTAAAAGTTGTCAATACTCGAAATGGCGCGGTAGCGTTTACCAACGAGTATGGGTCATTTGCAATTGATGCAATCGTGAATGATCAATTGATGTTTTCAAGACGCGGGTTTGACGATGAAATTCAGCTTGTTCCCAGCAATAAGTTGATTTATGTCGCATTGGAGCCATACGAGTTTCAAGATACGGGATCACTAAATAGTCTACTGTCTACTGGAGGGAGACAAAGCCAAACGCTCGCAAGTACACCCGCCAGTGCCGTAGTTATCTCGCAAACCGAAATATCTAAATTCGGTTATCAAACGTTAGCAGAAGTGCTCAATCATATTTCAGGCCTTTACCTAGTTGAAGAGCACAGCTGGACTGGATCTGGACCTAACGTTGGAGTACGCGGTTACATGAGCAGCGGGGTTAATAATGGCCTACTGATCATGATTAACGGCGTTGCTCAATACGAAGATTATTGGGGCCAATTTCCATTAAATAGAACAGATATCCCGGTACAAGCCATCACCAGAATCGAAGTGGTCAAGGGCCCGATGTCAGTGACTTATGGCAATCAGGCGCTGCTCGGTACGATCAATATCATTACTCGAGCCGATACCAGCGAGTTAATGAGCGGGTCTCAAGATTTGGTAAGTTACTCGGTAAACAACCTCGGTGATATGCGTGCATCAGCTAAGCTTTCGTATGATGGTAACACGAATCACACATTTACATTTGGGGCTTCATACGACACAGGAAAATTTGACTCTCGAAGTTTGAATGCTGAGTCAAAATTCGCGTCTGCCTATGGCAACTCTCTGTCTGGACATTCTTTGTTTTTGGGGCTTTCTTCCAACTTTAGAAAAAACCTTGTACTCAATGCGAATATATCACAAGCGAAAAGAGGAATCTTGGCCGACTTGAGCTTTGCTTCAGAGCATTTTGGCAAATTTACAGGGCGTCAGTATGCAGACATAAATGGCACGAACTTAAGTCTCAGCTATCGGCATCCATGGCTTGATGGTGCAGCCCAAACAAAAGCTACCTTTGGCTACTTTACGCACAATTCACTGCAAGATTACGCCGCTGGTGGCGTGACCTACGGCTTCGCGAGTTATCGTTCAAAGGCGCTACAGTTTGAATGGGAGCTGTCTTTATTGGGTAGGAAGCTGTATCAAATCCCGCTTAATATCCGGTTTGGCGGACAAATGCGCCGCGCTTTAGACTTACACACTACATTTGATATTGGCACAGCAGTAGGGGTTACTGACCGATACATTGCGCTCGACCACGACGATACACTAGATACCCACTCGGTTTTTTTTCAATTAGATTATCAACTCAATGATATGTGGTTAGTCGATATTGGCGTGCGAGCTGAAGGTGTCTCCAGCTATCAAATGATTTTTGGATGCAAGGAACTTCTCAATGTGTGCAATGAGGCCCTGTTCTCGGAGCCGCCCACGCTTATAAACAGTCCTCGAGCTTTATATGAGCGAAAAGCAAATGTAGCCGCACTGACAACTGAATACACTCCAAAAGTGGCGGTTATTTTTTAAAAAGATAAATACCCCCGTTATAAAAATATTTATATTGTTGGGGGAAGAAAACCCTCCGATTTGTCTATTAGCTCTCAAGTGAGTGTGTATTACAGTGAATTAAATAGCTTGATTGTTCGCCATGGATTGCAAAGTTTTGCCCGAACCGGTGCTGTTAAAGGGGCTGAATTAACAGCAAAAATGACATGGGGCGGGCTATTCGCTCGGCTGGGAATCAATGATTACCGTGCGGAAGACTTTGAGATGGATAATCGAGTCCCTGCATCTCCGAGGTATCTGGCCCAATTGCGCGTAAGTACGACCTTAACCGAGGGGCTTGATGCCGGCGTATCACTCAGGTTAATGGATAAAATGTACAACAGCTTTTCTCATTGCGATGAACAACGCGGTTGTGAGTATATAAATCCTGAAAAACCGTACAGCGATAAAGCGATGTTAATAGATCTAAGCTTTACCGCTCCGCTCACTTTCGGCCTGCCAATGACAACGCAGTTTGGTGTAAAAAACGTATTTGGTACCCATCATACCCATCCAGTTTCTTCAAATAATGCTTGGTTGAAGCAAGGATTTCCTGCCGAGGCAAGGCGAGTATTTATGTCGTTCAAGTATCAGCTTTAAGGAGTATGGCGAATGTTTAGAAATATGATAGAGCGTTTGAGGTTTAGGGCTGACGCATTTCCAGATGCAATGGCTTTGTTAGATGATACACAGACCTTGAGCAACCTCACATTATGGGAAAAAGTTAGCAATCGTGCTCAGTGGTTTATAGAGAAAGGTATTAAAGCACAGGACAACGTTGCCATTTACCAAGCTCGTTCAGCAGATGCAGTGATAAGTATGCTTGCATTAATGAGCATCAGAGCCGTCTTTATTCCACTAGATAGACAGTTGAGCAACGATGGGATCAGCGCACGATTAAAAAAGGCACACTGCAAAAGGGTGGTTTGCGACTCCCCACCAAAGTTTCAAGTAGCTGGGGTTATAAGCGTTGATTTGACAAAAGAGCCCAAAATAGAAAGTACGCTGATCAAGTGTGAACCGTTTCGCTTTGGAGATTTAGTATACGTGTTGTTTACGTCAGGAACGACCGGAGAACCGAAGGGAGTTAAAGTAAAATATGACTCAGTTTATCGGCATTTAGCATGGAAAAATACGGTTTACCCTGTGTCAGGTCCAAGTATTGAGTTATTAAAAGCGCCACTTAGCTTTGATGTTTCAATTCGGGAGTTATTGGGGTTTTTGTTTTCAAAAAATGCGTTGTTCGTGCTCACTGAGGGGGATGAGAAAAGACCGGATATCCTGTGTCAAAAGATACATCAGCTGCACCTCACAGAGATTAGCGTAGTCCCCAGTTTTTTATTTGCATTATTGGCCTACATCGAAAAGTTCGTGCATATTGAAACACTCTCTTCGCTAAAGCGTATTTTAGTTGGTGGCGAGGTGTTGCCAAAAACGCTGGTTGATAAATTTATCCGGATTTTTGGGCGAGAGAATGTTGCGTTGATCAACCTTTATGGTCCCACAGAGGCGACAATTGAAGTGACACACTTTGATTGTTTATCAGGATCTTACACACACCTTGACTCTGTGCCAATAGGTCAGGCTATTTACCGAGATTCTTTGCACATTTTGGATACAGACGGCAAGCCAGTCCAAGAAGGAGAGATCGGAGAGCTTTACATTGTCGGCGAGCAAGTTGCGCTTGGTTACATTGGTACAAAAGAGCGAATGCAAAATGCATTCAAAACAAATTACTTGTCAGGAAGACGCTCATACAAAACGGGGGATCTCGTAAAACGTTTACGCGATGGAAATTTAGCATACTGTGGTCGTGTTGATCGTCAAGTAAAGCTCAACGGAAAAATCATCAATTTAGAAACATTGGCGTCAGAAATAGTGCCCTTGTTGCGTGCTGAGGACATTCGGCTAACCGCTAATACAGATGATGCCGCCCATACGTCGATTTACCTTTTTGTACTGGTGGAGGTTGTCATAAAAAGAGGGCTTACCCCAAGAGACATTCAACAGCATATCCTTAAACGCTGCCATGTACGTATCCCAACTGGGCAAATACTAACGGTGTTGTCGTGGCCAAAAACGCAAAGTGGAAAATGTGACTTAAAAGCGGTAGCAGATTTTGTAGTGTCCTGGCCAAAACAATCAGCAACGCGCAGCATGCTGGATTACAAAGCGGAAGGTATCGTTACTCAATTTGAGCAAGTAGTGCAGGCTGCACCTAATCGTACGGCATTAATTTTCGGTCAAGAGAGAATCTCATACAATGCACTAAATAAAAGGATAAATCGAGTCGCAAGTTGCTTACGGTATGAGCATAACATTAAGAATGACTGCATGGTGGCTATTTGCGCAACACCTAGCATTGATTTTATCACTGCAATATTAGGTGTGCTTAAAGCCGGTGGCGCATTTGTAACACTCAAAGCTGGAGACCTGTTTCAACCAAATGAAGCCTATTTGCAGTTATCAAATTGCTCACCAGTACTCCTGCTGACAGACACAGAGCATAAAGATAGGTTTGTTTATCCAAGGTTATGCATAGAAGAGCTTGCAACAGACACATACTTACCGACTCAAAACTTACCAAATTTCAGAACGCCAAAGAGTTTAAATTATTTGTGTTATACGTCTGGATCCAGTAGTGAGCCCAAGGGCGTATTGATTGAAGATTTTGGATTGCATCATCGTCTCTACAATAAGCAACAACGGGATCCTGTTAGGCCGTCTCAAGGGTACTTGCAATTGACGACACCACAATTCGATGGCGCGATTTGGGAACTATTTGGGTGGATATATTCGAGTAGTTATCTTGTGATAATGCCTGAGTGTGAGCGTACCAATCCAGAAAAGCTTTTACACTATATCGGCGAGTACAACATTGCTGAGATCTTGATGGTGCCAAGTCAATTGCATGCTTTTTTAAGTTATGTACGCACCCATAACTACGAACATACGTTAAGCCTGCTAACAAGAATACGAGTGGGTGGCGAGCAAGTACAGCGTGACACTATTGAATTGTTTAAACAAACAAATACAAAAAACAAAATCGCATTGATAAATAACTATGGCCCTACTGAAGCAACGATAGATGTATCTCAAAGGACGATACATACATTGGCGATTCAAGACCCAATTTCGATTGGCACAGCGCATGAAGGTGTTGAACTGTTAGTGCTAAACGAGCAACTAGAAGAAGTCGATAAAGGAGAGTTAGGTCAGTTGGCTATCGGTGGGATTGGTTTAATGAGGGGGTATATGAATGGTGGTGAGGTGCTTCAAAATGCATTTGTTGCGCATCCATACAACAGCCACAGCCAGCTTTATTTGACAGGGGATTTGGCATACCAAACAGACTGTGGCGAATTTGTCGTTGAAGGTCGAGTTGACGAGCAGATAAAAATTCATGGCAAACGCGTAGACCTGTCAGATTTAAGGCATGTTTTTGAAGAAGTACTGCCTTTTGACACCTTTAAAGTTTTGACTATGAGTACGACGCTAGGCACACACATCTTAGTGTTTTTATTGGATAGGGCTGTAAATAATTTGGCGTCATTAACCATGGAGGAGCTCAAACAACTGGTCAAGTTTAAACTGCCAGATTATATGGTGCCTAAAGCGTATTATAGCATTGACGAATTCCCCAGATTAGACAATGGCAAAATTGATCGGGCTGCGTTGCTGAGGATGCATATTGATAATGACCCCAATTCTGATCATGACGGGATGGACATAAGCTTATTTGGCGTGGTTAAACGAGTTTTTAATTTACCTTACATACCAACGGCGGATCAGCGTCTTGACGAGTTGGGGGCAGATTCTATCAATATTATCTCATTAGCTGCTGAACTAAAATCCCACTTGGGGTGGCAAGTTGAGCTGGAATTATTAACACCTGATCGAACATTACGCAGCATCAGTAAGTTACACTTTGGTGATGTGAATAGAGCCAGGTACATAACCTATAACGAACAACATAAGCCGACTATATTTTGTTTTCCGCCGGCATCTGGATTGGGGTTTTGCTACAAACCTTTGTCACAACAGCTTCAAAATAGGTCATTGGTGTCATTTCACTTTATTGAGTCTTGCAGCGACATTGTCGGCACGTATTGCGATGACATCAGTCGATTGAGACAAGCTGAAATTCACCTAATAGGGTTTTCTGGCGGGGGCAATTTAGCGATGCAAGTTGCGCAAATGTTGAGCGAGCGAAAAATCGATGTACACAGTGTAACACTTATTGATGCATTTATTCACACCGTGCCCTATAAGCGCTTACCAGAAAAAGTGCGCGCAATGCGTGATAAATTAACACAACAAACTTTAGCAGAGCTGACTCATTCTGGATTGCCAGTAAATATGATTCAAAACCGTATATTTGCGTACTACCAACATCATTGGCAAAGTCTACTCAATGACGAAAAGATAAATTGCCCGATTCTGCAAGTAAATGCACAGGACCAAGCGTTAATAAATGAGATTAATAGTGACCCTGAATTAGGGGAAGTATTGCACGATAACTGGTCTTTTTGGACAGAGCATCCCGATTCTACCAAGGTGTATGTTGATGCATCTCACTACGAAATGATGACTCGCCCGTACGTAGAGTGTATTGCAATACATATTAAAGATTTCATGGCGTCTATTAACACGGAGCAGGGCCATGAATATTGAGATATATGCCAACCAAAATAGTTCTGTTATCCAAAACTTTATAGATAATGCCCCACAAGGGGTCAATATGTATTTTGATAAGAATGAATTGGTAGATATGGATATTTACCTGTTCATTTATTTGCCAGAGGAATTGACCAATAAACACATTCCCCCAACATTACCTCAGTTGGTAGACTATTCAAACAAGCACCCTGAGAAAACCGTGTTTTGTTTTGCCGAAGAGCAAGGCGTAGAACAAATTACTGCCCATCAACTCAAATCTATAAGAGCAGTTGGGAAGCTAGTGGAAGAAAATGGCGCAAAGTGGTTGACGAAATTGCCTGCATCATTGTGTTCGCTCGAAATTGCAACGGAGAGGTCTTAGACATGTTGAAGGTAGAGCTCGTAACTGGCTTTGACCATTTGTACGATAAGGCATCAATTGATGCGCTATCATTGCATGCTCAAGCTGATGCAAAAGTACTGAGTGAGCAAGGCAGTTATCTCGACGCATTAGCGGACTCACTGCCATCCGAAGAGCAATTATATATTTCGTCTGTTGATTCCCTATTTAAACGTTACGAGGCCGGGTTTGGGCCCATAAAAGATTTCTTGCTTGGTTTGAAATTTATATCTAATAATCGCAGTGGCAGTATTAACGTGAGATTAAATATATTTGTTTTCTCATTTTTAGCGCATGCAAAAAATCTGGATTTAATGTTTGCCACAGAAGTGCAAGCGGCACATCGTGAACGTTTTTTGAGCTGGCAAAAGACGATTGACGAACTGGTATGCTTTGAGTCAAAGGGGCGTACTATGTCTCGTGAACATCTTAGCATCGTTAAGCCGTATTTAAAGCTACGTAAAATTCTTGAGCGAGACTCAGCTCGTAATGAGTTGGCCTTGTTAGCGTTGTTGACTTTTTCTTGTCCCATGCAAGAAAGTGAAATATATAAAATCCTAGGAGGTACCCAGTCAGGTCTCAAAGCACTCCTTTTTACATTGTTTGATACGGGGGTGGTCACTAAATCTGCAGGGCGGGTCACCATAGAAGAGCAGTATATTCCCATAGCTGTGTTTTTTGTTCGAGCAAAATTAGGGGTAGACCTTATGCAACTTGCTAAGCGGTGGGTGTAATGACCGAGCTTATCAAGTATTTTCAAAATATCTATGTTGCTGTGTATGTTGTGCTGCTTATTGCTAGTCAGTTTATCGTGTTAGCGATTTTTACTTTGGTTAAAACTCGACGCCGCTTTGTGCGTGCAAAAGCTGGCTTGTCAGCGCAAAAAATGTTGTCTCATGGCAACGAGCTAGCTCAGCACCGCCAATTTACTAAGGTACAAGCGTGGGTGTTTATTTGTCAGTTTTTCGGCTTACCGGTAGTGCTTTGTATTGTTGCCTATTTTGTGAGTAAACAGTCCGCAGACATTATTGACAGCCTGACAATTTCATTTTTATTAATGTTTTTTTGGTTGACGTTTGTTGGTACAGATGCATTAAAGTCTTTGTTGTCTGGCTTTGCGTTTAAGGTCTTAACAGGGTTTAACAAAAAGGTTCAAGTGGGTGATGTCATGCAGATTGCAGAGTGTAAAGGTGAACTTATTAGCCTAGATAGCTTTCATACTCAAATAAAGCAATCTAATGGGTACATAGTCACATTTCCAACAGCAGATATGTGGCATTTACGTTTTGCATCTGCCACGTCAGGGAGTGCAAGCGCCCCTTGTGAAATCCCATTCTATCTTGCGAGCTTCATCGAAGCAGATAAATTACAAAGTTTTGAACGCGGTTTGTGGAATGAGCTTCAAAACTCACGGTACGTGGATTTAAGTGAACCTATTAAGATTAACTTTAAACAAAACAGCGAGAACATAGAAGTGTGTGCGGTGGCGCACGTGGCGTTAGCTCGGAATGAGTCAGTGTTTAAAAGTGAGTTGTATAGAGCCATGTTATTAAACTGTGCCAAAGACCGTATCTGTTTAGCGAATAGTGAATGCACCTCATAATTTAGGGTTGTCACATGTTTAATTTAGGTAAATATTTTTGTGTGAAAAAATACAAGTTCTTTGCTTAATAGACTATCTTTTATTACGTAGTTGCACGGGCTGGACTCAGCGTATTCTGAATCATCATACAATGTGCCCAAAGCATGTATCGATAAAAGTGACGACCAGGCTGGTGAATCTCCAACACCAGATTTCCTCCCACATTAAAACAGTGTAGAGAACAAACATGAGCTCAAATAATATCAGCATAGTAAATTTAATCTTCGCTATTTTCTTACCGCCAATTGGGGCTTTTTTACAAGTCGGTTTTAGTGCGCATTTCTTTATCAATATTGTTTTGACATTACTCGGTGGATTACCAGGTATGATCCATGCTATTTGGTTAGTTGTGACAAATAAAACCGGTGACTAGATACAATGTGATGTTTTTAATAAACAAACTTACCAGTGTGTTAGTGGTGATGAGGGCGCATCGTTTGGTCCATCTTGGGCATGTTTTTCGTTTTAGATACGAATTCGTTAAATTAGATGACGGCGTTTATGAAATTGATGTAGCGTGACGTACATCCCTCATTCCGCTTTTGTGTATAGCACTGTGTTTAAAAAATGGGGAAACGATTTTAAAAAGTGTACGGCAGTACTCATAAAATGATATCTCAGCCAATTCAATCCCCGCTCTAGGTGAGCAAGGCCGCGACGTGTGGTTTTCGAAATCCTCGTACTCACTCGCGGTCAGTTTTACACTTGTCACTTGGCTTTTTTCATATTGGCAATCTTAGACGCCGATAAAAAGGGCTGCCCATGTTAAATGACCCTGGTCGTAGCTTTCTTTGCGCAAGACTCGGCTTTATTGGTCCTTTACTGCACCTTCCTGTTTTTACCCGTATTGGAAATAATAATTAATTCGTGACAAAACATTAATGTCTTTGACTGAGTAAGATGTAAAGGTTAACGCACAAAAGCGTGTGCAACAAACCTGATTGGCCTTTACGCGCTTATAGTTTAAAGCGAGACAACTCTTCGGTCAGCTGCATGCTGTCTTTATTGACTGTTTCAAGCATGTTGATCACTTTGTCTAGCTCTGCTATCGAGTCACTCGCTAAATCTCTTAGGCGAATAATATTGTTATCCATTTCTAAAGATGCGTCTGACTGTTGCACCATGGCCTGAGCAATATTGTCTACGGCAGCATTGGCGTCATGTTCAAGTTCCATCGCTTGTTTAAGCTGTTCTGAGACTTCTCTGACTTCATCTCTCGTTTCATCAGTTAATGTATTCCCGTTCACAACTTTATCTACAGCTTCACTCCCCATTCGTTGTAACGCGTCAACCGTCCCCTGTATTTGATCAATTGATTGCTGAGTCCTGTGTGCCAGTGCTCTCACTTCGTCTGCAACTACAGCAAAACCGCGACCTTGTTCGCCCGCTCTAGCGGCTTCAATTGCCGCATTCAGTGCAAGTAAATTGGTTTGTTCAGCAATCGATTTGATCACGTCTAGTACGACGCCAATTTCCTTGCTTTCAGAGCTTAGGTTAGTAATGACGGTCACTGATTCAGACATGACTTGTGATAGGGCGTTAATGTTCTCAACTGAATGCGCCATTTGGCTACTGGCCGAAATTAGGTTCTTGTCTGTTTCATTAGTACTTTGTGCTGCTTGGTCTGCATTGTTTGAAATGTCTTTAATGCTCACAGTGACTTGATTGATTGCTGATGCAATCGATTGAGTTTGTGCTTCCTGTTCTTGTATTTTTGTATGTATGGCACTCGTTGCATTGCGCACGTTATTGACAGATGTTTCAAGATGGTTGGCTGTTTCAATGATAGACTCAATGAGTGACTTGAATTTCCCCTGAAAATGATTAAATTGAACAGCGACATTACCTATTTCATCATCGTCATCTACTTCAATATACTTAGTTAAGTCACTTTGTCCAGACGCTAAATTTGCGAGGGAATCTTCCAGTTTTTTAGTGCGGCGTAACACAAAACGTTCGAACATCGTAACGAGTGTAACAATCATTATTATCAATACGATTAAAGCACCAATTAAAATGTAGTTTCGGATATTTGATGTTAATTCAGTCACGTTATCCAATGGCTTGGTCACTTCAAGCACACCTCTGACATCACCAAGTTGCCAGTTTGCCCTTGGCGTTAAGGGGTGCGTGTTGTGGCAGTTTACGCAGGCTTGTGCTTGCATTGTATCTGCGACTGCAATTCTCAAATATTGACTTCCATTTTTTTCAAAAAGTTTGGAGTAAACTTCTTTTGGGTTTGCCGTTAGGTAGCGCCATGCCTCTTGTTGAAATGAATCAAGCTGCCTTTGCTTGCGATTTGGGAAGGGGTATTCACTATAAAGCTGAACTTTAGTGCCTGATTGAGATATTAATTCGCTGAGCTCATGAATTAACGTGGCGGGCAAAGGAAGTGCATTCTCGTTATTTCGGTGTTCATAGTGGGGGGACATGCCGAATGCTTTCGCCTTAGCAATGACGTTTTTAGTGTAGTAGCCTCGCAGTGTTTTAAACTGGTTCACTGTTACGACTGCGTCATCGGACGTAATCTGTAGCATGGTTGATTTTATGATAGACGGTAAAATGGTTGCAACCAAAATAGCAACGATTACCATCATAAGTCCTAACGGGAGGACGAAGCGCCGCGTCATAGACTGACTTTTCATAGCGGGACCATCTTCACAATAACCCTGTGTCTTTAGAGCATAGTACAAACCAACGAATTACTCGTATTTTAGTATGCTAAAACCCATTGTAATTCTCGCTTGAATCGACGGTGCTTTCAAAGTAATCACCTCGCAAGCATTCAAAAAGTACCTAGTCATTTGGTTAGGTACTTTTTGAATCATTATCTAGGTTTAACTCCCGCAACCTAGCACAGTACGCATATTGTGCCCCCATACTAATTACATTTTTCTGCGTATAAAGAATTTTGCAATGAATATGCACATTGAAATGAAGGTTTGAAGCAAAATTTTTAATATCAAATTTATATATTGAGAGTTGCTTAATATGTGAAAAGGAATAAATACGGTGGGAATAATTTAACAGGGCATTGGATACTTATTGATGATAATCGCATAATTAAAAACAACTAGGTGTGCAAAAGTAAATTAATCATAAAATATTAATTAAGGTTTTCATATTGGTACTTATTTTCAGGCAGCTAGTTTGTGTTGGATGTGTTGATTTTATGTTATTTGACATTTGTATGTATCATTTTTTAATCAATAATAAATTCCATATTGATAAGTAAAGTAGAAATGCCTTTATTTCTTACAAAAAACATCTTTTCAGAAATAGTTAAATAAATACAGTTGCTTATGTGTTTTTTGTGGCGTGAGGCCGGTGTGTTGACATAGAGTGATGTGGGTGACACATTGATATTGGCAGTACAAATAAAATAATAAAAGGAAATTAAAATGAAAAAATATACGCTAGTGACAATTTTAGGCCTAGGTTTGGCGAGTGCTTCTGCATCGGCGCAGGACTTAGTTGTTGAGTGTCTAATAAGCGGCACACCTACACAACAAACTTTAACCCCTCATTTTTGCTATAGCCAAACAAATGTACCTGACGGTGGCGTTTACTTTAAATTGAAGTCGACTAAGCCCGTTGCAGATGTTACATGGTCCTATGGTGGCAGTGCTGGGTCTTGGCGGTGTAATGGTAATTCTTCTTGTTTTTACACGGTGTCTCGCCACGTGACCTATGGTTCGGTAGAAGCATGTGTCACGCGTGTTTTATACACAGATGGAACGTGGGAAAATGCGAACGCATGTGCAACCGGTGAGTTTTGGTATAGCGGCGGAGGCCCAAACCCCCTGGATAATAAAGAAGTGGAATAGGTCCAATTTGTACTTATACAAGGCTGCTTAGCAGCCTTGATTAGCTGTTGAAAAGTGAAAATACCATTATTGATATTTGCTAGATTTTCATGGCACTTCAGCGCTAAGGTTGCGCTCACATCAAAGTATGATTTATTAAAACTACTGAATCGTGCAACCCCGATAAAGAGAGACAATGGCACTTTTCATGGAAATGCTCAATATTAAATGAATTGGTACTTTTGGTGGATAACAAGTGACCAAGGATATGCCATATCAAAAGCCAAAACAGCGTTAAACCTGAAGTATACACTGCACAAACTGCGATCGTCCTTGCCAAAGGTAAATGCTGTTTGGTTGAGTCGCTACCCAAATTTATTAAAGCACCAAAAAAGCCAGAAATTTGCAAAAGAAAGCGCAAATAAAATGGACAGACAACTACTCAATTTTAAACCAAGAAAAACTGTACGTTAGTAAGTAAAGCAGGAAACAAAGTAGCTTTACAATTAATGGATGAATTAAAAGCAACAAACAAAAGGTATGATGCAACAACTGATCATGGAAAGAAAGAGTGCCTTGCTACTTGCGCACCGATACCTTAATAGTGCATTCATTCACCTTCATTTCGTGCCGCAGCAAAACAGTCGGTACCTGTATATGTGAGCATGACAACCAACTTTTTATCATACATTGACTTTCAACTCTTTGGCTAGTGTTGCTAAGCCTGTTTTATGTCACATGCTATAAAATTTCAGTCATGCTTATTGTAGAGCTAGGCGCGAGTGTTTCTATTGTGTCAGTTTTTCTACTAGATAGTCAATTAACACCCTGACACGCTTAGCTTTTTGCGCATTTTGATGAAAGTACAAATAGAGTGGAGAGTAGGGGTACCAATGGTTTTTTAATATCGGCATAAGCTGCTCAGTATCAAAGTAATTTTGCACCATTGGCGCAACAATACGACCTATCCCAAGCCCATTTAAAGCAGCATCGAGCATTAAATCTGTGTCGTTGACAATTAAGGCATGAGACATATCAACAGGGAGTGTTTCTCCGTTGTTATCGAGCAGTAAAGGTGCCAACTGGTTAGATGAGATAAACCGATATTGAATCAGTTTATGCTGCCTTAATTCACTTGGTGAGGTGGGTTGCCCATATTTATCAATGTAGCCTTTTGAGGCAAAAAGGGCTTCGCTCATTGGCAGAGTTAATCGCTTTGCAACCATACCTTCTTGAACGCGTTCACCGAACCTGATCCCCAAGTCAAAACCTTCTTTTAATATGTCGACAGTGGCATCTGAAATCGAAATTTCTAGTTCTATGTTCGGATAGCGCTTACAAAATTCGGCATAAATTGGCCTCAGAAGGCTTTGGTATACAAATCTTGGCGTAGTTAACCGTACCTTTCCAGAAGGATCTTTACCTAACTCGCTGATACCTTCTACCGCTCCTTTAAGTTGATCAACGGTGTCATGAGTGCGATCAAACAGGAGTTTTCCGGCTTCAGTTAGTTCAATTCGCCTTGTGGTACGTGTAAACAGGGGAAGGCCTAGTTCAGCCTCTAACGTTTTTAACGCATTACTTACAGAAGGAGGGGCAATTTCAAGCTTTCGGGCTGCTTTGGCAATACTGCCCTCTCTTGCAATGGTATGAAACATAATTAGTTGGTTGAATGTTGAACCGTTCATCTTAGCAGTAAGTCCATTATTAGTTATTAACTATTAATCTATTACATTTTTACCCTCTAATCATTATTAATAATGTAATTTAGACTGAAATTGTTTTTTAACTGTTCAAATGAGGCAATTATGAGTCAAGTTGTGGTGATTTCTGGGCACCCCAATTCACAGGGGTCTAATGCAAACCAAGTCATTCTCAATGCGTTAAATCAAGCCATTTCAAATCTAGATATTCGATATCTGGATAAACTATACGCCGATTATCAGATTGACATCAAAAGTGAGCAAGATGCACTCATTGATGCGGACATTATTGTTCTTCAATTTCCTTTTTACTGGTATTCCGTCCCTGCGTTGCTCAAAAAATGGGTTGACGAAGTTTTTGCGTATGACTTCGCGTTTGGTGCAAATGGAGACAAACTGAAAGGAAAGGATTTGATATTGTCCTTTACTGTTGGTGGCCCAGAGGAGTCGTACGACCCGCTAGGCTACAACCACTTTTCTATAGAGCAACTCATTTACCCATTAAAGCAAACAGCTTACTTGACAGGGCTCAACTTTAACAGACCCATTTATACCCATAGAATGGTGTACATAGAGGGGGTTTATAATAAGCTGGAAGATGTAAAAAATCGCGCTGCGTCTCACGCACAAAGACTTATTGAGCTCATTGATGAGCTCAAGAATACCCCTGAGGCAACAATCAAAAAGTTTGTAAAACACTGGTTTGAGAACTTTGATCTATTGCCAAGTGACTCAGCATTTTTTACAAAGTATCTGTCAGGCGATGTTACTTTGTCGATGCCTGAAGGGGTGTTTACAGGGCACAGTGGTTTTAGAGATTGGTACAAAGGGGCCAGAGAAACTTTTAAACCAAACTGTGAACATGTGGTCGAGCAGGTCACCGTCAATAAAAATGGGGAGGACTCTTACCTTGTGGAGTTACGTGTAAGGCTGATAGCAGACACATTTGCAGATTCTAAACTAAAAGGCGAGAAAATAAATCTACTGGTTAATGAGCTATGGCAGCTTAAAGTGAGAGAAAATAAAGAAGTTGAAATATCTCAATATAGTGTAGAGGTTTTGTAGCAAAATCTGGATAAGCATCCAAAGCTGGATTGATGTTTGTGGATCAGATGCGCACTTTCAACTGATTGTGTGTGATTTTTATCTTAAGGTAAATTCAAGTTAAATGAAACGGTGATAAAAGGAAATATTAGAAGCAGGTATGAGAGCGCATCATCAATATGGTAAAAAGCCATATAATAAGTTACTAAAAGGGCGTAAAATGCCATGCTTGTGCTTCTTCGCGGTCATTAAACCAAGTATTTTACACCCAGTAGCGAGGCGTTATGTTTCAGAGGGAATGTTTGCGTAAACCAACACTCATATACTCTTTGTCAGCTTTGATGTTTATCATTTCAATTATCCTAGATTTTCGTACTGGATTAGAAGATTATAAATTGATCTCGATTACAGTCGGGTTTATTTCTGTGTTTATTTATATAGGGTATAAAGCTGCAAAAGGCCCTATAAGCAAGGATGTAGATGTTGCAGCCAAAGCAGCTAGATATTCTGTATTGATTTTTATGTTGTTTGGTGCTGGCGCTATATGGTATTTGATTGAGCCATTGAAAATAGTTAACACTGGTAGGTATAAATATCATTCTTGGACTTTTGGAAGCTTTTTACTCTCAATAAGTTTATTTTGTTTGTATGTGCGTCTTTTAATGCTTTATAAGCTAAGTAATAAGTCTAATTGAAATTTAACAAGTGGATAAAGTCGGACGTCAGATTACTGGCAGTGTTCACTTTGTTCTCAATGTTAGTTCGCTAATTTTCTCCGCCCATCGGGGCGTTAGGTTCTTTATGGTGCAACTAATAAAATGGAGTTCAATTCATGCAATATTTACGACTATTAATTTAGTCGGGTTGATGGTGTTATCACTAGGTTATGGCTTCTCTGAGGATTCACCAGAGTATATGAATGTGTTCGTAACCCTTTGGGCAAGGTTTACGGAGTTGTTACTATTTCCGTTAAATGATTTATGGGTAAACCTCCCAAAAGGTAACTTCTGGGGTAGTGGTTTTGGTTCATTGTTAGTTTATATAGTCAACAGTATATTGTGGGGCGCAGCGATAACACTAAGCTTTAAAGTATATCGAAAAACCAAGTGCTAACACGCCAATTACTTGATAGCTGCTAAGCCTTGATTCAGTTTTGTACTTGCCGTGGTCGAGTTTTAAAAACATATCATAGGTGGAGATTACTTGTTGCTTTGGGGCACAGTGAACCATGAAAGGTGCATCTAGTTCGTCATAAGCCAAAAAGTATTCGTGTTTTCTGTAACTACGAAGGGTTGTTGCGCCATTCGTTCGTTACCTCGATTACTCAAACTATTTGGGCCTGCTTTGAACTGAGATTTATATTGGCATCTCACGTTTCTTACCAAAAGGTGAGACTCTCCATACAAAAATTAGCTAATTCAAGATAAGCATGGCAGGCTATATGTATTTAAAGCGGAGTCAGTTCCACTGCTGGGTAACATGCACTGTGAGGAGTGAAAGAATAGATGGCTATGGGTAGTAAGATAAAAAGGTTAAATGCTGGCTGGGAATTTATTGCAGAGCACTTTAACACGCCAGTTAGTTTATCTGATGTAGCGAATCATTCCTGTATGTCCTCTTATCACTTTTTGCGCGCTTTCAAGGACACGTATGGAGAAACGCCTCACGAGCTTTTGATTCGAATTAGAATCGAAAAAGCGAAGAAAATGCTAATTACAGAAAACTTCAGCGTCTCTGAAATTTGCGAGCGAGTTGGTTATATTAGCCTTGGCAGTTTTTCTTCATTGTTTTTAAAGCAGGCAGGTATGGCACCTACTGTATATCGACGTAAGCTTTGGTCGTTGTCTTCTGAAGCATATTGTTTTCCTTCACAGGCAATACCAGCATGTTATGCCTATCATTTTTTAGGGAAGTTGGCCAAGTGAGCAATATTGAAGAAATACCTTGATGATTATTTCTTTAGAATAAGTGAGGTCTTAACAACAGGAGATTGAAAAATGATCACATCCATAGCACATGCAACAATATACGTTCTCAACCAAGATGAAGCGCTGGATTTTTATAAAAACAAACTCGGTTTCGAAGTCGGTGATGACATGAAAGTAGAAGGCGGGTTTCGATGGTTAACAGTATATCCGAAATCTAAACCAGAGCTGCAATTGGTTTTGGCTGAGCCAAAAGAGGGACCGATGTTCAACAAAGAGGCTGCTCATAAGATAAGAAGTTTAATCGAAGAAGGGGCATTTGGCGCTGGCGTTTTCGAAACAGCAGATTGCCAAAAAACGTATGAAATGCTTGTGGCAAAAGGGGTTGAATTTATCCAGCCGCCTACTAAGCAGCTTTATGGCATTGAAGCTCTGGCATTAGACAACTCAGGCAATTGGTTTAGCCTAGTTCAACGCGAAAAATAAGAATATAAAGTGCGAAAAGCGTCGCTGTTTTCGACGCTTTTAATTTATTTGTAGGGGGCGTGAATCGGCATCAAATGCGCCCCTTTTCATGTACTGCGTGGCTCAGGCAAGCATGAAATAGTGAGGATGAGGGGCGCGTTAAATGGTGCTTGTGTTTATCCTAAAAAACATGATTAGAAGAAAATCACTACCTCAGCGGCAACGTTTTTAAGATAGGTAAACGATGTATTTACATAGATGATTACTTTACATATTATCTTGCGAGTACACTTAATGAGCAGGTGGCGGCGAATACCGCATATAAGTAACCAAGAACGAAAATCAATGGGGTCAGAGTGATTGATCTAAGTGAACAAAACGTCTGTTCATCTAATCTAGTCTTTGAAACTGATAATACGTCTCTTAATTACGTCTGTCATTAGATAGTCTAAGGAGAATCTACATAGATTTGGCCGCACGTCCAACATCTCACTTAAGTTTATATTGTTATAAAAAAGTGGTTTTTGCTTGTTTCCCGGTCAAAATTGAATATGCCCACAGTGGTTTATTACAAGGTTTAACTTACAAGGTATGTTCCTAATGAGCCTACTCAACTTGTTACGATCTCCAAGCGCATTTATGAGGCCTCAACACCGGTAAAAAGCACGCGCTATCCATCACTCAGTGATATGAGTAGCAGGTGATTAACTACTAATAACTAAGGCTATGCGCGTTTTTGTAATTGTTAGTTAAGCATTTATGGCGCTTAGCACTGCATGAGTTCCATGAGAAAAAGTGATAATACGTTCAGAAATAGTAAATGAGCAGCTAATCAACGTGGCTTTGTGGCGTTCCTTTCTTTTGATGTTAAATAGTGTATGCGACTCTTTTCCATATTAGCGTAGAGTATGCATCTCCCAGCGTAGCAAAATATCTAAATTTGACGCATTAGTGGTTATTTACAAATGCTTTATCCCATGTGAGTATGAGGGCTTTTTATATCTGTCGTTTTATGTGTCATGTTTTCAGCTGATATCCTGAAGAGTGCAATGATAGGGGAGTAAGAGGTCAATTGGAACATTTATGGAAGCCCAAGGGTTGGGTGAGTATTTTATATGGTTTAGTGTTACAACCATTTGCTTTTTTGTACGTCAATCGAGCCAAGTTGTTTTGGTTTTATTTAATTGCATTCGTATTGGGTGCCTTAATCGATTCAAAGCTACATGCAATACCAGACAAGGAAGCCTGGTATCAAAACATTAACTTCGTGTGGTTTATTCTAATAATTTGTCCTGTTCATGCATGTCTAGTATCTAGGAGGTATGACAAAGAGCAAGTCAGGAAATGGTATGCCAGCTGGTGGGCCACTTTAGTGTGTTTTATTATGTTTGTTGCATGTTTAATTATGGGAAGAGCTTTTCTTTATGAACCATTCTCTATTCCCGGAAAATCAATGAGCCCAACATTCAACCCCGGTGACCATGTAATTGTGAGTAAATATGGATATGGGAACTACAGATATTCAGGAATACAAATACACACAGCAGAACCAACAAAAGTGCTTCAACGAGGAGTGATTGTTGTTTTTCAACACCCTTTGGACCCCAATATTGATTTCGTCAAGAGAGTAATCGGGTTGCCTGGAGATAAAATAATCTACCGTAACAAAACTGTTTACATTAAACCTGCATGTATAAATGAGTCGGATGAATGTCCCAACTATAAGAAAGTTGAGAAAGAACATCAGTTTGCTCAAAAAGAAGGTGGTTCGGAATATGCGTATTACCAAGAGTCTTTAGACCCGGTGACGTACGATATTAAATTGAACAACGATCATAGAGATATGGTTAGCCGTTATTTTAATCAACCTGGTAGTCGGTCAGATGAATGGATAGTACCTGATAACCATTATTTTGTGTTAGGTGACAATAGAGACAATAGCCTAGACAGCCGTTACTGGGGATTTGTGCCCGATAGTAATATTATCGGTAAAGTCACTGTGAAGTGGTAATTCGTGACGATGTTATCAATGGGGTCAGAGTCATTGGTTTCATATACATTGGTTATTTTGGTTGTTATCAAGTTGCAGGTTAAACGTCTAAGATGGTGTTTGCCTCTGATTGCAAGCCCTATGGACTGAATAACGCCACGTTAAAGCCGTTTTTCAGTCCACAGGAGCTGATGTTTCTCGACCTTGCCTTGCAAGGTATCGCCTGTTTCATGGCAGCTTCATTTCAAGCTGGCTACGCTATTATGGCAAAGGTCTCGATACCTGAGTAAGGATAAAAATGGCGGTTGAGAATGTGTGGTCATTCAAATGTACAGTGCACAAAATATTCGCCTTGATACATCTTTTGCTGCAGTTTTCCCTGTATTTGCTGTGCGACTAATTCCTGTCCACCAGCGATAGAGTGAAGTTGGCATAGGTGTGTTTTTAAATAGCTTTGCATCGTGTGGCTATCGATATCCCACAATATAGGCTCTCCAAGCTTTTCTAAGTGTCGGTATAGCATTTTGGGCACAGTGTTTCTTGGGCTTTCTTTGGGCTCCAAAGTAGAAAACACAAACTGCGTTCCCGCACCAGTTAACGCTCGGATAGAATCAAAAATTGCGTTAACGTCTTTTTTGTTTAAATACATTAAAACCCCTTCGCAAATAAACAAGGTCGGTCGCTTTGGGTCGAACGCTTCGAATTCGGTCAGGGCAGTTTTTAGCTGTTGACGGCCAAAATCTACAGCTAAAAAGTGCATGTTTTGATTCTGATTAGTCCCTTGCTCCAAGGCTTTTACTTTTTGTTCCTGAGTAGCAGGGTGGTCAATTTCGATAAAATTGGCATTGGGGTAATCATGTTGAAGACGCCAGCACAAAGAGTCGAAACCTGCACCTAAAACGACAACTTGAGTGATACCGTCTGATAGTGCATCCAGTGTTATATGCTCAATATGTCGTTTACGCAATACATAATGCAGGGAAATACCTGGCAATAATAACCGTTCTCTCAGTTTTGCGAGTTTGCAAAACCACCAACTGCTGAGCTGTTTTAGTCTATGGCGGCCTTGTTCGCTACCTTGTAATATTTGTGTTGAGACCGAGATCACGTTGTCAGTTACCAAGGTACCATACTGTGAAGTTTTGGCAGCAAACAACAGTCCCTGAGCCACGGTAAAAGCAGTAGAACTGGCATTATTATCTTTCATGATAGCGCCTCATTGTAAAAAACAATGCTATTTTCAGTTAAGCCAATGCTGCCTGTCTTCGCCTTCTGTTCAAGAAACGCTTGGCTTTCGTCGCGTTCAACCCCAGATATCACCGAAAACGCATGTCCGCCCATTCTGACAACTCGTTGATGTGGCTTTTTCAGCATGGGTTGTGCGGTTTTTGCAAGTTGCTCAAGAAAGAACTGTAATCTTTCTTCGCGTGAAGCGTGGGCGTAAATCAATGCTCTTCGACCTACATCTCTAAGCTTCTGATCCATTACCTTGAGCACTTCTTTCATGTAGTTCTGATCTTGATTGACTTTGTTCCAGAAATCTATCTTCCTTAGAACGAGTAGATCCGTGTTGACAATGGCGGTGGCATTGACTTTACGTGCCTGTTCATCGATCAGACATGATTCACCAAACAGTTCTCCGGCTGTTAAAGTTGCCAGGTCAAAATCTTGCTGCTGATTGGTGGTGTCCATCGTTATACCTATGGCACCACTGCTTATTAGGTAAGCTTCATCTGGGTTTTCATCTGCGGCGTTAAAAATTGGAGTGCCTGCGCTGACTAGCAAGTATTCATAGCACAGTGCAAATAGCTCAGTCAGTTTTGAGTGTTTTCTGGCTCCACCAAACGCCCACTTTGTGATCTGCGCCATACTGCAATGCATGGGCACCATAGAGACGGAAATATGTTCATGTTGAATTTGTGCGCCAAGTGCTTTGAGACCCATGCGTTTGTATAGCGCCAGCGTTTCGATGTTCGCCGTTGTAATAATGTCAGTGACACCTCTGGCTTCGCCAATATCGCAACTCAGTTTAAACAGAGAGCGAAATAAATCACGGCGATTTCGCCATCTGGCATCTATCGCAAACATGCCAGAATTCGCCAACAGAGGGGGTGGCAAACCATGTGACTGGGCTTGCTCTATCAACTGAGAACGGTATTGATTAAAGTCGTACATTTGGTCTGCTGGCAAACGCAGTGCGCCGTCAATGACCACACGTATTGTACCAACTGGTGTGTCACCATCATAAGCAATAATGTTGTAGCTGTCGGGCATGCCGTCATACATATCCATAATGATACGCTGCGAATTTTTCTGCATATAAGCATATTCTTCAGCATAGACTTGGTACCTTAGCTGGTATACATGATTGAGCTCAACCGGGGTCGCGGCGACTTTTACTCTAATTGACATTGAACGGACTTTATAATTGTTTATTGCAAAACTGGATTGTAACGTTCAGTAAGAGAGTGGTAAACAGCACGTGCAAAGAAAGTTAAGATAAAAGTGTGACAAGAAATGATGATATGTCGAAGCCCAAGATAGTGACAAAAAGCAGTATGAAGAACAAAAGTAAAGCGACCAAGCCAATGGAGTTAAAGCCATAGTTTTGATTATGGGCATGTTTAAATCTGTATAATTCAGATGAAATGTTTAAATTTAAACTATAACTGTCCACTTTTATTTACATTAAAACTCTTGTCATGCAATCTTATCAGTCGATGCCTGTATATGTTTAAATTGGTTTTATATCATGTTACTGTTGAAAAATATCAGATATTCACCTAAGTAAGCATGAGTAATGTTCGGCATAGTCTATTAACCATACTTTTTATAGTCACTTTAATACCGCCAATGTTTTTACTGATTTTAGGAGTCATTTTTACAGCCGGTGCACTGGTTCATAAAGAGGTCGTTAGTCTAGTATCATTAACGATTTGTCTTTTTGGTATTTTAGGGTTTAAAGCTTTATTTTTCCTATTTAATAAAACAATAAAGCCTGAGTGGCATATGCCCTTATCGGTTCAAAGAATACGAGTTTATTTATTGTTAGGTATAATTGCCTTTGCCCCCGTGCCGTTTTTTATTTCAAACATACTGGGTTTGTGGCATAGTCTAATATGTATTTTACCATTAATTTTTGTTTTTATTTAGTTTATCTAAATCGTATGGTATTACAAAAAAACGTATCAATGGGTCGTTATCAATGGGACAAAGTAGTTGATTTGTTTGAGTATAAGTCAATTCGATAGGATTTAAATTTAAGTTATTGTGTATCAACGCCGATATCACAGGTCTTCTTAATTAATTACTTTGACTTAAACGCCAAGATAAACCTGCTCAAAATCTGGGACACTTTAGCGTGCTGTGTTGATGAACAACAAACGCTCAACGAGTGATTAGACCCATTCACAAATAGAACCCATTTAATTGAAACACATTTAGATGACTTTAACCTGCTACTATATGCGGGTTGAAGTTTATGCAAACTGTACAGCCACCTTGATCATTGTTTTGCATAGAGAAGTGCCAATCAAAGCGTTGGCAAAAGTCTTCGACGATGAGTAAGCCGAGCCCATGTCCTTGTGGATCATGAGAACCATCGAAACCGCAACCACTGTCGATAACCTTGAGCACCGAGTCGCTCATGTAAACCTCTATATGGCCCGACTCGGTAGCTGCGATGGCGTTTCTTATTAAATTGTTTAATACGATCGCTATCACGGGTGGACTAGCTTGAACGGTAGGCATACCGTCTATTGTACATTTCAAATCGAGCCGCTTTTCTTTGGCTAGGGATTGGTTTGATGAAATGATGCTGTCCAACTCTGTTGTGCTTACACGCCTTATCGGTTCGTTATGTTTTTCTCGTTCGTAACGCACCAGTGAAAGAAGGGCATCGGTCATGGTCGACATTTGTTTGCTCGCCTCCTGCACTCTGATCATTTGTCGCGATATAAAGCTATCTTCACTTGCTCTAAGAAGTAACTTCGAAGCGCCTTTAATGACTGTGAGAGGCGTTCTAAGTTCGTGGCTTGCATACCTAGCGAAAGATTGCTCTCGTTTAATTAGGTCATTCACGCGCGTCCTATACGCATTTAATCCTGTCGCAAGCGTTTGGAATTCATTGGCTGCGTCATTGGGTAAGGTAAAACTCGCGCTGGGGTCATTTTTATCTAGTTGAGTTTTAAGCGCATTGACAGGCTCTATTAAACGCTGAGACAACTTCATTAACAGTTTGGCGAAAATGAAAACAAGCACCACCACAAAGGTAAGGTTAATGGCAATCACGGTGATAAATTCATCGTAACTAATTTCTACTTCATCTACATAAGTGAGTAAAACAATCGGTTTTTCAAGACCATTTTGAGTAAACGTGCTCAAGTAAACCATTTGAGAACCGTCTTCAATATGCACTTCATCCAAAAAGTGACGTTTTCCGATGAGGTAGGGCTGGTATATTTTCGGTACTAGTGAAATATCGTTATAAGCAGTGGTAAGTAGATCGAGCTGAATGACACTGACCTCTGGATTAGAGTGGAAATAATGAATAGCTTCTTTTTTATCAATGAGTATCCGCCTTTCTCCCATTCTATCTTCTGCCCAATGCAAAGTTAACGTGATAAGCGTAAAGCAAAACAAGCCGATGATCGTTGAAACCGCCGCAAAAAAAAGAGCAAGGCGGCCTGTCATACTATGTGTATTACCAAGGTATCGTCGAATCATGCTAGGGCTCCAAACGAAATCCAACTTTAGGCACCGTGACTAAAACTGGGTGTTCAAAGGGTTTATCTAATTGAGTTCTTAGTTGATAAATATGACTGCGCAGCACATCATTGTTTGGCTCGTTCTCATGCCAAAGTTGATATGCGATTTCTTCTCTTGTTAACACTTCAGGGGCTTTTTTTAACAGTAGCTCTAAAATTGTATAGGTCGTAGGATTGAGCGCTAATAGTCGATTTTGCCTGTAGGCTTGGCGTGTCTTTTGGTCAATATATACCTCACCAAAACAGAGTTTTTGGCTTGAAAATTCTGCATTACTTCGGCGTATGAGTGCTTGCATACGCGCTTCTAGAATATCCAAATCGAATGGCTTGGTGAGGTAATCATCTGCACCGTGTTCAAATCCTTGTAAAATATCTTCTCGCCCATCTAAGGCTGTGAGCATTAATATGGGGGTGGTGTTACCGGATTCTCTCAGTTTATTGCAAATTAATAATCCACTCATGCGCGGTAGCATTAAGTCTAAAAGAATAATATCAAAGGTATGCTCGCTAGCGAGTTTTAAGCCTAACTCTCCGTTGTCTGCATAATCAATCTCCATACCGAGCGACTCAAAATAGTCAAACAATATGCCTGCAATTTCACGATTATCTTCAACGATTAGTAACCTTTTCAAGCGAACCCTCCTGCAATAAACCATTTATATTATGCACAATTGATGTGAAAAAAATGTCGACGACAACTCTTTCACTATGTTCCGTGTAGGCTAATTCTGCCTTTTAACGATACGGATACATACGTATGTCTTTTTCCAATACAACGATAAATATAAGCGCTTTAAATGAACACCGAGATATTGGACCCACTTTATCAGTTGTCGTTCCTTTTTATAACGAGTCTGAAGTACTCGCAGAATTTCATCAACGACTCAGTTGGGTGCTTTCTCAAATCAGTGGAACAACAGAAATTATCTACGTTGATGATGGGAGTGTTGATGGCAGTCAGGAGATTGTCAAAAGTTTTAGTGCGATTAACTGCACGATTAAGTGTATAGCGCTCAGTCGTAATTTTGGTAAAGAGAACGCAATGAGCGCGGGCCTTAAGCATGCACTAGGTCAGGCCGTCGTGATAATTGATGCCGATTTACAAGACCCACCAGAGCTTATCCCAAAAATGGTGTGCAAATGGCGCATGGGCTTTGATGTGGTCACTATGAAACGAACAAGCCGTGCTGGGGAGTCTTGGTTTAAGCGATTTTCTGCGGGGTGTTTTTATACATTGTTAAACAAGATGACCTCATTGAATGTGCCCGAAAATGTGGGAGATTTTCGACTAATGAGTGCAAAAGTCGTGAAGCACATTAATGATTTGCCCGAGCGTACTCGCTATATGAAAGGGATTTTTGCATGGCCAGGGTTCAAACAAACAACGATTGAGTTTGAGCGCGATGCTCGTTACCTAGGGCAAACAAAGTGGAATTACTTAAAACTGGTTGGTCTGGCTATGGACGGTATAACGTCATTTTCTATTCGACCTCTCAGAATAGCGACCATACTAGGTGCGATGGTTGCAAGCTCAGCTTTTATTTATGGCTTATTTATAATCACAAAAACAATGGTTTATGGAGAAGCTGTGACTGGTTATCCATCAACGATGGTCGTCCAGCTGGCACTTGGCGGTATCCAGCTATTGTCCATCGGTTTATTGGGCGAATACATTGGAAGAATTTTTGTTGAAGTCAAACAAAGGCCGCTTTACCTCATCGCAGACATACACGAGTGCAAGCAATCTGAAATTAAGCATGAAAATTTGGCATCAATAAGAGAGAACGTTTAGATGACCGTTAAACAAATTCACCTTTGGTTACTGTTGGCTTTCGCTCTGTTGCTTCGATTGATCTCTTTGGCGACTTATCCATTAATGGACACCACAGAGGCACGGTATGGTGAAATGGCGAGGTTAATGGTTGAAACTGGCAATTGGCTGACCCCCCAATTTGATTATGGCATCCCATTTTGGGGTAAGCCGCCACTATTTACTTGGATGAGCGCAACCGGAATCGAATTATTCGGACTTAATGAATTTGCCGTGCGTGTTCCCCACTGGTTGGCGGGTGTGTTAACCATTTGTTTGATTGGGCTACTTGCCAGAAAAACCAATAATAACGCTGTCGTTGCCGCAATTGTGGTTGCGACCTGCGGAATTTTTACGATTGCATCTGGTGCAGTAATGACAGATATGGCGCTGACGCTCGCATTGACAATGGCCATGGTTGGGTTCTATTTGTGCTGGTTGCAAAAAGATGAGCGCGCTCAAATTTGGGGATATGTGGGCTTTTTCGGCTTAGCATGTGGATTGTTAGCGAAGGGGCCTGTCGCCTTGGTGATAATGGCAATTGCGGTTGTACCTTGGTTGATACTGCAACATGGGTTTGTTGGGGCGTTCAAACAATTGTGGTATCGATTTCCGATTTTACCCGGTTGTGTGCTTATGCTTACTGTCGCGATGCCTTGGTATGTCTTGGCTGAGCTAGCAACCCCTGGTTTTATTGATTACTTTATTGTCGGGGAGCACTTTAATCGTTTTGTGGTTAGCGGCTGGGAGGGAGATCTATACGGTAATGCGCATGATAGACCTCGAGGTACAATCTGGTTATTTTGGTTGCAATCGGCCTTACCTTGGTCACTGGTGCTCCCAGTATTGATCTGGAAAAAGCGAAGTAAAAAAACAGATATTGAAGGAGATAATACCGGTCTATTTAGTTTTTTAATTTGCTGGCTATTGTCACCGCTTTTGTTGTTTACCTTGTCAGGAAACATTTTGCCAGCCTACGTTTTACCTGGGGTGCCTGCAATTGGTGTATTAATAGCGATGTTAGTTACGCAAAAAGACTTTAAATGGCTATGGGGAGCCTCTGCTATCATTCCGGTGATATTAATGATTGCTTTGTTGGTGCTCAACATGGGCAAAGCAGACAGTCGAAGCGACAGGGTGATTTTTCAAAAAGTTACATCTCAACTACCTATATTTTATATTGGCAAACGCCCGTTCTCTGGCCAGTTTTATAGTCAAGGACAAGCTAAATTGCTAAAAGATGTCAAAGTACTTTCTGCATTGAGTCAGTATCATCTCATTGGTCAACCTGAGCAGGTGAAAGCGTTCGTCGTACAGAATTCGCTAAGTTGTGAGGTGGATCATCAGTCGCCATCGGGCCGAGCACTGTTCACTTGTACTGCCACACCGAGTAAGTAACATGAGACAGGTGCTAAAATTTGCCCTCGTAGGCACAACTGGGTTTGCTGTAGATGTATCGATATTTACAGTTCTAACCCTCGGGTTGTCGTTACCAATAGAATGGGCGAGGGTGCTTGCTTTTTTGGTGGCGGCGTTGGTTACGTGGTTTGGAAATCGACATTTTACTTTTGGTAGTGCCAAGACCAATTATTTTGCATCTGAATGTCGACGGAGTTTAATCGTGTCCTGTATTACAGGGCTTATTAATATAACCATATTTAAAGGGATGACACTTTACTCGGCGGAGCATCTATTTGTTTACGTCGCTTTTATTTGTGGTGTGTTGGCTGGCATGATTTTTAACTATCTATTGAGTGCGTGGTGGGTGTTTAACCTAAAATCAGCGTAATGCGGATTACATAAGTGGAACAGACACAGGTAGGTAAATGTGAGAAATAAAAATGCTGCCACGAAGGACAGCATTTTGGTCTCTATAAAAGAAAGGAACTGTTTAGAAGTAAGCTCTAATTCCAAGCTTTAAGTTACGCCCAGGGAGAGGCGCCTGATCTTTGATGAACGAGCTATGTACAAAGCCAAGTTCATCCGTCAGGTTTTCTAGATTCATGTAGCCAACCATGTCGATACCTTGTAAATCAAAGTCATAGCTTAGGCTGGCGTCGACCAATGTGTAGCCTTTTGTAACTGTCTCATAAGACGTGATCTTATCTTGCTCAAGATAACGTGTAATCGTCATGTCAGCTTTAAACGGACCATTTTCGTACGCGTAGTTAATCCCAAGTTTGTTGCTTGGAATACGCGGTAGGTTTTGGCCATTGTCTAATTTAGCGCGTAAATGATCACCAAATACTTTTACGCGATTCACGTCGTTAATTTGATAATGCACATCAAACTCTAAACCAAATAACTTTGCATCTTGGCTAACATATTGATAAACATCACGTGCACCTTCATGCTCGTGGTCAGCCACTTCTAGACCATGCTCAGACGTAAAGAAGTAATTTGTCTTTTCCTGATAGTAGAAGTTTGAAATATCATTGTGGAAGACGTTAACAGTGTAACCAAAATCACCGATGAAACGGCGGTAGCTAATGTCTAAATTAGTCGATGTTTCTTTTTCAAGGTCAGTCGGCTCAAAATGGATCTCTGTGCCTTCAATTTCGTAACCAAGACCTAACTCATACGTGCTGGTTGCGATGTGTAGGCCATTAGACAATAGTTCTGCGGTTAATGGCGCACGCTCTGAACGAGATAGGCTAATCGCCACGTTCTCACCCGGTGCGTAATTATAAACGCCACCGATTGACGCGCTGATATTGGTCATTTCTAGCGTGTAGTCTGAGATTTGTGTGGTCTTGACCATGTCTTCATCATGACCGTGGTCATGATCATGATCGTCATGGCCATGTTCGTCGTGATCGTCATCGTGACCGGTGTGTGTTTCTGTAATACGACTTGAAAGTTCGAAGTCTTCAACGCGAGCACCAAGCTCTAGTGTAAAGTCACCAAACTCTTTCTCTTCTAAGATATAGAAAGCATGTGTTGTTGTCGTAGTTGCAGGGGTGAAGGCTTCAGCACCTTGCGCTTCATAATCACTATCGGAGTAGTGGTAACCGAAGATGCCGTGCCAGCCACCGATACGGTGTTCAAAGTTAGTACGAAGTTCCGTTGTCTTGTTCTTGAATACTGTGCCAACTGCACCACCTTCAATTTCAGCGTGCTCATAATCAGTGTAACCAGCACGTACTTGAACAGACTCTAACCAGTTATTGTGTAGCGCATAGTTGAATAGTGCTTGCCATCTGTCTTGTTTAACACGTGCGAATACATTGTGGTTTTCATCCGCGTGATCGTGTGCATCATCTTCACCATGATCTTCGTCGTGGCCATGGTCGTGTTCGTCGTCGTGTCCATGCTCGTCATGATCATGTCCGTGATCGTGGCTATGTGCCGGGATCCCGTAGTCAGACTCAATGCGGCCGAATGAAATACCTGCTGTAATATGGTCAGATACGTAACTTGTGCCGATGTTAAAGACTTCAGAATCGATGTAAGTGTTATCTACTTTTTCAGCGTATTCTGCAGCATGCTCTTCTTCACCTGCATGCTCTTCACCTTCGTGTTCATGATCATGGTCGTCGTCATGGCCATGCTCATCTTCGTGGTGTTCGTCATGGTCTCCAGGTAGTTTAAAGCTGGGTGTTTCGTAGTCATCACCTTGACGCTTCACACCGTCAAAGTGGAAATTAAAGCCTTCATGACCTGTTTCAAACAACACGGCATACGTGTTTGTGTTTGAGTTAGTATCGTGGCTATAGTTAACAGCACCTTGCGGCCCTTCGATAACGTCAGTCGGGATACGGTTATCAACCACGTTTACGACACCACCGATTGCGCCAGCGCCATACAGCAGGGTTGCTGGGCCGCGAAGGATTTCGATTTGTTCCGCGCCAAGAGCATCGTTTGTTGTTGCATGGTCAGGACCAACGCGAGACGCATCGCTGCTGTCTAGACCGTTTTGTGTGATCTTAACGCGAGGGCCATCCAAACCACGGATAATCGGGCTGGAAGATACTGGGCCGAAGTAGCTCGCATTGATACCAGGCAAACCTTTCAGTGTTTCACCAAGTGTTGGCTTTGCTGAATTTTTAAGTGTATCACCACTTACAACGGTCACTGGTGATGCCATTTCCATGTTGCTTTTGTGTAATGCTGATGCGTACACAACAATACTCTCAACAGAACTTGGCGTAAGGGTAACGGTGACAAAAGGAGAGTCAGGTTTAACGTCTAAGCGCTGATCAATAAAGTTATTTTTTGAAACATGTAACTGTGAAGCTGCGTCAACTTCGATTGTAAAGTTGCCTTCAGCATCCGTTTTAATTGTTTGTGATTTGCCGTGCAGGTGAACATTTGCATTGCTAAGAGGTAGGTTGTTGCTATCAACAACTTGTCCTTTTAACTCGCCAGCATATGCCGACGTTGACAGCATTACTGCGCTGACACTCAGTGAGATCAAAGATTGTTTAAACATGTTATTACTTATTGATTGTGTTAGTGATTGTGAACTTGTAATAATATAACACTTCATTTTTTTAAAAACAATGATGTTATACTATAACTTTATATTTGAATTATATGTGTCTGTTCCTATATTTTAACTAAAGTGTGTTAAGCAGAGTAAAGTATGACAGGACCATTTGTATTCAAAGTTAGGCTGACAATTGCTGATCTGTTTCATCAGGCAAATCACCTCGAAACGTTTACTACAGCATTACAAAAGGCGGAAACTCTTGAGCACTTTGTTTTAAAGCTCATTGGTTATTGCGCTTTGTCATACAGTGATAAAGTGCGCTGGTTAAGCAGCCGTGAGAAGTTTAGCCCTGACGTATGGCACGAAGATGACAGCGGATTAATTGAAAATGCGCTGTTTGTTGGTCCTGCTGAATTAAATGACATTCAAAAGTATGCAAAACTCTACAATAAGACCATTCTATTCATTGTACATGATGATGGTTGGTTTAATGCGTTAGAGCCGCATCTCATTGCATTACCAAACATTCGGATATTTTCAGTTAAGCAAATTTGGGTTGATGAGTTAGTAGCAGCATTAACACGTAGCTTGCATTGGGATGTGGTAATAGAAGAGGGTGCTATCGCAATAAGCAATGGCACCGATTATTTTCAAACAGAAGTACAAAAATTACGTTAGCTTAATCACAATATCGGTTATCGGCTTTGAGCAGCACAATAATACTTCACCATCTCGTACAAATGCCAAAGGCTCTTGATTGTAAACTGTTTCGCCTTTGACTAACTTAGCTCGGCATGCGCCACAATACCCTTCGCGGCATTGGTAAGGTACATCAACATTATTTTGTTCTAAAGTGCAGAGAAGTGAAGGTGACTGAGCCGCAAATTGCAGCGGCTCATCGTGGTCTTCAATCGTAATCGTCGGTTGTGGCCTTTCTTCCATTACAGGTCGAAATCACCAAAATCTGATGCGCTTACTTCTGAATCGATTTGACCAACTAAGTATGAACTGATCTCTGCTTCTTGCGGTGCGACCTGAACATTGTCTGACACTAACCAAGCATTGATCCAAGGTATAGGATTGCTTTTGTTTTCAAACTGAGCTGGTAACCCTACTGCCGTCATACGTACGTTTGTGATGTATTCTACATATTGACACAAAATATCTTTGTTAAGCCCAATCATTGAACCATCTTTAAATAGGTATTCAGCCCATTCTTTTTCTTGCTGTGCTGCTTCAACGAACATTTGAATTGCTTCTTGCTCACATTGGGCTGCGACAATTGACATCTCAGGATCGTCTTTACCTTCTTGCATGATATTTAAAATATGTTGAGTACCAGAAAGGTGAAGCGCTTCATCACGTGCAATTAGCTTGATAATTTTTGCATTACCTTCCATCAACTCGCGTTCAGCAAATGCAAATGAGCACGCAAAGCTCACATAAAAACGGATCGCTTCAAGAATGTTTACCGACATAATGCAAAGGTAAAGTAACTTTTTAAGCTCAAACAAGTTTATGTGTACTGTTTCGCCATTAATGGTGTGTTTGCCTTCACCGTACATGTTATAAATAGCGACTTTTTCGATTAACTCGTCGTAATACTTTGTTACCGAGTCGGCGCGCTCACTGATTTTTTCGTTTTCAACAATATCATCGAAAATTAGTTCAGGTTGCTTCGTCACATTACGAATGATGTGCGTGTACGAACGACTGTGGATAGTCTCACTGAATGCCCAAGTCTCAATCCATGTTTCTAACTCAGGAATTGAAACGATAGGTAGTAAAGCAACATTGGGTGAGCGACCTTGCACACTGTCCAGCAGTGTTTGGTATTTTAGGTTGCTTAAAAATATGTGCTTTTCATGTTCAGGTAAAGCCTGAAAATCTAGCCTGTCTTTACTTACATCGACTTCTTCAGGACGCCAAAAAAAAGATAATTGCTTTTCAATTAGCTTCTCAAAAATTGGGTATTTCTGCTGATCATAGCGAGATACATTAACAGATTGGCCAAAAAACATTGGCTCTTTTAGTTGATCATTATGTTTTCTGTTAAACGTAGAATACGACATAAATAATACTCGATACCAAAAATGTAGCGGGGTCAAAAGACCTAACCGCTGTAATGTTTACAATTTATCATGATCACAAAGTGATGACTCAGCGTTTTGCTATGCCGCTGATGGCGCACACAACAGTTCACCTTTTCACTTTGTGTCATCAAACCCAGAGCGTGTGTTTCAGTATACGAATGTATCACAGAATTCGATTCTACACCGCAAATAAATTTTTCAGATTTAGGCGATTACCGTCTTGACAAATCTTCATAAATAGCAATATCCACGTACTCTACTGATTTCAACAACTGTAAATATAACTAATAAATACAACGATTTATGTGTTGTTGAACTTGTTTTTTCGACTATTTAGTTAAGCTTGTGTTTTTACCAATCATCGGAGGATGTTTCATGCTTTTGAACGTTGCGATGTGGTTAAATACAGCATAGCTAAATTTTTCTATCAATCGACTCGCAGTTTAAAAAAATAGATACTTTTGTGTCGATTTAGATCCATTCTTTGGTAAGTCTTAGGAAATGTAACCATAAACATTGTGAGAATATACACAGGTAGTAAAACTTAACTCAATATGAGAACTGGCCCAACATCAGTAGGCTATCAATCGCCATTTTTTGGCCGCACAGTGTTTAAGTGGCATGTGTTCAATTCCATGTAGAAAAACAAATTGGCTGTGTAAGAATACTCTTATAGGGCGAACCAAAATAAGGCGAACCAAGTTGGCAAAGTGCCAGTTGTCATCTGCTTATTGTGCGCAATGAGTAAGGTTCGGCGAATGAGAGTGTCATCGTGCGATATTAAATGTGCCAATTGAAAATGCATTAACGAGTTTGAATCAGGTGTGGGCATCAAACACAATGCTGTGGTTTGCCGAAGCATGTATCAACTTTGAAACATAAATTGGGTATATTAACTCAAGCACGACAATCACAGGGTCCTAAAACGGACTCAACCTAATCTCAACATGAAAGAACAATCAATATGAGTGTAGAAACTGAGATCCAGCAAATTAATGAACAATTGCAACCCTATGCCTTAGAGTACGCGAAAGTGATTCCAACCGCGGTGGAACCTGAACATATATGGAGTAGTAAGTTTGCAGGCAAACCGTATTGGCCAATGGGAGAAACATATCCATGTAACTCTAGTGGAGCGCCATTGGTTTTATTGGCTCAAATAAACTTTGAAGAAGTACCTGCATTGGAGGGGTATCCGACAACGGGCATACTTCAGTTTTTTGTAGAAGATGACGATGAATTGTATGGTATGGATTTTGACGCGTCAGTAGATGAAACGCTTAGCAAGCCAGATGGTTATCGTGTTGTTTTCCACAAAGAGGTCATTAAAGATGAGACGATGCTTGAGCAGTGTTTGCCTAGCGCAGCTGTAGACTCTGATTTTCCCATAGCAAATGAATATTCATTGCAATTTGAGCTGGATAAAGAGCAACCTTCACCTACGGACTATCGATTTGAGAAAATATGTGGAGATGTGTTCGAAATGGACGAGGCTGTGGGAGAGTATTTATACGACAATTTTGAAAGCATGGGCTCAAAGGTAGGCGGCTATGCACACTTTACCCAAGAAGACCCCAGAGGGTATGAAAAACCAGATGAGCACTGGATACTATTGTTTCAATTGGACAGTGAAAACGATGAAGGCGTAGAAATTATGTGGGGTGACTGTGGTGTTGCAAACTTTTTTATTGAGCCAGAAGCCCTGAAGAAAGGGGACTTTTCTCGAGTCTGGTATAATTGGGATTGCAGCTAACCTTGCATAAACAGGTTAAGCCTGAATGGATAGGCTTAACCTGTTAGCGTGTAAAGGTTTAATTACCCCCGCCAGTAACAGACTGAACCGTTACTTCAATCGAGATGTTTTCGTTATTATGGGTGTAACGCATCATTTTTACAGATTGTAGGTCCGTATTTAAAAATATGCGAACCGACGGACCGTCGTCGTCACTACCATAATTGACTTGCACTCTAGGTTCTTCGGTAATGTTTTTACGGTCAAATATTGCTACTATGTCACTGGGTGTGTAGCTGATGCCAGAATCAAAGTCGACTGTGCCATCTTGTCCGATGATCACTGTCCCTCTACTATGGCCGTCTCCTGACACAACATACGTACCTGCAAGTGCAGTCAATGCCGCTAAATTAGGAATATCGTCTTCGCTAGCCTGCACAACAAATTGCCCCAATAAACCACCGCCAATAGCAAACAAGTTAATTTCATGGAGTTTGTCATTTAAAACCGCGACTGAATAGTTAAACCCATTTGCTTGATCGCTATAAACATATTCATCACCTTCTTTGTCAAAGCTATCTAAGGTAATTTCGTCTCCATTGGATGTATCTGGGTCAACGTCAATGAACAGTTTACCTGAGCTAGAAAAAGTAAACTGTACTTTTTGTCCATCTGTGTATGCAGAGCCACTCTCACTTAATTTAAATGTAAGGGTGAAAACTTTACTACTGAGCGCGTCTGGCAACATATCATCGGAAGAGTCGTCGTCAGAAGCATCGCTGTCTTTGTAGCCTGGGGTCCACGTGTAGGTGAGATCTGCTGTCACAGTAACACCTGATGTTGAAAATGCATACTTTACGCTCACCACGACCTTTTCACTGTTTGCGCTGACGAGACTAAATTCGAGGTTCGTCACGGTGATGCCTTGCGATTCAACCTGGGTTTTGATTTGCTGCTCAATGGCGTTGATATCTTCGGGGTTTGGTGCAGGGATGTTGTTGACCGTGATGGCAGGAAGCTCAGTTGTAATGCCTGCTGTGGTTGTGGTTCCTGTAATTGTGAGCGTTGACGTTGTGTCATCATTACCTTGATCGTCATCATTATCTTCATCGTCAGGTAAAAAGCCGTCGGGAATAAAGTCAAAGTTAAGATCGTCAAGATTTAACCCATTTAGAATGTCTTCTAGCCCTTCTAAAGTCTTTTTAATTTCATCAAGTAAAAAGGTACTACTAATATTACTTGCCAAGTCAGACACCCCGAAACTGTTCGCATAGTTGGTAATCTGAGTAGATAGGTCACTAATAAATGAATCAGCATTATAAATTGGGTTTTGAAATGCTTTATCGCCTACCTTGCCATCGAGCTGGTTATCTAAGAAATCTGCTTTCAGGCTATTGAGTATGGCCAAAGCTGGATTATCTTGAGTGGATCCCAGATTTGCTAATGCGGCCAGTGTCACCGCATAGATACCACCTTGGTCGTTATTGACTGACCCCGCTGCGTTTTCGGAGATGAGCTGTGGGGCTTGCAAGATGCTTTGTAAAGCAGGCGCCAGCGCTTTTCGAATCTGTTCATTGACTGCGTTAACAGAGCTCGCATCGGTTACATTCGCCGAGACAATTGAGTTTGCAGCGATCTCTGTGAGCGTGGTGACGCCAATTTGGCTTTGTAAGGTTGATAAGACTGCACGGAGTTTAGTGTCAGCAGGAAGCGGTAAGAATGTCCCTTTAGCTTCGTCAAAATACTCGGATTCGCTCGTTGGCATCACTTCTATCACAAAGGGGCCTGTTGTACCGGCAGGTATAGTCACAGTTGCACTGCCTGTTTCACCAGTGCTTCCGGTGGCTCCAGACACAAGTTGATTATTATTTAGCGTAAGTACTTGGATGTCTGCATTTTTAATCAACCCCAGAGATGGAGTGACGGTAATTTGGGTATTTTGCTCTAAGGGGGCTGGGTCATCATCGTCACTGTTTAAACATCCAGACAGTGACAATAGTGATAATCCCAACACAAGAAATTGCAATGGTTTAATGATGTTCATAGCACTTGCCTACAAGGTTAACTTAATCTGTATTGCTATTACATCCAAACAACGAGTCCAATCCTTGTAATTTCTTTGATAATACTATTTTCAATAGCATAATGCTGGCATTTGATACTTATCGCATAGTTCTTCCGGCTAAGTTGAAAATGCAGGAGCAAATAGCATCATTGAATGTAGACTAAATTCGAGGGATTTGTATGTATACGGCGCTAAAATTACGATTTCTGGTTAATAATTTTAATGATGCAAACTCGATACTGACGTTTGCATCCGATGTGTTCACAGTGTGTCAATGCGATCGACAATGACATCTCTATTTTTAAATTTACATTTATTGTTTGATAAAACAAGACTATCAATATACCTGCCGGACAAAACTTTGGTGGAGTCTGCGGCCTTTTTGTCTTTCATAAACAAAATAAAGTTTGAGGTTGCGCTTAACTGCCCTTGATCAGAGAGATAAACGTGAGCAGAAGTAAGTAGGTGTATCGATTTACTTTTTACCCTTGCTGACTCAAACCTAGTTGCAAGCTCTTTTTGGCCGTTTAGCTCAATACCCAGTTTTTCAACGGTAAAAGTCGCGTCCTCGGTGAATAGGTCCACATATTGAGAGGTGGTACCTTTGTCTCTTATCTGAGTATATTGATAGAGTGTATCTTCACATAGCTTTTTGGTGTTTTCATTGACTGCCGTTGTGGCACTACAGCCCGACAATAACACCAGCGGAAGCATTAGATATTTCATTGCAGATCCTTATTTTGTTACATGCTTCCAAACGAGCTTTATTTTTGCGTATGTTTACTCTTTTTTTTGCCTAAAACAAACCGGGAAGCGAGCGCGTACACAATGTACACCAAAATCAAAGAGTTTCCGAGCACCAAGATATCCTTGTCTTCAGTAGACAACCACAACATTGCTAGCGCGGCGATGGCGATAGTTAGGTGAGTGACTAAGGGGTTTGTTTTGCTCTTTTTGCGCATTATAGACCTACTATAGATATGGAACGTGCATTATAAAACGGATTACAGCCTTAAACCAGAACAACACACACAATGGCAAGAAAAGGGGCGGTATAATGGTATATTCAATGCACATAAAATTAAGATTGAATACAAGGCTAACTTAAAAATAGTATGCATAACATTGACCTAGAATAATCCAATAAATAAGAGCCAACGCTAAAATTTATGCAAATTGCAGGGAATTATTTTTAACTGTTATGGTTAAAGCAAAATTAAATACGTTACGAAAATTATTTCGGTTAGATTTGAAAAGGTTAATACTGGTTTTGGCGACATTTGGTGTGGTGTTTACATCGCTCAATACGCTCATTACGAGTTATCATGTTCACCGTAGCGCGTTCATAAAAGATACATTACACTCGAACCAGGTATATGCGTCCAAACTGGCACAAGTGACAGAGTTGTTTTTACAATCGGTGAATAGCCAGCTTCATGTCAGTGCGTACCATATATCGACACGGTTTAATGATTTAGCAGAGGTCCAAAAAGAACTAGAACGGTTAATCAGTCAAACGAACAGTTTTGACTCTCTGGTTGTCGTCGATACTCAAGGGCAGATTATTGCGGTCAAACCGGATCTTGATGTATTGGGAAAATCAATTTCTAAATCACAATTAGAAGCAGTAAAAAACCATCAGCCGAAAGTACTCGACCCTTTTGTGTCACCTGCAGGTAACTTAATGATTAGCCCAACATACCCGATTGTATCTGAAAACGGTGAGTACATGGGGTTTGTTGCTGGTGGGATATATTTACAAGGTAACACAATACTAAATCGACTATTGGGTAGGCATCATTATGAAGATGGCTCCTATTTATATGTGGTCGATGGGCAGGCTAGATTACTGTATCACATAGATACCGATAGAGTGGGTGACGTGGTGTCGGGTAACAAAGTCATCGCACAAGTGCTGCAAGGCGAAACGGGCGCTTCCGAGTTGATAAATAGTGCAGGTGTTTCAATGATAGCTGGTTTCGCTCCGATACCTATGACAGGTTGGGGGGTCGTTAGTCAAAGACCAATGTCTTCGATCTTAGACGAATTAGGCACCACTCATAGGAGTGTTATTTATTCAAGTATCCCTGCAACCATTTTTATTCTCGGGTTGATTTTGATAGCGGGTATTCAAATTGCTAAACCACTAACACGCCTTGCAAAACAGTTGGCTACTTTTGATCACGAACATGCAGATACAAATGGTGTTCGCGCTTGGTATTATGAAGCCGCAAATCTAAAACGTACTTTAGTGCGCAGTAACCGCTCGATACAAAAGGTCATAAAATCTCTTGATAATGATCGCAAAACCGACAAATTAACATCTTTACATAACCGTTTTTCACTTGAATTTTGGTTAAAAAATGCGATTCATTCCAATTTGAGTATGTCGGTTTTAGCCATTGATATTGATCATTTTAAGTGTATTAACGATTTGCACGGTCATATGACTGGTGACAAAGTACTAAAAGAAATAGCAAATGTGATGAGGCACAACGCCCGTTCTGACGATTTTATTTGTCGCGCTGGTGGCGAGGAGTTTTTAGCGTTTATGCCTAAATTAACGTTACACGAAGCTCTTGACGCTGCGGAGCGACTTCGGAAAAAAGTCGCAGCGCATACAATGCCAGAAGGTATAAAAGTAACCGTGTCCATTGGTGTATCCGACTGGTCTAGCGGTAATGCGTCTATTGAGCAGGCAATTGCGCTTGCGGATAAAGCTTTATATAGAGCGAAACACACAGGTCGCAATAAAAGTTGTCACATTGCATCGGTTTAATCTTATTTTTAGGGCCATAAACCGCAAATCATTTACATTCTTTTAGCTTAGGCAATGATCTTTGTCTTAAATGTGGGTAATATGCGCGCCAAACTACATAACTATTATTTGGAGCAGTAAATGGGACAACAGTTGAAAGTGCCACACACGCTCGTGCTGTTACTCGGCATGATGGTGGTTGCACTACTTGCTACTTGGGTAGTACCACAAGGATTTTTTGAGACCAGTGTTACAGAGAGCGGCCGTAAGATGGTTGTTGCTGGAACGTATCAGTTAGTAGAACAAAAAGAATACCTTACTCCTTGGGATTTACTTACAGCCATTCCAAAGGCATTTGCCCAAGCACAAGATGTTATTTTCTTTGTACTAATTGTGGGTGGTGTATTAAGTATTGCCCGTGCAACTGGTACGGTTGATGCACTGATCGGTCGCTTGTTAGAAAAGCACGGCACAAAACCACAGCGTCTTATTTTTATGGTGGTGTTTAGTTTTGCTCTGGCATCCAGCACTATCGGCACGGCGGGGGAGTACATACCATTTGTGTTGATTCTGGTTGCATTGTGTAAAGCGATGAAACTTGATGCCATGACTGCGGTTGGTATGATTGTTGCCGGTTATGGCATTGGTTACGGTGTGTCAGCATTCAACCCATTCACTGTTTTGATCGCACAGCAAATTGCGGATATCCCTGTTTATTCAGGCATTGAGCTCCGTTTAGCTATTTTTATCCCATTTGTACTAATTGGTTTTCATCATGTTTGGAGCTATGCGAAGCGCGTATCTCAAGATCCAAGTAAATCAATGATGATAGGGGTACCTTGCCCGTTAGAAGGTCAAGCAAAGCCTAGTTATCCAAAATTGAATAAACGCCATCAAACGATTTTATTTAGTTTCATTGTGACGCTCTGTATTGCAGTCTGGGGCATCGCGACTAAAGGTTGGTACCTTTATGAACTAGGTGGTTTGTTCGTTGCCTGGGGCGTTGTAATTGCAATATTAGGAAAGCTATCTGCTGATGAAACCGCTGAGCGTTTTATTGAGGGTGTTTCTGAGCTTGTTACCACCGCAGTTCTGATAGGTGTTGCTAGAGGTATAGCCCTTATCCTAGAGGATGGCCAGATACTACATACGCTTGTCTATGGTATGTCGTCTCCGCTATCGCATGTTGCGGCAGAGATCTCAGCAGTCGGCATGCTTGTAATTCAAACTTTCTTGAATACTTTTATTCCGTCTGGTTCAGGGCAAGCATATGTGACGATGCCACTCATGGTTCCGGTAGGTGATTTGGTGGGAGTGCCACGTCAAGTTGCTGTGCTTGCGTATCAATTTGGAGATGGCTTCTCGAATATGATCATCCCGACTAACGCAGTACTGATGGGTATTCTGGGCATGGCTGGTGTTCCTTATACACACTGGTTCCGTTTCTGTTTACCGTTAATAGGTAAATTATTGCTCGCTGCGTCTATTGTTTTAGTCCTTGCAGTAAGCTTCGGTTATGGGCTAGATGTGCAGCCTATTATTGAGTAAATTGCAAATTTATGTCATTTTGAAAGCCGTCTAAAAGACGGCTTTTTTATATGCTTTTCCCTCATATACACTCATTTTTATCTTTATTATTGATGTAAAATACTAAATAAAATATTGATTTATAAGAAACAGCTGTGTTGGTCAGTTGTCTATATATTTGTTATTACTTATTGATATTTTATTGATCTACCTTCATATTTATATTCGGCAATAAAACTAATATTGCTATTTGTATTATTTCCCGTTCATAGTAATAACTATAATTATTAAAAGATTGTTAAACGATGAAGCTATCATTCAGTACTTTTTATAATTTACCAAGTAGCGAAGCTCGTTACGAATTGGCGCTGAACTTGATATACGAAAAGTTTCAGCCAGCTCATTGTTTAATAGGCAAGTTTATCGATTCAGATACACGAGTGAAAACGGTGGCTTATGCAGTAGACGGGGTGAAGTCAAACTACATCATTTATGATTTAGAAGGCACACCGTGTAAAGATGCGAAAGATAGCCAAAGTGTGTGTTCCATCAGTTGCAATCTACAACAGATGTATGCTGAGGACGAAATTTTAAAGATATTCGATATTGATGGCTACCTAGGTGTAACGTTAAGAGCCTTAGACCATAAACCAATCGGTATCATGGTCTGCCTGTTCGATGAGCAAATTGAGATTTCGAGCGACGATAAACATTGGTTTAGAGAGTTGAGCCTGTTGGTTGGTGCAGAGCTTAACCATAACCTTGAGCTTGCAGCACAAGAAATCTTGGTTAAACAATTGGCTAAGGGCGAGCGTATTGCGAGGCTCAGCTCTTGGTCATGGAATATCAGCAGAAATAAGCATATTTTTAGCCAAGAAATGAGAACCCTCATTAATTATCCGTGTGATGAACCGCTGAGCTTTGAGCGGTTTTGCGATTGTCTGATTGGAAAAGACCAAAAAACCTTACGCGTAGTAATGCAAAAATTGCGTAATGGGCAAATTGACCAAGTGGATATTAATGTCTCTCATCAGGATAGAAATCAGTTTAAAGGCCTGTTTCGAGTCATTGGACGCGTAGAACGTTCTGAAGAACAAGAAGATGAACGGGTGTTCAGTGCAACGATCCAAGATATCACCTATATCTACTCACTCAATCGACAACTTGAACTCACTAACGTTGTATTCGAACACGCTACTGAAGCGATCATGATCACCGACCATGAAAACCGAGTGGTTATGGTTAACCGTGCTTTTGAACGACTTACTGGGTATTCGGATACCGAGTTGTTAGGTCGAAATCCGTCCGTGTTATCGTCTGGACAACATGATGCTGAGTTTTATCAGAAAATGTGGGCAACTTTGTCTTCGCAAAATACCTGGAAGGGTGAGATATACAATCGCAGGAAAAATGGTCAAATATTTCCTGAAGAACTGACTTTGAATATCGTGAGAGATGACCAAGGTGATGTACTCAACCATGTCGCCATTTTTAGAGATATCACAGAATGGAAGCGGAATGAGGCTCAACTTACTTTTTACGCGAATCATGAACCGCTCACCGCATTACTGAATCGCCGTTATTTTATGGATGTGGTCGAGCAAAAGATCTCAGCGAGCCGAAGCTGTTCTCATCCCTGCTCTTTGTTATTTATCGGACTTGATCATTTTAAAGAGGTGAATGATATTTATGGTCCAGAAATGGGTGACAAGGTGCTTGTTTCAGTTGCTAAGCGGCTGAAGAATGGGCTAAGAAAGCAAGACACAATCTCTCGCTATGGTGGCGATGAATTCGCTATTTTGCTTGACAAAACCAATGAAGATAGCGCTTTACTGATTGCAAATAAACTAAGTGATAAATTAAAGCAACCCTATGTATTTAATGAATTAACAATAGAGTTGAGTGCCAGTACTGGTGTTGCACAGTTAGATTATAAGCACCGCGTGACGGCTGCTAAGTTTATTAGAAATGCAGCACATGCACTCGAAAGCGCCAAGAAAAACAATCGCGGTAATGTGGCTTTACACAATCAGGAGATTCAAAATGCGCATTTAAATAAAATTGCGCTGAGAGACAAACTGCGAGCAGCGATCAAGCACAAGCTACTGAACGTATATTATCAGCCAATCATTGAACAAAATAGTGGGCGTATTGTTAAGTTTGAGGCCTTGGTCCGTTGGTTTGATGAAGAACAGGGTATGATCTCACCGGGGGCATTTATCCCAATTGCGGAAGAGTTTGGTTTTATTCACCAAATAGGCCAGTTTGTGCTTGAAAGAGCCTGCTTGGACCTTCGACATATACATGACCTAGGGTATAAGGATGTGAGTGTTTCCGTAAATCGCTCCGTTAATGAGTTCAAGGTGAGTAACAATCAGTTTGATTTAATTTCTAAAGCGATAGAGCTGGCAGGCGTGCCTTACGAAAGTTTGACAGTGGAAGTCACAGAATCGATGGCGACGAACCGATACACATGGGACCTACTTAAAGACCTACGTGACAAAGGTGTCGAGATTGCGCTAGATGATTTTTGTACGGGTTACTCATCGTTGAGCCATATCATTGACAATCAAGTCGACTATCTGAAAATTGACAAGTCCTTTGTTGATAGCCTGATGCAGGACAAAAACAAACAAATCATGATTTCTTGTTTGGTTAGTATGGCACAGCAGCTTGGTATCAAGGTGATTGCAGAAGGCGTAGAGTCACAAGTACAGTTACAGATGCTCGCTGAGTTGGGGTGTGATCATATTCAGGGTTACTACTACAGTCCAGCAAGGCCGTTAAACGCGTGTATCACTTTACTGGAAGAGTTTAACGCGCCAGAAAGGGATAACGCGATTTTAGCTGAAATTAAGCAACGCTTTTAAAATCTAATAAACACAAAAGTCGCTAGAGATGGTGGTTTTTGTGTTTATGGCCTCCCCAATAATAGAGATCACCCTCGAAAACAAAAGCATAAAGATTATTTGGGCACTATCAAGAAGATAACACTTCATGTATCCAACGAATCTCCATTCAATGCTCATTCTTTCAAAGGAAAGTTATCGCTTAATGCCTTATTAAAGCTAAAAACTCTGTCTAAAGTAGGGAGGTTGTTGACATTCTCCTGTACAATGCCGCTGCGCTTATAGAAAATAGCGTCCTTAAAATAAAGAACAAACTTTCAAAACCTAATACCACGAACTGGATGAGGCGATGCCGGCTTTTCGCCATGGCAATTCTCCACGGTGCGTTGTTGTGGGTCATGAAGTACATCTACGGAGTTTCAATGAAGAACATTTTTATACTCGCATTACTACTATTATCGGTAAATTGTTTTGCGCTAGAAAGAAGGGATTATACGGAAATATCAATACAAGATATCATTGCAGATACTCAGGCTCAGCCCGAAGGCGCTGCGGACAATCATATGACCCTAGTATGGTGGGTTCCATTTGAGTACTGGGCATCGATTATGTCACGAGATCCTAACCTAACAGAACAAATGAAAAAGCAAATGTTAGACGTCCTAAAAGACTATTTGGTTGTTGGTATTGTGCAAGCAGACGTGTCTGCGATGGGGGTATTTAACTATTATTCTCAAAGTTATGTAGAGAAAAACCTGAAGGTTAATTACAAAACTCCCAATTCGAAAGGTCTAAATTTAACCCCTTCAAACAAAGTGTCAGAAGAAATGACCATGCTAATGACTCAAGTGAAGCCTATATTACAAGGTGCAATGGGAAATATGGGGTTAAACTTCCACTTTTTTATCTTCGATGACAGTGACAATAAAGGCGCCCGTGTGGTTGACCCTCATCAAGAAGGTAACTTTGTGATGAGTCTGAAAAATAAAGCAGGTGTCGAGTTAACCGCCGATTTTAAAACGCCACTCAACTCACTCTTTGTACCAAGAGTTTGTCCAAATGGTGAAGAAGCGCATGTTTCGTGGAAATACTGCCCTTGGTCAGGAAAAAAACTCTAAGTTCGCAGCAATAAAAAAAGCCACCTAATGGTGGCTTTTTTTATAGGTGCGGTTTCAATATGTCATAGAAAGCCGCAATGTGGTCGTCTCTATCATTAAGCGCAGGAATATAGTCGTATCGTTTTCCTCCGGCTTCGATAAAGTACTCTTTATTTTCCTCTTCAAGCTCTTCGAGTGTTTCCAAGCAATCGGCACTAAAAGCAGGGCTCAAAATAGCAACATGTTCATTACCATCCCTCGCGAGTTCTTTTAGGGTATGGTCCGTATAAGGTTTTAACCATTCAGCTTTGCCAAAACGGCTCTGAAAAGTCGTCATCACTTTTTCTTTATCCAGACCAAGGTGTGACACCACTGCTTTGGTTGTTAAATGACAAAAGCAATGATAAGGGTCGCCATTTAGTAAAAACTGTTTCGGGGTACCATGGTAGGAAAACAAGAGCTTATCTGGCATTGGGTTGCTTTCTAGATATTCTTTTACTGAGTTTGATAACGCTTCTATGTACTTAGGATGATCGTAATAGCCATTCAAGAAATGAAGTTGTGGTACCCATCGCCACTTGGTCAAAACACGGGAGACGGCATCAAATGTCGAGCCTGTTGTTGCACTTGAATATTGCGGGTAGAGCGGCAATACCACAATATTCGTGATACCTTTTTCGCGTAGTTGCTCTAAACCGGACTCGATGGATGGGTTACCGTAGCGCATGGCCATGACGATTTCGACATTGTTGTGGCCCTTGTCATTAATCAGCTTTTGCAATTTTTCACATTGCTTCTTCGTGATATTAATAAGTGGAGACCCATCTTCGGTCCAAATGCTTTGATAAGCTTGGGCTGATTTACTTGGCCTTACTCTCAATATAATACCATGGAGGATCATCATCCAAAGTACTCTTGGGATCTCAACAATTCGCGGGTCTGATAGAAACTCCCTTAGATAAGTTCTTAGAGCGGGTGTAGTTGCATCATCGGGGCTTCCCAAGTTGGTAACTAATACCCCAATTTTACTGTTGAATCGATTTTCATGTGGGTTGTCAGTAATAGCTGAAAATCTGGACACTTAACGCTCCTTGGTAGTTTTAAAAACATGGATATTTTACAACAAACAGAATACGTGAAAAATCTATTTTTAGATCTGATTTCGGACAGGTATTACAAAAATAGATGTAAAATACTTAAAATCTAAGTAATTTGGCTGAAATTGGTTGCCTAATTGCTATATTAGACGTATGTTGCGTAGTCCAGCGTCGAGTTTAAATATAATTTGCAGAGAGTTTTAAGTTAAATGCGAGTTAATCAACCAGTTACAAATCGTGAACAACGTTTTGCAAAACAAGATAAACTTATTTCAGTTACCGATCTTCGAGGTATTATTACCGACTGTAATGAGCATTTTATAAACGTTAGTGGCTATTCAAAAGAAGAATTAATAGGTCAGCCACACAACCTTGTTCGGCATCCCGATATGCCTGAGTTGGCGTTTAAAACAATGTGGACCCAGCTGAAAGCTGGTAAGCCATGGATGGGGATGGTTAAAAATCGCTGTAAAAACGGCGATTTTTATTGGGTGAATGCATACGTAACCCCGATGACAGAAAACGGACAAGTAATTGGTTATGAATCCGTTAGAACATGCCCAAATCGAGAAGACATTGAACGCGCCGATGCGTTATATAAAACGGTTCGTACTGGGGGCAAGCCTAAGTTTGAATTGCCTAAATTAAGAACCGTTTGGCCTTTGGCTGCGTTTACAACTGCACTGGGACTATTCTTTTCAGGTTATGAAACGGGGGCGTTTTCATGGTTGATGCTAAATAGTATGGCCATATTTGGTTATAACCGATATCGTGACAACGAACAGCTTGACCGAATTAACCAAGTGTTAAAACACAGCTTTTGTGATGATGTTTCACAAAAAGTGTACTCTCCATGGCAGGGTAAAATGGCTGAATTGCATGTGAAGTTACTCAGCGAGCATGCTCATTTAGATACCGTTATTACTCGTATTGAGCACGCATCGAAACAGGTCACCAGTGGCGCTGAGCAAACGACAGAAATGAGTCGCTCGACGACAGAGCAACTGACGCAGCAGCAACAAGAAACTGAACTGGTAGCAACTGCGATGAATGAGATGGCAACGACCATTCAAGAAGTTTCGCATAATGTACAATCTACGTCCTCAGATGCAACAGATGCTTTGGCACTGGCAAAAGAAGGTGCTAAGAGTTCGGAAGAAACGAAAACATCGATAGTGAACCTTGGGTCAACGGTTGTTGATATTAAAGATTCGGTTTTGGGTGTAGCAAGGCAAACAAACAAAATAGCCGATGCGGCACAAATTATCGAGCAAATTGCTGAGCAGACAAACTTATTAGCGCTCAATGCGGCTATTGAAGCTGCAAGAGCTGGTGAACAAGGTCGAGGCTTTGCTGTTGTTGCTGACGAAGTAAGGCACCTTGCTCAAAGAACGCAAGAGTCCACAAAAGAAATTCATGCGATCATCGACGAACTGACGCAAAGCACACAAGAGTCAGAAGTGATAGCACAACGCGGTGAGGCAGAGTCTCAGGTTGGCATCGAAAAGTTGAATGAGTCTACGCAAAAAATTGAACATATTTATACGCTTATAGAAACTATGAGCGTAAATAGTATGCAAATAGCCGCAGCAGTAGAAGAGCAAGCTACTGTGTCTGAAGATATTAACAAACAAGTTGTTAATATTGCAGCATTGGCTAACACAAGTGTTAACTCGTCGCAAGAGAGTCAAATGATTAGTGAAGAGCTCACACGCGTCGCAAACGACATGCATGAATTAGTTGTACGATTTAAGCGCTAAGCCAAGGAAATTAGAAGAAGGGCCTTTATGGTCCTTTTTACAACTCTCATAAAGAACACATCATACATGGAAAGTTGCTTAAATCATAGCAATTATTGAAGGGGACACACTGTAAAGATACTACCAGAGCATGGATGTTGTATTAAAGCTTTCGCTTTAACCCTGATTTTGCGCGCTCTTTAACATTTGTCTGAATGTATATTTGATCTGTTGTGGCAATTTTCGCATGCCCCAAGTCTTCTGAAAGATGTTTCAAGGGCCTAGTTTGTGCATCGTGTGTAGCACCGGTATGTCTTAGCCAGTGAGTCGTCGCTGCTTCAAGACGCTCTGACTCTTCATCGAACCCGTCTAGCTTCAATTTTTCAATTGCTAAATCAAAGCTTTCTTGGACAATCCGCCTTAATTGACGAACATTCATGCCACCTTGTCCTCTCAGTTTATGAATAATCGGGTGTGGTTCATCAACTCTAGGGAGCGCGGTTAATCCGCGCGATAAGCGATAACGTTTTAGGTAGTCAACAAAGTCATCACTGAGCGTAACATCTCGAAGCTTATTACCTTTACCCATGATACGTAAAAACCAAAATCCGTCTTGGTCTTGCCAAAAGTGACTCATCACAGGAGACCATTGTGGCCGCTCTGATAATTCAGAGATCCTTAAATACAGTCCTTTTAAGCATGCTAGTGTGAAAAGGTTTCGCTCTAGCTTTGGTTGTTGTTCACACAGATCTTTGGTAACACCAAAAACGTACTCCCACTGTAAGTCGCTCAACGTGTCTGGCATTTTGATTTGTGATTGGACGACTAAATAGGGGCAGTTCTTTTTTACAACAGGGACAAAGTTCGCGAAAGATTTTTCTTCTAAGATAGCGAATTTATAAAAGACATTTAGTGCAGTGAACATTGATGCAAGTGTTTGTTGGCTGACACCATTCTCTTTGTATACAAAAGGCCGCCAATTAGGGTTCACTTGGCGAAGACCTTTGTCATTTTTAAATCTCCACTGTACTGAATTGGCAAGCCAGTCTTTGTCAGGCTCAACAACAAACTCCACGTAGGCCTCTATATCATCCCGTTTTAAGTCAAAAACCGACTTTTCTTGGACAAGCCAACTCCACAAGTGAAATCGTTCTATCTCATTTCTGAAGCGGTTGAAAGTGGCTTCAGACTTGCGACCATAGACATACAAAAACTGATATAAAAACTTTAACTCGTCCAAGCATAATTTTCGTTCGAGTCGATTATTATTTAAAAACTCATACATAGCAGGGTATTCGCTATGTAAAGTATCATCATCTAAATGAGCAATGAGATACCTAAGCTGTTTTAAAGTGTCGACCAACGGCGTCATATATCGTCTATCCAGCGCAACAAAGTTGCCAAATTATATGTATATTTATTCAGTGTTGTCTAGCATAGTTTATCTGGTTCAATGCCTTAAGTGCACCGAACTCAATAATACGCTTACTGTGTTTCTTAAAGAACTCGATACAACAGTGACTTTTTTTGTCCTATCTCAGTGCGACATCTATTTGTCTATTCACACTATGCCAACTTGAAAAGTGAGGGGTGCAAAACAGTATTATAACCTGCTTGCAACTTGCCCTTATCGCTACAGGCTGTAAGTTTTGCTCGGTTACATTTATCATATTGTTGGCTTTTCCACACTTTGCATAAAGCACTTGACTGATAAAGCCATAACTATACGCTGGCATATGCAATTTAAAGGGCCATGATATGGGCAGGTTTATAATCGTCCACAGAGCAAATAGAGAGAATGGGTGCACAGCTCGATTTAGGGAAGAGCGTCTTAAATCACAAGCCTTGCTAAATGAAGCCGCGGTGGTTGCATTTTTAGCGTATGTGGAATTGAATCCAGTAAGGGCAAAAATAGCAGAAACGCCAGAAGGGTCAGAGCACACGAGCATTAAAAAGCGAATTGAAACGGCCAAAACGGGTAGGCAGTCTAAATCTTTCATTCGCTTTGCTGGCAACCCAACAAAGAACATGCCAAAAGGGCTACTTAAATACTATTTGGAAGGTGTTGATTTGACCTGTCGGTTTAAACGTGGTTTTGTCACAGACGCTCAGCCCTTCTTGGCAGACTTAATATTCAACCTGAAAATTGGCTAAAACTAACGATCCAATTTACGAATGTATTTAAAGGATCATTATTACAAGGTAATAGGTTACTCACGCCCGAAAATCATCTATAAGTGCAATTGAGAGTAAATTACCTAAATAAGGAAAAATGCCAGTCTTGTTCAGAAGGATCATTTTTTCTGTTTTGAGATTAAGCGAATTGTAATTGAGGTATAAATAAAGTTGGGTGTCATACTTTATCTGCACTGTTGATGTAATATCTGCTATCCCAAATTCGGCTCATAGAGGTAAGTATTCGTAAAAAAGTTTATGATGATTGGACTAATTCAGATTTTATGAAAAGTGGCTACGAACCAATCTAACCTACACCATATCTCAGCTAAGGAACCTGTTCCTAAGGTTGAGTTACCTACGACAGCGCACAAAACATATCATAGGTAATTGCATGGATTGATTGAAAATGGACGTAGTTTCCGTAATCCCCCTTTATTGTTATAACAATATAACCTTTTACAGTAGAATATTTGCAGCAAAGGGCTAAAGATTTTTAGTAGCGGAAATGAAATATATTACTGATTTAATTGAAAAGATAGAAGGAAAAGGTCATGAGCTTTTTTGGTATGGCTCTGCTTCTTCTGACGAAATTTTAGAACTAGAAAAGTTAGTTGGGGTCAACCTGTCTACCTCATTTAAGTCATTTTTGTCGCAATTTGGCGGAGGAGGCGTGGTTGAGTCAGAGATATCCGGTATAGAAGAGAATACAGCTTCTTCAGATAATGGGCGTAGCGTATATGGAGATACTTTAACTTGCCGTGAAGACTATTCACTTCCAAAGTACCTTGTCGTTATTTTTTTTAAAGATGATGAAATATGCTGGTGCTTAGACTCCACCGATGTAAATAGTGAAGGAGAATATGCTGTTGTTAGCTATAGCTTATTTGAAAGAAGAATAGACAATAGAATTGCTACAAGTTTTAGCCAATTTTTTATGGATTATTTGGAATTAAGAGCCGCTTAGCTTAGAGAGTAGTATCGGCTTACCACTAAGGCTAGTCGCTATTTTTGGGAATAGATCAACCGGTAAATAGTACGCGTTTAGTGTCTGAACAATTACAAGCGGAACATGATTTTCTGAAACAAATTTGAGTAGATAACGGGCCTGAATTAATATCAGCACGTCTAACTGACTGGTGCGAAACGCACAATGTTTAACTAGTTTATATACAGTCTGGCAAACCACAACAAAACGGGTTTGTTGAACGCTCCAATGGTTCATTTAGATGAGAATGTTTAGATACTTACTTGTTTGAGTCACTCAGTTAAGAGAAAGAGTGGTGTGGTTCTGTACAACAATGAACGCACACATGACAAACTTGCCCGCTGTTTTACAGGTGTCTCATTAACCGGGAAGTGGACAATAACTTCGTTGTACGCGTGTACAAATTGACCTTTCTTAATAAACGAGTGGCACACCACTATTTATTTCACTTTAATCAAGGAGCAGGGTCAAATTCAGACATAAGAGTAAAGTTTGGATCTTCTGTGTATTCAGATTGTCCAAATAATAGCTTTCTCAGTATAATCTGAATTTCTCTCTGGTCGCCTACATCGCTGTCAAACAAACCTGACCACGCTTTAATATGGACAACACCATGCTCTTCATTTACTTCCAGCCAAGTAAGGTCATTAAGTGCCGCTCTGTCTAGGTTTACCGCTTCAAAAAAGTGCTTACTTAACCACATCTCTGCGGACACAGCTTCAATATAGCCAGATTTAAAACGCCAATGTCCAGGGTTAACACGCGTATCCACTATGGACTCTTCCAAAGGAGGTGGGTACCCATTACTGATCTTGGGTAAGTGTTCATGGGACCAGTTGTAAATATCATATGTACAAAGCGAATCACTGTTTTGCTTATGGCTGTAATCTTGATTAATCAGTCTCGCCATAACAAAGTTTGGGTGTTCCAGTACCGGTCCCCACCAATTTTCACGAGCTCTGATCAGTTTATCAAAACCTTTTACCAAAAGTTGGTCAATACCCCAATCAGATAGGTGAATATAACTAATAGAGTGAGTCCCCTGAAGTCCTGATTCCGTATGGCTAATCGAAAATCGGCTAGCCTTTGTGGTATCTTTTGCTTGGTTTTTTGTGTAGTTTTCAACCTTAATGGTACGACATGTATTAATATTTACCAGCTTTTGCAAGCCCTCATACTGGATCAAACCATTACTAAAATCCGCTATTTCCCAAAGCTTAAGCGCTTTGGGAAAACTATTGGCTAAGAAGTTTATATTCAAAAATAGGCTCATTGCCCCTTGCACTCCTTAAGTACAATAATGATACCATTTTGGCTTGCAAATTTACGTCAATACTCGCAGAAGCTAAACCACTGGGTTGAACGCGCACGCCCAGTGTGCGGTTAGGTCTAGCAACCTCCGCACCACTACTGCCTCTTTTAACACGTTGCGCCAAATCTTCAATATTCTACCTTTTGTATACTTAGCCGATAAGCTCGCTCTAAGCGTCGTCATTAATGAGCCTTCTGCGTGTGTCCGTTTATTAGTTACTGCGTCAACAATCCATCTTAGTTTCGCGCAATCAGTTAATGTACGCACTTTTACTAAATAAGAAAAGCTAACCTTGTTTTAAAAGGGCAATTGTTTCTGTTTTTTGAAACTTACAGAAGTGTAATTGTGGTATAAATATTAATCTAACGATGGATTAGTTACCTACACTGTCGAGCAACGTATTGATATTGACTGACTTTGGAGCCAAAAAAGCAGAGGGTTATAATACTTAGGCGAGCTTAAGATAGAACAGGGACAAATTTATTGCTTAAACTAGGCGCTTGGAGTTCTGTTTAACTATGTAGTTAAAGATGAACTTTAAAATAAACGGCAATCGTACCGAAAGCATTGGCAGACTTTTCCTCGATATTTTAACTTAGCAGTACGGTGAAACTGTAGATGGCACAGGCACACAACTTACTTGCTGAACATATTGAAACAAGTTAACCGCGTAACAGGGTTAGTTAAGTCTCTGGCTTCTTTAATAATTAACCATGGCTAGTACATTCATCCTCAGAAGCATTATGCAGAGAATCACTTTGACACTTATGCATACGCGTGGACTGCCAACATAGCAGAGACCCAAGAGTAACGGTTATGACGCCAATCCAAAAACCTGAGGTTAGTTCTACATTAAGAATGATGGCGGCGAAGATGCCAGAAAACACAGGCGTGAAGTAAGATATCGCAGCTAGGACAATCATATTTCCGCTTATAATGGCCTTGTTCCAAAGGCCATATCCAAGGGCCATACCGCCACCAGCCAAAAGTAAGACAAAGGTGCTCGCGAATGAAAAATTATGCACGAACCCCACATTCAATAAATACCACTTACTCCAAAGTGTTAAAGCTGTAAAAATGAAAAACAGTGTAATGGCGTTTTGACCATTTGAAATTGCTTTTGTGAGATTGCAGTAAACAGCCCAGATAATTGCGCCAGAAAATGCCATTAAAAACGCGATAGGGTTGCTGTGAATATTGGAGGCAACACCGTTGAATAGAGTGATGAAGTCGCCTGATATCACTAAACATACCCCACTGAATGCCAAGATGCATCCAGGCATTAACATGAGTAAGTTTGCTTTACTTTGTCTTGATATGATTGCGCCGACAACAGTAAAAGCAGGCCAAAGGTAGTTTACGATAAGCACTTGCGTTGACTGTTCTCTGGAGTTTGAAAAACCTAGAGAAAGCGATAAGCAAATCTCATATGCGACAAATAGTGTGCCACCTAACAGTACATATTTTTTGGGGTACTTGGTTATTTGAGGTATACCTAAAAACGCAGCAAGAAACATGGCAGCAAAAGTGTAAACAAGCGCAGCGCCGCCAATAGCACCAAAGTCTTCAGTTACAATACGGACTAAGTGCAATACTGCACTCCAAATAAGCACAGCAAAGACACCATACATTGTGCATCGGTATGGACTAGGCAATCTAAAGCTCCTTTAAAAATTGAAATTATAAAGCCTTTATTTTTAGATTATATCGATTTGAATCAAAAAAAGACGATATTAGTCATATAATTGTATATATCTTACGTTGTATAAGTACATCAACTTGGGAGCGAGCACGTACTCTGTTGTGGTAACATTTCGTGCTATTTTGAGTAATTACAGTGGGTACTCAAATAAGTTTGAGGTAGACATGATTGAAAAGCTAGGACTCGGTGGCAGTTGTTATTGGTGTACAGAAGCAATATTTGGCTCATTGCGAGGTGTTAAGCAAGTCACGCAAGGCTGGGTAAACAGCTTTAAAGAACAAAGCTGGTTTTCAGAGGGAATAATTTTAGACTTTGACAACGAAGTGATTAAATTACGTGATCTCATTGAAATACATTTGTACACGCACAGCGCAACCTCAAATCACAGTCGTCGGAACAAGTACCGCAGTGCGGTATATTGTTTTGAAGATACTCAGTATACTTGTGCAGTTGATTGCCTCATACAATTGCAGCCAAACTTTGATAATCCAGTAATTACTAAAGCACTTATGTTCAATGAATTTAAGCCATCACCACCGCATTATCAAAACTACTTTTATACAGATCCTAAACGTCCATTTTGTAAAAATGTGATCACGCCTAAGCTAAAAATGCTAATTTCTAAATTTGGAAACAAAGTTGAATATGACCAAGTTACCCAAGCATTAAGCACGCATGACAAGCCTTAACGAATTTGAAGACATTTTCACAATATGGCACTTGGTTCGTTTTAGTGAAATGAAAATTTATCTATTGCCGAGTAATGCTTGACGTTCATTCGGTTTAATAGATTGTTTTGTCTTATTTTTATGCAATTTACCATCTATGGATAAGATATGCTAACCGAGTCACGGTGAGTAATTACTGAATAAGGTAGCCCAGCGAAACACTGGGCTCTGGATTCTGGTTAGTTGTTAACCATGATTCTCGTGGAAGTGTTCACCGTGCTGATGATGCCAGTGACCATCGTGGTTGTACTCAACACGACCATGCTCAACTCGGCTTTTATGGCCACAATCTAATCCATGGCCGTGCTTGTGTTTGTTGTGCACTTTGACTTTTGCTTCATGGGTTTCGCCAGCATGGCTGTGATGGTCGTGACCATTGTGATTGTAATCGAAATGGTCTTTGTGCCACTCTGCTGCGTGCCCGCAATTATAACCATGGCTGTGGGCATGCTCCTCATGTGCTTTATGCTCTGTTGCGGCTACAGAACAGGTCATACCTAACGACAGTGCTAATATAATTTCCTTCATAGAGTTTCTCCTGATTGTGAATTAATCATAAAAAACTATAGTGAACGGTTGGCTTTTAAACAAGCACCTAGCTTCATTGCAAATTCTACAAGGTAATTAATGGTTTACAGTCAATTTGACAAGGGAGTCACACAACTTTCTATCGTATTTTTTATTCGTTGCTAATATTTTATGGTGAGAAGTGAATTTATAGGGAATAGAGTGCATGCGCAGTGAATTTGGAACAGAGCAAAGCAAGTTAAAGCTCAACTTTTTATTGGTAATTTTGACTGGAGCTGGATTAACCTTGGTCTCTTGGTTTTTTTATCATCAAGTTGAAAAGCAATGGCACATATATTCGTCGGATATCCAAAAAGTTTATTTGTTACATGACGATCTCGTTCAGCATCTAGGTTATGGAGGGTTTATCCATGATTTTAAAAACTTAGTGTTAAGAAAAGATGCTAAACGTTATGAGCCTAAGCTGCGAAAGTCTCTATCTGAAATCCATGAAATACTATTCCAATTAGCATCTTTTGATCAATACAGCGATGAATCTATCGAAGTCATTAAACGTGTGATTAGTGAATATGAGAGAAACCTTGAAATAGCACTTACCCTAATCAAAAACAATGCATCAAGTGAAGAGATAGATCGCACTGTAAAAGTAGACGACTCAAAAGCCTTAACAGCCTTGGCTAAATTTCATATTGGTAGCGAACGCCAATTAAATGAAGCACGCGTTATGGTGGATCGAAACTTCTTAATCGCCAACACAATACACTTTGCCAGTGTTGTCGTTTTTATCGGTGTTTTAATTTTATATTTTTACAAACTGAGTAGTTCTATTCGAAAAGAGCACCAATTGACGTTAAAAGCGCTAGAAGGTTCACGAGTAAAGTCGGAGTTTTTGGCAAATATGAGTCATGAAATAAGAACGCCCCTGAATGGAGTCATGGGTTCTCTGCAAGTTTTGCAATCTAATCTCACTGATAAAAGTAACCTCGAAACAGCAGGTACCGCACTGTTTTCTTGCCGCAGTTTGTTAAAAATCATCAATGACATTTTAGACTTTTCTAAAATTGAAGCCAATGAAATGTCGATAGAGCAGATTGATTTCTCTTTATTTAAAATAGTAGCGTCGATTAAATCTGACTTTCAATGTGATGCGCAAGACAAATCTATTTATTTAAAAATAAACATTGCACATGATGTAAATGAAGGCTGGGTTGGTGACCCTGTTAGGCTGCGGCAGGTACTTTTGAACCTCGTATCGAATGCCGTAAAGTTTACGCATGAAGGCGGGGTCACTTTGTCTATTTTTAAATCCGAAAGTGCCCATTGCACTGGACTCACATTTGAAGTGGTAGATACAGGTATTGGGATGTCTAGAAGCGCTCAGTCTCGGCTATTTGAGCGATTTAAACAAGCCGATAATTCGATTACCAGAAAGTTTGGGGGGACGGGGTTAGGGCTGGCCATTACTCAAAAGCTCATTACTTTGATGGACGGCACAATAACCGTCACCAGCAAAGAAGGAGAAGGGAGTACATTCGGCGTGTTTTTGCCTATGCAAGTCTCGAAAGTATCAAATTTTGACACACCACCACGCGAAATTACAACACCAGACCTCAGCAATAAAAAAGTGTTAGTGGCAGAGGACGATAAGATAAATACCACAGTTATTCGGGCTATTCTAGCAAAGACGAATGCCGAGCTCCTCTTTGCTGAGAATGGGGTTGAAGCCGTTGAACTTTATCGAGCGTCATTACCAGATTTGATTTTAATGGACATTCAAATGCCTGAAATGGGTGGCGTAGAAGCATGTGAATTGATCAGGTTGCAGGATACTGAGATCCCAATTGTGGCCCTAACAGCCAATGTTCTTAAGGAAGATATTGAAAAGTATCATCAAACAGGGTTTACATTTCATGTTGGAAAGCCAATAGATACAAGTACGCTATACGCAACAATTTTAAGGTGTATTGAAGCAGAGCCTGAGACCATTGGTGGTTGATAATTAATCTACATTCCAATGTTAACAGCGATTTAAAGCAAGGGACTTTGACTAGTCAGTTTTAAGTTCAAGAGTTTGGTACATCTTTTAATTTGTCACTTTGCTATTTTTATTGCTAAACCTACATTTATTACATACTGCATTACAAGGTAATCATCGGGAGGGAGTCACAATGGCATTTAAAACTTCTACTACTGCGCAAGACGCGTATATTGAGCTGTTTGATATCAGTACACCTGAAATAGATCATACGTTGGCACATGAGTTACTGGTGTCAAAACTCAATGAAGTGGCACTCAGCCTTTGGTCAGTTCCAACAGAAAAGCATTGCGTTAGAGATACTTTAGTGTTTGAAGTGTCCAAAGCCCTAATGGAAACTAAAAAGTATTTTCGTTCTTTGGAGTCCAATGCACCTAGAGACAACGAAGTAGAAGGCAGGCTTGTCATGTTGTGGGGGTTGGCTGCAATACCAATTAAATTAATAGACACGGAATTGGCTATTTTACTCACTGAAAGGGCGGAGGTTTGGCTACACCCAGAAGGGTGGACACAAGATGAGCTTGTTGAGTTTGGTAACAAATTACAAATTGTATCTCGCACTTTTATGCGACTTTCATTCCCAATCTCTGTTTGGCATTAAATACAGGTAACTCATGGAGATGAAAGCAACACTAACAAAGTGTTTATCAAAACAGATTTGTTAAGGTTGAATTGTCCATTGGTTGAACTAGATTTAAACAGCACGCATAAAACAGGGAATACATATATGTCTTGCTCACAATCACATAAACATTCTGACCATGTTCATGGTCCAAATTGCGGTCATACTGCCATTAATCATAATGGGCATATAGATTATCTTGTGGATGGTAAATTGCACCATCCACATGGTGATCATTGTGATGAACATGCAATAGAAGTGTCGGATACAAATCCAAATCAATGTAATCATGCAAATGTAGAAAAGGACCATGTTCATGGACCTGGGTGTGGCCATGAAGCTATCCAACATGGTGATCATACCGACTATATTGTGAATGGCCGGCTGGAACACCAGCATGGTGATCACTGCGACGATCATGGTCCAATTCAACTTGCGTGACTAAAAATAAACCGGGGGTTGAGCATGTTTATCACATGCCCCTTTCCCGAGTTTACCTGTCAAAGGTTAGTCACCAAATAAGTTTTTGTATATTGAACGCACAATTTGATTGTGCTTGCCTACATGTTTTGTTAAGGATATCGCGCCTTGGGTCATAATCACTGCAAACAGCAAAGCACCCACTTCAAGAATCGTGAAAGGAGAGAATGTCATCACAAGTGCGGTGTTGAGCCACGAAGCGAGTGTGATCAACCAAGTTAGCAGTAAAGCCTTTTCATTGAATCGTGTATTCTGTATTTTCGTTTTCATGGTTGTTCCTAATAAGTAAGGTTTCGTTAAGCGGTTTTGTTACCAGTCAATTTGTTTTTAATTGCACTCATGATGGCTTTTCTGCTTTCAACAACGGCAACGCCCGTTACCGCGGCGGTGCACCAAATTGCCCCTTCGGTCATAAGCGCTGTTACTGTCGCAGTGGCGACTTGTATGGTTTTGTCTTCTGCTATGAAAAGTACAGCAAACAATGCAATCCAACTTACGACAACGAGTGACCAAATAGCGGTTAACAAGCGTTTTTTATCCAACTTCTTGATTTGATGTGTAATTGCCATGCTTTAAATCTCCTATTCGTTTAAAGTTTTATCTGCTTTGTTCATTTAGTCGAAGGCCGAATAGAACCATTACAACTTTTTATATATTTTTTTAATGGCTGGTTTTTCACTAAAAACACGATATATTTCTCGAGCGAATAATTATTAAAAAAAGATGTAATGATTCTGGAGTCGACACGACTAATAAGAAAAACAACTCGGAGGCAGGAATCGTTGGTAACGTTCACCAAGGACTCAAAAAAAGAAGCTATTATTGCCCAGTATTGGCCGCAAATAAGCCGTGCGGCATCTGGATATGAATGTAGGCCCGCTTTATCAGATGAGCTCGCTCAAGAAATGGCGCTTTCAATATGGCGGTCACTAGACGGGTTTAATAAGCAGTGTTCACTTAATACATATATCTACCGGGTAATACACAATACGGCCATTGATCATATTAGGCGCCATAGTCGCTTATCTGAAGATGAATTTGATGAGGCTACTGCGTGTGAGCAGGCATCACCAGAAACAAGTGCGTTGCAAGCGCAAAGACAAAAGCAATTATTGAATGCGGTGAATAAATTGCCGCTGAGCTTAAGGCAAGTCATGTTATTAAAGTTAGAAGACTTAACCAATGTAGAAATCAGCGACGTGTTGGGCATTAGTGATGCCAATGTTGGGATCAGATTACATAGAGCTAAAGAACAGCTCTCAAAACTATTAGTGGGGATCAATTAATGGACAACAATGAGTTTGAGCAATTGTCATCGTTGTGGCAATCGTCCGAAGAAAAAACAATGCCCCATATGGACAAGCTTTTGAAGCGTCATAAAAGGCAAAGCTTTATTTTGAAGATCAATATTTTGATTGAACTGGCTGCAATTTTGGCAGTGAGCTACATGTTTATTTTATCATTTTTTCAAAATATGTCTTTGATAAAGCAGTTATGGGTAGGCTTCGCCACTGTATGGGGGATGTCATTGTTTGTATTGATGAGCAAAAGCCGTCTCAGCAGCTTAAAGCACCTCAAAAGCGCACAGTTAAGCACATCTTTAGAAGCACATAGACGGCTTATCAAAAATGAAATATTTAGGTGGTCACTGAGCATCAAGGCAACTTGGTTATTTATGTTTGCGTTTACTGTGTTCGGCATTACTAAGTGCTATTTTACTTCTTGTACGGGCAATGAGGGGACCCAATTTGCTATTTCATTTATTGTTTTGTCTGTAGCCCAAGCCTTCTTTATTCGTAAGAATAAAACGGCAAAAGTAGTACTACATACATTGGAGGAGTAACGCTCAGCCCAGTGATGCTTAAAGCTACCCAACTTCGGGACGATGTGACAGTGTTGTAGCAAATGAACTAAGGCGTGGAGCACTTGTTAAACAAGGGAATGTTTAAAATAAGAATGCAAACAATTTCAAAACTTGTATTGCTGCAACAATAGAACCACAGATCAAAAGAAGCGACCCACGCCTTTGCAGTTTTTCTGCACTTGCAGCGGATGAGTCTGTTTTTGTAGACCTTAGTATTTTGCCTTGGAATACCATACCAAGTGATACAAACAATATTAACAACGTTATAGTGAGATCTGTCATTGTATCTGGTGTCATTAATTTCTCCAGTTGAATCCAAGTACGAACACCTTCGCAGGTGCCGAACTTGTGTAAGTCGCGCTAAAATGTGATATTCACGCCAATAATTTGTGTGTAAAGATCGTAAATCAAATGGGCACTCAAATAAAGGTGCCTTTGCGAAGGTTGACCTGTTTTTGGATGTTCTTTGCTGAATTACTGACCAAAAGGGAAGCGTAGGGATGCATATCATTACAGGATGCTCCCATCAATAAAAATGTGTATACAATATATTATTGATAATCATTGGTGCGTTGTTTAGTTTTTATGCTCTTAGATATTTAAAAAGGAGATTTCAATGAAACTTAGAGTCAATAAATCACACATTAAAAACCTATCGAGCAACCAATCACTAGATCAAAAAGCGACACCTGCTGTAGTTGGCGGACGAAGAGGTGGGGGTGAAACAGAATACGACAGAGGTTGTCCATTCTTTACAGACCGTCAAGCAAAAACATGTGGTATGGGTTGGACTTGTGATGGCGTAAACTAATTAGGTTAGTCTGTTGCCATAGCGCCGAAAGGCGCTTTATAAATACATTGATCCATACTCATTGTCTGATTGGTCTTTATTAGTAAATACGCGCCATTTGTTATCTAGCCATTTTACAGGCAATATAAATTGAATTGCGTCATCTTCAATGAACGATTGATAACTAAAAGGATAAAGTAATTAAATCGTATAGATTCATAACAGAGCCAAATCATGAGGCGCTTTGTATGCGAGTTTCATGAAGGTATAGTTTTAAGGGTATATTAAATATTCCTTTTTATACACGAGCGGCAGGTTCTGGCATAGCAAATTTTTTAGTCACGAATACCGCATACCTATCCTAGTCGCTACCTAGTTTGCTAAAAAGATGATTGACTTAGTAAGCCTTTAGATTTCTATACGAATAAAAAAACGCAATAATGTACATTATTTGTACCGCAAATTACAAAAGTTCATCTATTCTTTTTATTGTATGAATGAACATGAAATAAGCATAATAAAAGGAAATGACCGTGTTAAATTACAATCAATTCGACCTACCAATAGAAAGCACTCTCCTAGAATTTATTAAAGCGCAAAGCGAGCAATACAACATTCCAATAACAGAAGCATTTAAACTTGTCGCGTCCGCTGTGAGTGACATACCAAACACTGGAGATGAACAAGCGCGTATTAATGAAGTAAAAGCTAAGATAATCGATCTGGCTGTTAAATCTAAATTCAAAAATGAACTTGATAAACTCGCAAAGTGGGGAATTGGTTTTCACGATGGCGCGTTTTTACTTCCAACACTTGCACGTTTTGCGCAAACGACAAAAAGCACTCAAAACTGGGGAATTCAAAGAAAGGTAAATACTGCGCCAAATATTACCGGGATACCGGTCGAAGTGAAAGGCGAAGTAGGTGCGGCACTGAAAATTCATGTTGCTGACGCTTCGACTAACCACAAAGCTTTTGAAGTAGATATGCCTGAGTTGGATTACGGAATTAACCTCAATGTTGAATTGGCAGCAAACGCAAGTATAAATGCATCTGGTCAAGCTGGTATCGTTTCAGGAAACTTTGCTACAGGTGGCCATTTTGAGTTTGATGTATATTGCTTATATCAGTACGACGGAACCAAACCAGCTTTGGAGGCATTTAGTGATACATTTACAGATGTCGCATCACATAAATTTGTTTACTTCGACCTTCACTCAATAAGTAAATCATTAGCCCCTCCACAATCAGGTAACTTGAACGATTTTAGTGGGTTACGACGAGTCGAAGTAAACTATAAAAATAGTGTAAGTTTAAGTGGCATGCTGAGTTTGGGTGAGTCTATATCCGAGGCGGAAATAATCAACGTTAATGGCAAAGCTCATCATGTTTCGGCGAATATTTCACTCGGTCTATCAGCCAGTTATCAGAGTAAATTAAATGGTAATTTTCGTACATATTGCCAAAAACTCAGTCCAAACAGTTTAGTAATCACATTAGAGTCGCTGGATGAGGGTGAGCAAGTGTTTAACTTCGCATTAGGTGCGGATATGAAAGTCGAGGGTTTAGATGAGCTTGGTAAAACCCTGATAGACGGCTATTTACCTTACGAGCAACAATGGAAAGATGATTTGGCTCAGTGGAGTAATATCGGTGATTTACTGCAAACAAGTCTAACGTCAAAATTACAATCTATGGTTGAAACGGATGCTGTGTGGCAGCAGCTTGTAAAAACAGCACTGGGAGAAGATAAATCGGCAGAAATTGTTACCGATATTCAAAAGCAAATTGATGACGAGCTATCATCGCAGTCAGGAAAGCTATTTAACTGGTTGAATGACGGCACAGCGCAAATAAACAACGCTATTTCAGAGCAAGTCGCAAAACTAGGTCTGCCTACTCAAGTTACAACATATTTGAATGAAATCCTTGCACAAACTGCAGTCACTGCCGTTAACAATGCCAATCAACTTATTCAATCAAAGGTCAATGACAAAATAGAGCGCCTATCTCACCAAGCCAATGCAAATGTAAGAAAATGGCTCGAGCCATTGACTTCACTTGGTGAACAAGTCAATGAAGTGGCCGCTGATATTAACGCTTACAGTGAAAAGGTATTAGAAGCGACGATTGCGTTATTAGGTGAATATCAACAATTTAGACAGCGCTTACTCGAAGGCGCAAAAAAAGCAGCAGAATTTCAGGTTGCTATGCAATTAGGGTGCAGCGCAGCTAATTGGTCCAAAGATAAGGCGCTTTTAGCTCTGATAATTGACCCGAAAAGTTCAGATGAAAGAGTAGCCGAGATATACAAACTCATGATGCTTGGTAAAGCCGGCGAAGCACTAAATCTTGCTCGTATGCTTGAAGCAGAAACATGCCCAGCATTAAAGTCGATAAAAGGGGAATTTGCTACTTGGTCAAAACAAATTAAAGAACTAAAGCTAGGGATTCAGCTTGGAAAAGTTAACTTATTTGATGCATCGACACGTAAATTATCAGAAATAAACATTAAAGTTGACGCTTCAGGTAATTTATTAGTGGGAGACGTTGATGCAAAACTGGATAAAGAAGCAGGATACTTTGCAGAATCGCGTAAGTTGAGTGTATTCAGTACGTCAAACATCATGAAAGCTTCAGCGCAAAATCGGCTACCTTCTATTGGCGGGGTTAGCTTGTCGCTTGACGATAAACACCTAAAGATGGATGAGTTAGAAGAGTTTTTGTATAGCCTTGAAGCACGAGGCTTATTGCATTCGGGTTTAACAAGCAGAACTTTGCAGCTGTATCGTAGGAAAAAAAGTTATCATTCAGCGGCAGTACTAAGCGCGAGTATGATACTTCCAAGCAACTTTTACAAGAAATTGGCCCAGCTCAGCGACGAACAAGCCTACGAATTAGCATGTAATAGTTTTTTTGAAACTGGTTTCTCGGACAAAAACTTAGAAAAAGATTTTTGGGTCTTGTGTAACGGATTTGAGCCTACCAGTGAACGCAACATGTTTATTAAAATGGTTGGTAAAAAGAAACGTAAGTCGCAGGCCTGTGAATACATCAACAGCAACTTTAATGGTGGACAGACTGTGATCCCACATAGTCATTACAACTTTTCACCCAAAGGCTTGGCGCCCGCAGCCATTAGAATGTTGTCTGTTCACAAGTGTGCACAAGCATTTGCCGAAAAATCTGAGTTACTGAATGAACTAGGTGAAATATCTATGGCATTTAAAAAATCAAAACCCACAGATCTTGCTCCTTGGCGTGAAAAGCTTAATGAAGTTGTTGATGAGTTAAATGACAGTGTGGATGAGATGGTGTCTGTTAAGGGGGTGATAGCAGGCCTGTTTGATGAATCGGTAAATTGGAACACGCTGGCGTTTCTATGTTTGCTGTCAGATTTAAACGAGCCCACTCATACTAAACTCACTGTGACATTAACGATCAAAAATAGTGAAACAGAAGAGAGTTTTGTATTGAGTTAATGGTCTTGAAAAGGCTATGTGTGGTTTCGCGCTGCACATAGCCAGATTCATTTTTGGTAAGCGTAATACTTGCTGTAATGATTGCATTCAAACTATCAATAATAGTACTCACTTCCAGTGTTATATCTAATCCGGTGACCCTAATGAACACTAATAAGAACGGCTGAGCCAATGTAATAGGCCGGGTTTGGATTACTGAGCTTTTTGAGCCGTTTTATAGACCTAAATATGTATTTATGCAGTTACATTAACTTATGTTTGCTGACATTATTTATCTCTCGTGTTCAGTTTCAATGGTTTATTGATATCTGGCCAACAATTTATATGATGAGATTAAGTTAGCGTCTGATACATATCAGGGTCGGTCACTTGCCTGCTGTGCAATAGAACAGTCTAATATTAACAAAGACATAAATGATTGTTGATATAAATGTCAAGAATAGCCAGAAATAGTTTTTAAATCAGCGCTTTAGCATTAGGTAGTCCAGTGACGGCTTAGCAGAATAAACACGATGCTTTGTCAGTACCACACTCAACAATAAAAGTGCACTAGGGTAAAACATATGCCATCTTTAAAGTTCAATTCAGGTTAAATTAGACAAAATTAACACCTGTCTGCAAAACTCCGCGCTTACATAGATAATTACACTTACAATCAGCATGGAGTGTGAATTGTCGGCTATACTTTAGTATGAGTTCAGATAAGGAGTATCAACATGAGCACATCAAAATTACTTCTCTTTTTAGTACTTTTTTTCGTGGAGCCAACAGCCGCTCAAGCCAGTAGCTTTGAAGATACATTTTTAAATGGACTATTTAAATATTTGGCTGAAAGAAGAAATATGAACTTAATTGCCTATCGTGGTGAAAAAGTAGCAGAGATCGGTCGACTCTACTATGTCGAAAATCCATCAAATATTAATGAGTTAGAAAGCTGGGCTAAGCATGGTCGAGATATTAAGCTGTTCGAACTGAGCCACGGTTATGATTTTTCGGATCAAGTTGAGTGGCAAAAAGGCACAAGCTATCAAATTCAGCAACGGCTAGCAGGCCATCTTTCATTAGAGCTAAAGGCCTTGCTGAAAAAAAGGGGAATAAAGAGTTCAACATTTGTTAGTGCACTCAAAAAATCTCAAATCAAATTTACGGTCTACCGGAAAGTCGTCGGCGGATTTGAAATTTCAAAACGAATTAATGAGGACAAAGGTAAACTGATCGCTGATTTTGAAGCTTTCGGTTTGGGTACTGGTATGCTCATGCCATTTCAACAGCTGGTACTGACCAATTTTACATATAATGCGCAAGCATCAGCTGAACTAGAATCTTTGTTGGGGTTCGATTTGTTATCCAATGTTAAAGCGAATTTATCGACCGGTGCAGTAAGAAACCACGTAACGAATATTACTTATCCGGGGGCAACGACGATTGCTTTTAAGGCTTTTCCTGTTTATTTCAAAGATAAAGGTAAAAAAATCGGTTGGTTTGGTACTTGGATTTATTAATATGATCAATCAAGTTGATCACAAAATGCCAGTCTGGCTGGTCTGTTATTCTTCGTACAGCGACGGGATCTCGGCTGTACGAAGCGGCACCAGTGAGATTGTTGGGCTTTGAAGCTGGCTGACTATTATGCCAATAGCTTTAGTAGTGCTTTTTCATATAACCCTCTGTTATTAATTATGTTTTCGAATTTTGCACGTATAATGAGTCCTTCAATAAATGTCATAATCATTTCAGGTTTGTCTTGTATGTTGTCTGGATCATTGCTCAGTGCTCTGCAAACTAAACCTAACAGCCAGCGCTTATGATCCAAGGCGATTTGGCTAATGCTTTCATCTCGATTTTTAAACTCCGCTAGGGCGTTCATAAACATGCACCCTTCAAAATGCGGTGTTGAAAACCACTCAAAGTGCCAATTTAATATCGAAATTAATTTTTCTTCTCTTGATTGAATCTCACTCACTGCGCATTCAAGTGAATCTTGAAATCTTAAATGACGCCTATTTAACACGGCCTCTACTAGGCCATTTTTGTCGCCAAAATGCCTGTAAATTGTTGTTTTTGATACTTTTGCTTCATCTCTAATTAAATCAACACCGACAGAGGTGTATCCATTCTTATTAAAAAGATCTTCCGCTATATCCAAAATATGCTGTTCTACTTTCATCTAATATCCTAAAAAATTGCTTGCACGCAAGTGTACAGATCTGTACCTTTTGATTTGTGTACAGATCTGTACACGTAATAATAGCACATTAACGATGAACAATAACGCCTCGTGATGAACGAGGTGTAGGAGAAACGCTATGAGGAAATTTTCTGGAGGGGGAGCTTTGCCACCAAAGGTTAAGTTTATCGAACTACTAAGAGGATTTACTGGAGGAGTAGTCGGAATTTGGGGGTTATTTTTTATCTCTAGTTTGACACAATATCCGCTACTAATGGCGCCATTTGGGGCAACTTGCGTGATCTTATTTGCGGCATCCGCGTCACCGCTAGCGCAGCCTCGCAATGTGATTGGCGGTCATTTTATCTCTGCGCTAATAGGGTTGGTCGCATTTTTAGCTTTTGGAGATGCACCTTGGGTCATGGCTGTTTCAGTTGGATTGGCGATCTCCGCAATGCAATATTTTAGAGTGGTGCACCCACCGGCGGGTGCTAATCCGATCGTGATTATTCTTGCTGGCAGTTATCACTTTGATTTTCTGATTTTTCCAGTCCTGTTTGGCAGTTTATTTTTAGTCGGTATCGCATCCATGATCAACAACATAGGTATAGGGAAAAAGTGGCCGATTTACTGGTATGGATCTTCAAGCAAACAGTAATAAATTACCCAATATAAGGAAATACTCAAATGCCTATCTTAACAGTTAATACTAATCAAACATTATTACCAGCAATTAAAGAAAAGTTAGCAGTTTCATTAAGTGCGTTGACGCAAACCCATCTTGAAAAACGCCCTGAGCTGATCAATGTGGTTATCTTTGAAAATAACGGAGATTGGTATAGTCACGCGAAACCCAGTGACGATTTTCAGTTTTACCTAAAGATTGTAATTACTGAAGGTACAAATTCAGAGTCTCAAAAAGCGGCATGGCTTGAACACACTTGGCGCTTATTTGAAGAAATTTTTATAAATGTAAAAAACCTCCCTAATTACATCAGTATTGAGGAACAACCTTCAATAAATTGGGGATACAACGGGCAATCACAAGCATCAAGGCTGAACAAACAAGGAAAATAAAATGAAGTTTAATTCACCACCCGAAACAAATGACCGTATCGTTAAGCTCGGTTTTTCATCTGATATTGAAATCTCAGATGAGATTGAATTTAGTCCTTATCAACGCGGTTTGAGAGAAGGCGTCGACATAGCAATACTATTTGACGAAACGAAGGCAAACCCAACCGGAGCTGATTGTGCGTTTTTGCGTTACGAAGCCGGCGCATATGTTCCAGGGCATGTTCATATGGGATATGAAACGGTGCTCGTATTGCAAGGCGACTACATTGAAAATGGACAAACGTTTAAACCCGGCTCGTTTATTGTTCGAGCGCCTGGTACTTGTCACAGTATGGCATCGGAAAATGGGTGCTTGATCTTAGCTTCTAGATACAGACCGGTTAAGCAGTTGACGGAGAGTACGTAGAATGGACATCGTCACGGCGAATTATGTCGCAAGTTTGATAGAAAGCAACAGCACAGTGATACCCGGCGGGTTTGGGTGTTGTGGACATCCGGATTTATATACGGAGGCCTTGAATCAAAGATATAAAGATGAGTCATTGCCGAGAGATCTTACTTTATTTTTCGCATCTGGGGCAGGCGATAAAAACGGTAGAGGGCTGGACAAGTTATCCGCAAATGGGTTGGTCAAAAAGGCTATCGGGGGTTTCTGGGGATTTTGTCCTGCATTAACACAGAGGGCTAAAAATGGCGATATTGAAGGGCACAATTGGCCAATGGGTGTGATTAGTCATCTTTTTCGAGATATCGCGAGAGGCGCTAGCGGCCATACAACCCACATAGGCTTGGGCAGCTATATTGACCCGTGTATCGAAGGGGGTGGCATTCATGAAAATACCGATTCGTTGGTCTCTAAAGTTGATCTTAAAGGAGAAGAGTTACTTTTTTATCCAGCCTTACCCATAGACTTTGCACTTTTACGCGGTACTAAAGCAGACAAGAAAGGCAATATTTGCATGAGTCAGGAAGTGGCCTATCACGATGCATTACAGCAGGCAATGGCTGCAAAAAATAGTGGCGGGAAAGTCGCTGTGCAAGTGAAAGAAATTGTTGACACGCTTCCTTTCAGAGATGTTCAGATCCCTGCGCATTTGGTTGACTATGTAACCGTTAATGAAAAGGAAGAGTCACATCCTCCAAGCTATGGTGAGCAGGTCACAGAATCTACTACTTTAGAGCCCATTAATCCAGCAAAAGCGCGCATTGTGTCGCGCGCGTTGGTTGAGCTCCCAACTGAAAAATCTTGTGTGAATTTAGGTATTGGGATCCCTGCTTTACTTGGCAAATTGATCAATGAAAAAAATGGTAAAAACAGCATAACTGTTGAGTCAGGTGTTTTTAATGGTGAGCCAAAATACGATTTGTCGTTTGGCGCAGTATCCGACCCAGAAGCAATTATAGGCCAATCTGATTTGTTTGCATTCTACGATGGAGGAGGGGTGGATATTGCCTTTTTAGGCTTTGCAGAGATTGATGCCAGAGGTTGCGTCAATGCCAGTTTGATGGGCGATAAAGTAAATGGTGTTGGTGGCTTTATTAACATTGCACAATCAGCAAAGAAATTGGTGTTTTGTGGAACACTGACAACGGGTTCTTTAAATGCAGAAATAGAAAACGATCAACTACGCATTGTCAACGAAGGGACTATAAGAAAGTTTGTAAAACAAGCACAACAAATAACCATTGATTTAACACATTCGGTTTATCGAAATAAAGACATCATCATTGTGACTGAAAGAGCCGTTTTTTCTTTCAAAAACAATCGTCTTGAGCTTATTGAAATAGCAAATGGATTTAGTGAGCAAGATATACAAAGCAACATCGAATACCCAATCTATAGCAGCTCATCACTCACAACAATAAATATTTAGCAGGGATACTATGAACTCTACACTAGCAATCATCGGCGGTGGCGCATCTAGCATTGCGTTTATTGACGCCTTTGTCGAAAAACATCAGCCAAATTCTTCTGATTTAATAAAAATTACTGTGTTTGAAAAGTCGAAGGATTTGGGACCAGGCAATGCGTATCAAGGCGACGCACAGTCAAACTTATTGAATACCAAAGCCGGTTATATCACCGTGTTTAAAGATAAGCCAGGTGACTTTTTTGAATGGTTAAACTTGTACAGGTATCGTTGGCAGCCTCTGTATCCTGACTTAGATGTCAGTGAACACACTTATGCGCCAAGACCGTTATTTGGTATGTATATGGCTAATGCATTTGACCGAATCGTCAAAAAAGCATTCATGAAAAATATCATAGTCAAAGTCATAAGAAGCGAAGTTACGCAACTAAAAGAAAGTGCCGATAAAAAATCAGTAACTTTAAAAGTAGCAACTCAAAAAAATTACGATTTTGACAGCGTTGTTATAGCCTGTGGTACTTTATCTAAATCACCATTTTCACCACCGATAAGTTCAAAGGTGCACCATACCCCTTATCCAATATCGACACTGTGCAAGACGGTTGATAAAGAAGATAGTGTGGCTATCATCGGCGCAAGATTAAGCGCCATTGATGCTGTTGTTGGCTTAATAGAAAACGGCCACAAAGGAAAAGTAACCCTGTATTCAAGAAGCCATCTGTTCCCATTTGTACGTGGAACTCAAGGCCGTTATAAAAATACGTTCTTATCTGCTAAGTATATTCGTGAACGCTATACATCTTTGACACTGGCTGATCTTGTTGAGTTATTTCATAAAGAAATTGACTTGTATCATCAAAAGAACCCTGGCGAGCAAATGGAAAACATCATATTTCCACCGCCGCCCATTAAAGATCTAAGCGAATTTTTATCTAATGAAATGAGTAAGGCAACCATGAATCGAGGCTGGCAAGCTGTTCTATATGATACAAACTCAATTTTGGCTTTAGTATGGGAAATGCTGGCAATTGAAGACAAAGAACGGTTTATGACAAGCATGATGTCAGCAGCGATGACTATGCGAGTTTCAATTCCGCGTGAGAACGCATTAAAAATCAAAAACTACTTAGATAATGGCCAACTAGAGTACATTGGTGGGGAGACTAAAATCACTACATGTATTGATAATACGTTGTCAGTGACATCTCCAGTAGGAACCTCGTCAGTAGACTCTATCATTTATGCTGTTGGTAGTCCGAGAGACATCTACTTATCAGATTCTGAGTTACTCCGCCATATGGTAGACAGTGGATTGGCAAAACCTCATAAATTTGGCGGAATAGATGTTTGTACTGAAACATATGCGCTATTTAGCAAAGACGAAGTCATCAGCCCATCCGTGTACGCGATTGGTGAGGTGACTCATGGATGTTTTCTATTCACAAGTGCGTTAGATATCATTGTTAGACACGCAAATAATTGTGCCCAGACAATCCATAGTAAACTGCTCAATAAATCAGCGCAGTTACTTGAAGTCTAATTTAATAAATATAAAAAGGAGAGTGTCTATGCTAGGTGCATTTAATCCAATCCCACGTGTATTGATGGGGCCGGGGCCGTCAAATGTTTCACCAAGAGTGTTGGGGGCTTTAGCTAAGCCCACGGTGGGTCATTTAGACCCACAGTTTATTCAATTAATGGATGAAGTTAAAACATTATTGCAATATGCGTTCGCGACAGAGAATGAATTTACCATCGCCTTGTCAGCCCCAGGTTCTGCGGGTATGGAAGCGTGCATTGTTAATCTAATTGAGCCGAATGATAAAGTCATTGTATGTATCAATGGTGTATTTGGGGGCAGGTTAAAGGAAAATATTGAACGAGTCGGCGCTCAAGCGATTGTAATTGAGGATAACTGGGGAGAGCCTGTTTCTGTAGAAAAGGTAGCGGCTGCGTTTTCTACTCATTCCAATATTAAAGCGCTTGTCTTTGTGCATGCTGAAACGTCTACGGGTGTCTGTTCAGATGCAAAGGCATTGTGTGAATTGGCTAAACATTATGATGCATTAACCATTGTTGATGCTGTTACCTCTTTGGGGGGAAGTGAGCTAAAAGTCGATGAATGGGGGATAGATGCTGTCTATTCCGGTTCCCAAAAATGCCTGTCGTGCGTACCGGGATTATCACCCGTGAGCTTTAGCCCAAAGGCCGTTGAAGCGATTAAAATGCGGAAAACCAAAGTTCAAAGTTGGTTTTTAGACCAATCATTGGTAATGGATTATTGGTCAGGTAATGGAAAAAGAAGCTATCACCATACTGCACCGATTAACTCGTTATATGCGCTACATGAAGCATTACTTATGCTCAAAAATGAGGGCCGAGAAAATGCATGGGCTCGGCATAATAGATTGCATCTACGTCTAAAACAGGGAATAGAACAATTGGGAATCGATTTTCTTGTTGATGAAGCGCATCGACTTCCCCAACTCAATTCACTAGTTATTCCACAAGGCGTTGATGATATCAAAACCCGACAGTATCTTTTAGATACTTATAATTTAGAGATTGGAGCTGGTTTAGGGAAATTGGCGGGTACCACGTGGCGAGTCGGGTTAATGGGGGAAACTGCCAATGAGCAAAACATTGCACTACTATTGTCAGCCTTGACAGACGTTATCAAGTAACATAATTCCTCGTTTTGCCTAGGCTAATTGAATCAAAGAAAGTAATCTATGCAGTAACTTTCTTTTTCATATAAGCACTCTCAAGTGGTTTCTTCTGCGTTGAAATTACCCTAATCGCTTTTTTAATTTCTATCGGTGTCATTAAGTTTAAGTACGTAATTACCTAAGAGGCATTTAAAAAATAGGTGTTGTATCGGTTTTCCATTTTTGAGCTGAGGCAATTATCTTTGTTACCAGTATTTTAGTCAATTCGAAGGGGGTGGTTTTAGTACAAGTCAATCAATGAAAGAGACGTTGTTGTGTCAATTTTTAACTTAACATGCTGATGTTTACATATGCATTTTTACGTGTGACTATGGTGGTTGAAATTTAATACTATTTCTACATATTCATTCTGAGTTTAATAGAAGAATTGCTCAGTTGCATAGGGTGACCGAATGTATAAATTAACGTTATTTATAATATTATTAATGTCTACTAATGTGCTCGCGAAAAAGGTGAGTATGTATGATAACTTAACAAGTTCATTGGAAGATACTCGTGTACAAAATAGTATCCCTGCGATGTCTGTCGCGATCATTACATCTGGTAAAGTAACCTACATAAAAGGCTTTGGCTTTTTGGATAAAGCGCAGAAAATAGCTACTGACCCCAACACGTTGTATCGTATTGCATCTATTACTAAGCTATTTACAGCGCAAGCTATAATGCACTTAGTGGAAAAAAATAAAATAAGTTTAAATGATAGAATAGGCCTTTATTTACCTAGCTTTTCCGATAGTGAAATAACGATTAAACAGTTACTCACTCATTCTTCTGGATTAGAGGATGTGATAAAACCAGTAAACTTCGAAAGAAAGCGAACAATAAGTGCATACCTAGATCTCGTTAGTGAAAATGTATTGTCATATACCGGTAATAATGATTTTTTATATAGTGATGCAAATTATAATATTCTTGGTGCGATTATAAGCTCCGTTTCTGGTATGAATTATGAGGCGTACGTTTATACTAATATACTCATACCATCAGAAATGAATGACAGTGGTTTTTATAATGTCAACAATAGTTATTTTTCTAAAGCAAAACCTACCTACAAAGGAAAGCTTATAGATAAAGGTAATCAGAGGCCCTATGATTTATCTTTTAACCCGAGCGAAGGATTGCTATCAAGTGTTTACGATCTAAGTTTGTGGCTTGAACTGACTCTCGCTCGTGATCCATCCCTTTTGAAAGCTCAAACGTACAAAGACATGCTTGCGCCACAGGTCAAGACGGTTTGGGGACAAATTGATATGGGGTTGGGGTGGCAAGTGTACAAGGAATCAAATGTGCAAATTGCAAGGCATCCCGGCAGTATTAGAGGCTACAAATCACTTGTGCTTACTTATCCTGATAGTAAAAATGCGTTGATTATCCTAACAAATTCAAGTAATACACCACGATGGGAAATTGCAAAATTGATCACGAAACATTTAAAGTCTCATAATGTATGGTAGCGAGCATTAACAAACAGCGATAGACACAATACGCAATCAAACTAGTAAGCTATGACTAAAAGTTATACTATATTGTTGAAACTTCGGCATAACACGATTCGGTTTTAAACAATTACCCTGTCGTAGATTCACACTGCTAGTATATGCTAACGTTTTGCTAGAAGTGTAAACGAAGTTGGGCACAGGGCTTAGCCTGCAACTTCATGAAAGTAGAAATATAACTATGCTATCTACGGAGATTTTATGGAACTGTCGCTTGTTGAATATGGTTTTAAGAAAGTCGAGGAGGCTGAAGTTATGCTTCCTGGATGCTCCTGCCTTCTTAAAAAGCAAACACTATATATGAATCGTGCTGTGTGTGTTGTTGAACTTAGTCAGTTACCAGAAAACTTTTCATCTTTTATTTTTCAGCTGAGAAGAAAGGTTGCATTCAAAATCAGGTTTATCCCTATTTTTTACGTGGTAGGGATACAAGTAATTATTGTTTGTCCTAATATAGCTTCAGCCGTTATTGACCCAAGTAAATACGTTGCAAAATTCGACAATCAATGGGCCATTATTCAAAGTTTATTTCTTGTGGACCCTATGTCAAAGACGTTTGTACAAGCAAGAAGTTGGGGGCAATTTGTTACAGGTGAGTATCAAGAATCAATAAGTAGGCAATTGTCACTCAACTATATGCTAGTTGGAATATAGAAATAAACATCAATACAGAGTAGGGTTCACAATGTACGCTATCACGTGTGACTTTAGTTATATTTTTGTCATGCACAGGATTACCTTAGCGATTTCATTGCATCCATAGTAATAGCTTGGTCATTCTTTAAAACTCAGGGTGAATTTGAATGCTTTTTCATCACTTTATCATTATGTTAAATTGAGTTTTTTATAGTGAAATTAGGATGATTATACGTAACAATAAGGCGGCTTAGGGCTTACTAGACGCAATTTTAAACTTAAGTATCGTTATTTTTCTTTCTATATTTAGTCAGCTATTGGTATGAATTCACAGCAACGATAAGTAAAATGAGTGGCAAAATTGACTAACCAACTAACCTTGAATTTTCAGACTACTCGATTTAACCTTAAGTGGTCATCTTTTCGTTATTCGCATACCAGTCTTCCAATGCGTAAAGGCTCAGTAATAGATTTAATTTACCTGTATTTCTAAATGAATAGAAGAACCTTTATAAAGGTATGCAATGCACTTGGGATTGTATTGCCATTACAGCCTTTTATCAGTGCATGCAGTACCAATAAAACTATTTCTAAAAATGACAATACTAATCCGGTTATTATCATAGGCGCTGGTGCCGCCGGACTTGTTGCTGGATACTTGCTGAAACAGCAGGGCGTTTGTTTCAAAATTCTCGAAGCGTCCACTCAGTTTGGTGGAAGAATGAAACACACGACTGAGTTTGCAAACTTTCCAATTCCATTAGGTGCAGAGTGGATACATGTTGACCCTAAAATACTAACTGAAATCATAAATAATGATTCGGTAGATATTAAAGTAAAAACGAAGATGTATGACCCCAAGATAGACTATGGACTATTTGAAGGGACGAAAGTCAGTCTAGATGAGATGGAAATGAGCGAAGATAGTAAACTTATAAACTCTACTTGGCTGGATTTTTTTGAGCGTTACATTTTACCATCTGTCGAAAATCATATCTCCTACAATGCAATCGTTACTCATATTGACTATTCAACAGACCAAATTAAAGTAGGAATAGCGAATGGGAACTTGATAGCGTCGCAAGTCATTGTAACGGTGCCAGTGAAAAATCTACAGCAAAACCGGATTACTTTTGTGCCTGATCTTCCTGCAAGAAAACAATCTGCTATTGAACAGGTTGAGATTTGGGGTGGATTTAAAGCATTTATTGAGTTTTCTCATAAGTTTTATCCAACGTTTGTTGGTTTTAATCAAGTAAGTCCTTCAGCTGATGGGGAAAAACTATATTATGATGCTGCATACGGACAAGGCACAACTCGACACATTTTAGGATTATTTGCTGTTGGCGATGAATCATTTCCCTATGTAGAAATGAGTGATGATAAGTTAATACAATATATTTTAGAAGAGTTAGACACGCTGTTTGATGGCAAAGCATCAGCGCACTATATCAAACATATTTTCCACAATTGGAATAACGAGCCCTACATAAATAGTGCTTATGTCTCGAACAATGCTCGTTGGCAGACAGTAAAAAGACTTGGTGAAAGTGTTGATGGGCGTTTATTTTTTGCTGGTGAGGCCTATACTGATGGTAGTGATTGGGGTTCTGTTCATGCTGCAGTGTATTCAGCGAAAGATGCCGTGAAAGACATTCTGACTTTATGAAATGATAAAATATTACAAGACTCACAATGTCCGATACCGTCTAGTATTGGACATTGTATGGCGTTTAAAGCTGCCTTATGTTGAGGGGATTAGGGTCAATACTTCGATACTTTTGATATACATTCAATTTAACATAATATAAATTATAGGATGTTATATATATAGGATAGCAGCTTCTTGTATGTTTCGGCGTTATTGTGGTTTTTGTACAAAATGGCTATTCGTCGTTATGTTACTGTGGCACTTCTATTAATGAATTCTATAACGGTCAAATTTCCATGTGTCACTCAACCAAGTAGATAACAAATCAAAAATTTGCTTTCTTTCAATGTGCAGTGTTTTGCAAACCCAATAAAAAACTTCGCAGTCATAGTTACCCTCTTTACTTGGGTCAATATAAACACTGCCAAAACATTTCTTCGAGTCTATACTTGTTATCGAATATGCAAATGCTTTTTGAGTTTCAAACTCCACATGGTGAACTTGTAAGCTCTTCAGGTTTTGTTGGTAAGTCATTTGTGGATCTGGCCAAGGATGATTTTTACCAAAAATACCTGACAGGTTATCTATATTTTGCATCACGGTTGCGTAATCGATTTCTGCAACGGATGGATTCAGCGGCACCAATTTTAATGTGTGCTCTCTCTGTTTTTTGTCTGTTACAACAAACATGTGATTTTCAGGCGCAGATATTTGTTTATTCGATAAATGCTTTGATAATTCCTTCATAACTACACTCAAACGTACTCAAAAATATCTATTTAACATAAAAAGAACACGCGACCTTGTTTGCTGTGGCGTGCTCTTTTTAAAAAATTTAGTGTAATGCTGCACTAAATGGAATGCTTTCACAAATCTGTGCTTCTACAATTAATATTTCTTCTAATCTTGCATCAATCACGTCCTTATCGAAATACTCATATCCGAGCTCGACAAACAAGTTTTTGTGCTTTTCTTCTGATTTAGCTATGGCAACATAAAAGTCTTTATCTTTACCTTCGGGCAAGGCTTCTGCTACTAATGAAAACCTTTCATGCCCCCTAGCCTCTATCACAGCTGCCACGAGTAAACGATCAATCAAAAATTCATCGCTACCTTGTCGAAACAGGCCTCTCATTTTTTTGATATAAGGGTCTTGTTTATCGTTACCTAAAGTTAATCCTCTTTCATTGATCAATTTTAAGACTTGCTTAAAGTGGATCATTTCTTCTATGGCAAGGTCCGCCATCGCTTTTACTAACTTTGTTCTATCCGGATAATGTCCAAGCATAGACATTGCCATACCTGATGCTTTCTTTTCTGCTGCTGCATGGTCCTGTAAAAAAGTGACAAAATCTTCCATCACTTTGTGCGTCCACTCAAATGGTGTGTGGTACTTTAACTCAAACATTCTCTTTTTCTCTAAAACCCTGATGCTCTCTATTGTACTTAACATAGCGCCATTTTTTAAGTTTCATTTTAGTATCGGACATTATGTTTCGAAATGATAGAGTAAAGCATCTTTGTCTACTTTTCCGATTCGTGTTGATTCAATCTTCAGTGGATGTTTAATTTCATTCCAAGCCGTCACTTTCCCCTTTCTATTTATATGTGGGATTTTTATGGAGGACACATTCATAAAGTGAGCAAGCTGGCGGTTACTTTGCTCTTGCGCCAAATCTACAAATAAGCAGTCAGCTTTTGTTATATTTAAAAATTCAGTCACGCGTTGCTTGTGTTGTTGATAACAATCAACTAAATAATCATCATTACTTAAACTCTCATCATCCAAATTAGGGAAAACCTCTAAATAACAACGCTTTAAAGTTTCATTGAAGCCCCCACCTTTTTCAATCAGCTTAGGTCGCATGCGTGTGAGAAGCTGCCGAATGGATGGTACCCATAAAGGCATATCTCTTTCGAGATAGATAAAACGACTATTTGGATAAAGTTGATAAAGTTTTTCAAAGTCATTATACACGGGGGTGTCGGCAATAAGTTGGGCAGTTTTAATTGTGCTTTGTGTGTATGCGGTATGTGCAGTTTTTAAGCCCATGTCTAAGCTTGCCACGCACAGGCTAGTAGTCCCAGTGCGTGGCAAACCTAAAACAAAATATTTATTGTTCATGAAAAGTATAAGAAGCCGTTAAATAGTGCCAGCCCTATAAGCGTTAAAAAAGTCATTAACATGCCTATAACGCGTGTTTGAATGTAACCATTTGTGAGTGCAAGCGCATGTAAAACTCTACCAATTAAAAATGCACTAGCAAATGTCCCCAACCAAATCGGGCTCACATTTTGATACTCGAGAATAAAAATCAATATAACTGCTAAAGGTGTGTATTCTATAAAATTTGCATGAGTACGAATTGCAGTGATTAAATCTTTGTGCCCAGCATCTCCAATACCTACTTTATAACGCCGTCTAAGCTTTATAACGTCAAGACTGAGTTTTATGTAAAAAAGCGTACAAATTGCTGCAAATAAACCTGTAAACATGATGGTCTTCCCTATTCAATATCCATATAATTTTAATCATTATTGTATAGGGGATTGTAAGTTTATTAACAGCGAAAATGAACCCATTTTAGGTTTAATCTATGTAATAAACGGCATACACTTCAGCTTTTAATGTTGTATCACCTACATTATATGCGTCTTTTACGTTCATAGACTCTGCTGCCATCATTTTGCCTCTTGCGTAGGGCTGAACCGGCACGCTCATGGGTGAAAAAGACACAGAATATAGGCCACCAACTTCCACGCCAAAGCCATCTGCTAGCTCCTTTGCACCGAGCTGTGCTTGTTTAATTGCCGAAGCCTTTAATTTTTTCATAACCTCTGCTTTATCTTCGACGACAAACTGTGTGTTGTTAAATTGATTAATACCACTGTCTACAAAAGCTTGTAAAAGCTCGGGATATCTATTTACGTCCTTTAGTTTCAAAGTTAAATTTCTCGATACTTTGAATCCATCAAATTCTTCGACATTGGTTGTTCTGTTGTATCGTGTTTGCTTGTATACATTCAACTGCTCTGCATAAATATGCTTACTTTCAACACCATAAAGCTTGGCAATTTCGATTGCTTTTGCCATAACATCGTCAACTTTTGATTTGGCAAACTGCAGGTTTTTGTTTTTTTCATTTATCGCCACATTGACAATAGCCGTATCCGGCGCAACGGCTTGCTCCGCATATCCTTTTACATATAAATGTGGTGCAGCTGGCAGGCTGCCTGCTACAGCGGAGGTACTTAATAATACAGACATAATGGCGGTTACTAATCGCATGGTCGCTCCAAATATAGTCAAAAACGTTTTAGTATGACCCCTATTGAACCATAAACCCATTAATCAATCCTGAATAATATTGATATTTCACAACGTAAAAAAGGGCCATATAGACCCTTAAGGTTGAGTATCGGACAAATTACTTGTAGCTTGTGTGGTCAACTACTAAGTTAATGTCGTTTTCTCCAGTAATCTCCCAAACTGTTAGACGTTCTGTCGTGCCCGAAGGGTTGTTACAAGAAACTGCTTGTCTGAAAATACGAGAGTTTGAGTTATATATCACGTCGCTTGCAGCAAAGTGGTTTGTATGGAAAAGAGGTGTTGAGTCATAGCCATTAAACACTTTTGAATATGCGCCTTCATCCGCTGTCGCAGTACAATAACCATCTTTAGTACCATTGTTAATATGTAGCGAAGAAGTGTAGCTTACCTGGTTGTACCAACCCGCGCCGCCACAGTGTTGCGCTGGGCCACTACAATCTGGTGTGTTCCATGGCCCGACTCCAACCAACTGTGCATCCCAAGTGATTTTAGGTAGTGCAGGAATTTTGTGTTTTACGACAAATTGTTCACCATTTGCAGACTCACAGTTCATCGCTAAAACACGAGTACGTTGCAGTTGCTCTTCTGTGAAGTTCCCTTGTAGAAAGATAGAATCAACGGTATAAGCTTGTGCACCACCCGGAGTTGTACCAACAGGCGCAATTACTTGACCAGTAATTTCATCGTAAACAACACCTGTTTCACACTTGTCGTATGCATCGTTACGGAACAACCAACCATTAAACGTACGAGCATGTAAAGAATCGGTAACAATGCGATTTACAACACCTTCTGTGTACTTAGACTCACGATTGTAACCATCTAAATCTTCTACTGTTACGCTAGCGACAGCACTGTCTACTGCAAGTAAAGAAACCATGGCTGCGAGAAGTTGGATTTTCATTTTTTATTCCCTATATAACTTTAAGTTACTAAAATATTCCTTTCAATGTAATGAAAGGTGGTTATTAAAAATTAATAAGCGAATGCTTTTAATCTTGTCTGTTTAACACCGAGCAGTTGATATACCCCGTGTTGAGTTCGAGACAAATTTAGCGACTAAAAAATTTCCTGTAAATGGCTTGAAAATGTGATGAACGGCTTAAATTCTTTCTGTTTAGAAGAAAAAAGAGCATATTGTTTTAGTGAGATAAAAAGAAGGGTTAGCCTAATCTGAGTAATTTAAATCTATATATATCAGTACCTTAATAGTCTTGGTAAGAGTGTGAAAATAAAAAAACACATTCAGGGATGCTTAGTATTAGAAAATTAATAAAGTATTGGGGTTATGAGAGCATTATACTAAGTTCGCTTTTTATAAAAAATTTAAGAGGGAAATTAATTTAAAAAATAACCACTAATTTTTATCCATAACCTTTAGAAAAGGAGTTCATATAGCAAGCTTTTGAAGTTTGATTTTTAATGAAATTAATGTTCTTTTTTATCTACTCCAAAAGCGCTCTTTAATGAGTTTGAGATGAAAACTTCTTCTTGGGGGAGGAATAAATTAGCGTGTGCACTGATCACTTGCTCTTGAATAAGCGGTTTTTGTAATGCCCTTTCAAATAAGTCGACTGCTTGTCGACCAAGTTTTGAATCCGAACAGGCGATGTAGCCAAAAATAGTGGCGTGCGTGTCACCTATCGCGTGAAAAGATATATCTTTTAGCACCTCCTCAGACGGATAATCGTTTACAAACACTGAGCTATATTCAATGATCCCATCCAGACGACCTTGGACCAACATTTTTCGTAAACGAAATGCACTGTCATTTCCTTCGCCTATAAAAAGTCGGTCAGAATTTGCTTTGATAAAATCGTCTATTTCGAGCCCATAGGAACGCCCTTTGGTGACGCCAACTCTTAAGCCCAATGACAACGCCTTTTCAAGTGTTACCTCTGCCGATACAAACTTCTTGTTTCTTAGGATTAACCGATTTGATGGAAAAGCCATGAGCGGCAGCGTCACGAAAATTGCTTTTGCCTCTCGCTCAGGTGTTTTTACTTTGTTATATAGACAAATATGGTCATGGTGCTCAAGCTCTCGCCATTCGCGTAATCGACTAGCTGGCACAAAGTCTATGGCCATTTCATCTTTTAAATTACGAGCAATAATTAAAAGCAACTGAGTCGCGAGATCGCCAGGCGACTCTCCGTAGGACGGGTTATAGTCAGAGAGAATTTCTATCTTGATTGGTTTTGCATAAACGAATGTAGAAACAAAAAAACACAGAGAAAACAAGATTTTTAACAGCATACAACTTCCTACTTAGAGCACTCCATGCTGCGGCACACACTTAAAGTGTAGTAAGTAAGTTGTTCTTGCGCTAATTCTTAATTTATTGATCCTTACAAAGCAAAAAGCCCCTAACAAGGGGCTTTAATATTTAGATACTGCAACGCTTGTAGTTTCTGTACTCAGGCATCCAGTAATTTTTTTCAATAGCACGACTAATCAATTCGTCCGGCATATCGAGTGCGACGCCCTCTTCCATTGCCTTTCGGGCAACTGCAAAAGCAATACGTTTACTGAGTTCTTCTATTTCTACCAATGACGGTAATAGACTACCTTTACCTGTATTTGCCCATGGTGATGACTCTGCAAGTGTTTCACTTGCCACCATCAGCATAGATTCTGTAATACGAGAGGCTTTCGCTGCCAACGCACCCAAACCGATACCCGGGAAAATATAGCTATTATTACATTGCGGGATCACATAAGTTTGGCCATTGTATTCAACTGGGTCAAATGGGCTACCAGTTGCAACAATGGCATTACCTTGGCTCCATTCAATGACATCTTTAGGATGTGCTTCAACCTGACGAGATGGGTTGCTTAAAGGGAATATAATCGGTTTATCGCAACCAGAATGCATCGCCTTAATGACCTGTTCAGTGAATAACCCTGGTTGACCTGAAACACCAATTAGAATATCAGGTTTAGCGCAATGCATTACATCAAGCAGTGAAGCGAACTCGCCACTGTAGTTCCAACTTTCTAAATTACCATTTGATTGAACAAGTGCTGCTTGGAAATCTCTTAGACCTTCCATGCCCTCTGTTAACAGACCAAATCTATCAACCATGAATATTTGACTGCGGGCCTGTGCATCCGACACACCCTCTGAAACCATCTGAGCAATGATTTGTTCTGCGATACCGCAGCCAGCAGAACCAGCACCAACAAATACGACTTTTTGATCAGACAGTTTAGCACCTTTAACTCGACAAGCTGCCAGTAACGAGCCTACCGTTACCGAGGCCGTACCTTGAATATCGTCATTGAAACAGCAAATTTCATCGCGGTATCGCTTAAGTAATGGCATGGCGTTTGGCTGCGCGAAATCTTCAAATTGAAGTAACACGTTTGGCCAACGACGTTTAACTGCTTTAATGAATAAATCTAAGAACTCGTCGTACTCTTCTTGATTGATACGCTTATGTCTTGCACCCATGTACATTGGATCATTTAACAATTTCTCATTGTTAGTACCCACATCAAGCATGACTGGTAAGGTGTATGCAGGGCTAATACCACCACATACGGTGTACAACGCCAGCTTACCAATTGGGATACCCATGCCGCCTATACCTTGGTCGCCAAGACCGAGAATACGCTCGCCGTCAGTAACAACAATCACCTTGACTTTGCCTTTCGTTGCATTGCGTAAGATATCGTCAATATGGTGGCGATCTTCATATGAAATAAACAAGCCACGAGAACTACGATAAATATCAGAGAATTTCTCACACGCGTCACCAACCGTTGGCGTGTAAATAATCGGCATCATTTCTTCAAGGTGATCTCGAACTAAGCGATAATACAACGTCTCGTTGTTGTCTTGAATTGCACGTAAGTAAATATGCTTGTTTAGGTTGTCTTTAAAACTTGAAAATTGCTGGTAACAACGTTCTACCTGCTCCTCAATTGTTTCGTAACGAGGCGGAACTAAACCAGCTAGGTTAAAGTTTTCACGCTCACGCTGGCTGAATGCGCTGCCCTTATTAAGAAGAGGCGTTTCCAATAATGTTGGGCCAGAATATGGGATGTAGAGGTAATTAGGATCGGTTTGTTTAGTCATATTTACAAGCTGTGACTCTTAATTTTTAATATAAGGGATAATTATTGCCTAAGTACACAAATTTTCAATGACTTTAGTGCACATCAGACCAATAAAACGACCCTGTAAACAGATGCATAAACCGTAAACAGGGTCGTACATTATAACTGAATAATATTGAATATCCTACGATTTACTCGCTAGATTCACCAAGTGCGACGCCTTCTCTTCGTGGATCTGCTCCGCCAAATAAAAGGCCTTCTTTTATTTCGATTGCATGAATACCCGAGTTTAAGTCAGATATCCTAACCGTATGCCCTTTTGATTCAAGCCAAGGCTTGATGGCTTTGAGGCCTGTTCCTTTTTCAAGTGTTGTATATTTGTTTCTATTGGTAATGCGTGGCAGATTAATCGCTTGCTGTGGCGTCAGCCCCCAGTCAAGTACACCAATCACGGTTTGTGCAACGTAGTTAATAATTCGACTTCCACCAGGGGAACCAACAACTAACTTTAAACTACCATCTTTGTTAAATACCATGACCGGTGACATAGAGCTTCTTGGTCGTTTGTTTGGTTCTACTCTGTTTGCAACCCACTGTCCGCCGATCTTTGGTGATAGCGAAAAGTCGGTTAACTGATTATTAAGTAAATAACCATTGACCATCACTGTAGAGCCAAACCCCATTTCGATGGAACTGGTCATTGACACTGCATTACCTCGGCTATCAACAACAGATAGGTGTGACGTTGACGGTAACTCAAAGCTATCGTCTTTGGCATACGCAACTTGCCCCATTGTAGGGTCACCGACAGGGAAATTTGGGTTGTCTCGCTCTCCGATTAGTTTTGCTCTTGATTTTAAATAAGTAGGATTTAGTAACCCTTGAGTCGGTACATTTACAAAGTCGGGATCGGCAATGAAATAGTTCCTATCTGTAAATGCAAGCCTAGATGCTTGAGTAAATAAATGAACGGCTTCAGGAGAGTTTGGCCTATATTGAGCAAGCTTTTTACCTTCGAGTAATTTTAATATTTGTAAAACAGTTAAACCGCCACTGCTCGGCGGAGCCATTGAACACACCTTATACTCATGGTACGACGTACATACAGGGGCACGCTCTTTACTTTGGTAGTGGGCCAAGTCGTCCATAGATAAATAACCAGGCGCTATTTCAGATTTTTGAACCGCCCTCACCATGTCTTCGGCATATTTCCCTTCATAAAACGCTTTTGGACCATATTCCGCAATTTCTTTATAAATTTTGGCAAGTTCGGGGTTCTTAACAATCGTACCTACCGCGAGGGCTTTACCCTCAGGGTAAAAATATTCTTTTGCAGGAGACAATTTTGTAAGGCCCGGATTGAATTCCTTCTTAAGCAGCATATGCAGTCTTGGGGAAACTGCGAACCCTTTTTCAGAAAGCGCGATTGCAGGTTTAAATAGCTCTCTCCATTTTAGCTTTCCGTATTTGTCGTGTGCTTGTTTCATTGCGTGAATGATACCTGGCACACCCACCGAGCGACCTCCGACGACCGCCTCGAGCCAACGTACAGGCTTGCCTTCTTTATCTAAAAATAATTTATGAGTTGCTTTTTTGGGGGCGGTTTCTCGGCCGTCAAATGTCGTTAGGTATTCGTTGCCTTTGTCGTAGTGCAGAATAAAAGCACCACCACCTATACCAGAAGATTGAGGCTCAACTAGGGTTAGGACAAGTTGAGCTGCAATAGCCGCATCAATGGCGTGACCCCCTTGTTGTAACATCAATTGACCGGCTTTACTCGCATGAGGGTTGGCAGCAACGACCATGTACTTTTCGGATATTTTTTCTTTTTTTAGAGTGAACCCCGTTGAGGCTTCAGGCTCTCTCACTTCACGTACTTTTGAGTCCAGTGCGTATGAGGCAGTTGGGAGTGTAGAGGCTAATAAAAAGGCAATGAGTGAACGCTTATATTTCATATTCATATTTATTAATTTTCAATCGTCGTTGGCATCATAAAAGTTAACAGGCACAATATACAAAACTTGATAATATTGTGAACACAGAATGTTTGGTTTAAACCTGCCACTTAGTCGAAATTATATACTCCCGCCAATTGTCCTTTCGCTTACCGCCATATTGTTGATGGCTTTTGATCTGCGAGATGCACTTGAATTTCATCGCCAACTAATCAGTGAAGGCGAATTTTGGCGTATTTGGAGTAGCCAATATATACACACTAATTGGACTCATTTGGGCTTAAATCTAATCGGCATACTATTTATTTGGATACTTCATGCTGAGCACACCTCTGCGTCTCGCTATTTTACCCATATAATTTTACTGGGTTTGTGGACGGGAATTGGTATTTGGCTATTTTGTCCTGATATTAAAGTATACACAGGCCTCAGTGGATTGCTACATGGAATTATCGTCTGGGGTGCATTAAAAGATATTCAAACAAAAGAGCCAACTGGCGTGCTATTATTCTTAGGTATTGTAGGTAAGCTTCTGTGGGAGCAATATGCTGGGCCAAGTAAAGACGTGGGTGCCTTACTGGACTCACGGGTCGCTATTGAATCTCATTTAATTGGCGCGATAGGTGGGGTTATTTTGGCAATTCCCCTTTTTAAAGATAAGTTTGGGTTCGCCAAGAATAAAAACTAATGTTTGCGCGGCCTTTATATCTTAAAGGCCGCATGTTGCTGTTAGTTTAAGCCAAGCTTAAACAATCTACCATTTATCCCTAACCCCTTCGACTCCCAAACAATTAAATGGTATCCATCACTAACTTTGGTAATCGAGTGAAAATTTTGATTGTCTTGCACTGTTTGCTCTATGGGAAACACGGAAGACTCATCGACATAGTCATCTTGTAAAAATGCAATTATCTTACCTTTGACGCCGACCTTTTCTGGGTATCCATATTGCGTCCAAACAACCAAAGTTTCGTTGGCACTGACCATGGATATGTCGACCGGCTCAGAGCCTTGAACAAAGTGGTCAGAAATCAAAAACTCAGACGCAAAGTTTATAGTGTCTGTATGCGTCAATGTGCCAATGCGCCCTGCAGCATACATCTGATTATTGCCACTGCCATTTTGCTTGTAGCCTTTCCAAGAAAATATGAGTCTGTCTTCGTCCAGAGGAATGACATTTGGATAGAATTGAGCGCGGGCTTGCTCTTGATTTACGGTAAATTCGTTGCCAAAGTTAATGCTCCCCAATGCCGAAAAATCAGCAATACGCGCTGCAATACCCGATCCCTGACTGTCAGCACTTGCATCATTGGTGATCCAAGCAAATACCGCTTTACCTCGAGGCATAGCGACAACGCGGGGGGCGTTTTGCACACTCTGAGAGAGCTGGTTCACCTGAAACTGGCTGTGCGATATAAATACACCGTTGGTATTGACCGCTCCGACAGCTGCTGATATACCAAAAATCTGTTCATCGTATCCAGTCCAAGTTACCAATAATCTGCCATCTGATAAGACTGTCGCGTCAGGTTGCGGGACCGAAGATTGTTGAACCGCTATCTTTTGCTCCGGCCCAAAATTCCAAAGGCCGCTTGGTTCAATAGTCGTTGTGCGAAAGTAAACTTCATAAGTATTGCTCCAAATGAAAGCTACTCGACCGTCATTCAAAAGTCGTACTTCTGGCGGCGTCCAACCACCGAACCTGTAACTATCGGAAATAGTTTGAACGCTTCCTAAGGAAATAGTTTTATTGAAATCAAGCGTTCCGACTCTACCTTTTACTTTATAAGGATAGGAAGATTCGGCCCATGAGAACAAAACTCGATTTTCGTCTAACGCGATAACATTGGGTTTAACACCCTTGCTCCATTCGCCTTCTGTCACTAGAAACTCATCAAATGCCTTGATTTGTTCTGCTTGGGAGGCAGGTGAAAAATGTATAAAACAAACTACCAGGGTATAAAAAAAGAGTGTGTTTAATATATGCATTGAATTTCTCCATTAGTATTCCTTACTACATGATGAATTTCGCTTAAATACATATGCTCAGGTTCTCAATGAATTGTCGAATCTGACTCAGGTAAGCATTATGACTCTAAGTCATAAACATGACAGCTATGTGGTTAAGTTTGGGGAATGTGTGTAAAAAACAAAAATGTGTTTTTGGTGCTTTTAATTTGCATTTGAGGTATTGCGCGTGTGCGCGTTGTTGATGAAGAATATAAGCTTGGTTACTTTCAAAAAGATACAAAAAAGCCAGCTTAGCGCTGGCTTTTTCTATTATTTATAAGATTATAGGTTCTCTTTGAACAACTTATAAATACGACGGTATTCGTCTAACCAACTTGATGGTTGAACAAATCCATGAGGCTCTACAGGGTAGATCGCTGTTTCGTAGTTTTCTTTCTCAAGTTCGATTAATCGCTGTACCAAACGCACAACATCTTGGAAGAACACATTGTCATCGATCATTGGCGCGTTGATCAACATTGGCTTGTTAAGACCTTCAGCGAAGTAAATTGGAGAACTGCGCTTATAAGCAATTGGATCATCTGCCGGGCGGTTAAGGATGTTTGACGTATACGGGTCATTGTAATATGCCCAATCAGTGACTGGACGAAGTGCGGCACCCGCTTGGAATAACTCTGGCTGAGTGAACAGTGCCATAAACGTCATGAAACCACCATATGAACCACCATACGTGCCTACCGCGCCTTCATCAACATTGGCATTGTTTGCCATCCACTTAACACCATCTGCCAAATCTTGAATTTCAGGTGTACCCATCTGACGATAAATCGCGGTTCTCCAATCGCGGCCGTAACCTTTAGATGCACGATAATCCATATCCATGACTACGTACCCTTCACTTGCAAGCAGTGAATGGAACATAAACTCACGGAAGTAACCAGACCAGCCCATATGCGAGTTTTGCAAATATCCGGCACCGTGATTGAAAATAACCGCTTTGCGTTTTTTACCTGTTTCGCCCGGCTTGTAGTCTGCTGGATAATATACCTTCGCGTAGATTGGTTCATCGGTATGGCTTGAAGGCACTGCCACAATTTTTGGCGCGATCAGCTTTTTGTTAAGAAACTCATCAGACACAGTATTGGTCAGGCGCTTAGGTTGAGCACCAGGCTTTGCATCAGCTACATAGAGCTCGGTTGGCATCATGATAGTAGAGTGTCTAAGCAATAACTTCGACTCATCAGGGCTCAATGAGAAATCAGTCATACCATTTAAATCTGTGATGGCTTCTTTTTTCTTTGATGCCACATCGACTGAATAGACTTCGTAGATACCAGGATGGTCAACATTCGCTTTAAAGAAGAACTTACTGTTGTCTTTAGTTAACTTCGGTTCAGATACAACAAATTTACCGGAAGTCAGTTGCTTGGCTTTTCCATCTATTGGTTTTACATAAAGATGACTGTAACCACTTTCTTCTGATAAGAAGTAAAGCGAGTCTTGACCGTTTAACCAGCCAAAGTCATTGTACGCATAGTTAACCCAAGCGCTATCATGTAGTCTATGCTGTGGTGTCAATTCGCCTTTTTCAAAGTCCATTGTAGTAAGCCAACGATCTTTGTTGTCCCATGCTTTGAACATTAACGCAGCTTGGTCGCCCTTACTGTTCCATTGTATTGGAGATTGCGACCAGTACCAGTCACGCATTAGTTTAATAGCACGCGGTGACTTTTCAGATGTATAGCTCTCACCGATCGCTTCTGCGTTCTCTTTTCTTACCGCTGCCAGCACATCTTCATCAAAACCAGGCAGAGTTTCAAAGCCAACTGATTTTTGTGTGTCTTGTGCTAAATCTACATAGATCACTTCTACTTCTACTGGCTTGTTATCAGCAACTCGAGAACGCGCTGGTACCGGGTCGATGTTTCCATCTTGGCCAATATAATTTGGCATCATGTCTTTTTCTGTAGATTGCGAGTAAACATTGTGCTCACTTACGACTACTATCAGCTTGTCACCCTTTGGAGAAAGGCTCGCCTCAACAAGGTTCTTACCTTCACCAAGATAGACATGCTTGTTTGCAATAGATGGGTTCTGACTGTCAATTTCAGCTTTACGTGCTTCTGCGTCTAACGCATTTTTATGAGTCAGCGCGACATAATCGATAAGCTTGTGCTGTTCTTTTGCAATATAAGTACTAGGCGCTTGAGTCCCTTTCGGTTTGTTGCCATTGTGCAGCTTTACCAACTCAGTCGTTAGGCCCGTTTCGACATTAACCGAGAAAAATGTGTTGTCTACACGGAATGCTAGCTCACCTGACAGCATAAATTGAACAATACGCTCTTGAGCAGAGCTTCTTGTTAGTTGCTTTATTTTATTGGTACGAAGATCTTTGACAAAGATGTTGCCTTGGAACGTATATGCCTGAAAACGACCGTCGGTAGAATATATCGCGTTCGCACTGCCGATTTCATGTAAATCAGTTAACGTAACTTGATTGATACCTTTATTACTATCAATTGCAAATGTGTCTCTTAGTTGATTACCTTTTTGCTTTTGATTGAAATAAATAGTGCTGCTATCAGCGCCCCAAAATGCACGCTCTGGTGTACGGCTAATCCAATCAGGATCTGCCATTGCTTGTTCTAATGTTATATTTTCACTACCAAAATCTAGTGGCGTTTGTACAACGGACGCTACCACTGGCGCGTCAGACATGGCAACGTCTGTATTTGATGTTTGGCTTGTTGTTTGACAACCTGTCAGCAGTAATCCTGCCACAGCAATGCTCAAAAGGGATTTTTTCATCAGAGCTCTTCTTTTAATTTATAAATCTGGCTAATTTAATCAGAAGACAAGGCAATATTCGACTGGTTTAAGACAAATAAACAAAGTTTTTAGCTTGGTGGCAGAGATTGGCTGAGCTCAGATGCTTTTTAAACAAAAAAAGGCCAGTAAAGCTACTGGCCAAATACTCTCTGCGCTCACATAGTCGTTGATAGACAACGAGTATGAAATGAGGCATATCCAAGCCTCATTAACTCAGACTGGCATAAAAATAAAAAGTTCAAAAAAATTTAGTGAATTTATTGAATAAATCCGTCAAAGATCAGCAAAAGCAAAATTGAGCTCACAATTATCCACAAAACAGTAGCCATAACAAAAGGTTGCCAACCACACTGCTTGAGTACTTGCTTAGAAATTCCGGCGCCAATTAAAAATAATGTACCAACCAGTAACTCCTTCGCAATGGCATAAAATGCATGCCACACTGTATTAAACTCAGGCATTAATGTGTTGATGGCAGCGGCAAGTAAAAAACCGACAATAAACAGTGGTATGCTCGTTCTTTCTTCTGAACGCCAAAATACACCAGCCAACGCGGTATAAGGCACTATCCACATCGCTCTTGTTAATTTAATTGTAGTTGCCATCGCCAGAGCGACTGGACCATACGCTGCTGCTGCACCTACCACACTGCTGGTATCATGTATTGCCAATGCACTCCATAGTGCGAATTGACTCTCGGTTAGCCCAAAATAATGTCCAAGCCATGGAAAAATAAGTAATCCGACAGCATTTAAAGAGAATACAATGGCCAACGCAACGGCTATTTCATCTTGCTTAGCTTTAATAACGGGTGCCATCGCTGCAATTGCGCTGCCGCCACAAATTGCCGTTCCAAATGAAATTAGCGTGCCCGTATTTCGATTTAATTTAAAAAGCTGGCTGAGAATTTCGCCTAAACCAATGATGGCTGTAATGCTGACGATGGTGAGTACTAGAGAGCTCCTACCGACTTCAATGACCTGCATCACATCTACGTTAAAGCCCAGCCCGACTACAGAAACTTTGAGTAGCCATTTTGAAAGCGTGGCACTTTGCTGCTCGAATGGGTTTTTTAAAAAAATGGCGAAGCCAATTCCCAAAAATAGTGCTAAGGCCGATCCTACAATCGGCGTAACACACACACCAAATAGAATAACAAACGCAATTTTCAAAATATGTGTGTTATTAAAATTTACGAGCTTAGTTTTGAACATACCAATTACACTTGTAAAAAAGCCGAGCTTAAGCTCGGCTTTTCTTAATTAAGAATGAGTGCATGACTGGTCTCTTGCACTCCGGGATAATCATCCTCAGGCAGTAACTCTGCGAGTTCTGCAAGTCGCTCCCCGAGTTGATGAAGGCTCTCTGCCGACACATTGATATGCCCCATTTTTCTGCCTGGTTTTGCGTCCTTCCCATACCAGTGACTCGTGCACCCGGGTACTGCTAGTACCGAATGAGGGATAGCACTTTGTCCTAACACATTAATCATCGCTGTAGGTCTAACTAGTTGTGTACATCCAACCGGTAAGCCTGTGATAGCTCGCATATGATTTTCAAACTGGCTGGTGTGACACCCCTGTTGCGTCCAATGACCTGAGTTATGAACTCGAGGTGCTATTTCATTAACCAGTAACTGCCCGCCAACATCAAAAAATTCAATAGCTAACACGCCAACATAGTCCAATGCTGAAGCGAGTTTTTCAAACGCAGACTCTGCCTGACTTTGAATTGCGGCTTTTTCTTTACCCGCAACAGACAGGGTTAACACACCATTGGTATGTTGATTTTCAGTCAGTGGATAGACCTTGCATTCACCGTCTTTGCTACGAACCCCAATGATTGACACTTCACGGTCAAATGGAATCATTTTCTCAGCTATAATAGAGTGCGGCGCGCTGTGTGTGCCAGAGGCAATAAAGCTTGCCATCTCAGACCAGATTTGTTCAACCTCATCTTTTGACTTTAGTCGCCATTGTCCCTTGCCATCGTATCCAGCCTGACAAGTTTTTATGACTAACGGCATGCCAAGTTGCTCTACTGCAGCCAAAAAGTGGCTCTTTTCTGTGATTAATGCATAAGGAGCACATGGAACTTGTGATTTGTCTAACAACGCTTTTTCTTTGCTACGGTCGCCCCCGGTGGCGATAGATTGCGCCCCTGGATAAAATTTACCGCTTGACTCGCAAACAGCCAGTACGTCGTCAGGAATGTGCTCAAATTCAGCAGTAATTGCGTATGCCCGCTCAACTTCTTGCGCTAAGGTTGAGTTTGAAACGTCTAACGTAACAGGATTAATAACTTGCTTTGTGCCTACATCATAAGCCAAAACTTCTATGCCTAGATGAGTCGAGGAGAGACTCATCATTCTTGCCAGTTGCCCAGCACCTAAGACTAAGACTCTCATATTATTCTGCTGGATTAGGGTTTGCTAGGATTGTGTCTGTTTGCTCTTTACGGAATGCTTCAACTTTCTCGAAGATTTCAGGTTGCTGACATCCAAGAATTTGAGCTGCTAGCAAGCCGGCGTTCGCAGCGCCTGCATCACCAATTGCTAGAGTACCAACAGCAACGCCTTTAGGCATTTGGCAAATAGAGAGTAATGAATCTACGCCATTTAATGTTTTTGATTTCACAGGAACGCCCAGTACTGGCAAGCTTGTAAATGCAGCTGCCATACCTGGAAGGTGCGCTGCGCCGCCTGCGCCAGCGATAATAATTTTGATACCACGCTCTGCTGCCGTTGATGCATAATCGGCCAGTAATTGAGGAGTGCGATGTGCTGAAACGACTTTTGTTTCATACTCGATGCCAAACTTATCTAACATATCCGCCGCATGTTGCATTGTAGGCCAATCAGATTTTGAACCCATAATAATGCCAACCGTCATAATAATTCCTCAATTCTAAATTAAACGATACTTACTACAGCGCTAAAGGGGTTGCGCCGAAAACGTGGCTATTATACCCGAGAGAAAAGTTAAAGCGAACAGCATAAAGGTAAAAAACCGCAAAGTGCGGTTTTAGAATGTAAATATATGGAGCAACGAGCATTTTAATTTAGAACTCACTCGATTGTTGCGCTGTTATGCAACCTCCTCTTGATCAGAAAGCAGGGCCGGTTTTGATGCCGAAGCAGCCGCTTTCCAATGTGCAATGAAAGCGTTTGGTCCGAGTATCAAAAAAAGCAACGCTAACCCACCCGGAACTAGAACAACTTTAAGGACAGGCCCCAGTACATAACTATAAAAAAATATAAAAGGTAAAAAAATTAAAGAACCTAATAATCGTAATATCATCAATATCTCCCTTACAATTGAGCGCGCTCATTTAATTTAGTGAGCGCGCTCAATTTAGTCAAGAAAAAGATTATTTTTTAACTTTGAAAGTGTTTTGTGATATGCTTCCACTATTGTACAAAACATTGATTTAGTATGAAAAAAAGAGAAAAAACAGCACAGAAGATTCTTGATGTAAGCTGGCAGTTATTTCAAGAGCTAGGCTACGCAGAAACCACAACCAGACAGATAGCCAATCATGCAGAAGTAGCCACTGGTACTGTTTTTAGTCATTTCCCAAATAAAATAGACATTTTAAAGTTGGCCATGCATCAGCAAATTGATGCCGTGATCGCCAATGCACATGCAGACAATGAACAGACAAGCCCCAGACTTAGATTGCGACACTATGCTAAATACCTATATCGCTTTTACTGTGAAAACAGAGCATTTAGTAAGGAGCTGCTCAAAGATTTAATGTGGCATAGTCAGTATTTTGATGAGCAATTAGATAGTTTCAAACAGATGTTATTTGAAGGCCACCGCTACGACGATATGAAAGCGTCAGCGATGATGGACTGTTATTTCATGACCTTAATTCAAGGGCTGAATAATGAAACGCTTTCCCCTGTTCAAATGGTATCTACATTAACGGCAAAACTTCAAATGATACACACCTAAACTCTATGTATGATGTGTTCTTTGTGAAATATACTTCGCCACAGGTTTGCTCAAACTACATTCCCTTCCTAAGCTTACAATTGCGCTGTAATACAAAGTTCTACTCCTATTGTGAAAATATTCTTAGTGTTTTTACTATGCTGTGGTTGGGTTGCCAGTGGCAGTGAACTAATAAAAACTAGCCAACCCAAAAAGTATGAAAACCTCAGCTCTCAAAGCCAATATATCCAAGACAATAACTTTGGTATTGTTGACGTACTCTCACTGCCAGAATCTGCTTGGACCGCGAATAATGACGACAATCTAAACTTAGGCTACACATCTCAAAGTTATTGGGTCAAAGTAAATTTTGTCCTACCTACTAGCCCACACCCATACGTCCTTGAAATCGCTTACCCTGTTCTCGATAGTCTTAAGCTTTATTTAATTTCAGCAGACAAGGTCATCAATTATTCAAAGCTGGGAGATAAACAAACTTTCTCAGACAGGCCTATTCAGCATCACAACTATTTAGTTCCTATTGAGTCCGACGTTTCTGGCGAACTTGAACTTTATATCAAAGTAAACTCCTCGAGTGCGATTCAACTACCTGTTAGGCTTTGGTCACAACAAGCTTTTTACGAGTCAGATCAGCTTAACATGCTATTCCTTGGCATCTATTTTGGCTTAATGAGCGTCATGGCAGTTTACAACTTACTTATGTACTTCTCGTTGAAAGATAAAACACAGCTCTATTATGTTGTGTATGTCAGCGCGATAATTGCTTTTTATTTCAGCCTTTCAGGACTTGGCTTTAGATACCTCTGGCAAAATAGTTTGTGGTGGAACGATCAATCAATTTTGTTTTTTTTAATTTCAGCGGTGTTGGCCGGCACCTTGTTTATTGTCAGACTGCTAGAACTGAAAAAACACAGCCGCATTTTGTATTATGGCTGTATTTTTATCGCGTCAGTGGGAGTAATGTTGTTGTTCTTATCTATATTTTTTTCATACGGCGTCATGATAAGAGTCATCATTGCATATGCTTCGCTCGCTTGCTTGTGGGGAGTCATCACCAGAACCGTTCGGCTATTTGAGGGCTCTCATTTTTCTACCTATTACTCGCTGGCATGGAATGCCGCCTTATGCGGGGGTATCATTCTCGCAGCAAACAAATTCAACTTTATACCGAGTAACTGGTTTACTGAACACGCGTTAACAATTGGTACCTCAATTGAGGTAGCTTGCTTGTCTTTTGCGATGGCGGAACGCATTAATTCCGAGCGCAAAAAACGGTTTATCGCACAAGCAAAGAGTATGTCAGAGATTAGAAAGGCCAATCAGTTACTTGAGGTAGAAGTTGAATCTAGAACTAGGGAATTACAAGATGCCTACGACAAACTCAAACACACTTCAAGGATAGACGAACTAACCCAAGTTTTTAATCGCCGAAGCTTAAATGAGGCACTAAATACTGAATGTCTTCGCGCAAAACGGTTTGGACACTCCATCAGTGTATTAATGGTAGATATTGACCACTTTAAAAAGGTCAATGATACGTATGGGCATCAATGCGGAGATAAATGCCTCGCTCATGTAGCTAATTTATTGAAAGACGCATGCACAAGGGCCGGAGATACCATTGCAAGATATGGCGGCGAAGAGTTTTGTATTTTACTCCCCGAATGTAACGAGCATGACGCATTGGAGTTAGGAGAAATTATTCGCAAACGCGCTCAAGCAACTGCCTTTAGATTTGAAAATAGTACAATAAAAATGACGGTTAGTATCGGTGTAACAACTGCTTGGGGACAATCTTTGGAACCTCATATACTGATAAAACAAGCAGACATGGCGTTGTATTTTGCCAAACAGCACGGTAGAAACCAGGTATCACTCGGTTCTACATTAGATACCTAAAAGGCAGGCATTTAAGCCCACCTATTTGCACTGTAGCTAGGCCAGCCGTTTACAAGTTCGTTCAGATGTATATTTTGGACAATACCAAATGCTGTTTTGGGCACCTTCATACACTCTTTGTTGAACCTTTTTAGCGGCTAAAATACTGGCAACAGCAAAACCGATAGCTGCAATTTCGACCCCATAATCCGCTGTAGATGAGGGTGTCCATAAAGGCATTTGTGGTATTAGACCAAGTAATGACGTTATGGGGACCATCAAGCAAAGTGCTGCAAACCCATACAACCCTATAATGCTAAATCGGGCTGCACCGTATCCAAATGCAGTCAGTATTGACGCAAAAAACAACGCATAGTAGACCCACATGTAGGCAATGTTTATATTCACATCAATGAGCATAATCCATTTACTAGCGGCAAATGCACCGGCAATCCCCATCGCACAACCCAAACATACACCCACAGTGAGATTAGCCATAAAATGGCTTGATTTACTTTGCTCGGTGCTTTGTTTTTTTCGGCGTTTTTCTAACCAAATTAAGTTACCGCTATAAAATAGAAATGCGCCACCAAGACCCATTATAAAATATAGCCAGCGACCAAGTTCGCCACCATAGCTTCCAAAATGAAGACCAAAAAATGTGGTGACTACAGCGCCCCAAACGCCTTGTTGTCCATTACCATTGGTAACACTACTGGTATCAATTTCCAAAGTGTATGGGTTCATAAATATAAAATCAGTGTGCGGGCCTCTCATTAATGACTTGTCGTTAACGATTGAGATACTCGCAGATGGGTGCGCTCCAGTGAGTCCACGAAAATTGATGCTACTAACCGAAAAACCAGGCGCATATTGCGCTACTTTGGTATGGATTTCATTTAAACTAGGTAACTCACTCAGTTCGTAGCGAATTTCTGGGTGTTGTTCTTCCCCACCAAAGAGCGGTTTATCGCCGTAAACCTGACTTAACCCACCATAAAACAAGTCATGAAAAGAAAAAACCACCACAGTGATAGCGATTATTATATGGAACGGAAAACTGGCTACCCCTACGAGATTATGGCTATCTAACCAAAACCGATTGGCGCCCTTTTCTTTTCTCAGTGCAAAGAAACTTTTCACTAAACTGGGTAACAAAAAGATTAAACCGGAGATTAAGGCAATGAAATACAAAAATGCCGCGATACCTAAAATGTACACTCCAGCTTGGTCATGTCCAACCTCTCCGATGATACCTGCACTGCGATGTAGATAATCTACTAACATCGACAGTTCATTAACATGCCTAAGCGCTGTAACTAATTCGCCCTGTTCATCCAACGTGCCATGCCACATCGTATCATCAAGAGAAAAACCTCTCGCAGAGCCTTGACCATACCAGTATATTGGCGAACTATCGGGTTCATAATTTATCGTGACATTGTTTAAAGTTTCGGGGTATTGAGTAAAAACTAACTCTAATAGCGTATCTTGTTGTGCTGGCTGAATTTGATTCATTTGGTAATGTGGCGGTGTTGCCCAGTCGTCTATTTCACTGCCAAACATCGTTAATGCGCCAGCAAAAAAGCCAATAAACAACAACAAACCGGCACTAATACCGGTCCATGTGTGCACACTCTGATAGGTTCTTAATACATCGGCTCTTATCTTCATAGCATTTCCTTTAATGCTGCGACAATTGCGATCGAGACACAGGCGGCGCCTCCTAACCAAGCCCAAGCTTGACGGCTGGATTTAAACAGGTACACAAAACTCAAAATGATTAGCCATATTGGCGTAATCATCCACATGTTGAACTGTGTTTTCCATAGCCTTTGCTCTTCAGTAATTTGTTGTGTTAAGCCATCTGGGCCAAGCCAAGCAAAGATACCAACCAGGCCGATACTGAGAAAGAAACCAGCAAAGATACCGGCTAAAGTCTTACCCCACCAGTGGGGTTCAATTTTATTGGCGTTAACCACATTTAACTCCTTTTGAGTACTAAAACGGCCAGGGGGATACTAAAGAGCGCAGTCATTAGAATCATTAAAAATAAAAATATGCCGGCAGACAACGTGAAATATGACAGCGACAAGATAATGCCTAGCAATAACAAGCCAAACCCCGCTTTTTTTAGTTGCTGATTAAAAGGCTTTTTAAGTAGGCGTTGATGCCGATTAGCTAAGTAAAGAAATAACGTACCAACAGCGACCAATAGTACGATAACAAAAGAATACAAAATTGAGCTCCCAGTCCTTCGTCGTCAAAGTAGAATCATAGCCGCGATTATATACATAATAGGAACTAGAGTGCACGCCAAATTGTAATGATAATAGTTATTATTTATAAAGTTGAAAGTTTATGAATTCATTTATGAAGCAAAGACGTCAAAAACACAGCTCCTAAATCATAACCACATCATGATTAATCAAAATGTGGTTTTAAAATACTTGAGTAAACACATCGAATGGCTATGCTGTTGCAAATTTTTTATTGATTTTCATCATCATCCCACCGTAATTGGACAGGGACGCTCGTGCATGAATGTGAATAGGGTCTGTGGATTTATCTATAAACTCAAACCGTGCTGACTGTGTAATGGTCACGAGTATCGTTAGAATTTCTTGTAAAGCAAAATGTTGCCCAATGCAATTTCTATGGCCAGCGCCAAAAGGAATGTATGCCCCCTTTTCATATGACACGACATCGTCTTCCCACCTGCTCGCATCAAATATACTTGCATTATTGAAATGGGCATCTAATCGATGGACCACAAATGGAGAGATGAAAACCTTATCCTTTTTATTAAATTGGTAACCGTTAATTGCGACGTGCTCTGCAACTCTCCTTGCACCAATTAACCATACAGGCGGAAAGAATCTGAGTACCTCTTTGATAAAAGTATGTGTTTTTGGGTAATCACTCAAGTTAATCGACGCGACCGTTTTCATGTTACGCACCTCTTGATAGACCTTTTCAGCTTGATCTTCAAACTTAGCCAAGCAATACCAACTCCAAAGTAACGTATTTGATGTTGTTTCATGACCCACAATAAAATAAGAGATAAGATGATCTTTTATATTCTCATTGGTAAGTGGATGGCCAGCTTCATCTGTCGCCTCTAGAAACGATGACAATAAATCACCATGATCTTCAAACGGCATACTTCGCCGATTTAGAATGATCTCTTCGACAATGTCATCTATCACTTTTCTTGCTCTTTTAAAACGTAAGTTAAGTGGTGAAGGAAACCATGCGGGTAAATTGATAATACCATCAAAATCTTTACTGATCAGCGCATGTAATTCATTGATAGCATTTGATACTTCTGTCGTTCTTTTTAAATCGTCTTTATCTAGTCCAAAAAGTGTCTTACAGGTTATTTGAAGAGACAAACGCTCCATTTCTTTTGCAATATTTATCGTGTCTGCATGATTCAAATCATTAATACAGTCTTGTGCGTACTGTTCGAAAATCGTTTGATAATTGACAATACGCCGCTGCATAAAGGAAGGCTGTGCGACCTTCCTTAAAAGTTTATGTGTTTGCTGATCTGCCGTTACAATGCCATTACCCACCGCCTTACTTAAGATATCGGTATCTCTTTTTGATTTAGGAAACAGCTTTACTTGGCCTATCAAAATTTCTTTGATTATTGCCGGGTTAGAAATCAACACCACCTTAAATGGTCCAAGCTTAAATTGTATTACATCGCCAAACTTCTCTGCGAGCTTCAGTAAGAATACAGCGGGGCTCACCATGAAACTAACCCCTAATGTTCTCTGGTCCTTTCTACTGACAATCGGGATCTTTTTCATTTTCTGTCGCTATACGTTTAATCTTTTCAAACAGGCTGTTGATATGTGCTTCTACCTGAAATTCATTTAAATTAGCAGGGTTATATTCAATTAAAAAATCGATGTGATCAACGCCATGAAAATTAACAATATTCAATTGCAAAGGTAAACTATGATGTAAATGAGATTCATAACTAAAAGACATGGGTAAGCCACGTTGCTCACTGAGTTTTTCAAGCTCTAAATATCCAAATCTAAACTCACTTAACGGCATATAGCTCGGCATATTTAAGTCATCATAGAGTAGCTCGGGGGGTAACCTTTTGTGTCGATAAGCGCGCTTTAACTGAGCAGCAACATTTTTGGCCTGCTCTACAAGGTTAGCATCAGCTTCCAACTCAAACTCATGTACCAACATGTTGGCTTTAAAAATAATGAGATCAGACTCGTTTTTCTTTCGGCCATGAACAGGTAACCCAATGCGAAGTCGATTACTGTCAGACAACGGGTAATCTTCATTCAATTGCCTTTGCCACAAAGTCAGCAATAAAGTTGACAAACTTAGACTATGACGGCTTGCAAGCTCAATAAGTGGCCCAAATGTTTGCCTAGGCAATGTGAATCGAAGTGACTGGCTTTTGGGTTTGTTAGCTTGAGAAAATAACCTAAATGATATTGGTTTACTCAGCTGTGACAGCCAAAAACCTTTGTCTTTTTTGTATTGTTCAGACTCAAGATAACTACGCTGTGCGTGAGCTAGCTTTTCGGGATCAATAAAAGTGCATTGTGGCCTAATGCCTTTATCATAGTATTCAACTATCTGTCGTAAATAGGCGAATGCGCTGTATCCGTCACAGATTACATGGTTCGCTAAAAACACCAACCATACCTGATTGTTTGGCAGAACCAGTACTTCATTGCGATGGAGCGGAAAATCAAATGGGTTTATTGGTGTCGTAAACAACCTTGTGATTGTCTCATTTGCGTTTTTTAATGCCAGTTCATCACTCAACCCTGAAAAATCAGTGATGGTAAAATTGAGGTCTTGCTCAGAGTGCTCGTGCTGTACTATCCCCTGCGCTGTGCGTTGAAAGTAAAACTTAAAGCTTTGATGACAGTGCATTATCTCACGCTGTGCATTTATGAGTCTTTGCGCATCAATGTTTTCAAATCGAATGACACCGCCTACGTTTGCAATCGGTAGTTCTGGTAAACTAGTACAAAAAGACAGCATCATATTTTGCAATAGTGTAATAGGTATATTTTTCATATTCTTAATTTAGAGTAAGCCCACCATCCACTTTAATCACACTGCCTGTTGTCCAGGGCTGATTAAATAGCGTGATGATTATCGACGCGATATCTTCGGCTTTGCCCAATCCCAAAGGGTGAAACTGTTCAAGTTGTTTAAGTCGACTGTCTACGTCTAAGTCATCCGCTCTCTCTTGAGCCAGCATAGGTGTACTTACACAGCCTAATGATAAAGCGTTTACACGAATTTTTTTCTTAGCGCCCGCTAATGCACAGGCTTTCATGACTTGTTCCAATCCCGCTTTAGTTGCACTGTAAATTGCACTAGTAGAGAGTGGTTTATCTGCTAACGTTGAGCTCAGCAATAAGATCGAACTATTACGAGGCATATGCACAACAGCTTGCTCACACAGTATAAAAGCAGACACTAAGTTCACATTTAATTGCTCTGAAATGGCGCGCAACGTTGTATTACCGAACGCTTGGTGATGACAAACACCTGCGGCATAAACCAACCCATTGATCTCTCCAACAGCCTTTTGGATTGACAAAAACACGTCAGGCAGCGCATCTACATTAGCTAAATCACAACACCAAGGCGTAAAGTTTGAATAACCATTAAGAATTTGATTTGATCCTACATACCGACTCAATCCCACAACATGATAGCCAGCTTTTAACAAAGCCAGACAAGTTTCGTATCCTATGCCCGAGCTAGCGCCGGTCACTAAAACAGTTTGTTTCATGTACCTTTACCGCCTACACAATCTTGTAACGTAAATAAATTGTCATTCCCCTTAATCATAATTTCATCACTAGGTATAAATTTAGGGGTATCGATGCAAAGTACGGTTGCCATTTTGTCAGTACGATTTTCATATCCATGTATCACCCCTTTTGGCCAAGAGAACGCATTGCCAATTTCTACAGGTTTGTTGTATAGATATAACCCACTATCTAGAATCAATTCATGCTCCTCCATTTCCAAATGCAGGTGATCTGGTATCGATTTTCCAGGTGCTATGTTCAATAAATATACCCCAAATTGTGATTCTTCAAACAAGATATCTACTCGGCCAAACAGTTGTGTTTCAAAGTCAACATGTTCTTTATTGTACCCTTTGTGAAACGAGGCAGTATGGGTGTCCAATATCGTGATTTCTATCCGTGCAATATGCGGGTTTCGACAAAATAATAAATTTGCCGTTATGTCGGCTAAATCGTTTACAGAAAGGGTCTCAATGTTCTCACATAAAAAGTGCAGTTGTGCTTGAAGTGCCATTTGACTTAAAGGTAAAAAAGCACGATGTGAAATTAAGCGTACAGTGAGCTCGCCCACATTGGTGACAAAAACAGTCAGCGTATGTTCACAGCATTGCATACACCACCTCCGGTGTTTGCATAGGAGTTTGAACAAAATGCTCGCGCTCACCTAGGTGCTTTAAAAGCTGATGAAAGGCTTTTGCGCGAGGGATAAGCATACTCCTTTGCACCAATGAATATTCTGCAAGCGTTTTTGTACTCCCGTTAGGAATAAATATAGGTTCGAATCCGATTAGGTTTTTGCCTTTGGCTCGCCAGCTAATCGTTCCATAAACTTCGCCTAAAAACGAATAAACAACACCGCTTGGCAAAGCAAAGCTTAAGGCACATACCATTTTAGCCTTTCGGCTACTATCAGACTCTAAACGGGTAAGAATATGATCAATCGCTTGAGCATATCCACCCGATTGCTTTGCCCACCTAGCAGTATACAAACCTGGCAAACCATTAAGCGCATCTATACAAAGACCACTATCATCAGCTATGGCAAGACAACCCGTTGCTTTCGCTGCCGTGACTGCTTTGACTTCCGCATTTTCGCAAAACGACTTTCCACACTCTGCTGGTTCGATTAGCCCCCGTGTTTTAGAAGATGTGATGGTTTTGGAATATGGCTTAAATAAGTCAGATAGCTCGGAAATTTTTCCGGTGTTGTGACTAGCAATCACAATATGCTCGTATAAAAGCTGGTTACCCATAGAAGACCCTATCCGGATACAAAGCGAATTTACGCTGAGGTTAGTGTCCAACTGTGGAAGAAATGTGTAACGCCAATGTTAAATATAAAATTTTTAATAAAGAATGTGCTTCATAAAATCTCAAGCTTCTGCTAAGTCAAGTCTATGAACATGTCCTATTAAAATTGCTGGTTTGTTTGTGCTTGTCTCATATAGAACAGAATACTTATCGTCGCCACACAAAAAAGCACGGCGTACATACCGTGCTATTTTGTGATAATAAGATGTCGAAGACAAAGTTATCATTGCTTTTGTCATGCCTTTAAAAACCCACTTAAAACTGGATCTTTTAACAGTGGTCAAAGCGCTTCGTTTAAGCAATAAGTTTGTGCCTGTCCTGTCTTAATTATCGACAAACATATACCGTTAGTCGATGTTCAAGAACATATTTCCAAAAGGTTAAAACCCATTTCCAATAGCAACTATACGAGGCCCATTACTCAACATTTTCTCAATAACCTTTTTCGCAACCACATCATCTTCAATTAAAACTACATTTTTGTTCGAAATATTAACTACAAGATAGTCTGGAGCCTCTTGTTTTCTATCTGCATTTACGTGCAACAGCCCCCAGCCCCCTGAAATATCTTCCCAGAGGTACTTAAACTCTTCTAAGTGCTCAACCACTTATTATTCCTCTTTAATTATTGAATCTAGATATATCAATATTAACATGTACTATCTGAACTTCATTGTGGGTTACCGCGCTGCTCGAGTACTTCTAGCACGCTAATATTGCCATCACTTGCAAAAATGACTTCCTTTGAGATGAGTGTGATGTATTAATATACTGTCTGAAAACAATAATAAATTTGTGTCTGTGCCGTATTGATTACAGATTTAAAGTTTCATTGAAAACACGAGTTCCTTCACACCATTTTTAAATCTAAAGCGCTTGACCTCGTCATTAATAATTACTTCTTCTAGCTTAGTTAGATAAATATAAGAATCCAGAAAGTCAATCTCGCCCGCCTTGTCAACAGACAAGTTCCCAATTTTAAGCAACATATCAAACTCGTCAAAGTCAGGTTTTTGCCATTCGCCTTGGTCCTCGACGAAATTACTCGTCAACTCAAACAAAACTCCCTTCGCGTCTTGTGCTTTAAAATATACTCCTTTATAAGAACTTTCTCGTTCAACAAAACTTACTTTGAGGCTATTTTCAATAAAATGAAGTACTTCACTAAGAAACTGTTGCTCCAATCCAAAATAAATATGTTTCATTATTCCTCACTAAAAAAGCAAATCTAGCACATTGTTTTTCCTCGTCATTTCCTGACGATAATCAAGCATAAAGTTTATTGTCCTACTGGACATTATAGATAGTCACTTTGGTAACTCGTATAACTTTAGCAATTCCATTAATTCAGTATTCAAAGGACCAATACTTCACTAAGCTGCATTAACCGCTCGATTAACCACGTACGCCTATGGTCAAAGTTCTTCCCTGTATATTTGTCATCTCCACACAAAAAAGCACGGCGTACGCACCGTGCTATTA
>NZ_JAKGBI010000014.1 GCF_021530565.1 Pseudoalteromonas sp. SMS1
GCGCAAAAGAAGCGTGCTCACTGTGTTCGCTGTCGCTAACCTTTCGCACTAGGAAAGTGAATAGTTTCACTTTCTACCGACTGAACGCGAGGCCTCTGGTCGTCGGCCGGACCATCGCCAGGGCCCAATAAAAGAAACCCCTTAGTAATGCGACGGGTTTTTTGCGTTTAAGGTGCTAACACGAGCTTTAGGGCGAGGGCAGTGAAGCGCTTTCACAGTTGTGATTCTTTATGCTTTTTAAATACATCTCCTTAGCTGCGGTTAAACCTACTCATTTCACCTTGCGCGAAAAGAATGTGGGCGCTTTGCGCTTGTCATAAACCTTTCGCACTATACTTACGCATGCACATGGATTCGCTGCGCGCATTGTCGTTAACACGTCGCATTAAGCCCACCTTCACGCTTCGATCATGGTTTATAGCCTCTTAAACTCAATTCTCCCGCTCTGATATTTGGAGTTGCTCAATTTACCTAATACCCTTACTCACAACATGTGTTTCATCGACTATATATGTGAGACTATTATTGAGTAATATATTCGCAAAAATTGAAGGGGGCCAATTGAGTCGGTTTAACGAGATATATGACAGAGCGTGTCAGCGTAAAGGTGGAGAAGCCAATTTACGGGCACTACTCAATACACCACAACCCGAAACGATGCTGATTGAGTATAGTGATGATATGTGGCTGGAAGAGTTTACTCGAAAGATCTTTCAATCTGGTTTTTACTGGTCTGTCGTCAATGCCAAGTGGAGTGGGTTTAGAGAGGTTTTTTGGGATTTCTCTGTAGAAAAATTACTGTATATGTCCCCTGATATGTATGAACAAAGATCTCAAGATGAACGTATCATTCGTAACTTTAAGAAAGTACAAAGCATTGCAATTAATTGTCAAATGATTCACGAAGTTCAACAGGAGCATGGTTCACTCAGTGAGTTAATAGCACGGTGGCCAAGTAGCAATATCATCGATCTTTGGCTTATGCTTAAGAAAAAGGGCAATAGATTAGGTGGAAATACAGGACCTTTCGCATTGAGAGCACTAGGTAAAGACACTTTTTTATTGACCAAAGATATAGAAACCTACCTCCGTGCTAATAAAATAATTGATGGTGGATTGCAGACTTTGAAGTCCCTTAAGTCGGCACAAATACATTTTAATGAACTACAAGATACCAGTGGCATGTCGATGACAGCAATAAGCCAAATAATCGCATACAGCGTTGGTGATAACGTAATTCAGAGTACTTAAATGATGTTTTATTCTCGTTATACTCAGTTGGGTGCAGAGTTTGCTGTACCAGCTAAACCAGATACATTCGAGCAGGCAAAACTGCTGTTGATGAACAGCGAATTAAATAACGACGTTGGGCTGGCATGGGACAGTGAGGAGACGCTTGGCTACCTCTCGGGTCAGCATGTGTTAAGCAGTGGCAAAAGTGTTGCACTTGCTTATTCAGGGCATCAGTTTGGTCATTTTAATCCCTTGCTGGGGGATGGCAGAGCACATCTATTGGCTTCTTTTACAGGCAGAGACGACAAAGCGTATGACATTCAATTAAAAGGATCCGGAGCGACTTCCTTTTCTCGTGGTGGAGATGGCTTGTGCGCCTTAGGTCCAGCTGTGCGCGAGTTTATTATGAGTCAGGCCATGAAAAGTTTAGGGGTCCCAACCACACAGTGCTTAGCCGTACTCACGACCGGCCAATCCGTTTACCGACAGGGTCATTTGCCAGGTGCTCTGGTGGCGAGGATCGCACACAGCCATATACGGGTTGGCTCCTTCCAGTTATTAGCGCTTAGGCAGGACAGTGACGCCATGCGTCAACTCATGGAATTGGCAATCGCAGATGCTTTCGAGGAGATCGTAGCGCAAGGGGAAGAGCGTGTTTTTGCCTTTTTTGATCGGGTTTGCCAAGCACAGTGTGTATTAATACTAAAATGGCTACAAGTAGGGTTTATTCATGGTGTAATGAATACAGACAATACTTTAGTGAATGGGGAAACTATCGACTATGGCCCATGTGCAATGATGGAGCGTTTTTCGTTTTCACGTGTTTATAGCTCTATTGATTCACAAGGGCGCTATGCATTTGGTCAACAACCCAATATTGCTAGTTGGAATTGTGCGCGACTCGCAGAGTCTTTGCTGTTGTTGTGTGAAAATGAAGAGCACGCAGTAGAACGCTTTTCGCACAGCTTGGTCGCATTCTCAGAAACTTTCAATGTGGGTTATAGAGAGCTTTGGCGGAAAAAGCTGGGGTTACTTGACTGGCATGAGGAAGATCAAGGTTTAATCAATGAATTACTAGAATTGATGACAACGCATCAATTGGATTATACAAATACATTTGCTGCGCTTACCGCGAGTAAAATGGAGACGTTTCAAACACAATACCCGCAATCTGATGTGTTAGCTGCCTGGGTTAGGAAATGGTCACAACGGACAAAGCAGTATACATCTGAAGCGATGTTAGAGTGTATGGTTGCGGTCAATCCCGCACTTATCCCTCGTAATGAATTGGTTGAAGAGATTATTCAAGAGTTTTATGAGAAAGGCGAAAGCCCGCAATTAAATGGGTGGCTTACGGCCTTGAAAACGCCATATGAATATCAGCATTACCCACTAAAGTGGCTGACGTCTCAATCAAATACAGCACATTACCAAACATTCTGTGGTACGTAATTTTTGAGAGGAGTTATGACGGGACCATTAACTTGGAAGGAAATACAAAGGCAGGTATTGGCACATAAAAAGCCGCTTGTTTTAGCACACTTTATCGCATTGCTGGCGGCATTGGTCAGTGTACCAATTCCATTGATGATGCCTTTGTTAGTTGACGAAGTATTGCTTGAAAAACCGGGCATTGCAGTCGATACAATGAATCAATTACTGCCACCTCAATGGCATGGCCCTGCAGGCTATATTCTCGCTATCCTAGCCGCCGTCATGCTGATGCGAATCGCTGCTTTGTTACTGGGCGTTGCTCAGTCTCGCCAGTTTACGATAATTGGCAAGGATGTGTCTTTGCAAATTCGAGAGCGCCTACTTAACCATTTATCTCGTGTTCAGCTGCGAGAGTTTGAAACTCAAGGTGGCGCCGCGATTAGCTCTCGGTGTGTGACTGACATAGAGACTTTGGATGGGTTCATTAGCCAAACTATGTCACGCTTTTTAATTGGTCTGTTAACTATTATAGGAACGGCGATAGTGTTGCTATGGATAGATCTGACTTTGGGTCTTATCATCCTAACCTTAAATCCTGCCGTGATATATTTCTCTCGTCAATTTGGCAAACAGGTAAAGCATCTCACTAAAAAGAAAAACAGTGCCTTTGAAGCATTTCAAACCGCACTTGTCGAGACACTAGATGCGATTGCACAATTGAAGGCAATGCGCAGAGAGCATGGTTATTTCGATAATGTTATGAGTGCTGCTAAAGATCTCAGGCATTATTCTGTGCAGTCCCAATGGAAAACAGATGCCGTAAATAGATTGAGTTTCACGGTATTTTTACTTGGTTTTGAAATATTCAGAGCAATAGCAATGTTGATGGTCGTCTTTTCAGGGCTTACGGTGGGCCAAATATTTGCGGTGTTTGGGTACCTTTGGTTCATGATGGGGCCTGTTCAGGAGATTTTAAGTATTCAATATGCATATTACAGTGCATCAGGTGCGCTTCAGCGCCTAAATCAAGTGCTTGAGTATGAGACTGAGCCAGAAAGGGTGAATACTCAGGTAACGCCTTTTGAAGCGCCGCAAGTGGGTATTAGATTTAATAACGTGAGCTTTGCTTATCATGATGGGCAGCAGATATTACGTGACGTCAGTATGTCTATTCCACAGGGTAAAAAGGTTGCGTTAGTCGCAGTATCAGGTGGTGGGAAATCGACTTTAGTCCAATTGTTGCTTGGCCTTTATCAAAAGTCACAGGGTGACATTTTTATCAATGATATGTCTGTTGAAGAAATAGGCTATGACACTGTGCGTGAACATGTCGTAACCGTTTTGCAGCAACCTATTTTGTTCAATGCGACGGTTCGAGAAAACTTAAGCCTTGGTCGAGATTGCACTGATGAACAACTTTGGCATGCGTTGGAAATTGCTGAACTGGCTAAAAATGTTAAGGCAATGGAAGGCCAATTAGAGGCTATTGTTGGTCGCAATGGGGTTAGGTTGTCAGGGGGACAAAAACAGCGATTGGCAATTGCTCGAATGGTCGCAGCGAATCCAAAAGTCGTGATTTTAGACGAGGCAACGTCTGCGCTGGATGTCGAAACAGAAGCACGCATACACAACAACCTCAATCAATTTTTACAAGGCCGTACGACGCTGATAATTGCGCATCGGCTCAGTGCAATACGCCAAGCTGATATCATATATGTGTTAGATGATGGCAAAGTCACACAGTCTGGAGATCATAGGACTTTAGTTGAAGAGGACGGCTTGTACCAAGTGTTATTTGGCCATCAGGGCTAAAAATGTAATTAAAAATACTTATGTAGTGTTAAGTAATTATTAAGTCTTAGGCTACTATTATGTGGGCATCAAATTAGAAAAGTCTGAATTTTAGAGGGAATAAACATGAAACTTAAGATGCTAAGCGTAGTTGTAGCGATGGCTACCGTGTCTTCTTTGCATGCAAACGAGATCGAAGAAGGTGTTTACTTAGGCGTATTCGGTGATTACTACGATGCAAGTTGGGAAAACATCCGAGGTGTTGGCAATGGTGGTGTTGGTATCGATAACTCTACAGGTTGGGGTGCAGAGCTAGGCTATCGTTTTAATAAATATTGGAGTGCGCGTATTGAGTATGCCGATCTAGACTTTGATCTTGAAGGTGCTGGAAATGGCTCTGTCGATGGCGATCGTCTCGGCATTGATGGTCTCTATCATTTTGATGGGGGTCCATTTTATGCGTTGGCTGGCCTGAAATCTATCGACCTTTTCGATAGCAATTTATTTGCCAATGCTGGTGTCGGTTATCGTCATCACTTTACGGATAATTTTGCAGCGAACTTTGAAACTGCTATTTATCAAGGGCTAGAACGAGGTTATACGGATGTAGGTGCTAAATTAGGTATTAACTATATGTTTGGCGGCACAACAAGCAGCCCCAAAAAAGTTGAGCCAGCCCCACAACCTGCACCACAGCCCACTGTCGTAGCTGCACCAAAAGACAGTGATAAAGATGGCATATTAGATAAGCACGATCGCTGTGCGAATACACCGATGAGTGATGCGGTTGATGCTAAGGGTTGTAGCCTTTTTGAAGAGAAAGAGGTCACAGTTAGCTTATTAGTGAGATTCCCAAACAATAATTCGCAAGTATCTCAACAATATTTAAATGACATTAACGCAGTGGTTGAGTTTTTAAATGCACACCCAGAAACTTCTGTGGTACTCGAAGGCCATACCTCTAGTTTAGGTAAGGCTGATTACAACATGTGGCTTTCTAAAAAGCGTGCTGATGCAGTCGCTAAACAGCTCATAGAAAAAGGCATCGATGCAACACGTATCTCTACGGTAGGGTATGGTGAAGAGCGTTTGTTAGATAGCCGTAATACACAAGAAGCACATACTGCTAACCGCCGTGTGGAAGCCAAAGTCATTTCAGTTGAGCGCGTTAAGGTAAAACGCTAATAATAGCTTGATAGTCGAGTTCAGCAATGATCTCGGCTATCAATGCAAAATGCGCAATAGATATTCACATAAGTATAGGCTCCTCTCATTTTATATTCACACCAGTTATAGCCACTATATAGCTCAATCCAACTTGCAAGATTTTCATCTAAAAATAAAGCTCTTATAATTTAATCGTCAGATTAAAAGGTAAGCAGTTATAAATCTAAATACTAAAATGCTTATTAAAACACGTCACCAAGAGGATAACACCGTGCTACAAGAATATCGTAATCACGTAGAAGCGCGTGCGGCGCAGGGGATAGCTCCCAAGCCTTTAGATGCGGCACAAACCGAAGAACTGATTAAGCTAATTAAGGCCCCACCTACAGGAGAAGCAGACTTTATCGTAGACCTATTGGTTAATAGAGTGCCACCCGGTGTGGATGATGCCGCATATGTTAAAGCGAGCTTTCTGGCCGCTGTTGCAAAGGGGAAAGACACATCGCCATTGATTTCCAAAACCTACGCTGCTGAGCTTTTAGGCACAATGTTAGGTGGCTATAATATTGCACCTATGATTGAGCTCCTTGACGATGAGCAACTCGCTCCAGTCGTTGCAAAAGGTTTATCACAGACCCTATTAATGTTTGACGCATTTTATGATGTCGAAGAAAAGGCGAAGCAAGGGAATAAGTTTGCCAAACAAGTTATTGCGTCATGGGCAGCAGCAGAATGGTTTACCGAAAAGCCTGCAGTACCTGAGAAAATTTCAGTTACGGTGTTCAAAGTTACTGGTGAAACAAACACAGATGATTTATCTCCAGCGCCTGATGCATGGTCGCGACCAGACATACCGCTGCATGCTTTGGCTATGTTGAAAAACGAAAGAGAAGGGATCCTACCTCAAAAGCATGGTGAAATTGGCCCAATTTCACAACTTGAGGCCCTAAAAACGAACGGTTTACCGCTTGCCTACGTTGGAGATGTTGTGGGTACTGGGTCGTCACGCAAATCTGCGACAAACTCCGTGCTGTGGTTTATGGGAGACGATATTCCACATGTACCGAATAAGCGTGTAGGTGGGATATGTCTGGGTGGGAAGATCGCGCCCATTTTCTTCAATACTATGGAAGATTCGGGGGCGTTACCCATTGAGCTGCCTGTCGAAAAATTGGCCATGGGCGACCAAATTGATATATATCCTTATGAGGGCGTTGTAAAACGTTTTGGCACGGATGAGGTGCTGTCTACATTCACGTTAAAGTCGGACGTAATCTTAGATGAAGTTCAGGCCGGCGGGCGGATCCCGCTTATTATAGGTCGCAGTTTGACAGATAAGGCACGTGCTTCACTGAAATTGGAGCAGGAGGCTATATTCCGTAAGCCTGCCCAAGCGAATGACACGGGCAAAGGGTATACCTTGGCGCAAAAAATGGTTGGTCAAGCGTGTGGTGTTGAAGGTGTGCGCCCCGGGCAATATTGTGAGCCTAAGATGACCACAGTGGGCTCACAAGATACGACTGGTCCAATGACGCGCGACGAATTAAAAGACTTAGCTTGTCTGGGCTTTTCTGCGGATTTGACGATGCAATCGTTTTGTCATACTTCAGCTTACCCTAAGCCTATTGATGTGAATACACATCATACTTTACCCGATTTTATGATGAATCGAGGCGGGGTATCTTTACGCCCAGGAGATGGCGTTATCCATTCTTGGCTTAATCGAATGCTCCTTCCGGACACGGTTGGCACCGGCGGTGATTCACATACCCGTTTTCCATTGGGCATCTCTTTTCCTGCGGGTTCTGGCGCAGTGGCGTTTGCGGCTGCTACTGGCGTTATGCCACTGGATATGCCCGAATCGGTTCTCGTACGCTTTAACGGAGAGATGCAACCAGGGATCACACTGCGTGACTTAGTGCATGCCATTCCGTATTACGCCATTAAGCAAGGATTACTGACGGTAGAGAAGAAGGGTAAAGTGAATGCGTTTTCGGGCAGAATACTGGAAATCGAAGGGGTTGAGCACCTTACTGTTGAGCAAGCATTTGAACTATCTGATGCATCGGCTGAGCGATCCGCTGCGGGTTGTACTGTAAAACTATCACACGCATCAGTAGAGGAATATTTAAGCTCAAACATTGTAATGCTCAAGTGGATGATATCTGAAGGGTATGGTGATGTTCGCACCATTGAGCGCCGTATCGAAAAAATGCAGGATTGGTTGGAAAATCCAACGCTAATGGAGGCAGACAAAGACGCAGAATATGCACATACAATTGATATTGATCTCAGTGAAATCAAGGAGCCAATTTTATGTGCGCCGAACGACCCAGATGATGCGAGATTACTTTCTGCGGTGCAAGGGGAGGAAATAAATGAGGTCTTTATTGGCTCATGTATGACCAATATTGGGCACTTTAGGGCTGCGGGAAAATTATTGGATAGGTTTAAAGGGCAGCTGCCGACCCGAATGTGGATTGCGCCCCCTACGAAAATGGACCGAGACCAGTTAACTGACGAAGGGTACTATGGCATTTATGGCCGCGTCGGCGCTCGTATCGAAACACCTGGGTGTTCGCTGTGTATGGGTAACCAAGCTAGAGTGGCGGACCTAGCGACGGTGGTGTCTACCTCTACTCGCAATTTCCCGAATCGATTGGGGACTGGGGCGAATGTATTCTTGGCATCTGCAGAGCTTGCTGCGGTTGCCGCGATTATTGGTCGTTTACCTACACCTGATGAATATCAAGAGTATGCGACAAAAATCAATGCGACTGCTGCTGATACGTATCGGTATTTAAACTTCCATCAGATGCCGCACTATACTAAAAAAGCCGATGGCGTCATCATTCAACAGGCTGTCTAGTTTAGTAATGTGAAAAGCCAATTTTGTGTTGGCTTTTCAGCAGCTTTGCAACTCAGAGACCCCCATCAACTCGACGCTATTTAACATATTAAATCGCCATGGAATTCAGTCTATGTCCTTGACTATAAAGAGGTCTGTACTACTGTTTATACATAATCTGAGGAGTTATCTTGGCTGCTTTATTAGAACAAGGTAATGCTGTTCGTTCGCTATGTATTGATACCTAGTTTAGGGCTGTTGTCATTTTGCATTGTAAGCAATGGTGCTTGAATCTTATTAAAGCTGCAAACGCAATCAAATAGGCTTGTAGCAAGGGGAGGTTAGTTGTGCCTTGCGATATACCATCACCATGTTATCGGGGAAAAGGCAATGAAATATACGTTCGCTTTAGTAGGTATCTTAGGCAGTTGTAATGCACTGGCGGCACCGCTGCCCTCTTTTAGTGAAATTCGCCTAGGCTTTGAAACGATTGACTATAACGAGTCACTTCAAGATGTCGCAGGTTTCGGGCAATTATCGCAGTCCATATCAGTCACCAACCCCGCAGTCAGGCAACTTTCATATACTGGTGTTGATGATGAGTGGGGTTTTTACATTGGCAGTGCAGCGACTATTTCAACTGAAATCGATACTGAAACTTGGTCACTGAGAAACTTTGGCGCCATTCAACAAAATGACTTTAAAGTAAAAGCAAATGAACTGGCATTCACCGCTGCTTATAATTATCACAGTGCCATTCAGCTGACTTTCGGTATGAAGATCTTTACATCGAGCTTTACACGTTCCAACTTTCGCTTCGTCAACCCTGGTGCAACGGATTTTGATAATGCACTGAAAGCGCTCCCAAGAGATGAAGGTGATCCTGTTCCTCGTTTTGATTTACCTGGCCAAGCGAAAGACGGCGATGATGCTTTACAAAATAACCCCGCCTCTTTGGTCCCCGTTATTTCGGTCACAGAAGATCAAATGGGCTTGCTTGCAACTGTTGGTGCACGTTATGACAGCAAAATCCTTCAGCCCAATGAAACGATAAGTTGGTATGTCGAGGGGGAGCTAAGCACGCCGATTTATAGTCGAATTCAAAATACTCAATTCGAGACAACGACACTGACAGAAAGCTTCAATGGGTGGGGGATAATGGCTAGAGCTGGCGTGCGATATCAACTAGTAGAACATATTGCATTGATGGTGGGGGTAGATGCTTACTACAAAGAGCGAGATACCGTCACAGAGGAATTGAATGGCCGACGTTTGCGTGTCCCTGAAATAGAGTATACTAATGTATCACTGACAGCTGGATTACAATGGAGCTATTGATGCAGAGGAAGTTTAGCGTTGTTATTGGCGCAATACTTATCAGTATTACGGGATGTAAAACGCTTGACGCGGTTCAAAATACTTTAGGTGACTCAACACCGTCAAATGAGCAAGTACAAAGTGCCTTCAATCGCGCTGAAGCGGCGTTTATGGAGGCGCAGCAAGCAATGTACTTAGCTAGAGCAGAGTCATTAGCAGAATATGATTTACAGCGTACACAGAGAGCACGAAAAGAATGGCAAGATTTACAAGATCAGTTTTCTAAACTAAAAGCGAAGCCACATCAGGCTTTGGACAGTGCCTCCTTCTTTTCGTCTCAGACGGTCAGTGGTGAAATTATTGAAACTGGTCAAGAAATACAGGCACTGGTTTCGGGCGCACAAGCAGCAAAACAATTAATTCTCTCGGTGTTAGAGCCTGTGCGATCACACTTTGCAGTGCTAGATAAATTCGATACGCCACAGCAGTTCTCGAAGCGCTATCGAAGACTAAAAGACCAGCATAACGTATTTAAGGCAATGCTCGTTGAAGGCAAGCAGATGCAAGTTGAAACACGACTGTCTGAGTATCAAGCTCAGTTAACCACGCTAGAAAAAGCAGCGGTTGAACGACATTATTTAGGTAAGGTATTTGCGCAGCTAGATACCATAGCCACTTCTCCAAAAGCATACGTGTTACCTAATGTCTATGCGGACGCCTCCAATACGACGGAATATGCAAAACAGTTTATCTATTCAAATGTGCGAGCGTACCACCTAATTGAAGAAAAAGCGCGTTCTGCCCGTTTGCAAATTTTAAGACTTGAACATTTGTACGCAGAGCACCTTGCGCGAAAGCAGGCGCTAACAGATAAGCAAGTTGAGGCTAAACTATTAACGCTGGAAAACCAACTCTTAGCGCTGACAAAAAAAGCAGGGTTAGGTGATTTGCGTCATTTGAGTTTTGCACAGCAGTTGGCTGCTATTGAAGATAAGTTGTAAGCGTTCTTGCACGCTGTTGCCGCTTTGTCCTGAAAGCTCATTTAAACTGAAAATTGCATTTATAAGACCCCTATTTTGGTTGCTGCGGTGTCAGTAAGGCAAAATGTTGATTATATTTGGCGCCATAATGCAAAGTTACCAAATTTAAAACAAAAGGTATTTTTAATCTAACTTATGTTTTTATTGGGTATATTTATTCTTTGTTTTTGCTAAAAGCAAGTTATTCAAAATCAAAATTTCCTGTGAAATAGATTAAGATCTCTGCCAATTTCTCATCAAAAGGCGAGAGCAAAAATGACAGCAGTAAACAACCAGAATTTGCTTCAACTTCGTTTTATTCAACAATCTCATATTGATTCAGTAAAGCCATTCTTCACACGTTTGCCAGATAACCCGTATGCAGATGGCGCGTTTCGTAAACGCCGTTATTCGGTATTAAAATTTCAAGATAATGCGGTCTCTATCCAGCCAACAAAGGCATTTGTACAAGATGACTCAATAAACAATTTCCAAGGTAATATTGAGCGTGTATACGAGAATTTAGAAACGGAGTTGCTGCAAAGCGATGGGTTCAAACACTTGCTTACAGAGTTCAAGGCGATGACTGGTATTTCCGACGAGAGAGATATTGAAGTGCATCAGTTCAGAATGCTTGCTATTGAAAGTGATACGCCACCAGCACCAGAAGGTGTGCACCAAGATGGGTTTGACCATGTCTGTGTATGTGGTGTTTCACACGAAAATATTGCCGGTGGCGAGTTGCTTGTGTATGAGCACAAAGAAGCTGAACCGTGTTTTAAAATGGAAATCAAAGATGGGTTGTTTGCCCTGGTGAACGATCGCGAAGTATGGCACAACGCAACGCCGATGAATAAACTCGACGCGGACAAAGTGGGCTACTTAGACTGTTTTGTATTTACGGCTTAATGGGGCTGCTATGAATCTATCTCAAATTCGCCGTCAGTTTCCTGCATTGATGCAGGAGATCTCAGGACAGGCACCGATGTTTTTAGATGGACCGGGTGGTTCTCAAGTGCCTCAGTCAGTACTGAGTGCGATGTCAGCGTACCTTGGTTACTTTAATTCAAATCTAGGTGGTGCATTTTTTTCGAGTGATAAAACGGTCGAATTGATGAGCCGTGCTAGAGAGGCCGTTGCACAACTACTCAATGCGCCAAGTCACGAACAGATTGTATTTGGTGCCAATATGACTAGCCTAACATTTAGCTTTAGTCGTGCTATCTCTAGAGATTGGCAGCCTACAGATGAAGTCATTGTGACAAATGCAGATCACTATTCAAACGTCTCTTCATGGCGTCAGGCCGCCGAAGATAAAGGGGCAAGTGTTCACGCTGTGCGTATCAATGAGTCGGATTGTACTTTGGATCTGGCGCATTTTGCGGAACTTTTGAACAGCAATACAAAACTGGTTGCTGTCACTTACGCATCAAATACCACAGGCTCTATCAACGATATTAAGAAAATCGTTGAAATGGCACATGAGGTTGGTGCGCTTGTCTATGTAGATGCAGTGCATTTTGCGCCTCATGAATTGATTGATGTACAAGCTTTGGACTGTGACTTCCTCGCTTGCTCAGCATATAAGTTCTTCGGGCCGCATGTGGGGATTGTTTATGGGAAGCGCGAACACTTAGAAGGGTTCATGCCATACAAAGTTGAGCCAGCTAAAGACGTGATCCCAGGACGTTGGGAAACGGGTACGCAGAGCTTTGAAGGCTTGGCTGGTGTGATTGCAGCGATAGATTACATCGCATCTTTGAGTGAGTTGTCTGAGTCCGAGCCACTGAGAAGGCGACTTGAGCAGGCCTTTGCGAATTCAAAAGCGCATGAAATGGCATTGAGTAAACATTTTTTAACAAGGTTAGTAGACTTCCCACAAATCAATTTATTCGGGATTGATGATGTGACGAGAGTTGCAGAGCGCACGCCAACGTTTGCTTTGACTTTTGATGGTATTGAACCGCGTAAAGTGTCTGAGTTTTTAGGTCAGCAGCATGTGTGTGTTTGGGATGGCAATTTTTATGCTCAAGGTCTGTGTGAACAGCTTGGGGTGATGGATAAAGGTGGTGTCGTTCGCATTGGCTGTATGCACTATAACACCATTGAAGAGTTAGATAAGCTTTTCGATTTGTTTGGTGAATTTTTGAAATAAAAAAGGGTGCTTACGCACCCTTTTTTATTTCAAAAATCACTGAGTGATTTTTGCACAGTAAAACATGTCACTATCTCACAGAAGCTTTACCGTTTGTAATGAAATAATGTACAGACTCAAAGCGTTGATTTTAATGCGTATCAATGGTTATTTATTAAACAGGTTGCAATAGTCAACCTGTGTGAAAACGATCAACATAAAAAGGAAATAACGATGAAAGTCGCACTTAAGAAACGCTCAGTAAAGCAGTTAACGACAAACAATAAAACGTTAAACCAAGCGCAAACACCACATATTGCTGGTGGCATGTACGCAAGTTCACCCCATGTACCGGGTTGTATTTCTTACCAAGGTATCACATGTATGTCTATGTATAATTGCTAGAAAGTAATGGCTGCAGAGATCTTTATCGCTCTGCAGTTTTCGGATTAGTTAAAATTGCTCTTCAATGTAGTGATTGAGTTTGTGAATGCGCTCACTCATGCCCTCGATAATTTTATCTTTGATTTTTTCTCGAATTACTGCTGGCAATTTAGTGAGTGCCTCCGCGGTAATGGCTAAAACAATCGTGTCTGAAACGGCTTGTGCACTGGTACTGCGCTCTCGATGACAAATAAAAGCGCCTTCACCAACAAATTCACCTGGTCCCACATGGCCAATATCGATATGGCTCTTTTCGGCAAAAATTCGTAACTCACCACTTAATATTATGTACAGTCGATTGTCTTGCTCAAAGCGTTTAAACGCATATTTATTTTGCCCTATTAAATAGAGGTGGCTAAACGATTCTAATAAAACTTGCCGTTCGGCCAGTGTAAACTCTTTAAAAAAGTCCAGCCGATTAATGATTTCGAGTTGTTTAATGGTGGTGATATTTTCTAACAGCTTCATAGTCTGCCAAACACTTATTCATTTTCTAGCATATTGCGTTCTTTCAGTTTGCGGGTCAATGTATTACGCCCCCATCCTATTTTTAGCGCAGCATCTTGCTTATGTCCATGGCAGGCAGCCAGTGCGGACTTAATTAAGCGTGTTTCTAGTTGAGCTTGTATTTGTGGCCAAATATGCTCTTCGCCTTGTAAAAGTTGTTGGTCGAGCCAAAGTTGAAAGGCATCTAGCCAATCTTGATTGTCGCTCACCTCTCTCGTTTCTGTTGATTGCATGAGTTCGGGCGGTAAGTCTTGTGGACCCACCATATCACCCGGTGCCATTACGGTCAGCCATCGGCAAGTATTTTCCAATTGTCTGACATTACCGGGCCAATGAAAGGCGCACAGTTGCGCCAACGCTTTTTCAGTGAGCACTTTACTGGGGACTTTGAGCTCTTTGGCACTTTTGGCTAAGAAGTATTGGGCAAGTTTAGCAATGTCTACACTGCGCTCTCTCAATGGCGGAATGCGTAACCGAACGACATTAAGTCGATGAAATAGATCCTCACGAAACTTCCCTTGGCTGACCAACTGTTCTAAATCTTGGTGAGTTGCCGCTAAAATGCGAACGTCTACTTTGATACTTTGATGGCCACCAACACGATAAAACTCGCCATCAGCTAATACTCTGAGTAGTCGGGTTTGCACATCCAATGGCATGTCACCAATTTCATCCAGGAATAGCGTGCCACCATTGGCTTGCTCAAAGCGTCCTCTTCTGACGCTATCCGCGCCGGTAAAGGCGCCTTTTTCATGGCCAAACAGCTCAGATTCAACCAAATCTTTGGGGATAGCGGCCATGTTTAAAGCGATAAAGGTTTTGTCTTTTCGTGGACTATGGTTGTGTAGTGCCCCCGCGACCAGCTCTTTACCGGTGCCAGACTCTCCGTTAATTAAAACACTCATACTAGACGCTGATAACTTACCGATGGCTCTAAACACTTCTTGCATTGCGGGGGCTTCACCAATAATGTCTGGTCGATTGGAGATAGCGTCTACTTGTTTGGCTTTGACATTTTGTTGTGCTGCCCGATAGGCTCGGTCAGCGAGTGAAGTTGCTTCATCCAAGTCGAAGGGCTTAGCTAGATATTCAAAGGCGCCTTTTTGGAAGGCATTAACAGCGGAGTCTAGATCAGAGTGTGCAGTCATAATGATTACGGGTAAGGCGGGGTAGAGGTCGCTGACTTCTTCTAACAACGCCATACCATCTATACCAGGCATACGAACGTCTGACATTAATACGGAGGGTTGGTCGTATTCGAGCGCAGTCAACACATCTTGGCCGTTAGCAAAACTTTCAGTTTCAAAACCAGCTCTAGACAAGGCTTTTTCTAATACAAAGCGAATTGACGCATCATCATCAACTAACCAAACACTCTTCATCATTTGCTCCCTAGTTCGTCTTCAAAGGGTAAGTAAATACAAAACTCTGTATGTCCAGGCCAGCTGTCACACTCAATAAAGCCTCGGTGTTGCTCGACTAAAGTTTGAGCGATTGATAACCCGAGACCTGAGCCCCCTTCTTTATTTGTGACCATGGGGTAAAACAGCGTCGCCTTTAGCGACTCGTCTATACCTGGCCCGTTGTCAGCAATTTTGATAAGTAATGCTTTTCTTAACATTAACTTACCTCGCCGTACGCGATGGCAAATACGTGTTGTTACACAGATTTCACCATGTCCGTTTAATGCTTGTTGCGCATTACGCACGATGTTTAACACCACTTGTTGAATCTTTGCTTCATCAAGGCAAATATCCGGGATACTTGGATCGTAGTCTTTTCGCAATGAAACGGACTGCTCAGCATCCAGTGCGCTGAGTTTTAAAATTGATTCCAAAACTTTGTGGATATTACACAGTGCTTTCTTTGGCAATGCATTGGGGCCTAAAAGTCTATCCACAAGCTCCCTAAGGCGATCGGCTTGATCAATGATGAGTTGTGCGCACTCATCCCGTTCTTGCTGATCAACTTCATACTGCAATAATTGCGCCGCTCCTCTGATCCCGCCGAGTGGGTTTTTAATTTCATGGGCTAACCCTCGAATCAGGTTACGCGCTGCTTGATATTGGTTAGCTTGATTAAACGCGTTATCAAATCGTAATTCTTCATCAATGCGCCGACATTCGAGTTGAATAAAGTGCTGATTATCACAGTAGAGCTTGCGAGCAAAGAGGCTGATTGTACTGGCCCGATTATCGATAAATACCACGTCTACCTTGTGTTGCTGACAGTCTATACCATCTTCTAGCACATAGCGTTTGAGGCGCTTTAGGTCGATTAAATGATGATGAAAAATACTTTCAAACGGTTGAGCTATTAATCGTTTCTGACCAAGTCCGAGTAATTCACTGGCACTGTTGTTCGCATAGTGAATTCTTAATTCTTCATCTAGTAAAATGACAGATGTTGATAGGTTTTGCCAAAGTTCTTGGAGTATAGAAGGGGATGCTTGTTCCATAATGGGTCGCCTTGCACCAACTTGGTGCATATCAATGTAACACAATCCTATGTCGAATGTTTAATTAGTTTGAAAGTCGTTGTTTCGTTTTATATTTTCTAGGACAACGCAATGATTGATTGTTAAGTTAATTATTTACCGAAGCTTTATGTAAGAAAAAAATTGTTTCATCACTTTTCGTGACGATTTCATCCTTACCATTGAATACCATGAGTTGTAATGCGTGTTCTCCACGTGGGACATTACGCAACGCGAATGTAACCGTATGTTGTTTAGGGCCTGTGGGCTTACCATTCAAATAAAGTTGTACAGTAAAATCTTTTGCAAACCTCGGTGTAATTTGACCACTCACGTACACACTACCGGTGTTATCACGTAATGTTTGCTTATGATTAGGGGCAATAATGGCCGCTTTATACGTTTGTCCTGACGCCGATTGTGAGGTAGTTAAAACTGATGTGTCAGTTGCCGGCATAGTTAAAAAATTCGTGTTAATTTTGACCTCTTTTGCGCCTTTTCGAGGGGTATCAGAATAGACCCAATTGCCGTTTTGATCTTTCCAACGGTAAACCTTTTTGTCTGCATACGCATTTGAGCAGACGATACAAAACGCGATTAATATCCAAAGGCGAGCCACGTTGACCTCACTGAGCAAGTTTAAAAAGTGCCAAAAAACACCATCATTGTGTAATTTTCACAATAGTGCAAGTACTAATGTTCATCCCATAACTGTAGTGTGTTTAATATGATTTTGCCATAAAAAAGCCCGCATTAAGCGGGCTTGAGAACACATATGATTTAAGCGCGCAGAATATACTTAAATAGCAGAAAACACTGCGCTGGGTAGCGAACTACCCTGCTTACTGCTGGTATATCTCAGCGATTAAACGCTGTAGTACATTTCGAACTCAACTGGGTGAGTTGTCATGTTTAATTTCTCAACTTCTTGAGACTTAAGTGCAATGTATGCATCGATTAAGTCATCAGTGAACACACCGCCTTGCGTTAAGAATTCACGGTCCGCATCAAGTGATGCCAATGCTTCTTCTAATGATGCTGCAACAGTTGGGATTTCAGCTGCTTCTTCAGCAGGCAGATCGTAAAGATCTTTATCCATTGCATCACCAGGGTGGATTTTGTTTTTGATACCGTCAAGGCCAGCCATTAGCATTGCAGAGAAAGCAAGGTAAGGGTTCGCTGTTGGGTCAGGGAAACGTACTTCGATACGACGTGCTTTCTCTGAAGGAACGACCGGAATACGGATTGAAGCTGAACGGTTACGTGCAGAGTAAGCAAGCATAACAGGTGCTTCGAAGCCAGGTACTAGGCGCTTGTACGAGTTAGTAGACGCGTTTGCAAATGCATTGATTGCTTTCGCGTGCTTGATGATACCGCCGATGTAGTAAAGGGCGTCTTCAGATAGACCACCGTACTTATCGCCTGCAAAGATGTTTTGACCATCTTTACCTAGTGACTGGTGACAGTGCATACCAGAACCGTTATCACCTACAACTGGCTTAGGCATGAAGGTTGCCGTTTTACCATAGTGGTGCGCCATGTTGTGGATAACGTATTTCATCTCTTGGATTTCGTCCGCTTTAATAACCATAGTATTGAAGCGTGTTGCGATCTCGTTTTGACCGGCTGTTGCAACTTCATGGTGATGCGCTTCAACAACTTGACCAAACTCTTCAAGTACTAGACACGTTGCGCTTCTCCAATCTTGTGAAGAATCAACAGGTGCTACTGGGAAGTAACCACCTTTTACGCCAGGTCGGTGGCCTGTGTTGCCTTCGTCGTAGCTCTTGTCTGAGTTCCAAGATGCTTCTTCTGCATCGATAGAGTACATAGAGCCCGACATATCAGTTTTGTACTTAACATCGTCAAAAAGGAAGAACTCTGGCTCTGGACCGAATAGTACGGTATCTGCGATGCCTGTAGAGCGCATGTAATCTTCAGCACGCTTTGCGACTGAACGTGGGTCACGCTCATAGCCTTGCATCGTAGAAGGCTCAAGTACATCACAGCGTACAATCATGGTTGTTTCTTCTGCAAATGGGTCAAGCTTTACAGTGCTTGCATCTGGCATAAGCACCATGTCAGATTCGTTGATACCTTTCCAGCCAGCAATTGATGAACCATCGAACATTTTGCCGTCTTCAAAGAAGTCTTCATCGGCTTGATGATGAGGGATTGAAACGTGTTGTTCTTTACCTTTAGTATCCGTGAAACGTAAATCTACAAACTTTACTTCATTCTCTTTAATAAAATCTAAAACCGATTGTGACATGTGTCCTCCGACTCGTGGGTTATTTTTTGCTGCAATAATTTGCTTAACTGCGCTCTAGTAAGCGTGATCTGTGCCAAAAGTTCAAGTTGTTGTAAATATTGATTTATTTCGTTTTTGATGGTCAAAAAGCACGTGATTGACCTAAATGAGTGCACCATTTAAGAACGTATTGCACTATTGTGGTGCAATACGCTAAAGATCTAACTGAATGCGTTATTCTAGCCACTCTAGCACGTGAAGCGAGTATAAAAATGCAGGACTCGTATTACTAGATTTAGACAGCATTACGAGCTCACAGGTTAAGCATAGCCCATTTATATAACCCAGAGGTAAGATAAATAAACCAGCCGCCATGACAAACCAGAAACAACCTCTCAGGCGGGAAATTATCATGATATTGTATGCTGATCGGTAGCTGGTTTGAGACATGCTTAAGTCCCTTTTAATGCGTACTGTGCTGGCTGGCGAATAATGCTCCAAGTTGATACTAGGGTGATGCCCACGACTAGGCATGCTATTAAAGCGACAGGGATCAACCAACTCCATACGTTCATCATGTGCATGAAGGGCGTGGACGCTGCACTAAAGTAACCGATCAGCAATGCGCAGGAGGCCGCAGCGGCTGCGAATAAAAATGGTTGCATGTTTTCTGTCAGTACCAGTTTGAAAATTGTCACAGGGGTTGCGCCAATTGACATTCTAATACCTAGTTCATAGCGCCTTAAGGCAATGGTATAGCTAAATACACCGTAAATACCAATACCTGCTAATATCACCGCAACCACTGAAAGTACAGCAGTAAAAATACTGGCAACGCGCTGTGATTTAAGGTGCGAGGATAGAATTTGCTCTGTGGTTTGTAAGTCATAAACGCGAATTTGCGAATGTACTTGTGCTAGTAATTCATTGATACTGTGTCTAGATAGCTGCACGTTGGGTTTAGTTTCGACGACAACAATTGGGTATCCAGTGATCACACGAGGGCGATAGGTTCTTGAAATTGGCGGTTGGTTTGGCAAATTCAAATTCTCTACGATACCCACAACCGTGATGGGATCACTGGCGTTGCGTTCATACAGCTTTGCACCAATCGGAGCTTGTCCAGAAGCTTTGATCATTTCAGCCATAAATGCATTGATGATCACAACGGGTGCTCTGTCTCTGGCCTCCGCATCGGTAAAGTGACGCCCTTGCGTTAAGCTTAAGCCGAATGTTTCAAAATAAGCGCGTGTCCCCCAAACTCGTTTATGTGTTACGACGGGCTTATCCATGCCGGGCTGTAACTGCGAGTGATATGTAGAGAACTGCTCCAACCAATAGGAGATAGGTGGATAGCTACCGACACCGGCACGCACGATGTCACTGTGTTGGTTCAGCCGCTCTGTTGCTTCAAGCACCAGTGTGGCGCGCTGCTCTGGAGACATTTCAGTGAGTAATGTGCCAACGTTTAAAGCAATCTGTGCGGTATTGTCAGTGTTGATATGCGTGGGCGCAGTGAGCTGTGCCCAGCTTTGTTTGAAAATGCTCACACATAACACGAGCAGAGAGATACAAAAAAATACCTGCATTGAAACCAGTACTTGGCGCGTGTATTTAGACACTTGTACGCCAGAGCCCTTACCACTGCTTTGCAATGCACCGATGATGACATTGTAATTGAGCTGCCTGCTGACCACCCAAGCGAGTGCAAAATTAAGCATAAGTGTTAAGACAATCGAAAATAGCACTGTGTTCAGATTCAAGCTCAGTTCATCTAAACGTGCAAGTGGGCCTGCATACCCAGCTTTTAATAAGCCCAAAATAAGACTCACAATACCGGTAGCAACGATAAGTGCGATGGCAAATAGCAAAGATAATTCAAGCAGGACTTGTTTGAACAAGTGGTGAGGCTGTGCACCTAATGCGGCTTGAATTGCAAAAGCACGTTGTTGCTCAACAGCGCGAGATAAAACGAGGTTGCCGATGTTACTGAGGGCAATAAGTAACAGTACCACACTGCCTGCGAGCATCATGACACTGGTATTGCCTGCATCGCCAATAATACGTGATTTGTAAGTGGTAAAGCGCCATTTAACTTCAGTATTTGCCACAGTGGGATCATCTGCGACCGCCGCAGGGTATCGTGTCATCACCCAGTTATTGAGTGCTAGCTGGGTACGGCTGATATTCGCACCTTTGGCCAATTTACCAACCAAGTGAACCTGATTTGAAGAAAATGTCCAAAGCGGATCTGGGGTATCGCGATAGTCGTAAGGGAACCACACATCAGTACGCCACGTGGGGGTTGCTAATACAGGCTCAGCGAAGTGTTCAGCCGTGACGCCAACGATGATAAAGCTGATACCTTTGAAAGTCACAGAGCGGTAAAGTACTTCACTGCTCCCACCAAAGTGTGTCTGCCAGACATCGTATGAGATAATGGCAACAGGTTGATTGCTGTCGAGTCCTTCCTCTTTTGTAAAGTGGCGTCCTAATGCCAGTGGCGCATCAATGATCTGCATATATTCAGGCGTGATGGCGCCCGTATTGAAGGTTGGACTGCTTGGTAAGCTTTGCTCAACATCAATACTGATATTGTGTAGCGCAAAAGTCTCGATCCCTGGGTGCTTATCTTTATAGGCTTCAACCGCGCCTAAAAAGGGCAGGTAGTTTTCACGTTTTACTTCACCGTCAGCTAGCAGTTGGCCTTGGACTAAGAATAGCCTATCCTGATCCGGATAAGGTAGTGGCGCTGCGATGATTTGGTAGTTCAGATTGTACATCGCTACCATCACACCTAGCGTGACACCCAAGGTCATGATGATGGTCAATGCATAGCTTTTTACTCTTGCTAAACTTTTGATTGCGATTAATAAATTGTGTTTCAACATAATGGCACCTACTTACTGTGCAAGAGGTATTTCAAACGCATGCTTGGGATCGCCATGCTCTTCACTGTCGATGATTTTGCCATCGAGTAAATGGAGTTGCCGAGTCGCCATATCGGCATAGCGGGGATCGTGCGTCACCATGCATAAGGTGGTGCCTTCGGCATTGAGCTGCTGCAACATAGCCATCACTGCATCGCCGTTGATTGAATCTAGGTTACCTGTTGGCTCATCAACCAGCAGCATGCTTGGTTGTCCAACCAGTGCTCGGGCGATGGCAATACGCTGTTGTTGACCACCAGAAAGTTGGTTGGGTTTGTGGCTAGCTCGGTGGCTCATATCAACTTTAGCCAGACAAGCTTCCACCGCTTGCTTGATCTGTTCTTCTGCCATGGGCTCTTTGCGATATCTAAGCGGTAGCGCGACATTGTCATAGACCGTCAGTTCATCAATCAGGTTAAACGACTGAAATATGAAACCGACTTTCTCATTACGAATATATGCTGACTGCGCCAACGTCAATTGGCTCACTTCTTCTCCTTCAATTTGGTACTGACCAGAGCTGGGCATGTCCAACAGCCCTAAGATGGAGAGTAAGGTTGATTTACCACAGCCAGATGGGCCACAGATGGAGACAAAGTCTCCGCGATAAATGGTGAGATCGATGCCTCTTAATGCATGGGTTTCCATTTCTTCGGTGCTGAATACCTTGGTTACACCTGACATTGTTAATACGCTTTCTTTCATGTTTAAATCCTTTCTTTTAATTCTTGTTAGTGGGTTCAAAGTAACGTGATGGTCTTATGCTCACTGTGCTGTGTCATATCGGAGAGAATGACACGTTGGTTTTCTTGCGCACCTTGTAGAATTTGCAAGTGTCGACCTGCGTCTTCGCCAAATTGTATTGTGGTTGCAACAGCTTGCTCCCCGTCGATGATGTAAAGCTCAGTTGCGCTATGGGCTTGTTTATTTGCTGGTCGCTCGACATATAGAGCATTGCTTAATTGATTTGTGAGGATCTCTGCTTCTACGCTTAGTTCTGGTCTAGCCGACTCAGGTACTCCCTCGGTAAAAGACAGTTCCACTTCGATAGTGCCATCTTGCACTTGTGGCGTGATCCGAGTAACGGCAGCAGGAACGCGTTCACGGCGAGTATCAATCGTTGCGGATTGTCCAACTTTGATTTGCTCCGCTTTTGATTGCGGCACGCGGATCAGCGCTTGTAAGTCTGAGTTGCTCCCCACTTGCGCTAATTCTTGGCCTGCCGAGACGCTTTGACCAAGCTCAACCGCGAGGCGTTGTATGGTACCGCTGATCCCCGCAGTGACTTCGAGTTGTTGAGCGCGCTGCTCTAGCCTTGCCAAATTTGAGCGCGCTTGGTTTACCTGCTGTTGAGAGATTTCGATGTCTTCTTGGTGTAATTGCGCCAGTTGCGTAATACGTTGGCGCTGTAGTTCAGTACGTGCGCCGAGCTGCTGTTCTTCGAGCTCTGCAGTTTTTACATCAATGGCTGGGATAACACCTTGGTCACGAAGCACTTGCTGTGCTTGGCGACGCAGTACCAGTGACTGATAATCGCTTTCTAATTGCGCTTGCGTGGCTTTTTCAGACAAACGTTCTCGCTGGTTGGCAAGCCTTTGACGACGCAAATTAGCTTCTTGTTCTTCAAGTGCCATGTGTGCTGTTTCAATTGACTGTTTTAGGTCGGGATCTTGCATTCTTAAAATCACAGAGTCCGGCGTCACAACTGCACCTGGGCGCAGCAGTATTTCACTGACCGTCGCGCTGCTCTGTGCAGTTAACAGTTTTTGTTGATTGGAGCGTAGGACGCCATATCCATCCACTTGGATAGCTAGATCACCTCGCTGAACCGTTGCGACAATCAAGCTATTCTGTTGCAAGCTGGTGGAACTCGATGATGAGGTGAAATGAAATACACCGCCTAGCACAGAGGCACAGACGACCATAGCCATGATTTTTCTCTTAAGTGAATGTTTTGGTGAGACTGTTTTTGATTTTGCGACGTCCATATTTATCTTTATATTTATTGATGATGTACAGGGTTGAGCAAGCCATGTGCCAAAAGTTAACTTATTGTTTTTAAATTGTTTTTCTTTTTATTGGGGCTGACTTAATAAAGCAAGGTCCGAAACCGGACTTTGCTTTATTAAATTCGGACACTTAGTGAGTGGGTTGCGCTAATGTGATAACGGCACTGGCACCCCGTTGACCATCCGCGCGATTAACTAATTGCAATTGGCCATTCATTTGCTCTGTTAGGTGTTGGCATAACATTAAGCCAATACCTTCACCACGCTCTTTGGTCGAATAAAAAGGCACAAACAGATTATCGGGGTTACTGAGTCCATGACCGTTGTCTGTTAAGCAAATTGTCGCAGTGTGATTTTTCAATTTCAGTGATAACGTGAGTTGCGGTGTATCCGAGCAGGCTTCTAACGCATTTTTAGTTAAGTTGATAAGTATTTGCTTGAGTAACGTCACATCGCAGTGGAACGTGAGATGTTGGCCTTCTAATTGCCAATTTGCCTGAGGAAATAAAGCGCTTAGTTCCAAACAAAGCAGTGAAAAAGGCTGAACGGAGGCTTTTACCGTAACGCTTTGCTGCAATTGTGCATAGCGTTTTACGAATTCTGCGAGGTGCTCACAGCGTTCTACAATGACATCAAAAGCGGCGCTATCTCGCTCACTACTTGCCCTGTGTCTGAGTCTCTCTAACATGGTACTAACAGGGGTGAGAGAGTTACGGATCTCATGACTAATCACCCGTATCAAACGCTGCCATGCTTTGAGCTCTTGCTCTCTCAGCGCTATTTGGATATCCGTCATTACCAACAAGTGATAGGTATGGCCGTTGTGGTTAAAGTTACTGTGACGTACTTGCCAGCGTTGTTGGCGCTTATCATCTTTGAAATGCCAATCAGGTTGGTTGCCTAAGCCGAGTCGTGCAGCGCTGGTAAAGCGTAAGGTTTGCCAAGGTTGTTTGAATAACAACGTACATGCGTGGTTACCAAAGCTCAGTTGCAAGCGTTCATCAAACACCAATATCGGCGTGTTCAATTGCTTAACAAGCCGAAGCAGTAAAATTGACTCTTTATCTTCATTGTTTTTAGTAGTCAGTAAGTCATTACTAAGGAGGGTTAATTGGTGATGAAAGTTACCAACAATACCTGTGGTAAAACGCGCTTTTGCTTGCTGACTAAAGTCTTGTTGTCGGCAAGACTCAAGCTGATTTGTACTGCGTAAATACGATGATTTTACCTGCGTGATGACACGGTGGAATATCCAAATAGTTGCCCCTAGCCAAGTGATTAAACTACTGATTGTCACTGTATTGAAGATGGGGTGTGGTTGAGAAAAACCATACTGCCAGCAAAGTGTGAGCAGGCTTATTTGCACCACAATCAGCAGTAGGCACTGCCTTTTCCAAAAGCCCTCTAAGCTATTATTCTTCCAATGCATATTTTTCTAACCGTCGATACAGTGCTTGCTTGGTTATCCCTAGCTGCTGTGCCGCTTTGTTTTTATTGCCATTAAATTTACTCAGCGCTTGCACAATTAAATGTTTTTCGGCTTGTTCTAATGTCATCTCTGGGAGCGAGTCAGGGGCATTGTTGGTTTGTGTATTTGGCAAATGCAGGTCGGTGGCAAGAATGACACCAGCTTGGCAAAGTAACACCGCTCTTTCTATTAAATGGCTCAGCTCGCGCGTATTACCGGGCCAGCTGTATTGCATCAATGCTTGCCTCGCGCAAGGGCCAATCGTGACATGTTGCTTGTTATACTTACTTCCATGCTTGGTCAAAAAGTGCTCGGCGAGTGGCACAATATCATCAATACGTTCGCGCAATGCGGGAATCCTAAACGTGAATGTATTGAGGCGGTAATATAAGTCTTGTCGGAATTCGCCTTGGGTAATGAGTTGCTCAAATTCAGCATTGGTTGCGCTGATGAGCCGTACATCACTGGTGACGGTTTTGCTAGAACCCACTCTTTCAAATTCGCCAGTTTCAAGTACGCGCAGTAGCTTAGCTTGCTGTGCAAGTGGCAGTGTGCCTATTTCATCTAAAAATAAGGTGCCTTTGTCTGCTAATGCAAAGCGGCCGACGCGTTCAGATTTGGCATCCGTAAATGCCCCTTTAACATGGCCGAACAGTTCGCTTTCGAATAACTGTTCAGGAATGGCGGCCATATTGAGTGAAATAAATGGTTGTGTGTTTCGTAAAGACTGGGTGTGGACCCAAGTGGCAATGTGGCTTTTCCCCGCGCCGTTTTCACCCGTTATCAGGATATTGGCGTCCGTTTGGGCCACAGCGCTGAGCTGAGCCATTAATTGCTGCATTGCCGCGCTTTGCCAAATAGGGTCTGCTTCATTTGGCGTAAGCGCTTGGCTGAGGGCTGAGTTACTTTTTTGCAGTCCTGATATTTTCAGTTGTTGCTGAATCACTTGCTCAAGGCGTTGGTTCTGCCAAGGTTTTTCAATAAAGTCGACAGCGCCCAGCTGCATTGCTTGCACCACTAAATCCGTGTTCGACCAGGCAGTCATGGCGATCACCGGGATGTCGATGGCGTCTCGTTTGAGTCCGCGCAGAAAGCGTAGCCCTTCTTCCCCTGAGGTAGAGTCGAGATCAAAGTTCATGTCGAGCATGATCAAAGCAGGGAGGGTACGGGAAAGAAATTCATTTGCTTGCACGGGGTTTTCGACTTCTTCGACTTGATAGCCGAAATCTTCCAGTACAAATCGCGCCGCGAGCCTTACCTCACGGTTATCTTCCACAATCAAAATCAAAGACTGTGACTTCATATATCGTTCCTTTGTTTTTCTTTTTGCCCATTTTACGAAGGGCTTATGACGCAGTTTAGTACTTTGAACAGGAACAAACAACAGGCAAAAAATCAGCAGGTTTAAGCAGTAAATTGCAGTAAAAAAGAAAAAATCCTCTGGATAAACTTTCATCTGTCACATTATTAGGGGATAATACGCGACCTTTAATAGTGGAACGGTATCTTAGGCGCGCAAAATTGCGTGGATCGACTAGGATCACTGAAGGCCAACTTCTCTGAGTAACAGTAATGAGCATTGAAAAGTTAAGAAATATTGCGATTATCGCACACGTTGACCATGGTAAAACTACCCTAGTCGATAAGCTGCTAGAACAATCTGGCACATTAGAGACACGCGGTGGCAACGAAGAGCGTGTAATGGATTCAAATGATATTGAAAAAGAGCGTGGTATCACAATCTTGGCGAAGAACACCGCCATTGAGTGGAACGACTACCACATCAATATCGTAGACACCCCGGGACACGCCGACTTTGGTGGTGAAGTAGAACGTGTACTATCAATGGTTGACTCTGTACTTCTACTGGTTGATGCACAAGAAGGCCCGATGCCACAAACGCGTTTCGTAACGCAAAAAGCTTTCGCACTAGGTCTTAAGCCTATTGTTGTAATCAACAAGATTGATAAACCAGGTGCGCGCCCTGATTGGGTAATGGACCAGGTATTCGATCTATTCGACAACTTAGGTGCAACGGACGAACAACTTGATTTCCAAGTTATCTACGCATCAGCAATCAACGGTTGGGCAACGCTAGACTTAGATGAGCCGTCAGACAACATGCAACCTATGTTCGAAGCGATTGTTGAGCAAGTAGAACAGCCAGACGCTGATCCAGCTGGCGACTTCCAAATGCAGATCTCTCAGCTAGATTACAACTCTTACATCGGTGTAATCGGTGTTGGTCGTATCAAGCGCGGTACTGTTAAAGTAAACCAGCAGGTAACAATTGTTGGCGCGGATGGTAAAACACGTAACGGTAAAGTTGGCCAAGTATTGACTTATTTAGGTCTTGACCGTCACGAAGCGCAAGAAGCGCAAGCGGGCGACATCATTGCGATCACAGGTCTTGGTGAGCTGAAAATTTCAGATACGGTATGTGATGTAAACGCAGTTGAAGCACTACCTGCACTGTCTGTTGATGAGCCGACAGTAACAATGACATTCTCTGTAAACACATCTCCATTCTCAGGCCAAGAAGGCAAGTTCGTGACATCACGTAACATCCTTGAGCGTCTTCAAGCTGAGCTTGTACACAACGTAGCACTTCGTGTTGAAGAAACGGATAACCCAGATAGCTTCCGCGTATCAGGTCGTGGTGAACTTCACCTAGGTATCCTAATCGAAAACATGCGTCGTGAAGGTTACGAGCTTGCAGTATCTCGTCCTGAAGTAATCCTACGCGAAGTAGACGGACAGTTAGAAGAGCCGTATGAAACCGTAACGGTTGACGTTGAAGAAGAGCACCAAGGTTCTATCATGGAGCAACTTGGCCTTCGTAAAGCAGAAATGACTGACATGGCACCAGATGGTAAAGGTCGTATCCGTATGGACTTCATGATGCCTTCTCGTGGTCTTATCGGTTTCCAAACTGACTTTATGACATTGACGTCTGGTTCTGGTCTAATGTACCACACGTTTGATCATTACGGCCCACACAAAGGCGGTAACATTGGTCAACGTAAGAACGGTGTACTTATCGCAAACGCGGCAGGTAAAGCACTGACTAACGCACTATTCAACCTTCAAGACCGTGGTAAGCTATTCATCGGTCACGGTGTTGAAGTATACGAAGGTATGATCATCGGTATTCACGCACGTGATAACGACTTAACCGTTAACGCGCTGAAAGGTAAGCAGCTAACGAACGTTCGTGCATCAGGTACTGATGAAGCGCAAAACCTTGTCCCACCAATCGTCATGACACTTGAGCAAGCACTTGAGTTCATCGATGATGATGAGCTGGTAGAAGTAACACCTGAAAGCATCCGTATTCGTAAGAAGCTATTGACTGAAAGTGAGCGTAAGCGCGCAAGCCGTCAAGCGAAAGGCTAATTGCTGATACAACAAAAACGCCGCGTTTATCGCGGCGTTTTTGTTTGTCTAGAATAACCCATACTCTTCTGTTTCGATCGGTTCGTAATCATGCAGATGCTCCGGCCTAAAGATAGCACTGGGATCTAACACTAGGCTGTGGTTGTCACCTTGTTTGATGAGACCTTTCATCATTTTTTTCGTTTGAGGGTCAATATCGAATCCGACATTGGTCATTTCATGTAGTGGTTTGATATCCGATTCATCGCAGTGAATGTTGTCCTCTACGCGATCCACCAGTAGTCCAATGTGGGGTTGCTGTCCGTCTTCCGTGGTAAACACAATGATAGGCTTGTGATCTAAAATAATTTGGTCTCGAGCAGACTCAAATAGCCTAATAAGTTTTGTAAAGGTGGTTAGTTTTTCTTTCTCTAAGGTCGCTAACGCCTGATCTTTTTTTCCCTTGTTACACAAGTTAAGCACTTCATCAGCGATACTATGTAGCCTATCGTGCGGCCCCTCAAAGCGGCTTAAAATGGCTTTTAAATCTTCATTGTCGGTTTTAAAGTTGTAAAACCATTTACCAAATTCAGTTTGTTTGGGATCCCTAGATTTTGTGAAAGGCACATCATTGTGCACACTGAGTTCGAGCTCAGCAAGCCACGCTTTGTGGTCTTGCTCGCGTAATTGAAGCAATTCTACCAAGGATTGATTTGTTTCATAGGAAGATTGATTATTTAGAATGAGCCCTAGATCAAAGATAGGGGTCGGTGTGCCCATGTAATCTTTGACGCCGAGAAAACTGGGGTTTTCATTAGGCAAAGAAGTTAAATTCCCTTCATACCGCTCTGTGAGCAAAATATCTAAAATCTTGAGTGATATTGTTTTTTTTCCTACTCTAAAGTTGATCAGATCCATGCTAGCCTCAAACATTATTTGCTTGTACTAAGCATAGATCAATATTTCAAATAAGACCTATAGACTGGATGATCCCCATGACTTTTTTGCTGGTTGAACAGCTGCTGAATGGCAGAGTTCGCTCGGCGCTCTTTTTCGATAGCAGGTACAATACAGGTTGAAAATGCCGCCATCGTGCAATGTTTAAATGCCGCAACAAATATGTAAGCATTCACAAACCCTTCAAATGTTTGATAACTGATGGGACTTTTTTTGTCATGAGAAAGTTTACGGTAGAGCATGCATACTTCACCCTGACAAGATTTTGGCTCTGGGAGGACTTCGGTGACCATCACTTGCGCAGGTGCAATGATGTGCGCGAATAAGGCGGTAGATGAAACAAAAGACACACTGGTATATGTGCCTCTAAATCCAGCTCGGTGTGCTTGATTAATGAATGCGGCGAGGGGCTCATAGGTGCCGATCATGGCAATCGCTGTTGTGTCCGTTAACAAAATCTGTGTCAATGCTCTTGCGACATCATTGGTGTTGCGACGAAAGCGCGCAATGACAACGGGCTCAATGTTTTTATCAAGCAGTGCTTGCCTGTGGCTTTGTTCTAACGTTAAACCAAACTCATCTGCTTGAATCAATAGGGCGATCTTTTTGTGTCCCAATTCATCAACGAGGTATCTCACTTGTTCTTTGGCTTCCTCTAAGTAACTGGCTCGTAGAGTGAAGGTTGGAAATTGAGGCTCGTGATATAAAAAATTAGCACCAGTGTATGGCATCAGAAATGGCAATTGGTGGCGCTTGAGAATGTCTTTTATCGCGTGGCTTGTGGGGGTTCCCATATTTCCAATAAGGGCATGGATCTTATGATGTTGTAATAAGTAATGGGTATTATCAACGGTGCGGTGAGGTTCATAGCCATCGTCGAGTACTAACAGGTCTAATTTTCGTTTTTCATCGAGTACATGTTCATTAGCATAGTCAAAGTAGAGTTGATGACCGGTCTTGAGTTGCATGCCAATGTGGCTTGCAGGCCCGCTCAAGGCGACACTCATACCGAGTTTTACGCGGTCGGGCTGGTGTGCATAAGTAACTGAGTGTAATAAAAACAAGCCACTAATTAGGGCGCTGTGTATGAGTGATTTCAGCATAAACTTCCGATAACAGCTGTTGATAAACTTGCTGTAATTGTTTCTTTGATTCTACTTTTAGCTCTGTGGCTAATTCTTTCGGCTGATGGCGCTGTAATAATAGTAGAATCAAACGCATTTGGGAAATGTTTGCTAATGTCGAAAGTAAGTCGGGTTGTGCTTTGATTACGTCGTGAAGCAGTGGCGCAATGTGCTGTTGTGTCGCAGGTTTACTCACGAGATAAGCGAGTTGAGTCAATGTCGACTGTTCGAGCTGACAGCGAGGTAAAGTGCAGCAAAGCGCACGAACGAGTTGCCAAGGTAAATCTCGGTATAAGGCAGGTAAATCAAAAAATAATTGAGATTTGAACTGTGCACGTAAAGCTGTTGTGTCGAGCGCGGAGGCTTTATGGATCACCAATATCGCGTATTCACCACTCGATTTGTCCTGTCTATATCCCAATTTGACGGCGTCAAAGCCAAGCTTTTGCCAAAATTGGAGCAAGTGGGCTTGGGCGCCAAAGCTACTACCAAAGTAGCTTACTTGAGTGCGCAATTGCGTCATGGTGAAGCCAACCAGTGCTTGACCGATCCCTTGTTGCTGCATTGCTGGTGAGATAGCTATGCGGACGATACGCGCACTTCGGTGAATGGCAAACTGAGTGTCACCTTGTAATTGGACCAGTTGCTGCGCCATCATATGACCTGCTGGTCGGCGTGTACCTTGGGCTATTTGTGTGGCTAAGCTCTCATCTAGACCACCTTCAATGTTTACCAAGCATACGCCGACAATGCTTAAATTTTGTTTTGCAACAAATAATCGGTTACTTGGACTATCAAGCAATTGTCTCAGGTCATTCACGGAGGTTTGATAGTGGGCAATGACTAATAAGGCAAAGATTTGTCTTAGTAACTCTTCGTCATTGAGTAAATCGACTCGTTCGATGCATTCGAAGTAGATTGACTCAGGCGTTGACGGTGTGGGTGTTGCATACTCACTATCCAATACAAACAACTGGCGCATTTGCGCTTCTAATGGGTCGTTACTGGCATAGCGGATAGGTTCATCCAAATGCACTGACAAGTAGTTAGGGTAGTGTGTTTTTAAGTGGTTTTGAAAGCGCAAGGTATAGCCGCGGCCATTGCCTTCGTAACCCACCAACGTACTGGCGAAGACGACTTTGTCGCAGTATGCTAATAATTTTGTCAAAATGGGCACAGGGATCGCAGCCGCTTCATCAATGAGCAAGATATCTACATCAGGATGTGTTGCTAAGATGACATCTGGTGGCAGATAAGAAAGGTTGTGTAGATGATTCTGCTGTACACTGGGTTCTGCCATGTCAAGTGCGAGCGCTAAGTGCTTAAAACTATTTTGTACAGCGCGTCGTTGCTGTGCACAAATCACGATTTTTTGGTGTGCATGTTGTGCAGAAATAAGTCCAAGCGCTGCAGATTTACCTCTACCACGGTCTGCACTTAGCAACACGGGTGAGGGGATTTTGGCGGCGAGATGTTGCGAAATACGTGATACTACGTCGAATTGTGGCGCTAAGTTAAGTGGATGCCCAGGGACACTGTACTGTGCAGGTAAGTTGTGCTCACCCTGCTCACTGATGATCCAGTAATTGTGCTGCGTCATTAACTTGGCAAAGCGCGATAAGAATAGACTTGAATCGGTGCACTCCCCCTCAGATAGCCATTTACTCAGTGCAGGGTCGCACCAGGTATCGAGTGTTGTGCGCTCCGGCATCAATAAAACGAATAAGCCACCGGCTTTGACTGTACCAGCAGCCGCCGCGAGCATATTGGGGACAATGCCGCTGTAGCCGTCATAGCATACAAATTGAAATTCTTGGCCAAGGATCTGATGCAGATGTTGAGGCCAGATTGCATGCTCAAAGTGCACATTATCGCTCAATACGAGGTCAGCATGATTGTCCGTCATTGCTTGATATTGTGTTTTAGTCCAATGTCGACTGCCACACAATATCAAAAGCTGACGATGTCTCGCGTGTGCTAATTCGCGCAGTAATGAAGAGACATTAAATGGCTTGGAGTCTAGCATACGCTGTGACTAACCACTTAGTACCAACATCATCGAAGTTCACCTGGATACGTGACTGCGCACCACTGCCCTCATAATTGAGTACTGTGCCTGCGCCAAACTTCGCATGTAATACACGCTGTCCCAAATTGAATCCGCTGTCTTCAAAGGCAGCATGACTCACTGAGGCACTAAAGCGATTGGTGCTTGTCGGCCTTGAAACTTGCGTTTTAATACGGATTTCTTCTGTACATTCTTCAGGTAGTTCACGTAAGAAGCGTGAAGGACTGTGATACTTTTCTTGTCCGTACAATCTGCGGCTTTCGGCATGGCTGATATAGAGCTTTTGCATTGCTCGGGTCATACCGACATAGCAAAGGCGACGTTCTTCTTCTAATCGACCGGATTCTTCATGGCTTTGTTGTGATGGGAACATGCCTTCTTCAACGCCTACCATAAATACCAGCGGGAATTCGAGGCCTTTTGCAGAGTGCAGGGTCATCATTTGCACTGCATCCTCATGTTCATCGGCTTGACCTTCACCCGATTCCAGTGACGTGTATGCCAAAAAGCCCTGCAATGGCGAGGTAAACTCTTCCTCTACAGGCAGTTCAAATTGACCACATGCGTTGATTAATTCTTCTAAGTTTTCCACTCGAGCACGGCCTTTTTCACCCTTTTCTGCTTGGTACATGGCCAATAGTCCAGAGTGCTCGATGGTTGTTTTGGCCTGCTCTGCCAGCGCCAACTCGACAAGTTTTTCATCAAGCTGCTCGATCAATTCAATAAAGCGGGTGACAGCCGTTGCCGCACGCCCTGCCAAGTGTTGTTGCTCAATCACGGCTTTGGCTGCATACCATAGCGGTAATGACTCATTGCGAGCACAATCGCGTATGTGGCTCAGCGTCTTGTCGCCAATGCCACGTGCGGGGGTATTGATCACCCGCTCAAATGCGGCGTCATCGTTACGATTACTGATCAAACGAAGGTAAGAGAGCGCATCTTTGATTTCTTGACGCTCGAAGAAGCGCATACCGCCATAAATACGATACTTGAGTCCTTCTTGAAGTAAGGCCTCTTCTAGAACACGAGATTGAGCATTGTTACGGTACAAAATGGCGCAATCAGTCAGTGCATTACCATCTTGCAACCAGGATTTGATTTTACCGACAGTAAAGCGTGCTTCGTCCAATTCATTGAAGGCGGCATAAATCGAAATAGGTTCCCCTTGATTACCTTCAGTCCAGAGGCTTTTGCCCATACGCTCAGCGTTATTTTGGATCAACGCGTTCGAAGCTTTCAAAATGGTTGCGGTGGAGCGGTAGTTTTGCTCTAGACGAATCGTGTCAGCATCAAAGTCTTGCAAGAAGCGTTTTATATTTTCAATTTTTGCGCCACGCCAGCCATAAATACTTTGGTCATCGTCGCCAACAATCATGATGTTATTTTCGCCACCTGCTAGCAATCGTAGCCACTGATATTGGATGCTGTTGGTATCTTGGAATTCGTCAACCAGCATGTGTCTAAAACGTTGTTGGTAGTGACGTAATAACGTTGGCTGCTGTTGTAATAATTCATAGCAACGGAGCAATATTTCTGCGAAATCGACAAGGCCAGCTCGATCGCACGCTTCTTGATATGCCGTATAGACATTCAGCATCAGCTGTTCGGTGGCATCGTAAGCTTGGATATCTTTTGGGCGTAACCCTTCGTCTTTGCGTGCGCTGATATACCAGCTAAGTTGTTTTGCTGGCCATTTCTTTTCGTCAATGTTCATGGCCTTGAGGAGGCGCCTGATCATACGTTGTTGATCATCAGAGTCTAGGATCTGAAAAGACTCTGGTAGCTTTGCTTCTCTATGATGTGCGCGCAAAATACGATGAGATAAGCCGTGGAAGGTACCTATCCACATGCCACCCACCGGGCTCTGAAGAGTTTCCTCTACGCGTGTGCGCATTTCTTTTGCGGCTTTGTTAGTAAAGGTTACTGCAAAAATACTATACGGGGACGCATGCTCGACCTGCATTAACCAAGCAATACGGTGCACCAACACCCTTGTTTTACCGGAACCTGCACCCGCGAGAATGAGCATGTTACTAAGCGGTGCGGCAACCGCTTCTCTTTGCTTGTCATTCAAGCCGTCAAGTAATTCAGATACGTCCATCTTTGCGCCTATTTCGAGAAGTGAGGGCAAAGTATACCTAGCGTCGCATTTAAAGCCCAGTTTTCACAAGGTATTTCAAGACATGAAAATATAAACAGCTGAAATTTAGTGATATTTAATTTCTTTTTACTGTCTTTTTATACAGCTTATGCCTCTAAGATCTGTTTTAATCGATTTTGCATTTCTTGTACTAATAAATCGGGTTGAAACTTAGATAAAAACGCATTGCACCCAACTTTTTCAACCATGGCTTGATTGAAGCTCCCGCTTAATGAAGTATTGAGAATGACGTACAGGTCTTTGAGTCGCTCATCATTACGAATTTCATAGGTTAATCGATAGCCATCCATCACTGGCATTTCCGCATCGGTGATCACCGCCATTAATTCTTTATTTACGTCGATGCCTTCATCTGCCCAATGTTTTAGCAAGTTCAGTGCCTCTTGCCCATCCGTGGCTGGGATAATTTCAATACCTAACTGAGCGAGCGTATCTGAAACCTGACGACGTGCTGTCGGGGAATCGTCAGCATGGAGTATCTTTCGGCCTTTAAATTGGGTGAGTATCGCTTTATCGAGAATGCCCTCGGGGATTTCTACATCATAGTCGACAATCTCGGCCAATACTTTCTCAACATCGATGATTTCGACAATATGTTCAGTGCCATCACGTTGGATCTTCGTTAAGGCAGTCAAATAGTGGTTGCGCCCTACAGACTTGGGGGTTGGCATAATATCCGACCAAGTGGTGTTGACGATATGATCGACTTTGCCGACCAAAAATGCTTGAACTGTCCGGTTGTACTCTGTGATGACTAAATTACTATCACTATCGTACTCCGTGTCGGGCATGCAAATCGCTTGCCTCAGATCTATTACAGGAATAGATTCACCACGTATGTTGGTCACGCCTGCAATTTTGGGGTGTGCATTTGGCATTTTATTAAGATGCGGCAGTTTAACGACTTCTTTGACTTTGAATACGTTGAGCGCAAATAGATGTCGACTGTGTAAATGAAACAGCAACAATTCTAATCGATTTTCCCCCACCAACTGTGTGCGTTGGTCGACCGAAGCTAATACGCCCGCCATATTTTCACCTCATACTCTTGCTGCTTTCCAAAGTATACACATATAACTACAAAAATTACGAGTTCTTTACTTCATTAAAGGGAAAAGTGAGGTTTGTATAAATAAGCTATAAAAAGTAACTTTTTCTCGTTAAAGCATTGACTTGCTCAGCCACTATAAGAAGATGTTAGTTAAGGAATGATGTACAAAGTTAGGATAATAAATGCCAATCGTATTAAAGCGTTTACTGGTCCAAATTCAAACACATATCAATAGAGCGAGTTGGGAAATCTTGCTGCTGGCAACGATTTGTCATATGTGGCTGACTTGGGCATTGCTGTGGACCGCGCAAGAGCGAGCACTATTGCCGCTCGATACCTACATTTATTACTATGTCGTGACGACCTCAACGGTTGGATATGGTGATTTTAGTGCAACAACGGCACTCGGACGCTGGGTCGTTGCGTTGTTTCAGATACCGTTTGGTTTGGCGCTGTTTGGCGTGCTGCTCGGTAAAGTCGGGCAAGAAATTACATTATGGGTAAAAAGGGCTATGAAGGGCGATAAGAATTTTTCACATCTTAAGGATCACATCATAATATTTGGGTGGCATCCAACACACACAGAGAAAATGATTGAGTTTATTCTCGCTGATAATAAACGTGTGGACAGGCGCATTATTCTCGCGGTGCAAGAAGATATGGAGCACCCCTTGTTACGCTACCCTCAAGTGGATTTTGTTCGTTTGGTTAGCTTTACCGATGATGAGCAATTAAAAAGGACGGCGGTTGACTGCGCAGATAAAGTGATTGTGGATGGAAAAGATGATGACCATACTTTTACAACTGCATTAAAACTGAGCCCGATGGTCAAGCATGGGGCACATATTAGCGCACACTTTTTGGACGAAACCAAGGCACGACTACTGCGCGCGCACTGCGCCAATGTAGAATGCTCATCAGCAATGTCAGCTGAAATCTTGGTGCGCTCTATGCAAGATCCTGGGTCAAGTAGAATACAGGAAGAGCTGCTTTCAACGCTTCATGGTGATACCCAATTTAGTTTGGCGTTGCCTCAAACGGTGAAAGCATGTCAGTTTGGGCAATTGTTTATGTTTTTTAAAGAGCATCATAATGCCACTTTGCTAGGGGTGGCTCATGACCGCAGTGGTCAGAATATGGATCTCAATCCGCCGCTAGACTATGACATTAAGGCCGGAGATATCATTCATTACATCGCACCACAGCGTGTGTTAGAAAATGAGGTCGCTTGGGAGCTGTTATGAGCGAACTGATGCTGCTGGTTTTTGCCGTATGCCTGTACATCGTGCCAATTGGCGTCGTGGCAGGCAGTAAGCGCTCTAAGGGTCATGAAAAGAATGGTTGGTTGATAGGCACTTTGTTCTTTTCTTGGATAGCGTTACTGCTGTACCTATCGATGATCCCGAAAGAGGGGCGAGTGAAGGCTCGCCGAAGTAAAAAGCAAGAATAGGGATTATTGTGACATAGCCACAATATGTTGCCACTCCCTGTCAGTGACGGGCATGATGGATAGACGACCCGCTTTTTTCAGTGCCAAGTCGACAATGTTGTCATCTGCTTTGATTGCTTTTAGCGTGACGGGGTTAGGCAACTGTTCAACGTATTGCACGGTAACGCCAACCCAACGTGGCTTGTCAGGGCTGGATTTTGGGTCGTAATAGTGACTTGAAGCATCAAATTGATAAGGATCGACCTGTGCTGCTTGAGTGATTTTTGCAACGCCAACAACAGCTGGGACTTTACAACTTGAGTGATAGATAAAAACGAGGTCGCCTTCTTGCATGCTGTCACGCATAAAATTACGAGCTTGATAGTTTCTTATCCCTTCCCAAAAGGTGCTTTGCTGTGGCGCATTCTTTAAATCGGTGAGTGAATACGCATCTGGTTCTGTTTTGAATAACCAATAAGCCATTATAAATACTCATTTAAAAGTAGATTAGTGTATTATTATCAGTAATTGCGATAACTACAATGGTGAGGTGGGCAATGAGTCGGGTGTTGCAAGACTTACTTGATTTATTAAGTTTGGAAGAGATTGAGCAGGGAATATATCGCGGTCAAAGCCAAGATCTTGGTTTTCCACAAGTATTTGGTGGGCAGGTCATGGGGCAGGCATTGTCTGCGGCAAAATACACGTTGCCTGAGGGACGTTATGTGAACTCATTACATTCCTATTTTTTGCGCCCCGGAGACGCAACGAAGCCAATCGTTTATGATGTTGAAAACATTCGTGATGGGCGGAGTTTTAGCACGCGTCGAGTGAGCGCGATACAGTACGGTAAACCCATCTTTTATATGACCGCCTCTTTTCAGGGCGATGAGCCAGGTATGTCACATCAAAGTGATATGCCAATTGTGCCTAAGCCAGAAACGTTAAAGTCGGCACTACAATTTTATCAAGATAATGCAGAGCTCATTCCTGAGTCTCTGAGACCCAAGTTTACGCAAGAAATGCCATTGGACATGCGACCAGTCAATTTCCAAAACCCTTTTCAGCCTCAAAAGGCACCTGCAAAACGGCATGTCTGGTTTAAAGCCAACGGCACCATGCCGGATGAAAGGCGTATTCATAATTATTTGCTAGCATATGCATCGGATTTCGAATTTTTGCCTACGGCATTACAACCACACGGGCTCTCTTTCATGCAGCCAAATATGCAAGTGGCAACCATCGATCATGCTATGTGGTTCCATCGCCCGTTTAGATTGGACGATTGGATGCTGTACAGTGTTGATAGCCCGAGTGCAAGCAACGGTCGAGGTTTGGTACGTGGGCAGTTTTTCAACCGGCAAGGTGAGTTAGTGGCCTCAACTATTCAAGAGGGCGTTATGCGTCAGCGCTAGGCACTGACGCTACTGTTTTTACAACGTATCGTGGATCGACTGCCAAATTCGTGCTGGCAATAAATCATTGAGGTGCTGTTGCAAGTGATCCATGGGTGTTGCAGCACGAATGGATTGTTGCTCTGAGATGGCAATATATGCGTGCTCTCGCAGGCTATTGATAAAGTTGCTCAGCACTTTTTTGTCGAAAAATTCCGGGCTTTTTATACCATGGAGTGTGCCCAACCGATTGGCTAAAATTTCGCTTTCATTTTCTAAGTCTGCACGTTTGATATCTTGATGCTTGAGGATCAGACTACTGGTAATAGCATAACGCTCCAATGTGAGGTGACATACTTTGCCAAGCATTTCGAGCTTGGTAAGGGCACTGTTGTCTTTATTACTTGTGGCTTGCGTGCCATCGAAGGTAATTAGCTTATGCTCAGCAAAGTTAGCCAATATATCTTGAATATAGCCTTCGCGCAGAGGCATTAGGAACCATTCTTTGGCAAACAAAGGGTAAAGCGTGGCAATTTTCTCTTCACATTCTTGTAGCGTCACCTCGTAGCGATTAAACAACATTTGCGCAATCACACTGGGAACGGCAAATAAATGCAAAATGTTATTTCGATAATAGTTGAATAGCGTACGTTCTTTTTCTTTAATCGTGATGATATCACCTAAACCATCTTGCAGTACCTCAAGCTTTTCAAGCTTCAAGGCATGCTCCAGTAACGCGTCCGCTTCTTCATTTGGTTGGGTGACATAGTCACTGTACTTTGCATGCTTTTGCAATGACAGATAAAAGCGCAATTGTTCTATGAGCTTTTGTCGACTGAGTGCAAATTGTTCGTTACTCAGTAATATCGTTGCCAATAAATTGATGACATTTAATGCTGCGCTAGCATTGATGTTGGTCATAATTTGGTCCGCGACGTTGGCGACTTGACCATTTAGCCACTGTGGCTTCGGTGCTTCGTCCGCCGAGATTGCTTGTCGCCAGTCTGGTTGATGTTCATTTAAGTACTGATTAAGGTGAATAGGCTGACCAAAGTTTAAATACCCTCGACCATAGTTTCTAAGGTTTTTTATTGCTTTGAATATGCCCAACACCGACTCATTTTTCTTATTGCTGCCTGCCAGCTCTTTGAGATAAGTATTGATTTCCATGACGTGTTCATAGCCGATATAAACCGGCACGATTGAGATTGGTCTATCGATACCGCGCAGCATTGCTTGCATCGTCATGGCCAACATACCTGTTTTGGGCGGTAATAATCGGCCAGTACGACTACGACCCCCTTCGGTGTAAAACTTAACAGAATAGCCTTTGATAAATAGCTGGCTGAGGTACTCTTTGAACACCGCAGAGTACAGTTTGTTGCCTGCGAAAGAGCGACGTATGAAGAACGCCCCCGAACGTCTGAAAATCCCGCCTGCAGGGAAGAAGTTTAAGTTCACTCCAGCAGCAATATGTGGTGGTACTAAACCTTGATGATAAATGACATAGGTTAATAGCAAGTAGTCCATGTGACTGCGATGACACGGTACATAGATTATCTCATGACCTTTGTCAGCGAGCGCGCGCACTTCATCCGCGTATTTTACCTCAATCCCGTTATACAATTTGTTCCACAGCCAAGTTAGTATTCTGTCAGCGACTCTGACCATGGCATCAGAATAATTCGCGGCAATTTCATCTAGCAAATCTTGCGCGTTCAATCTGGCTTCGTGATGGCTGAGGCCTTTTGTCTTGGCCTCCTCTGCAATGGCTTTTTTAATGCTGGGTGCTGCGAGAATTGAGTTGAAAAGGGCTTCTCTTGAAGGCAGCTTAGGTCCTGTTGCTGCAAGTTGTTGACGGCGAAAATGTACTCGTGCAACGCGCAACAGCTTTTGTGGTAACTCTTCGACGTCAGCCTTATCATTCATCAACTGCTCTACGTCAATAGGAGCGGAAAAGCGCACTAAATTGTCACGGCCAGAAAATAAAATCACAAAGCTTTTTCGTAACCAACTTGGGGTAAGAGAGTGACTCAGTAAAGTCGCGAGACCTGGTTTCTCTTTGCCTGGATCTCTTCCCCAAAATACCGACACGGGGAGAATTTGTGCTTTAGTGCTAGGGTTAGCTTTGAGCGCATGAAAGATGTCTTTACTTAACTGCAATGCATCACTGGGTTTAGCGGTTTTTGAAAACAGCGGCGTGGGATTTTGCATTGCAATGAATCGGGGTACTTCGGTACTGCCAATTTTTTGCATTTGCATTGGGCTCGGTAACCCAAGTGTTTTACACATTCGGTCTAGTGCTGCGAGGTCGGCATGAGAATTTAATCGAGTAACATAAAAAGTTGGCAGGTTAGGATCAAGCTCAAACTGTGCAATGGGGTCTTCTGGTAGCAGTTTGCTCTTTACCAGTAGCCAATTTGTCCACTGAGCGAGCACATTGAGACATTGTGAAAATAAGCGCATACGCAGTACCAAGTATAAATTTTTGCAATAGAATATCAGGGATTAACTGGACTGACCATGGTCCAGTAAGTTCTAGCACAGCCCGCTGAATGCTATGTGACCCGACGTTTTGGTCGTTTGTGTCAACACAGCCTCGTTTACGTTGTTTATTAGTATAGTACGGGGATAAAACAGGCTCGATAAAGATGACGTTAAAATATGGCAATGATTTATAGCCCTTCGGGTGCTTACCATAAAAAGCATGCGGGTAAATAACCGAGATAAAATTATTGCATTTTGTTGTTGCATTTATCACCAGTATCCTTATAATGTGCAAACTTTCTCGGCTTCTGGCCGTTGAAAGTTAAATGAAAAGCCTGGATTTCAGGCTATAAAACAGGAATTCCGATTTGGAATTCAATGGTAGAAATAAAAGAACAACCGACTTCTTAGGTATTATAAGATAGTTTCGGCGGTTTTTTTATGCTCTTTTTAAATGCTCTTTTAATTGAGGTTTAAGAATGTCTAATCAACGCATTCGTATTCGCCTAAAAGCTTTTGACCACCGTTTGATTGACCAATCAACGGCGGAAATCGTGGAAACTGCGAAGCGCACTGGTGCTCAGGTACGTGGTCCAATTCCACTACCTACGCGTTTTGAGCGTTTCACTGTATTGATCTCTCCGCACGTAAACAAAGACGCGCGTGATCAGTATGAAATCCGCACCCACAAACGTCTGATCGACATCGTAGAACCAACTGACAAGACTGTAGACGCTCTAATGCGCCTAGACCTTGCAGCTGGTGTTGATGTTCAAATCAGCCTGGGTTAATCGAAAGATTAGAGAGGTTTTAGGAAAATGGCATTAGGTCTAGTCGGTCGTAAAGTGGGTATGACACGTATCTTCACTGAAGATGGTGTATCTATCCCTGTGACAGTTATCGAAGCGACGCCTAACCGTGTAACGCAGATCAAATCTGACGCTACAGACGGTTATAACGCGCTTCAAGTTACTGCAGGCGAGAAAAAAGCAAGCCGTGTAAACAAACCAGCAGCGGGTCACTTCGCTAAAGCTGGCGTTGAAGCGGGTCGTGGCCTGTGGGAATTCCGTCTTAACGGCGGAGAAGGTGAGTTTGAAGTAGGTTCAGAACTAACTGTTGAACTTTTCACTGAAGTGAAAAAAGTAGACGTTACTGGCACTTCAAAAGGTAAAGGTTTCCAAGGTGGTGTTAAGCGCTGGAACTTCAGCATGCAAGACGCTACACACGGTAACTCTCTATCTCACCGTGCTCCTGGTTCAATCGGTCAAAACCAGTCTCCTGGTAAAGTTTTCAAAGGTAAGAAAATGGCCGGTCAAATGGGTAATGTTCGTTCTACGACACAGAACCTTGAACTAGTTCGTGTTGACGCTGAGCGTAACCTGCTTTTAGTTAAAGGTGCAGTACCTGGCGCTATCGGCGGCGACGTTATCGTTAAACCTGCTGTTAAAGCATAAGTCCTGGAGATTTAGTGATGGAATTAGCAATTAAAGGCGCTGGTGCGCTTGAAGTTTCCGAAGCTACTTTTGGACGTGAGTTTAACGAAGCATTAGTACACCAAGTAGTTGTTGCTTACGCAGCAGGTGCTCGTCAAGGTACTAAAGCTCAGAAGACGCGTTCTGAAGTACGTGGTGGTGGTAAGAAACCATTCCGCCAAAAAGGTACTGGCCGTGCACGTGCTGGTACAATCCGCAGCCCAATCTGGCGCAGCGGTGGTGTGAGCTTTGCAGCTAAGCCGCAAGATCACAGCCAAAAAGTTAACCGTAAGATGTATCGCGGTGCGATCAAGAGCATCTTATCTGAACTAGTTCGTCAAGAACGTCTTGTTGTTGTTGAAAACTTCGGTTTAGAAGCACCTAAGACTAAAGAACTAGTCGCTAAGCTTAAAGAGCTTGAGCTAAAAGACGTATTAATCGTGACTGAAGAAGTAGATGAGAATCTATTCCTTTCATCTCGTAACCTGTACAAGGTTGATACTCGTGACGTAGCTGGCATCGACCCAGTAAGCCTAATCGCTTTCGATAAGGTTCTAATTACTGCAGGTGCTGTGAAGCAACTTGAGGAGTCATTAGCATGATCAGTGAAGAACGTCTTTTAAAAGTAATTCTTGCTCCACACATCTCTGAGAAAAGCACTATCTCTGCTGAAGCGAACAACACAATTGTGTTCAAAGTAGCAAAAGATGCAAACAAAGCTGAAGTTAAAGCAGCTGTTGAAAAGCTTTTTGAAGTAGAAGTAACTGGTGTTCGCACTCTAAATGTTAAGGGTAAAACAAAGCGTACTGGCATGCGTTTCGGCCGTCGTTCAGACTGGAAGAAAGCCTACGTTACTCTTAAAGAAGGCAGCGAGCTAGACTTTGTCGGCGGCGCCGAGTAATAAGGGGAGTTAGAATTATGGCACTTCAAAAGTGTAAACCAACTTCTGCGGGTCGTCGTCACGTCGTTAAAGTGGTTAACCCTGATCTACACAAGGGTAAGCCATACGCTCCGCTATTAGAGAAAAACTCTAAATCAGGTGGTCGTAACAACAACGGTCGTATCACGGTTCGTCACATCGGTGGTGGTCATAAGCATCACTATCGTGTAATCGACTTTAAACGTACTAAAGACGGCATTCCAGCTGTTGTTGAGCGTCTAGAGTATGATCCAAACCGTAGCGCAAACATCGCTCTTGTATTATATGCAGACGGTGAGCGTCGTTACATCATCGCACCTAAAGGTGTTAAAGCAGGTGATGCAATCCAGTCTGGTGTTGATGCACCAATCAAAGCTGGTAACACATTACCAATGCGTAACATCCCAGTAGGTACTACAGTACACAATGTTGAGCTTAAGCCTGGTAAAGGTGCTCAGATTGCACGTTCTGCTGGTGCATATGTACAGATCCTAGCGCGTGAAGGCCAGTACGTGACTCTACGTCTACGTTCAGGTGAAATGCGTAAAGTTGAAGCGGATTGCCGCGCAACTATCGGTGAAGTAGGTAACGCTGAACACATGCTTCGTTCACTAGGTAAAGCTGGTGCTAATCGTTGGCGTGGTATCCGTCCTACAGTTCGTGGTGTTGCCATGAACCCGATTGACCACCCACACGGTGGTGGTGAAGGTCGTACATCTGGTGGTCGTCACCCTGTGTCTCCATGGGGTAAGCCTACTAAAGGTGCTAAGACACGTAAGAACAAGCGTACTGATAAATTTATCGTACGTCGTCGTACTAAGTAATAGTTGAGGAATTGCCATGCCACGTTCTCTCAAGAAGGGTCCATTCATTGACCTACACTTGCTGAAGAAGGTAGAGAAGGCGTTGGAAAGCGGTGACAAGAAGCCTATCAAGACTTGGAGCCGTCGTTCAATGATCATCCCTAACATGATCGGATTGACCATCGCTGTCCATAATGGTCGTCAGCACGTACCTGTATTCGTTACAGACGAAATGATCGGTCACAAACTAGGTGAATTTGCACCTACACGTACTTACCGCGGTCACGCTGCGGATAAGAAAGCTAAAAAGCGTTAATCGGAGGGTATGATGGAAGCATTAGCTAAACACAAATTCGCCTCTGGTTCGGCGCAAAAAGCACGTCTAGTTGCTGATCAGATCCGCGGACTTCCGGTTGATCGCGCGCTAGAAATCCTAGCGTATAGCCCAAAGAAAGCGGCTGTATTGGTTAAAAAAGTACTTGAGTCTGCTATCGCTAACGCGGAGCACAACGAAGGTGCTGACATTGATGAGCTTAAAGTGGCTAAAGTATTTGTAGACGAAGGTCCTACAATGAAGCGTATTATGCCACGTGCTAAAGGACGCGCTGACCGCATCCTTAAGCGTTCAAGCCACATCACTGTTGTGGTTTCAGATAGCTAGGAGATATAAGTAATGGGACAAAAAGTTCATCCTACTGGTATTCGCCTAGGTATCTCAAAGCCTTGGGTATCTACTTGGTACGCGAATACAAAAGATTTCTCTGAGCAGCTTTTTGGCGATCACAAAGTGCGTCAATACCTTACTAAGGAATTGAAAAACGCTTCTGTGTCTAAAATCGTTATCGAGCGTCCAGCTAAATCTATCCGTGTAACAATTCACACAGCTCGTCCTGGTGTTGTTATCGGTAAAAAAGGTGAAGACGTTGAAAAGCTTCGCCAAGCTGTAACTAAGCTTGCTGGTGTACCTGCACAAATCAATATTGCAGAAGTACGTAAGCCTGAGCTAGATGCACAATTAGTTGCTGACGGTATCTCTTCACAGCTAGAGCGTCGTGTTATGTTCCGTCGTGCTATGAAGCGCGCAGTTCAAAATGCAATGCGTCTAGGTGCTAAAGGTATCAAGGTTGAAGTTAGTGGTCGTCTAGGCGGCGCTGAAATCGCACGTTCTGAGTGGTACCGTGAAGGTCGTGTACCTCTACACACTCTACGTGCTGATATCGATTACGCTACTTCAGAAGCTTTGACTACTTACGGCATCATCGGTGTTAAAGTTTGGATCTTCAAAGGCGAAGTTATCGGTGGTCTTCCACTGAAACAAGAGCAAGAGAAGCCAGCTAAACGTGCACCGAAGAAAGCTAAGAAAAGTGCTAAGTAAGAGGTAGCGACTAATGTTACAGCCAAAACGTACAAAATTCCGCAAGGTACACAAAGGCCGCAACCGTGGTCTTGCTACTAGCGGTAACAAAGTTAGCTTCGGTTCTTTCGGCTTGAAAGCGACTGGCCGTGGCCGTATGACTGCTCGTCAAATCGAAGCAGCTCGTCGTGCTATGACGCGTCACATCAAGCGTCAAGGTAAAATCTGGATCCGTGTGTTCCCAGATAAGCCGATTACAGAAAAACCGCTTGAAGTTCGTATGGGTAAAGGTAAAGGTTCTGTTGAATACTGGGTTGCTGAAATTCAGCCTGGTAAAGTACTTTACGAGATGGAAGGTGTTTCAGAAGAGCTTGCTCGTGAAGCATTCGACCTAGCTGCTCGTAAATTACCTTTCAAAACAACATTTGTAACTCGGACGGTAATGTAATGAAAGCTAGCGAATTGAAAGACAAAAGCGTAGAAGAGCTTAAAGCTGAACTTCTAGAGCTTCTTCGTGAGCAGTTCAACCTGCGCATGCAAGCGAGCACTGGTCAGCTAGCTCAAACTCACGAGCTGAAAAAAGTACGTCGCAGTATTGCGCGTGTTAAAACGGTTATCAACCAGAAGGCAGGTGCATAATGAGCGATAAGATCCGTACTCTTCAAGGTCGTGTAGTTAGCGACAAAATGGATAAGTCAATCGTTGTTGCTATCGAGCGTCAGGTTAAACACCCGATCTACGGTAAATTCATCAAGCGTACAACTAAGTTGCACGCACATGATGAAAACAACACAGCACTAGCAGGTGACGTCGTGACTATTCGCGAATGTGCGCCAATCTCTAAGAAAAAATCTTGGACGCTAGTTGACGTGATTGAACGTCCTAAGAAAGCTTAATTTTTAATTAAGTTGACTTATAAAAAACCCCAGCCTTGGCTGGGGTTTTTTGCTTATATGCGTCGCAAAATAATTTCTATTTGGATGCTTATAATTGATCTTAGAGATTTCCAGCGCTGTTAAATGCCAGACCTTTGGCGCCTTAGACTGGATATCGGTCGCACACTACCAAGATAGATTAGCACCAATTACGGAAACCTCGCCGCTTTTGACAAAGATGATTCTGCGCGAACGGCTTGGCGTCGTTACATCATTGGCGCTGTTTTTCGCTCAACCTTTCAGAGCGAGTTAGCACTTAAGGCACGGCTTTATTTGATTTGTGTACATCGATAGGCGGCGCGGCTTGTGCAGTGAAATCATACCGTCCAGGTGCCAATATATTGTTTGTGTCGAGGGCTTTTTTAATTGTCGTGACAAACTGTAAATAGTCGTCATCCGGCGCGGGAAGTCGGGTTTGAGATTGATTGCCCAAACGATAGGGGTAATAACCTGCTTGGTAGAGTTTTTGCAGCAACGTATCGTGGCAGGCTTTAGCGTTTGCGTCTTCTCCGTCGAGTTCCCTATCAAATGAAATTGAGATAATAATATCTATCTGCCGAGCAGAAATGCATTGTAATGTCATCGCAGGTTCATAACCATAGCCCGTAATCACCTCTTTGATGATCTGTGTTGCAGATTCAATGTCTTTGCCTTCAAACGGCACGATGGGTCCCATCCAATAGGTGCCACATTTATCTTTGTCAGGATCTATCTGGGAAGCTGCAGGGACATTGATTCGTTTCCGAATATAGGTGCTCCCCAATGTTTGGGTGATGGGGAGAGGGTGGCCGAGATACATGGATTTTCGAAAATATATTTCCGTCGGATCGACAAAAGGTTTACGAGAAAATTTATTGATAAACCGAAGTATCTTGGAGGCAATAGACACATAGGGTTCTCTAAAGAAAATCAAATTTGATACCAACCCCCCAAGTGCATCTTTGATCAATTTGATGTCAGCTTTGGCTTGTGCGCGGCTATGGCAAAACAGCGCGCCGTCTCCATACCACTTACCTACGACCGGTAGGCTTCTTTGTAGTGCTATTTTAATCTCATCGTCTGTCAGACTGCGACTGCCATCGCATAAATCCCAAGGGTATTTCCCCATATAGCCTAAGATGCGGTGATCGTTAAAGAGGGTGGTAGAGGAGCGCAATATGTCCCTTTGCTTTAATACTCTGAGCGCATCTATGACCTGTGGCAGTGTTGAGTCATCTTTTAAACAATACACAAAGGTTGTGAAAGCCTTTGGAATGGGCGTTAACCAAAAGGTCATTTCGGTGACAACGCCAAGGTTCGATTGAGTAAATAAACCGTCTAGCAATGGACCGGGTCCGAGCTTTGTCATGTCTTTTCCTTTTGCATTATCAAAGCGGCCAAGGCCAGTGTGGATACATTTTCCGTTCGCAAGAATGACTTCTAAATGGCAGATATTATCGATTCGATTACTGGCTAACCCTTTACCAATACCACGCTCAAGAGCGTTCCCGATTAGGCTTGAGGTGGGGGTTGACCCCGTTCCAGCAATTGAAAACTCTGAATTTTGAGCGGTGAGAAAGCGATGTACTTGCTCAAATGTTACGCCAGGTTCTACGCTCAGAGTGCCATGTACTTCATCAAAGCGAGTAATTTTGTTCATTCCAGATAAATCAACTACTATTGCGCCATGGTGCGTCGGTACTTTAGATCCATAGCCAAAGTTTTTGCCTGTGCTGATTGGGTATATTGGTACTGACTCATCATTTGCTATGGTGATAATTTGCTGTAGCTGCTGCTTAGTCGTGACTTTGAGCACGCCGCCAGCTTCAACATCCGTTGCAAACGTAGTGCGTTCATAAGGCTTGCGTGCAGTGGCACTGAAGCGTGCGTTTTTAATACCAAGGAGTGCTGTCCAGCGTCGTTTTGCTGTTTTAATTCCCATTATCTATCCCTAAAAGTGAAGAATATTCAGTGTTCCCCCTGCCTCTATTGCTGGGGAGGGGGCGTGTTTAAACAATTAGGGAGTAACCTTTAAGGTTTAAAAACAAAACACAATGAGTTTAAGGTGTCTCATTGATGCGTTTTCTATCTAGGTATTTTAAATACAACAGTGCTGCACAGCCACCTGCAAGCGGCAAGGTAATAAAACTTGCCCAACCGCTGACATACAAGCTAACCAGCAGCATTGTAATATCCATGCCAAATAACACGCAGGGGACGTCACTGCGCTCATTAACAATACAGTTTAATTGCGCAGTCATCACTTCTGCCATGAGTATCGCTGCCAGTGGCGCAATGGCAATACAAGCCATCGTGACCGCTAAGGCCAGTAGCCGTCTTTGGCTAAACATATTATTCTTCCTTGCTGTGGTTAACGCGAGTGTGTGACACCCTTTATACCATATTAAGTCATCAATGTTAGGCGGTTGTTACAAAGGATAAGTGAGCGGTCCGCACTCACTTATCACCGCACTTCTTCATCAGCTTGATGGCGGAGTTTCGCAATCTGGAGAGAACCAGAAATCATCCGACGCGGATGTCCATTCGTCACCACAGACACCCAACTGTTCTCCCTCAACGTCTGCGCACGCGTCATGATTTAGACAGTCCTGTGTATATTGACCATCGCCAAACATTGGGCAGCCGGCACCGCAGCGGGCAGCGCAGAATCCATGACCGCCCACTTTATAGCTTTTTGTTTTTACACCAACATAGGTTACATCCCAAATGGCAGTTTTATTTTTACCCATGTATGGACAAAGATCTGTCCAGCCTTGTGCTGAAAAGTCTTGCTTGATTGTTTGTTCAATTGGTGTGCCTACAGGGTAAGTTGACAGAAACTCAAAGAATTTAAATAGGACAACTTTTGATTCTTGGCCGAGTTTACTCTGTACTTTTAAGACGTCGTCGATGTGAATTTGTGAATCACGAAAAACACTGGTCAGATTACTTTTTAATTTTTGGCTATTGATCAGTTTTTTGCCATCAACGTCAACGCCGGAAATGTGCACGGTGTGGTTGGCGTTATCTAGTTCGAGATTAAAAGTATGTCCATTAAACTGGATGGTGCTTCTGATGTGGTTATTTAAATCATCTGAAAGGCTAAACTTTACCACGTTATTGGGACTAGAAGGCTGGCTTTTAAGTTCACTTTGAAGAGAAGATAAATTGAAGTAACCACTCACTTCATTATCTTGGCTTTGAACATTGAATTGATTATGCGCGGATACGCTCTGACTGCCAAATGCGCATAATGCAAGTGCGATAGCTGCTAACTTTTTCATCATAAATCCTTTTTGTTATTTGTAAAAATTGGAAGTAAATTCCATGTGTTCTAATTTTGAACAAAAAGACTTTATTTTAAGTTTCGTTAATGTGTCAATACTGTTTATTTTTTGTGTTTTTTAGTTGTTTTATTCTTGTTTATAATGTGTGTTTAGAACAGTGTAAATTTTACACTGGGTATTTTATTGGCATTAAAAATATTAAAAATTATTAAGGGGTTGAGCGCTTTAAACTGGACTGCTAAACCCTTTTATTAAGTTAAATGGGATGTGTTCAAGATCGTTCATCAGGTTTTTTTAAATGAAAAGCATTAAAAAAATTAAGGAGCCAGGCGGCTGACTGACGAGCTTACCAAGCATCGATATACAATGAACTCGGCTCAGGGCGTGTGGCTGCAAAGAGAGCAAGCTCCATTGCAGCCACAGGATTAGATAACACGAGAAAAGCGGGTATTTTTTATTTGGTGTTGTAAATAGGCATCAAAGCTCATGCAAATAATGCGGATAAATAACGTGCCACGCGCTGTAACAGTGATGGTGTCTTGAGTAACCGTGACCAGTCCATCTTCAGCAAGTGGCTTAAGAGCCTCTAGGGCCATTGCAAAGTAAGTATCAAAGTGAATATCAAATTGATGACTGACAGCTGATTTGTCTAGTTCAAAATGGCAGATGAGCTGCTTGATGACGTGTGCTCGGACCACGTCATCTTGACTCAGCATGATGCCTTTGCATATTGCACTTTGCTGATCACGAATTGAAGCGTAGTACGATTTCAAGTCTTTTTCATTTTGCAAGATGGCGTTACCTATCTGTGAGATGGAGGACACGCCAAGGCCTAATAAGTCGCAGTTTCCATGCGTGGTATAGCCCTGAAAATTACGGTGCAAATGGTTTTCACGTTGTGCTATGGCCAGCTCGTCTTCTTGCTTAGCAAAATGATCCATCCCAATATATTGGTAGCCCGATTGCGTCATTTGTGCCAATGCGTTTTTAAAGATTTGCAGTTTTTGTTCTGCTGTGGGCATATCTTGCTCTTTAAGCTTGCGCTGAGCAGCAAAACGCTCAGGTAAATGAGCGTAGTTAAAAAGAGAAACCCTGTCGGGGCTAAGTGCAATGAGCTGTTCAATGGTTTCACGATAGCTTTGTGGGGTTTGATGTGGCAAGCCATAGATCATATCCATATTGATAGATTTAAAGCCCAACGCACGTGCTTGGCGCAAAATATCAAGTACTTCATCAAGTTGCTGTGGACGATTTACAGCCGCTTGTACCTGATCATTAAAGTCTTGGACACCAAATGAAACGCGATTGAATTGCATCTCTCGTAGGGCAACGAGCATATTGTCGGCCAGTGATCTTGGGTCGATTTCAATGCCACGCTGAGCATCATGGGCAAACGTAAAGTGCTGCTCCAAGGTTGCGATTAATCTTGCCATTTGTGTTTCAGTGAGAAACGTTGGCGTCCCCCCACCAAGATGCAACTGTTCTACTTGATAATCTTTAAAAAGGGATGCATGTGCCTCAATCTCGCTACATAAATGGTCTAGGTATACATCAGCCTTTGATTGGTGGCGGGTGATGATCTTATTACAACCACAGTAGTAACAGAGCTGATGGCAAAAGGGAATGTGGATATAGAGCGAAAGTGCCTGACTATTCGATTGCTCAATTGCACTAGATAAAGCTTGTTGGTCATACCCTGGTGTCAAAGACAAAGCGGTGGGGTATGAGGTATATCTTGGTCCAGAAATATTGTATTTCTTGATGAGGGAATCTTCCCAAAAAGGTAACTTAATCACGATCGCACTCAAATTTGATTACACATGGTAATTATAATTGGGTCGTCTTAGAGGTAATTTGATCTGACGCAATAGGGCGTTTAGTAGACAAGTGTAGGGCGTCTTCCCCACACTTGTCTGTTGGCCTTTACAGCTGGTAACGTTTGGCTGTGGTCGCGAGTTCTTCGGCCAATTTGGCAAGTTGCGCGGCATCATTAGATGCGTGCTCCGCTCCTTGTGCGGTGTCTTTGGCGGTGGAGGTGACTTCTCTGACACCCTCAGAGATTTGAAGCGTCACGGCATTTTGTTCCTCTGTGGCACTGGCAATTTGAATACTCATATCTCGAATAGAGATCACAGAATCAGATACGTGTTCTAGTGCTTGACCTGTTTCATGTACACGCTGTGCGGTGATCTCGGCATTGTTGACATTATTACTCATCAATTCAACTGAGCGCTGCGCCTCTTGCTGTAAGCGTGAAATCATTGCTTGGATTTCCTCTGTACTTTGCTGAGTTCGACTGGCTAAGCTACGCACTTCATCCGCCACAACGGCAAACCCTCTTCCTTGTTCACCTGCTCGTGCTGCTTCTATTGCGGCATTGAGCGCAAGTAAATTGGTCTGATCGGCAATACCTCTAATAACATCTAAAATAGAGCCTACTGACTGAGTTTCATCGGCCAATTTGGAAATGGTATCACTGACATTATTGATGTCGTCTTTGAGCAGAGAGATGGCACTGCGTGTTTCTGAGACGGCTTGCAGACCTTGTTTTGATGTTTGCTCTGTCGACGTCGCTGTGTCTGCGGCAGACTGGGTACTGCGGGTGATTTCAGAAACCGTTTCGGTCATCTCATCCATGGCTCTATCGGTATATTCAAGCTGTGCCATTTGCTGCTCAGCCCCTTGTTTTGCTTGGGCTGTAATGGCACTCATAGTCTGGGAGGTTTCAGCGAGCGTGTCTGTAGATTGATGAATCTGTTCGATAAACGTCCTTAAATTTTGCACCATGCTGGCCATCGCCTGATAAATGCCAGTATGGGTTCCGTGATTATCAAATTTTACCGTCAAGTCGCCTGCGGCAATTTTTCGCGCCATGGCTTCAATCTCTTTTGGCTCTCCTCCGATGGGTAATTTAATGATCTTACTTATATACCAGCTGAAAAATAGTCCCAGTAAGATAATCATGCTGGCAAAAACCACTACCGTAAACTTAGAGTTTGCGCTTGCAGACTGCACAATGGGCCCTAATTTATCTTGTGATGCTTTGATATCTAGTTTGATGTTTTCGAGTTGACTGGCAACTTCGGGTCCCACTGTATCCAGTACCTGCGCAATTTGTTGGTTGCGCTCTAAGATCACGCGATATACAGACTCTTGCCCATCTTGGTAGGCATCAAGCGCTAGTTTAAATTCCTGACTGCTCTGCGCCAAATCCGCTCTGTTGGTATTGGCAAGTGTCGATTGAAATTGGGCTTGTAACGTCACAAAGCTTTGTTTCGCTGCTTGGTAATCTTGTTGGGAGTTAGTGACTAAGAATTTATTGGTCGACAATCGCCCCTGTTGTAATAACCCTCTTAATACGCTGAGGTTTCTTATATCATCCAAAGATTGTGAATTCCGGATCATACTGCTTAGTAAGCTGTCCAATTGTGGTCCACGTTGATTCAGCACCTCGTCCACGATACGGTGGCGGCGTTCAAACAAACTGACGATGTTTTCAAAGCTTTTCTTGTAACGTTCCACCTGTTGTTGACTACGACTAATCACTTGTAACTGAGCAGGGTCTTGAAACTGATTTTTAGCGTCTGACATTAATTGCTCAAGCAGGGTTAAACGTTGATTGAATTGTGAGATGGCATTTGGGCTTTGGTGTTTTAAGTATTTACCAGCCTGGAGCCTCACTTCAAGTAAGTTGGCTTGGATACGCCCCGCTAAGGTGTTGTCACGTGCCTTCGTTCGATACTCGACAAAATTGTTATACCCAGAACTTAACCCCCAATATGCAACAATAGATAGGATTAACATCATGAAAATCATTACACCAAAAGCACTATTGAGCTGTTGGTTTAACCGCCAATTTTTTACCATTTAAAAGCCTTACCTTAGAGTTAAGCTGTTGATGAAAGTGAGGAATACAAGGGAGATTCTCAAAGAAGGGTTCCCTGTGAATAGTTTAGTGTAAATTTCACAATTAGATCATATTATTTATCGAGTGAAAAAAAATACCCAATTGATGGAATCTAAGTGAAATTATTTGACTTCAATCAATAGTCTTTGGTTTTCTTTTAGTTATTGATAATAAAGAGTTTTTATACTGTTTTGAGGCCGGCGGTGAGTTTGTTTGGTGATTAAATACGCGCTTGTCACATAACGGTGTTGAAGTTTTTTGATGGATTAAGAGAGTGCGTGCAGCATATATGATACTGCACGCGATTATTTTATAGCTTAAATTGATTTACAGTTGCATTCAACGCTTTGGCCAAGCCATTCAAGTCGCGTGCCTCGTCAGCCAGCAAATGTGCATGATTGGCGGTGCTGTTCACTAAATCGTTAATGGCATTTAAGCTATTATTGATGTCCTCTGCAACCACCGTTTGTTCCTCTGTCGACGTCGCAATCTGGTGACTTTGATCTTGTACTGTGTTGACGGATTCCGTGATGTTACGCAAGGCATCGAGTACTTCTTGTGTCTGTTCCACAGAGCTTTGTGCGCGTTCTTGGCCTTGCTGCATCATGGTGGATGCCTGCTGTGCAATTTGCTGAAGCTTAGAGATCATATTGCGAATATCATCTGTCGACTCTTGTGTACGACTCGCTAAGCTTCTTACTTCATCCGCTACAACCGCAAAGCCTCGACCTTGCTCTCCGGCTCTCGCAGCTTCTATTGCTGCGTTTAGTGCAAGTAAGTTGGTTTGCTCTGCAATGCCGTTGATAACGTCAATGACGGCACCTATATTACTGGTTTCTTGCTCTAGACCTTCGACCACCTTTGCCGCTTCGCCGATATGAGATGCAAGCTCCGTCATTACTTCTTGTGCTTGGCTTGAACGGTGTGCACCATCATTTGTCATACTTTGTACTAAATCAGATGCGCGGTTTGTCTCATGCGCATTACGAGAGATCTCCGTGACTGTCGCTGCCATTTCGGTTACGGCCGCAGATACACTGTCTACTTGTTCTTTCTCTTGCTGAATTTCATTGTTGGTATTATTAGACACATCACGTAGTTGTGCTGACGCACCGCTCAATTGTTCTGCCTGCGCTGCAGTATCAATCATCATCGCGCGCAGCTTATCGATAAAGGTATTCATGTGCATGGCCAACTGGCCCACTTCATCTTTACTTTCGATATTAATACGTCTAGTCAGGTCGCCTTCGCCTGTCGCAATGTCTCGCATGGTATCCGTCAATGTAATAATAGGGCGAGTTATCATCTGTGCAGCGACGAGGATCATTGCCACAATGATGGCGAGGATCACAATGACGGCTGTCATTGTACTGGCAACGGCATTGTCCACAGGCTCTTCTATTAAGCTGACGGGAATAAGGATACCTACATGCCAGTCAAGTACGGGCTTATCTAGTTTGACGCTGTTAAATACAACATAATAGTCCTGACCCTTTAAAGTGACCATGGCTGTGCCAGAGTTTTGGTTGCGAATGGCGCCCGTTAATTCAGTGAAACCAGAAGTGTCTTTAAACTGTTGCTCTAAGCCGGCCAGCCCCTCTTTGCCTTTTGGCCCAGAATCTGTGGTTGAGAGTGAATGCCCTGTACGCTTGGATAAGTGCACCACTTTAAGGTCATGATCGAGTAAAAAGCCATAGCCTTCACCGTCAAATTGTATTTCCTCTACCATGGCGCTGATTTTGTTGATCTGCAAATCGACACCGCCCACGGCCACTAATTCACCTTGTTTATTATAAATAGGTTGTTGTACTACCGCTGACACATCACCCGTATTAATGTCGACAGAAAGCGCGCCGACGTATAATTTTCCATGGCTCAGTGCGTCTTGCCACCAAGGACGTTTGTAGGCGTAGTATGGGCGCCCATCTGCAAAATTTGAAGTGCGCTCATTTTCTTTAAAGTATTCACCTGTTCTTGCTGACGCCATGAAAGCGGAAAGAATGTTGGCGTCACTTTTACTTATGCGAATGAAATCTTCATTAACTTCGTCATAGCCTTTGTCATTGCTGATGTCTCTCTCACGCTCATTATACTTATCAAACCAATTTATATTGTGTGGGTTGGTCACAAAGGTTTCTACCACTTTGCCGTATTGGGCAAAAAAGGATTCCATAGACAATTTTTCAGAGTACAAGAAACCCTGTGCTTCGCGTTCAATGCTCTGTCGAGAGATTGTTGCTATATGATTAACAAAAAACGTAGAAGCCAGAATTAGAAGTACAGAAATTGTACCGCCGATTAAGATGAGAATTTTTTTACGAAGAGATAAATTTTCAAACATGACATATTCTTTTTATTGGGACAGCGCTAGCATAATAAAACCATATCTCACCTTCATTGGCTACCTTAAAAGGTTAAGGGATAACCAAGGCGAGATCATGTTTAATCATCATATCTTCACTTGTTGAATAAAAAAATAGTACAGAATCATCAAATTACAGCGGCACATTTATAACCTAAAGCTGAGAAACTGTTGATAGAATTTTAATTACTTCTGTACTAATATTGTGACCTACTTTGGGTAAAAATAAGAAAATATGATGAGTAAAAGAGTGATCGTTTTAGGGGCCGGGTGGCTAGGCAATGCACTTGCTCGAGACGCAAGAACAGCCGGATGGCAGGTTGAAGCAACCCGCAGAGTAGCAGATCATGACGCGCAAATTAGCGCATTTTGTCTCACTGGCTCGCAACTACATCACACGCTTACCTTGCATGACGCATACTGGATCTGTGCTATACCGCCGCGCATGCGTCAACCAGACAGTAACTACCTTGAAACATTAGAGCAGGCGTTAATCACAGCCGAAAGCATGGCATGTAAAGGGATTCTGTTGTGCTCTTCGACGGCAGTATATGGCACAGATGAAGGGGTGTTTACCGAGCAATCAATGCTGGCACCAAAGGATTCCAAGCGTCAACAGGTATTGCAAAGCGCCGAGACATTAGTGCAAAACGCAGGCGGAAAAATTGTGCGTTTGGCGGGGTTAGTTGGACCAGAGCGGGAGCCCGGGCGTTTTATATCAGGCAAGCATTTATCAAGCTCTTCTTTGGCACGTGTGAATATGCTGCATCAGCAGGATGCCGTCAATGGTGTGATGTGTATTTTGGATAACTGGCAAGACGCGGCACCAATATATAATCTCTGTCACCCGTCACATCCGACCAAGCAAGACTATTATCAGCAGCATTGCACGCGTGAGGGCAGCGCACCTCCGACATTCGCAAGCAACACTAAATCGGAGCGTATCATTGATGGGTCGGCTATATGTCAGCTTGGTTTTCACTATCAGCATGATATTTAGGATTGGATAGCTTGGTGCGGCGCTAAAACGCGGCGTGAGTCGAACTACCTTTTAAAGGTCAGATGGCCACCAAGACGGTATTTACTCCCCGAAGAGATAAGCCGAGCAAAGCTCACAATCCCCTGTGATGACCAAGTTCGGCGGATCACCTGTAAACAAGGCTCTTCATTGAACATATCAAGCCATTGGCAAATCTCTTCATTGGGCATGATGGCTTCCACCGTGTGCCGCGCTTCGGTTAATGGCGCGACTTGGGTGAGGTATTCGTGAGGTGTTGTTTGACTGAAATCTTGTTGCAGGTATTGAGGCGCTAAGGCTGGATTGACAAAGCGCTCTTCTACTTGGAGCGGGGCATCATTCTCATTATGTACGATGATACTCCGATACACCAAGCTCTCCATTTCTACACCTAGTGCGATTGCGATGGGAGCAATTGCTGAAATAGACTCCAGTGACAACACCACACAAGTGTAGTTGCCTCCACGCTCCTTCACCTCATCGGCGATGTTACGGATTTCCAGTAACGAAGATTGGGACTTAAAGTTCGCAACAAATGTGCCTAACCCTTGACTGCGAGTCAGTACACCACTTTCTGTCAGTTCACTGAGCGCACGTCTAGCCGTCATCCTACTGACTTGAAACTGTTCAGACAGTTCATTTTCAGACGGAACCCGTTGGTTTTCTTGCCAATCGCCTGCGCGGATTTTATCAGTAATGTGTTGTTTTATCTGTGCAAACTTAGGTTGTTCAGTCACGATTCGCTGCCGCAAAAATTAAGGTTACTCATAAAGGTGGCACAGTTATCTTGTATATACAAGTATTCTTGCTAAACTCGTATTAATTTTATCCAACCGAGTATAGACTGTGATCGATGTAGATTTAGTGATAACTAATGCGAATATTGCGACAATGGATGCGCAAATTGAGGGTGCATATGGTGTGATTGAAAATGGGGCCGTCATGATTAAAGACGACACCATTGTTTGGCTTGGTAAGGAGTCCGAACTACCAGAGTTTGACGCGTTATCTATTCCTGTTACTTCGGCAAAAGGTGCGTGGTTAACACCGGGATTAATTGATTGCCATACCCATATTTTATTTGCAGGCTCTCGTGCTGAAGAGTTTGAGAAACGTTTAAACGGCGTTTCATATCAAGAGATTGCAGAGCAAGGAGGGGGGATTGCGACAACCGTAAAGGCGACTCGACAGGCATCGAAAGAAACCTTGTTTGTTGCGGCAAAGGCGCGTTTGAATGCCTTGCTACGTGAAGGTGTAACGACGGTAGAAAGTAAGTCGGGATATGGGTTAGATACCGACACAGAATTAAAGCTGCTTGAAGTCAATGAAATTTTGAATGAGCACCACCCAATTCAAATCCAAAGCACTTTTTTAGGCGCCCATGCACTACCGCCTGAATTCAAAGGCAACAGTGACGGTTACATTGATTTAGTCTGTGACGAAATGCTGCCACGAGTTGCTGAGCGCAACTTAGCAGATGCGGTGGATGTTTTTTGTGAAAATGTTGGCTTTAGTCATGCTCAAACAAAACGAGTATTTGAGCGTGCAACAGAACTCGGACTGAAAGTGAAATGTCATGCAGAACAGCTATCTAACCAACACGGTAGTGAATTGGTGGCTGAGTTCAATGGCCTGTCTGCTGATCACATCGAATATCTAGATGAGCAAGGGGTGATGGCGATGGCAAAATCAGGCACGGTTGCTGTGATCTTACCCGGGGCATTTTACTTCTTGCGTGAAACACAATATCCCCCAATCGAACTGTTGCGTGAACATGGTGTGCCGATTGCAATTGCCAGTGATTTTAATCCGGGTACAGCCCCGCTGTGTTCTGTACGTTTAATGCTCAATATGGCATGTACTTTGTTCCGAATGACACCCGAAGAAGCGCTATTGGGTGCAACACGACATGCTGCTCAAGCACTGGGGTTAAGTGATCGCGGTGTTCTCAAAGTAGGGGCTAAGGCGGATATCGCAATGTGGCAAATTCAGCATCCCGCTGAATTAAGTTACCAATTTGGCGTAAACGATCTGTTAAATCTGTGGATATCGGGTAGACTTATTCAATAATAACGAAGTAAAAAGTGGTCGAAGAATGGCAAAAGTGGTGTCTGTGAAGTGGATATATACGTTCATTTTAGCGTGTATGGGGTTCCCAGTTTGGGCAAATACTACTTTATTTGACACGTCATTAATCGGCGCTTGGCAACCTGAGCTTGTCAATGCATTCTTTGCTGGTGTCGTGATGAGCTTAAGTTTGGTCGCGATTGCCCGCTCGCAGTTTGCAACCAATAGAATTATCCATGCACTGCTTGGGACGGGGTGCCTGGCCATACTTGCTGGTATGGGCGACGTGGCTCTGTATGGCCTTGTAGCTATATTACTGCTACATATCTGGCAAAGTGATAAGCTCGGTAAAGGTTGGCACATTGTCATTGCGGCACTGTCTTCTGTCTGTGCTACCTTACTGATTATTTCTCATTTTTGGTGGCATTGGCCGCAAATTTACGTCATTGCTGCCACCTTACCGATCTTTATTAGTGAACTTTTTCTACATGCGGAAAATAACGACCTCCCCCCCACTGTGGAACCTGACCCAATCTCAAATAGTGATATATTAGGTTTGCCTGACCGCGCAGGTGTGAGAGAGGCATTCAATGAGTACCGCGCTCGGGAACCTGGTACGGCAATGCTGGTTATGATCCGGCTAGAAGGGTTTCAACAAGTCAATTTTCACCTTGGTAGGGAGTTCGGGGATCTATTGCTTGCGCAATCGGCCAATCGCATGAAGCAGTATCTGCAAAGTCATGATGTGATGCCAATTACGTTAGGTAATGACGTGGCAAGGTTGGCGCATTTAGGAGGCCTACACTTTGTTTTTGTGTGTAGTTTAGCGAACCAAAAACATCTTCATGAGCACCTTTGTGCGGAGATCATCGAAAGTACTTTAAAGCCTTTTAATGTAGGCAATTGCATCATTGAAGTCAGTGCCCGTGCTAGCTTTGTCAATTGTGATGAAGAGCTAGGACAATTTGACGATTTGCTGACATGTGCTTTTCTTGCCCTAGATAGCTCGCCCGAAAAGGTGATTGCACCCTATGAGCAGAAGATGCAAATAGATCGCTTGGAGCAACAGGCGCGATTGGCGGAGCTTGCACACATTGATTTTAAAAATGAACTCGAATTGTACTTCCAACCCATTGTTCGTAATGGTGATGGTGACATCGAATATGTCGAGCTATTGCTGCGTTGGCAGCATCCAAAACAAGGTATTTTGGCGGCCAGTAAATTTATCGATGACATTCGTATTGCTGGTTTAGCACTGCCATTGGCCCAATATGTGATAGAACGCGCCGCGGAAATTGCACTGGCACTCAGAGTTGAAGGTATTCAAATGCCGCTGGGTATTAACTTATTTGGCCCTGAGATGCTGCATGAAGAGTTTATCGAGTTCGTTGATCGGGTCTTAGTCGAGCACCAGCTATTGCCACAGGATATTATTATTGAGTGCCCTTCACAAATGTTTACTACGCTTGATCCACAGGGTATCGCCATGGTGGCGAGACTTCGCACTATGGGGGTGAGGTTGTGTGTGGATGGATTTGGCGAGTCGCCTTTACTGTTAGCGAAGCTGCCAAAGCTAGAAGTGGATTATGTCAAACTAGGTCGCTCGTTAACGACACCAAATCAAAACCAAGGAAATTTTAAAGCGGTTGTTCGTGGAATCGTTGAAATGCAAAACGTACAAGAGTGTAAAGTGATTTGTGAAGGCGTCGAATCCCAAGAACAATTACAATTTGCGCAGAACTTAAATGCGTTCGCTGCACAAGGGTATTTGTTTACCCGACCTTTGAGCAGTGTTGGCATGATTAGTTGGCTTAAGCAATGGCGTTGGGAGCACCCGGTAGACGATACACCGAGTGCCACAGATGGAACGCACTAGGTGTGTTTAGCTCTGAGGTAGCTACACACTAGCCCCGATAGTACTTGGCCTGCTTCAATATGACCCTGTGCCACACCTTGTGGGTGATTAGCCGGCGCCGCTTCGCATAGGTGCAGATATCGAGCATTCGGCTGCAGTGCACCTAAATACACAAAGTGTTCAGCATCGTTCACACTGAAACCGCAGTTTGTAAAGGCACTGACTGGCATGCCCGAAATCGCGTCAACATCCACTTCAATGCCCAGCGGGCGAGACTTGTCGAAGCGTTTTAGCGCGGGTGCAATGGCATCGGTTAAGTTGATTTTTCGTGATACTAAAATGTCTTGGTAACTACTAAAGGTAAACCCTGCGTCTGTGAGTGCACTGACAATGGTGTCGTTGTTTTTTTGTTCGTGCATGCCGACGACGTGATAATCATCTAAATAGCCTTCATGATGTGCATAGCTGAAACCATTCCCCGAATGTCGTCCTTCCAATGCTCTGAAGTCAGCATGTGGATCAAAATTAATGGCTTGGCAGGGGACACTTTGACTTTGCGACAGCGCCTTTAAAAGCCCGTAGCTGTTGTTGTGTCCTCCTCCTATAACAATCGGTTCAAGACCAGCGTCAAAGATGGCTTTTAAAACCCCACTGACACGTTGATCAAGTTCCGCGCACAATGTACGCAGTTGCGCCAATCCAGTGGCACTGTGATTATCAATCTTTTCACTTTGTGACTGTAAATCAACGGTAATTACTTCACCTAACAGCAGAACGTTGTCTGGTTGCAAAAATTGATTGCATGGCAAGTTTAAAAACCGTTTCAAAAAAGCGAACCAGCCATCGGTAGCCCCACCGTTACCGCAGTTACCTCGCGGTCCGATATCTTCGTTAATCGCGACAAGTACATATTTAATTCCAAACTGTGCCGCGTCTTTCAGTGCCTGAGAGAATTCATTTTGTACTTGCAAAAATGACAGGGTTTGCCAAAAGCGAGTTTCATTGTCGCGTGTTGCGGTGAACTCGTTGATATGCGATTCGTTATAAATTTTAATCCAGTTATTTACAGTCATGGTATTCGGGTGTTTATCAGTGCAGGTAATTCTATAGAAGATAGCAGAGCTGCTCTCGTTTCGAGTGTCAGCTCAGGCTTGTTTAGTGTTAGTCGTCAGCCGTGTTGTCATCGACTTCAAGTAATAGCTCTTCTGCTGAAATAATGATGCCGGTGGAATCAGCATACAGGAAGTCATCATCAAAAAATGAGACGCCGGCAAAGTTCACAGGGACACCTTGCTCACCAGCGCCTTCGCTATCTGCGGCGACAGGAATAGATGCTATGGCTTGAATGCCAAGTTCGCATTCTTCCAGCTCTTCTACATGACGAACAGCACCGTATACAACGATACCTTGCCAATTGTTATCGGTTGCTAATTCAGCAAGGTCGATATCGATTAATGCACGTCTTGTCGACCCTCCGCCATCGATTAATAAAACTCTGCCCGTACCGTCTTGTTGTAGTACTTCAGCAATCATTTCATTGTTTTCGAAGCACTTGACGGTTTTTATACGTCCACTAAAGGCGCTTTGTCCGCCAAAGTTAATGAACATCGGCTCAAGTACGTCAATGGCATCGGCGAAGTGATCGCACAGATCAGAAGTGCTGTAATCCATCATAGTATCCTCAGAGAATGGCTAAACTGTTGTCAGTATACTCCCATTGAGAGGCGGCGCAATGCTTTGAATCAACTTACATAATTGTGTAACAAAAATGTCGTGGGATTGTTATTAAGCTCTTCTATGCTGAAATTGTGAACAAATGTAAGCAACTATGATGAAAGCACAAATAATTAAGCTGGATACGGCGCTTTACTTTGCACTATATAAGCCGAAGCGAGGGCCATGGTTCAAGTGGCTCATGTTGATGTTGTCAAAAAGTGGCAATGGGGGTCTATACGTTATTCTCGCGCTACTCAATGGCTACTTTATGGGAAAGGTAGGTGTCACTTTTATTCAAACGGTATTGGTGGCTTTTGCTATCGAAAGGCCGTTGTATTTCGTGTTGAAAAAACATTTCGCGAGAGTGAGACCGTGTGATTGTTTGGCTGTTAAAGCCATGCTCACACCCAGTGATAAGTTTAGCTTGCCATCGGGACACAGTGCGGGCGCGTGGCTATATGCAACCTGCTTAATGGAAGTTTACCCTGTTTTGACAGTCCCCTTAATTATTTGGGCGACGGGGGTATCGCTATCACGAGTGCTGGTGGGGGTCCACTATCCAGTTGATGTCATTTTAGGGGCATTAATGGGAAGCGGGTGTGCCGTGTTGGCAATCGGGATTTTAGGAGAATTATGAAAATATTATACGGTATCCAAGGAACAGGGAATGGCCACATTACGCGCGCACGTGTGATGGCTGAATGTTTCAAAAACATGAACATTGAAGTTGACTATTTGTTTTCTGGTCGCCCAGCAGATCAGTACTTCGATATGGATGTCTTTGGTGAGTTTCAAACGCGGACGGGGATGAGCTTCATTTCTAAAAGTGGGCGCATAAACTATCGAGAAACAGCCAAACAACTCAAGTTTGGAACATGTGTGCGAGACGTCAAGGCACTTAATATCAAACGTTACGATATGGTCTTTAATGATTTTGAGCCTATTTCTGCGTGGGCTGCCAAGTTGGCGAAGGTACCGGTTGTCGCGATGAGTCATCAAGCGGCATTTTTATCACCTGAAGTCCCGCTCTTTGGTGCTGGTACTATGCAGCGTGCGCTTATTCGCTGGTTTGCCCCAGCTGACGTCTTTTTAGGCGTTCATTGGCAGCCGTTTGCAAAAAATATTGTGCCGCCATTCATTGCTTATCATGGGGGTCATCATGCTTCTATTCCAAATAAAGTGTTGGTTTACCTCCCTTTTGAAGACCTGAATAGCATTGTTGAATTATTGGGAGACTTTCCTGATAGAGAGTTTTATTGTTACCACCCCGATGCAGCAGATCAATCTATCAATCATATTCATTTGCGCGCGCCTTCAAGGCAGGGCTTTTTAGAGGACTTAGCCAGCGCATCTGGTGTGGTTGCCAATGCAGGCTTCGAACTCTCGAGTGAAGCGCTTAAATATGGCAAAAAATTACTATTAAAGCCGTTGCAGGGACAGTTTGAACAGCAGAGTAATGCGTTGACGTTAGAGTCATTGGGACTGGCCAGTGTGATGAACTATTTAAACTCAGAAGCATTGGCGGAATGGCTTGAGTATCCGGAAGGTCAGGTCATTGATTTTCCATCTGATGCAACGCCTTTGGCAAATTGGTTGGCGAGGGGCCAATGGCAAGATTACGGCGCGCTTCACGATAGTTTATGGCATCCGATCCTTGAAAATAGGAACAAAGTTGCATGATAGATGAGCATTTTGAAAAAAAATTGCTTAAAGTTGTAGATTGAATTCCGACGCAAGGCGAGTTTGGCTATACTGTATTGCAGGTTCTGTAATAATTAGGTAACTGTATGGCTCTACTTGAAAATCTCACCATTAAAAGGCGTTTGCAGATAAACGCAGTGGTTGTGGGTGTAGCATTGATTGTGATGTTGGCGGTGATAATCATCGAAGCCAATACAATGCGCCGCTTAAATGAAACAATTCAGTACGCTGAAGAGTTAGATATTCATGAACTCTCAATGCGCAAGTACGAAAAGAATTTCTTGTTCTATAAAGATGTTGATGCGTTGGACAAGTTTGAAAGCGAATATCGCCAGTTACAAACAAAAAAAGCATTATTAAACGAGATTTTTATCGAGTTTAATATCGAAAGGGCGCAATTGGCACAGTTTGATGAATTGGTTAAGCAGTACCATCAATCATTTAACCATGTTGTATCATTGCAAAGAACCATTGGTTTGCATCCAAAAGATGCACTCTATGGGGAGCTGCGCAAAGCAGTACATGGCGTAGAAACTTTACTTAAGCAAAAAGAAGACTATAAGCTGCTGACGACGATGCTACAGCTTAGAAGAGCTGAAAAAGACTTTATGCTGCGCCTAGATACAAAATATCTTGGTAAATTCAATAAGCAGATAGAGACCTTTGAAACACAAATCAAAGCGTCCCCACATAGCGGTAGTTACCAGCAGGAATTGATCAGCTTGCTCAATGTGTATCAAAACAAGTTTAAAGGCTTAGTTGATGCACAGGTGAAGCTAGGTGTAGATCTTGACAGCGGTGCGTTGGGAGAAATGAAACGGACGGTCCAAAAGAGCGATGCCGTGGTGGCTGCGATTGTCGATCAAACTAAACAAGAAATTCATGATAATGCGGAATTTGCAAAATATGTCGCAATTGTGATTTTCATTGTTGCAGGTGTCGTTGTGATGTTTTTAGTCTGGTCTACCAGTCGCTCGATTATTCGTCCAGTAGAGCGTGTGTATCAAACGATTGAACGCATAAGAAGGGAAAACAATCTGGGCATCTTTATTGAGCAAACTGGCAACGATGAAATTACGGTCATGACTCGAGATTTCAACAGCTTGATTGGTGATTTCAAAGAGCTAATTGCGGATGTTAATCGAGCACTAATGACCATCAATGACGCGACCGACCATTTATCGCAAACTACAGCGCAAACCAGCGCAGGCATGAATGAACAACTTCATGAAGCCGATATGGTGGCAACCGCCGCGACAGAAATGCAAGCGACCATCCAAGATATCTCGCACAATACCGAAGCGGCAGCACAAAAAGCTGAATCCACCAACAATAATGCGCAACAAGGACGCAGCGAAGTGACTTCGACCATCGATCATATTATGGCGTTATCTCATTCGTTGAGTGGCGCTTCAGAAGTGGTTGGGCAATTAGAGCGTGATGGTGAAACCATAGGGTCAGTCTTGGATGTCATTCGTGGTATTGCTGAGCAAACAAACTTATTGGCACTGAATGCTGCGATTGAAGCTGCTCGAGCAGGAGAACAAGGGCGCGGCTTTGCCGTGGTTGCTGATGAAGTACGTTCTTTGGCACAGCGTACACAGGATTCTACCCAAGAGATTGAAAGTATCATTTCAACATTACAGCAGCGCACAAGAGATGTAGTCAGCATTATGGAAGAGTGCCGCGGTCAAAGTAATGAAAGTGTGGAGCAAGCAGAAAGAGCTGGTGAACTGCTAGGCCTTATCACCGAAGATGTACAAAACATTATGGATATGAGTACGCATATCGCGACAGCCATTGATGAACAGAATCAAGTTGCTTCTGAAGTGAATAAAAATGTTGTGAAAATAAGGGACATCGCACAAGGTGCCTCGGAACATGCCGCATCTAATGCGCAAAGCAGTGAAGAATTATCTGAGCAAGCAAAAGCGCTACATATGGCAATTGATAAGTACAAAGTTTAACTGTGAACTCAGTGCCTGAAATATGCGTTTTAGGCACTTCACAGACTGAACATACTTTGAGGCATGTCATTTTAGCTGCCCACTCTGACTAAGGTATAAATTTGATGGGCACGCTGTCTTTACTTTGTAGGTGTGCTTCAACGCGTTGTTGATAGGCATGCCACAAAGTCTGATGTTCTGTACAGAGCTTACGTAAATACTGCCAACTAAACAGCCCAGAATTGTGTCCGTCGTCAAAGCACAATCGCACTGCATAGTGGCCAACTGGCTCTAACTGGGAAATTTGTACATCTTCTTTATTCAAGACCAACTGTTGTTGTGATGGGCCATGGCCTTGTACTTCGGCTGAGGGGGAGTGGGTACGTAAAAACTCGCTGCTCAGTGTGGTAGCTAAACCATCATCAAAGTGGATGTCGAGCACTTTACTGATACGGTGGTAATGTAATTTGGTAACTTGATACATATAAAAGTAAGGCCAGCTTATGCTGGCCCTGTCCTTAATTAAAGAATGAAGCGACTGAGATCTTCATCTTTTACTAACATATCTAAATGTTGTTCAACGTATTTCGCATCGATAGTCAATGACTGACCGGCTTTATCAGATGCATCGAAAGAAATCTCTTCCATCAGCTTTTCCATTACCGTATGTAAACGACGTGCACCGATATTTTCGGTCTTTTCATTAACTTGCCAAGCCGCTTCGGCGATGCGCTCAATGGCGTCATCTGTGAATGCAATGGCGACCTGTTCAGTTTGCAGCAGTGCTTGTTGTTGCTCGGTTAAAGAAGCATGAGGCTCGGTTAAAATACGCTTAAAGTCTTTGGCTGTTAATGCTTCCAGCTCAACACGAATTGGTAGACGGCCTTGGAGTTCAGGAATAAGATCTGACGGCTTTGCCATCTGGAACGCGCCTGACGCAATAAAGAGAATATGGTCTGTTTTTACCATGCCGTGCTTTGTGCTGACTGTAGAGCCCTCAATTAAAGGCAATAGATCTCGCTGCACCCCTTCGCGGCTAACATCTGGACCAGACGCCTCACCCCGTTTACAGATTTTGTCAATTTCATCGACAAATACGATGCCATTTTGTTCAACGGCAAAGATTGCTTGCTCTTTAAGCTCCTCTGGGTTGACCAACTTCGCAGCTTCTTCTTCGATAAGTAGCTTAAATGCTTCTTTAATCTTGAGCTTGCGGTTTTTCTTTTTATCGCCAGATAGGTTTTGGAACATGCCCTGAAGTTGATTGGTCATTTCCTCCATGCCTGGCGGAGCCATAATTTCAACTTGTGGCGAGGTTTCAGCGATATCAATATCGATTTCTTTGTCGTCCAGTTGCCCCTCGCGTAACTTCTTACGAAAAACTTGGCGTGTTGAACTGTTTTCAGCAGGTTGCGCTTCGCCCCAAGCATCTTTTGCTGGTGGCAGTAACGCATCTAAAATACGCTCTTCAGCGGCTTCCTCAGCGCGGTGTTTGTGCTTTTTAGTCTGTTGTTCACGTGTCATTTTAAAAGACACTTCGACTAAATCACGAATAATCGTCTCAACTTCTTTACCCACATAACCCACTTCGGTGAACTTAGTCGCTTCAACCTTGATAAAAGGCGCGTTGGCCAGCTTTGCTAGGCGACGAGCGATCTCGGTTTTACCTACACCAGTTGGACCAATCATCAGAATATTTTTTGGGGTGACTTCAGCGCGAAGATCGTCATTAAGTTGCATGCGACGCCAGCGGTTACGAAGTGCGATAGCAACCGCTTTTTTAGCCTTGTCTTGACCAATGATGTGCTGGTCTAGCTCATGAACGATTTCTCTGGGTGTCATTGCTGTCATGGATTTTCCTATTACAATTCTTCGATGGTCTGGAAATTGTTCGTGAACACACAGATATCACCTGCGATCTTCAAGCTTTTCTCAACAATTTCGCGTGCACTGAGTTCGGTATTTTCGATCAGCGCTGTTGCAGCGGCTTGAGCGAAGTTGCCACCGCTACCAATGGCAATAAGATCGTGCTCAGGCTGCACAACGTCGCCATTACCGGTGATTATTAAGGATGCGGTTTCATCAGCGACGGCCAGTAAGGCTTCTAACTTTCTTAGGGCGCGATCCGTTCGCCAATCTTTGGCCATTTCGACAGCTGCGCGGGTAAGGTGGCCTTGGTGCATTTCTAATTTAGTTTCAAATCGTTCAAACAGTGTAAATGCATCGGCAGTACCGCCAGCAAAACCTGCCAGTACTTTACCGTTGTATAGACGACGCACTTTTTTTGCATTGCCTTTCATCACCGTATTGCCAAGAGAAACTTGGCCGTCACCGCCGATAACAACTTTGTCACCACGACGAACGCTTACGATAGTAGTCATAGTATTCCTTAAAAGAGGCCTTTGCCTCGGATAATTATATCAATAAATGCTTAGATGAGGGCGACTGTGCTAATTTCAAGTCCAGCCCCAAATTCCACAATCGACAATTTTGATGCGTTTTAGGCGGTTTTTGTCGCTTTCTGCCGCGCGTTTTTTGTCATATGGTCCAAGGCGCACGCGGTACCAAACACCGTTACTGCCTTCTGTTCTGCGAATTTCAGAAATGAGTCCTGCAAACGCAATGCGTGCTTTGCGCTTTTCTGCTTGTTCGTAAGTACGAAACGAACCACATTGCATTTGAAAAGGACCTTTGGATTTTATTTCTTTTACTTCAGCGGTTACCGTGGCTCGCTCCATATCCTTAATAAAGGTGGGCGGCCTTGGCAGGGCTTTTTTCTCTTCAACAGGCGCTTCGACTTTGGCGGGTTGCTGAGCGTGTTTCACTTTCACCGGATCAGCATTTTGCTTGATATACCACAGTCCATAAGCAAACCCGCCGATCAGCAATAGCGCAAAAACTGCGAGTACAGTGGGGAAAGGCTTTTGAGCTGCTGGTTGCTTCTTCTTTTGGCCTTTTTTTGGGGTTTTATTTATATAATCGTGTTGTGCCATAATAGTTTAAAAGGTATCCATCGGATCCACATCAATATTCCAACGTACTCTCGATGCTAACGTGTGACTGCTAATATAATCCTTAAGCTGCATTAGATATTGGTGCAAAGTATTACGTTGTATTGCCTGTATATGTAGTTGATAGCGATATTTTCCTGCCAAACGCTCCATTGGTGCAGGAATTGGCCCAAGCAATTGTATACCAGAGAATGGTTGTGCTGGAACCAGATCAGATAAAAATGTCATAACTAAATGTGCAGAGGTCGCTTCGGCTCGCACGATTGCGAGGTGCGCATACGGAGGAAGTTGTACTTCTTGCCGTTCGGTTAAGGCATAGCGAGCGAAGTCTTGATAGCCATTGTTCACCAAATCTTGCAATAACGGATGCTCTGGAAAGTGAGTTTGTAGCAGTACCGTACCTGGTTCGCCACTTCTGCCAGCGCGACCTGCTACTTGGATCACCAGCTGTGCCATGTGCTCGGTTGCCCTAAAGTCGCAGGAATAAAGCCCACTATCGACATCAAGGATGATCACCAGCGAGACATCAGGAAAATGGTGCCCTTTGGCGAGCATTTGTGTCCCAATGAGAATTTGCGCGCCCCCTTGGTGAATCCGTTCTAATGCGTTTTCTAAGCTGCCTTTACGGCGTGTAGAATCTCTGTCGATACGACTGATGGGCGTATCTGGGAACTCATTGGTCAAAAACTCTTCTAGTTGCTCGGTACCAAGGCCTGTGGGCATAATCTGTGTGCTTCCACAATCTGGGCACTGATGTGGTACAAATTGTTGCTCGCCACAATGGTGACAAACGAGGCGTTGCATGTTTTTGTGATAAGTTGCGCTGGTACTACAGCGCTCACAGTTACTTAACCACCCACACTCATGACAAATCAAGGTGGGTGCAAAGCCGCGACGATTAAGAAATACCATAGCTTGCTTACCGACAGAGAGGGTTTGTTTAATCGCTTGTAAGCTACTGCTGGCAAATCCAGCTTGGGTTTGTTGCGCTTTCATATCAATAAGGTGAAAGCTATTATCTTGGCTCGTTTGCGCACGTTTACTGAGTGTAATGAGCTGATATTTATTATCTAGTGCTTTTTTTAAAGTCTCCAAGGCCGGTGTGGCTGTCCCCAGCACCAGCGAGATCTGCGTTTGATTTGCACGAAAAGCGGCAAGGTCTCTAGCATGGTATCGCAGGCTGTCCTGCTGCTTAAAAGAATGGTCATGCTCTTCGTCCACGATGATCATAGCCAAAGACTTAAAAGGGAGAAAAATACTCGAGCGGGTGCCAATAACGAGTGCGGTGGTTGCTTGCTGGGCCCTGCGCCAAGTATGGAGTCGCTCATTATCCGTCAGATTTGAGTGCCATAGGTCGATGGGCAATCCTGGGAAACGACGCTTAAAGCGATTTACGGTTTGCGGTGTAAGGCCTATTTCAGGCACTAACACCAATGCTTGCTGTCCCGCTGAAAGCACTTTTTCCAAACATTGCAAGTACACCTCTGTTTTACCACTACCTGTTACACCTTCTATCAAAAAAGTGCGAAATCCATGGCTGTGATTGATTGCGCTGCATGCAGTGGCTTGCTCGGGATTTAAAGTGGGCTTACTACCGACTTGTAGAGGTGTTGATTGCCACGAGGTATCCTGACGGAGTTCTTCGCGAATGAGCTCTTTTTCTAACAACGATTTTATTTGCGCTTGGCTAAAGCCAAGGGTTTTTAACTCTGTGCCTGTAGCATCCCCGGCGCTGCGCAGTTGCTCTATGAGGGCTAACTGCTTTTTGGCGCGTAATTGAGTGGTTGCATGCCCTAATTCAGTGAGGGTCAAAATGGGTGTCTGTGTTTTATCGATATTATCACCATCTCGAAGGGCACCCGGTAGCGCAGTAAATATAGTATCGCCAAACGGATAGCAATAATACTGGCTTGCAAAGCGCAAAAAATCCAAATGTGGCTGACTGAGGACTGGCGTTTCGTCAATAATGGACTCAATGGCTTTGATCTTATTTTCTGGCACATCACTGTGTGATTTTAGTGCCGTAACCACGGCAACGCAGCGACGATTGGCAAATTTAACCCACACGCGACCGCCAACACAAGGGGACTGGTCGTTTTCGTAGGTGTAGTCAAAAGTTCTATGTAAGGGGACTTTTATTGCGACAGCTGCGAATGGCATTTTTTCTCCAATGGGTAAGCCGATTGCTGTTGAAAAGACTTCATAACGGCTTTGAGTATACCCGATCCAATGAGCGCATGTAGTCGTAAATTGCTGGTATTATAAAAGGAATAAGATAAATCATTAAATAGGTCGATTTATTGCTTGTAGTTTGAGCATATTCGCCCTAAAATACGCGTCCAATTTATTTGTATAACGACGTATGGTGCCAGACTTCGGGTTTGGAGAGCGATACGGCCTTAATTAGAGGTTCCCTATGAAAGAAGGTATTCACCCTAAGTACGAGACGATCACAGCATCGTGTTCTTGTGGTAACAAATTCGAGACTCGTTCAACACTTTGTAAAGACATTCACCTAGATGTTTGTTCTTCTTGCCACCCATTCTATACTGGTAAGCAGAAGATCCTTGATACTGGTGGTCGTGTTGATCGCTTCAACAAGCGCTTCGGTGCGCTTTCTACTAAGCGCTAATCAGCAGCTTGGTCATGCAAAAAAGCACCTACGGGTGCTTTTTTTCGTTATACCACATCAATTTTCTTCCCGCTTTCATTGTGTGTCTTTTTCCTCAGAAGACTTAAAATTATCTCAATTTGGTATTGTATTAAAAAGTTGCCATATTTGTTGTATAGCATAAGCGTAGCTTAGCAGCCCGGCAGACATTGCTTTTTGTCGTTAGTGGTGCATTGCGAAGTGTTTAAATTATTTCTAGTTTTGAATATTTATGCTGTAGTGATTTAATTTTGTTTAGGTTAAATTCATTCAAATGTCGTCAAATGTCGTTATCTTTAGTTAAAATGCGTTGATGTAGAGTTTAATTTTCGACGGGTTGTATGTCTGTTAACTTTTGCATAATAATTACTCAGAAAGCCCCTTAGGGGGCGAATTTTGAGTTATTTGATAGGCAAAAAATTGGATGAAAAGTCGTGTAAAAGTCGCTAAATTCTAAAAAATATCCTTGAACAGGATAGACCTGATTGTGCTTGAATTAATTTTCAAAAAAGGTATTGTGAAGACAGTTAGCGAATTTTTATCTCACTCTCACTATTAACTTCTCGTAGGAAAAAATCGCGTCATGTCAGATTTACGTGAAAAAGCATTACATTACCACGCTCACCCCGTCCCAGGTAAAATCAGTGTTGAGCTTACAAAGCCAGCAGAATCTGTAAAAGATCTTGCGCTTGCCTATAGTCCAGGTGTTGCAGAACCTGTACGTGAAATTGCAGCAGATCCTGCTAATGCCTATCGTTATACTGGTAAAGGCAATATGGTTGCTGTAATCAGTAACGGTACAGCTATTTTAGGCCTAGGTAACTTAGGTCCTTTGGCTTCGAAGCCTGTGATGGAAGGTAAAGCACTCCTGTTTAAACGCTTTGCTGGTTTAGATTCAATCGATATTGAAGTAAAGCATCGCACTACAGAAGATTTTATTAATACTGTTGCAAATATTGCTGACACATTTGGTGGTATCAACCTCGAAGACATCAAGGCACCAGAGTGTTTTGAAATTGAAAAAGCGTTGATCGAACGATGTGATGTCCCTGTATTTCATGATGATCAGCACGGCACCGCGATTGTGACGGCTGCTGGTATGTTGAATGCACTTGAGATCCAAGGCAAAGATATCAAAGAAGCGATTATTGTTTGCTTAGGCGCGGGTGCAGCGGCGATTGCTTGTATGGAGCTTCTGATCAAATGTGGCGCGCAGCGTGAACACATTTATATGCTTGACCGTAAAGGTGTTATTCATACACGTCGCGATGACTTGAACGAATATAAAACGTTATTTGCAAACAACACCGACAAGCGCACTTTACAAGACGTTATTGCGGAGGCTGATGTGTTTGTGGGTGTGTCAGGTCCTGACTTGTTATCGCCAGAAGATCTTAAACTCATGGCAAGCAAGCCAGTGGTATTTGCATGTTCGAACCCAGATCCAGAGATTAGTCCAGAAGTTGCGCATGGCGCACGTGATGATTTGATTATGGCAACTGGGCGTTCGGATTATCCAAACCAGGTGAATAACGTACTGTGCTTCCCATTCATTTTCCGTGGGGCATTGGACGTACGTGCAACGGCCATCAATGATGAAATGAAGATTGCAGCTGTGGAAGCAATTCGCAGTATTGCCAAAGAACCTGTACCACAAGAGGTCCTTGTCGCTGCTGAGGTCGAAAGCTTAGAATTTGGTTCGGAGTATATTATTCCTAAGCCTATGGACCCACGCCTTTTACCTCGAATCGCCAAAGCAGTTGCACAAGCTGCAATAGATTCAGGGGTTGCACAAATCGAGATGCCAGAAAATTACATGGCGTAATCGTAATATGAAAAAAGCCTCACATTGTGAGGCTTTTTTGTTTGATGACGAAGCGTAATTTTATTCTTCGTTGATCTCTGGAATATCCAAGCCCATTTTTTCCATAATATGACGTACTTCGGCAGGGATTTTTTCAGGGTTATCTTTTCTTAGGTCTTCATCATTTGGTAAAGGCTGTCCTGTAAAGGCATGTAAAAATGCTTCACACAATAATTCACTGTTGGTCGCGTGGCGTAAGTTATTTACTTGGCGACGAGTCCTTTCATCTGTTAGTACTTTAAGCACATTCAGAGGAATAGAGACAGTGATTTTTTTCACTTGCTCCGATTTTTTACCGTGTTCTGCATAAGGGTGAACATACTCACCGTTCCATTTAGCCATAATTCTGTACTTGCCTCAGTGTTTACTTGGGATGCAAATAAGACTGTGTTTTTGCACGTAGGGTGAACTGCAGACGGTATCGTTAAAGTGGATCAACTCAAGAAAAGTGTCACTTTATACATTAGTGGCAGAACAACACGTCTTTTGCCATATTTGGTCAAAGACTCAGTCTTATTTACATACGAGATCGCTTAGTGGCGAAATTTTATCGGTTTGAATAAGATAGTCAAATACTAGTTATTTAGCCATATAGAAGTATAAATGTTTTGACTTCTTTGATTTGTTCATCTAACCTTTTAGACGTCTAAACATCCAAGTATCTAGGTGACCTATGAGCCAAAGCAACAAGTCAACTATCGCAGTTAGAAATGGCATTGATGCCGACAAGCACCATGGCGCAGTTGTGCCGCCTCTTTATCTTTCTACTACCTACTCATTTGCCGATTTTGATAAGAAACGAGATTACGATTATGGGCGCAGTGGAAATCCGAATAGAGACATTTTAGCCGACACGCTGACGCAGCTTGAAGGTGGCGAAAAGGGTATCATCACAGCAACGGGCATGGCTGCGGTGCACCTAGTTACTCAGTTACTCAATCATGATGATACGTTGGTGATCCCACATGATTGTTATGGTGGTAGCTACCGTCTGTTTACTTCCTTAGAAAAGCGCGGTTTATTAAAAGTGGCTGTTTTAGATCTGACTAAGCCTGAAAGCCTTGCACAGATAGCAGAGATCGCGCCGAAGATAGTTTGGATAGAAACACCAAGTAATCCTATCTTAAGGCTCACGGATATTGAGGCCGTTGTAAACGCGGCACATGGCTGTGGTGCATTGGTTGCCGCAGACAACACGTTCTTATCTCCAGCACTTCAAAATCCAATTGCGTTTGGCGTGGACATTGTTGTGCACTCCACGACCAAATTTATCAATGGACATTCAGACGTGGTTGGCGGCGCAGTGATTGCCCGTACGCAAGAGTTGGGTGAAGAGCTCGCTTGGTGGGCAAATAATATTGGTATAACAGGCTCTCCATTTGACAGCTACCTAACTTTACGTGGGCTAAGAACGCTAAAAGTGCGTTTAAAACAACATGAGCAAAATGCCTTGGAAATTGCAAAGTATCTAGAGGCGTCACCTTTTGTTGAGCAGGTGTATTATCCCGGTCTAGCCTCTCATCCTCAGCATGCGCTTGCTAAAAAGCAACAACATGGCTTTGGCGGTATGGTGAGTTTTGATATTAAGGGAGGCCTTGAGGACTCCGCTAAATTCCTCACCTCATTGACTCAGTTCTCCTTGGCTGAATCGTTAGGAGGCGTTGAAAGTTTGATTTGTCATCCGGCAACAATGACTCATGCAGGCATGGATGCACAGGCACGTAAAGAGGCAGGTGTAGGTGATACGCTAATTCGTATTTCAGTTGGGATTGAAGATGTAGCGGATTTGCTTGGTGATATTGAACAAGCATTTAAACAGATCCAGTCAGCTACACACGGTGATTCTGATAGCGCTAAAGACTTTAAGCTCTCTCCTGCTCATACGGTATTGTGGTAATTAAAATGACAAAAGTAGTACATAAATTTGGTGGCTCTAGCTTAAGTTCAGCCACAAGGTATAAAGCGGTAGCGAATATCGTGCTTGGTCAGTGTCAAGCCGGTGACTGTGTTGTTGTGTCTGCAGCTGGTAAAACGACCAATACATTGGTAAAACTGTGGCAAAGTTACGAACAGCAGGATGAAAAAGCATTTAACGATATATTACTGCAAATAGAAAACCATCAACGCCAGTTACTGAGCGAGCTATTCTCAGAGCAATCTGCTCAGGCACTTCGCAGTCAACTGCAAGATGAATTAGTAACCATTGCTAAGTCTGCCCATGCGCGTACCTTGCATGAGGCGACTTTACTGGCTCATGGTGAAGTGTGGTCAGCAAGGTTGTTAGCGCACCTCCTAAATACGCTTAATGTTGCGGCGTCAGATGTGGATGCGCGTGGATTGTTTACCCAGCATCAAGGTCAGTTATTACATGCCCAAAATAAACAAGCGTGTTTATCGAAAATCGATACCAGCAAAATTAATGTTGTAACAGGGTTTATCGCTGCAGATTGTGATGAAAACACCATCACGCTTGGGCGCAATGGCAGTGATTACAGTGCGACACTGTTAGCCAATTATATTGATGCAGAAGCCGTGTCGATATGGACAGATACACAAGGTGTATTCAGCACTGATCCGCGCAAGGTCAGTTCAGCTTTAAAATATCCGAAAGTGTGTCGAGTGCAAGCAAATTTATTAGCGCGTTTGGGTAACCCTGTATTGCACGCGAAGACTTTGTCTCCGTTAAAAGATACCAATATTAAGTTGCAAGTGCGTAGTAGCTATGACCCAGAAGTGATCGGGACCGAGATTGTTAAACAGGGCTATAGCAAAGAGAAACGCTTTATTACCACGTTTGAAGAGCTTGATTTAATCCGTGTTGAAGCATTACTTCATGGTGAAGTACGAACCTTAAGCCAGCTTATTCAACACAGTATTCACCACTTTAGTAAAGGTGGTGAAGATTACTTATTAGTGCCCAGTAATGATACTCATGCTGTGATCACTCACCTACAAGGACGCAGTAATATCGTTGAAACACACCTAAGGGGAGTTGCATTGGTGGCGCCAGAGTATGAAGTGGCGCAACTGAGTCAGCAAGCGGCGATAGAATTAGAGCATCAAGATGTCGTGGTCCGCTTTACCCACAGTGGCAGCAATTATGCCCTGTTTTTGACAGATCAATCGATTGACAGCGATGTGCTTGCAATATTACACGACAAACTGGTCAACAAAGGCCGCGAGATAGCGGTCATTATTGCTGGCCTCGGCAACGTTGGTGAGGTCTTTGTTGAGCAGTGTCAAGCGCAAGTCAAGAAACTACAAACTGTATTCGATTTGAAAATCGTGGCGCTTTTACGCTCAAAAGAGATGCTATTTTGCCCGAGTGGGATCAGCATTGGCAACTGGCAGCAGCAGTGGCGCAGTGAGTCTCAACAGTACACGCAAGTTGAGTTGCTTGAGCGTATCAGTGAACTGGATTATGAGCACAAAGTGGTGATAGATATCACTGCCAGTGACGTATTCAGTGATATGTACCCAAGCTTTATAGCGCAGGACTGTCATTTGATCAGTGCCAATAAATATGCCGGAACAGCTCCGCGTGATTGGTATGAGACACTGCTAGAGCAGTTACAAGAACGCAATTTGCATTGGCGCTATAACACAAGTGTCGGTGCTGGCTTGCCCGTTAACTTTGCATTGGCTGACTTGCAAAACAGCGGTGATCAAATAACGCGTATTGAAGGGGTTTTTTCGGGTACATTATCTTGGTTGTGCAGCAGCTATGATGGAGCTCAGCCATTTTCTGACTTGGTGATTCAGGCTCAACAAATGGGTTATACAGAGCCGGATCCTAGAGAGGACTTGTCCGGCCGAGATATGCAGCGCAAGTTATTGATATTGGCTAGAGATTTAGGCATTGAACTGGATGTGGAAGACATTGCACTTGAACCTTTAATGCCGGCACACCTAGCTGAGGGGGATTGGAATACATTTCTTGCTAACAGGCAGGACCTTGACCAGTTTTATGCTGAACGTGCAGAGCAGGCGCAGCGTGATGGCAAGGCGTTGCGTTATACTGGTGCGTTAGACCTTGATGAACAAGGTAAAGTAACGGCAAAAGTAGGCATTGCCTATGTCGATAATGGCAGTGCGATTGCTAATCTTACACCGGGTGACAATATTTTTGTGATCACCAGTCAGTGGTATCAGCAAAATCCACTTGTGATACAAGGACCTGGTGCCGGAAAAGAAGTGACAGCCGCCGGTATTCATTCCGATCTATACTGGTTGACCCAGAATTTAAAATAGAGATTCGGGCGTGTTTTTAACGAATGTCGAACGTTAAACTTGCCGACTAAAAAGGCCATGCATTGCATGGCCTTTTTTCTTTTTAGAACAATTCTTCTGTGGCGGGTAGTGAGTCTTCAAACGGCGTACTTCCGCCTGAGTCCAATACATATTTGGTGGGGGCCGTACCTCGTTCAAAATATTCAAAACGGCTGGTGAAGTCATTTTTTTCACTCAACAGGCCCGTTTTTAAATCAATGCGCACGGAAACCAAACCTGGGGGTGGGTCGATGGGAGCTAGAGGCTCCTCTTTGAGTGCATGGCGCATATATTGAACCCAAGCGGGTTGTGCTGCGGTTGCACCGGCTTCTCCCCCAACAATTTGTTGTTTGCCTAGGTTACTATTGTATGTGGCACGGCCAAGAGGTTTGCTCGCATCATCAAAGCCAACCCAAACCGTGGTTAATACATTGCGGTTGAAACCTGTGAACCATGTGTCGACGGCATTGTTTGTGGTGCCTGTTTTGCCAGCTAAATCTTTGCGTTTTAAAGACTGTGCGCGCCAGCCTGTGCCCGTCCAACCCGTTTTATGGCGCCAGCTTCCGCCACCCCAAATGGCACTTTTCAGTGCATCGGCAACCAAGAAAGCGTTTTTCTCTGAGATGATTCGCGGGGCACAAATATATGGGTCGCGCTCCAGTTCTATCTCATTGCATACTTTGAGTGGGCTGGCAGTGCCCAGTTCATTACCGAATGAATCGGTCATTCGTTCAATGAAATAGGGCTCGATCAAGTGCCCGCCGTTGGCAAATGAACTCATGCCTCTTGCCATCTCAAGTGGCGTTAACGCCGCGCTGCCAAGGGCTAAAGACTCACTGCGCACAACGTCTTCGTCTTTGAAGCCAAATTTGAGGATATGATCAGCGGTATCATTTAAGCCCACTCCGCGCATCAATCGCACTGACACGACGTTTTTAGATTGCGCGAGAGCTCGCCGAATTCGGATAGGTCCACTGTAAACATCGGGGCTGTTTTTCGGGCGCCAGGCAACACCAAGGCTTTTATCCCAGTGATTGATAGGTGCATCATTGATGATGGTCGCCAATGTGTAGTTTGACTCTAGCGCTGCCGAATAAATAAAGGGCTTAATATTAGAGCCAACCTGACGTTTCGCTTGTACTGCCCGATTATATTGGCTTTGCTTAAAACTATAGCCCCCAACCAGCGCTTTGATCTGGCCGCTTTGAGGGTTCAATGATACAAGCGCGCTTGAGGGTTGTGGTAATTGGCTTAATCGCCAGTGTTCGTCTACGTTTCTGACCCAGATTTGCATGCCAGGTTTGAGTATTTCAGATGCGGCTTTTGGCGCTCTACCTTGACGTTTTTCATTGATATAAGCTCTTGCCCAGCTCAGAGCTGGCCAATCAAGCGTAATGGTTTCACCGTTACGCAGCAACACCGATGCAGTTTGTGCTTCGGTAGCGGTGACGACAGCTGCGTGCAAAGGGGCGATTGCTTTGACTTTTTGCAAGCGCGCAATAATTTTTTCTTGAGACCAAGGGCGTTCATCTTCTTGCCAAAAGGTCGCGGTAGGGCCTCTAAAACCATGGCGTTTGTCATAGGCGTGAAGGTTATCTATGAGGGCTTTTTGCGCGGCAGCCTGAGTTGCAGCATCTATCGTTGTATATACTCTGAACCCAGAGTTATAGGCAGTATCTGTACCGTATTTCTCGACCATGTACGCTCGCACCATTTCTGAAATATACGGTGCATAGAGTTCGATTTCTGCGCCATGGCGCTTTGCTGTAATAGGCGCGTTCACCGCGTCATTATATTCTGACTGTGAAATATACTTTTCAGCCAGCATTCGACCTAATACGACATTTCTTCTCGCTTTAGCTCGGGTAGGGTTACGTATAGGGTTGAGCGCAGAAGGCGCTTTTGGTAACCCTGCAATCATTGCCATTTGAGGGAGCGTTAATTGGTGTAGTTCTTTGCCATAATATACTTGTGCGGCAGCACCAATACCAAACGAGCGGTGACCCAGCTCAATTTTATTGAGATAGAGTTCTAAAATCTCGTCTTTGCTCAGTAACCTTTCAATATGTAGGGCGATGAAAATTTCTTTGACCTTACGGATGTAGGCTTTTTCTCTGGTTAAGAAAAAGTTCCTTGCCAACTGCATCGTAATGGTACTGGCGCCTTGCTTTTTCTGGCCTGTGCTAACCAAAACGATGAAAGAACGCACAATGCCAATGGGGTCGATGCCAAAATGGTCATAGAAGCGATTGTCCTCTGTTGCAAGAAAAGCATTTAACAGTGGTTCGGGGACATCCGCAATTTGCACAGGGATACGACGCTTTTCACCAAATTGGTTGATAAGCTTGCCATCCCGTGTAAATACTTGCATTGGGGTTTGTAGCTGTACGTCTTTTAACACTTTGACGCTGGGAATGTCGGATTTCACATAGAAGTACAAGCCGATTAGAATCAATACGCCAAAAAGGCCAAAAACGAAAACAGTCTGTAATAATCTTTTTAATAAATTCACGAATTTATCCCTACTTAGACTCCCAATTGCTATTGGACACTGTTAGTATATCCTGATTAAAAAACGATTAATAACTTTTACGTAAATTCTTCTGCCCGGACAGGTGTTAAAAGATGCACCGAAGTTGTTTGGTAAGTATAATGCATAATACTTAAGGCGTATCTTATGTTAACTTCTAACAGATAACGCCAAGATAACTACTTAATAAGATATTTGGGTTAATTGCATGTTTGATCAAATATTTAAAAAGCACGCCCCGCTAATGGTTGGGATCGACATTGGGTCACATTGCATCAAGGCGGTGCTTCTCGCAGAATCCAGTGCTGGTTTTAGAGTCGAAGCGGTTGCAATTGAACCCTTACCAAAAGGCGCCATGAAAGAGCGTGCAATTCAAGATATCGAAGCAATTGGGCGCATCATTTCAAAACTAAAAAAACGTCTACCAAAAGGCACACAGTACGCTTCGGTTGCGGTATCTGGGCAAACAGTTATCACCAAAATGATTTTTATGGATGTGTCTTTAACAGATGCTGAATTGGAATCTCAAATTGCCATTGAAGCGGATAGCTTAATCCCGTACCCACTGGATGAAGTCAGTTTAGACTTTGAAAAGCTCTCGGTGAATGAAGCGGACCCCTCCAAAGTGAATGTCCTTTTATCTGCGGCTCGAACTGAAAGTGTGCAAGCGAGAGTTGGTGCCTTGGAAGAATCAGGGCTCAAGGCCAAGGTGGTGGATGTTGAAAGTTATGCATTAGCGCGTTCTGTAGACGTATTGTACGAGCAATTGCCCTCTGATGCATATGACAAAGTTGTTGCTATTATTGATATCGGTGCTGTTGTTACTTTGATCAGTGTTGTCCAGTCTGGTAAAACGCTTTATACGCGAGATCAAGTATTTGGCGGCGAACAGTACACGAACAGCATTGTTGCGTACTACAATAAAACTTTCGATGAAGCTGAACTTGCGAAAACGACAGGTGATTTGCCACCCAACTACACATTTGAAGTGTTGGCACCTTTTCAAACCTCTCTGTTGCAGCAAATCAGAAGAGCGTTACAGATGTTTATGACAACCAGTGGTCATGATCAGGTTGACTATATTATCTTAACGGGTGGCACTGCGTTAGTAGAAGGATTGGATCGATTGTTGGTAGATGAGTTGGGCGTACATAGTATTATTGGCGATCCATTTGCGAATATGGAAGTGGCGCCTAAGGTCGATAGAAGTGTACTCAATAGACACCGCTCGCAATTTTCGATAGCCACTGGATTGGCCTTGAGGAGCTTTTCAACATGCCACATATAAACCTTTTGCCTTGGCGTGAGCAACAGCGCCAAGCATCACAACAAAAGTTTTTAACGATTTTGGCTGTGATTGTGGCAAGCAGTTTGGCACTGATGTACTTGATGGGCACTTTTTATGACGGATTGCGTCAAGGGCAAGAAATAAAAAACCGTTACTTGCAGGGCGAAATCGTCAAACTCGACAAGCGCATTGGTGAAATTGAAGGCTTGAACAAACAAAAAGAGAATCTACAAAGGCGTATTCGCTTAATCGAAGTGTTGCAAAGCAACCGAAACTTGGGCACTCAAATCATCGACGAAGTGGCAAGGGTGGTACCCGCGGGTGTTTATCTGACAAGCCTTGAACGCTCTGGGGATATGATTAAAGTGATTGGGCGAAGTGAATCAAATAATCGCCTGTCGCAGATGCTCCGTGCAGTTGAATCATCTTACCTGCTAGAACGCCCCGTTATTCAAGGTATTGTAGCAGGGAGTAACGACGACAGGCTATTAAGCGATTTTATGATGCACTTTTACGTTAAGTCGTTTGAACAAATGGAACAAGAGCGTCAGCAAGGAGATGACACGAAGTCTGGGGTACCTGCTACATGAAATTGGATGTAAAAGCACTACAAGAAATAGACTGGAATGAAATAGAGCTAGATAATATTGGCGAGTGGCCCTTACCCGTTAAAGCTTTATGCTGTGCCATGGTTGTGCTCATCATGCTGATTGTGGGTTACACTATGTTGGTTTCCTCTTCTATCGATCGGTATGAAGGGGCTGTAAGGAAAGAACAGGAATTACGCAAGAGCTATCGTATCAAGTATGGTCGTTCTAATAACTTGGAACTATATCGTCAGCAAATGCTCGATATGGAAGACCAGTTTTCTCAGTTGCTACGCAAACTGCCAACATCGAATGAAACGCCGGGGTTACTGGATGACTTAACTTATGTCGGGACATCGAGCGGTTTAACGTTTTTGAAAATTGGCTGGTTGCCTGAAGTTAAAAAAGAGTTTTATACGGAACTTCCTATTAATTTGGAAGTCGTTGGAAGCTACCATGAATTTGGCGAGTTTGTCAGTAAAGTTGCGCAGCTTCCTCGAATTGTCAGTCTACATGATTTTAGAATTGAGAATGCGGGTAACAATGCATTGGTATTTGGCGTGGTGGCTAAAACATATCGGTATGAGCAAGGGGAAAGCCAATGAAATGGCTCACACCGGCATTCATAATTGTGTTGTTAGCTGGGTGTAATGACGACACGGCGGAACAAAAAGAGTACATAGATAAGGTGCAAGCGAGCGCGACACCTTACATAGAGCCGATCCCTGAAATGATGAATTTTGAGCATTTTGCTTACCAGGCTTCCGATTTGCGTAGTCCATTTGTGGCACCTGAGCCTGAAGTCATTGAGAATCGACTGGTGCAGATAAAAAACTGCTTGCACCCTGATCCAGAAAGAGCACGAGATCCATTGGAAAAATTTCCGTTAGATAATTTAGTTATGAAAGGGATTATTGCGACAAATGCCTCTACGTGGGCGTTGATTAAAGCCGCGGATCAGGGTCTATATAGAATAAAAGAAGGACAATACATGGGACTTTACCACGGAGAAGTTGTCGGCGTATTTTCCGATCGAGTTGAGTTGATGGAGCTCATCCCGGATGGCTCAGGTTGTTGGAAAGAACGTCTTACTACGATAGAAATGCCAGAAGCTGATGAAATTGGCGCGAGCGAATAATAAAAAGGTGAAATGACTATGACGCGCAATCTAGCGAAAACGCTTATCGGTGGAGCACTGCTTGGGGCTTCAATGCTCTCACAAGCAATCCCTATGCTGTACGATATTCGATACAATCCAGTCCCTTCTGGTGAAACTGAATTACAGTTGGTATTTGATGAGCAGCTTGATATCGAGCCTCAGGTACAAGTATTAAGTGACCCAGCACGATTGGAGCTCTTTTTTTCCGATGCTGAGTTTGAAGAAAGCCTTAAACAATTAACAATCAATAAGGCTGGTATTCAGTCTATCAGCAGTTATATGGAAGATGGTGGTTTTAAAATAAGCATCGCTTTAGATGCACTCAAGTTGTATAAAACCACGGTAAAAAACAATTTAGTTTATCTACAAGTTTCAGATCAACCGATCCCAGACCCCAATGCAACTGCTGCTGAGAACCAATATATAAATGGCATTCAAAGTATTGACTTCAAAAGAACTGAAAAGGGCGCTGCGCAAATCCTGGCTTTTCTAAATACGTCTCAAAGTGCAATTGATGTACAGCAAGTTGGCGATAAAATCATTGCTGACTTCCATCATATTAGTATTGCTGATGATCACTTATACGAGTTAGATGTCACAGATTTTGGTACTGTTGTTAGTAAAATTGAAACATTTAGAGAAGACAATAAAACACGAATTGTCATTGAGCCTAATGCTGCTTTTAAGTTTAATTACCAACAGCTGGAAAACATTTTTACGCTCACAGTCGAAAAAGACACAAATGAATTTAGTTTTGGCGGTGAAAAGTCCTATCAAGGACAGCCTATTACGCTAAATTTCCAAGATATTCCGGTAAGATCTGTATTACAGATAATTGCTGATACAAATAATTTTAACCTGGTAACCAGTGACTCTGTATCGGGTAATATTACACTTCGTCTTGATGGTGTACCGTGGGATCAAGCATTAGATGTGGTTTTACGGGTGAAAGGACTGGATAAACGTATGGAAGGTTCTATCCTAATGGTTGCGCCTTCAGAAGAGTTGAGTGCACGTGAGGCAAAAGAGTTACAAGCCAGAAAGCAAGTAGAAGAGCTAGAACCGCTTTATACTGAATATATCCAGCTCAACTACGCTAAGGCACAAGAATTTTCTGATTTATTGAAAACAGATGTTAATTCTATCATTAGCTTACGTGGTAGTGTGTCTGTGGATGTACGTACAAACACGTTATTAATCAAAGATACCGCGCGGAGTATTGAAAATGTGCGGCGCATGGTAGAAAAACTGGATGTACCAGTTAAGCAAGTACGTATTGAGTCACGTATGGTGACCGTGACAGACAACGTACAAGAAGATCTCGGTATCCGTTGGGGGTTTAGTGACCAGCAGGGAACTGATGCGATTTCAGGTAATTTGACCGCGACGGAGTTGTTGTCCGGTGGTACTATCCCGCAGTTATCGGATAGACTCAATGTGAACTTGCCAGTGCAAGGCACAGCGGCCAGTATTGGTATGCATATCGCAAAACTTTCTGACGGCACGTTAATTGATTTAGAACTGACAGCGCTTGAGCAGGAAAATAAAGGCGAAATCATAGCAACGCCCAGTATCACAACGGCGAATCAAAAGACAGCGCGTATAGAGCAAGGTACTGAGATCCCGTTTGTAGAAGCAACGTCCAGTGGTGCGGCATCGGTGGAGTTTAAAAAGGCGGTTTTAAGCCTTGAAGTCACGCCTCAAATCACACCGGACAATAAAATAATTTTGGATTTAATTATCACCCAAGATACGCGAGGTGATACAGTACAGACCGCAAATGGTCCTGCGGTGGCAATAAACACCCAACAAATACAGACTCAAGTATTAGTCGACAATGGACAAACCGTGGTGCTTGGTGGTATTTATCAGCAAGAAACAACCAATGCAGTCAGTAAAGTTCCACTGTTGGGTGACGTGCCTTATTTAGGCATGTTTTTTAGAAACACGAAAGAAATCAATGAAAAGAGAGAGTTATTGATTTTTGTCACACCTAGAATTATGAATGATAATTTGTAATGACGAGAAATTAACAAATAAAGGTGGAATTTGCGCCTTTGGACTTGAAATTTCGAATGGAATACTGAGATAATCCCCTCCTTAATTTTGGGGCCAGGTCGTTAGGCGGGGTTTTATTTCAAATTTTAGAGTTCGTTTGTACTAAATAAGATATGGCTGAGAAACGTAATATATTTCTAGTAGGCCCTATGGGGGCTGGTAAAAGCACAATTGGTCGTCACATTGCCGATCAGTTACACCTTGAATTTTTCGATTCGGATCAAGAAATTGAGCGCCGTACGGGTGCCGATATCGCTTGGGTATTCGATATTGAAGGAGAAGAAGGTTTCCGTAAGCGTGAAGAAACTGTGATTTCAGATCTGACTGAAAAACAGGGCATCGTTCTGGCAACAGGCGGTGGCTCAGTGATCAGTAAAGAAGTGCGCAACAAACTGTCAGCTCGTGGGATAGTCGTGTATTTAGAAACGCCAATTGAAAAACAAGTGGCACGAACACAGCGAGATAAGCGCCGACCTCTGTTGCAAACTGGTGAAGACTCAAGAAAGATTTTAGAAGATTTGGCAGAGCAACGTAATCATTTGTACAGCGAAGTTGCTGACATCGTTGTGCGCACTGATGAGCAAAGTGCTAAAGTGGTTGCAAATCAAATTATCGACAAACTAGATTTCTAATATCCAATACAAAAGGAGGGAGTGGTGATGCTTGAATTAAATGTGGATTTGAACGAGCGTAGCTATCCCATCTATATTGGTCAAAATCTATTGTCCGATCAGGGGCGACTTAGGCAACATATTGGCAGTAGTCGTCCTGTGATCATCAGCAATGAAACCATTGCACCTCTTTATTTGACGGCTTTACAAGAGCAGTTAAATGATCTCTCCCCTTTACACTTTATTATTCCAGACGGTGAGCAGTTTAAGACCTTAGAGTGGTTTGAACAGATATGTGGCTTTTTGCTAGAGCATAACTGTGGTCGCGATACTTGTCTTATTGCACTCGGTGGCGGGGTGATCGGTGATTTAACTGGGTTTGTGGCGTCCGCTTATCAACGCGGTGTGCCGTTTATTCAAATTCCTACCACATTGCTTTCTCAAGTGGACTCTTCCGTCGGGGGGAAAACAGCAGTTAACCACCCGCTTGGCAAGAACATGATCGGTGCGTTTTACCAACCTAAGGCCGTCTTCATTGATACGAATACGTTACGCACTTTACCGCCTCGTGAATTTGCGGCTGGTATGGCTGAAGTCATTAAATATGGGCTTATTTATGATGCTGAGTTTTTAGCTATCCTAGAAGGTGCATCAGAACAACTGACGGCTTTGGATACGGACACGCTGAATCAAGTGATCTTCCGTTGTTGTGAGATTAAAGCTGAGATTGTTGCCAAAGATGAGAAAGAAGCCGGACTAAGAGCACTATTAAATCTGGGTCATACCTTTGGTCATGCCATAGAGGCCGAAATGGGCTATGGGAATTGGCTGCATGGAGAAGCGGTTTCTGCCGGTATTGTGCTTGCAATGGTATTAGGCCATCATCGCGGTGATATTACGGTTCAAGAAGTTGATCGCGTGCGTACACTACTTGCTCAGTATCAGTTACCTATTACGCCACCAAGTACGATGACGGCTGAGCAGTTTATCCATCACATGCGCAAAGATAAAAAGAACAAACGAGGTAAAATTCGTTTTATCGTCCCGACGGCTTTGGGCGTATGTGCATTGGTCGATGATGTTTCTGATGAAAGTGTTGGTAATTTAATAGGGCAGTAATGCAGTCTCAAATATTACCAAGCCGAGCTGCCTTGGTAGATCGAATTGCAATGCAATTCGAGTACGGTCAGAGCTTAATCTGCTTGGTAGGTCACTCCGGTCTAGGTAAAAGCTATTTGGCGGAAAGCTTCATAACAGACAAGTACGAAGATTTCTCTAAAGCCTTTATTCAGCTCTCCGCGCAAAGCAAAGATGTTGATATCATCCGTCAACTTATGGAGCACACATTTCGTTCTCCTGTGGTTGATCAAAAACTCTCTTTATCTGAAAACTTTTTTGTATTGCATGGTGAGCAACCCGCTGAGCCATGTTTGTGGGTCCTTGATGGTGCTCGCCATCTCAGTGATGAACTCGTTGCTGAGCTTCAGATTTTGGCCATTAAAGCGCCTAGTACCTTGTATATTTTGCTCACGGCGCAATCTGCGGGTATGTTGCCGGGGGCACTGGATATTCACCTTGAGCCTCTGACATTTTCAGAGTCAAAACAACTTTTGAAAATGTTCTTCAAAGCGTTGCCGCCCGAGGATGATCCTATTTTTAGCACTTTTGTTGCCGAAGCCCATGGCAATCCCAGTGTGCTACTAGATTGGCAAAAAGAGAGTCAAAGTTTGGATCTCAGAGCCAAACCCACGGTTAAAAGTAAACAGAAGCACTATTTTATTGCCGCGTTTTCAGTCATATTGACTTTGTGTTTGGTGGCTGTGTTGTATAACAAGCAGTTGTTGAATATGTTTGAACAGCGTCAGAGTGTCGCCAAACCAAGTACTTCCGTATTGTCTGAACCAACCGTGTTGGTTGCAGAGCAAGTATTAAGCAATAAGGAATCCAACGAGGTGGGTCGTGAGTCTCAAACTGCGGCTGTCAGTAAAGAGGAGCCTGCGAATGCTGAGTCTGGCCAAGTCTCGGCTGTATTGGGAGCATTGTTAACACCATTAGAGACTGCTAACCATATAAAACCCGGAATAGAAAACGCTGAGCCGCAGCGCATCGACCTTCCCGAGGAAGACGAGACCATGGCTTCAAAAGAGACCGCAGAGGCGGTTGTACCGATCCCTGAACAGCCACAGAGCTTTACCCATCAAGCACATACCGAAGTATCTGAGTTAACCCTGCCATCTATTGAATCGGGCAATAATAACGCTTGGTTTATGTCTCGTCCAAATACCGAATGGACAATTCAATTGTTGGCTGTGACAGATAGGAAGGTGGTTGATGAGTTCATTACAGCGCATCCACGGGACAATCTCAAAGTTGCAGAAGTAACACGGAATGGGAAAACATGGTGGTTTGTTACTTTGGCGCCATTCGAACAGTTAGATGACGCAAAAAACGCGCGCGCCAATCTACCCATAGAATTGTTAGCTGCAAAACCATTTTTTAAGCAGATCTCTCAAATAAAGCAACAAATCCAACAGTCACAATAGGAAAAATAGTGTAAAATCGCGCTACTTTTGGGTAATTAGATCGATCATGCAAAAAAAGACCAGAGCCTTTCTCAAATGGGCAGGTGGAAAATATAGTTTAGTAGAAGACATTACTAAGCGATTAAGAAGTGCTAACCATGAGGCTGACACGTTAGTCGAGCCATTCGTTGGTGCTGGCTCTGTGTTTCTGAATAGCAACTTTAAACGCTATATTCTCAATGATATCAATGCGGATTTGATCAACTTATACAAAGAATTACAACGCGCTCCTGATGAGTTTATCAGCGATGCGAAAAAGCTTTTCGTTGAGCAAAATAACTGCCCTGAAGCCTATTATGAATATCGTAAGCAATTCAATGAGTGTGTGGATGTTTACGAGCGCGCCATTTTATTTTTATACATGAATCGTCATGGCTACAATGGGCTTTGTCGATACAACTTAAAGGGGATTTTTAACGTCCCATTTGGTAAGTATAAACGCCCTTACTTCCCTGAAAATGAACTGTACTACTTTGCGGAAAAGGCACAGCAAGCCACATTTACCTGCGTAGGCTATGAGCAAGTGTTTAATGCGTTGCCCAGAAATTCGGTAATATACTGCGACCCTCCATACGTACCTTTAAGTAAAACTGCCTCGTTTACCAGTTATGCCAAAGGGGGATTCAATCTGGATGATCAAGCCGAGCTCGCGAACTTAGCAGAAAAAGCGGCATTTAAGAGTGGTAAGCCTGTTTTGATTTCCAATCATGACACAGTGTGGACTCGGAAAATCTACAGTCAGGCTAAACTGGATGTTATCCAAGTAAAGAGAACCATTAGTCCCAAAGGAAACTCACGGAATAAAGTAAACGAATTAATGGCCTTGTACAGCGCTAAGTAACTTAGCCGCTATTGATGGTGTGTATCGAGAATGCCGTTGACTAAGAAGATAAGTGAGACCACAAACAGAACAACAAAAATGGTTCCTGCCACGGCATAATGCCAGAATCGCCCCTGTTGAAAATCGAACTGATATTTTTTATTGCTTTGGACGCCAAACATCGCTGCTAGGACGCTTTGAATGAGATTAATAAAAGTCATCTTTAAGCGTCCAAGCTGCGCGTAGCATTAGAATTGTGAAATCGACGAAGTGTCTTGCTTGTCATCAGAACCAATCAATAGTTCTAACAAGTCTAAGTAGTGAAACTGTGCATTACTGCTGCCACCAGTCAACCAAGCAAACCAACTTGTATGTGCTTCACGTTTACAGTACGGAATATCGTAATTATTATAGTTAGAATTGGTGCACTGACATTGCTCGTACTTTGTAACCACAATCTCTTCGTTTCCAATTGAGAATACACCTACTGAAACCACAGCAGCTGCTGCAAACAATACCGTCCGTGTTTTAAGCCATGTTGCCATAACTATCCCCTCAGCGATGAGCTATCTTTTAATACTACACTATGGATGTTTATTAAACAATCGCTTTATCTACGATTACTGTCATTTACTCGCAAATTGCACCTGTGTTAGTCGTGTAATTGAGCACAATTTGGGTTAAAGTAGCGTCGACATTTTACTTGAAGGGGGTCCCATGTCTTTAGCTAGTTCACAGCCTGAATTTTTAATTGCGCCATCTATTTTATCGGCAGACTTTGCACGTCTGGGAAGCGATGTTGAACGTGTTCTAAATGCCGGCGCTGATGTTGTGCACTTTGATGTTATGGACAATCATTACGTGCCGAATCTTACATTTGGCCCAATGATCTGTGAAGCGCTTAGAGGCTATGGTATTACGGCTCCCATTGACGTTCACCTAATGATAAAACCGGTGGATTCTTTAATCCCGAGTTTTGCCAAGGCTGGGGCGGATATCATTACCTTTCACCCTGAAGCCAGTGAGCATATTGATCGCAGCCTAGCATTAATTAAAGAACATGGTTGTGAAGCCGGTTTGGTGCTTAATCCTGCGACGCCACTGCATTATCTTGATTATGTAATGGATAAAGTTGATCAAATATTATTGATGTCAGTCAATCCTGGGTTCGGCGGCCAAAGCTTTATTCCTGGGACTTTAGATAAACTAAAACAAGTGAGAGAGCGTATCGACGCGTCTGGAAGAAAGATCCGCTTAGAAGTGGATGGTGGTGTGAAAGTTGATAATATTGCTGAAATTGCGGCGGCCGGTGCTGATATGTTTGTAGCAGGTTCAGCAATTTTTAATCAGCCAGATTACAAAGCGGTTATTGATGCAATGCGTAAAGAACTTGCAAAGGCGCGCTAATGAGTTATCAAGGTGTTATTTTTGATCTAGATGGAACGTTAGTTGACAGCGTCCAAGATATGCATTTAGCCCTGAATTTAGCGCTGTCTGACGTGGCGTTTCCTGTAGTGTCTGAAGCACAAGTTAGGCATTGGGTAGGCAACGGCATTGATAAACTCGTTATGCGTGGACTCAGTTGTGACTTTGAGGTGAGTCCAGATTTGTCAGACACGCTTATTGCACAGGCCATCGAACAATTTAAGCTGCATTACCAACATCTCGTTGGTGAATATGCCCAACTGTATCCTGAAGTTGAAAGTGTACTCAGAGAGCTTTCGGATGTACCCAAAGCAGTGGTCACCAATAAAAATAGAGTATTTACCTTAACCTTGTTGCAAAAACTTAACATTGATACATGCTTTGATGTTATTGTATGTGGTGATGATGGAAACAAAAAGCCAGATCCAGAACTGCTGCATGTTGCCTGCGAACAGCTTGGCCTCACCGCACAACAAGCAATTATGGTTGGCGACTCAAAAAGTGATATCTTGGCTGCACATAATGCGGGTATGCCAGTAATCGCATTAACCTATGGGTACAATCAAGGCTTCGACTTGCAGGAGTTGAAACCAGAGTACCTCTACGATAGGTTCTTAGATATAATCCCTGTTTTAAATAAATCAGAATTGAAATAAAGGAACAAGATGACTAAACCAGTAGTATTAAGTGGCATTCAGCCAACCGGTGGTATGACAATAGGCAATTACGTAGGTGCCATAAACCAGTGGCTTAAGCTACAAGAAGATCACGATTGTTTCTTTATGCTGGTTGATCTTCATGCCATCACTGTGCGTCAAGACCCTGCGGCTATGCGTGAACGTGTGCTAGATGGTATTGCCATGTACACGGCATGTGGCATTGATCCTGAAAAATCAGCGCTTTTTGTGCAATCTCATGTACCGGAACATGCGCAATTGGGTTGGGTGCTTAACTGTTATGCTCAGATGGGTGAATTAAACCGCATGACGCAGTTTAAAGATAAATCATCAAAGCATGCAAACAACGTCAATGTGGGGCTGTTTTCATATCCCGTGTTACAAGCCGCTGATATCCTGCTATACCAGGCAGATCAAGTCCCGGTTGGCGATGACCAAAAACAGCACTTGGAGCTAACACGTGATATTGCAACCCGCTTTAACAATATTTACGGTGACGTTTTCAAAGTCCCAGAACCGTATATTCCTGAGTTGGGTGCGCGTGTAATGAGTCTTCAAGACCCTCTGAAGAAAATGTCTAAATCAGATGATAATCCGAATGGCTTTGTTTTGTTATTAGACGAGCCAAAGAAAATTGAGAAAAAGCTGAAAAAAGCAGTAACAGACTCTGATGAGCAAGCACGCATTTATTTTGATCGTCAAGAAAAGCCTGGCGTGTCTAACTTACTGACTCTTCTTTCAGTCGCTACAGGTCGCTCGGTGGAAGCATTGGTACCAGAGTACGAAGACAAAATGTATGGTCACTTGAAAAAGGACACCGCAGCAGCCGTGGTTGAAATGCTGACGCCTATTCAGTCTCGTTTCCAGGAGATTAGAGCAGATCAAACTTTACTGGAAAATATTATGCGCAGTGGTGCAGAAAAAGCCAGTGAGCGTGCTGAGAAAACATTAAAATCAGTATTCGATGCGGTAGGCTTTATCCCTCGCCCTTAACCGCTATTTTGATGCAATTTAAAAAGCCAAAGCCTTAAAAGCTTTGGCTTTTTTGTGCTTGATAGATGAGGCTAACTACGTACATCATGTGAGTATTGTGATTTGATTAAGTGATGAATTGTGCGCATTTTACTGACTATCTATGTTAGCAAAATAGCATTAAAAAAGGGGGTGACAAAGTCACCACACCTTAGCAAGTAAGTCATAGACCTACCTACTCTCACGCAATGCGCTGGTCCCATTTCTGGTGTTGGCAGAAGTGGGTCTTATAATTCGAAGTAATTGGTAAATAGTTTGTACAGCTCTGTGCCTTGGTTCACGCTGGCGGATGCAAAATGTAAAATTGCGATGCCATCTTGTGCAAATGGGACGGGTTGGAGTGCCTCACCTTCACTGTATTTGTCCAAACGTAACATGGTTGCGAGTGAATCACCGGCTTTGACATGAGAACCCAATGATGCGTGGTAGTCGACCATGCCTCCCATAGGGGCATAGACCGCGACATAGTCTTTTAAATAACAGGCATATCGGGTAATCGACCGTGGTTGATAGCCTCCTCCAAGCACAACTTCTTTGTGTGTGAGGTAACTAAGAATACTATTGGCATCATGCTCGGCCTCTTTCAGATCAATGTGCTCTTGCGACCCCAGTTCGACGGTAAAGGCTTCGACCAAGGTCGAGAGTTCACGACCTTGCGCAGCAAAAGCGTCACTTAATTGCCACCATGGACAGAAACAAGCTTCATCCATCGCGCCATCAAATTCATTGGGGATCAGCAAAGTATGCGGAATATCAAAGTGTTTTGCACTTTCTTGGGCATACTCAGGGCAGTAGAGATGCTTTGAGGATACAGGGCCAGTATGCAAATCTAATACGAAGTCGGCTTGATGTGCCAAATGTTGAAGGTGCAGGGCAATGCGCTTGCCTGTTTTTAATCGGTGCTGTGGTCCACCAATTAATGCCTGTGTTTGCTCTATCAATCGCTTTTTAAATTCACGGCGAATGGTTTCTTCAGGCTCATCCTTAAAGTGCGTGACAAACTCCGCTATAAGGTGGCTGTGATCATGATATAACCGATTCCAGTTTTCGCCTGTAATCGGATCAAAACGGCCTAACGTAAATTCACCTGATTTTTGATTGCAACCAATCGGGTTAGCATAAGGCACCAATGTAATAGAGCCTGCAAGCGGCACCGATTTTAATTTTTCAAGTAACGCATAAATCACGGCATTGCCTTGTACTTCAGCGCCATGCATGTTGGCTTGAATATACACGTGAGGGCCATCACCTTGTTCTCCAACTGTAAAGACTGGAATGGTAAGGGCCTGGCCGGTCGCAAGCTCTCCGACTTGAATTGTATGTTGTGTGATCTGGTTCATCGTTACCTCAAATACGCTTGTGGTGTTAGGCTCGAGCGTGCGCAGCGTACTTCGCCTGCTTGGTAGGTGTATTCTGCGGGTAGCGCATGGCATAAAAAGTAAGGCATACTCTCCGTAAACCCATAAGCTCCACATTGACTGAAGACAAGCCAGTCGTGTTCATTTATATCATCAGGCAGCTGATGTTCGCCTAAACTGTCTAATGCGGTACACAGTGGACCGTGCAATGCAAATGACGCTGTCGCTGCTTGACTGCTTCGTAGGCAACTGGCAGGAAAAGCTTGGCCTGTTACGGCTGGACGTAATAAGTGGTTGATCCCGCCCGCCATAATTAATTGGCGTGTACCATAGTTTTGTTTTTGCTCTATTACAGGGTTTGCGTAATATCCACACTCTCCAACTGCATAACGGCCGAGCTCCATCCAGAGCTCCTCAATATTCGTTTGAACTTTAAATTGCTCTAGACTAGATAAAATAGCCTGCCAATCGATGGGTGCTTGTTGATGGTTGTAAGGTATACCCAAACCACCACCGAGGTCGAGAATGCGCAAAGTCATGTTTAACTGGCCTGCTAAGGCCACGAGCGGCTCGACCATTTGTTGCCAAAGGGAGGTCAGTTTACTGGCATCAAGTAAATTTCCCCATTGGAAAATATGTAGACCTGCAAAATCTAAGTTTGGGTAGTCTGACAAACACAATGCCGACCACGCTTGAGCGCCTAAACCAAAAGGCGTTAAGCTGTCACCGCCAAGTGGGTTTTTCTCATTATTCGGCCAGCGTAATTGAACACGCAATAAAATGCGTAGTTGGGTGTCATGTCTGCGTGCAGCGTCTTGCAACCAAATAACTTGATTGACGCTTTCTGCAACAAACGTCGTAACGCCTAGGCTTAGAAATTCTTCTATTTGACGTTTTGATTTAGCAGGTCCAGTGTTGAGTACGCGTTTCGCGTCGATACCTTGAGACAGTACTTGCTTTAATTCTCCACTACTTGCAACATCAAAATCAAACCCAGCGTTATCTAGTGTTTGAATGATACTCGAAAGTGGGTTGGCTTTGACTGCGTACCATAGCTTAACAATCGACTGGTCATTGATACTTTGTAAGTGTTGAGCCAGCTTGTCCAAGTCATACAGATAAAATGGCTCATGTTGCGTCGTTGTTAGTTCAGTTATCGCTGCTTTGATAGGCGTACTCAAGGTTTGCATTAGCGAAGCACCTCTTCTAATTCAAGTGCTGCATCACTTTGTTCGTCACGGTATTTAACTATCAAAGCGCAAGAGAGGCTAAGACCTTGCTGCTGTGCCCATTCACCTTTAGCAGGGCGTGACCCTGGGATAACGATTGCATTCTCAGGAATCGCTTCGCCTTTATCTAGTACACGCTCGTTAATGCAGTCATATACGGGAATACTGGCAGATAAACGCACGCCAGGTGCAAGTACCGCCCCTTTTTTAATGACCACTCCTTCTACGAGTACACAGCCTGCACCGATAAAGGCATTGTCTTCGACAACCACAGGGCTGGCGCCAACGGGTTCGAGCACGCCGCCTACTTGGACAGCAGCGCTCAGGTGTACATTTTTACCAATTTGTGCACAAGACCCCACCAATGCATGGCTGTCTACCATTGTACCTTCATCGATATACGCGCCAATATTGACGTATGCCGGTGGCATGATAATGGTGCCGGTTGCCACGTATGCGCCGCGGCGTACACTGCTTCCTCCTGGTACCATTCTCACGCCAGCTTCAGCTGCAAAGCCTTGAGGCGCTAAATTATCTTTATCGACAAAACCACCTGGGTACTCTGTATTTGTACCATTTCTAAAAGCTTCTAAAATGCCTTCTTTGACTTCGACATTCGCATGCCAGTTGCCTTGGTCATCTTGTGTTGCCGCACGTACAGTGCCATTTTCGAGATTGTTTAATAGGGTTAACCAGCTCATGTTTACTTCCTTAACTCCAAGATAAAATTGTTGAATTTGCTGTTTTTATAAAAGTTGTATCGGTCAGTTCTAAGTGAGTCAGCGGTGGACGCAAACGAGGCGTTGAAAGCTGACCTTGAAGGTGCATTAGGACCTTGACCGGAATAGGGTTTGCGACGCTAAATAAACTGTTTACTGCATCGGTCCATGTGGTAAATAAATTAGGGAATGTGCCTGCAAGTGAGCGGTGTACAAACTCCGCAGTTTGCTTCGGCCATGCATTGGCGGCAACAGAAACTAAGCCAGTAGCGCCGGCTTGCGCAAAGTAAGGCATCAGACCGTCATCACCGCTAAAGATGGCTAAGTCAGGTGAAGCTTTACGAAAAGATTCAAATGTTGCAATGTCACCACTGGCTTCTTTGAGTGCCCATAAGTTTGGATGCGAGGACAGGTTTTCGATGACATTAGGGCTGATCGAAACGGCACTACGTCCAGGTACATTGTACAACATACATGGAACATCACTGGCGTCCAGTAAGGTTTTAAACCAATGGGTTAGGCCAACATTCCCCGGTTTTGCGTAGAGCGGGGAGCCCAGTAAAAACGCGTCGATCGGCTTATTATTGCAGTAATTCACCCACTCCAGTTGCAGCGCTAAATCACAGCCGCCAACCGCAACCATTAAAGGCACTGATGGTGATAAGTTACATACAAAGTCAACAATTTCACGCTGCTCAATCTGTGAAAGCGCCAGGCCCTCGCCAGTACTGCCGAGCAAAAGTATGCCATTCCCAGCGGCTTGTTGCGCGTTAACCAAAGACTCTAAAGTCGCAAAATCAACATGATTATTGTCATCAAACGGCGTGACTAATGCCGTCCACAATGGGTAGTCAGATAAGGTATAGTTAGAATTCATCTCTACCGAACTTAAATGCTGTTCGATAGCAGGGAGCGTGTGAGCAGCCCATCTCTCGAACAATTAAAATTCGAAGAGCAATGGACTTAAAAAAGCGTAAGGCTGGCCTTACCTTTCTAAGACCAGAAGCTCTCCACCAAGTATGTTGGTGACAGTCGTTGGGATTCAGCCCAAGCGCCCGAAAAAGCCACAAAGCAAATGCGGATTTTTCTCGGCGTTAATTCCCCTCACTCAGTGTCTACGGAGTTTGCTCTCCTCAACTTAGCTACCTGAATAACGCACCTCTTCCAGCCCTCAAAACAGCACAATGTGCTATTTTGCGATAATAGGGTCAGGAGGATTGAAACATTTTGGCCATCTAGGTGTCAAGCTTCAAAAGGTAAAAGATTAAATATAAGCTAGACTAAAATGATTGATAAAAGTTGAGACTGGCGGTGCATGTGGAGTGTAGGGAGATTAACGGTTGTTGAAAATCTTGAAAAACTTTAGGCTACGTTATGTGTTGGCCATTTCTATTATGGCGATTTTGATTACAACGACCATGGTTACTATGCAGGTTTTATTATCCCAGCAAGCAATTAGTGCGAATGTAATCAACACCGCGGGTATGCAAAGGATGCTGTCTCAAAAGGCGGCTTTGTTGCTTGGGAATGAATTTATTCGTGAGCAAACAGGGCAGCTATCACGCGAGCAGGCGTTTTTAGAAACACTCGAGCACATGCGCGCAAACCATGCGTTTTTAGTCGCAAAAAAAACAGATGGATACGCCCACCTGTCACCAGCCTTGGTGGCATTTTACTTTCATGAGCCTGTTAACTTAGAGGCCCAAGTAAACAACTATCTTACGATGTTGCAAGCAGCGCACAATCAAGTATTGGCCAATCAATTGAATATTGAAACACTTGAGGAAGTCAATGCCCAGTCGCAACTACTTTTACAGGTTTTGGACCAAGCTGTCTCATTACATGAAGCGTTTGCCACCGATAAAGTGAACACTTTACAAAATGTCGAACTGCTTATCTGGATACTTGGATTGTTAATCTTAGCCATTGAAGTGCGTTGGATTTTTTATCCAATGGAAATCAGTATTAAAAACAAAATCAGCCACCTTCAACGTATGCGTCAAGAGTCTAATCGTTTAAAACATAGCAAAGGTGAGTTTCTTGCCCGCGCAAGTCATGAAATGCGCACACCATTACAAGCTATTCTAGGGTATTTGCATTTATATCGTGAGACTAAACACCAGTCGCACTTAGATATTGTTAGCCAAAGTGCACAACAACTCCATATTTTGCTGTCATCTATTGATGATTATAATGCGTTATCCGAGCAGAAAAATATTAAGCTTGAAAATAAAGTAGCGCGACTGCTGGATACTTTGACTTTGCCGATTTCAACTTACGAGGGCGCGGCGAAAAATAAACATTTAGACTTTCGGCGTGAACTCGGTAGTGAGTTGGAACAAGTGGTTGAGTGCGATCATAACCGTATAGCGTGGCTGGTAGAGGAGTTATTGAATAATGCGGTTAAATTTACCGAACATGGTTCAGTGAACGTCGTTGCCCACGGTGTGTTTGGGGTCAATGAACGGGCCAGCTTTGTGTGTGAAATATCCGATACCGGCCCTGGTATTGCGAGTATTCAAGCGTATGAAAAAGAAAACAAAAACTATCAAGGTATGCAGTTGGGTTTGGCTCGTGCGCGATTATTGGTGAGTATGATGGGCGGACAGTTGATGTTTAGCGACTGTGAACCCCGCGGAACAAAGGTCAGGTTGGAGTTGCCGGTTAACCTGATATTGCAAAAAAGGGCCTCTTTTTACCAACAGGATGCGACACAAAAAGTGCTGCTTGTTGAAGACAACCTACTGAATGCTCGGATAGTCATCTCGATGCTTGAAAAGCTGAAACTCAGTGTGGTGCACACAATAAATGGCCAAGAAGCGATCAGTGCATTACAAAATGAAGAGTTTTCTTTGGTGATTATGGACTTGAATATGCCAATTATGGACGGCTTTTTAGCGATTAAATTAATCCGGCAATCGTTGGGGTTAGAGTTACCAATATTAGTATTGACGGCTAATACATCCGAGCAATCCATTGCCAGGGTTTACGAGTTAGGGGCAAATACACATTTATTCAAACCTGTTGATTTTGCAGCACTTCAGGAAAAAGTCGAAGTGCTGCTAATACCAACGGCACTCAGTGAGTAACTTTAATGTTGCCAACACCAACATCGATCTCCAATGCGTACTGGCCTGCGCCTTTGTATTTTGTCTTTGAACCAACCATGGATTGTTCATACGTTGATTTACCAGCAAAGTGCGTGAGTTTAGTTTTACCAACACCAGACTCTAAATCGATGCTTTGATAGTCACTCAGTGCACTTTGGATTTTGACATTGCCGACACCCACTTCTATTTCAGCGTGATTACGTAGTGTGTCAATATTGATATTACCAACACCGAGCTCCGCTTCTAAAGCCAGTGAGCTGGGCAGTTTTATATGCCAAACTTGGTCAACATCCTTCTCATCGATGGTGAGATAAAGCGCCTTGCTATGCTGTTTTTGCTCGAGTTGAATGGCGCTGAGTTCCGTATTGCCAAACCAGCTCTGATCATTTTCACGCAATTCGATCTCAACGTGAATATACTCGCCTTCATAGGTTTCGACAGTGAGTTTGCCTACTGGAAATGAAATCTCCAAAGTTTGATGGGGTGTAGCAGAAAACTGCTCTTTAATGGTGTGAGCTTGCTCGGCTTGGGCTTGCCAAGCGAGGCTCAAAGATAAGGGCAACCACAGTAATTTACGCATAAAAACGTCCTTTCATATTGCATGGATATACTAATTGGTCGCACACAATGTGCAAAAGGTTTAAAAATAAAACTGACGTGAATAGTCAGGTGCTAAGCGCACCTGAAAAAACGCGTTTATGGAGGAGGTTATTGCCTTTTTACGGTAAACCCTTGCGCTTGTAAGCCTGCTATGATGCCGTGTTCTAAGGGTAAATGGAGTGCACCAACAGCAATGAAATGCGATTCTTCAGCCATTGCTGGCGCGAGTGTTTTAATCCAGGCATGGTTGCGCTCTACAAGTAATATTTGCTCTGCAAGACGCGCATATTGGGTATCATCAAAACTCAACTTGTAGTACTTTTTCAAACGGGCGTCATCTCCGGTTTTCCAAGCGCCGATCATGTCATTGATAAAGCTTTTGGCATCCGCCATTTGCGCTAAAGTTTGGCCCATCATTTCATCGCTCATTGTCGAAACTTTACTGAACATTGAGAGCTGTTGTTCAAATGTTTCGAGTGCTTTGATTGGCTTGTTGAGCTGCTTGGCGTAGGCAATCACTTGTTTATCAATACCAAACTCATCACTGTAACCTGCTTTTTGGTATTCAAGTTGGATCATTGTGAGCATCACCATCCAAACCGGTTGACCACGAAACAAGTCAATGTTGATCCCGCGTTTGGTAAAGTAAGCTTGAAGCTGCTTGTACACAGAAGGAGAGAGTGCTTCTTGCAGTGGTATGTTTTGGGAGCTTGCAATAAAGTGGGCAACTTTACGCTGCATATCGAGGGGAGATAGAGCATTTATATCTAACTCTACCACAGTGTATTTTGACTGGTGAATGGCATTTTTAATGAATTTAGGAAGGCCTTCCATACTTTTATCACCCACATGGACAGTGCCGAATATATACGATGTCACGCCATTTTTCTCTACGCTCCAAAGTGCGGGCGCGGCTTGACTGAATGCGCTTAGGCACAGCGCGATAAGTATGAATAGGCTTTGAAACGTGGCTAATTTTAGTTTCACAATGGGTTCCTTATTGAGGTTTGAATAAACATCATAATCAAATCAGGATGTAAATCACAAAAATTTAATAATCAAAAATGTCATGCATAAAGTTGTTTTTTATTCAGGCATGAATTGACTCTAGATGGTAGTTTTTTTAAAAGTTTGGAATATATTTTCTTATTTTGATTATTTTTGGGTTTTATATTTCTTTGTTTTAGGTTTTTGCTTTTAATAAAGCATAGATTTTATGGTTGACTTGGTGGCATGCGCGGGTTACTAATAGAATAAGAACGGGCACACAGACTTTAGGCCCAATATTGTTTAGCAGTACAGACTAAGAAATTAGGTTAAGAATTTATGTTACATACAGCAACTCTACTAGTCGTGATTATCAACGTGGTGATTATTATTACCGCGGGGGCTGGTTAGTGCTGTAAGAAAATAACAGCTAAGAGCCCCCCGCACTGAAAAGTTCGGGGGGCTCTTTCGTTTTAGGGCTAAAAAACAGAGCAAAGGGCAATGAGCAAAACAATGACAGGCGCACAAATGGTAATAGACATCCTTGTAAAGCAGGGTGTTACAGACGTATTTGGTTATCCCGGTGGTGCGATTATGCCGATTTACGATGCATTGTATGGTGCGCCGCTCAAGCATTATCTGACTCGACATGAACAGGGAGCGGGGTTTGCTGCCGTGGGGTATGCACGCAGTACAGGTAAACTTGGGGTATGTTTTGCGACGTCAGGACCTGGGGCGACTAACCTCGTGACCTCATTGGCCGATGCGATGATGGATTCAGTTCCCTTGCTGGCAATCACAGGGCAGGTACCGACTGCGGCAATAGGCTCAGACGCATTTCAGGAGGTGGACGTACTCGGGATGTCACTGTCTTGTACCAAGCATAGCTTTATGGTTGAGCGAGCAGAAGATTTGGCTGAAGTGTTACAGCAAGCAATGCACCTAGCGACATCGGGCAGACCAGGACCTGTTTTGGTTGATATCCCGAAAGATATCCAACAGGGCCAAGTTCCTTTCATGCCATGGCTGGCGGATTCACAGACGAGTGAACACACCTCTATGGATGAATTAGAGGTGGCAAATAGACTTTTAAAAGCTGCACAAAGGCCGATTGCATATGTGGGAGGTGGTGTACAAAGTGCGGATGCACAAGACGAGTTGATGGCATTTTTGGCACGTACGCAAATGCCCGCGGTATCTACCTTGAAAGCGTTAGGTAGCGTGTTACCCGAATATGAATATGAGTTAGGCATGTTGGGCATGCATGGCACAAAAGCAGCCAATTTAGCTGTACAAGAATGTGATCTACTCGTCTGTATCGGGGCGAGGTTTGATGATCGTGTGACCGGAAACCTAGCAAAATTTGCGGCGAAAGCGAAAGTGATTCATTTGGATATCGATGCAGCTGAAGTTGGTAAGAGAAAGCCTGCTGCGGCATCACTGATAGCAGATTTAAAAATCTCGTTGCCCCAACTTGATGGGTGCACAACAGCACTGCCTTGGCGGGAACATGTAAGCCAAATGAAACGCGACTATGCGTGGCGATATGACTACCCCGGTGAAAAGGTTTTTGCGCCTTATTTATTAAACAAGTTAAGCCGTGACATGCCCAAGCAAACGGTTGTGTGCTGTGATGTGGGCCAGCATCAGATGTGGGTTGCGCAGCATATGAAGTTCAGCCACCCAAGCAATCATTTAAGTAGTGGGGGCGCTGGCACGATGGGGTTTGGCCTACCGGCAGCAATTGGCGCTCAGATAGCACGCCCACACGATACGGTTATTACTGTATCTGGTGATGGTTCAATCATGATGAACATCCAAGAGCTGGCGACGATCCGCAGAAACAACTTACCAGTCAAAATTGTTATTTTAGATAATCAAAGGTTAGGCATGGTAAGGCAGTGGCAGGAGCTCTTTTTTGCGGGACGTTATAGCGAAACAAACTTATCTGATAACCCAGATTTTGTGCAACTTGCTGCTGTGTTTGGGATCCCAGGTCAGACCATAACACATGCCTCAGAAGTGGATGAGGCAATCAATAAATTAGTATCCAGTGAAGGACCTTACATTTTACATGCCTGTATTGATGATAAAGAAAATGTTTGGCCTCTTGTTCCGCCGGGTGCGGCAAACGATGAAATGATAACGGAGAACACTCAATGAAACATCAATTAACTGTGGCTGTAAAAAATCAAAGCGTCGCTGTCGAGCGTTTTCTGCGTGTGGCACGCCACAGAGGATTTCGTCTAATGCAATTGCAGCTAGAAGGTCAAGATGAACTGTTTCACGTCAAAATGACCGTGGATAGTGACAAGCCGATCTATCTATTAACATCACAATTAAATAAGCTAGTAGATGTGCAATCAGTTGATTTGCACACATTACAGCAGCAGGCAATATAACAATATTAAGGTTTTAAAATAATGACACAAACTTCAGAATTTATTTGGCACAACGGTGAAATGATCCCTTACCAACAAGCAACGACACATGTATTGAGCCATGCGTTGCACTATGGTAGCTCGGTCTTTGAAGGGATCCGTGCCTATGACACGCCGAATGGACCGGCTATTTTTAGGTTAGATGATCACATTCAACGATTATTTGATTCAGCAAAAATCTACCGTATGGAAATTCCTTACAGCAAAGCAGAGATCATGGCGGCATGTAAGCAAGCGGTAAAAGAAAACGGTTTCACGAATGCATACCTTCGTCCGTTTGCATTTTTAGGTCACGTAGGGCTCGGCCTCAATCCGAAATCTCACCTTGCAGATGTCACCGTGGCAGCCATGGAATGGGGTGCGTATTTAGGCGATGAAAGCCTCGCTGAGGGTGTAGATGTATGTGTGTCTTCTTGGAGTCGTTTAGCGCCGAATACGATGCCAACTGCAGCGAAAGCGGGAGGAAATTATCTATCTTCGCAACTTATCTCCGGAGAAGCAAAGCGCAATGGTTATGTTGAAGGTATTGCACTGGATGTCAATGGGTACCTCAGTGAGGGCGCTGGTGAAAACCTCTTTGTGGTAAGAAAAGGGGTGCTTTATACCCCACCTACAACAGCGTGTATTTTACCTGGTTTAACACGCGATACGATTATTCATTTAGCCCAAGCGCGTGGTTATGAAGTACGTGAAGAGCCTATCGCAAGAGAAGCGTTATACCTTGCGGATGAATTTTTCATGGTTGGAACTGCCGCGGAAGTTGTACCCGTACGAAGCGTTGACCAGATCCAAGTCGGAGAAGGCAAACGTGGGCCAATTACGGCGGAGCTTCAGCAAGCTTACTTTGATTTAGTGAAAGGTCAGGCTGACGATCCGAATGGTTGGCTAGATTTCGTAAATAACTAAACCATACGCACAGTATCGATATTTTTGGGAATGAGGAAAAGCCGTTTAACGGCTAATAAAATAGGTTAAGGGGTCAACATGGCTAAGTTACGCAGTAAAACTACAACAGAAGGTCGTCAACGTGCTGGAGCGCGTGCGTTATGGCGTGCAACAGGAATGACAGATGAAGATTTTCATAAGCCGATCATTGCGGTAGTAAATTCATACACACAGTTTGTGCCTGGCCATGTTCACCTTAACCAACTGAGCGAGCTGATGGCTGAAGCTATCAGTGAGGCAGGTGGCGTTCCAAGAGAGTTCAACACCATCGCCATCGACGATGGTATAGCGATGGGGCATGGCGGTATGTTGTACTCATTGCCTTCACGTGACCTGATCGCAGATTCTGTGGAGTATATGGTTAATGCACACTGTGCGGATGCCATGGTATGTATATCAAACTGTGACAAGATAACCCCTGGTATGTTGCTGGCGGCGCTTCGTCTCAATATTCCCGTGATTTTTGTTTCGGGTGGTCCGATGGAAGCAGGCAAGACACGTCTTGCTGATATCGAACTGAAACTCGATTTGGTTGACGCCATGGTTAAAGGGGCGGACCCCTCTGTGAGCGATGAGGACTCAGATCAAGTTGAGCGTTCAGCCTGTCCAACATGTGGCTCGTGCTCGGGTATGTTTACAGCAAATTCAATGAACTGTTTGCTGGAGTCTCTTGGCTTAGCGCTGCCTGGCAATGGAACGACCTTGGCAACACACAAAGATCGTCGTCAATTATATGATGGCGCTGCGAAACGCATCATGGCGTTATGCGATGAATATTATCGTCAAGATAATGAGGCGGTACTACCACGTAACATCGCGAATAAGGCCGCATTTACCAATGCGATGACATTAGACATCGCGATGGGGGGGTCATCCAATACAGTGCTCCACATACTGGCGGCAGCGCAAGAAGCCGGTGTCGACTTTGATATGGATGACATCGACCAACTATCACGCCAAACGCCGTTTCTCTGTAAAGTGGCACCCGCTACACAACAATATCATATTGAAGATGTACACCGAGCTGGTGGCATCATGGCGATTCTCAATGAACTGGCAAAAGCAGGTAAACTGGACTTGAACGTTGGTCATGTTGCAGGGGGCACGCTGGGGGAAGTGATCCGTCGTTGGGATGCTACCGATGCGAGTAATCAACGCGCACAGACTTTTTATCGTGCTGGCCCAGCAGGCATTCGCACCACGCAAGCGATGAGTCAAGAATGCCGTTGGGATGAGCTAGACTTGGACCGTGAAGGCGGCTGTATTCGCAGCGTTGAGCATGCCTTTCGTCAAGATGGCGGACTTGCGGTACTCACGGGCAACCTAGCACCAGATGGCTGTATTGTAAAAAGCGCGGGGGTGGTTGATGAGATGCTGCAATTTACAGGACCTGCTGTGGTGTATGAATCACAAGATGATGCGGTTGAAGGGATTTTAGGGGGCGAAGTTAAAAAGGGTGATGTGGTTATCATTCGTTACGAAGGGCCTAAAGGTGGGCCGGGGATGCAAGAGATGCTTTATCCGACCAGTTATCTCAAATCGATGGGTTTAGATAAAGATTGTGCACTGCTCACCGATGGACGTTTTTCTGGTGGTACCTCTGGTTTATCTATTGGGCATGCTTCTCCGGAAGCGGCAAGTGGTGGCACTTTGGCGCTCATTGAAAATGGGGACCTAGTTGCAATAGACATTCATGCTCGCTCTATTGATGTGTTACTTGATGACACTGAACTGACACTGCGTAAAGAAAAACAATTGGCACGTGGCAAAGCGGCATTCAAACCACGTAATCGTGAGCGGGTTGTCTCTTATGCACTGAAAGCGTATGCATTGCTTGCGACCAGTGCGGATAAAGGGGCTGTACGCGATCTGGCAAAATTAGAGGAGCTCGGTTAGCGATGGTGGCACAGGAGCTAGACTATTTCAGAGCCATCATTCAAGCAAATATGGCGCCTTTGGTGAGACATACGGAAGTAAGTAGTTTAACTGGACTGTCAAAAAAATTAGCGAATCAAGTCTGGCTGAAACGTGAAGATCAGCAGCCAGTATACTCGTTTAAGTTGCGTGGTGCTTTTAACAAATTGCGCAAGCTACCTGAGCATGCTCACGTGTTTACTGCATCAGCTGGAAATCATGCTCAAGGTGTGGCGCTAAGTGCGGCCCATCTCGGACACAAAGCAACCATTGTTATGCCGGTGACCACACCCGAAATCAAGGTCAATGCGGTCCGAAACTTAGGCGGGCATGTGGTATTGCATGGTCATCATTTTGATGCAGCGAACAGCTATGCCCAAGCATTATGCGAGCGCGAGTCAGGGGTATTTGTGCCCCCGTTTGATGACAAAGATGTCATTGTCGGACAGGGCACCGTGGCGCGTGAAATGATGCAACAGCTGGATAAGTTAGATGCGGTATTTATTCCAGTTGGTGGGGGAGGTTTGTTGGCTGGGATGGCGGTATACATCAAGTCTTTGCGCCCTGATATTCGCATCGTAGGAGTGGAGGCGGTAGAAAGTGCTTGCCTACATGCGGCGATGCAAGCAGGGCAACCTGTTGAGCTAGCGCAAGTGGGCAGTTTCGCAGATGGCATAGCCGTGAAAAAAATAGGCGAAGAAACTTTCCGTTTAGCACAAACATACTGTGATGAGGTTGTGGTGGTCTCTACGGATGAAATTTGTGCTGCGGTGCAAGATATTTTTGTAGAAACCCGCGCAATTGCTGAGCCGTCTGGTGCGGTCGCATTGGCTGGTTTAAAAAAGTGGTGCGAGCACAATAAAGCACAAGGACTGTCATTGGCTGCTGTGCTATCTGGTGCGAATTTGAACTTTGATAGGCTACGCTATATTGCTGAAAGGACAGCACTAGGTGCGAAAAGTGAGGCGTTATTTGGTGTAACCATTGATGAACAAAAGGGCAGTTTCAAGCAATTTTGCCAAATGCTTGGTGGCAGGTCTATCACAGAATTTAACTACCGTTATGCTGGTGGGAGTGAAGCGCAAATATTTGTCGGCGTTGGACTGCGAGGTGGAGAAGAGGAACAATATGAGCTGCAAGCCGATTTGGCAGACAATGGCTACACGTTTACAGATCTCTCCGACAATGAACTTGCCAAGCTCCATATCCGGTATATGGTTGGCGGCAAGCCGCCAGTCGCACTGGAAGAACGTTTGTTACGTTTTGAGTTTCCAGAGTACCCTGGGGCACTGCTTCGCTTCCTAGAAACATTGGGGAGCGAGTGGAATATTACCTTGTTTCATTACCGAAATCATGGCGCTGCGAAAGGCCAAGTACTGGCTGGATTTCAAATGGGCGCGAAGGAGTGTCCTAAGTTTGAAGAGCACTTAGCACGACTTGGATATAGCTATCAGGATGAGACAAATAACCCGTGTTTTGCTCAGTATTTGCAATCTAGTGAGGAATATACTCGTAAAGTAGGGTAAGGCGCTTTTCAATCGGTGTTTCGGCTTCTATAGTGTGGGTATGTATTCAAAGGACTGCCTATGAAACACCGCCTGCTTTCGTTTGTTTTTATTGCTTTGCTGAATTCAAACGCGTTTGCGCTTGAGCCGGTTACTTTGCAGTTAAAGTGGGTGCATCAGTTTCAATTCGCAGGGTATTATCTTGCAAAGCATAAAGGGTTTTACCGAGAGGCTGGGTTAGATGTCAATATCGTGCCTGCACAAAAGCATAATCCTGATGAGCAATTTAAGGTTCTTTCTGGTCAAGCGCAGTTTGGTATAACCCATTCAGGCATTCTCGAGCAACGTTTACTTGGTAAGCCGTTGGTAGCGTTGGCTGCGATATTTCAATCTTCTCCCTATTGTTGGATGGTTCGTGCTGACAGTGACATTTACCTCCCTAAAGATTTTCAAAACAAAAAAATTAGCCACTTAGGGCGCAGTGAAGGCGCTGAACTGGTTTTAATGTTAGAGCGTGCTGGTATAGATGTAACAAAGCTGCCTATTTACTCGGGACTAGCACCATTGACAGATTTCAAAGCTGGAAAATTTGATGCCCTGCAAGTATATGTTTCAAATGAGCCATATAAAATGTTCCAACAGGGTGTTACCACTCGTCAGATCTGCCCAAAGCACTATGGTATTAATGTGTATGCGGATATCTTATTTACATCTGAAGATGTGTATAAGTATCGCCCTGACATGGTCGCAAAATTTCGCAGTGCCAGTTTACGGGGTTGGCGTTATGCATTGGCGAACCTAGACGAAGCCTTGCAGGTCACCAAATATTATGCGGCCGATAAAAGTTTTGAAGAGTTAGCCAATGAAGCGGACAAATTGTTGCCTTTTATTAAAGCGCCAGGGATCCCATTGGGCAATATGTCAGCAGCACGCTGGCAATGGATTGCACAGCTTTACCACCTAGATATAACGGGGTTTCATGACCATAAAAGTACCTTCCTTTATTCGAATGATAGCGAGGTAGAAGTGAATTGGTCATGGATGCTATTTTTGGCAATCGTACTCAGTTTGCTTTGTATACCCATGTATGTGCATCTCGTATTATTCAAGAAAAAACGTTTTATGATCAACTAGGTGAGTTTTAACAGCATGGTAATCTATTGGGGTGTTTTCCAAGGTTGCTTGGATGGATTACAATGGACACCCAAATGTAGTCACTCTATACGCTTATGACCTCTAACTTTGTAACACGCTTCCAGGCTCTGGACCAATTACTCAATGAAACACGTCAGTATTGGCAGCTCTTGGCATTTGATCACCTGTGTACGCCATGGCCAGAATTAGACGCTTATCTAACCGGGTTGAGTGATTTAAACTTAAGTGCATTAGATATGGATCAAAGTGCGTTACAGCATGCACTTGCAAACTATATCCCACAGCTTAACGAAATTTCGGCCTTGATTGCGGTAGACACCGTGGGATCCAGACGGCCAACACTCCCATTTTGGTTGAGTAATGGCATTAAAGGGCGTAAGGTCAATCAGCTGCAAGATTTTGTTGGGGCTTTAAATGAGCAACACCTTCCGGTGTTGGAATGGTGTGCTGGCAAGGGACATTTAGGTCGTATCTTGGCTTTTACGGGTGTACCCCATGTAGATAGTGTCGAGTTACAAGCGCATTTGTGTACGCAAGGGGCGCACAGTGCTCAGCAGCAAGGGTTGGCGATGACCTTTCACTGTGCAGACGTCTTACAAGATCCAGTGGCGCACTACTTTAAACCACAACAGCATGCGGTGGCCTTACATGCATGTGGTCAATTGCATCAAAACTTTATGACTGAAGCGGCCAAAGCTGGTTGTGAAAAAATTAGTTTATCGCCTTGCTGCTATCACTTATTTACCCCTGCGCAATATGCGCCAATGAGTGAAGTGGCAAAGCGAAGTCAAATAACGTTGACGCACAATGATATGAAGCTGGCACTTCAGGAAACGGTCACGGCACCATCGAGAGTGGCTAAAGTACGTAAAAAGGAAGTGTTATGGCGCTTAGCATTCGATGCGATAAGACGTGACGTGACAGGCAGTGATAAATACATCAGTGTACCGTCCGTGAATAAGGCAATATTCTCTGGTGAATTTAAAGCGTTTTGTGCTTGGGCAGCTGAGCAAAAAGGGGTGAGATTACCGGCATATATTGATTACGCGGCTTATTTAGAAGCCGCGCGTCAAAGGCAGCAAATAACCGAACGTATCGAGCTTGTACGCCATGCGTTTAGGCGTGCAATAGAAATGTGGCTAGTGTTAGACAGAGCGTTGTATTTACAGGAGTTTGGATACGAAGTGGCGCTCACGCAGTTTTGTGAAAAGTCTCTAACACCCAGGAACTTATTGATCCAAGCTGCAAAACAGAAACACAGTGTGGGAGAGGAAAATGTGTCAACAGGAGAAGAGTCATCTAGCGCATCTGCTGAATAATAATCGACAATGGGCGAGTCGCACACAAGCGCGTGATCCTGAGTTCTTTAAAACTCTATCGATGCAGCAAAACCCGGACTATCTATGGATTGGGTGTTCTGACTCTCGCGTACCCGCCAATGAAATCGTGGATTTAATGCCTGGTGAGCTATTTGTACATCGCAATGTGGCTAATGTGGTGGTACATACCGACCACAACTGTTTATCGGTCATGCAATATGCCGTCGAAGTGTTAAAAGTAAAGCACATCATGGTCGTTGGTCATTACGGGTGTGGCGGTGTAAAAGCCGCGCTTGATGGTGTAAAACTTGGGTTGATTGACAATTGGCTACGACATGTCGTCGATGTGAAAGAGAAGCATCAAGCGGTGTTGCGTGACATGTCAGAGTCACAGCAAAGTGATGTACTGTGTGAGCTAAATGTCATTGAGCAAGTACGCAATGTGTGTCGGACAGCGATTGTGCAAGATGCATGGGCGCGCGGGCAAACACTTCAGGTGCATGGTTGGGTATATGGGTTGGCAGATGGGCTACTACATGAACTCATTCATGCTGTCGGGTGTGAAGAGTCTGTCATTTCGAAATATGAGCAGGCGATGGTGTCTCTGCTGACACGAAGTCAAGGCTTGTCTAAATAACCATGTTTCGCCAAGAGCAAGCAACGAGCGTGTTTGTGTCGCTTGCTCATTGGGCTGGTTTATACTCATTAGTCAGCGTTATTTTGCTGCGCTAATTTCGCCTCTAAATCCGCCACTTTAGCTTCAAGTTCAGTTAATTTTTCACGTGTTCTTATCAAGACTTTACTCTGAATATCAAACTCTTCGCGACTGACAAAATCCATTTCAGTTAGTTTTGCCTGAATGGCTTGCTTGGTTCTTGTTTCAAACGTTTCTGCTAAATTGCGTACACCTTGCGGCATATTGCTTGAGATTTGCTTTGCAATCTCTTCGATTTTTGCAGGGTTAATCATGAGTGGACCTCGTAGCTGGTTGATTGTTTGTATCTTACCGCAAAGTCATTGACCATTAAACGCCTTTTAAAGAACTGTATTGGCATCTTGATTAAGGTCATACGGTAAAGGGTATAAATTGGTATTACAGGTTTTATACGATAAACTAAGCGGCTTAGTTGGTCAGTGTGTACACCTTTTATGAAACTTAATCCCAAGCAAGATGAAGCCGTTAAATATATCAGTGGTCCTTGCCTCGTTTTAGCAGGCGCAGGTTCAGGTAAAACCCGTGTAATTACAAACAAGATTGCCTATCTTGTGCAGCAATGTGAGTACAAAGCACGTAATATTGCAGCGGTGACCTTTACAAACAAAGCTGCCAAAGAAATGCGAGAGCGTGTTGCTCAAACGCTTGGCAAGCAAGATGCAAAGGGGTTATGGATTTCGACATTCCATACATTAGGATTACAAATCATAAAAAAAGAGGTGAAAACACTGGGGTTCAAGCCAGGCTTTTCCTTGTTTGATGATCAGGATACTGGGCAATTATTAGCTGAGCTGACAGAGAAAGAGCTCGAAAAGGATAAAGATTTACTGAATTTGTTGAAAATGCAAATTGGTAACTGGAAGAATGACCTGATCTTGCCCGAGCGCGCAATTCAAGAAGCCCGTGAACCACAAAAAGCACTTTTTGCACAACTATATGCCCGCTATCAAACTCAATTACGTGCATATAATGCGTTGGATTTTGACGACTTAATTATGATCCCAACGCTGCTGTTAGGTAGCTCAGCTGAAGTGAGGGGGCGTTGGCAAGATCAATTTCGGTATTTGCTGGTAGACGAATATCAGGATACCAACACCAGTCAGTACCAGTTGGTTAAGTTATTGGTGGGTGAGCGCGCTCGTTTTACCGTGGTAGGGGATGATGATCAGTCTATCTATTCTTGGCGGGGGGCGAAGCCTCAAAACCTTGTATTACTGAGCAAAGACTTTCCTGGACTTCGATTAATCAAATTAGAGCAAAACTATCGAAGTGCAGGGCGTATTTTGAAATCTGCCAATATTTTGATTGCCAATAATCCCCATGAATTTGATAAAAAATTATTCAGTGAATTAGGCTATGGTGATCCGTTGAGAGTCATTGCAACGCGAGATGAAGAGCATGAAGCTGAGCGTGTGGTCGCAGAGATCATTTCGCACAAGTTCATGAAGCGCACGAGTTATAAAGATTATGCAATCTTATACCGGGGTAATCACCAAGCCCGGGTGTTTGAGAAAGCACTTATGGCTAACCGCATCCCTTACAAAATAAGTGGCGGCATGTCGTTTTTTGCGCGCAGTGAGATTAAAGACATCATGGCCTACTTAAGGCTGTTGGTTAACCAAGATGATGACAACGCCTTTATTCGCATTGTGAATACGCCGAGGCGTGAAATTGGTCCTGTGACATTAGAAAAAGTAGGTAGCCTCGCGAATGATAAACACATTAGTTTGTTTGAGGCCTGTTTTGATCCAGAGCTGACACAACGTCTAACAGGCAAAGGGTTTAATGCGTTAGGTGGATTTGCGCGTTGGGTTGTTGAACTGAGTGACCGTGCTATACGTGGAGACACGCTAGAAGCAGTGAAAGATATGATCAGAGAGATCAACTACGAAACGTACCTCTATGAATCTTCGACCAGTGCGAAAGCTGCTGAAATGAGAATGAAAAATGTCTCCGAATTATATCGTTGGATCAGTGATATGTTGACTGGTGACGCAGATAACCCTCCTATGACCTTGGCTGAAGTGGTCACCAAGTTAACACTCAGAGACATGATGGAGCGCAACGAAGAAGAAGATGAAAGCGATGCAGTGCAGCTCCTGACATTGCATGCTTCAAAAGGCTTGGAGTACCCTCATGTGTTTATGGTTGGCATGGAAGAGGGACTATTGCCGCATCAAACGAGCATTGATGAAGACAACGTAGAAGAAGAGCGTCGCCTGGCATATGTTGGTATCACACGAGCACAGCAGACTCTGACTTTGACGTATGCGAAAAGTCGCCGTCAATTTGGTGAACAGATCACGCCTGAATTGAGTCGGTTTGTGCAAGAGTTACCGCAAGATGATCTGGAATTTGAAGGGAAGAAAGCCGTTGTTTCGCAATCAGAACGCATGGAAAAAGGGCAAGCGAGAGTCGCAAACTTGCGTGCGATGTTAAAACGTTAGCGTTTCTTTTTCATCGACCTTGTTGTCATTTTTAAATGCGCCTTTGAGGGTTTGCTGCTTACCAAAAAATAGCTGCAACCCATGTTTTTCAAGTAAACTTCTGAAGTTAAGGATGGCAGGCCCTTTAGCGATGACCTGAATGGCTTTTAATTGGGTGATCGCTAAAATCCCTTGTAACTGAATATCATAACTGTTTTGTTGCAGCACGCGCTTGCTGAATACTGAGCTAAGCAGCACGTACTTAAAGTCGATACTACTTAAAAAAGCCAAATCACAGCGGTCTTTTGCAAAATCGTTGAGGCCTATGCTCACTCCCATCTGGGTCAATTCTTTTAAATTTTCTATTTGCACACTGGATGCATAACGCACCTCATTTTCGTCAAACACTAGGCATAACCGCGAACTAATTTGGCTGAGCTGTTGTTTCAACAAATGAAAAGCAGAAGTTTCAAGAATGATGGTTGAGCAAGCAAATAGGACATCTTGGTGATAATTGACCGCAATGTCTTGGGCTTTGCGTAACAGGTCTAACTCTATATCAAGGTGCTCATCTTGGGCTGCGGCAAATTTTTTCAAAATATCAAAACTCGTACTACCGAGTACCGGATGTTCGCCAAATGCTTCGAGTGTAATGATCTGTTGAGATTGGTTGCCAAAATCAACTATTTCTGTGCTTCTAAAGTGTGTCGGTAAAGCGGTCAGATGGTGGCGCTCAGTCGGCTTATTGGTGGTGCTGGTGGAGGCTGTAAGCAGTGGGTGATAGAACTCGTAACGTCCACGTCCGGCATTTTTTGCGTAGTACATTGCCGCATCGGCATCACGAATGATTTCATCGGTATTTTTATAGTTTTTATTGCTGTAAGTAATCCCTATGCTGGCACCGCTTTGCATACAGACACCTTTCATGCAAAATGGTTGTTGCATGACCCTGATCAAGCGTTTAGCAACGTCTTCTGCTTGTTGCTTGTCCGTGAGATGATCAAGCAAGATCACAAACTCATCCCCAGCCAAACGAGCAAGCAAGTCATGCTCGCGAATACATTCTGAGAACGCTTTGCTTACCCAGATCAAAAACTGGTCGCCCGCTTGATGCCCTAATTCATCATTGATGATTTTGAATTTGTCGAGGTCGATAAACAATACGGCAAAATTATGCTCTGGATAGCGTTGGTATTTTTGTAACGTTTTTTCGAGCTGCGTCAAAAACAAACTGCGGTTTGGCAAGCTGGTGAGCGGATCGTGGTGTGCATCATGATACAATTGCTGCTCGATTTTTTTCCGCTCTTCTATTTGCATTTGTAAATGCAAATTGGTTTGCCTAAGCGCCTTGGTTTTTTCTGCGACACGGTGTTCGAGCTCTTGGTTACTGGCCTTTAATGCTTGATTGGCAAGATGGGTTTGTAACACCGAGGCAATTTGATTTGATACAAATGAAATCAGCTCGACATCTTCATGGTTATACTCGTACTCATGATTGTAAGCTTGGCAAGCGATTAACCCAATGACGCCTTGCGCTGTTTTTAAGGGAGCACCTAACCAACTGGTTGCGGTTTCTAAATCATCATAGTCTGGTGGCCTTTTGACCACGCCGCCTTCAATTAGCACACCTGCTCTTTTTGTGTCTATCAGCTGACTCCGCTCCGTAGTGATGACCAGTTCACTGTAGCCTTTTGCAAAGGGCCTTGGTCGATACTCGGTTACTTCATCGACACAATAGGGGAAGCTTAACCAATTTGAACTTTTATCATGCAATGCGATATACAAGTTATTGGCAAAGGTAATAGAGCGAATAATTTTATGAACTTGCTTGTAGACGTCATCTATATCACTGAATTGGGTTGCCAATTCTGAAATTTTGAAAAGAATTTGCTGGCGCTCTAGCGCCCGTTTGCGTTGCTCAATTTCTTTATTGAGCGCATCATTACTCTGCATCAGAGCACGAGTTCGAATTTTGACTTCAGATTCTAGTAATTCACGCTTTTTAACACGTTCGATTGCTGTTGCTAGATAGAGTGACATCACTTCTAGCAATTCAATTTGGTGTTCACTGTAGGCTTGTTCTGCTTGATAACTTTGTGACACCATGACTCCAATTATATTGGAGTCTCTGAAAATAGGCACGCCTACCCAGTGCTCAGCTGGACTGCCGAGCGCCTTAAATTTTTCTTCTTCAATCATTTGTTGCATCTGTTTTTTAGTCAGATACAACACTTTTTTATTGTCAAAAACGTAGCCCGTCACCCCCTGATCGAAGTGATGTGATTCATGCAAAGGCACCGAAATACCGTCCTTTTCATCCACAAAATAGGACAATTCTAGGGCTTGGGTGAATTGGTTTTGTAACACCACATAAAAGCTTTTGCTAGGCAAATATTGTTCTAAAATACTATGGATCGCAGGGTATAGGAGGGTGAGCTCAGCAACTGTACTGGCCTGTTCTGAGAGCTGGATCAGGGCATGTTGCAAGTGATAGTTTTGTTTGTATTTTTTCAACAAGGACTCTAAGCGACGATTCTTACGAGTTAACTTGCGAATTGCAACGTTGTTTTGATCTTCCAATGATTAAACCAGAGGCTATTATTGTTTATTTATTAAACTTTATATTTTCATTTTTGACATGGAGGGTCAAGTGTAAAATATTAATAAAGTTTCGCGCCCAATATTCTGCCTGATTTGAAATAAATAAGCGAGCACTCGTCTCGCTTATTGATACAAAATTTATTTAATCATAAACTCAATTGCCGCAGCAATTTCTTCATCACTACAGTCCATACACGTGCCTTTTGGAGGCATTGCATTAAACCCTTTGATCGCGTGATCAAGTAGTACATCTGAGCCTTTAGAAAGTCGTGCAGCCCAATCATCCGCTGTTTTTGGCGCGCCTAACGCCCCCGTGCCATGACATGCAAAACAAGAAGCTTGATACACCTGTTCACCCGAGCGAGGCCCCGTTGGCGCTGCAATTGCCGTGTCTTGTGCGCCTGCTAAATACACCGAACCAATCGGCTCCAAGCGCTTTTTAATGGCTTCTTCGGTTAGAGAATTATCATACGGCTGTGCGACGGTGGCCGTGGATAGCAATAAGAGTGCTGCTGACAGTTTCTTCATTTACCTTGCTCACTTCAAATTTAATGTCTTCGATCACGAAGCACGACGGATGACGGTTCCAAATTGAGTATAACGTCACCATCTAATTTATCAAAAATAGAAGCTTGATCTTAAGCGTATAAAAAACAACTTTTATTGCGTTAGGGCAAAGATTTGGCATTTTATGCTTAAAATCAAGCAAATTTTTAATGGCAGTTAGCTGATAAATTTATGGAGGTGCGCAATGGCCTTTTCGATACCTGTGGATGCTTCGCTAATGCTCGTCGCTAACATGTAAGCCGGTGTACTGATGACTTTTTGTTGTTCGTCTACAACAATGTCGTTTACTTCACAGTTAACATGCTCCGCGCCAAGTGCCGTAACTGCAGCGGCTGTGTCTGGATCTGTCCCGATCGTTGCCAATGTGCCTTGCGCGTGAATGTGACCAATGAGGGCGGGCGCGATACATAAGTAAACAATCGGCTTTTTCTGAGTGTTGAATTGCTGACAGGTCGTTTTTAATGCGTCTAATACTTGAGAGTCTGCACCTTTGAAAGCAAAATCAGATAAGTTTTTAGCGACACCAAATCCACCCGGAATTACTAAAGCTGCGAATTCCTCGGGGTTTAAAAGTGCTAAGTCTTGAATGTCACCTCGAGCGATCCTCGCGGCTTCAGTTAATACATTGCGTGTTTGTGTTTGTTCTTCGCCAGTTAAATGATTGATGACATGGTGCTGGTCAATATTGGGGGCAAAGCATTTATAGGTGATGCCATGGCTTTCTAAATGCAGCATAGTGAGTACGGATTCGTGGATTTCAGCGCCATCAAAAACGCCACAGCCACTAAAAATGATCGCAACTTGTTTCATGTTTTATCTCCTGAGGCACATTATGCCTGCTATATTCAATGTGAGAATGTTGAGTGTGAAAAAAAATATAAAGGATCTGCTTTGATCTTTGATCGTTTGTGTTAGTATACGCCTCCGCCTGAAAAAAACAGGTTGTTTTATCGCCACTAAATTTGCGATGAAAATACATTAGGAATGACATTTCCACAAATGTCCAATTAAAAATAAAAAATATTTGTCTTTTATTTTTTATTATTTATCAATAGGTTGCTGTAATACGTTAGGGGCTTGGCATTTCTTGCTCACGGTACCCTTATGTTTATCTACAATGTTATCCACAGCTTTTCCTCGATAAGTAACGTTGCACTCCCCTCGTTTTATGCTAATCCTTGTGGCATTCTTAGCGAGTTTTTAAATATATCTAATTAGGATCCCAAATATTATGCCTCAGATCCCAGAAAATCCCTTAATTTTGGTGGATGGTTCTTCCTATTTGTTCCGCGCATACCATGCGCCACCGCATTTAACTAATTCACAAGGTGAGGCTACAGGTGCCATTTATGGTGTGATTAACATGCTAAAAAGCTTGTTAAAGCAATATGATCCGAGTCACATGGTGGTCGTTTTCGATGCCAAAGGGCCAACTTTCAGAAATGATATGTATTCTGAATATAAAGCCAATCGACCCCCAATGCCGGATGATTTACGTACACAAATTGAGCCGATCCATAACATTATTAAGGCAATGGGATTACCCCTAGTGAGCATCAGTGGTGTTGAAGCTGATGATGTGATTGGTACGTTTTCGCGTATTGCCACAGAGCAAAAACGTCATGTCTTGATCAGCACGGGTGATAAAGATATGGCGCAGTTGGTCAATGAGCATGTCACACTGATTAACACCATGACAAATACCGTACTTGACCCGCAAGGTGTGGTGGATAAGTTTGGTATTGGGCCAGAACTCATTATTGATTTTCTTGCCCTAATGGGTGATAAGGTGGATAACATTCCTGGCGTACCGGGGGTGGGTGAAAAAACAGCATTGGCCATGCTGCAAGGTCTAGGTTCCATTGAGTCACTGTATGCAAACTTAGAGGATATCGCGCCGCTTGGGTTTAGAGGCTCAAAAACGATGGCGAAAAAGCTTGAAGAGCACAAATCGCAGCTGGATCTTTCTTATGAGTTAGCGACCATCAAGCTAGATTGTGAGGTAGAGCAAGACCTTGATACTTTTAAGATCCAACCAATGAACAAAGATCGTCTGGTTGAATTGTACGGGCAGTGTGAATTCAAGCGTTGGTTGGCTGAGCTCTTAGATGGTAAGGCAACCAGTACAGACAAAGCGAGTGCAGATGAGCACAGTAGTGTGCCCGTCGAGGTTAAAGGGAACTACGAGACCATACTGACAGAAGCACAGCTGAACGTGTGGATTGAGAAGCTCAAATCTGCAGACGTGATTGCATTTGACACTGAAACAACCAGCTTAGATTACATGCAGGCCGACTTAGTCGGGATGAGCTTTGCCGTCGAAGCGGGGGAAGCTGCATATTTGCCACTGGCACATGATTATGTCGGTGCACCAGAGCAGCTTGATAAAGCGTTGGTTTTTGCGCATATAAAACCTATTCTTGAAGATGAAGCTGTAAAAAAAGTCGGCCAAAATCTCAAATATGACAAAAGCGTGCTAGCGCGTGCGGGTATTACGTTAAACGGTATTGCATTTGATACCATGCTCGAGTCCTATGTGTTTAATAGTGTTGGCACCCGTCATGATATGGACTCGCTTGCACTGAAATACCTTGGTCACAAAGCGATTAGTTTTGAAGACATTGCGGGTAAAGGCAAAAAGCAGCTGACTTTCAATCAAATTGAATTAGACAAAGCGGCGCCGTATGCCGCTGAAGATGCAGACATTACTTTGCGACTTCATCAGCATTTGTGGCCATTACTTGAGAAAGAACCTACTTTGTTAAACGTGTTTAACGACATCGAGCTGCCATTGGTCAATGTCTTATCTGCGATTGAACGTACAGGGGTAAAGATTGATAGTGCGATGCTTGGTGAGCAAAGCCTTGAAATTGAAAAGCGATTGGCGGAATTAGAACAAGCCGCATTTGAGCTGGCGGGTGAAGAGTTTAATCTGAGTTCAACAAAGCAGTTGCAAGCGATTCTGTTTGATAAGTTGGGTCTCCCCGTTTTGAAAAAGACGCCAAAAGGCGCGCCTTCAACGGCCGAAGAGGTACTGCAAGAACTTGCACATGACTACCCGCTACCTAAACTGATCATTGAACACCGCGGCTTGGCAAAGTTGAAATCAACGTACACAGATAAATTACCAAAATTGGTGAATGAAACAACTCAGCGAGTGCACACGTCGTATCATCAAGCAGTAACGGCGACGGGGCGTTTGAGCTCGAGCGATCCAAACCTGCAGAATATTCCAATTCGTAATGAATCCGGGCGTCGTATTCGCCAAGCATTTGTGGCAGACACTGATCATGTGATCTTAGCGGCGGACTATAGTCAAATTGAACTACGTATCATGGCTCACCTTTCTCAAGATAAAGGTTTATTGAGTGCATTTGCCGAGGGTAAAGATGTACACAGTGCAACTGCATCCGAGGTCTTTTCGGTACCACTAGATGAAGTCACATCTGACATGCGTCGCAAAGCAAAAGCGGTTAACTTTGGATTGATCTATGGGATGAGTGCATTTGGCTTGTCGCGTCAACTTGATATCCCGAGAAATGAAGCTCAGCATTATATGGATAAGTACTTTGAACGTTTTCCTGGTGTATTAGAGTATATGGAAAGCACACGCGAAAAAGCTGCTGATCAGGGGTACGTTGAAACCCTATTCGGACGACGCCTATATCTTCCTGACATTAAAGCGCGCAATGGCGCACGTCGTAAAGCTGCTGAACGTGCTGCGATTAACGCGCCTATGCAGGGGACTGCAGCGGATATCATCAAAAAGGCCATGATCAAGGTACACCAATGGCTGGTGCAACAGAGCACTGATGATGTGAAGCTGCTCATGCAAGTGCACGATGAACTGGTCTTTGAAGTGAAGGCCGACAAAGCGTCTGAATTCAGTGAGCACATTTGTAGACTAATGAGCGAAGCCGCTGAACTTGATGTCCCATTGCTTGTTGAAGCTGATTTTGGTGAAAACTGGGAACAAGCTCACTAACACGCCTCTTTGGCCAGAAAAGCATGGCGGACCCATGCTTTTCTTCCAAGATTAATAATCCCTTCTCTGGCCCTATTTACCTCACTCACTGTAAATTTAGAGTAAAAATATTAATTTTTTTGTGTATTAAATATCAAATTGGCGCATTATTTGCTTTGCGCTGTTTATTTCTAGATGGCTATTTGATAAAGTTCGCGCCGTCCTCATCCTGTAGGACATCCTGTTGATGATGTATCTCTCGTAAGAGGATACTGTGTATTGATAGCTTCTCCCCAGATTGCTATAACGGCTCGTAAATGGTTTATACGAGCCGATTTTTCTTTCCTTGTCTATTTGATCAATGAATATCCTTTTTCCCAAGTGGGTGAGCACATCGGCTGACTTTATCGAACGTTATTTGTTAAGATGACATAAACGTTTTAAAAGGAATACGTCATGCTTAAGCCCTTACTGATAGGCACTCTATGTTTTACATCACAGCTTGTTTCAGCTTGGCAACTGGATAATAACCAAAGCGATTTGAGTTTTACTTCCGTGAAGCTAAATAGCATTGCCGAAAATCATCATTTCAAGCAGTTGTCTGGTCACATTTCTGCTGCTGGGCAACTCCAGATCGAATTGGATTTAGTGAGTATTGAGTCACTTATTCCTATCAGAAATGAACGCATGAAGAAAATGCTGTTCAATGTAGAGAAATTTCCAATGGCGACGATTACGGCCGACTTAAAACCGTGGTTAGGGCAATTGAAAGATGGGATTCAAATTGTCAAAGCACTGCCCGTCACACTAAACCTACACGGTAAAAGTGTTGTGCTAAATTTAGATGTCGTCGTAAACAAAGCTGGCAAAGTACTACAGGTCACACCGCAGCGTGCAGTGTTAATCAACAGTAGAGACTTTGGCTTACAAGATGGTATTGAGTCTCTGAGAAAAATTGCTGGACTAGATAGTATCTCGCACAGTGTGCCTGTCACTTTCAATCTGATTTTCAATGACCAATAGATTAGATTTACTGATACAACAGTACCTCACTCACCATGCCCCAACGGAGTGTTGGCAGGCAGGTGAATGTGGTGTGGGCAACTTTCATATTGACAGCAGCGGGCGCTGGTTTCATCAAGGTGATGAGATCAAGCGGTTGCCACTGGCGCGTCTGTTTGCCAGTGTATTGAGTTATGATGGTGAGCGGCATTGGCTCAAAACCCCCGCAGAGACCTGTGCTGTCTCAGTAGAAGCAACCCCCATGGTGATAACGGCATGGCATATGTGCCCAAATGCGGCGCAATATGGGTTTGAGAAAGTGATTATTTGTGAGGATAACTTAGGTCGATTGTGGCCAGTATGCGCGCAGTTTTCGTTGTATATAGACGATTACAAAGGGCAACAAGTACCTCACCTGAAACTAAACTACGGATTGTGCGCGCGTATTGCACGCAATGTGTTGTATCAGTGGGTAGAAATAGCAGAGTACAGAGACAGTGATGACATGATGTTGCTACACTCTGCGGGTGACGAGTTTAAACTTGCCTAGTCTTGCTCTGGCTCAGCTTCTTGTTTAATAAAGGGGCCTAAAAACCAGTCATCTAACTGCCATGCTAATTCTTTCAAACCCAGTCCTTTCAAAGACGAAAATGCGTGAACTGTGATGTCACCGTCAAGTTCAGACAACGCTTTTCGAACTTGTAAAACTTCAGCTTTACGTTTGCCTTGTTTCAATTTATCCGCTTTAGTTAGTAACGCTAACACTGGAATGTCACTGCCTACCGCCCAATTAATCAGATCCATATCGAGATCTTTCAGTGGATGGCGGATATCCATAAGCACCACAATACCTTTTAAACTTTGTCGTTTTTGTAAGTATTCACCCAATGATTTTTGCCACTTTTTCTTCATTTCAATCGGCACTTTGGCAAAGCCATAACCAGGTAAGTCGATGAGTCTTTTATCTTCATCAAGTGCGAATGTATTGATTAATTGGGTACGACCAGGGGTTTTACTGGTTCGTGCAAGCTTTTGGTCAGTAAGTGCATTTAAAGCACTCGATTTGCCGGCGTTAGAGCGCCCAGCAAAAGCCACCTCGATACCACTGTCGGCGGGGAGGCGGGAAATATCTGGTGCGCTGGTAATGAAAGTCGCGCGGTTGTATGGCATACGAGATTTTAACACTCTTACTCCTAAGCGGGTTGTATGATTCCGAAATGTGATTCTTTAGTTTTATCGTATTTTATTACATCTGACACGCTTTGCAAAAGCTAAAGAAAGTCTACAAATTTTAGCGGCGTCAAAAGAATTTCTGGACTAAGTTTAATCTATGTCAAAGCCATATAAATTATAGATTTAATATGAGTAGAAAATATATCGAAGAATTTTTTATCGTGTACTATGTAAAAATTGCAGCGTAAAGCATGAGCATATTGAGCGTCACTTAATAATTTAAGTCAATATGCAAATGATGAGTATCTGCCCAGTTTTGCAAAATTTAGCGTATTTTGCTTGGGTTGAAAGTGACAGGGTCGAAACAGAGAATTTACCATGAAAAAAATAGCATTATCTTTAACTATGCTGCTAGGTACGTTGTCAATTAACAACGTTGCGGCATTCGATGGCGACGCAGAGGCTGGTAAGGCAAAAGCGGCAACTTGTGCTGCTTGTCATGGACCGAATGGCAATGCCCCTGTGACTATGTATCCAAAAATTGCTGGGCAGCATGCAGACTATATTTATAAACAACTAAAAGAATTTAAGTTGGGTATGACCTCTGGTGGTAAAGAAGGGCGGATGGAGCCTGTGATGAGTGGTATGTCTATGCCACTGTCTGATCAAGATATGAAAGACTTGGCAGCCTATTTCGCGAGTCTACCTATGAGTGCTGGCTCGACCCCAGAAGACGTGGTCACAGCGGGGCAGAAACTATATCGAGCGGGTGATGCTGAGCGTGGCATTCCTTCTTGTATGGCATGTCATGGACCTCGTGGCAACGGCACTTCGTTGGCTAAGTTTCCAAAGATCTCATTCCAGCACCCTGAGTACATCAAAGCGCAGTTAAAGAAATTCCGTGATGGCTCCCGCGAAAATGATGCAAATGGCATGATGAGGGATATCGCCACAAAGTTGACCGACAAAGATATCGACATATTATCTAAATACTTGGGTGGGTTGCACTAAAGTCGCATTCCCAAACGTACGCTTAGTCCGTACTCTAAGTGTTGAAAAAGGCAGCTAAATAGTTGCCTTTTTTTGATCGATAGGGTGTGAGATATTTCTCACTGCAAGTGTGAGATTTTTGCTAATTACCATTGTGAGCATTAACGTAAAATGAATTTTATTTGATTTGTAAGTTTATGTATTTATTTGTGTTTTGTTTTTTTCTCTGTTGCTGAAGTAATAATTTTGTTATTGATTAGTTGTAACTGTTTAAAATCAGCGTAGATTAATCCCTGTCGTCAAGACAACACAAAAACAGGGACAATTCGTAGGAAGCGGAGACGACAAGATTTAGGTGTTCATTTGGATACCACATTAAATGGAAGCATAAGAAAGCGTTAGGAAGACCGACAATAAAAAAAGCAATGGAAGTTTGATAACAAAAACAATATGGAAAGACTCACGGAAGTATAATAAAAAACAAAATGGAAGATAAATAAGAAGAATAATAAAGACTAAAAAGTCGAAGGGAGAAGTGTCCGAATTGTGACGCTCAGATTAGCAGGCGGTAGAGAGCAATCTCTGCCGTCTTTTTATTTGTACACTTTTTAATTGCTGGTACAATACCCCCTTTTCAGCACATTTGGTTCATCATCTTTGCAAAATCCTCAAACACTTCAGTGCGGCCTCTGTGGTGGAGAACAGTTAGAACATTACCATCAAGACAAATTTCGCGATTACTGGCAGTGCCAGTGTTGCAAGTTGGTAAGTGTGGCTAAATGGCAAAGGCTATCTCCACAAGCAGAAAAAGCAATTTATGACAGTCATGAGAATGATCTGAAAGATCAGGGTTACAGGCGCTTTTTGTCTCGCGTTTTTGAGCCTGTTTGCGCACGCTTAAGTGGCGAAAGCACAGGATTAGACTTTGGTTGCGGTCCAGGTCCATTGCTTGCAAAAATGTTTTCAGAGATTGGGCATACGATGGCGGTTTATGATCTATATTATGCCAACGACACTTCGGTGTTTGAGCGAACTTATGATTTCATAACATGTACAGAAGTAATTGAACATTTGGCACAGCCAGGAGAAGTATTGGCGCAATTAATGACGCTATTAAAGCCTGGTGCACCGTTGGCAATGATGACTAAGCTGGTAATTGATCAAACGCGTTTTGCGTCTTGGCATTATAAAAATGACCAAACCCATATTTCATTTTTTAGTCGCGAAACGTTCGAATATATAGCAGAGCAATTGAATGCCGATATTGAGTTTATTGGAAATGATGTGATCATTTTAATTAAACGTTGATTCGGTAAAGTGAGTGGTAGAGAAACATGACGAGAAAGAAGAAATCACGCAAACTTGGCGAAAATGGTACACCTCGATTAAGTAAAGATAAATTGAGAGAATTGCGCGCAATAAAAGAGCAGCGCGTGAAAAAGAAAAAGGGCAACAAAGCTGGTACCCGAAACGCTCAAGAAGCCAAAGTAGAGACTGCGTCTCAATCTGGTAAGCAGGCAGATCCTCGCGCTGGTAGCAAGAAGAAAATTGCGCTTGTGCCAGAGCACACTGCACAGCCTAAAGCGCCACAAATGACTCGCCATTTGAAACCTCAGGCAAGTTTAACAAAAGCCCACGAGCCTGAATTATCGCTAGAAGAAGAGTTACAGCAACTTGAAAATGACGAACGTCTGATGAAGTTACTCGAATTGCATGAACGGGGTGAGTTACTGACTGGTAAGGACGCGAAATTCTTCAATCGCTCGATTGCACGTCATCAGGAGCTATGTGAATTACTGGGTATCGATGATGAATTTGAAGAAGAAGACATGGTTGAGGCTGATCCATTAGCTGATTTTGTCAGTAATGATTTAGCTGACGAATGGCTAAGTGATGATGAGGATGACAGATGAGTACATTCTGGGTCATTGCGCTGATCTTGGGCGCACTGATAGTGGCTGGTTTGGCTTTTTATGCTGGCAAGTTGCTATGGCAACTGAAGGTACAAAAGGAAACCATTGCTAAACTGAAGGCTGAGCAGGCAGAAAAGCTTGAAAAGTCCAGACAAGAGCGAAATGGAAAGTTGGCGGACAGCATCAATTTGATAGCAAAAGCAATGAAACAAAAGCAATGTGAATACTCAGAGGGGTGTTTACGTGTGTGGGTATTAATTTCACAATATAGCTTTGATGAAGAATTGGCGCTTGAAACGACATACCCAGGTGTGTTTGAGATGTATGATGAAGTCAAAGAAATGCCAACGCATGAGGCGCGTAAAAAGTATTCAAAAAAAGAAATCTTTAAAATGGATACGAAAAGGTGGCGTGCTGAAGAGCGTTTAGAGGCGCAAATTCTGAAAGATTGTGACAAATTATTGAAAGAATTTAAAGCGTTGCCTGGCAGTGAGAATGTTGTATTTCAATAACGTATCGTCTGTTTATTGATGGAGGGGCAATGTATTTCTGCCCCTTTTCAGTTTTTATTGAGTCCTACACGTCACCGGACCTTTTGAAAATTCCTCAAGTAAAGGTCGCACCGCGCCAGCAGCGATATAGGCTGTTTTATTGGCGTCAAGACATTGAGCTAATGAGAGGTTTTTGATATTTTTTTTCTTCATTGTTAGTGTCATGTTTGTCCTTAAAAGTGATAGATTGTTTCACCATTTACTTTACCCATGCACGGCGCTTTTTGCCATCCCTGATCTGTAAGCATATATTGCCAGCGGACAGTGCACTGACAAGTCACCCTCTTGTAAGGGGGAATGTCGGCCTGTGTTCTAAATGTGGTAGTATGTCGCGCCACACGATACGTAGCATGCTGGGCTTAGCCAGATAAGTATGTGTGAAGATTTTTTTGGTTTTTTGCTGTGGTAGTAAAGATGGCAAGTTGTAATCGTTTTGAGGTGAAGCCTGAATGTTATTAATGATCGATAATTACGATTCTTTCACGTTTAACCTCGTTCAATATTTTCAAAAGCTCGATCAAGAAGTGCTGGTTAAGCGCAATGATGAAATAAGCCTCGCGCAAATTAAGCAGCTAAATCCTCGACATATTGTCATTTCTCCGGGTCCATGCAGCCCCAATGAGGCTGGCATATCTTTGCAAGTAGTGGAACAATTGCAAGGGCGTTTTCCAATCTTGGGCGTATGTCTTGGGCATCAAACGATTGCGCAGGTATTGGGCGCGAAAGTGGGAAAAGCCAAGCAGGTTATGCATGGTAAAGTGTCAAAACTACACCATAACAACCAGGGCGTATTTAAAGGGTTGCCCAGTAGTTTTAATGTGTGCCGATATCACTCTTTAGCAGTCGATGTTGAGACTTTGCCCCCTGAGTTGCTACTCACTGCCTGGACGCAAGCTGCCTCGGGGGAGCTAGATGAAGTGATGGGTTTATGTCATACTGAGCGTGCGTTAGAGGGGGTACAGTTCCACCCAGAAGCCATCTTAACAGAGTATGGGTTAAGACTACTTGATAACTTTATTGCTCGCTTCTAACCTTTAAAGAGCAAATTCTAATATACCAAAAAAGACTATAATTGATGACACAAGACATTAGGCAGTCACATATTGCACAGGCAATTGCACAGCGTGCACATGACGTTCTAATTAGCCACAACTTTGCACAGCAACAAATAGGTTATATCCATACCTTCGATATGAACTTTGGGGAATCGGTTCCTCAAAGAACGATGCTCGAAGTTGAGTTAGCCGCTGCTGCAAAACGACAGGAAAAAAGCACCAGTCATCACAAGTATATCGCTAAGGCTAGCAACCATTTGCACCAAGTGATCGAATCTGGAATTGAAATGCAGTTGAGCGATCTGGATTCGATTTATTCCGAAGTGGTGGGTGTACAAGATGCCGTTCCAACCATTTTAGATATTCTCGCTGTAAAATCGGCGTCGGTCAGTCGCTTAGAGCCCCTAGTTAATGATCTCTCTTGGTTAGGGCGTGATTTAGTGTCGCTGGTAAACCTACCTCAATACCGTAAGGTGAATAGTAAAGGGACGTCTGTAAAAGTGGACACACCCGCACTTGCACTGCGCTATTTAGGGCTTGAGAATTTACAAATGGTCATTCCTACTTTTGCAGTGCGTCATTGGATGCCACATTCAACAGAGCCGTTCCCGCTTTTGAAAAGAAAGTTGCGCGATGTCAGTATGGCATCGGCTATTGCCGCAAAAGCACTTGCACCATTGTACGAAGTCAAAGAGCAACATGCCTTCACGCTCGGTATGTTGGTTGAGCTTGGTAAGATTGCGCTGACTCGTTTGTATTTACGCACCTTTGATAAGGTGTGGCAGGGAAAAATTAAAATAGCGCGAGACAAAAACCAAAAGGATTTACACACTGCGCTGTTAGAGTTAGGGCCGGATCCGCTTTTCTTACGTAACTTGTTAGTAGAGCATGCGCCAACGGTATCGCAGCGGTTGGTAGAACAAATGGCATTCAAGTATTTACCATTTAATGCAGCTGTAACAGAAATTGCGCAAAGTTATTTGCCGAACATGAATAAAAATCCAGATGACTTATTACCGCTAACGCAGGTTATTAAAAAAGCATATGGTTATGCGCAATATCAATTACTAAAAGACAGTCATTTGATCGAAGACGAAGAAGCCAAATATTGGTTTGCACACTTGAGATTGAGTAATCAAGAGCAAGAATTATTGTCAAAAACTTCGTTACAGAGCCTTCAATTGACGATTTTGTAAAAAAACTGGAAATTTTTTCTCGCTTATTCATTCATTCGCCCCTTTGGCTGGGATCGACTAAAATCCTTGTATGCTGGGGGCGTATCCAATCTAGTCGCTAATAGTTATTCACTGTTCTTGAAAATTTATACTAAAGCCTTGAATATCAAGGGGTGTAGAAGCGTTTTCTATGAGACATAGAGACAATTTTTTGGAATAATGTGCGTATGAAATTTGCACCGATTTGGGTAATTTCGGATCTTTTACATGACGGTTGAAGGTAATTGTTGTTCATTCCGAGCGCCCAATTTTCAGTGCTGAACTCGCTAAAATGAGGATTTAAAATGACTATTAATCGTGAATTATTCGATCAAGTAATGGTACCTAACTATTCACCTTCTGCTGTTATTCCTGTGAAAGGTGAAGGCTCACGTGTTTGGGATCAAGAAGGTCGTGAATACATCGATTTTGCAGGTGGTATCGCTGTAAACTGTTTGGGTCATTGTCACCCTGCACTCGTATCTGCTTTAAAAGAGCAAGGCGAAAAAATCTGGCACTTATCTAACGTCATGACCAATGAACCAGCACTTCGATTGGCTAAAAAGCTCACTGATGCAACGTTTGCTGACAAAGTCTACTTTGCTAATTCTGGTGCAGAAGCGAATGAAGCGGCATTGAAGCTTGCACGTCGTTGGGCGCTGGATAAATTCGGTGCTGAAAAATCTCAAATTATCGCGTTCAATAAAGGCTTCCACGGTCGTACATTCTTTACCGTAACGGTAGGCGGTCAAGCTGCTTATTCGGATGGTTTCGGTCCAAAGCCAGGCGATATTGTGCACTGTGACTACAATGATCTGGCAGCATTTGAAGCGCTTATTTCTGACAGCACATGTGCGGTAATGATGGAGCCTCTTCAAGGTGAAGGTGGTATCGTTTCTCCTGAAGCGGATTTTGTGAAAGGCGTTCGTGAACTGTGTGACAAGCACAATGCACTTCTGATTTTTGATGAAGTTCAAACAGGTGTTGGTCGTACTGGTGAGCTTTACGCATATCAAGGTCTAGACGTGACGCCAGACATTCTGACGACGGCAAAAGCGTTGGGTGGCGGTTTCCCTATCGGTGGTATGATCACAACAGCTGAAATTGCACAGCACTTAAAGATTGGTACGCACGGTTCAACATATGGTGGTAACCCATTAGCATGTGCGGTTGCAGAAGCTGCATTCGATACAGTTAATACGCCAGATGTACTATCAGGTGTTAAACAGAAAGAAGCACTATTTCGTGAACTATTAACCGCGATCAATGACAAGTACAACGTATTTTCAGAGATCCGTGGTAAAGGTTTACTATTAGGTGGTGTGGTAACTGAGAAATATGCGGGTAAAGCCAAAGAATTCTTAGTTGAAGGTGTTAAAGAAGGTGTTATGTCACTGGTTGCCGGTGCAAACGTCGTGCGTTTCACACCATCGTTGGTGATTCCTGAAGCGGACATCCGCGAAGGTTTGGCACGCTTTGAAAAAGCAGTTGCGCGCGTTGTTGAAAACAACGCTTAAGTTATAACACTCACCTGAGTGTGATAACCAATGCGGTGCTCTTGTTATTGAGCACCGTCTGTCTAAAGGTTTATTGAGGAGTAAGCGGGCTCATGATGATCCTTCGCCCAATCCAAAAAAGCGATTATCCAGCGCTTTTGAACATTGCCCAAGAGTCGGGGCATGGTTTTACTTCATTACCTCTGAATGAAGAGTTGTTACAAAACAAGATTGAACGTTCGATGACGTCTTTTGGTAAAGAGACGGATGTCCCATTCGATGAAGGGTATCTGTTTGTACTTGAAGATACAGAAACGGGAGAAGTTGTTGGTACCAGTGCAATTGAAGCGGCAGTGGGACTAGACGATGCGTTTTACCACTATCATTTGAGTAAAGTTATCCATTCATCTCGTACTCTGAATGTTTATAAAGCAGTGGATATTCTTACATTATGCAATGACTACACAGGTGCAACTGAGCTGTGTACGTTGTTCTTAAAAGATAAATACCGCAAAGGCTTTAATGGTAAGTTGTTGTCTAAATCTCGTTTTATGTTCATTAATCAACATAAAACACGCTTTGCTGAAACGGTGATAGCCGAAATGCGCGGTGTGTCTGATGAAAATGGCCGCAGCCCATTTTGGAAATGGTTAGAAGAGCACTTTTTCTCGATGGATTTTCCGACAGCTGACTACCTAACGGGTATTGGCCAAAAGGTATTTATCGCAGAGTTGATGCCTAAATACCCAATTTATGTGAACTTGTTAAGTGAAGAAGCGCAGGCTGTTGTCGGTGAAGTACATGACAATACACGTCCAGCGATTGAATTGTTGAAAAGTGAAGGCTTTACTTTCAACGGGTATGTGGACATTTTTGATGCTGGCCCAACAGTGGAAGCGAAAGTGGACAATATCCGCACAATCCGTGCAACACAGTACTTCAAAGTACGCATTGGTGAAGCGGTAACGACGACAAGTGGTTCGCCAGTCCTTATTGCAAATGATAAACTAGCAGGCTATCGTGCGACAGCAATTGAGCTAGATATGCCACAAGGCGAAGAAATCGTTTTATCAGCTGAACTTGCAAGCGCGCTTCAAGTAATTGATGGCGACACAGTTAGTATCGCAACTCTTTAATTGGGAAAGAATTATGACAACACATGCAGCACAATTTATCAATGGTAAATGGTTAGCTGGTGAAGGTGCAGAATTTGCGTCTGTAAACCCAGCAAATAACGAACAGATTTGGGCGGCAAATGCTGCAACTGCAACGCAAGTAGACAGTGCAGTTAAGTCTGCGCGCGAAGCATACTACCTGTGGAGCGACTTGTCGTTTGAAGGGCGTCTTGACGTAGTAAAGCGCTTTGCAGAAGTGCTAAAAGAGCATGCTGAAGAGCTGGCGATCGCGATCGCGAAAGAAACGGGTAAACCACTTTGGGAAACGCGCACTGAAGCGGGCGCAATGGTTGGAAAAATTGCCATTTCTGAAAAAGCTTACCATGAGCGCACAGGTGTGGTTGAAAATGCAATGCCAGTTGGTCGCGCAGTGATCCGCCATAAAGCGCACGGTGTTGTGGCTGTATTCGGCCCATATAACTTCCCTGGTCACCTACCAAATGGGCACATCGTTCCGGCATTATTAGCAGGTAACACCGTTGTATTTAAGCCGTCTGAAATGACACCTTATGTTGCTGAGCTGACGCTAAAATTGTGGGAAAAAGCAGGTTTGCCAGCAGGCGTCATCAACCTGGTTCAAGGTGAAGTAGAGACCGGTAAAGCGCTGGCTTCACACAAGGGCATCGATGGCTTGTTCTTTACAGGATCTTCTCGTACAGGCCATTTCCTACATGAGCAGTTCGCTGGTCAGCCAGGCAAGATTTTAGCATTAGAAATGGGTGGAAATAACCCGCTAATCGTTAAAGACGTAACGGACACAAAAGCGGTTGTACACGACATCATCCAATCTGCGTTTATTTCAAGTGGTCAGCGCTGTACATGTGCGCGTAAATTATTTTTACCACAGGGCGAGCAGGGTGATGCAATCCTCGCGCAGTTACTACGTGCGACGAAAGCTATCAAGATTGGTAACTATGACGATGCTGATCAGCCATTCATGGGCTCTATGATTTCTGAAGCGGCTGCGGCAGGTATGGTTGCTGCACAGCAACAGTTAATTGAGTTGGGCGGCGAAAGCTTGCTAGCACTTACGCATACTCAGGGAACTGGGTTTGTAACGCCAGGTATCATTGAGTGCACCAATGTGACTGATTTCCCTGACGATGAACACTTTGGGCCTTTATTGAAAGTGTTCCGCTACACAGACTTTGATGCGGCGATTGAGCTTGCAAATGACACAAGCTTTGGTTTGTCTGCAGGCCTATTGAGCGACAACGAAGCGGATTACGACCACTTCTTACGTCGTATTCGTGCAGGGATTGTTAACTGGAACCGTCCAATCACGGGGGCATCAAGTGCTGCACCATTTGGTGGCATTGGTGCATCAGGTAACCACCGTGCGAGTGCTTACTATGCAGCAGATTATTGCGCATACCCTGTGGCATCTGTTGAACTTGAAAAAGTTACATTACCAGGAAGCTTGAGTCCGGGCCTATCATTGGATTAAAATTACCCCCAATGGGTAATTTATAATAACGCGTGACGCAATATTACTTTGCACTGAAATTATCTCACGCTTTATTCTTAAAAAGCAGCATTCGCTGCTTTTTTTATTTTTCAGAAGCGCTGAAAAGTAGCAATCAGATCAAGTTTCTGCTTAAATCAATAGGAGATGTCGTTGGTAAACTCAGGTGGGCAATATATGGTTTTAGATAAACAAGGATATGATGAGTTAGTCATGTACCTGACACAAAATTTAGCCTTGTTTGAAAAGCCGGGTGTAGTAAAGCCTAATGCACCTAAGGTTGTTGAATTAATTGAGGATGTGATTGCAGAGCACGTGATTCGTTTGTGTGAGCAACACAAAGGACTGTCGACTGAGCAACGCAGCTTGATTGTTAGAGAAGTCGATGGCATTGTTTATGACCTGCAGGAAGTGTTATCTAGTGTTGTTGACCAGCGCGTTACGGAAGAGCAGCAAGAGTTTATCGAAGAGTTCGCTGGATTAGTTAAAAACTTATTTGACTCAGCGATCCAGTGATCTGAGATATAGATTTAAGAATGCTAACACCGCCTTCTGGCGGTGTTGTTCGTTTTAAGAAGGTAAAGTATGCAAGCAAGTGTAAAATGGGTAGAGGGTGATACGTTTTTAGGGCTTTCTAATTCTGGTCATAATGTGGTGTTTGATGCTGGTGCCGAAAGTGCAGCGCCAAGCCCGATGGAAATGGTACTGATGTCAGCGGGCGCATGTGCCTCTGTAGATGTGGTAAGCATCTTAAAAAAAGCCAAGCAGGTTGTACACAACGTAGAAGTGAAACTGGCGGCAGAGCGCGCAGAATCAGCGCCTAGAGTATTTACAAAAATCAATCTACACTTTGTAGTTACCGGAGACAATGTGTCTGAAAAGCACCTTGCTCGTGCTGTAAACCTATCTGCGGAAAAGTACTGCTCAGTGGCCTTAATGCTTGAAAAGGCAGTGGAAATCACACATACCCACGAAGTTGTACAAAGTGAAGAAAAATAACGCTTTTTCAGCGCCTATTTTTCGTATAAAATCCGCGAACTTTTAGTTCTGCAGCGCAGATTTTCTTGTTTTAAGGTGGGTCTATCGTGAACAAGCCCTTTAATAAAATTAAACTCCATGGCTTTAACAACTTAACAAAGAGTTTAAGCTTTAGTATCTACGATATTTGCTACGCCAAAACTGAGCAACAGCGAAAAGAGTACATTGAATACATTGATGAGCAGTACAGTGCGGATCGTCTAACCGATATTTTAAAAGAGGTTGTCGACATCATTGGTGCCAATGTATTAAATATCGCGCGTCAGGATTATGACCCTCAGGGCGCAAGCGTAACGATTTTGGTTTCAGAAGAGCCAGTTGAAGGCACGGTGCCACATAGCCAAGAAACACCTGGCCCATTACCAGACTCCGTGGTTGCGCATTTAGACAAGAGCCATATTTGTGTGCATACGTATCCTGAAGCGCATCCTCATGATGGTATTTGTACTTTCCGTGCCGATATTGAAGTATCTACCTGTGGGATTATTTCTCCACTTAAGGCGTTGAACTTCTTGATACACTCTTTAGAGTCCGATGTGGTGACAATCGATTATCGTGTGCGCGGTTTTACACGTGACGTAAATGGGGTCAAGCATTATATCGATCATCCCATTCACTCTATTCAAAACTTTATGACGGACGACACAAAAGACGCCTATCAAATGGTTGATGTGAATGTGTATCAAGAAAACCTGTTTCACACTAAAATGATGTTGAAAGAAACGGATTTAAACACGTATCTATTCGGTATCACCACAGATGAGTTGACAGACGAAGAAGAAGAAGAGATCCGCAATAAATTGAACCGCGAAATCCAAGAAGTCTTCTATGGTAGAAACTTACCCGATCCGGAATAAAGCCAGATAAAAAACGGCGCCTTACGCGCCGTTTTTTATTAGTGTTCGTATTTAAACGTAATACCAACTAATCTTGGCTCACCATATTGCACGTAGTCTCTAACGGCATAACTCAGTCTTGGGTCAGCTTCGAATTGAAAACCTCTTACCGGGATATCTCTATCTGCTAGGTTTCTTCCCCAGAATGTCAAAGACCATTGGTCGGCGTAGTATGAGGCACTGGCATTTATCAAGTTATGGCTCGGTGCTTGTCCAAAATGACTATCGGATAAATAATAATCGTCTTTACCTTCTACGCCTACTTGGACAGAAAGTGCTTCAGAAAAATCATACTGTAAGCTTGCAGAGTACTGGTATTTCGGCGCCTGTGCTTGTTCTCGGCCGTCTAAGCTGACCAATATATCGTTGCCTTGTTCGTCTTCACCTTTGATTGCGTAGTCTTTAATCTTCGTTTCCAAATACCCCAATGCATAGTTGAAGCTCACTGCATCAGTCAGTTGTGAGCGACCATCAATCTCAATACCGTAGTTTGTACCTTTTGCTGCATTACCAATAAAAGAAGTAAATTCTGAGCCGCTGAGCTGCAACCCTTGGTTTAATTGCATGTCCTCTCGGTCCATATAAAAGGCCGTGACTTGAAGTGTGTGACGGCGATCTTCTGATTGGCCTTTCACTCCAAACTCATAATTCCAGATATACTCTGGGTCAAAGTTTGCCGGTAAAGTGGCATTGTTATCGGCACTGGCCAATGCCACGGCATTGATGCCGCCACTTTTATAACCGCGGTTAACGCTGGTATAAATCATCGTTTGTGGCGTTGCTTGGTATTCAAGTGCAACTTTACCACCGAGCATTGTATCGTCGGTTGATTGTACAACCTGTCGGTTGTCATTGTACTCTGAGTCAAAACGTTCCGCTCTAAGGCCTGTAATTAATTGCGTTTTTTCATTTAGTTCAGTAATTTTGTGAACGAAAATCGCATGGTTGCGGACTTCATTTGACGATTTAAAAACATCACTGACCCAAGAGTAGTGACGTGTTAAATCGACGTCATAGCGCTGTGTGAACAGACCAAGCGTCCAGTCGGCTTCTTTGCTTGTGAAGCGCACTTCCAGTGAGCCTCGTTCATGATCTCTTAAGTACTGGTCCGTCGCTGCACCCCAGTAGTTTTCATTTAACCCCGCTTCACACAGTACTGGTTTGGATGGATCTGTACAGGTCCAATCTTCATCATAGCTGTACTCAGTATCGGCTTGTAAACCCGTTGCTATTACCTCTAGATTGAATAGATCAAATCCTTGATAAGCCAGATTTGCAGCGAAAGCGTCGCTTTGCTGCGTATCTTTACCAGGTTGATCTGCGACACTTGTGCGGCTGTTATCCAGAGTAAATCCGTCATAGCCATTGTCTACGTCGATAAAATGGTAGGTGAACCCCAGTTGCAGGTCATCGTGCAGCTGTGAATTAAGTTTAATGCGGGCAACACGTTCATCTTGATCTTGGGTATCTTGATTTAGAAAAATATTGTCTACGTAGCCATCTGATTTTCTTTGGTAGAGACTGACGCGTGCCGCTGTTGAATCAGTGAGGCCTGTCCCTGCTGCGATGCCTGCTTCATACGTGCCGTAATTTGCAGCGCCTAGCTTTACTTTGAACTGATTACTTTGACTGGCCGCAGCTGATTGCATGTCGATGATGCCACCTAGGGCATCAGCACCAAATTTAGTCCCTTGTGGACCACGGTATATCGCAACTTGATCTACATCGAAGAGCAAGCTGCTGCCACCTAACCCTGAGTAATTAATGCCATCGATTAATACGCCGATGCTAGGGGTAATTGGGTCGACAAACTGTGAGCGTAGACCAACCCCGCGGATCTGCACAAAACGGCCTCTCGATGCTCCGGCGGTAAAGTTAACATTCGCTGCATTGTTAAGAATTTCATCTAAGTAGCTCGCACCACGCGTTTCTATCTCCGCTTCGTCGAAAACGGACGCGCTGGCACTCAAAGTCAGTAGAGATTCCTGTTGAAAGTCTCCGTTAACTTGGATTGTTTCGATATCTTGGTTTGAAGGTGCTTGTTCAGCTTGTACTGCGTTTGAAAACGCGAGTGATAAACAGCTCGCAAGCAAAGAGAGTTTTAGCTTCATTTGTTATTTATAGTCCCATGTTAATTGCGCCCTAGTGTAGCAAAAGCCCGACCACATAACTGAATATTTGTGATATAAACTTTCACATTCTAATCAGAGGACGAATTATGACGTTTAAAGTTGACTTTAAAGTAAGAGATTATGAATGCGATCTGCAAGGTATCGTCAACAATAGTGTCTACTTTAATTATTTAGAGCATGCACGCCATGAGTTTTTGGCTTTTAAGAATATTGATTTTGCAGCACTGGCGGAGCAAAAAATCAATTTAGTGGTGATCCGCTCAGAAATGAATTACAGAGACTCGTTGAAGCCGGGTGATGAATTTTATGTAGAAGTAGAGACAGAAAAAGTCAGCAAGTTAAAATTTGCTTTCCATCAGAAGGTCATAAGAAAGCATGATAAAAAATTGATGTTGGACGCCATCGTGACAGGCACATCTGTCAATGACCGAGGTAGGCCGTTCCTACATCAGGAAATTGAACAGCTATTTTCTTAATTTTTGTACAAAAAGGCAATTAATTACACATTTTTACTGCCTATTCTGTGTGACCAAGCGTTATAATTAAATTTGATTTTTAAACGTTTGGTTTACCAATGAAAAAAACCTTTTTATTTTGCCTAATGAGCCTAGTGCTTATTGGCTGTAAAAGTACAGGGACGGTAAACGCCCATTCACTCAAGTATTCAAGTTGGCAACTACAAATACCCGCTGTCGCAGAACCGCACAGCGCCATTACTATTGAGTTTTTGGATGCATTTAGAGTGAATGGATACACTGGATGCAATCGATTTTTTGGTCAAGGTGAGATCAAAGATGGACAATTATATGTGTCCAACATTGGCATGACACGTAAACTCTGCGAGCCAGAAGTAAATGCGCGAGAGCAGGCATTTTTAAATATGCTCAGAATCGGTGCGCCGATAGAGTTTGCCGTGAATGAGCTGGTATTACGCGGAGATGCTTCGTGGCATTTCGAACCAGTTGAAAGGCGCTTTGACTAATCAGCTGACATTCAGTAGACTTTGTCTCAATTCGTTACTTGTCGGAGTGCCCTGTTGGGCTGAGATCGCTGTATTGCGGGATCCGTGGACCTGATCAGGTTAATGCCTGCGTAGGGAACAAGCTGCTTAGTGTGAATCACCAAATTTTGGGTACCTAAGCTGCAATTTATTGGCGTCGTGCTAATAGATTATCCACCAACATCTGCATATTGTCGTTATTGAGTTAATCAATGGCGAGGATGTGTATGAACCCAATCTCTTCCTTTTTGGAATTCTGACAAGACACCTTAACTAACAATGAGGCACGTCATGTCAAATAACAGTAGCAAGTTGTCACGCCGCGAATCGCGCGAAGCGGCTTCGGAATTTATCTATAACTTAAAGGGCCAACCATTTCCCAATTCTAAAAAAATTTATGTAGATGGGGAACAAGAAGGTGTACGCGTGGGCATGAGAGAGATCTCATTGAGCGACTCATTCGTGGGCGGCACAGAAGAAGAGCCTGTTTTTGAAAAGAATGAGCCTGTACGCGTATATGACACATCAGGCCCGTACACAGATCCTGAATTCACGCTCAATGTGCGTGAAGGGTTACCAAAGTACCGTGAAAATTGGATCATTAATCGCGATGACACAGAGTTATTAAATTCAGTAACGTCTCAATTTTCTCAACAGCGCATGGCTGATGAGGGCTTGGACCACATTCGTTTTGAGAACTTACCTAAAATTCGCCGCGCGAAACCGGGTAAAAATGTCACGCAAATGCACTATGCGCGCCAAGGCATCATCACGCCTGAAATGGAATTTGTTGCTATCCGTGAAAACATGGGTCGAGCAAAAATCCGAGAAGAATTGCTGGCTGAGCAGCACGAAGGCCAGTCTTTCGGTGCTGAAATCCCTGATTTTATCACGCCAGAATTTGTGCGTTCAGAAGTGGCGCGTGGTCGTGCAATCATCCCAAATAACATCAACCACCCTGAGTCTGAGCCGATGATTGTGGGCCGTAACTTTTTAGTGAAAGTGAACGCAAACATTGGTAATTCATCCGTCACTTCTTCTATTGAGGAAGAAGTGGAAAAGTTAGTTTGGTCTACGCGCTGGGGTGCAGACACCGTAATGGATTTGTCTACGGGCCGTTATATCCATGAAACGCGAGAGTGGGTTGTGCGTAATTCTCCGGTACCGATTGGTACTGTACCGATTTACCAAGCACTTGAAAAAGTGAATGGTGTAGCGGAAGATCTAACATGGGAAATTTTCCGAGATACCTTGATCGAGCAGGCAGAGCAAGGTGTTGACTACTTCACAATTCACGCTGGTGTACTACTACGATATGTACCAATGACAGCTAAGCGCGTGACAGGTATTGTATCTCGTGGTGGCTCAATTATGGCGAAATGGTGTCTTGCCCATCATAAAGAAAACTTCCTTTATACGCATTTTGAAGACATTTGTGAGATCATGAAGCAATATGACGTGTGTTTCTCACTCGGTGACGGTTTGCGTCCTGGTTCAATTGCTGATGCGAATGACGACGCGCAATTATCAGAATTACGCACATTAGGTGAACTTACCAAGATTGCTTGGGAGCATGATGTCCAAGTCTTTATTGAAGGGCCTGGTCACGTGCCAATGCACATGATCAAAGAAAACATGGATGAGCAGCTGAAGCATTGTCATGAGGCACCCTTTTATACGCTTGGTCCATTAACAACGGACATTGCCCCAGGCTATGATCACTTCACGTCAGGTATCGGTGCGGCGCAAATCGCATGGTACGGAACTGCAATGCTATGTTATGTGACGCCTAAAGAGCACTTGGGTCTACCAAACAAAGAAGACGTTAAGGAAGGCTTGATCACCTACAAGATTGCGGCCCATGCGGCAGATCTGGCGAAAGGTCATCGCGGTGCTCAGATCCGAGACAATGCCCTATCGAAGGCGCGTTTTGAGTTCCGTTGGCATGATCAATTTAACTTGAGTCTAGATCCTGAGCGCGCGTTGTCTTATCACGATGAAACCCTACCTCAGGAGTCTGGCAAGGTCGCGCATTTTTGTTCAATGTGTGGGCCTAAGTTCTGTTCGATGAAGATCACTCAGGACGTTAGGGACTATGCCAAAGAATTGGAGGCACGTGGTATCGATCCTAATAACGTCGGTGATGCCATCGAAATCAAGATGGTGGATGTAGAGGCTGAAATGAAAGCTAAATCAGAAGAGTTCAAAAATAGCGGCTCTGAGATTTATCACAAAGCGATCTAATTGAGTTCGCACCATTTGTTAGCGCAAATGGTGCGTTTTTTAGGATACCTTATGTCAACACTTGGTAAAAAGCCTCGGGTGGCTATCGTGGGGTTTGGTCTTGTCGGTCGAGTAGCCGCATTAGAATTAATCGAACATTATGACATCACGGTGTATGAAAGAGACCGACAAGATGCGCAAACAGGTGCAGGCACTCTGGCTGCTGCTATGTTGGCACCCCTTGCAGAATCCGTTATATGCTCTCAAGCGATAGCTCAGCAGGGACTTGACGCTATAAAAATGTGGCCAAGGCTGCTGGCTAAACTGGATGATGCCGTATTTTTTCAGCAAGCGGGTAGTCTCATTGTCGCACATCAACAAGACCGAGGAGACTTACAGAGTTTTGCTCAGCGTTTGAAGCCACTTGATGGTCACCGCCCTTACCCTGTAGACCAGCGTATGATTGCTGATCTAGAGCCAGAACTCAGCGGACAATTTACCCAAGGCCTCTTTTTACCTTGCGAAGGGCAATTGGATAATCTTGGCTTTTTTAAAGCGAGTTTTAATACATTAAAACGCCATGGTGTGCACTTTTTCTATGGACAGGAAGCGACGGTGGCAGACGGTTGTGTCAACAATCAAGCTTATGATTGGATCATTGATTGCAGAGGCGTAGGGGCCAAAGTGGATAATCCGCAACTTCGCGGTGTGCGTGGTGAAGTCGCGCGCCTCTTCGCGCCAGAAGTTTGTTTACAGCGTCCAGTCAGGTTAATGCACCCTAGGTACCCGATTTATATTGCGCCAAAACCAAACCATGAGTTTGTGATAGGGGCAACAGAAATTGAATCTCAAGATGATGCAGAGATTACGGTACGCTCAACCTTAGAATTGCTTTCAGCAGCATACACTGTGCATAGCGGTTTTGCGGAAGGTCGCGTATTATCCCTGAATGCTGGGCTGCGCCCCGCTTTTGTTGATAATCATCCACGTATAGAGAAGAAAGACAACGTGATTGCAATCAATGGTTTGTATAGACATGGCTACTTACTTGCCCCTGTCGTCGTCCAGCAAGCACTGAGTGAGGGTTTATTATGAAGTTAATTTACAATGGTCAAGACATTCAAGTGGATGGCGGTTTATCATTACAACAAATCTTGGTTAGCCATGGGGCAACGCCCCCGTTTGCGGTCGCTCTGAATGGACAATTTGTTCCAGCGGGACTGCTCCCCGAGACCAAACCTGAGTCTGGCGATAGTATTGAAGTCCTATCGCCCATCCAAGGGGGTTAAATGCAAGATATCACACAAGATAAATTAACCATTTACGGTGAGCATTTCGACAGTCGGTTACTCATCGGCTCTGCACTGTATCCATCTCCACAAATCATGCAAGACGCGATTAACAGCTCCGGTGCTGATATTGTAACAGTGTCACTGCGTCGTCAAAACTCGGTAGCGGCCGGTGAAGACTTTTGGCAGTTGATCAAAGATACGGGTTTGAGGGTGCTACCTAACACTGCGGGCTGCCATAGCGTTAAGGAAGTTGTGACCCTTGCACAGATGTGCCGCGAAGTGTTTCAAACAGACTGGATCAAACTTGAATTGATTGGGGACGAATACAATTTACAACCAGATCCCATTGGCCTGCTAGACGCGACAGATATTTTATTGAAAGACGGCTTCAAGGTGCTGCCTTACTGCACGGATGATCTTGTACTATGCCAGCGTCTAGCAGATCTCGGTTGTGAGGTATTGATGCCGTGGGGAGCGCCAATAGGCACCGGCAAAGGCCTTATTAATCCATATAATTTAAAAACAATTCGAGAGCGCTTACCTGAACATACATTGATAGTTGATGCCGGTTTGGGCATTCCTTCGCATGCTTGCCAAGCGCTAGAGTTAGGTTATGATGCGGTGCTATTGAATAGTGCAGTAGCGGGCGCAGGAGATCCTGTTGCAATGGCAAGTGCATTTGCACATGCTGTTACCGCTGGGCGGCTGAGTTATAAGGCACAAGCAATGCCAGAAAAAGATGTTGCTGCACCCTCTACCCCGACCATGGGAATGCCTTTTTGGCATCAAAATTAGTGAAAAATTAGGAGTCAATGTGTCTAACGTTGTATGGAGTATCGCCGGTTCCGATTCAGGTGGCGGTGCGGGTATTCAAGCTGATATCAAAGCGATGCAGAGCTTTGATGTGCATGCTTGCACGGCGATAACCGCATTAACTGCACAAAATAGCTTAGGTGTGGAGGCTATTAATTCGGTATCCACTGAGATCATCGAGTCTCAACTTTTTGCCTTAGAAGCAGACATGAAAGCATCCGTGATAAAAATTGGGATGCTTGCTAATGTACAACAAATTCAATTGGTAGCAGCCCATATTGCGCGCTACAAAAGTCAGTGGGAAACGCCGCCGCGAGTCGTGTATGACCCTGTTGCGATTGCGACAAGCGGCGATGCTTTAACAGAAGAAGACACGGTTGACGCGATAAAAACGCATTTATTGCCTTTAGTTGATGTGATCACGCCTAATACCCATGAAACGCAAATACTTACTGGTATCTATCTCATTGGCCCAGACGCGGTGCGAGAAGCTGGAAAAAAACTGTGCTCACTTGGCGTGAAGGCCGTTATCATAAAAGGTGGGCATTGGGATTATCCGAAAGGCTATTGCATTGATTATTGCTGGCATGACGATGAAGAATATTGGCTTGGTAATGAAGCGATTAACACGCCGCATGCCCATGGTACTGGCTGCACGCTCTCTTCTGTCATTGCTGCATGTTTGTCTAAAGAGTACCCACTTAAAGATGCCTTCATTTTAGGAAAAGCCTACATCAACCAAGGGCTCAAAGCTGCAGTTCGTTTTGGTGAAGGTATTGGCCCTGTCGCGCATACGGTATTTCCCCATCAGCTTGAAGATTATCCACAGGTGATTGAGGCCGGTAGTTGGTTGGGCGATGAACTCGACTTTATGGTGCCAGATGATTACAACTATGCCGCTGGTTTTGCATCAATTGAAGATGACTTAGGACTATATGCCGTAGTGGATACAATTGAGTGGGTAGCGTTGTGTCTAAAAAACGGTGTTAAAACCGTACAACTTCGGGTAAAAGACCCGCAGTCACCGACATTAGAGCAGGATATTGCCCAAGCTGTGTTACTGGGTAAACAGTTTGATGGCCGCGTATTTATCAACGATCACTGGCAGCTTGCCATCAAGCATGGCGCGTATGGTGTGCACCTAGGTCAAGAAGATTTGAATGTCGCTGATTTGAGCGCAATCCAAAAAGCCGGCTTGCGACTTGGTTTATCGACCCACGGTTTTTACGAAATGCTGCGGGCTCACAATTATCGTCCTAGTTATTTGGCATTTGGTGCCATCTATCCCACAACGACGAAAGATATGACAGGGCAAATTCAAGGGCTTGAAAAGCTCCGTCATTTTGTTCCGCTGATGCAAGGACATTACCCAACTGTCGCTATTGGCGGGATCGATTTGTTACGCGCTCCAGAAGTCGTACAAACCAAGGTGGGCAGTGTGGCTGTTGTCCGTGCGATCACCGAAGCATCCGATCCCGCTATCGCGATAACACAGTTGCAGCAAGTGATGGATGGTAAATGACTCGCCAGTTAGAAAAAAATGAGTACATACGGTATAGCCGACATGTCATGCTAGAACAAATAGGTGAATCTGGGCAACTCAAGTTGAAAAAAGCGCGTGTTGCCGTAATAGGGTGCGGGGGATTGGGCAGCCCAGTGCTGTTGTATTTAGCTGCGAGTGGCGTAGGGCACCTCACTTTTATCGATCATGACTCAGTAGAGTTGTCGAATTTGCAAAGGCAAATCTTATTTAAGGTCAACCATTTAGGGCAAAGCAAAAGCAAGGCTGCGAGTAAGGTACTTGCTAGCTTAAATAATGCCATCGAGCTTAACCCCATTAATGCAAAATTAGAGGTGGGCAATATTGCCGCTTTACTTGATACCATGGATGTCATCATTGACTGCAGTGATAACTTTGCCACGCGATATCTGGTTAATCAGTATGCGGTTGATCACAATAAGGTACTGGTTTCGGGGGCGGCAATTGGGTTTACCGGACAATTACTGAGTATGGACTTTCGCGATGCGCGCAAAGAATATCGCTCACCTTGCTACGCCTGTGTTTTCCCGCCCACGGATAAAGAAGTACCGCAAAACTGTGCAAATTCTGGCGTGGTGAGCCCTTTATTAGGGGTGATTGGCTCCATGCAGGCGTTAAGTGTGCTACGAATACTTTTAGGGTATCAGCCAGATAGTACTTTATGTCAGTATGATGGTCTTGCTATGACGTCACAGCAATATGGTGTAGTGGCGGACCCTCATTGCCCAGTATGTGGTCAGCGTTGACGCTGACCAGTGCTGTTTTGAATTAAAAGTACCAGGTGAGAATAAACTCAGCGTAGTCATCCTCATTGAGTAAGGTGATGGGGTCTTGAAGATCATCACCTGAAAAATACCACATGTTCAAATTCCATTTGAGTTGATTATTTATCCGAGATGAGGCTTCTAGTTTTGTCCAAGATGAGCCAAACCCAGACACATCTTGACTGGTGCCTAAAATAACTTCTGTGCCATCAATGTCGTTAAAGACCCAGCGTAAACCCATAAAAATATCTTGCTGCGAAAAGCTGGTGCTTTTTTCCTTTCTTGAGTCGTACTGATACTCTGAGATTAAACCTACATTGTAATTGGTGCCAAACACACCTGTGATGGAGTATTCAAACCCAGCAACACTGGCAAAATAATCTTCTCGTGTACTTCGATGCAATGCTTCTAGCTTCCAAAGCCATGCGCCTTGCGTGGCTTGCAAATCAACGGATACTTGCTGCATTTGGGCATAAAATGGCTGTAGTCCTTCTGGCGTAGGTAATAAATAGGGCTCTCTTTGTGTGCCATCAAACAAAGCGATGCCAAAATCGATGGTGTCGAATACATGGCTATATCTGAGCGCAACATCAACGTGTTTTTGCTCTGCGCTAGATTCGTAGCGCGCTTTATCTAAAACGGTTAACTTGGAGCTTAAGCGGCCCTCCTCACTCGCAAAGGTACGTTCTCGAAAATAAGGCAGTACCCAGCCTTGAAGAGTCCCCCAATCTTGGTCAGTGCTGACTGAAATCATGGGTTGCCCCAACTTTTGCTCGAAATCGATATTTTCAATCAAGTCTGTTTGATTAATCGTATCGACTAAATGACGTGATTCAGTGACACCCCAAAAGACTTTTCCAATGCCAACATGCACCTCATATTGATCCGCGATATGGATGTACATGGCTTCTCGTATATCCAGTTTTGTACGTGCCGAGTCGGTAAAATCCTTTCTGGAAAATATATCGATATTTATTTGATCAAAGCTATCTGGGTTAAATCCTTGCCATTTAAGTGAAGAGGTGACCGATGGGTTACTATCAGAAACCTCAGCGATGGTATGAACAAACTGTCTATTTTCAATACTAGCTTGTCCCTCAAACTCCCATTCAAAAGCGCTAGCAATACTGGCGGGTGAAAATAATAAAATGGCTTTGCAGGGAGTAAACCAAAAAAAACGAGTATTACGCATGTACTTCTTCATTCCTTGTATGTGCTTCGTAAATAATACTATGTGAATAAGACTAATTAACTAAATAATTTAAAATTAAAATTATGTTAAAAATGGTAACATTCACTTTCAATTTTATAAAGTGTTTGCTTTAATATCGCGCAACTTTAGGGTGTTAATTGAGCGAGCCCAAAGGTGAAGTATTAAAAAAGCATTGATCTAGATTAATTAAAATGTATTTATTCATTTGTTGTAAATATAAGTGTGATTAAATGTTTATTATTGTTTCCTTGTCGTTTCTTTTTGGTTTCGATGGGTAAATAATTATATTTATAAAAGGAGTATTTTGAAATGACTGATTCAGGAATCGATCAGCAGTCTGTCCAAACTTGGTTAGTAGATAAGTTTGCCATGCGTTTAGAAGTGCCTGCCGAACAAATTGATGTCAATATGCAGTTTTCTGATTTCAATTTGGCGTCAGTTGAGGCTTTATTGCTAGCAGGAGAGCTTGAAAAGTGGCTAAATGTTGAAATGCAGCCTACCTCTATGTGGTATTTCCCAACTATTCACGAGTTATCCAACCATATCGTCGACGACTTACTTTCTCATTAGTAGGGATGAAGAGAAATGAAAGCTGAAAAGTTCTCCGCTGTATTTGAGGTGAACACGTCGACTCATGCGCAAGAAACTATCGTGTGTTTGCACCCCGGGGGCGTGTCATCCAAGCATTACAATGCATTGGTTGATTCGCCCAATGCGCAGTTATTGGTTGTCGAGCTAAGTTTACTGCCACAATATCAGCTGACAATGACAAGCCATGAAGAGAACACATTAAAATATTCAATGGATGACATTGTCAATGAAGTGTACTCGCAATTGCAGAAGTATCTAAACAAAACGTGTCAAAAAGTCACTATTATCGGGTGGTCGTTTGGGGGGGTACTTGGGTACGCGCTCGCCGATCGTCTCACTATCCCTTGCCAGTTGGTTGCCTTGGATTCAATCGCACCGTTAAAACAAAATCAACACTGCACAGAGCAAGTGGCACCGAGCATTGTATATAAGTGGTTTATTGAGTTTATTAGTGCCGTGAAAGCATGTGAATTAATCATAGAAACCCCTTATTCGTCGTACACTCAAGATGAATTTGTTGCTATGGTGTTTGAGCATGGATTAGCCCAAGGTATTTTTAAGCAATTCGACACACTTAACGGTGTAAACAAATTGTTTGAGACGTTTGCACTTGGCTTAAAGCGTAACATGCTGTTGTCAGCACGCTTCTTCCCTAAACCCCAGCCAGATCTTAATATTTTGGTGATACGAAGTCACTCAGGATTGCAAGAGATCAGTGCCTACCCTAACTGCATTGGCTGGTCAAAATTATCTTCAAATGTTCATATCGTGAATGTAGAAAAGGATCATTATGCGTTATTCACAGACACAACATCTCTGGCCACGATATATGGGGCTATCTCGGTATTTAGTCAACTGAGGTTGCGTCGTACAAATGGACTACTAAATAAGATAAGCCGCTTATTTAATAAGTAAAAACACAAACAAAAATCAAAACAATAAATCAAGCTTCTGAGCACTGATGGTGAGGAGGTTTTAGCTTCTTGTTGTCTATTTTTGTTGTTTTGGCTGTAAATTAACTCAGATAAGGAAAGTGTAATGAGTAAAGAACCGATTGCAATTATTGGTTTGTCTAGTCTCTATCCCGGCGCAACAAATCTCAAAGAATATTGGGATAATATATTGATCGGTAAGGACTGCATCACAGATATTCCCGATACCCATTGGAACATTGAAGACTATTTTGATGATGATCCTATGGCTGAAGATAGAACATACTGCAAAAGGGGTGGGTTCATCCCCGAAACGGATTTTAATCCTGTGGAATTTGGTATCCCGCCCAATATCCTAGAGGTCACAGATGTTTTGCAACTGCTAAGTTTAAACGTTGCAAAAGCCGCTTTTCATGACGCTGGATATTTAGCGGATGATATTGACCACTCTCGCACAGGCGTGATTTTAGGGATCACCGGTGCCACTTCATTGCAGCATTCTTTGGCGCAGCGACTTGATTATCCAATTTGGCGCGAAGTACTCACCAGTAAAGGACTGTCAGAAGAAGAGGCTGATCAGCTGATTAAAACCGCCAACACAGCACATGCGCCTTGGGAGGAGAATTCGTTTCCTGGTTTACTCGGTAATGTTGTGGCAGGCCGTATTGCGAATCGTTTCAATTTAGGTGCGACCAACTGTACTGTAGATGCGGCATGCGCCAGCTCTTTGGGTGCATTGAGAATGGCCATGGATGAACTACAAATGGGACGTGCAGATCTCATGCTGACGGGAGGGTGTGACTCAGAAAACTCGATTTTGACCTTCATGTGCTTCTCAAAAACCCCTGCTTTTTCGAAAGAAAATAAAATACGGCCTTTTGATCAACACAGTGATGGTACCTTGATCGGTGAAGGGATGGGTATGATTGCGTTAAAGCGTTTGTCGGATGCGCAAAGAGACGGTGATCGTATTTATGCGGTGATTTCTGGGTTAGGAAGTGCAAGTGATGGCCGTTTTAAAAGTATCTATGCGCCGCGCGCCAGTGGTCAGGCATTATGTTTAAGACGCGCTTACGAAGATGCGCAATGTGAACCAAATGATGTGAGTTTAATTGAAGCACACGGCACAGGTACGCCAGTGGGAGATGCAACCGAGTTCAGTGCATTAAAAGAAGTATTTACAGAAGGCAATGGACAACATATTGCTTTGGGAAGCGTCAAGTCGCAAATTGGTCACACAAAAGCTGCAGCCGGGGCTGCGTCTCTCATTAAGGTTGCTTTGGCGCTACACCACAAAGTGCTTCCTCCGACAAACAATATCACGGCTCCCCATGACAATTTAGATATTGAGCAGTCTAATTTTTATTTAAATTGCACCACGAGGCCATGGTTCAAGCACCCAGAGCAAGATAAGCTTAGAGCCGGTGTTAGTTCATTTGGGTTTGGCGGTACCAATTTTCACGCCGTGGTGGAGCAATATGAGACATCGCAGCCAGCGCAGCGCCTAAATAATATGCCCCATGCGTGTGTCATAAGTGCTGCGTCACATGAACAATTGATCGCGCTTGCTGAGCAGCTTAAAGACATTGACTCGGTGAGCGATATCCCTTTTATGTCGGCACCGGCAGAAGCGCCAAGAGCAGGGTTTGTGTGCCAAAGTCTGCCTGAATTTAAAGCGCAACTCGATGTATTGATTAAGCAATTAAATGCCACGCCGGCAGATTCAGCGTGGCAGTTACCCCAAGGCCTGTACTTCGCACCAAACTCAGCCGTAACTGAGAATACTAAGGTGGCGGCCTTGTTCCCTGGCCAAGGGAGTCAATATGTTGATATGGGCTTACATCAAACCATGAATGTGCCCCAAGCGCGTACTCTGTTCGAACTCGCAAATGAGACTTTGTGGTCTCACTCAAATACGGTCCTGACGGACTTGGTCTACCCGTTCGCTAAGTTTTCAGAGCAAGCTAAACAGGCCGATCTGGCGAATTTGAAACAAACACAGCATGCACAACCTGCGATTGGGTGCGTATCTGCTGGCGCATTTGCATTTCTCAAATCTTGTGGCTTCACACCCGATTGTGTGGCAGGACACAGCTATGGGGAGCTAACTGCACTGTGGTCAGCGAATGTGTATGACGATGACGCATTTGTATCTCTGTCTGTGAAGCGTGGTCTGTCTATGTCTGAAAAACCAGAAGGCATGCAATCTGGGGATATGTACGCAATTGGGATGTCACAGTCTGATGTTGCACAGCTAATCAGCGAAGAGCAGCTATCAGATGTATACATCTGTAATATCAATACGCAACAGCAAACGGTCATCGGCGGTCACCCAGAGCCCTTGGCGAAGTTCGCAACACTGTGTGAGCAACGTGAACAGCAAATCACAAAACTTGATGTATCGGATGCATTTCACACACCTTACGTGGCACATGCGATAGATAAATTTTCCTCTCACATTGAGGACGTTAACTTTGCCAAGGCCAGCTGCCCAGTCTATTTGAATGAAGCGGGTGATGCGCACATTGAGGCAAGTGATATAAAGCAAAGTCTAAAGGGTCAACTCGGCAGGCCTGTACAGTTCCTTTCGATCATTGAAAATATGTATGAAGATGGCGTACGCGTGTTTGTGGAATGTGGGCCAAAAGGCACACTGAGCGCCATGGCCAAGCGTATTTTGGCACAACATGATGATGTCATTTATATCAAAACGGATGGTGGAAAAGGTAAGTCCAGTGACGTTGCACTGCTGTCCAGTTTGGTTCAATTGGCCGTTGCAGGTGTGGCAGTGACCACGCCAGGTTTACCTATTAGGGCGTTTAAACCGGCGGAGTCAAAAGGTGGATTTACCATGCCATTTAGTGGCGTGAATTACCAAGATCCAACGCGTTTAAATGACTATCAAGCGGGGTTGGAGGAGATTGCAAATTCGGCGATTGGGCAACAGCAGACCCAGCCTTCTATTATGGATACTTCAGCAGGACAGAGCCAAAGCGACACAGCAAATAAACCTGATGAGGCAAAAGCGAGTGCACCAGTTGATGCCATACCCACGCACACTGTGGGCGTGTTAGTAGAGCAAAACATACCACATACCACACCAGAGCCAGTCATGTCGGCACAACAAGCTGACCAAGTAGCATTGGAAGTACTAGGAAAAGCCATGAGTGACAATACCGAATTACACAAGACCTATCTCAAATATATTGATGATAATGCACGCAGTACCACTGAGTTGGTTGGCCGTGTTCTCACGTCTACTTCTGAGCAACCTGCAGTCGCTGACGCGATGATCCAGTTAACTCAAAAAGCCTTTGACTTAATCGAAAAAGGACAAGATGAAACGGCATTTGCACATCGGGTATTTTTGGATGGTGCCGTGCATCAAGACAGGCCAGTAAAAGATGTGCTCAGTTCGGGTAGAGAAACGCATGTCGCACCTCAACCGTTACCAACAAATCAGCACAGCGTCACCGAAGTCTCGCCTGAAGCACAACCGCAGCAGCAAGTGTCTGCCAAGCAGACTGTGGAGCCCATTGTATCGGCCTCGACACATCCGCGTGAAGATGCGACACCGCCTGTTAAAACAGCACCAAAAGTCAGTGCAGAAGTGGTTGAAACGCAAGTTATGACCATCATCGCAGATAAAACGGGTTACCCGATCGGTGTCCTAGATGCGCAGATGAGCTTAGAGTCAGACCTTGGGATTGACTCTATCAAGCGTGTGGAAATTTTAGGTGCAGTACAAGAAGCGTTGCCAGAGCTCACGAATTTGCAAGCGCATGCGTCGGCACAAATAAATACCATTGGCGACTTACAAGCAGTCATTATGTCTGCGTTGCAGTCACCAAGTGCCGCATCAATGGATACAGCCTCTGCGACACCGGATACGGCCGCAATACCTCAGGTTGATATTGAGCCGCTGTTACTGAAAGTGGTGAGTGAAAAAACAGGCTATCCGCTGGACGTACTGTCTTTAGATATGCATATGGAATCTGAATTAGGTATAGATTCAATTAAACGAGTTGAGATCTTAGGTGCAATCCAAGAGCAATATAGCGACTTACCGACCTTTAATGCTGAGGATTTAACCGCATTAGATACACTCCAAGAAATCAAATCTTACTTTGAAAAGCTTGCAAATAACGGTCGTGCAGACAGCGTTGTGGACAACACTGAGAGCGTATCAACAGCCATTGATCTTAAAGCGGTATCTGCTGAGATCCTCAGTATTGTGAGTGAAAAAACGGGATACCCCAAAGATGTGATCAGCCCTACTATGGCTTTTGAGTCAGACTTAGGCATTGATTCAATCAAGCGTGTAGAAATTTTGGGCGCAGTGCAAAGTGCATTCGAGAATTTACCCGCGTTGGATACTACTGAACTCAATAGTTTAGATACCATTGGGGATCTTCAAGCTTATATTGAGAAGGCACTCAGTGGGGGAGGCAGTGCTGCCACAGTAGACAGTCACCCAGCACCGCACACCGCTTTTGATGTCGTGGAATTTGAACAAATCCTACTAAAAATCGTGGGGGATAAAACCGGTTACCCAGCTGATGTACTTAACCTCGACATGGATCTTGAGGCGGACTTGGGGATTGATTCAATCAAACGGGTTGAGATCTTTGGTGCAATGCAACAGTCGTTGGGACAAGACATAGCTTTACCCGCAGATGAATTGTCTGCTTTGGCGAGTTTAAGAGATATTGTCGATTATGTTGTCAGCCAAATCGCGACCCCTTCGTCAGGAACAAAAGCACACGACAGCCACGACCAGAGTGAAGGCAAAACGCACACGTTTGAGGTAAATAACCAGGCAAAAGTGTGTGAATACGATGTACAACTGTCAGCCATCCCTCCTGTTGATGAAAGCCAAGTGTTTTCAAAAGGAAGTAAGGTTTTATTGGTGTCTGAAGGGAGCGGCAGAACGATAAAACTATTTGAAGCTTTGCAAGCGCGTGAGCTTTCAGTGACATTGCTGCGCTACCCTGAAGTCGCTGATCTCGAGATCGATGCCGATGTGATTGATGTGCAGTGGGCACAATCGCCCAAAGAAATTGTGGCACATTTTGAAACCTTTAACGCGTATGTATTACAAACGCTACCCAGTACGCACACCATGCTAAGCCCAGCAAGCGCAGACGAGCAATTTAACTGGTTGTCTCAGCATCTGTTATTTGCAAAAGATGTGGTATCAAGAGATGTAAATAGTGCGACAGAACGGGTTGCCTTCGTTTGCGTGAGTTATGAAGATGGCCAATTGGGATTATCACAGCCTGAGCAAGGGCTATACAGCGCAGGCGTAAATGGCTTGGTTAAAACATTGGCCCATGAAAATAGCCTCATATTTTGTAAAGCCATCGATGTAGACGGCGCGATAGACTCTGCCTATGCAGCAGAATATGTGGTGGCTGAACTGCATGACTATTCTAATAAATACAAAGAGATATCATACAACGCTGCTGGCCGTCATACTGTGACATTTAGTGAAGCTGTACATGGTGACACGACGCATACAAATCAAGCTGAGCATGTCATTGTGACGGGCGGAGCGAGGGGGGTAACCGCCACTTGTATCAAGACGCTAGCGAAGGCAAATCAGAGCCACTATCATCTACTCGGCCGTTCAGCATTGTTGCCCTCTGATCCGGATTGGGCACAAGGGCTAAACGAAGCCGCGCTCAACGAAGGGGCGATGACATTTTTGCAATCAGGCAAAGATAAGGTGACACCGAAAGCGATCCGTACTCTGGTCCGTGAGGTAACCAATTCAAGAGAGATCCGTGAAACGTTAGAAGCGATCAGAGAAACGGGCTCAAAAGCCGACTATCACAGTGTTGATGTCAATCATTTAGAGTCAGTGACCCGCTGGGCAGATGCGCAAAGTTGGCTCCACAAATCGACGCCGATTGCGCTTGTACATGGTGCGGGTGCATTGGCTGACAAACTGTTGAAAGACAAGACTGTAGCCGACGTACAGCATGTTTTCGCACCGAAAATATTTGGCTTAGTTAATTTACTGTCGGTACTCGACTTGTCGGCACTTGAGCGTGTTGTTTTGTTTTCGTCCGTTGCGGGATTGTATGGCAATCCAGGCCAGTCTGATTACGCTATGGCAAATGAAATTCTCAACCGGTTTGCGGTATTACTCAATGCACAGCTAAAAGCACACAATGCAGATGCGAGCGCAACATCAATCGTATGGGGCGCATGGGACTCTGGCATGGTGGATGCGAATTTGAAAAAAATGTTTGAGCAACGCGGTGTGGCCTTAATCGAAGAATCACACGGTGCCGAGGTGTTTAGCAAAGTGTTTACGGTACCAACTTCACCGGTGTTTTTCTTTGGCCCAAACCGAGGATTGGCGGGCTCAGATAACATTGCGTCTATGTTTAAACACGGCACTTGGTCTGTAAAACGTAACTTACAGTCCATAGCGAGTAACCGCCTTTTGGCAGATCACAGTATTGATGGACACATTGTGCTTCCAACGACATTCTCTCTAGGTATGGTATTCAACATCATTGAGGGGTTGTTCCCAGGGTTAAGTGCGGTTGCGTGTGAGCAACATCAGGTGAAAAAAGGGATTGTGGCAGACGACAAATTCAAGCCTGAATTGGAGTTTGTGGTGAATAAATCTGCGCAATGGCGAGAAGATAATCTCGTGGTGGATGTGGTGGTAAAAAACACCGCGAATGATCAAGTGCATTATGTGTGCAACGGCGTCAAACTCATCGATGGTGACTTGATGCCAATGGTTGAGCGCGCTTCCAACGCCGAGATTAATCGCACAATGCAGCCTATCTACGATGACAAGATCTTATTCCATGAGTCTCGTTTCCAATTATTGAAGGCATTTGAACAGACGGGTGATCAAGCACTTGAATTTAGCTGTGAGTCGGACTTGATTAGCGACATGGTATTGGAACAGCACGCAACCAGCAAGTTATGTCCACTGTATCTAGATGGTGCGATTCAAGCCGCTGCTTATGTGATTTACCACTTAGATGATGTTGTGAACTTACCGACAGAGGTGAGCCAAGTCACACTGTATCGACGTCCGAAGTTTGCCGAGCGGATCATCATCAAAGCCGCCTTAGTAAAACCATCAGACTTTACACCAACGTTATCGATAATGGGCCAAACGGAGACGGGAGAAGTCCTCTTTAGTCTTGATGGGACCTTCATTAAGAACAATGCACTACTTGAGAAGTTCCGCGCTCAGCCGGCACAAGTAGACTAGGGGTGTAAAGATGAGTGGAAAAATAGCGATAGTCGCTGTGTCGTGCATCCTGCCGGGTGCACATTCTCCAGAGGCATTTTGGGAGTTGCTCCAAGCGCAACACGATGCGCGTAAAGAGGGGAGTGATGCTGATTTTGGATTACCAAAGTCGCAATTTATGAGTGATACGCCTGTATCTGACAAAGTGTATTGTGCGACGGGCGGATTTGTAGAAAATTTCACTTTTGAGAGTGATAAGTATGTTCATCCAGATGTGGATGTCGGTGCACTTGATGATGTGTTTAAGTGGCCATTGCACTGTGCTGCTGAGGTATTAGAACGAAAAGCCAAACAGACCATGGATTTGAGTAGAACGGGCATTGTATTAGGTAACTACACATTTCCAACTAAGCAGTCTAATGCCCTGTACGTGCCATTTTGGCACGAACAGGTTGCACAGTTTATGGGCAGTGAGCTTGATCTGACATTAAAATGCCCAGCGCGAGACCACATTGCCTCTGAAAACCGTCATGTGTGTGGCAGTCCTCCTCAGCTGATTGCCAAATTGCTGGGATTGGGTGGGCCTGCCTATGGACTAGATGCTGCATGTTCGTCGGCGCTGTATGCAATCAAGCTCAGTATTCATCATTTGTTGAGTGGACAAGTAGATCAAATGTTGGCTGGTGGCGTGAGCGCTAGCGATCCTTGGGTTTTACACTCGGCATTTTCTGATTTTCATGCTTTTCCACAAGATGGATACAGCCAGCCATTTGAATCACGCTCTCAGGGGATTCAGATAGGGCAAGGTGCTGGGATTTTTGTACTCAAGCGTTTGGAAGATGCTTTACTGCATGAAGATGAAATCTTGGCGGTGATTGAGGGGGTGGGCTTATCTAACGATGGTGCTGGTAAGCACATGCTGGTGCCCAGTGAAGCTGGGCAAATACTGGCTTATGAACGGGCTTTTAAAGAAGCGGGAATTGATAAGTCTCAGCTAGAATACATCGAATGCCATGCGACAGGTACGCCATTAGGTGATCAAACGGAGCTGAACTCTTTGGCTGCGTATTTCAATGCGCAGTCGTTGAAAATAGGATCAGTTAAAGGGAACACTGGGCACCTTTTGTCTGCTGCTGGTATCTCTAGCTTGATGAAGGTGATTTTGAGTTTACAGCACGAAATGATCGCGCCAACTCGGATATTGTCTGATACGCGCAGCGCTGATGTTAACGTCGCGCTTGATCATCAAATTGTGACCCAATCCACGCCATGGCAAAGTGAACCAGAGCATCGTTATGCGGCGATTTCAGCATTTGGTTTTGGTGGCACGAATGCCCATATGTTGCTGTCAGACAATACACAACCGCATGGCGCGCCAGCGACAGAGCAAAAGCGTGAAAGTGGGCCTATTGCCATCACGGGAATGGGGGCACATTTTGGTCCATTCGATAGTTTAAGTTGTTTTGAGCAGGCTATTTTTAATGAACAATCTGGCGTACGCCCGTTGTCTGAGCAGCGCGCGCGCGGGTTTGCATTAGACACGCAAGCATGTGGCTATGTGGATGAATTTGATTTTGAGCCTCTGCGCTTCAAAGTGCAGCCAAAAACATTGGCGCAATTCAATCAACAGCAGCTCTTGATGTTGAAAGTCGCTGAAGAAGCCCTCCAAAGTGCAAAAGTAGAAAAAGGCAAATTGCGCAATGTTGCCGTCATTTTTGTGATGGAGCTAGACTCATTTGCACATATTCGCAGGGCTAAGGTAGAGCTACCGACATACATTGAAAATGTCTTGCAAACCAATGGTGTTCAATACGATGCTGCGCGTTTATCACAATGGTCTCAACACTGTGCTGAAGCGATATTTCCTAAGATTGGCTCTGATGAGGTGCTGAGTTATATCGGCAACTTAATGGCAAGTCGTATTTCATCAGCTTGGGATTTTAATGGACCAGCGTTCACGCTATCGAGCACAGATGATGGTGTTCATCACGCCATGGAAGTGGCTAAATTATTGATGGCTGCTTCAGAAGTGGATGGGGTGCTCATCGGCGCCGTTGATATGGGCTGTAACCCTGAGGAACTTTGGTTAGCGCAGTCGGACACAAAGAACCTCCAACCTGGCGAAGGGGCCGGAGCGATATTCTTAGAGCAATCCGAATTGGCGAAGGCTAGGGATGCTCGAGTCTTCGCGCATATCGAGACGCCACCTAATACGCAGCAAATAGATACTGAAGCCATGAGTCTTGGGTTGATTGAAGTGCCGCAAGGTCACGCTAATATGGCTGACTTAGCGCAGCACACGCAAAGTGGGTCCCAATCGGTTGCGCTTGGCAGTGTGCAGTCTGTGACCGGTTCTGGTGCACAGTCGACGGCGCTGGCAGGGTTAATTAAAGCCGCGCTGTGTTTGCATCATAGATATATTCCCAAATCAACCGCAGCGAGCGATTTGCTGGCGTCTGGCCAATTCGAAGAGAATTGGCATTGTGCACAACAAAGCTACCCATGGGTATGTGACACGCGCAAATTGAAGAAAGCCGCTTTGGTCCATTTGTGCCCAGATTTAGCCAGACAGCATAATTGGTTGCTGACAGAAGGTGATTGGCCAACTGACAATCATATTTTGGCCAATGAATTTATGACAGTGCCCTTTGCCGGTGATTCACTGCAACAGCTCAAAAAAACCTTGGCAGAAGCGGTGGAGGCTATGCACTCAGACAAAGATTTGATAGCGCTTCGCCGCACGTGCTTATTGCAATACGATACGACCATACATAGTACGATGCGTGCGGCGATAGTGGCGCAATCTGTCGCACAGTTTCAGGAAGAGGTTGGTCGATTATTACAGCACTTTGAGTCTCCTGAGTTTACATCACGTACTCAGTGGAAAACGCCCATAGGGAGTCGCTTTGACATTATCACGCATGGTGAATCGCTGCCTGTTGCTTTTGTATATCCCGGCGCATTTAACGCCTATGTCGATATGGGAAGAGGCTTCTTTAGGTTATTTCCACAATTGTTGAAAGGGTTTGAACAGCAATGGGAAGACCCGTATTTTGCGATGGCCATGGATGAGGTGTATCCAAAGGCATCCAACCCTTTGAACCGACGTGACTACATGGAGTTAGAGCGTGCATTGCAAGACGATGTTGCGGCAATGATGTGCAGTGGGGGCAGTCTCGCTATTTTCCACACGCAGATGTTTAAATCGCAGTTTAACGTCAAGCCGGATTTCGCCTTTGGATATTCCCTTGGCGAAAGCTGCATGCTATTTGCCAATGATGTATGGCAAATTGAGGGAGAGACATTCTATGAACTCAAAACCAGCCCGTTATTTGAGGATGTGTTAGTTGGACCGACGACAGCGGCTAGGGCTTACTTTAATGTTGAAGGTTCTGCGGAGCCAGTATGGCACAACTATGTCGTATTAGATGACGCGCAGAAAGTGCGCCAGCTCTGTGAAGATCATGACGCCCTTTTTCTTACCCATATCAACAGTCCCTCAGAGGTTGTTATTGGTGGCCAGCCTGAAGCACTGTCCGCATTGATAGAAACACATGCTCTTAGCGTGATAAAGACACCGAATGGGCACATGTTACACAATGAAGCAATGCGAAGTGCTGAGCCATTGTTTAGAGAGATGTGTGGGTATCAAAGCCGAGGTGACGTGTCAGTACGCTTATTTTCGGGCAGCCAACAAGGTGAACTCACTGACTTTACAGCAGAAACGCTGACACACAATATTGCTGATATGTTGTGTAAAACCGTTGATTTTCCGAACATCATTAACCGTGCATATGCAGAAGGGGCGAGATTATTTATTGAGGTTGGTCCTGGCGGCACGTGTAGCCGCTGGGTTGCTGAAACGCTGGGTGACAAGCCACATACTGTCCTAAGCGTGGATGCTAGAAATTTAACGGATATTGACGGCTTGAATCGTCTATTTGCTCAGCTGTTTACCTTAGGTGTCTCAATAGATGTATCGCACTTGATACCCGCTGAACCAAGTAAAGTACTGTCTCTGCCGATTCCGGTGGGTGGGCAAGACATGCTTGCTGATATCCAAGCGAACACACCTAGTATAGATTCGCTGGTTCAGGCGACCTTTGCAACGGGTGAACGTACGGTGCCACAGACCGTGTCACATCCTGTTTCTTCACATGATGCCGCGGTATCGGCGTCTCACTCTGTAACTCACGTTTCAACTATGTATAGAAAATCAGTGAATCATGACCTAGCGAGCAAACCTGCGCTGACTGTCGCACTGACAGACAATGCGATCATAACAACGCGTGAATGTTTTGCAAATTGTGCAGTGATGCAGTCCAGTATTCAATCAAGCTCAGCGGCGAATGCACCTGAAGGGGTTAAGCCAGACTCTGCTGCGCGTACTCAATGGCCGCAAGAAGTGGCCCCAGCGGCATCACTACTCACGAACCATCGTTTATTGAGTAAAGGCCAAGCGCATAAAACCGCACTACATCACCGCTATTTGCAAGCCCAAAACACGCTCACGGAGCAAGTGTTTGATTATGTTCATACGCAAATAGATCGCATGACCGGTACGGACACAATCACAGAGCCGGTTGCGAAAGTGCTCTCTGAGCAACCTAAAAAAGCGCCCGCATTGTACGAAGTGGCCGACATTGAGGCTGAGGCGGAACATATAGCGCCTAAAGCCCCAGAATCGATAAACGAAGCGGTGGTTAACGGTGATGCAACGCAATCTGAGGGCGACCAATTAAAACCGGTTGAAATACTGGGCTACAAAGAGCTTAAGGCGTTTGCCGCTGGGAAAATAGCGGATGCATTTGGTCCTGAATACGCCGAAATTGACCAGTATGCTACGCGAGTTCGATTACCGGATGATCCTTACTTCTTTGTCAGTCGTGTCACGCGTTTAGAGGCCACGCGTCATGAGCTTAAGCCATGTATGCTGACCACTGAATACGATATTCCAGAAGATGCCTGGTATCTCATTGATGGTGTTGTACCCCCAGGCATTGCAGTGGAAGCTGGGCAGTGTGATTTATTGTTGATCAGTTACCTGGGCGTTGACTTTTTCAATAAAGGCGAACGTCGCTATCGATTACTCGATGGCAAAATGACGTTCTTAGATAATTTACCTCGTGGTGGGCAAACGCTGCGATTCGACATCTATATTGAAAACTTCGTTTGGCAAGGCGACGTGCTGTTGTTCTTCTTCCGATATGATGGGTATGCAGATGATAAGCCTGTAATGCAGTTAGAAGGAGGCTGTGCTGGCTTTTTCAATCAACAGGAATTAGATAATAGTTTGGGTGTGGTTTTGAGTAACGTCAAAACACCTGCGCCGCAGTTTGTAAAACCCCTTTTACAACACACTAAAACAAGTTTGACGCGCAATGACTTAATTGCATTGAGTCGAGGGAAAATTGAAGATGTCTTTGGTGAAACTTACAAAGTGAACCCGAGAAATACGTCAATCAGGTTGCCAGATGAAAAGCTCATTATGATCGATGAGATTACACATATGGCGCAACCACAACCTTCTGGCACAGTGAAGATGATTGGCACTCAGTACTTGGACCCGGAAGCTTGGTTCTTCAAGTGTCATTTTGTGGATGATCAAGTCATGGCAGGCTCCTTGGTCGCAGAAGGCGCCATCCAGATGTTGCGAGTTTACTTAATTTCCTTAGGTATGCATCATTGCTTTGAACTATGTGAATTCCAGCCTGTTCCAGGCGAACTTATGGACATCAAAGTACGGGGTCAAATAGACAACACGGTGCCATCGTTGCGTTATGAACTCGAGATATTTGAAACCGGCTTTGTGCCTCGTCCGTATGTCAAAGCTCATGCTGTGATCTATGATGGTGACAAGCCAGCCGTATTGGTAGAAAACCTGTCCTTTAGGATCACGGAATCCCCTAACACGCAGATAGCGCCTAGAGCAAATGACCCTGCCTATTTTAGTGGTAGAGTGTGTAGTGATGGCACGCCGGCGGTACTCAATGAGTTTCATATGGCACATTGTGGTACGGGGAGTTTAGGCGTTGCCATGGGACGTGATTTTGAGCTGTATGATGGCCGCGTTGCCCCAAGAGTCCCCAACTTGGACTTTAAGTTTATAGACCGTGTTGTAGCGCTTAATGGGCAATGTAAAGAATATGCCGATGGCTCTACCATGATTGCGGAATATGATGTGCCCAACACAGACTGGTACTATGATGATAACTACGGAAGCATGCCGCTAACGGTATTGCTTGAAACCAGTCTGCAGTCTGCGCTGTGCTTGGGCTATTTGTTGGGCCCAACGCTTAACCATCCAGACAAAACGTATCATATTCGTAACTTACAAGGCACGACAACTTACCTTAAAGACATTGACCTGCGTGGTAAAACGATTCGCCATCATATTACTTTGCTGTCGACCACCGTCATGCCTGAATCCATCCTACAAAATTTACGCTTTGATATTTGTGTAGAGGGGGAGAGTTTCTACCAAGGCGAATCCGTATTTGGATTCTTTACGCATCAAATGATGGCGAAGCAAGTCGGCTTAGACAATGGTGATACCACGGAATTTTGGTATGAACAGCAAGCGCTAGATATCCTGCCATATAAAGTGGACAACGCCCTCGTAAAGCCCGCTATAGATAGCCAGGATATGTTCGCTGTTTCAAAAGGGCGTTTGGCTGTCATGGATGAAGTGTACTACTGCCCTCTGCAAGGTGTGCATAAAGCGGGTTATGTGTTTGTGAAGAAGTTCATTCAACCAGATGATTGGTATTTTAAATATCATTTCCACGATGATCCTGTGATGCCGGGCTCTTTGGGCATTGAAGCTTTTGTACAAGCAGTACGTTTATACGCGGTGGTTGAAGGCATTGGCAAAGAAGCGTTTAACCAACCCTGTTTCAGTGTGGCCACAGACATCCCGATGAACTGGATGTATCGAGGTCAAATTTTGCCCACCGATGATGTGATGAATGTAGAAGTACACATTGAGCGCATTGAACATCAAAGTGACAGAATACTAATATTTGCGCAAGCTAATCTATTTAACGACCATTTAAGAATTTATAACTCAGACAGCGTTGTAGTTGAGATTAAGGAAAAACAATCATGAGTGTATCAACAGCAAAATCACATATTGAAATCGACCAAAGCTTATTCTCTCAATCGTATTTGAAGGAGACCTTGCTGTCGTTGGACAAAGCGTTGTCTGTATATGAGTATCAAGGTCAAATTACAGCATTAGAACGTGCGGGTTCGAGTTTGGGGGCACCGTACAAACACGTATGTGACTTACCAGCCACTTCTGGCACATTACTCGGAAGTGCCGAATTTTTGCGCGCTTATAATTTAAAGTATGCCTATATGACAGGGGCTATGGCCAATGGTATTGCATCAGCTGACTTGGTCATTAAAGCTGCCAAGGCAGGACTGCTTGGCTCCTACGGGGCGGGTGGTTTACACCCAAGCATCATAGAACAAGATCTTATCAAGATCTCCTCTGCACTGACAAATGAGTCGTACGCCGTTAACCTCATTCATTCGCCCATGGAAAGTATGCTTGAGAAACGCTGTGTGGAGCTGTTGTTTAAGTATGATGTGCATGTAGTCGAGGCCTCAGCTTTTATGAGTGTGAATGAAAACATCGTGTTGTATCGTGTCGCTGGTCTCTATCATGATGGTGATCGTGTATGCGCCAAAAATAAGGTGATTGCTAAAATATCTCGCCCCGAAGTGGCGGTACAATTTGCATCGCCGGCACCTGAGCATATTTTAAATAAGCTCGTTGAGTCGGGGCAGATCACAAAACAACAAGCAATTTGGGCAAAGGACATTGCCGTTGCTGATGATATCACAGTAGAGGCTGATTCTGGTGGGCATACAGATCGCAGGGCATTGACTACGCTGTTTCCTGTGATTCGCCGTTTGGTTAGTCAACAAAATGAGCAACATCAATATGTGACGCCAATTCGTGTCGGAGCAGCTGGGAGTATCGGCACACCTGACGCCGTGCTAGCTGCATTTTCTATGGGGGCAGACTACATTGTGACAGGATCGGTAAATCAAAGTTGTGTTGAAAGTGGCTCCAGTGACAAAGTTCGTAAAGTGCTGGCAAACGTCTCAATTGCAGATGTTGATATGGCGCCTGCGGCAGATATGTTTGAGATGGGTGTCCAGCTGCAAGTTGTTAAAAAGGGCACGCTGTTCCCGATGCGCGCAAAACAGCTCTACAACCTATACAAAGAATATGCCTGTATTGAAGATATTCCACAGGATGTGAAACAGAAAATAGAGAAAGATATTTTCCAAGATACGTTAGAGGGAGTTTGGGATAAGACCAAGTCTTATTTCGAGCAACGTGATGCAAGCCAAATAGAAAAAGCATTGGCTGACCCAAAACAAAAAATGGCGCTCATTTTTAGGTCATACTTGGGGCAATCTTCCTATTGGGCAAACCAAGGCCTCAATGGTCGAGAAATGGACTACCAAATATGGGCAGGCTCTGCGTTAGGCGCATTCAATGATTGGGTTGCTGGGACTGAATTAGAAGCGATAGAGAACCGTCATGTTGATGTTGTTGCCAAAACATTGATGTGGTCGGGCGCTTACCTACAACGCCTATCAATACTCAAAGCACATGGATTGGAAGTCTCTCCTTCTTATTTTAACGTAAAGTCTATATAATAATGACAATTGTAAATGGAGTGTTTTATGTTGTCGCTTATTAAGGAATTAAGTGAGCTAGCAAATGGGCTTGGTTGCCCATTTGATGATGACGGCGTTTTGTCTTTCAAAAATATGATGCGGCTGGATGATCTGGATGAATTTCCAAGAGAAGCCGTTGAGCACCTAAAGCAGTGTGGTATCTATGACTACACGGTATGGCATGAATTCGGTGGGAAAATGACTGACTTTCCACAGATCATGTATGTGATTCGGTTATTGTCTCAGCGCAACCCCACTGTGGCATTGCAGTTTGTCTTGCATTTTATCGGCTATATCAGTGTCCTCATCAAGGGCAGTGATGAGCAAAAGCAATATTACTCAGATGCTTCCATGAAGGGAAAGGGGATTTCTTGGGGGATTTCCGAAAAAGCAATTGGCAGTGACATTGTGGCAAACCAAACCACATTTCGTGTGGATGACGGTGCTTATTATCTGACCGGTGAAAAGTGGCCAATTGGCCACTGTTATCAGAACGATCTCGTTGTCGTGCTGGCCAGAGACGAAAACAAGTCAGGGCCAGGCGCCCATACAATGTTCATCGTGGATAAGAAAAGTGTACCGCAGAAGCAGTTTCAAGTGTTGCCAAGAACGCGTTTACTGGGTTTAAGGGGAATGGATCTCAGCGGTGTGCGTCTTGACAATGCTCGTGCGGATCACGTGATAGGGGCGCAAGGTCGCGGTTTAGAAGCCATGTTGTGTAGTCAGCATGTGTGTCGTATTGGTGTCGCTGCTTTTGCTAATGCATTGGTGGATACGTCATTACGGGTTGCGCTGACGTTTGCAAATAAACGTACACTGTTTGGCAAACCAGTTTGTGAGCAACCAATCACGCGTCGCGCACTGGTTGATGCATTTGCCGATGTATTAAATGGCGACATTGCACTAATGGTATCTTCTCGCAGTGTACATGTGACGCCAAAAAATGTGAGCTTTTTGTCTTCAGTTGCAAAATATCATGTGCCGCATACTTATGAGTCAACCATGAACTCGCTCAGAGACGTGCTCGGTGCTCGTTCTTATTTAAGAGATGACTGCTACTTTGGTATTTTCCAAAAGCTTTATCGAGACATAAGCTGTACGGGCTTTGTGGATGGTAATAAGCAAGTTAATTTGAATAATATCACTGCCCAGTTAAGTGCCATATTAGGTCAATGTGGTGTCTCTAGTGTTGAGGAAGATTGCGTCAAAGCATTATATGATTTCAATGCTGATTTGCCAGCTGTACGTTTAAACGAAATTAGTGTGGTCAGTGGCAAATATGAATGTGCGTTATTGAATCTTACCAATCATGTTGCATGCCTACCCAAGCGCCTATCTGCTCTGGGCATGGATGAGCTATTAACCCAATCTATTATAGCGCAGGGACAAGCTCTGGCGATTGAATTGACACGCCTAATTGATGATGAATCCTCTGCAAAATCAGCACTTGGCCATCATTACTTCTCAAGTGTAGAGTCGTTTGAGCTGAGTGCTCGTGCAGCACGGATTGTGATGGCGTCACACGTAATAAGTACCATCTTATACACCGACTTTACAGAATCATTTACTGATCTGTCTTGGGCCGCGGTGTGCTTAAATCGTTTGTTAGCCTCACCCAATGAATGTGCTGTGCCAAGCGAGTTGTACGAACGAGCGTTTGCAGTGATGCAAGCGCTTGCTGATGGTGACCGTGCATTTTCAATTGTAAATTATCATATCGGCGTTCATGAGCACTTTGCTGATGGAGACTTAGATTTAGGAGGGAGCCATGCAAAATGAGTCAACGATGAATCAAGAATTGGCCTATCGTGTAGCACAGTTTTTTGTGGCTAAGCGAAAAATATTAGCTTTGATGTCCTTGGTTTTATTCGCCGTCACCTTATTGGGGTTTCAAAACTTCAAGATCAGCTCTGACTACAAGTCATTTTTTTATGACGATGACCCAAATATGATTGTGTTTAACAAGCTGCAAGACACATTTAATAAAAGTGACAACATCTTCATTGCAATTCGACCCAAGCAGGGCGATGTATTTACGCCTGAAGTGCTCAAGGTCATTGAACAAATCACGGAAGAGTCATGGTTGGTGCCATTTTCAAAACGTGTCGATTCCATTGTTAACTATCAATACACGTGGGTTGATGGGGATGATCTACTGGTTCAGGGGTTATTTGATTCTCCAGCTCAGTTGTCAGCCAGCGACATTGAAAAGCGGCGTCAAATTGCACTGCAACAGCCTGAGATCTTGCATAAAATCATTAATGCCGATGGTACGGTGACGGGGATCAATATTACGACAGAGTTACCTGGCTTGAGTAAAACAACGGAAGTCCCTGAAGCGGTAGGCTTTGTTCGTGAAATGGTCGCCAAATACGAGCAGTCACACCCGAACATAGAACTTTATTTAGCAGGCAGCAACATGCTCAGCATGGCGCATCCAGAAGCAAGTAAAGAGAATAATAAGCTTTATGTCGTGATGCTACTTGTGATCCTAACTATTCTGTTTTTGATTTATCGTAGCTTTAATGCCTCGTTTATTACGCTGGTGGTTATTTTGTTATCAGCACTATCAGGAATCGCCTTTATCGCGGCATTTGATGTGACGTTTACAGCGATTGGTACGTCTGGACCTATTATGATCCTCGCTTTGACGGTGGCACATTGTATTCACTTAATTCAAGGATACTGTAATCAACTTAAGCTGACGACGTCAAACGAGCAAGCGCTCATCAATTCACTGACGATGAATATTAAGCCGATCATCTTAGCCTCTGCGACGACGATTATTGGCTTTATGACCTTAAATTTCAGTGCAACTCCCCCATTTGGCGTATTAGGAAATGTGGTTTCAGCAGGCATTGCTTACTCTGTCATTTTTGTTTTTTGTCTTTTACCGTTTTTGTTGTTGCTATTTAAAAACACCAAAGTAAAAGGTGGCAATGTGGTAAATATGGGCGCTTTTGCAGATTTCTTAATCGCTAAAAAGAAACCTGTTTTTGCTTTGTCTGCGCTTGTGTCTGTGACTTTGTCTGCGTTTTTATTGAAGAATATTATCAATGACAACAACTTTAACCACTTTGATGAAACAACAGAATATCGACAAAACATTGATTTTGTTGATCAGCATATTACGGGCGTTAAAACCATTTACTATAAGATCGCAGCTGAACATGCTTATGGCGTTGTTGATCCAGAATATATGCGCACTTTGGAAGGGCTAGCACAGTGGATAAGGGCTCAACCAGGTGTGGTTCATGTGGCGAGCTTTACTGACATAATGAAGCGCCTGAATCAGAATATGAATGGCGGCGACCCAGCTCTCTATACTTTACCAGAGGACAAAACCTTAGCATCGCAGTACTTGCTGTTATATGAGCTGTCTCTGCCTTATGGATTGGGGCTAAATAATATGGTGGATATGGAACAATCAGCAACGAAGCTCACCGTGTCAATCAATAAGCTTTCTGATGTTGAAGTCTTTAAATTAGAAGAAGGCATACGTTCATGGTTACAACAAAATGCGCCGGAGCATATGTGGACAAAAGGGACTGGCCAAAACATGATGTTTATCTATGTGCAAAAAAGCAACATAGAAAGTCTATTGAAAGGGGTTTTCACTGGTCTTGCACTGATCTCCTTGATACTTGTCGTGACCTTTAGGTCGATTAAGATTGGGTTACTGAGCCTCATACCGAATATCTTACCTGCGTTGATTGCTTTTGGCATCTGGGGCATTTTTGTCGGAGAGGTTGGACTTGCTTTGTCGATGGTCATGGGCATGACTATGGGTATTGTGGTGGATGACACGGTTCATTTCTTAAGTAAGTATCTGCAAGCGAGAAGACAAGGACAAAACGCAGAAGCAGCGGTGAAATACAGCTTTTTACACAGTGGTGAAGCAATCGTAATCACGACGATCGTGTTATGTATTGGCTTTTTAGTGCTCTGCATTTCGCCATTTACGCTCAGTGCGGATATGGGTCTAATGTGCGCGTTAACGATATTCATTGCACTGTTGACCGATTTACTATTGTTACCAACATTACTGATGCTATTTGATCGAGACAAAGAGGCTGCAACCTCTGATTCAAAAGCGGAAGGTGAATTGGCCTCATAACTCTTATTTTAAGGACAGATATGAAAAATGTGACTAGCTGTATATTTGGTGCATCATTGATTTTGTTTGGTCAGCAAGGACTGGCTCAGACAAACTTTGAAAAGGGCTTAGAAATCGCGACGAAGGCAGAGCAAAAAGACGATGGATTTAAAGATGTTAAATCTAAAGTAGAAATGATTTTGACCAACAAAAGTGGTGTAAGCTCTACGCGCCAAATTTCATTTAAAACAATGGAAGGCAGTGGTCAAGCTGGGGATAAAAGTGTCCTCGTTTTTAATTCACCCGCAGATCAAAGAGGTACGGCGCTGCTCACACATAATAAATTCGGTGAGGACAATGAGCAATGGTTGTATTTACCAGCGCTGAAGCGCGTGAAACGCATTGCATCAAGCAACAAGTCAGGACCTTTTGTTGGTAGTGAATTCGCGTTTGAAGACATTGGTGGTAGAGAGCTGGAGGATTACAGCTATTTATACATCAAAGATGACACGCTTAATGAACAGGAATGTCATGTTGTAGAAAGCTATCCTAAGAGTAAATATTCGGGCTATAAACGCTTACTGACCTGGTTCGACAAGCAGCACTTTAGAGTGCTCAAAGTCGAATTTTACGACAAAAAAGACAGCCATTTAAAAACATTGTTAGCGAAAGACTATCACCTGTATGAAGACAGCTACTGGCGTGCTCATATTCTGGAAATGACCAATCACCAAACAAAAAGTGTGACGGTGTTAAAGAGTTCGGATTATCAATTCGGACTCGGTGCCCGAGATAAAGAGTTTAGTAAAGCGGCGTTAAAGCGCATTCGCTTGTAGTTTAAAGAAACGGGCCCCAACAGCGTTGGGGCCCGTCTATTATTTTGTCATTGCGAAGGGCGTCCCCATTCTTGTAACCGTTTCAGGTAGTTGATCTGCTAAGAAATCGGCTTGATCAGCACCCCACGCTAATATCACCGTTGAACCCAGTTTAAAGCGACCCATTTCTTCACCTTTTTTCAAGGTAATCTTTTGTTCGCCTTCAGCAGGGTAACGCCAACTAAAAATGTCCTTCCCGGCAGGAGGGGTTACCGTCCCAGCCCAGACCGTCTCTATACTGGCCACTATGGTGGCACCAACAAGTACCATGGCCAAAGGGCCTAGCTCAGTATCAAAGATAGCGACAACTCGTTCATTACGAGCAAATAGGTTAGGTACATTCTGAGCAGTTAACGGGTTAACTGAAAATAAATCACCAGGTACGTAGATCATCTTTCTTAACGTGCCATCTACCGGCATATGAATGCGATGATAGTCTTTAGGGGCAAGGTAAATTGTTGCAAACTTCCCGCCTAAATACGGAGCAACATCTTCTTTTTGTCCGCCAAGAAGAGTCTGTAGACTGTAATCATGGCCTTTCGCCTGAATAATTTGGCCGTCAACCACGTCACCTAGTTGACTGATCGCGCCATCAACAGGGTGTGCAACGATGTTTTGTGCGTCAGCTAGGGGGCGAATACCGGGCTTCAATGGGCGCGTAAAAAACTCATTGAAGGTTTTGTAATGTGCAGGATCTTCATGCAAAGCTTCACTCATATCAATCTTGTATTGTTTTATAAATACTTTAATTAATTGGGTAGTAAGCGCACCAGCTTGGGCTGCTGCGAGCTTTCCTACCAAACGCGAAATGGCGTGCTTTGGTAGCGCGTATTGCATTGCAATCTTTAATTTATCCAAGTTCACTTTATGTATCCTGACAAAATGGGTTGAAAGTGATATTCAACACCGTGTTGATTATTTTAATTTGGCTGTAGATGGTATCAAACTCTGGGCGCCCGTGCACCTGCACGGCCATCCGCCATAGACTCAAGAATGCGGTGATAGCTGTCAAAACGCAGCTCACTGATCTGACCCTGTTCAACGGCATCCAAAATAAGGCACCCAGGGTCATTCAAATGTTTGCAATCTCTAAAACGGCAACCACCGATAAACGCTCTAAACTCTTTAAAGCACCATGTCACACGTTCTACATCCAAGTGCCAAAGTCCGAACTCGCGGATCCCTGGACTGTCAATTAGGTTTCCGCCGCTCGGCAAATGGTGGAGTTTTGATACGGTGGTGGTGTGCTGACCTAGGCCGCTGTTTTCAGAAACTTCCTGCGTTAAAATACCGGCATCAGGCAGCACTGTATTGACGAGTGTTGACTTTCCAACCCCTGATTGGCCAACAAAAATGTTGTTTTTATCGACTAACAGAGATTTTAGTTCTTCAATACCAACGCCTGACTTATTGCTGACAAGCAAGACTTGATACCCCAATTCTCGATAAATATCGAGCACGTCATTGACGTATTCAAGGCCTTCGTCATCGAGCAGATCGATTTTATTCAAGATAAGAATCGGCTCAATGCCCATGTCTTCGCATGCGACCAGGTATCTATCAATGATGTGCGGAGTAAATTCAGGCACTACCGCGGACACCATGAGGATCTGATCGATATTTGCAGCTACCACTTTGACACCGTCGTAGAAGTCAGGGCGCGTGAGCTGTGAGCGACGTTCTTCTACGGCTTCAACAACACCTGCCAGATCGCCTTCGCTGACTTTGGCACGGCGAAAAATAACATTATCGCCGCACACCAAGCTGCCAGCGGTACGTCTAATATTACAGCGCAGCACTTCGCCATCTTGGACTTCGATATCCGCATGCTGACCGAAGCGACTGACAACAGTCGCATTTTCTGTGGGGCCTAAGTTGTCTGATTGCCATTGCAGATCAGCGCTTTCATTGTGTTTGGCCTTAGCCAAACGCTTTTGTTGGTTGGCCTTAATCCTACGGGATTGGCCATGACTGAGTTTTTTACGTTTTGCCATATCAATAAACTCACGAGACGAATTATTGCGAATGATTGGTGTATAAGCCATTCATAGGCTATAACTCAATAAAATTGCCCCGCTTTGTAAAAAAAAGCTTTTGGTCGAGTGATGAAGCTAATATGATATATCTAATTGCATTGGATCTAAAGGAAAGTACCGCTAAGGTAGTGTATGTCTTTTCATGAATCAAACTTGGTATGGCTCGACCTAGAGATGACAGGGCTAGAACCTAAAACAGATAAAATTCTCGAAATCGCGACGGTGATCACTGATGTTGATCTTAATGTGTTAGCGGAAGGCCCTGTAATTGCTATACATCAAAGCGATGACTTACTGGACAACATGGATGAGTGGTGTACCAATCAGCATGGTCGTTCGGGTCTAACTGCACGTTGTAAAGCGAGTACTTTTGATGAAGCTTATGCTGTTAAAGAAACGCTCGATTTCTTAAAACAGTGGGTGCCACCTGGAAAATCTCCCATGTGTGGCAATTCAATTGGTCAAGATCGCCGCTTTTTACACAAATACATGCCGGAATTGGAAGCATATTTTCATTATCGGAATTTAGATGTGAGTACAATTAAGGAGCTAGCACGTCGCTGGCGCCCAGAATTATTGAATGATATTCAGAAAAAAAGCTCGCATTTGGCGTTGGATGATATCAAAGACTCCATCATGGAATTGAAGGTCTATCAGCAAAAATTCTTCAAAATTTAAAAAAAGTACTTGCAAAGCTTTTCGTATCTTGTAGAATCCTGCCCCGCTTGAAAGGACAAGCTCAATACGTATTGAGGCAAGTTTTAAGCGGGTATGAAGCGGCACTAGCTCAGCTGGTAGAGCGCGACCTTGCCAAGGTCGAGGTCACGAGTTCGAACCTCGTGTGCCGCTCCAAACATTCAGTTTTATTCCACTGGTGAAATAACGAATAAACCTCTGATGCAGCTTTGGCTCAGCTGTGAGAATGTGAGAGGCGACCTGTCGCACTCCAGTGAACAATTCAGAGTAACCCTATGAAGCGGCACTAGCTCAGCTGGTAGAGCGCGACCTTGCCAAGGTCGAGGTCACGAGTTCGAACCTCGTGTGCCGCTCCAAACACTCAGTTTTATTCTACTGACTAAATAACGAATAAACCTCTGATGCAGCACTGGCTCAGCTGTAAGAATGTGAGACGCGACCTGTCGCACTTCACGGACAATTCAGAGCAAACTATGAAGCGGCACTAGCTCAGCTGGTAGAGCGCGACCTTGCCAAGGTCGAGGTCACGAGTTCGAACCTCGTGTGCCGCTCCAAACTCTCAGTTTTATTCCA
>NZ_JAKGBI010000015.1 GCF_021530565.1 Pseudoalteromonas sp. SMS1
ACCTTGCGCAAAAGAAGCGTGCTCACTGTGTTCGCTGTCGCTAACCTTTTGCACGATAGCCGATGATAGTGTGGGGGCGGCCAGCGGTGGCTTTCCCATATGAAAGTAGGGCATCGCCAAGCGCCAAATAAAAGAAAGCCCGATCCGAAAGAGTCGGGCTTTTTTTCGTCTAAGTCCCTCGGCAACAGCTAAACGAGCTCATTCACCTTGCGCAAAAGAAGCGTGCTCACTGTGTTCGCTGTCGCTAACCTTTTGCACTTTATTCATCTCTGAAGCTGGGTTCTATCGCGCACCCATGTGCTCACCTCTTCGAGCTGCGAAGCATAGCTTTGGTTTCTCATCGCCATTAATCAAAGCATGTAAGTTCAATGCACAAGCTAATCATCTAGAAAGTATTCGTATAACTTTTAGCTATTCCCGCTTTTTGCCAATGTCGTTTTACACATTATTATTGCTTTAATTGCACTATAGCCCTGGGTTTAATTGGGAAAACGCTCTTGGTGAAAAGTACTGAATAGTATTCAGAAAAGCGCTTATGTGGCTTACTCATTTCCCTAAATTTGCGAGAATAACCGCTTAATATTAATAAAATCATATGAATGTGATTTCTTGTTATGAGTGCTGCCTAGGCCATTGTAAACGAATGTAACGGTATGCATGAGATTGGTGTTTTTTTGATAGAAAGTTCATTTAATTTGATGTATTATCCCCGCTTTGTGAATGGTTGATGGAAGATACCGTTCAGAATTGTTGTATTCAAAGTGGAGCGTCAGATGCAGTTCGAATTAGCAGTCGACGATTATTTTATTCTTACTCCCACGCAGATAGGGAATATCGACCTCAAGCAGTTGCTGAGCGATCTCAAACCGATGCAGAAGAGGCGCTTGAGTTATTTTGCCAAACTCGCTATGGGTAGTTTATTACAATTAGATAAAAGTGATTCCGAGCGTCTTAATTCTCAAATGGGGTCCAATTGTGAACTCGTTTTTGCGAGCCGACACGGTGACTTTCATAAAACAAGTGAGTTACTCGACACTTTAGCTGCAAAGCAAGAGTTGTCACCGACAGCCTTTAGCCTATCTGTACACAATGCTGTATCTGGCCTGTATTCAATATTTAAAAATAAAAAAATACCCATAACCGCAATTTCTGCTGGGAAGGACACTTTTTTATCGGCACTTATTGAATCTTATATACGGATTCATAGTAAACGATTAGACAAAGTTATCTTGATATACGTAGACCAAGCGCTACCGGATCACTACCAGTGTTTTTCTGATGAAGAATTACCAGCACACACGGTGGCTTTAGAGTTATCGGCTTGTACGGAAAGTAATGACGACTCTTTAAAGCTGGCGTTTAGGAACGAAACTGACGTCGCAACGAATGGAAAAAGCAACGCTTGTCATAGCCTTTGTTTTGCTGAATGGATTACTTCAGTAGAACCGCAATTAATACTGACAAGTGAGCGAACGAGCTGGGTAGTTAAAAAATTATGATTAAACGTATGAGCTATTTACGTCGCTTAATATTGACGGGTGCATCATTTACTCTTTTCGGCTTTGGCGGGATTTTTCTGTCGTTTATTGTTTTTCCAATTCAGGCTTTAATCTATCGTAATTTGGAAAAGCGAAAGCAAGTTGCTAGATATAGTGTGCATCTTGGTTTTAGGTTTTTCTTAAAGGTAATGATGGTATTTGGTTTGTGTAAAGTTGAGGCTAATATTGAGGAGAAACTACAAAACCTCAAAGGCAGCCTTATTTTGGCCAACCATCCTTCGCTAATTGATGTCGTCGTACTGATTTCAATGGTGCCAAATGCGGATTGCGTTGTAAAAGCGCACTTATTAAAAAACCCGTTTATGCGGCGAGTTATTCTGGGCACTGGCTACATCAGTAATAGTGAACCCGAGTTATTGATTTCAGACTGTCAGCATTCTCTACAACAGGGAAATAACTTAATCATTTTCCCTGAGGGAACGAGAACTAATAAAGACAGCATCTTAGACAATTTTCAACGCGGCGCGGCAAATATTGCTTTACGTTGCAATGCATCACTTACGCTTTTAAAAATTAAGGTTACCCCAACTACATTAACTAAAAAAGAAAAGTGGTATCACATCCCAGAGCAAAAAATTAAGTTCTCTCTAACGGAGTTAAATAGGGAGTTATGTATCAAAAAATACAACCACACGTCACTGAGTGTTGCTTCTAGAGCGCTGACTAAAGATTTGTGGAATATGTACGAGCAGGAGTTAAATATAAATGGCTGATGAAAACTTAAGAGTTGTGGTAAAAAAGCTGATAATCGAGAGTCTCGATTTGGAAGATATCACACCTGAAGAAATTATTGATGATGAACCACTTTTCATTGATGGTTTAGGGCTAGATAGTATTGATGCGCTTGAACTTGGGCTAGCCGTTAAAAAGCAGTTTGGCGTGAAAATAGATGCAAATAGCGAAGATACAAAACAGCATTTTGCATCAGTGAATAGTTTATGTGATTTTATTTCGAGTAATACCGAAGGTTAAAAATGAGTTCTAGAGAAGATTTATTTAAGAAGCTAAGCGCAATTTTGGTTGAAGAGTTTGAGATTGAAGAGGACTCGATAAAGCCGGATGCTAACCTTTACGATGAATTGGATTTAGACAGCATCGATGCTGTCGATTTAGTCGTGAAATTACGTGAAATGACGGGGAAGAAAATTGACCCAGAAGCATTCAAGCAGGTAAGAACCGTGAATGACGTCATTGACGAAATGGAAAAGCTACTAAGTAAGTAAACCACTTGAAAGTATTTGTTGGGGTCATACTTGCGATTTTGACCATCGCGTATCCTATATTAGTCTTTGTAGGATTGAAGCACTTGAATTTTCAAGTGCTAGCGATGGTGTTGGCAAGTGTGCTCGCATTAAAACTAGTGCTACAGCGCAAGGCGACCTCTAAAGTGTTTAATTGTGTTTTAGGTGTCGGAATAAGTTTCCTAGTCCTGTCTTCTGCGCTGAATTTGCCTTTAGGGATGTTGCTATATCCTGTCGTGATTAACGCTTGCTTGTTACTTGTATTTGGCGCCTCTTTGAGGTGGAAGCCGTGTATTATAGAGCGCTTAGCAAGACTCAGTGAACCTGACTTGCCACCCAAGGGTGTTTTGTATACTGAAAAGGTGACCAAAGTGTGGTGCGCTTTTTTTGCAATTAATATGCTCGTCTCTTTATATACTGCTTTGATGACGCCGATTGAGGTTTGGACTTTATACAATGGCTTTATCGCATATATTGCAATGGGGCTTCTGTTTATAGGCGAATGGTTGGTGAGAATTAAAGTCAGACAACAACATGATTAGATCCTCCATTTGTACACCTACGCACTTTTCCTTTGTATCTGATTTAGGGGAGGTGAAATCTTCTGAGTCATTCTGGCGAGACTGTTGCTTGTACAGCCAAAAGCTCAGACTTGTAAAAGAAAACTTAGATGGCCAGTCCACGCTAACAGCTGTCTTGTTTGACAGCACCCCTTATTCTTTTGGCTACAAATTATTTGCGCTTTTAATCAATGAATTTGAAGTTGTACTCCCCAACAACTCACAGCCATGCACATTACAAGATGCCGCCAGTCATGCAGATATAGTTTGTGGTAATGCGCTTGGAGATATGGCTCGAAGTAAAGTATGGGTGGATGGTTTGCCGGACTCTGAATTGAATCGCATGTCGGATAATATCGATTGGCCTCTTTGCGGTTCGGTGGTTTTTTCAACTTCGGGGTCCACCGGCAAAAGTAAACAGATCAGAAAATCTTGGCAATCACTACAACTTGAATTAGACACGCTTTTGACGACTTTTGATATGTCATCTGTGAAAACGTTTATTTCTACAGTGCCTCATTATCACATCTATGGTCTGCTATTTAGGTTGTTGCTACCGATGAAACTAGGTGCGCAAATCTATCCTACAAAGGAATACCCAGAGCACATTGTTCCACTGGTAAAAACAGCAGGAAAACAGCATTGTATATTGATTTCAAGTCCCGCATTCTTGAAGCGTTTATGCAATGATAACGTACTTAGTGTAAGCGCTGATAGGTTTTGCCATATCTTTTCTTCAGGGGGGAAACTTGAGCAGGATACTGCGACCAAGTTATATGCGCAGATGCGTTTCTCAATTTGTGAAATTTATGGCAGCACAGAATCTGGCGGTATTGCCCACCGAAAACAGACCAATGGACCAGATGCTCTTTGGACGTTGTTCCGGGGAATGTCGATTTCGGCTAAAGCAGAAACTCAGCAGTTAGTGCTGCGATCCCCCTATTTGAATTTTCAGCCATTGGCAATGGATGACAAGGTCGCGCTCCATGCAAGCGGCCAATTTAAATTGCTAGGTCGTATCGACCGCACGGTAAAAGTGGAAGAAAAGCGGGTTAACTTAAGTGATTTAGAGCGCACTCTCGAGGCGCATGCATGGGTGCAGTCTTGCAAGGTAATATTGCTCGAAGGTAAACGCACCACATTGGCAGCGGTCGTCGTTTTAAAGCAAGAAAAACCTGCGTACGAATCAAAGCGTCGCCTCAATCAGGCTTTGAGGCAACATTTAGCCAGTAAATTTGAATTGATATGTATACCCAAAAAATGGCGGTATGTGGAAGAGTTTCCTATAAACAACCAAGGAAAAACCACCGCAGCAGCATTGGAGAAACTTTTTGAATAACCTTACTACGCGCCCTGAAGTACTTAATGTGACGAAAGAAGAAAGCAAAGTGACACTCTCACTTAAGGTCACTGAACAGATCACTTACTTTCAAGGGCACTTTCCTGATGCGCCTATTTTAGCAGGTGTGGTACAGCTGGATTGGGCGATATATTATGCTCGATCGCTGTTTGAACTCACAGAAGTAGAAGTTGAAGAGATACAGGTATTAAAGTTTCAAAACGTCATTGTACCCAATAGTATTATTACTTTACGGCTGGTCCAAAAATCACCAACTAAAGTCGTTTTCGAATATGAATCTGAGAAAGGTAATCATGCATCTGGGCGCATTGTTTTTGAGGAGCTGTAGGTGAAATATTGCTTTATTATTCCGAATTATAACCATATTGATGGTTTTGACAGTCTCATTAGTAAATTAAGTGTGTATTCACTGCCTATTATTGTGGTAGATGATGCAAGCACTGAATCTGTAAAGTCCCAATTGCTTACAATTGCACAACAGAACCCAATGGTAGTTTTGTGTCATCATCGCTTTAATCAAGGGAAAGGGGGGGCTGTGCAAACCGGGTTGAACAAAGCCATTGAGCTTGGGTTTTCGCACGCGTTGCAAGTTGATGCGGATGGCCAGCACAATTTACAAGACATCGATGTGTTTTTGTCTTTATCAAAGGCGAATCCTGACACTCTCATTTCGGGATGCCCTATTTATGATGAGTCTGTGCCTAAGCACCGTTACTATGCGCGCTATATCACGCATTTTTGGGTCTGTGTGGAAACCCTTTCTAGAGAGTTGAAAGATACGATGTGTGGATTTCGGGTTTATCCTTTGGAAGCCTATGACCGGTTATCAAGTCGCAGCGCTTTAGGCAAAAGAATGGACTTTGATATCGAAGTGATGGTCAAGCTCTACTGGCAAAAAACACCGTTCAAGTTTGTGCCAACAAAAGTACATTATCCAGAAAATGGCCTCTCTCATTTCAATGCGTTAGATGACAATATTAGGATATCCTGGATGCACACACGCTTGTGTTTTGGCATGCTGTGGAGAAGCCCTGATCTATTAGCCCGTTTCATCAAAAGAAGTTTTAGCAAAGCATGAGTCAGAAACATTGGTCTCAAATTGGTGAGCGAGGCTCCTTGTTAGGATTGCGCTTCTTACTCATCGTATATAAAGCGCTCGGGAAATATCCGCTTTGGATTTGTTTGTTCCCTGTGGTTTTTTATTTTTATCTAACAGATAAAAATGGCAGAAAGGCGTCCAAACAGTTTTTGACGAAGATCTCTGAAAATCAAAGCAATAATCAGATTGCCCATGGTCAAATGTCGGTATTGAAACACTATTGTACTTTTGCTGATGCTGCTTTTGATAAGCTTGATGCCTGGTTAGGGAATATAAGTAACAAACAGATCGTTTATAGCTACCCAGATGCGATGGAAAATATCGCGAAGCAGGGCAAAGGGGCCATTTTTATCGGCTCTCATTTGGGGAATCTAGAAGTATGTAGAGCGATGAACCAGGACCGCTACGGTACAAAAATTAATGTGCTTGTATTTACGCAACATGCAATCAAATTTAATCAGTTGCTTAAGGAAGTTGCAGAGGATGTGGATCTTAATATGATTCAGGTCTCAAATGTCGGTCCCGATACCGCAATGCTTTTAAAGGAAAAAGTGGAACAAGGTGAAATAGTGGTAATTGTGGGTGACAGAACGAGCCAGTCTGTTGCTGGAAGAGTCATTTATTCGCCCTTTTTAGGGCAAGAAGCGCCATTTTCTCAAGGCCCATTTATTTTGGCAGCGCTGCTGGAATGTCCAATATACTGGTTATTTTGTTTTAAAGAAGGTCGTAATTTCAAGGTGTGTATCGAACATGTCACCGACAAATTGAAATTACCTCGCAAGCAGCGCCAAGAAGTACTTTCAGACCTAATTGCAAGTTATGCAGCTAGGCTGGAGTATTATGCTATGAAGTATCCATTCCAATGGTTTAATTTTTACGATTTCTGGCAGCGGGACAACAGTGCTCAACGTGTCAGCTCAAAAGAGGATAAATAAGTGAGTAAAAGTACCATCACTTTTGGTAACAGCAAGCTTACCATAAAAAACATTGTTGATATTGCGAAAGACAAAACGACAGTTGCATTGAGCGGCGATGAGCACTTCGCAGAAAAGATTGACTCTGCCGTTGCCTTTCTTGAGAGTTTGCTGGATGAAGAAGGCGTCATTTATGGCGTCACAACGGGGTACGGTGACTCGGTTACGGTGGATATACCTTTGGACCTAGTAAACGAACTACCTTTGCACTTAACACGTTTTCACGGCTGTGGTCTGGGCGATTATTTCGATGAACAACAAGGCAAAGCGATTTTGGCTGCTCGTTTAGCTTCTCTTTCGCAAGGGTTTTCTGGAGTAGATTGGCCCATGCTGAAATTGCTTTGTGAGTTCATCAATCAAGATATTATTCCACGTATCCCTCAAGAAGGGTCTGTCGGAGCCAGTGGTGATTTAACGCCACTTTCTTACATTGCAGGGGCCTTGGTTGGAGAACGTGATGTGTTCTACAAAGGTGAGGTCAAAAATAGTAAGACAGTCATGCAGGAAGTGGGGTTGGAGCCTATTTCGCTTAGACCTAAAGAAGGTTTAGCGATCATGAATGGCACGGCGGTGATGACTGCTTTGGCCTGTCTCGCACACGATCGTGCTGCATATTTAAGTGAGCTTGCTACGAGAGTGACGTCTATGGCAAGTATCGCTTTGCAAGGTAATACACACCATTTCGACGAAATTTTGTTTAGCGTTAAACCGCATCAGGGCCAACAGAAAGTGGCGGCACGCATCCGTTCGGACTTGCGTCACGTTGAGCACCCAAGAAACTCACCACGATTGCAAGATAGATACTCAATTCGATGTGCGCCTCACGTCATTGGGGTATTGGAAGATAGTTTACCATTCTTCGAAACTACGATTGAAAATGAACTTAACTCGGCAAATGACAATCCTATCATCGATGGTGTGGGCCAACATGTGTTACATGGGGGCCACTTTTATGGTGGTCATATTGCGATGGTGATGGACTCACTAAAAACCGCTGTTGCTAATTTAGCGGATTTAGCAGATAGACAGCTAGCTTCTTTGGTGGATACCCGATACAACAATGGGTTGCCTTCAAACCTATCTGGTAGCTGTGAAGCGCGCAAGTATATCAACCACGGCTTCAAGGCTGTACAAATTGGTGCATCTGCATATACAGCAGAAGCGCTCAAGCTGACTATGCCGGCGAGTGTATTTTCTCGCTCAACAGAGTGTCACAACCAAGATAAAGTCAGTATGGGCACCATATCCGCAAGAGATGCACTGCGAGTATTACAACTGACCGAGCAAGTTGTCGCAAGCACGCTGCTTGCCGCGGTACAGGGAATAAGGTTGAGGATTGCACAAGGGCAATTGACTCGCGAAGATTTAGAAGAAAGTGTTGGTAAGATGTACGATGATATTGACGCATCATTTCCGTTATTGGTCGAGGATAGGCCATTAGAGCAAACGCTTAGAGACACAATCGCATCGATTCAAGGACAAAAATGGAAGCTCTATGAGAAATAAAAAGGTATTGCTAGAAGCCAATGTTGAGATTGAAGTCCCATTTCATGATTGTGATCCAATGAATGTGGTTTGGCACGGTAATTATGCGCGCTACTTTGAAGTGGCGCGTTGTAAGCTACTAGACAAATTCAATTTTGGATACAACAACATGGAGAAGCTGGGGTATGTGTGGCCAATCATTGATATGCAGACCAAGTTTATTGGTGCCTGCGTGTTTGGTCAAAAAATCAGTGTTTTGGCGCAATTAGTTGAGTACGAAACACGTCTGAAAATCAACTATTTAATAACCGACAAAGAGACAGGCCGCAAATTGACCAAAGGGTCTACAACACAAGTTGCGGTAGATAAAGAAACAAAAGAAATGCAGTTCGGTACGCCACAGAAATTAGTTGATAAATTAAAGGCAGCGATAGAACCGTGATTAAGGCAGTATTTACAATACTGTTGATGCTTTGTAGCCTGGACGTTTTTGGCCAGGCTTTGACGGCACAACAGGCTACAAATCGATTAAATTTAATCGCCCCAACTTTGCCTTTATCGGGGAGTTTTGAGCAGCTGAAATACTTCAAAGTGTTGAAGCACCCTCTTAAGTCCCAAGGAGAGTTTGAGGTTAATCGGCAGCGTTTAATCTGGCAGACTCTCATGCCCGTTAAAAGTGCAGTGTTGTATGAAAACGAGACGCTTTATACTGTGAATAGTCGAGGGGAAAAAACGCCAACACCACAGGGCGGTGATATGTCGACATTGATTTTTTCTCTGTTGCAAGGCGAGTTTGAAGAACTAGAAAAAACTTTCAGCCTATCACCAGATAAACGCCTCAATTGTATTTTAATGACTCCAAACAGTGCGCCTTTGAGCTTAGCACTGAACAAAGTTGTGCTATGTGGTCAAGGTGCTATTGATAGAATCGAGCTTTTTGATAGCAAAAACAATAAGACAGCCATTAATCTGCAGTCTGCATCGTCGAAATGACAAAAAGAGTTAGTCGTAATATATGCCACATTTGTCAAAGAAACTTCATTTACCGCTAGGTCTTGCGCAGTTAATCATGGCTGTTTCGTTCCTTGTCTACTTACTCGTGCAGGGAAAGGTTCATCTTGAAGCGGATATACTTTCACTGTTGCCCAGTGAGGATATTGAATTTGTAAATGAAGCAGAAAGTGCATTTTTTCAACGTTACAAAAATAATGTGATCATTGCTTTTAGTGGGGAAGATGCAAAAGCTGCTCACGATGAAATCCGGACAAACTATGGCGAAAAAGGGTGGCTATATGGCAATGCTAGTTTTCCGGAACTTGAAACCATCGCGAAACTATTTGGTGCATATCAAGGTTACTTATTGACTGAAGAGTCTCGTCAGATGTTGGCGCAAGGCAGCTCTCTGGGAGACGCGGCACTGGCGAAGCTAAACAGTGCCTTTGACCCGTTTTCACCGTTATTCTTCCCTATTGACCCAACACTAACAACCGCTTCATTTGTGCAATCCGCTTTGGCGCAGCAGGCAAGTAAGTTGACTGTCGAAGCGGGACGTCTGGTCGTCAATGACGACCTTAAGCAGTATGTTTTGATGTTGTCTCTGCCGTTAGCCGACATAGGGAGCATGAAGGAAGCCACAGACATCGTATATTCAGTCAGAGATTCACTGGCAGATGTTGAAGCTGCCTACTCAAACCTGTCCATAAGCTACTCAGGGGTCCCCTTTCATACCGCTGAAAATATGCGTCAAGCAGACAAAGAAATGCGTTGGCTCGGTGGAGTGAGTGCATTCTTCATCGTTTTAATTGTATTGTGGTCTTTCAAAAGTATACGCGCTTTATTGGCAGTACTGGTTACGCAGTTAAATGCGGTATGTTTTGGTCTACTGGCTTTGTCATTGTTGTATGACTCTGTGCATGTTATCACCTTGGTGTTTTCTATCACGTTAATTGGAATCGCGATAGATTACAGCTTTCATGTGATGACAACAAAACAAGATGATTTAGCCGCTTATCACAATGTGCGTAGCGCAGTTAAACTGGGATGTGTATCAACGGCGACGGGGTATTGTGCATTTATGATGTTGCCTATGGAGGCCTTGGAGCAAGTCGGTATCTTCATCGCATTTGGATTAGTGGGAGCTCTGTGCAGTGCCTTATTTATCATCCCGAGTATGCTGCGCCGATATGCTGGTCAATCACGTCTAGATCGGTTAGGGGAAGGAGTGGTTGCAATTTTAGATGCTTCAAGGGCTAAAACAAGGGTGACAATATGCGTAATTGGTTTGCTGTCTATTGCGCTGGTTATGATCAATGAACAAGTCTTTAATGACGATATAGCGTTACTAAACGCAAGTAGTGACGAGTTACGAGTTAATGAGTTCGAGCATCAGCAGTGGTATTTTGGTACCCAAAGCCAGCGTTTAATTTTATGGGAAACCGATTTAGAGGCGCTGCTGGAGAAAGAGGAAGCACTTGTAGCTGCGCTAAAATTACAATCCCCCACTGTCACAGCACAAGCAATCAGCAATTGGCTGCCGTCTAAATCTCGCCAGCAGAAAAACCTCGCGCTTCTCACAGAAGCTCAAAACCGAGGTGATTTTGTGACCCTTTCAGGATTGATGGGACGCCCAATTGAGTTAGGGACGACATCTAATTTGACTTTGGAGACATTGCTGGAATCAGAGCTGGGTGAGTTATTGTCTAGTCAATATCTAAAGCTCGATGGATATCATGTTAGCTTGGTATATATTAATCACGCGGAAAAACATGACATTGACACGGTGCTCTTAAATTTTGTTCAGACTGCTCGTATTGATAAAGCAGAGCAACTGTCACAAGTGTTACTTGAAATGCGACACAGCCTGTTGATTTGGTTTGCTATTGCGCTCAGTGTATTTTTAGCTATTTTGTGCGTGCGCTTTGATCTCATGTCGGCGGTCAAGAGTGGTTTTTGGTTACTATTGTCTTGTTTAATTGGCTTGTCAGGCTCGTTATTACTGCAGGGAAGCCTGAATCTATTTAATTTGTTAGCGTTGGTCTTATTGGTGGCACTCGCCATTGATTATTTTATTTTTTACCTGAAGTGTGGTCAGGAGAGCAGCACCGCACTGGCAATATCACTGTCAGCCCTTTCATCAGTATTTGTATTTGGAATGCTGTCATTTAGCCAAACACCAGCCATATACAGTTTTGGTTATACCATCATGATTGGCATCGTAAGTATATATTTTGTCGCGCCGTTAGTCGTAAAGAGGAAAGCATGAATCGAGAAGTATCAGATGTAATAATTATTGGCGCAGGCCCTGCAGGCGCTGCCACTGGTGCGATGTTAGCGCGCCAAGGCTATCAAGTGACAATTATTGAAAAGCAACATTTCCCGCGATTCTCAATTGGCGAGAGTTTGCTACCGCAGTGTATGTCGTTTCTCAAAGAAGCTGGCCTAGAACCTTTAATCCACGACGCGGCACAGCACTTGGGCTTTCAATACAAAGATGGTGCGACATTCCAAAAGTTGGACAGCTATACAAGCTTTGACTTTGAAAAGAAATTTAGTGAAGGGCCATTTGCAACCTACCAAGTTAAACGTGCTGACTTCGACCATTTGCTGGCGAAGGGAGCCGCGCAGTTTGGTGCGGATATTCGATTTGGTCATGCCGTGGAAAAAGTTGACGTTGAATCTGATATGCCAGTACTAGATGTGCTAAATGAGCAAGGTGAAGCTTACCAATTGCAAGGCCGGTTTCTTTTGGATGCAAGTGGCTTTGCGAGAGTGTTACCGCGTTTACTCGATCTAGAAAGGCCTTCTTGTTTTCCATCGAGAAAGTCGTTTTTTACACACATCACAGACAAGATTCAATGCGATCAATTTGATCGTAATAAAATTTTAATCACCGTTCATCCTGAGTCGCCAGATATCTGGCTGTGGTTAATTCCTTTTTCGGATGGCACTTCTAGTATCGGTGTTGTTGGTAAAGAGACACAGTTCTGTGCGCGTTTAACTGAGCAGGAAACGCTTAAAAAATATGTTTACTCTGCCCCTAACCTTGCGCATTTGTTACAACAGGCCGAATGGCCAAATGATGTTAATAGCATTAAAGGGTACAGCGCAGATGTGACGCACTTGTCGGGTAAGAACTATGCATTGCTTGGTAATGCGGGAGAGTTTTTAGATCCTGTGTTTTCTTCGGGGGTTACGATAGCCCTCAAGTCTGCCAGTCTGATTTCTCCACTGGTAGTCAAATACCTTGAAGGGGAGAAAGTAGACTTTAAGACTCAATTTGAAGTGCCATTGCGCAAAGGCGTGGACTGCTTTAAGACGTTTGTCAGTGCTTGGTATACCGCTGAGTTCCAAGATATTATTTTCTACGATGAACAAGATGCGAATGTTAAAAGCATGATTTGTTCGATTTTGGCAGGGTACGCTTGGGATGAGAAAAACCCCTATGTGGCACAAAGTGAGCGACGTCTGAAAGTATTGGTGGACTTATGCCGTATGTAAAGTCATTGCCAATAACGCTCAGTGTTGTCCTGATGATGATGGTTCTGAGTGCTTGTACCTCTTTGAAGGTGCATGACCAAGGGACTGTTTATCTAGCCAAAGGTGTGACCATGTCCCTGAGCTCAGTTGCGGAAACACTGCAAGGTAAACACCTTGTTCAGCTACTGCAGTTTGAAGTTGACGGTAAGGTGAATGAGCTCATTGTGCAGCTAGAGTTTAAACAACGTGAAATGTCGATGGTTGCTATGACGACGACTGGACTACCTGTTTTTGAACAAACTTTTCGCGATGATGGCCAGCATGAATTACATAGTTATATAGCGCTACCTCAAGTGAAGCCCGAGTATGTCATCGCTGACATTCAGTTGGTACATTGGCCAATTAGGTTACTTCAACAGAGTATTCGTGGCGCTCATATTTCGGAAACCCTAGTGGGTAATGAACGCCAACGAGTTTTACTCGTCGATGGGCAACCTATAATTGAGATACGCAAATCTTTGGAAAAGACCACATTTGTCAATCTAGAGCGTAAATACAAAATTGAGATTAGCAGCTTAGACTATTGAGTTAAGGTTATGACTTCATTTATAAATGATTTAGGAATTGTGTGCTCGCTGGGTTGTGGCCAGAGTGAAATTAAACAAGCGCTGAGCAACCCAGAACAAGAATATTTAAGTTTAGATTCAGCGCTTCATACCTCAGAGAAGCCCGTATATGTTGGTAAGGTGCGTGAGGAACTGCCTACTTTAGCGTCATTTCCAAGCCACTATCAGACTAGAAACAATGCGTTAGCTAAATTAGCTTATACGCAAATTGAAAATACGTTCATGATGCTGACCCAAGGTGTTGAGAAAAAACGTATTGCTGTTGTCATCGGCACCAGTACATCGGGCGTTGCGAGCGGTGAAGAAGCGGCTTCGCACTTCAAAGAGCAAGGAAAATTTCCAGAGCAGTATGATTATCAGTGTCAAGAGTTGGTCGCCCCCGCCCATTTCATTGCCGATTTGACAGGTGCATTAGGGCCAGTGTATGCCATCTCTACCGCCTGCAGCTCGAGTGCAAAAGCGATGATGACAGCCCATATGCTGCTAGATAGTGGTGTGGCAGATATTGTTATCTGCGGCGGTGTTGACTCTCTGTGCCGATTAACGGTGAATGGATTTGATGCATTGGAATCTGTGTCCGCTTCATTGTGTGAACCATTTGCAGAGGAACGTGACGGCATCAATATTGGGGAAGCGGCTGCGTTGTTCATTATGTCAAAGCAGACAAGTAAAATTGCACTCCTTGGTGCCGGTGAGAGCTCCGACGCTTATCACATCTCTGCGCCCGATCCCAGTGGTGCGGGAGCAATATCAGCGATGCAGCAAGCCATTGAAATGGCGCAGTGCCGAGCATCTGACATCGACTACGTTAATTTGCACGGTACGGGCACCGTAAAAAATGATGAGATGGAATCAAAAGCAGTATTTGATATGTTTGCTAACAAGGTCAGCACGAGTTCAACTAAGCGTTTCACTGGTCACACACTCGGTGCGGCAGGGGCATTAGAAGCCGGGCTTTGCTGGCTACTGCTTGATGACCCGCAAACACCATTGCCACTACATAAAATGACAAAACCAAGGGATATGAATTTGCCTCAAATTTCGCTCGTGGAAGCAACGCATTATACCCAACCTAAGCTATGTTTAAGTAACTCTTTTGCATTTGGTGGAAACAATATCAGCCTGATTCTAGGAGTATATAATGAAAAAGAATAGCTATGGCATAGAACAGCTTATCGCCCATCGAGACCCCATGATATTAATCTCAGAGTTGTCTGAATACGATGACAGCATGGCAACAGGTATGGTTCGCATTACGTCAGACTCTCCATTTATGTCAGAAAAAGGCGTGCCAAGTTATGTCGGCATTGAGTACATGGCACAAATGGTTGCGGCTTATGAGGGGGCAAAAGCACTAGATAGTGGCGGTACCGTAGATATTGGCTTTTTATTGGGATCGAGAAAATACAAGACCCATACACCTTACTTTAAACTAGCTCAGCATCTTGTTGTGAGTGTCGAGGAGTTACACAAAGAAGAAAGTGGTCTTGGTGTATTTGATTGTAAAATTAAGTACAATGGCGAATTGTTGGCGGAAGCGAAAGTGAATGTCTTCCAGCCTGACGATCCACAGGGTTTTATCAAGGGGCAATAATGCAAAAAAGAATTTTAGTTACGGGCTCTAGCCGAGGAATTGGCAAAGCTATCGCATTTGAACTAGCACAGCAGGGGTATGATATTGCGCTACATTGCCGTAGCAATTTGGCCATGGCTGAGGCGTTTAAAAGTGAGTTGGAAGCATTGGGGCGTCATGTAACTGTATTGCAATTTGATGTGTGTGATCGCCAAGCAGCCAAAGCGGCACTGCTGAATGATATCGAAGAGTTTGGGGCGTACTATGGAGTCGTTTGCAACGCGGGCATTACGCGTGATGGCGCTTTTCCTGCATTAACTGACGATGACTGGGACAGTGTGATCCGTACCGGACTAGATGGTTTTTATAATGTCGTTCACCCAGTACTAATGCCAATGATCCAAATGCGCAAAGGTGGCCGTATCATCACTGTCACCTCGGTCTCGGGTATTGCTGGCAACCGAGGACAAGTAAACTATAGTGCGGCAAAAGGCGGTGTTATAAGTGCTACAAAAGCTCTTTCCTTAGAGCTAGCGAAAAGAAAAATAACGGTCAACAGTGTTGCCCCTGGATTGATTGAAACGGACATGACAGAGGGGGCAGAAATCGATGAAATTAAAAAGCTGATCCCGATGCGCAGGGCAGGGCAGCCAAAAGAAGTTGCTGCGACCGTGGCATTCTTGATGTCTGATGGTGCAGGTTATATTACGCGCCAAGTTATTTCTGTTAATGGTGGACTGGTTTAATGAAGCGTGTAGTTGTCACTGGCATGTCTGCGATCACTGCATTGGGTCAAGACTGGGATAGTTTCAAAGCCAACCTACAGAAGGGCCAAAGTGCTGTTAAGCAGATGCCTGAGTGGGCAGAAGTGGCTGAATTAAACACTCAAGTTGCCGCACCAGTCGTAGACTTCGAAAAGCCAAAACATTATAAACGTAAAATGATCCGCTCGATGGGGCGTGTGGCGCTCATGTCAACGGTTGCCACGGAACAAGCGCTGACGCAAGCTGGCTTGTTGGGACATGAAAGCTTAACCAATGGTGACACTGGTGTTTCCTATGGGTCATCTTCTGGGTCGACAGCACCCACGGTAGAGTTTGGCAAGCTCCTTAGTGATAAAGATATGTCGGGCATTACAGCAACCAGTTACATCCAAATGATGGCCCATACAACTGCGGTGAATATCGGTGTATTTTTTGGGGCTAAGGGTCGCGTGATTACCACAAGCTCAGCGTGTACATCAGGCTCTCAGGGGATTGGCTACGCCTATGAGGCGATACAGTCTGGACGTCAAAAAGTCATGATTGCTGGTGGCGCTGAAGAATTGTGCGTTTCTGGCGCTGCGGTGTTTGATACCTTATATGCGACATCGACAAAGCTTGCACCTGAAAATACTCCAAGGCCATTTGATAAAGCTCGAGACGGCCTTGTGATAGGGGAAGGTGCAGGAACACTCATTCTCGAAGAATTAGAGTTTGCCAAGGCGAGAGGGGCAACTATTTTAGCTGAAGTGGTTGGGTTTGGTACTAATTCGGATGGCCAACATATTACGCAGCCGACTTCAGTCACTATGGAAGAAGCCATGCGTTTGGCTTTACGTGATGCGCAATTGCAACCTGAGCAAATCAGTTATGTGAATGCCCATGGTACGGCAACTGATCGGGGTGACATTGCTGAGTCACACGCAACATTTGCCGTATTTGGTGAAAAGCCGATCAGCTCGTTAAAAAGCTATCTCGGACATACCTTAGGAGCATGTGGCGCAATCGAAGCGTGGGCGTGTATCAATATGCTTAATTCCAGTTGGTGTGCGCCAACACTTAACCTCACTGAAGCGGATCCTGACTGTGCACCACTGCACTATGTGACCGGACAGGGGGAAGAACGAAATATGGATTACGTTATGTCGAATAACTTTGCATTTGGTGGTATCAATACGTCGCTGATTTTCAAAAAATACACAACGTAATTGTACTTATTGTTGTCCTTTTAGCCCGTGGTGATACCCTGCGGGCTATGCACTATTATGACGCTAGGTGAGAGTTTTAACTGCCTGAGCAATGCCTTCGAGTGTGAGTGGGTACATCCGTTTTTCCATCAATCTGTCAATTTGTCCTATCGACTGGTAATAATGCCAATATTCTTTTGGCTGTGGATTTAGCCACGCAACTTTGTCAAAGTGAGCGGTAAGACGTTGCAACCATGCGCTACCCGGCTCTTGATTCCAATGCTCAACACTGCCACCAGGGTAGGTAATTTCATAAGGTCCCATGGTTGCATCACCGACAAATATTAACCGGTAATCTTTACCAAATTTATTGATGAGTTGATAGGTATCGAGCATAGAATCGTTTAATCGTTCATTGTCTTGCCAGACATGCTCATACACACAGTTATGAAAATAGTAAAACTCTAAGTGTTTAAACTCTGAATGGGCGGCACTAAAAAGCTGTTCGCAAATTTGGATATGGTCGTCCATTGAACCACCGATATCAAACAACATCAGTACACTGATCGCGTTATGTCGCTGTGGTGCCATTTTAACATCCAACAACCCCCCCTGTTTGGCGGTTGCTTCAATGGTGTTGTTTAAATCAAGCTCTTCACTTTCATGACTGCGCGCAAACTTTCTAAGCTGTTTGATCGCCAGTTTCATGTTGCGACTGCTAAGATCAGCATCTTTATCTAGGTTTTTATATTGTCGCTTGTCCCATACTTTCACCGCTTGCCGGTGGCGGCTTTCATGTTGACCTATTCGAACGCCTTCAGGATTATAGCCATAGGCGCCAAAGGGGGAGGTGCCGCCAGTGCCTATCCATTTATTACCGCCAGCATGCCTTTTTTGTTGTTCTTCAAGGCGACGTTTTAATGTCTCCATGAGTTTATCTAGGCCCCCTAAGGCTTTGAGCTTGGCTTTCTCAGGTTCACTAAGCTGTTTCTCAAATTCTTTTCTCAACCAGTCAGAGGGAAGAGCTTGCTGTTGGAGTGCATTGGCTATGTCGACTTGTTCAACGCCTTGAAAGTAATCGGCAAAAGCCCGATCGAACTTATCAAACAAAGTCTCATCTTTGACAAAAATCACTTTGCTAAGAGTATAGAAGTCCTCTAGGCTGCCAAAGCAGAGTCCTTTCTCAAGCGCTGCGAGGCAATCTAATAGCTCTCTGAGACTCGCCTGAATACCATGGCGTCTTAAGGTAAATAAAAATGCTATGAGCATTATCTTTTACTCATAAAAGCGAGCTTTTCTACTAAGGTAACATCCTGCTCATTTTTTAGCAGTGCGCCGAATAACGGCATTAGTCCACCTTGGTGGGTTTTATTATGGAGTGTCTTTGCATCAATATCTTCAGCGAGTAATAGCTTTAGCCAATCCAATAGTTCACTGGTACTTGGTTTCTTTTTAAGACCACGCGTGTCACGTAAATTAAAAAATACCTCGAGTGCTTGTGTAAGCAGCTGTGATTTTATATCTGGGAAATGCACATCAACAATGGCTGTCATCTCTTGGGGAGTAGGAAAGTCGATATAGTGGAAAAAGCACCGACGCAAAAAAGCATCTGGCAATTCTTTCTCATTGTTTGAGGTGATGATAACAATGGGCCTGATATCTGCTTTCACTTGCTGTTGTGTTTCATAAACATGAAACTCCATTTTATCCAGCTCAAGCAGTAAGTCGTTCGGGAACTCGATATCGGCTTTGTCTATTTCGTCGATCAGTAAAACAGGGCGCTTGTTTGCAGAAAAAGCCTGCCACAGCTTGCCTTTAATAATGTAGTTATTGACGTCATGAACACGTTCATCACCCAATTGGCTATCTCGCAGTCGAGACACTGCGTCATATTCATACAAGCCTTGTTGCGCTTTAGTGGTTGATTTTATATGCCATTGTATCAGTTCAGTATCTAAGCTTTGTGCAAGCTCTTCTGCTAAAAGTGTTTTGCCGGTGCCTGGTTCACCTTTTATTAGGAGTGGCTTTTCTAGGAGTATGGCGGCATTGACCGCCTGTTGTAATGCCGTTGTTGCGATATATTTATCGGTGCCTTTGAACATATTTAATTGTGGTCTGATGAGATAATGGTATCAGTTTGCCACATTTTTAATTTTACTATCAAATATCATTCTTCTCGTAAATATTGAAACCGGGGTTGGGCTTTCCCCTCGACAACCACTTCTTCAACAAACATGTCGAGAGGCCTTGCCCAGTGTCCAAAATCGCCATATAAAGTTTGATATATGACAAGTGTTTCTTCACGCTCACTGTGGGTTGCGATAAATAGCACTTTATATTCTTTACCTTTGTAGTGGCGGTATATTCCCTTTTTAAGTTCGTTAGGCATTGTTGTGTCCTTATGTGGCTGGGTATAATTGGCGTAATTAAAAACGAGCCAATATGCTCGTCTATCTATGAGATAAGGTTTTAAGACATGAATTATATTGCGCTAAGCGATTTCAAGAAAGCGTGGGTTTTTCGTCATCAAGATTTACCTATTGCGGAGTCTGACTTGGATCAGATTAAACCGATGACGGCCCAGCGCGCAGCCGTGCTATGGAGTACTATGGTTAGCCGAGAGCAAGATCACCCAGATTTTTTTACGCCGAATGATTGGGTGGGGAAAGAGGAAAATTGGGAAGAGGTTGTGGATTGGGAGCAAACATGGGAAGAAGGCGCAGAGCAATTGCCGGAACCAATCTCTCAATATCTCAATTGGGAAGACAATACCACTGTCTATTTTTGCCTATCGAGGGAACATGTCATTGAAACTCAATTTGGTGTTTTTAAGCGATGTTGGCAAAACTTCATGTTTTTAGTGGATGGGAGTCTTTTGTTGGGTAAAAAACGTGATGCTGCTGTACAGTTTTTGGAATCAGGCGAAGCTAAATTAGGCCAAAGACCAAAAGGAAACTAGCGATAAATCTGCTGTGTAATTTTGCCAGATTGGCTGTATTTAGTTGCAATGCCGTGTTATAAAATCCTCACTAAGGAGGAGCTTTGGAAAAATACCACTCTAGCAGGCAGCAAACGACGATCTGGCAAGATGAAGCTTCGAGGCTTATTTTTGCCGAGCTTGTTAATGTATTTTACACCAGAGAAATAAGCACTCTGGTGAACGAGCCAGATCCTATTCGTTTGAAGCGGGTTTTACAAAGTTTACCTTACTATGTCGAGCGTGCTGCCACACATATTGTATTGGGTGAAGTACCGCTTGAATTAGATAGCCACAACGGATGTTGGATTGCGACACAAAAAAAGAAACCTTTACAAGAATCTTCGGTCATAAACACGTATTACCACAACAATGCAGTTGTCGGGTTAGTTGTACCAATTGTACAGGAAGTGCAACACGAGACTGGTATTTATATTGATATGATCGATCAGGTAAAGTCACAAAGTGTGCATTGCAACGAATTTGGTTGGTTTGATTTCTCTGGAAAGAGTCAAGAATCATCGAAGTCTAAGCTTCTGAAGCCAAATAAAGCTTTAATGACCGCTGCCTGTTGTGGACATCGTTGGCATTATCATAAAATAGCAACACCAAGATTACTTGGGTTAAGGGAGATGCTCTTAGCAAGCAGTATCAATTGGCCCAATGTGACTAAAAAGAAAATAGTGTCAGGTTAATAATCGCATTCAGGCGACGAGACTACACAGTTCATACTCTAGGATATTGAATTATGCGTTTATTCCAACTTGCGCTGTTTTGTCTGTGTGTCTACATTCAATACAAACTTTGGTTTGGCCACAATGGCCTGCAAGACTATCGGCGACTAACTGAAACAGTTAACAAACACCAAGAAATGAATGCGGAATTGCTCAAAAGAAACAAATTATTAAAAGCGGATATTGAAGATTTAAAGCTGGGCTTAGAGGGCGTTGAAGAACGAGCTCGACATGAGCTCGGTATGATCAAACCTAACGAAACCTTCATTCGTGTATTACCAAAGAAACAAAATGAATAAATCTATTTCAATTGCAGCAGTGGTACCAGCTGCTGGTGTTGGCGCAAGAATGGGGCTCAATCACCCTAAGCAATACTTAAAAATTAACGGTAAAACCATCCTTGAGCATACATTAGAAAAACTAGCGAGCGTTGCGCAAATAGAGCGGACTTATGTGGCGATTAGCCCAGACGATGCGTACTATTGCGAGCTGGTGATTGATCACCTTGACGTGTTACGTGTTGACGGTGGTAAAGAGCGAGCAAATTCGGTATTAAACGCGCTGAGAGCCATGGCTGCTAACCCTCCTTCATGGGTGCTGGTGCATGATGCCGCGAGACCGCTGGTTGACCCCAAAGATATTGAAAGGTTAATCGCTCAATGTGTGTCAAATAATGAAGGGGGCATTCTTGCTAGTAAAGTAAAAGACACGATTAAACGAGGTGGGCAATATAGTGAAGAAACAGTGCCTCGTGATGCGCTTTGGCAAGCATTAACCCCACAACTTTTTATGTTCGAAGAGTTGCTATACGCACTCGAAACTGCATTGCAACGCGGCGTGCCAATTACCGATGAGGCATCAGCGATGGAGCTTCAGGGTAAACCGGTAAGGTTAGTACCGAGTCGCTCTGATAATATAAAAATTACCACGCCAGAAGATCATGCTTTGGCATGTTTTTTAATGAGCCAACAACAAAAGAGTAGTTAATATGTTTAGAATTGGTCATGGTTTTGATGTGCACAAATTTGGTGGCCAGGGGCCTTTGGTGATTTGTGGCGAAAACATAGAATATCAGCAAGGTTTTGTCGCCCACTCGGATGGTGACGTGGCCGTTCATGCACTCTGTGATGCGTTGCTCGGGGCGTTAGCGTTGGGCGATATTGGAAAGCATTTTCCTGACACAGACAATGAATTTGAAAATATCGACAGTCGTATATTGTTGCGTCGAGTCATGACCCATGTTGCAGAGTTGGGGTATCGTGTTGGTAATATTGATGTGACGATAGTGGCACAGGCGCCAAAAATGCGCCCTCATATTGATGCTATGCGAGCAAACTTAGCCGCTGATTGTCAAGTTGAGCTCGACCAAGTCAATGTGAAGGCAACGACGACGGAAAAACTAGGCTTTGAGGGTCGCAAAGAGGGGATCTCAAGCCACGCCGTTGTATTATTGTTTAAGGAATAAGAATGTGATTGAAGCCATCTCTTCCTTAAATTACCTGTATGGTAAACCGCTCTCAGACGGTGATTTTAAGCATGCCCCAGAAGACTTTGTTGTCGAAGAGATATTGGATATCGAGTTTACAGGCGAAGGTGAGCATGTTTGTGTGCAAATTATAAAGCGTGGTGAAAATACCGCTTTTGTGGCAAAAAAAATTGCGCAACTAGCTGGCGTTTCTCCACGTGATGTGAGTTATGCGGGCCTCAAGGATCGCCATGGTGTGTGCACTCAGTGGTTTAGTGTGCCTGTGCCAATAAAAACACACATAGAATTCTCTAAGTTAAACAGCGACTCTATTGTGGTCATCAAGCAGGTGAGGCACAACCGCAAGCTAAGAACTGGTTGTCACCGTGGTAATCGCTTTATCATCACTCTACGTAACGTTTCTGAGCCTTTGGATGTATTATCACGCATCAATGCGGTACGCCAAGGGGTACCAAACTATTTTGCCGAGCAGCGGTTTGGGCATGACGGCCATAACCTTGTGATGGCCGAGCGTTTGTTTGGTGGAGAGCATATTCGTGACAAGAAGTTACGGGGGATTGTTATTTCAGCTGCACGCTCGTATATTTTCAATCAGATCGTTTCTAGGCGAGTAAAAGAACATGGGTTGGCCAAAACGTGGCACAGAGAAGTCTTTTTGTTAGCCGGTAGTAATGCATTTTTTGAAGATGATTTAAACGACGAAATTGTAGCGCGTTTAAATCGAGAAGATATTCTATTATCCGCTCCTTTAGTTGGCAAAGGAGATAAAGGACTCACTGCACTAGAACGTGAGTGGCTCGAAAGGTATGAAAGTTGGCATCAGGGACTCGCTAGTTTAGGATTAAAAAATGAGCGCCGCAGCTTACGTGTTATTCCCAAAGAACTAAAGTTAGAATCCATGCAGAATAATGCGATTAAATTGGCTTTTGAATTGCCAAAGGGCTGCTATGCCACATCCGTACTCAGAGAACTAATTAATCACAAAGATGTGAGTTTGGTTGAGAAAAACAATACCGGAGATCTGGAAGAGTGAAAATCTTATTGAGCAATGATGATGGTGTGAATGCAAAAGGTATTGAAGCGTTATATAACGCGTTAAGTACAATTGCTGATGTAACAGTGGTTGCGCCTGATAGAAACTGCAGCGGCGCAAGTAACTCATTAACACTACTTAACCCATTGCGTACAACAGAATTAGAAAACGGCTTTATTTCTGTTAACGGAACACCCACTGACTGTGTACATCTCGGTGTGAATCAGTTGATGGCGTGTGCACCTGATTTAGTTGTTGCAGGTATTAATAATGGCGCGAACCTGGGCGACGACACGCTTTACTCTGGTACGGTTGCTGCCGCTGCTGAAGGGCGTCATTTGGGGTTGCCTGCCATTGCCGTATCACTTTGTTCCAAAAAAGAAGCGCATTATGAAACTGCGGCAGCGGTAACCGTTAAAATTATAAAAGCTTTGGGTAGCCACCCATTACCCAAGGATCAAATTATCAATTTAAATGTGCCTGATATCCCCTTAGATGACCTAAAAGGGATCAAAGTTACGCGTCTAGGAGCGCGCCATAAAGCCGATACAATGACGAAGCAACGGGATCCGTGGCATCGAGATATATACTGGTATGGTTCTCTGGGATCTGAAAGCGATGCTGGTGAGGGAACGGACTTTTTTGCCATAAACCAAGGTTACGCATCAATTACCCCTTTGACTGTAGATATGACCGCGCATGATAGCATTGACGGCCTTACTACTTGGCTTTCTGAGCAGGAGTAATGCCATTGCTCAATAACTACCAACGCAGTGCCGATAAGCTCGCTGCGCATCTCAGAACCGCTGGGATACAGGATGAAGCGGTGCTACAAAGTATTGCTGAAATACCAAGGCATGTATTTGTTGATGATATCTTAAAACACAAGTCATACGAAAATACGGCCTTACCCATCGGTCAAGGGCAAACGATTTCTCAGCCATATATTGTGGCTAAAATGACTGAAGTGTTAAAGCAGTTAGGCGTGACCGGTAATGTGCTTGAAGTGGGCACGGGATCTGGTTATCAAACAGCGGTGCTTGCCAAGTTGTTTGACAATGTGTTCAGTATAGAGCGGATTAAATCGTTGCAGTGGCAAGCCAAAAGACGATTGCACCAATTGGATCTGTACAATGTATCCATGAAGCATGGGGATGGTTGGCAGGGCTGGCAATCTAAAGCACCGTTTGATGGTATTATCGTGACAGCCGCAGCATCAGTGGTCCCAGAAGCATTACTTGGTCAATTGGCAGATGGAGGGGCTATGGTGATACCTCTGGGCGTAGAAGAACAAATACTGACATTGTTCATTAACCACCAGGGAAAAATTACTCAGCAGGCGCTGGCACCTGTGCGATTTGTCCCCTTGGTGGCTGGACCGATAACGTAAAATAAATGAAGAAAAATTTGATGAACCCTGATAAATTTGACTTTTCTTAGTTATTTTTAAAGCGTGTAACGAACTCGACTATGGATTTTGGTGGTGTAAGGGTGAGACAAACAAACTGTATTACAATAGGGTTACTCTGTCTTACTTTAGGTGCATGTACGTCTGTTCACAAACCTGCACCAGTGGTTAATCTAAGTAAAGGTAAGACAACTTCGTCAAAAAAAATTCATATTAAAAATAACCGTTACAAGGTGGAAAAAGGCGATACTTTGTTTGCCATTGCATTCAGTGCAAGTAAAGATGTACGCACAGTTGCTAAAATCAATAATATTAAGCCCCCCTACACAATCTACCCAGGTCAAACAATATTATTAGCCTATCCTAAAAAAGCAAATAAATCGCGCAAAATTTCACCGTCAAAAATCAAAAACAATACAAATAATAAACCTTTAAATAACAAGTTGTCGAAAAAAGAGCTTGATCCCCCCTCGCAACGAGAGTATGTTCAAAAGCAAGCCAATAAAAAAACCAATGACACCAGTACTTTGTTGAATAAAAAGGTACGTTGGCATTGGCCCGCAGTAGGTAAAGTTACAAAACGCTTTTCTATAAAAGAAAATGGCTACAAGGGAATACAGATCACTAACAAAACAGGGACATCGATAAAAGCTGCGGCAAACGGCATTGTTGTATATGCAGGGAGTGCATTAAGAGGCTATGGCAATTTAATCATCTTGAAACACACCGATGATTATCTTAGCGCGTATGCCCACAATTCCAAATTGCTAGTAAGAGAGCAGCAGCAGGTTAAAGTGGGGCAGAAGATTGCCGAAATGGGGAATTCGGACTCGAGCTCGGTTGCTTTGCGTTTTGAAGTAAGATATCGAGGAAAGTCAGTGGACCCAATGAGGTATCTGCCCAGAAAATAGCGTATCGACGTATTGATGGAACACTATCACTTATTCGCTTGGGAGGATGCTTATGGCTCAAACAGCAAAACAGAAAAGTAAAGTGAACCCGGAATTAGACGATAAATTTAGCGGGGTTGACTCTGAAGATGGTCCTAGTGAAGAACTTCTTGAAGATATAGATAATGAAGAAGAGCTTTTTGCGAAGGATGAGACGGTTAAAAATTTAGACGCAACCCAATTGTATCTCGGTGAGATTGGCTTCTCTCCATTACTGAGCGCTGAAGAAGAAGTATATTTTGCGCGCAAAGCCCTGAAAGGGTGTGAAGCCTCTCGTAAGAGAATGATTGAGAGTAATTTACGTTTGGTTGTTAAAATTGCACGCCGTTATAATAATCGGGGACTAGCACTGCTCGACCTCATCGAAGAAGGTAACTTAGGGTTAATTAGAGCAGTCGAAAAATTTGACCCAGAACGAGGTTTTAGATTCTCGACTTACGCTACTTGGTGGATAAGGCAGACCATCGAGCGGGCGATTATGAATCAGACCAGAACTATTCGTCTACCTATCCATGTCGTGAAAGAGTTAAACGTATATCTCAGAACTGCACGAGAATTGACGCAAAAACTAGATCACGAACCTACAGCTGAAGAAATTGCAGAGTGTCTCGACAAGCCGGTTGAAGACGTGAGCAAGATGCTTCGCCTAAATGAAAAAATCACCTCTGTTGACACACCAATCGGTGGCGACAACGATAAAGCACTGCTTGATATCATCGCTGATGAAAGAGGCTATGAACCGGAGAGTGAAGTACAAAATAAAGATATCAATCGCCACATAGTTGACTGGTTAGGTGAGCTTAACCCTAAACAGCGAGAAGTCTTAGCACGCAGATTTGGATTACTCGGTTATGAACCATCGACATTGGAAGATGTAGGTCGAGAGATTGGTTTAACCCGTGAGCGGGTAAGGCAGATTCAAGTTGAAGCACTGCGTCGTCTCAAAGATATTTTACAGCATGAAGGTTTAAGCACAGATAGCCTATTTGAACAGCTTTAATCTTTACCCATAAAACCAATGCTTTAAGAGCATAGGTGGCACTTTTTCCCTAGGTTTGAAATAGTATTATCTAGGGAAAAAGTTGATTTTTCTTACGCTCGATTCCCAATTATTAACGCATTCAATTCATCCGTTGACTAGGCATGTTGTGTAAAAGCAAGTTACTTGGAGCTGTTCAACTTATTGACCGAGTGAGATGGTGATGGGTCTATCAGATATAAAAAAGCCACTGTATGGGACAGTGGCTTTTATTATCAATGTAAAGCGAGATTAAAGAGATTCTATTTTAGCTTTTTGCTCTAGTAGCTTGGCTTTCGCATCGCTAAATTCTGCTAATTTCTCTTTCTCTTTTTCTAATACCGCAGCGGGTGCATTATTCACAAACTTTTCGTTTGCCAATTTTTTCTCCACCTGGGCAAGGCCTTTTTCAGCTTTTTCTAGCTGTTTAGCAATACGAGCAAGCTCCGCATCGACATCGATGAGACCTGCCATTGGGATCATAATTTCTAGATCACCAATAAATGCTGTGGCTGACGCTGGGGCATCTTCTTTATTTTCTAGAACAGTAAACGCTTCTAGTTTAGCCAATGAGCTCAAAAATGCTTTATTGTCATCTAGTCTACGTTGATCTTGCTCGCTTACATTCGCCAGCAATACGCTCAGCGGCTTATTCGGACTGATGTCCATTTCACCACGAATGTTACGAATGGCCAAAATGAACTGCTTAACCCATTCAAGATCAGCCATTGCTTGTTCATCGACAATTGAAGCATCGAATTGTGGGAATGCCTGCAACATAATTGTACTTGCTTCGATGCCTGCAATCGGTGCGACACGCTTCCAGATGGTCTCGGTGATATAGGGCATTAATGGGTGCATCAGGCGTAGCAGACCTTCTAACACAGTGATTAGTGTATGACGTGTGCCACGTTGTTGTACTTCATCACCTTTGAATAGAACAGGCTTAGTTAACTCTAAGTACCAGTCACAGAACTGATTCCAAGTGAATTCGTAAATTGTATTTGCTGCAAGGTCAAAACGATAGTTGTCCAAATGCTCAGTAAAGGTATTTACCGTGTTTTGGAACTGGCCCAAGATCCAGCGGTCAGCCAATGAATATTGTTTAGGCGCATCGTTGAATCCGCAATCTTGCTCTTCTGTGTTCATCAGCACGTAACGGCTCGCGTTCCAAAGCTTATTACAGAAGTTACGATAGCCTTCAAGTCTGTTCATATCCCAGTTGATATCACGACCTGTAGATGCCATTGCCGCAAGTGTAAAACGCAATGCATCCGTACCGTGGGCCTCAATACCATCCGCAAATGTTTTACGGGTGTTTTTCTCAATCTTCTTTGCTAATTGAGGTTGCATCATGTTACCGGTGCGCTTAGTCACAAGGCTTTCCAGGTCAATACCGTCGATCATATCTAGCGGATCGAGTACATTCCCTTTTGACTTAGACATCTTATCGCCGTTTTCATCACGAATAAGGCCAGTCACATAAACGGTTTTAAAAGGTACTTGTGATGTGCCATCGTCATTTTTAACGAAGTGCATGGTCATCATGATCATGCGGGCAACCCAGAAGAAAATAATATCAAAGCCAGTAACTAGTACATCAGACGGGTGGAATACTTTTAAGTCTTCCGTATTTTCTGGCCAACCTTGTGTTGAAAAAGTCCACAGTGCAGATGAGAACCAAGTATCCAATACATCATCGTCTTGTTTGAGTACAACGTCGTCACTTAGGTTGTTGTCTTTGCGCACTTCAGCTTCGTCGCGACCAACGTATACGTTACCCTCGGCATCATACCAAGCTGGAATACGGTGTCCCCACCAAAGTTGGCGAGAGATACACCAGTCTTGAATATCACGCATCCAAGAGAAGTACATGTTTTCGTACTGTTTAGGTACAAATTGAATATCACCATCTTCGACTGCTTTGATAGCAGGCTCAGCAAGCGGTGCGACTCGTACATACCATTGGTCTGTTAGCAATGGCTCGATAACCACACCGGAACGGTCACCGTAAGGCACGGTTAGGCTATGGTCGTCAATTTTCTCTAATAGGCCAGCTTGTTCAAATTCTTCAATGATTAACTTACGTGCATCAAAGCGATCTAAACCGTGGAAGCGCTCAGGGATCGGTGCATCAAGAGTCAGCTCTTTACCGTCAAAGGTATAGCTTTCACCTTGTGCCAGTACAGCAGCGTCTTTGTTAAACACGTTGATCATAGGTAGCTGGTGGCGCTTACCTACTTCGTTATCGTTAAAGTCATGTGCTGGTGTGATCTTTACACAACCAGTGCCTTTTTCCATGTCAGCATGTTCATCTGCAACGATTGGAATACGACGATTAACGATAGGAAGCAAAATCTCTTTGCCAATCAGGTCTTGATAGCGCTCATCGTCAGGGTTGACTGCAACCCCTGTATCACCAAGCATAGTCTCTGGGCGGGTAGTCGCGACAATGATATAGTCTTTTCCGTCTTTGGTTTTAACACCGTCTGCCAACGGATAGCGCAAGTTCCACATGTGACCTTGCTTATCTTTGTTTTCAACCTCTAGGTCTGAAATTGCAGTGTGTAGTTTTGGATCCCAGTTTACGAGGCGTTTACCACGATAAATTAAGTCATCTTTATACAAACGAACAAAGACTTCTTTTACCGCTTCAGAGAGACCCTCGTCCATAGTGAAGCGTTCTCGGTCCCAATCTACTGACGCGCCTAAACGACGTAACTGCTTTGTAATTGTGCCACCTGACTCATTTTTCCATTGCCAAATTCTGTCGATGAATTCGTCACGACCCAAGTCGTGTCTTGTTTTACCTTCTTCAGCGGCAAGTTTACGTTCCACAACCATTTGTGTTGCAATACCTGCGTGGTCAGTACCGACCTGCCATAAAGTATTTTTACCTTTCATACGCTGGTAGCGTGTTAGCGTATCCATGATAGTATCTTGGAACGCATGGCCCATGTGCAGGCTACCTGTGACGTTTGGTGGCGGGATCATGATTGAGTATGCATCGCCTTGTCCAGAAGGCTTAAAATAGCCATTCTCTTCCCAGTCTTGATATAGTGACTGTTCAATATCTTGTGGATTATAGGTTTTATCCATTACACAGAACCTTTAAAAATACTTTAATTATCAATTTCTTTTGTTGAAATATTTGCGCCTACAGCGCGAAGTTGTTTGAACCTTTCTCGTGCAGCCTGTTTGGCATGTGGCTCCACCGGCACAAAATCGTAAACCAGCTCAAATCGTCGGATAAAATCCGGGACTTGAGTGGCGAGGTTGATCAGTGTGGAGCGCCTTCCAACTGGTGGCATTTGTCCAATTTCCACTGGTGCCCCCCCTTTTGGGCCCTCACCTTGTAAATTATGAGGTACGAAGCTTTCAGCATCGAACTGCCACAAATATTCGTCAATAGCATGGGCATCTTCTACGTTGTCTACATAAATAAACACACGTTGCCCAGCACGGTATAGTTTAGCAGCACTACGTGCTGCAAGATCAAAATGAGCCGGGACTTGCTGATTGGGCTCATGGTCATGCTTTAACACAAAAAAGCGTGCGTTGATTGACATGGCATGTGACTTATATTCAGTCCTGAATTATTGGCTTAGCGCGTGCCGCTTAGCCTCAATTCAGCGTTCAAAATAAAGCCGCATTCTGACACAGAATGCGGCTATCATCAATCTAGAGTCGCACTTGAGTTAAGTTAATTAGTGCTAGGACTCGATATTGCAGTGTTAATTAATCTTGCATACCTTCAGTAATGTTTGCTCGATTTAAAAGGTATTGCATAAGCATAGGAACTGGTCTACCCGTGGCGCCTTTGTTGGCTCCGCTGCGCCACGCGGTTCCCGCCACATCAATGTGTGCCCAATTATACTTTTTCGTAAATTTAGACAGGAAACAGGCAGCAGTAATCGTCCCCGCTGCTTTACCACCTAAATTAGTAAAGTCTGCAAAGGGGCTCTTCAATTGCTCTTGGTAGTCATCCCACAACGGAAGCTGCCAAGCTCGGTCACCACTTTGCTCAGACGCTTTCAGTAAATCATGTGCCAGTGGGTTGTGGTTAGATAATAACCCAGATGCATGATGGCCAAGTGCAACAATGCATGCGCCGGTCAGTGTTGCCACGTCTACGACGGTGTCTGGCTCAAAAGCTTCGACATAAGTCAGTGCATCACACAGTACTAAACGGCCTTCTGCGTCGGTGTTCAGTACTTCTACAGTTTGGCCTGACATGGTTGTTAAAATATCACCAGGACGATATGCGCGACTACTTGGCATATTTTCACAGCCGGCTAAGACACCAATGACGTTAAGCGGTAATTGCATTTGTACGACGGCACGCATTAAGCCTAACACACCCGCTGCGCCACCCATGTCGTACTTCATTTCATCCATTCCTTCACCTGGCTTTAACGAAATACCGCCAGAATCAAAAGTGAGACCTTTACCAACAAAAACAATGGGGGCTTGTTTTTCTGAGGCGCCATTGTAATGGATCACGGACATGACAGACTCATTTTCACTGCCACGACCGACCGCAAGGTAAGAATGCATACCGAGCTCTTCCATCTCTTTCTCGCCGACTAAATTAACCGTGACATTGTCAAATTCTTTGGTCAATTGTTCAGCTTGCTCGCCTAAATAACGCGGGTTACAAATATTAGGTGGCATATTTGCAACGTCTTTACACAGCTTTGCGCCCGCAGCGATGGCTAAACCATGCTCGATCGCATTTTCACCAATCGTCAATTCTCTGCGCGTAGGGACATTAAAGACGATCTTACGAAGTGGACGTCTTGCTTCGCTTTTTTTGCTTTTTAGCTGATTAAAGGTGTATAAGCAATCTTGGGTCGTCTCAACCGCTTGACGCACTTTCCAATAGGTATCGCGGCCCTTAACATGTTGCTCTGTTAGAAAGCACACTGCTTCCATAGAGCCTGTTTCATTAAGTGTATTAATGGTTTTAGATATGATTTGCTTGTATTGTTTGTCATCAAGCTCTCGTTCTTTACCACAGCCAACTAATAAAACGCGTTCGCTAAGTACATTGGGTACATGATGGAGTAATAATACTTGCCCTGGTTTACCTTCTAGGTCACCACGGCGTAATAAATTAGAAATGTAGCCTTCGCTGATTTTATCCAGCTGCTCACCCACCGGCGATAAACGACGTGGCTCATACACCCCAACAACAATACACGCACTGCGTTGCTTCTCTGGACTACCACTTTTAACGCTGAATTCCATTGCGACTCCTGAGTCTAAGTTATGCCATTTTCAACTTTAAATGCCAAATTACATCAAGTTAACTAAGTTACTTTAGTGCACCCGCACTAGTAGGATATTTGATTTTGATGGCATATAATAAAGTGACTAAAATAACCAGTTTACTCAAAATTTCCTACTATTCCAGTGAAATGAGACGTTTTATAGGGGCGAACATTGCTAATTTTTCGATATTTAACTGCTGAAGTTTTAAAATCGCAGGTCGCCGTTTTCCTTACCTTGATGACAATTTTTCTCTCGCAAAAATTTGTGAAGATTTTAGCAGAGGCTTCGGGCGGCGGAATTCCGGGAAAACTTGTGTTGTCCTTTTTGGCGCTTAATTTACCTAAGCTTGCCGTGTATATTCTGCCTTTGAGCGTTTTTTTAGGTATCATTTTAGCGTATAGCCGGATTTATGCTGACAGTGAAATGACCGTGTTGAAAGCGTGTGGTGTCAGTGAGTGGTATGTAGTCAGAGTGACATTGGCTTCCAGTTTGGTAATGGCTTTATTGGCGGCTTTTATTAGTTTATATGCCGCGCCTTGGGCAGGCGAAAAGCAAAATCAATTGCGCGAGCAGGCAAATGCTGAGTCTGGCTTAACCCAGTTACGTGCAGGCCGTTTCCAACAAACGGGTAACGAAAAAGCGGTTGTGTTTATTCACAATACCAGTGAACAAGGCACTGTGCTAAACAAGGTATTCGTGGCACAGCTACCCGAAAAAGAATCTAATCATGCCGCGCGCATTGTGTATGCACAGCAAGGGGAAGTCGTTGATGGTGATTCAGGGGAGCAGCAGCTGATCCTTAAAGATGGTAAAAGATACGAAACGGACGGCTTTAGCCAAGCGTTGAATAAAACAGAATTTGGCAGTTACCAGGTGCAAATCCAAGAGCAAGAAATTGAGCGTAGGCGTCGGGAACTAGAAGATCTACCATCGTCACGTCTACTTGAATTGGATACCCCCGAGGCTGCGGCACAATTACAACTTCGTATCGCCACGCCGATTTCAATTATTTTACTGACGCTGTTGGCTGTGCCGCTCAGTGTTGTAAACCCTCGACAAGGTAAATTTGCTAAACTTGTGCCTGCAATTGGGATTTATCTGGGTTACTTCATTCTTTTAAACGCGGGTAAATATCTCGTTGCGGAGAGTAAAATTCCACCGTCTATTGGTTTGTGGTGGATTCATTTGAGTGTGCTATTTATTGGCACATACTTAATCGTCAAAGGTCGCCCTTTTGGTGTCTGGCTCAGATCGATACTGAAGAGAAGGGAGGCCGTGGCATGATGAAAACACTTGATTGGTACTTGGGGCGCAGCATCTTACAAACAACCAGTTTCGCGCTTTTGGTATTTGTTGGCATCAATACACTGATAAAATTTATTGAACAGCTGCGGTCGGTGGGAAGGGGCTCTTATGAAGTAACGGATGCCCTCCTGTTTACGTTATATAGCGTACCAAGCGACATTGTGGTCTTTTTTCCAATGGCGGCATTGATTGGCGGATTAACAGGATTAGGGGCGCTTGCATCAAGTAGCGAATTGGTGGTGATGCAAGCTGCGGGTATGTCTCGGTTGCAGATTATTGGGTCTGTAATGAAAACCGCCATAGTGCTGGCAATATCGATGATGGCATTGGGTGAGTGGGGCGCACCAGAAGCCGAACGCACAGCAAAACAATTGCGTAATCAAGCGATATACGGAGGGGATGTATATGATGCGCAGAAAGGGGTTTGGGCTAAAGATGGCAATAACTTCATTAATATTGCAAATGTTGAGCAGTCGGGTGAGCTAACAGATGTCAACATTTATCATTTTGATGATGAGTTGAACCTAAAACACATTACCCGTGCCCAGTCAGCGATCCCGTCAAATGACGGTTGGCAATTAAAAGCGGTTGAAGAGGTACTCATCTCTGAGGAGCAAGTGAGTACTTTGTATGCGCAATCGAGTGTGTATGAATCTCAATTAACGATTGATCGGCTTGGTGTTGCTTCTTACGAGCCTGAATCATTGTCTTTCAGTGGTTTGCTTTCTTATTTAAATTACCTTGAACAGAATGAGCAAGACACCAGTCATTATGAGCTAGCCTTGTGGCGAAAAGTCATGCAGCCGATAACAATCGCGGTGATGTTACTCGTGGCATTGTCGTTTATATTTGGGCCATTGCGCTCCGTTAGTATGGGAGCTCGGATCATCATGGGGGTTGTGACTGGGTTGATTTTCCACTTAAGTAACGAGGTGTTTGGCCCCATTGTGATGGTCTATCAAATCCCACCCTTGGTTGGGGCGATTATGCCAAGTATCATTTTTACCATGGTGGCGATGTACTTCTTGCAACGCAGACAATAAACAAAAAGGCGCATTTGGCGCCTTTTTGTTATCAAGCGAAATTAATCATCGAGGCTGTCGTAGACTCTCTTGTTCTCTTCTTTACTCAATAAGACAACCTCAGTTTTGCACACTAAATCTTGTAAAGCACGCCTGTGCTTTCTGTCTAGAATAACAATGAGGTTACCTAGGCCGAGTAATGCGGTCAGGCTTCTTGCAATTGCTTGTGGCCAGCTTAGTAACTTTCCATCTGTACGCTGCACTTTTAATCGCCATGCTCTCATCCCAATCGTTTGACCACTTTTGGTCCAAAAATAACCAAAAAATACGACAGACACAGTAATGAGCATCATCGTGCGTAAATAATAAAGTATGGGCGTTGCCTGAATCAATGCCGTCACATCTTCATGCGTGCCAAGAGAGAACAAGCCAATTGATATCATGCCTTGTACTAAAACTAAATAAATGATGGTTGTCAGCATGGCAAACGCAATAACCACGAGTGCATCATAAATTAATGATGCGAGTCGTCGAATAAACCCTGCGCGAGGAAATGGTGTCATAGGAGCACTCAATAAAAACTATATGGCCAATATTTTACACAATATCGTCCGCTTTCTTTATTAAAGCATATATATTTTATGATTTTGGTCAAATACCCAACACTTAAACACTTTTATCAAAAAAACTGCTTGCTAGCCTGTCACATATTTGTATAATGCAGGGCATAGAGACGAGGGCAAATAAAAAAAGCCTAAGCTCAAAGTGGTTTTTCTTTATCTTCTCATAGCTAGAAGATTAAAGAAAAATGATGCCAGTGTGATGGAATTGGTAGACATGACGGATTCAAAATCCGTTGCCTTCGGGCGTGGCGGTTCAAGTCCGCCCACTGGTACCACTTTTTATAGCCCCAGAATGATTTCTGGGGCTTTTTTATTTCTGCTGAACCCTCATTCACCTTATTTTTCCTGTCTATATACTCGCTATTTGGCCAATCAAAATGAATGTGCCCAATATAAACGGTGCGTTATAGTTTTACTTCTTGCTTTTGAATGCTGATTAAATAATCCTTTTCTTTTGGGGAGAGGTTTAAGCCTTCTAAAGTTTCAATATCTATCTTTACAGGTTCATTGTATTTCATCATGTAAATTATCGAGTCGGCTAGCCTTACTTTATGTCTTGTGGATACAAATATAAATGTCGTATAAATCACAGACAGTACAATCAGTAGTAATAACACAAGTATAGTCGCTAAGATTTCCATCACGTTCCCCATCAATATTTTACTTTATGATGATGGCAAGTGTGACTATAAAATTGTTCATAAAACATACATAGTGCATAACTTTCACTATGCCTATGTCTATATTGGTATTTATTGCAAAATGGGTCGGTTTCTTTTGGCTTAATTGTTTACGCTAGATTGATAATTCTCGACTAAACTTGATCTGGGGCGAGAGACAATTTAGGTTATTTTTGTGCAGTTAAAACAATCACTTTTATTTTTTAAAACGGCCGCTATCGGGTCTGCTTTGGTTATTATGATCGTAAGTTGGGTCATGTATGTTCAGCTTCAACAGACGAGAGAGCTTAACGACCGCTTATTCATGTTGCAAACACAAATACAGCGTTTACTCGATCAGGAAGAGCGCTTTCTGGTTGAGCGTCAACGAGAAAGTTTACAGTCTATTGAGAAGCATCGCTTTGCATATAAAGATAGCTTTAGCCAGTTATTGAACATGCTGGTCTCACAGCAAAGAGATCTTGATCTGCTCTTTAAATTGGATGAAGAGGTTAAGCGTTTTACCCTTAAATATGAGCAGCTGGCTTCGATGCAAGCGTTATTAGGCTACGATAAAAGTGAGGGGGTGTACGGTAATTTTCGACGTCAAGCGCATGCTTTACAGGATATTGCCAAAACAGCCAATCACCCGGACCTCGAAATTTTAATTCTTGAGCTTAGGCGAAGAGAAAAAGATTTTTTACTTAGGTTAGATACGAATTATTTGTTGTTACATCGTGAGCTGCTCAACAAAGCTCGAACGCTGATAACGGCGCAGTTTCCAGATAAATCAGCGCAGATGTTGTCTACATTAAACCAGTATGAACAAGGGTTTAATACCTATATTAATGTACTAAAACGGCAGGGGTTAGATCATAGCCAAGGCGTTAGAGCGGATCTTCATCAGTTAAAGTTGTCCATTAGAGACCACTTTGAAGTCGTATCAAAGCAGCTGTTTAACCAATCGCTAGAAGAAAAGCAGCAATTGGTATTGGCGTGTTTGGCTATGATTGTGTTTATTAGCTGTTGCAGTTTGCTCCTACTGTACATTCTCAATAGCCGCATTTCCGATCATATTATTGCAATTAGCCGTGTGTTGAAAAAAGTGGCTCAGCATGAAGACTTTTCACTCAGGGTTGGCATAAAAGGCGAAGATGAAATCGCGCAAATAGCCCATTATTTAGATGATTTATTGGCGTTTATAGAGACACTCCTAGAGCGGTTAACCGCTGCACAACAAAGGTTGATTGAAGAAGCAAAGATGGCAAGTCTCGGAAATATGGTGAGTGGCTTTGCGCATGAGCTCAATACCCCTTTGGGCGTGGCCATAACCAGTCAATCGCTACTGAAAGAGCAAGTAGAAACTTTGAAAAAGGATTTGGAGTCAGGGCAGTTACAAAAGCATACACTCACCAACCTCATTGATGAAGCGGAAACGGCGCTTTATCTATTAGAAAATAATTTGCACAGAACGGCATCTTTAATTAACGATTTTAAAAAAGTCTCTGTTCAACAAGAGTATGATGAAATCCAAGAATTCAATCTAAAAACTCTTGTGGAAGGCGTATTTGATTGTTATCAGCATGAATTACAAGCGCCAGATTACCATGTAGATCTGGAGATCCCGCAAGCACTCATGTTGAGCAGTTATCCTAACGTCTTTGCGCAAATACTGACATACAGTCTAAACAACAGTATTCAGCATGGAAAATGTGAGGGTAGGCCCTTAAATATCGTGGTCTCTGCCTTGGTCGTGAATGAGTATATTCACCTGTACATCAAAGATGATGGCAATGGCATTGATAAAGAGCTACTGCCAGTAATTTTTGAACCTTTTATCACCACGCAACGTAACCAAGGTGGTATCGGGTTGGGGCTCAGTATTATATACAACTTGGTGACGCAAAAGCTCAAAGGGGAAGTTAAAATACAAAGCCCCGCGCATGGCGGGGCTTGCTTACATATTATTTTGGCGAATACGCCGTTTAAGCTTCAAGAGCATTAAGCTTTTTTACGTGCAACCCATTCGTCAACGAATTGCTCAAGTACATTGAGTGGTACAGGGCCATTCTTTAAAACGACGTCGTGGAATTCACGGATATCGAACTTGTTGCCAAGCTCTTTTTTCGCGTCTTCACGTAACTCAATAATCTTGTTCATACCGATTTTGTATGCCGTAGCTTGACTTGGCATGACAATATGACGCTCGACCATTTTGACTGCATCAGACTTTGCATTTGGGGTGTTGTTTACATAGTAATCAATCCCTTCTTGACGAGTCCATTTCATTGCGTGGATACCGGTATCAACCACTAAACGGCAAGCACGCCATAGTTCCATAGCCAAACGACCAAAGTCAGAATACGGGTCTTCATATAGGCCCATTTCTTTAGGCACTAATTCAGAGTACAGACCCCAACCTTCCACGTAAGCAGTATAACGGCCAAACTTACGGAATTTAGGCATGTTTTCTAGCTCTTGTGCAATTGCAATCTGCATATGGTGTCCAGGAATGCCCTCGTGGTAAGCAAGTGCTTCCATTTGGTATGTCGGCATCGCTTCCATGTCATACAAGTTAGCATAGTAGATACCAGGACGCGCGCCGTCTGGAGATGGCTGTTGATAGAATGCTTTACCCGCTGCCTTTTCACGGAATGCTTCAACACGCTTAACGATCATGTCTGCTTTTGGCTTCACGATAAAGAGTTCATCTAGGCGAGACTTCATATTATCGATCATCGCAGTCGCATCAGCCAAGTACTTCGCTTTGCCTTCTTCTGTATTCGGCAGGTAAAATTGCTTGTCGTCACGCATAAACTGCATAAAGGCTCTTAAATCGCCCTTAAAGCCTACTTTTTCTTTAATTTCGCGCATTTCGTCGTGAATACGAGCCACTTCTTGTAGGCCGATTTTATGGATTTCCTGCGCGGTCAGATCCGTAGTGGTAGTACGTTTAAGGGCGTTATTGAAGAACTGCTCTCCGTCTTTGAACTTCCAAACACCATCTCTAGAATCAGCGCGTTTTTCTAACTTGTGCAAATAATTGATTAGCTTGCTATAAGAAGGTTTTACAGCGGTTGTTAGTGCCGTTGTTACTTCGCTGATCAGCGCCTCTTTTTCGTTTTGTGCAATCTCTAATTTATTTACTTTGCGTTTGAAGTCCGCAAGAATGGCAGAATCATCACCTGCTGCGAAAGGCGCGCCTTTGATGATATTTTTACTTGAGTCGATGACATGAGGAAATACAAACTTAGGCGCGATAATGCCTTTGTCTGCGCGTACTTCTAAGCCTTCGATTAACTGATCAAATAACTTTGGCACCCCATTCAGACGTGAAATGTATGCTTTTGCATCTTTCACATCACTGATCTGGTGCTGATTGATTAAAAATGCAGGGACCATGGAGTGTGTGCCATACATCTGATTGACAGGGTATGAATAATGGCGCCACTGGAAATCAGCAATCGTGTTTTCAAGGCTCTGCTTGAAGAGGTCGTAACTCACTTGTGTGTTGGCGTCCAGCTTGCTACGGTCAATGGCGTTGATTGCCGCTAAATCTTGCTTAGTGAGCGCCAAATCTTCTAATGCTCTTTCGTCCGAGTTATCATCCCATTTATCATAATCGGTCTTAATACCCAGGTAAGTTTGATAAATTGGACTACGCATCACGCTTCTGTTGAATGACTCTTCAAACAGTGTATTGGCTTTTTCTACCTCACTTTGAACAACTTGTTGGACTGCTGTAACAGGCTTTGGTTGTTCAGCTGTTTGCTGACAGCCTGCTAGCAAAACCGCAGATATTGCAGTAGCGACAATGGTAAGTTTACGCATGTTTTACCCTTTTTATTTTCTGTATTAAGAGGTTATCTTTTATTTATATTGAGACTCATGAGCTCAGTGTAGGTCATTATATGAGATGCGACGAATCCCAACATGATTGTGAGACCAATAAAAAATTGATTATTGTATAAATCGCTTTAATTTACCTTAAATTAAACGAACAATTCTAGCAGGTCATTTAAATATCTATGCCCTTTATTTGTTACAAACCATGAATCACCTTGATCTTCTAGCAACCCGGATTCAATTGCGCTTTGAATTTGGGGGGCTATTTCATTCAAAGTGAGTCCAGTGTAGTCAACAAATGCCTGTTTGGAGGTCGATTCCAGCAACCTAAATGTGTTCATAAAGAACTCGAAAGGTCTGTCTTGCGCCTCAACATGCCAGCTATCGTAAAGGTACGGTTTGGTCAAATCCATGTACCCTCTGGGGTGTTTAACTTTAACGGTCCGCAATATGTTGTTTTGTTCAGGTAAAGTGATTTTGCCATGCGCGCCACAGCCAATCCCAAGGTAATCCCCAAAACGCCAGTAATTGAGATTGTGTTGACATTGAAAGTCGACTTTCGCATAGCCAGAGATCTCATATTGGATATAACCGTGTTGTCTCAAGAGCGTTTGACCCGCTTCTTGAATTGCCCACAGCGTTTCATCTTCTGGTAACTTGGGGGGCTTAGAAGCAAATTGGGTATTGGGCTCAATCGTCAGTTGGTACCATGATAGATGAGGCGGGTTAAGTTCAATTACCCGTTGAAGGTCACTCAGCGCATCATCCAACGATTGATTTGGTAAACCGTGCATCAAATCCATATTAAAGCTCTTTAGGCCTGCATCATGTGCTTCGGCCGCCGCATTAATGGCCTCTTCTTCACCATGAATACGTCCTAACGCTTTAAGCTTGTCAGTTTGCAAGCTTTGTACACCGATTGAAATGCGGTTGATGCCTGCTGCGACATAATGCTTGAAGCGGTCGCTTTCGACGGTGCCTGGATTCGCTTCTAGGGTGATCTCTATATTATCTTCAAACCCAATTAAGGCTTCGATCTGTTGCAAAAGATAGACATAAGCATCACCAGAAAGTAGGCTTGGCGTACCTCCACCAACAAAAATGCTATGCAGCTTTCGCCCTTGCACCCACTGTAAATCAGATTTGAGATCGTCCAATAGATGTTGAATATATTCTTTTTCTGGAATAGTCCCCTTTTGACTGTGACTATTAAAATCGCAATAAGGACATTTTTGCACGCACCAAGGTACGTGCACATATAAACTTAATGGTGGAAGGTTCACAGCTTGCTCGTAAAGTGGGTCAATAATTGTTGCAAAGCTTGCCCTCTATGGCTAATTGCATTTTTTTCCTGTTTGGTTAGCTCAGCGGCCATGCGTTGACATGATTTTACCCAGAAAACAGGGTCGTAGCCGAAGCCTTGATCCCCATGTTGCTCAAGTGCTATCTCACCTTCCCAGCTCGCTTGACAAATAATTGGGGTCGGGTCATTGGCATGTCGCATATACACCAGTACACACCAAAAACGAGCACTGCGCACTTCGCTGTTACCGAGGTCGCTGAGCAATTTGTTTATATTGTCTTGATCTGACGCGTTGGCACCTGCATAGCGGGCAGAATAAACGCCTGGTGCACCTTTTAATCCGTCAACCTCTAACCCTGAATCATCTGCAATAGCAGGAAGACCAGTCTCTTTGGCTGCATGACGCGCTTTGATAATTGCGTTTTCTACGAAGGTTGTGCCAGTCTCTGCTACGTCAGAGACATTAAATTGACTCTGCGGCAGCACTTCAATATTGAGGGACTCAAGCATGGTGCCTAGTTCATTGACTTTGCCTTGGTTACCAGTGGCAAGTACGATTTGGTTTGTCATATTACTTAATCTACATAAAACTTTTGTTGAAACTGTAAAACTTGCAGTTTATCGCCTTGTTTGATTTGTATGTCAAAACGGTAAACATCTTCATTGTAGTAGTTGAGCTGCGCGAGATAATAAACGGCATCTCCATCAACGACTTGTTTGAACTCTAAATCTTGTTTGTTGCCCAATAAATTTTTGGCAACGCCGGTCATCTGCACCTGTTGTGCGGTTTTGACTTGATCCTTTGCTAACACTGAAATGTTGATAAGTGCTTTATTGTCATCACGCACGACGCCATACGCTTTGGCGACATTCGGTTGGATAAAGGTAGAAGGAAACGCAATATAGTGCACTTCCCAATTGCCTAGTACTTTAAACTGCCCACCAGATTCCGTATTGGCACCAGCCAAACTGGTGAACAAGATTAGAAACATGATTAAAATTAATCTCATAGCTTTTACCTCAGTAGATTAGTACATGAAGTCCGCAAACAGCTTTTGCAAGAATACCATGCCAATCAGTACCACCATTATAGACAAGTCTAATCCACCCAGTGGTGGGATCACTTTGCGAATGGGTCTCAAAAACGGTTCTGTGAGCTGTTCAAACACTGCGGCTACAGGGTGATAGCCTTGTATTACCCAGCTCATCAATGCGCGGATAACCAGTACCCAAAAAACTAAACTGAATGCTTCTGTGAGCATGGTTAATAAACCACCTAATGCCACACCCGCCGGATCCAAATAGCCACCAAACACCAACATCATGACGGACACTTTTGCACTGGCTACTAGAAAAGCCAGCACTAAAGAAGCCACATCAAACCCACCAAGTCCCGGGACGATTTTACGCAGAGGGTTTATCGCGAAAGACGTTGCTTTGACGATCGCTTGACTCAGAGGGTTGTAAAAGTCGACGCGTGCCCATTGCATCCAAAAACGCAATAACACGACCATCAAAAATAAATTGAACAAGGTTTCTATTAAAAAATGCATTGCACTCATGGCGATTCCTTAAATTTGTTTTTCCATTTCCTGCGCGCGGGCGATACAGGCGTCCATCGCATCAGCAATGGTATCTGACAACTGGTTATTTTTCATAAACTCAATGGCTGCATGGGTTGTACCGCCTTTAGAGGTAACATTAGCACGCAGTTGTTCTAGGCTAATTTCACTCTGGGATACCGCCATTTGCGCGGCACCAAGTGCGGTTTGCTGTACGAGCTTTCTCGCTGTTGGTGCGTCAAAGCCTAAGTCTTTTGCTTTTTCTTCAATCGCCTGCATAAATAGGAAAAAATAGGCAGGAGAAGAACCTGTGACAGCAATAATATCATTGATTTGGGACTCTTCGTTGAGCCATGAGGTAATACCTGTGGCACGAAAGATGTTATCAATAAAAGTTTGCTCGTCTGCATCGATGTCTTGACTAAAGAGACCTGATACGCCGAGCCCAACAAGAGAAGGCGTATTGGGCATACATCTGACAATTTTCGTTTCGTTGTTGAGCATTTCTCTTAAACGGGAAACGGTGATGCCCGCTGCAACAGAAACAATGATTTTGTCACGTAAATCTAGATTGTGCTGTTCAAACGTGGCACATAAATCTGCCATCATTTGAGGCTTTACTGACAAAACGATGACATCGGCGTTGTTCACTGCACTGATATTATCGCTGGTGGTTTGTACACCAAAGTCAGCACTCACTTTAGCTAACTTTTCGGTATTACGGTTTGTCGCTATGATATCTTGTGCCACAAAACCATTTTTTAACATGCCACCGATAATGGCATAGCTCATGTTTCCGGTGCCGATAAATGCGATTTTTTTATTAGACATGTGTTGTTTGTGCCCTTTATTGTCTTTGACCAAAAATATCCGTACCAATACGAACCATCGTGGCGCCCGCCGCAACTGCGGGTTCTAAATCACCACTCATGCCCATTGAAAGTGTATCTATTTGTGGATATTGGGCCTTTAGTCTATCAAAGCAATCTTTCATTTGCTGAAAATATTGTTTCTGTATCAGAAGGTCATCAGTTTTTGCGGTAATGGTCATCAAACCACGTAGAGAAAGTTGTTTAGAGTCATGTATAAAATCTGCCAGTGCTTGTACCTCAGCGGGCAAGCAACCTGATTTATTTTCGTCTTCACTAATGTTTACCTGAATCAAAACATTCAGTGGCTTTAAGTTGGTTGGCCTTTGCTCATTGAGTCTTCGAGCAATCTTGACACGGTCGACGCTTTGCACCCAACTAAAATGCTCTGCGATGTGGCGTGATTTGTTTGATTGGATTGGGCCAATAAAATGCCACTCGATATCTCGACACTGTTTAAAGTGAGTGACTTTATCGACGGCTTCTTGGACATAAGACTCACCAAATAATCGCTGACCTGCGTCATAAGCTTGTTGAATCAGCTCAATTGGCTTGGTTTTTGATACCGCAAGAAGTTGAACAGGGTCAGTTTTATGACTATTTTGTTCAGCTTTTGCGATGCGATCGTAGGCGTTATTTAGCCGTTCTGCTATTGTAACCATATTATTATTTGCTCGTTGTGGAGTCATAGATGGATATTACTGAATTATTAGCCTTTAGTGTGCAACATAAAGCCTCGGATCTACACCTTTCTTCAGAGGTTTCTCCGATGATCCGCGTAGACGGAGACGTTCGTCGCATAAACATTCCCGCTTTAGAGGCGAAGGATGTCAATAGCTTAATATACGATATTATGAATGATAACCAGCGCAAGGACTATGAGCAAAATCTTGAGGTAGATTTTTCGTTTGAAGTGCCTAATTTAGCAAGGTTTCGTGTTAATGCGTTTAATGCAAGCAGGGGACCTGCGGCGGTTTTTCGTACAATCCCGAGTCAAGTGTTAACACTTGAAGAGCTAGGTGCACCTGATATTTTTAAACAAATATCAGAAAATCCACGCGGGTTAGTGTTGGTAACAGGGCCTACGGGGTCGGGTAAATCAACCACACTGGCCGCCATGGTCGACTATATTAATAGTAATAAGCATCATCATATTTTGACGATTGAGGATCCCATCGAATTTGTGCATCAAAATCAATTGAGTTTGGTGAATCAGCGTGAAGTGCATCGCGACACGCATAGTTTTAATGCCGCACTGCGTAGCGCGCTTCGTGAAGATCCGGATGTCATTTTGGTCGGGGAACTGCGTGATTTGGAAACCATCCGATTGGCCATGACAGCGGCAGAAACAGGTCACCTAGTATTTGGTACTTTGCATACGACCTCTGCACCGAAAACCATCGACCGTATTATTGATGTTTTCCCTGGAGAGGAGAAAGACATGGTACGTTCTATGTTGTCTGAATCTTTGCAAGCGGTTATTTCACAAACGTTAGTGAAAAAGGTGGGAGGAGGCCGAGTTGCGGCGCATGAAATCATGTTGGGGATCCCCGCTATTCGTAACTTAATACGTGAAGATAAAATCGCACAAATGTATTCAGCGATTCAAACTGGCGCACTGCATGGTATGCAAACGATGGATCAGTGTTTGATGAATTTAGTGAATCACGGCTTGATAACGACCCAAGATGCATACAAGAAAGCACATGATAAAAATCAATTTGGTAGTGGGTATTAATTATGGCATTACGTGATTACTTGCAGTTGATGGTAGACAAAGAAGCCTCGGATTTATTTGTTTCTTCGGGTCTTGCCGTAAGTGCAAAAATTGACGGTGAATTACGTGCGTTAGATGACGAAGTACTCGATAAAGCAGGTTCATTGGCGATGGTTGAGTCGGCAATGAGCGATGCTCAAAAGCAGCAGTTTCACCATGAGAAAGAGTGTAACTTTGCTGTTGCCAATGATGTAGGGCGGTTTCGTGTTTCGGCTTTTTGGCAACGTGACTGCGCTGGCATGGTGATTCGACGTATCGTAACGGAAATCCCAGATGTGACACAATTGGGCCTGCCTTCGGTTTTGACGGATGTGATTATGTCTAAACGCGGTTTGGTACTATTTGTTGGTGGAACGGGGACTGGTAAGTCAACTTCGCTTGCGGCATTGTTGGGGTATCGCAACCGAAACCAGCGAGGGCATATTTTAACCATTGAGGATCCCATTGAGTTTGTTCATGAGCACCGCAAAAGTATCATCACTCAGCGTGAAGTTGGATTGGATACAGAGAGTTTTGAGGCGGCGCTGAAGAGCTCATTGAGACAGGCTCCCGATGTCATTTTAATTGGGGAGATCCGCTCTCAAGAGACGATGGAATATGCACTCAGTTTTGCTGAAACTGGACACCTATGTGTGGCAACTTTGCATGCTAACAATGCCAACCAAGCCATAGATAGGATCATGCACTTAGTGCCAAAAGAGAAGCACGATAAGCTTAAGTATGACTTGGCACTCAATTTACGTGCAATCGTCGCTCAGCAGCTTGTACCCAACTCTAAAGGTGAGGGAAGGGTTGCTGCGATAGAAGTGTTGCTTAATTCACCGATGGTGGCTGAGTTAATCAAGAAAGGCGATATTGGTTCCATTAAGGAGACCATGTCCAAATCAAAAGAAATGGGGATGCAAACGTTCGACCAGGCGCTATTTGAATTGTATAAAAACCAACGTATCAATTACGCCGATGCCTTACACCATGCTGATTCGCCTAACGATCTGCGGTTAATGATTAAACTGCAAAACAATGAGCAAAAAGGAGCTGGCTTTTTACAAGGGGTCACGATTGATGGTTTGGAAGGCAAGAAAAACTAAGTTTGTTTATTTAGTTGCTTTCTACTTAATGGGCCTAGCGAGTGAAAGCTGGGCTCGGTCTCAGTATATTGACATTTATATTAGAGATGATGTTTATGTCAATTATACGTCTTTGCTGAATGGCCGCTCCCCCTTAGAGGTCAATGACTTTGGCTCTCAGTTTGTGCGCCGTGACGTGGTGGATATGGTGCTCTTGCATAAAGCACTGTTGTTGGGAGGGTTTGATAAACCTTTTAGATATCGCCCAGGGAATGTCAACTTTAGAAACTCAAACTTACTTGATCAGGGTAAGCAGTTGCTGAGTTTCGATACCTATTGGCTTGAAGAAGCACAACAAAAAGAAGATAAGTTATTTATCAGTGAACCCGTTGTGAGGAAAGGGGAGTTTTATGCGGGTATTTATCATGCTAGGGATAACAGGCGTGTACAGTATATTGCATCCCTAGAAGACCTGCGGGGGTTGACGGCTGTTTCCTCAAACCGTTGGCCAGTAGATTGGAATACCCTCAATGACTTACCGTTAAAAGAGTTAGTCAACGAGCCTAACTGGGCCGCTCAAGCGCAAATGGTCAACAAACAGTGGGTGGATTTTATGTTGATACACTTAATCCCGTCAGCAAAGAATGACTTTCAACTTGAAACAATAGACTTGGTATCTCATTCTAAGTGGGTGGTATTGCTAGATAGCAGTCGCCATTTTGTCGTTTCTCGATTACATCCTGAAGGGGAGCGAGCATTCATGGCGTTACAACGTGGGCTTAAGAAGCTCAGGTTGCAGGGAAAAATCGTCGATGCGTATCGACAAGCTGGATTAATCCCTGATATGACAAAATATAAACAGCTGAATGTGTCAGCTCAATAATGGCGTGTTTTGACTACTCGTCCCACATTTGCTCAAAATAACTTTCAAGAATAATCACGGCGGACATTGCATCGACATTGTCTTTGGCCAAAGAGCGATAACCACCTTGATCAAATAGCCTTGCTTTGGCATCTGTTGTCGTTAAACGTTCGTCTTGGGTTTCAACGGGAAGGCGATAATTGTTATGCAGTCTATTTGCGAATTTTTTCGCTGCAAACGTAACTTGCTGATTAGTGCCGTCCATATTGAGCGGCAATCCAACCACCATCAAATCCGGTTGCCACTCATTGACATGTGTTTCAATATCGGACCAGTTTGGAATGCCATCTCTTGCTTTCACCGCACCTAGGCTCGTTGCTGTGCCCGTAATTTCTTGTCCTATGGCCATTCCAATACTTTTGGTGCCAAAGTCAAACCCCATGACCGTACGTTGGCCTTTTGGGGTTTTTTCTTTTTTACTACTCATACTATCTATGCGTGTCCTGCTTGGTTACTTAACTGCGCTATGTCAATACCGAGCATACTGACTGCTTTTTCCCAGCGCTTTTCTGGTGGCGTACTAAATATAATCTCCGGATCTGCTTGGATAATAAGCCAGGAATTTTCTAAAATTTCTTTCTCAAGCTGTCCTTTTTCCCATCCTGAATAGCCAAGCGTAATAATAAAAGCGTCTGGGCTATCGTGGTAAGTGAGGGAAGCGAGTACATCTTTCGAGGTCGTAATCATAATATCCGAGCTGAGCTCCTTGCTGGAAGCATACCCTATTTTAGGTGTATGCAGTACAAAGCCTCGATCAGTATGCACTGGGCCGCCTGCAAACACGGTTTGGTCTGCAGCATGGCTTGTCTTATCGTTGTCTATTTCTATCTGATCAAGAAGTTCACCAACAGTGACATCAATGGGGTGATTTACAATAAGCCCCATTGCGCCTTCTTCGTTATGTTCACATATATAAGTAACCGAACGCTTAAATAGCGGGTCCTGCAAGTTAGGCATCGCGATAAGAAAGTGATTTGCTAATGATTGCATGCGTGACCCCTTCTATGTTTAACTTTCAGTATGGTTGAGTTTTGCTTCAATGGCATCAAAAAACTTGTCCATAATAGATATATCGTATGCAGCTTCAATTTCCTTAACACAGGTTGGCGCTGTCACGTTAATTTCCGTTAACTTATCGCCAATAATATCTAGGCCGACAAAAATAAGCCCTTTTTCTTTGAGTGTCGGCGCCACCGCTTCGGCAATCTTTCTATCGCTGTCACTGATTGGCCTTGCTTCACCTCGGCCACCAGCTGCAAGGTTACCACGAGTTTCACCGCCTTGCGGGATACGTGCTAGGCAGTAGGGTATGACTTCACCGTCAACAACCAGTACGCGCTTATCTCCCTCTTTGATCTCTGGGATGTAGTTTTGTGCCATTGCAAAGCGTTGACCGTGCTCCGTTAAAGTTTCACAGATAACACCAATATTAGGGTCATTGTGTTGCACTCTAAAGATGGAGGCGCCACCCATGCCATCTAATGGTTTTAGAATGATGTCTTGGTGCTTGTCTAAAAATGCTCTAATTTGCGACGCATTGCGTGTGACTAACGTATCTGGTGTGTGTTCACTGAACCATGCAGTAAACAGTTTTTCATTGGCGTCTCGCAGGCTCTGCGGCTTGTTGACGACTAAGGTACCTTCTAATTCAGCACGCTCCAAGATATACGTTGCGTAGATATATTCAGTATCAAAAGGAGGATCTTTACGCATTAAAATGACATCTAAGTCACTCAGGGCGATGTCTTGCTTTTCCTCCAGCTCATACCAATGCTGTTGGTTATCAAACACCTGAGCTTTTGCAGCGGTTGCTCTGCCCGCACCTTGATACAAATACAAGTCACTCAGTTCCATGTAGTACAGCTCATAACCCCTGTGTTGTGCTGCCATCATCATGGCAAAACCAGTATCTTTTTTGATGTTAAAACCACTGATTGGATCTGAAATTATCCCGAGTTTGACTGCCATTGCATTTACCTTATGAGTTACTGTGTGCGTATCGTATGGTGCGACAAATATTTTGCCGCGGTTTACAAGCTATATGAGGTCTTATTTAGTAATTTAAAGAGCTAAATCACCAAACTGCAATTGTAGTGCACTTAAAACCGTCAGAGCGGCAGTTTCTGTGCGCAAAACGCGAGGTCCTATTTTGATGTCGACAAAGCCTTGATCAGAGGTGGTTTGCATTTCTTCATCGGTAAACCCCCCTTCTGGCCCCACCAAAAATCTTACGCCGTGCGCCGGCGCAGGCAGTGTTTTAATTGAATGGGCTGCCCTCGGGTGTAAAGTAAGTTTTAGCTCGTGACTCTGCTCGTTTAGCCATTGTTCCAACGTGATGGGAGTATGAATTTTAGTGACAAAATTGCGGCCTGACTGTTCAGCGGCTGAGATAGCTATTTTTTGCCACTGCTGATGTTTTTTAGTTAACCTATCACCACTGAGTTTGACACCACAGCGCGTCGTGAATAAAGGGGTAATTTCACTCACGCCGAGTTCAACTGATTTTTGAATCGTGAAATCCATCTTATCGCCCCTTGAAATACCTTGGCCTAAATGCACTTTCAATGGCGATTCTACACATTTATCTACGAATTCTGTTGGGACTACAGTAACTGTTTTTTTTGAGACAGTTTCGATGGTTGCAAGATACTCACCGCCTTTTCCGTTAAAGAGGCTGACTTGATCGCCCACGCCCATTCGTAGCACGCGCGCAACATGACCTGCTGCATCATCACCCAAGGCAATGGATTGGTTTAACACTAAATCAGAGGGTTGGTAAATATGAGGAATTCGCATCGTGTAAACGTTCTAAGTTTTTAATGCGCTCATGTTAAGGTTTTCATGGCAGTGAGTCTAGCCTAGATTAGCCATGTACAAGAGGGGATTACACACTAGTCAGTTGTGTCGGTTTTGAGTACGATAAATTCACTGAACGTATCTTCTTTGGTTGCCGCGAGACTCGAGTTACAAGTTAAATGATTGTTGTTAAATGGCTCTGTTACTCTATGATAATCGTATCCACTCGGTAATTGCTCAATGGTATAGCGCTCAGCATGCAGAGAGTTGAAGATAAAACGCTGTTTTTCGTCTGCAAGGTGATAGTCTAACGCATATATTAAAACGCCTTTGACTTGATGGTGCTCGTGTAGGTAGGTAGCAAGCTCTGATACACTGATCTCATTATCGAAGTCACAGTAACTGTAATCTTTGATTTGATCCTTAAACATCATTTTTAACATCTGCTTCGTATTGTCACCAGCAATAATAAGCTGGCTAGGCGTGTCAGGAGTTAGTTTTTTGACAAATTCAACAAACTCTTGACTAAATTCCCAGTTGCTATCAACGAGTAAAAAATTATCTAAGTTCAAAGACATAATTCTCCAGAAGCAGGATCTCCAATAGTGTATTCGACGCTTAAATTGAAAACATGTTTATTAGTAAATAGCCCATGGTACAAAAAACAGCAAATTCTAAACACGCAATACCGATATTATCTTGATGGTCAACTTCTAGGCCAATGTTCACTTTTGGCAACACAACTCTGATCAGTAACCGGCTACAGAGGTATAGTAAAAGCCACATAAAAGCAGAGTGAATGAGCACCGTAAGCACGCTGTCAACTATCTGTCCTTCATAGTTGGGTGCACTGTGAAGTCCTGCATAAATTGCCAACGCTAATCCGATGGTTTTTCCCGCGTAGCGGATCCCTATCGATGTATTAGCAAGATTAAAGTTGTCTTGTAGTGAGGCGCCTTGATTAGACCTTGCAAAACGAAATTCTCGCAATTTACTGTCCATTGCAAACAGTAATTGCAAGATGATAAAACAGATGCTGGCGATGAAAAGAGTATTTAAATTGGTTGGCGTAAACCAGTGATATAGGCCGAGGACGAGAATACAATTTCCGACGAGCATTCCAGAATCCACCAAAGCAGCGCACACATTTTGCTTTAAAATTGCCTGTGTTTCATTGAATTGATATAAGATCCACTTGCGGTGAATATATTGACCTAAATAGATATAGGTCCAAATAAGCCCCATTGGCAGTAAGATCTGGGTATGGAGTGTATGTAACTCGAAAGCCGCTAAATGTCCAAAGAAGTAGCTAATGCTGCCACATAATACTGCCACCTTTGCCGCGTAGTTAATCCCAAGTGCAAAATTATCCCGCTGGGCTAGCTCTTTTTGTAGTAGTTTCTTAGCGTGCATTTGCACGATTAAACGCAAACTGGTCAGCGCCAAGCAAATGAGTATTAGGCTGCTTCCAATCACGAAAAAATTGCTGTTTTCTAAAGACAAGTAACTCATGCTCAGTGTAAGGTTGGTGTTATTTAGCGTTACTATAACACTGCCTAACAAATGAGCCACCGCTCGTTGGAGATTTTTGTATGGAGCAAAGCCACATGACATGTGAATTAATGAGTTTAGGACAGCAACGATTTAACGAGTTATTTCCTGAATCGGAGGCTCATGACGATGTTCTTAAGTTATTAGCACTCAGTGACTTTGCATACCGAGTATTAGCGCAATATCCAAATTGGAAAGACTGGTTGCTAGATGATGGGGTGATGCGAAGTCGCCACTGTGAAGAGGTTTTCACCAGCGAAGTGCAAGATATTTCAGAACAAGAAGCGTTTCATTTGTTACGAGTGTATCGAAAACGCTACTGGCTAAAAATCATGTGGCTTGACTTAGTGCTTGGTAATGATGTCGCTGACAGCATTGAATATCAATCTCGACTCAGTGAGCACCTGATATCCAATGCAAACAAGTGGGCATTTGCGCAAGTAGCATTGAGCAACGGGATGCCTCAAAACGAAGCGGGGGCGCCTTTACCCATGCTAGTGCTAGGGATGGGTAAACTAGGTGGTCAGGAGTTGAACTTCTCTTCAGATATTGACCTGATTTTTACCTACCCTCGTACGGCCAAAACCCAAGGGGGTAGACGCAGTATTGAAGCGCAAGTATTTTATACCAAGGTGGCCCAAAAACTCATTGCCGCGCTGGATCAGCGCACGATGGATGGTCAAGTTTTTCGCGTGGATATGCGCCTTAGGCCTTTTGGCGACAGTGGCCCTTTAGTCATGAGCTTTGCAGCTATGGAAGATTACTACCAAGATCAAGGCAGAGAGTGGGAGCGCTATGCTATGCTCAAAGCGCGGTTACTCGGGGAGAAAAACCCTTATTGGGATGAGTTTAAAGCGTTGATTCGACCCTTTGTATTTCGTCGTTATATTGATTTTTCGGTGATTGAGTCGCTGAGAAAAATGAAACATATGATAGCGCAAGAGGTCAGGCGTAAAGGGCTTAAGAACAATATTAAACTGGGAGCGGGTGGGATTCGTGAAGTCGAGTTTATTGTGCAGGCTTTGCAAATGATCCGTGGCGGACGAGAACCTGACTTACAAGTGCCATCACTCCTTAGTGCGCTCAATGTTCTAGCTCGGCTTGAGGTTATCCCCGCAAAAGTGGCGACAGAGTTACAGTCTCAATACTTATTTTTACGTCGGGTAGAGCAGTACTTGCAGGCGTTTAATGATGAACAAACTCAAACGTTGCCCGAAGATGCAATTAACCTGCAAAGGCTATGTATGCTGCTTAATGTAGAACAACCAGCAGCGCTATATAAATTGCTTGAGCAAGTTCAATCTCAAATACGACGCGAATTTGCGCAAGTCATTGGCGAAGAAGCGCATGACTGTGAAGCACTCGATCCAAGCTTTACCTCTGCGTGGGAGCATAGAGACATTGGTTATTTGGAGATCGGTCTGTGTGATGAGGAATGTGGCAAGTGGCAAGCCGTTTTAAGTGCTTTCTATACGGGCATTACCAAGAAGCAAATTGGTGTTCGAGGTAGAGACGTATTAGATCGTCTCATGCCATTGGTGCTCCGGGAAGTTAGCACAATCAAATCATCCGAAACACTTCAAAGTGTGCTCGACATTGTCGCTAAAATTGCTTCACGCACAGCTTATTTAGAACTACTTTATGAAAATTTAGGTGCGCTGCAACAACTTATCAAACTTTGCGCTCATAGCCTTTGGATAGCACAGCAAATAGCACGTCATCCAATATTACTGGATGAACTCATTGATCCCGCCGTGTTATATCGTCCAATACCGATGAATGCATATTACAATGAAATCCAGCAATACTTCTTACGTATTGACGAGGAGGATCTAGAGCTTCAAATGGAGGCGCTCCGACAGTTTAAACAAACGCAGCAGCTTAGGATTGCGGCTGCGGATGCGACGGGGGTTTTAGACATTATGAAAGTCAGTGATCACCTGACCGCATTGGCGGAGTCGATAGTTGCAAAAGCTGTCGACATCGCTTGGGCACAGATGGTGGCACGTTATGGGCAACCTGAAGGAGCAAGTATAGATGCCAAAGGGTTTGCAGTGATTGCATATGGCAAGGCTGGTGGGTTTGAGTTGGGGTATGACTCAGACTTAGACCTTGTGTTTGTGCATAATTGTGACGGCAATAGTCAAACCTCTGGAGGAAAGTCCATCTCCTCTAGACAATTTTATTTGAAACTGGCACAGCGATTGATGCACTTATTTAATACCAGAACACCTTCCGGTATTTTGTACGAGTTAGACACTCGTCTCAGACCCGAGGGGAATTCAGGTCTCTTAGCGATCAATATTGAAAGCTTCTACCAATACCAGCAAGAACAGGCATGGACATGGGAGCATCAAGCTTTGGTGAGAGCTAGAATGATCGTGGGAGAGCAAGCGCTTGTGAACCGGTTTCACAGTATACGCCATGATATCCTCAGTCAGCCGCGTCAAGTCGATGATTTGCAGGATGATATAGTCACTATGCGAGCAAAAATGCGGACTCATTTATCCAAAGATAGCGAGCAAGAGTTTGATCTTAAACAAGGGGGTGGGGGCATGACGGATATTGAGTTTTTGACTCAGTATGTCGTGCTTGCATTTTCCCATGATTTTCCAGCGTTGACGGGTTATTCTGACAATATTCGGATCCTTGAATTAGCAAGCCGTGAAGGTGTGATAAGTGACACGGAGCAAGCCGTTTTGACAAGGGCGTATTGCCAGTTACGAGAGTGTTATCATTTGAACAGTTTGAATGGCAGAGGAAAAACCATTGAAGCACAACACTTGCGAGAGCAAAGCGCAATGGTCAAACAAATTTGGCAGGCCTATCTGAAATAGGCCTTCTTCTTAATTATTTAAACGGCGGCAGTTTTCCCGCACAAATATAGATGGGTTTTCAGTGATGACCGCCGCACGCTGACGATGGCAAAAAAACGTATACACTTCAAACTCAAAGTCATCGTTAATCGCTCGACCTACTTGATATAGGGCGCTCACAAAATCAGAATCGACTCTGAAGTTTTGCTTTACAACATAATCTTTACTGAGGTACCAAAATAGCTCGATGTCTTCTTGTTTCGCATAATTGGTCAACACACTTTTAAGCGTGTTGCCCATTTCAAAACGTCGAGGTTGAGATTCGCCGGTCCACCTTTGGTTGGTTGGCTTTACGACCAATTCCCGTTGTGCTAATGCATCGTCTAACGGGAATGTTGGTTTTCCGATCTCTACGACGAATTTTTCTCGTTCAGTATCTCTTTCATTTACCCTATTGCGGAAGTTCGCATAAAACTGTGAAAGCCCCTGCGCCGCAGCATTGGTTGTTTCTTTAAACTCCATTTTAGGAATATTACCATACAAGAAATAATAGGCTGCCCAAATCAAAATTCCCCCCAACGAGAGGTGCTTGGTCCAAAACCACATTGCGGATAAACGCTTTTTATTTTTTTTCTTAGCCATTTTTCGCGACGCCAGTTAATCGGTGTTTATGAGTAATATGAAGGAGCGCGCTCATCAGGCCGCGTTTTAAAACGCCTGTGGAGCCACATGTACTGTTCAGGAGCTTGCATAATTGATTGCTCCATTCTTTTGTTAACGCGTGTGACATCATGGTTTTCATCCGCACTCGGAAAGTTTGTCATCGCAGGGTGTATCGTAATGTGGTATTTACCCTTTTCATCACGGGCGCCTGTTAAACTTAATGTCTCACATTTTTTACTTGATGCAAATAATAAAGTGCCTGTAGTTGTGGCTGCATCAGGTACGGCAAAGAATGGGGCAAATTCACATCGTTTTCTACCGTAGTCTTGGTCCGGCAGGTAGTAGCATACTTTCTTATTATGCAGTGCTTTTAAAAGGCCTTTTACATCCCGTTTTCCAATTAAAAATTCGTTGGAACGCAGTCGCCCTTTGGTCATGAAATATTCCATTAAAGGGTTGTTATGGGGGCGGTAAAAGCCGATACCTTGGGTGTGTGTGCCTAACACTCTGCCCAACATTTCTAAATGCAGCATATGCGGCACTAGTAACAGTACGCCTTTATTGTTGTCTTGCGCCGTTTTAAAATGCTCTACCCCTTTAATCGAGCCGATTGCGCGTTTAATTCGCCACTCTGGCCACCACCATGCCATGCCTGTTTCGAATGTTGCAATACCCGTGTTTTCCATATTTTTCAGGACCATCGCATTTCGTGTGTGCTCGTCCATATCGGGGAAGCAAAGCTTTAAATTAACTTCTGCAATTTTGCGACGCTTTTTTACAAATCGATAGACCAGTCTGCCGAGCAACCTTCCCAGAGAAAATTGCACACCTTGAGGTAGCCAAGAAAGGCTGTAAAGGAGGATTACTCCAAGCCAAGTAAGCCAATATTTGGGTGCCAGAAATTGTAATTTAAAGGTGGGATTGTGGACCAAGGCGGTGTTCTCGTACAAGCATAAAAAGGAGTAGTTTATCGATAACTCTCACTTTGCTCAAGCGTTGTTGAATGGGAGCGGGGATAGTTAGGCCAGTTTTTACTGGCCTAAAATAAAAGCGGGATTAGTTGTTTGCAACTAAGCCTGTATTGATGGCTTCTAAATCAGCGCGAGTTAAATCACCAGATGCCTGTTTTAGCTGCAATGTAGACAAGATGTACTGATAACGTAAGTTAGCAAGATTTCGTTTAGCACTATACAAGTTACGCGTGCTCACGAGTACATCAACGATGGTACGAGTACCCACTTCAAACCCAGCTTCAGTTGCTTGTAGCGCACTCTCCGCTGAAACTACAGCTTGCTCTAGTGCTCGGTAAGTTGCCACATCAGACATCACTTGGTTGTAAGATGTGATCACTGAACGTGTGATATTACGCATAGAGGCTTCTAGATCTTCACTGGCTGCAACGTATAGCGCCCTTGCTTGGTCTGTTGCTGCAACCGTTCTGCCACCAGAGTAAATTGGGACATCTAGTGTCAGACCGATACTTGTTTCATCACCGCGCGGTGCCAATTCTCTTCCTGGTGTGTTAGTCAGGGAATCACCATGCGAAGCCTGTAGTGATAGTGTTGGGTAGTGACCAGCTCGGGCTTGGTCAATTTGATCCTGTGCGATTTCAAGCGCTGACTTCGCTACCTGCAAAGAAAGGTTTTTCTCTTTCGCAATGTTGATGAAGTCATCCGCTTTTTTGTTTGGTTTTACCGTTGAAAACTTCTCGGTATTTAACTTGTCAAGCTTCGCGTGATATTTGCCTGTGATAGTACGCAGTGTTTCGCGTGCCGTTTCAACTTCATTCTGCGCGACAATTTCGTTAGCAACTGATTGGTCAAACTGAGCTTGCGCTTCGTGTACGTCTGTAATGGCAGTTAAGCCAACTTCGTAACGTTGCTTTGTTTGTTCAAGCTGGCGTTCGATCGCACGTTTCTCTGCCTGAACGAACTCTAATCCATCTAGTGCACCTAGTACTTCGAAATAGCCTTGTGCGATACGTACAATCAGGTTTTGTTTTTCTTGTTCGTACTGAGTTAAAGATTGCATCGCGCGCTTTTCAGCAATAGACAGGCCTTCCCAAATGCTTAAGTCAAAAATGGTTTGGTTCAGCGTGAGTGTACGAGAGAATGAGTCTCGGTAGCTATCTTGCAGTTGATACCCTGACTCATCGTCTTGAGTCGCTGGTGCGCCCGTTGAGTCCGTGTCTGAGTAGCTAAATCTTAAGCCTAATGTTGGTAACAATTGGCCTAATGCACTGTCTTGTGCATACTTTTGTGCCTCTGCACTCGCTTTTGCACGTAAAACAGTAGGATCGTTAGCTGTTGCAATGTCGTAAACTTGTAGCAAGTCTTCTGCGTAGGTGTTGTTGCTTGACAGCGCACAGGTCAAGCCAACCAACATAGATAAAATGGTTTTTTTCATTATTTGTGCAGTCCTTAGACAATTTTATTGTCAGCATGTTACCTTGTTTTTATGCAAATTCCCAAGTGCTATTCTGGGATAAAAACAAAACAAGTGTAACAGAATATAATACATTATCGGTTCTGGCTTTTTGGCCATTTTAGTTGCTAATAGCAATATGGGGATAAATTAGCCGATATTAAACCCCGTTTTATGAATCTAGGATTAAAAATGAAAGAAATTAATCAGTACACCCGTCATGATGTCACGTTTAACTCTGCCACGCATGATGTTTTGTATGATGGTTTTTTGAAAATTGAAGAGTATATATTTGAACATGCCTTGTTTGATGGCGGTGTTTCCAAGCCCATTCGCAGGGAGATACTCGAACGCGGCCATGCGGTCGCAGTGTTACCTTATGACCCGCGTAGAGACGAAATATTATTGATTGAACAAATTCGTATTGGTGCGCTTGCAACTAAGGAATCGCCTTGGTTATTAGAATGTATTGCAGGCATGGCAGAAGGCAGCACAGATCTTGAAGCGGTGGCTAGAAAAGAAGCACAAGAAGAAGCAGGCTTAAAGTTGAATAACCTGCATTATATGCGTTCTTATCTATCAAGCCCAGGGGGAACGACAGAACGTTTATATTTATATTTAGCGGAAGTTGATTTGAATGATTATCAAGGAGGGACATTTGGGGTGGAGAGTGAAGGCGAAGACATAAAAGCCCATGTGATGTCTTTTGATGAAGCCATGTCTCGACTCGAAAGTGAGGAAATAGATAACGCTGCCACCGTGATTAGTCTACAATGGTTAGCGCTAAATAAATCGAAACTTGCAACATTGTTGTGAAACGGGAGTCATTTTGTCTGATTTGATGCATGAGTATGGTGCAAGGGGTAACGCCACTAAACCTAGGTATGTGCAGTCCCTTCCAAAGTATATTACCTTGTGTGAGCACAATTATTTACGTGCACTCAAAGTTATGCCTGAAGAAGAAGTGGGAAATCAGTGTCAGATAAAAATGGGCGCCATGGACTTTTTCATTGCAGTGGATGCGGTTGCGAAATACACCACAGATATATCTATCCGTCAAAAGCATGCCTTAAGCAGCCATATTGGGGAGTTTGAGTTAGCTGTTCGGTTATACCACGATGCACGAGTGGCCGAAGTGATTCAGCACAACTACCATCAAAAGGTGAAACCTTCGTATCGTTACCCCAATCCTAATATGCACCATAAAGATGAAAAGTATCAATTAAATGCATTTTTAGCGGATTGGCTTCTTGCCTGTATTGAACGCGGTAGAGTGCCATTGAATTGGGATGTGAACAATGGCTTGGTTTGACGAAAACTATGTATTTAATCAAACTCAACTAACGCTGGCTCACATTACGGATACACATTTGTTTGCAGTGAGTAGTGGCGAATATTTTGGGGTGAATACCGCGGAACACTTTAAGCGCGTGTTGTCGGAGCTTGCGACGAAAACGCTCGATGCGGTCATATTTGGTGGTGACCTTACCCAAGATCATACGGTTGAATCTTATCAGTTATTTGCCCAAATTTTAGCTGAGTCTCCGCTCGAGTGCCCACTGTTTTGGGTGCCCGGTAACCATGACGATATTGCGTTTTTAGCTAAGATCAGTAAGGGGCAAATCCATTCTGCAAAACGGCTGACTTTTGAGTTAGGGCAAGTTTTGCTGCTCAATAGTAAGGGGGTAACCCCTGCTGGTTGGGTAGACGCTGCACACCTTATTGAAATAGAGCGGCATACAAGTGTCCCTAGCATTGCATTTTGTCATCATAATCCATTGCCCATAAACGGATACTTAGATAAACATATGTTAGAAAATGGGCCCCAGTTGCTCAATTGCTTAGCCAATACTGGCAGGGTTTTGAACTTATTCCATGGGCATGTGCATCATGAATATGACTTTACATTTAGAACATTAAAGATCAATGCGACCCCAGCGACATCTATCCAGTTCACGCGTCATACAGAACAATGGCAACAAGAAAACTTAGGTGCGGGATACAGGCTAGTGAGTTGGACACGTGACGGTATACAAACAGAGGTTAAATGGCTCGAAAAGTAATCTATATACACGGCTTTAACAGCTCAGAAAAATCATTTAAAGCTGTGCAATTTGGGGAGTTTTGTCGCGCACGTTGTGAGTATATTATTCCTCGTTTACATTTTGACCCACGTATTGCAATGTTGCAGCTGGAGCAACTCATTGATCAAGACTGTGCATTGATAGGCAGTTCGTTAGGCGGCTTCTATGCAACACATTTGTCAGAACGATTTGGATTAAAAGCGGTCGTAGTGAACCCCGCTGTTAGGCCGGATAAATTGTTATGGGATTACCTCGGAACTCAGTATAATCCTTACCAAGATATACATTACGAGCTTACTGAGGAACACGTATTTGCACTACAGCAAATGTATGTGAAGCAGCTTACGACCCCAAGCAATATCATGTTATTGCAGCAAACTGGTGACGAAGTGTTACCTTATCAAGAAGCAGTGGCGTATTATTGTGAGTGCCCCTCAAAAATAGAATTTGGTGGCGACCACAGTTTCATGAATTTTGAAAGGCACTTTAATCGCCTCGCCAATTTTCTTAAAATTAACTAAAACAGAAAGAAATAACTTAGTCAGTAGCATTTATGAGTGAGCAAAATTATAACGCAGAAGCCATTGAGGTGTTAAATGGCCTAGAGCCAGTTAAGCGCCGTCCAGGCATGTATACGGACACCACTCGACCTAACCACTTAGGTCAAGAAGTTATCGATAACAGTGTTGATGAAGCATTGGCAGGCCATGCGAGTAAAATTGATGTTATTTTGCATGAAGATAACTCGCTTCAGGTCATTGATGATGGTCGAGGTATGCCTGTGGATATTCACCCAGAAGAGGGGATCCCGGGCGTAGAACTGATCTTAACGAAACTGCATGCTGGTGGTAAATTTTCGAACAAAAACTATCAGTTTTCGGGTGGCTTACACGGGGTTGGTATTTCGGTTGTAAATGCACTTTCAACACGTGTGGAGGTCACTGTTAAGCGCGATGCTCAACAATTTGAAATTGCATTTGAAAATGGTGACAAGGTTCAAGACCTCGAAGTGACGGGCAGTGTTGGAAAACGTAATACTGGTACTTCGGTACAGTTTTGGCCTGATGCAAGTTACTTTGACTCTGCCAACTTTTCATTGACTAAGCTTCATCATTTGCTCAAGGCGAAGGCCGTCCTTTGTCCGGGGTTACGCATCCGTTTTATCAATAAGCAAACCAAAGAAACGCAAGAATGGCACTATGAGTCAGGTTTACAAGATTATCTAAGCGACAGCGCTAAAGACTTAGAGGTATTACCTAAATCTCCTTTTACGGGAAGTTTCAGCGGTTCAACAGAAGGTGTTGATTGGGCACTGCATTGGCTACCAGAGGGCGGAGAGTCCATAGCCGAAAGCTATGTCAACCTGATCCCGACTGCGCAAGGAGGGACCCATGTCAATGGTCTTAGACAGGGATTACTAGAAGCGATGCGTGAGTTTTGTGAATTTCGCAACCTGCTGCCACGTGGAGTGAAACTAACACCAGATGATGTATGGGATAAATGTAGTTACGTATTATCGGTTAAAATGCAAGACCCACAGTTTGCAGGCCAAACCAAAGAAAAGCTCTCTTCTCGCTCGTGCGCGACGTTTGTTTCTGGCATCGTCAAAGATGCGTTTAGCTTATGGCTTAATGAACATACAGAAACCGCAGAGCTATTAGCAGAGTTATGTATTAGCAATGCTCAAAAACGGTTACGCGCGGCAAAAAAGGTAGTGCGTAAAAAGGTCACCAGTGGCCCAGCCTTGCCCGGTAAACTCACCGATTGTTCGGGGAGTGAAACCGAACGTTCAGAACTCTTTTTAGTAGAAGGTGACTCGGCAGGTGGGTCAGCCAAACAGGCTCGGGACAGAGAGTTTCAGGCGATTATGCCTTTGCGCGGTAAAATTCTGAATACTTGGGAGGTTGACTCAGGTCAGATTTTAGCTTCTCAAGAGGTCCATGATATCTCGGTGGCTTTGGGAATAGACCCCGATTCAACTGATTTATCAGCACTCCGTTATGGCAAAGTGTGCATCCTTGCTGATGCAGACTCGGATGGTTTACACATTGCAACCTTGCTATGTGCGCTGTTTGTAAAGCATTTTCCGACGTTAGTTGAAGCCGGGCATGTGTATGTTGCGATGCCGCCTTTATTCCGTATAGACGTCGGGAAAGAAGTTTATTATGCGTTAGATGAAGATGAGAAGCGTGGCATATTAGACCGTATTGAGGCCGAGAAAAAGCGCGGTAAAGTCAATGTACAACGCTTTAAAGGCCTGGGTGAGATGAACCCAATGCAATTACGTGAGACCACGATGGATCCCAACACCCGTCGGTTAGTTCAGCTTACTTTAGAGGAGCAAGAGCAGACAATGGAAATGATGGATATGTTGTTGGCGAAAAAGCGCTCCGGTGACCGCAAAGCTTGGTTAGAGCAACATGGCGACAAAGCCGAGGTATAACAAGAAGTAAGGTGTATCATGACTGATCCACAAGCCCTATCATTACAGGGCATAGAACAATTACCAATGGGGCGTTTTACCGAAGACGCCTATTTAAATTACTCCATGTATGTGATCATGGATAGGGCATTACCACACATTGGTGATGGCCTGAAACCTGTGCAACGTCGTATTGTTTATGCGATGAGCGAGTTAGGTTTATCTGCAGCTGCAAAATATAAAAAGTCGGCGCGTACGGTGGGTGACGTGCTGGGTAAATACCATCCTCACGGCGACAGTGCGTGTTATGAAGCGATGGTCTTAATGGCACAGCCTTTTTCTTATCGATATCCGTTGGTGGATGGACAAGGTAACTGGGGTGCTGCCGATGACCCTAAATCCTTTGCTGCAATGCGTTATACTGAAGCGCGTTTATCAAAGTTCTCAGAGGTGCTGCTCAAAGAGCTTGGCCAAGGCACCGTAGATTGGGTACCAAACTTTGATGGGACAATGAAAGAGCCTCAAGTGCTACCAGCACGCTTACCTCATATCCTATTGAATGGCGTGACGGGGATTGCAGTTGGTATGGCCACGGATATTCCACCACACAATGTGAATGAGCTGGCCACAGCATGCTGCATGCTGCTGGACAAACCTAAAACGACGTTAGAGGAACTGCTCGAGGTCGTACAAGCACCCGATTACCCGACTGAAGCAGAAATCATCACGCCAAAAGATGATATTCGTAAAATCTATACCACGGGGCGTGGTTCAATCAAGATGCGTGCAGTGTATCAAGAAGAGCAAGGTGAAATCGTTATCACTGCTTTGCCACACCAGACCTCTGGTGCGAAGATACTTGAGCAAATCGCTGCGCAAATGACCGCTAAAAAGCTGCCGATGGTTGCCGATTTACGGGACGAGTCAGACCATGAAAACCCAACGCGTATTGTTGTTGTGCCGCGCTCTAACCGAGTTAAAGCAGAACCACTGATGGCGCATTTGTTTGCAACGACCGATCTTGAGAAGAACTATCGTGTAAACCTTAACATGATTGGTTTAGATGGACGTCCTCAGGTCAAAGATCTCCAACAAATTCTTTCTGAGTGGTTAATATTCCGTCGTGAAACTGTGCGCAGAAGGTTGCAGTATCGCCTTGACAAGGTATTGGCGCGCTTACACATTTTAGAAGGCTTGATGATTGCTTTCTTAAATATTGATGAAGTCATTGAAATCATTCGTAATGAGGAAGAACCTAAAGCAGAGTTAATGTCTCGATTTGGTTTGTCTGACACCCAAGCAGAAGCCATTCTTGACTTGAAGTTACGCCACCTTGCGAAACTTGAAGAGATGAAGATCCGCGGTGAACAAGATGAGTTGAGTAAAGAGCGTGACAAATTAGAGTTAACGCTGGGCTCTGATCGTCGCATGTCGACATTAATGAAAAAAGAAATCCAAGAAGCCGCGGAGCTGTATGGCGATGAAAGACGTTCGCCAGTAATTGAAAGACAGGAAGCGAAAGCGCTGAGTGAAAAGGATCTCATCCCGTCTGAATCGGTGACCGTGGTGCTGTCCGAAAAGGGCTGGGCTCGTTTTGCCAAAGGTCATGAAATCGATGCAGAGGGATTAAATTATCGCTCTGGTGATAGCTATAAAGCTTCTGCCAAGGGCAAGAGTAATCAGCCTGCGGTCTTTTTAGATAGTTCTGGTCGCGCTTTTGCGACAGATGCGCACAGTTTGCCCTCTGCAAGAAGCCAGGGCGAACCAATGACAGGTCGATTTAACCTTGCAACAGGGGTGAATTTTGAGCATGTTGTCATGGGGGAGGAGCAAGATCTATATTTGATGGCAACAGATGGTGGCTATGGATTTATCACTGAATTCTCTGATTTGGTCAGCAAGAATAAAAATGGTAAGGCGCTGGTCAGTATTCCTAAAGGTGCAGAGTTGATGGCACCCATTACTGTCAATGATGTAGCTACAGATCGCTGTATGGCGATTTCTAACGAAGGCCGCATGTTGCTTTTCCCACTGAGAGATTTGCCGAAATTGGCCAAAGGTAAAGGGAATAAGATTATTTCCATTCCAAACGCCAAAGTGCAGGCAAGAGAGGAGTTTGTCAAAGTGCTGGCGGTTGTCCCAGAGGGACGTGCGGTTACACTATATGCTGGAAAACGCAAGTTGACACTGAAAAACTCTGATCTTGAACATTATTTTGGAGAGCGAGGGCGCCGAGGTAATAAGTTACCGCGGGGCTTGCAGCGCGTCGATAACTTTGAAGTTGAGTTTATAGAAGCGGAAGATATCAACCCTGAAGGGGATACGGAAGCCTAAAGCGATGAGAGGAGCGGGTCAAATGACTCGCTTTTTTATTGCCCGTCGAGCATCAACATTGCGCAGCGCATTGTCATCATTTCCTCGTTAATCTGTCACTTTGCAGTAAAAACCCTGATGTATGACAAGCAATTTCTATCTGACTCGGCTAGAATACACGGTTATAAGTTATTCTTGTTCAGAGTGACACCCAACAGTGGTGACGCTCGCACTGACAATACGGGGTTTTTATGTCTGAGAAGTGCTACATTACAGCGCAACAGTTACTAGAGGATTCTTTCCGTCTAGCGGCTCAAGTTTATGAAGATGGGTTCCGTCCTGACTTTATCATTGGTATTTGGCGAGGAGGCGCACCTATTGGGATCGCTGTGCAAGAGTACTATGACTATAAAGGCATCGAAACAGACCATATCGCTGTTCGTACTTCTTCATACTATGGCATTGGTCAGCAGTCTAAAGAGATTAAAGTTCACGGTTTGCATTACATCATTGAGAATGCCAATGCCGGAGACTCGTTATTAATTGTTGATGACGTATTCGATTCGGGTCGCAGCATCTATGCACTTCGCGAAAAACTAGAAGAGCTTATGCGACTAAATCTGCCTAAAGATATCCGTGTTGCTTGTCCTTATTACAAACCAACCAATAAAAAAGTGCCTATGACGCCAGACTATTATATTCATGAGTCTGATGAGTGGTTGGTATTTCCACATGAGCTTTCAGGGCTGACACCGGATGAATTAATCGCTGGTAAGTCAGACCTAGCAAACATCAAAGAACTATTTACCAAGTGATGTAATAAACGTTCAAAAAAGCCGCTGAAAACCTGTTTTTTCAGCGGCTTTTTTATGGCTGCTTATAAGTGCATTTGTTACACTCCAGCCATTGTGATTTATGCATTTTTAGTATGACAGACTATCAATCAATTTTAGAGCGTACCGTTTCGCATGTACAGCCATTCTTGTCTCAGGGACAAGTAGCCGATTACATTCCTGCTTTGGCTGAGCAGCAGTTGGGACAGTTTGCGATAGCCATTCAAACGCAATCAGGTGAAACTTATTGTGCGGGCGCTTGCGACGCCAAATTTACGGTGCAGTCAGTGTCCAAGGTGATGACTTTGACGCTGGCTTTGCAGCGATATGGTGATGAGTTATGGCACAGAGTCGGCAAGGAGCCCTCTGGCACAGCTTTCAACTCTTTGACTCAGCTAGAGTTTGAAAATGGTATACCACGAAACCCCTTTATTAATGCCGGTGCAATCGTCACGTGCGATGCGTTGTATTCGCGTTTGAGTGCGCCGATCCACACCATGCTCGAAAGCTATCGTATGCAAACCGGTAACCCGAAGTTATCCATTAACAAAGTGGTTGCGCAGTCTGAATATGAACATCGCTATCGCAATGCAGCGATGGCGTATTTAATGAAGTCATTTGGCAACTTTAATAATGAAGTTGAAGAGGTGTTGTGGTCATACTTTAATTTTTGTGCCATTGAGTTGAATGTCGCGGAGTTGGCCAAGTGCTTTTCGTATTTGTCTAACGGCGGCGTTTGCACTCAGACAAAACAGCAAATATTACCAGCGAAACAGGTGAAGCAATTGAACTCTTTGCTGTTTACCAGTGGTCTTTATGATGCGGCGGGAGATTTTGGATATCGTGTGGGTATGCCTGGCAAGTCTGGTGTTTCGGGGGCGATAATCGCAGTTGTACCAGGGCGGTTTACGATTGCTGTATGGTCACCTGGACTTGATACAGTTGGGAATTCTGTTGCGGGTATTACGGCGTTAGAGTTTCTTGCTGAGGAGCTCGGCACAGCAATTTTCTAACGCCGATAATAGCGCGATATTTATCGCGCTATTTAAATTTATTGGTCCCAGTAAGACTGCTCTAACGAGTCTTCTCTTTCTGGTAGTCCGCGAGACAGTCTGGGTGAATGTTGCACCAATACTTCGAAGCTGGCACGGTTAGCGTATTTACTAATTTGCGCCAGTGAGGAGTATGTGATCGCAGACTGCTCATGCTTCGCAGAGTTAGGTACATTCAAGCGATGGTAAACATTGGCTGATAAGTCATGTAAAACCGCTGCTAACGCACAATCTCCAGCGCCATTGGTGTTTTTAATTGTGTCGGGACCGCCCATATATGGTGCAGTATGGCTATATACTCGAACAGGTCGTTCACAGCGTGACTTGCGCATTGCACGAGAAAACTCATAGCGGTTAAATTCAGGAATAGCGCCAGGTAAAAGCGGATACTCTGTTTCTCGTTTCATCTCATCTTCTACATAACCCGCCATGTAAAGACCCGTTGGACCTGCGGTACAAATGACCAAGTCAACCCAATCCAGTGCTTTATCAGCAGCCATGAGCGGATCATCAAACCCGGTGATTGCTTCGCCTTCCTCTTCGTTCATGGCAAGAATGTCGACATGCTTTTCGACAAATTCAGCCCACCACTGAGGATCTTGTTCAATCAAAAACTTAGTACCAAGAGTAAGTACTACAGGGACACCAGCTTGGTTGGCGTACTCTACCGCCTGCATGGTGGCTTGCGTCATTGTTTCATCCCCGTTGGTACGCATTAGGTATGCGCTGATCACCAAAGCTGAGGCATTTTCTATCAAAGACTGGCTGATAGATTCAGGCTTTAAGTAGTTCATTAAGCCAGCACTAATGGCAAAGGTTCTTTCGCCACTATCATCAATTAACGTAAAGCAACGGCCAATTGGGCCAGCAACAGGTTGCAAGTGATCTAAGTCGACACGGCTAGACGTATTACATAAAAATTTATACGCATAGCTGCCGATTTCTATACTTTCACTCATTACGCCCAGCAAAACCGAACGGTCATCTGCTAGAACTGAGTAGTTGTGCATGGTGTTGCCAATGGTGCCGCCTGCAAATTCGTAGTCAATCATGTCATCACGTTTTAAACGCTCATAGAGCGCGTTGGTGACATCATTGTCTATGACTTGTGACATACCGCGTTGCAGATGGAATTCATCTAAAAACGCTTGGTCGACTTTGGCTTCAATATCAACAACGATTTGATCAATGCCGCAAATATAGTTGCGCTTTAAGCGATCTTCAGCATTTAAGTGATTGATAAGTGGGTCCTTATCCTCCACTGGAAAATAATGTTTATGCCTACGGTGTCCCGGAAATTTCATGTTTTACCCGTGTGTTTTGAGCTCATTAAATAAAAAAAGCGGCGAATTATAGCCTAATTTTGTATGGGTGAGCCATGGTAATTTGGTAATTTTAGCAATAATTCTGTAACCAAGCGGTTTCTATAAAGGAAGCTGGTATACTAAAACTCAAATTTACATTGTAGTTTTTAGTATGACTATCCAAGAACAAGATGAGTACTGGATGCGCCAAGCGCTAAGCTATGCTGACAAAGCAGAAGCTGAAAATGAAATTCCCGTTGGGGCCGTGGTTGTTCGAGATGGGGAGTTGATTGCTGCGGGTTGGAACCGTTCCATTGGGCATCATGACCCCTCTGCGCATGCAGAGATGATGGCGATTCGAGAAGCGGGAAAGAAAATTCAAAACTACCGACTTATTGATTGTACCTTATATGTCACCTTGGAACCCTGTCCAATGTGTGCAGGCATGTTGGTGCATGGTCGTGTTAAGCGGGTTGTTTATGGCGCAAGTGATGCTAAGACCGGTGCTGCTGGCTCGGTGATGAATCTGTTGCAAGACCCTCAGCTAAATCATCAACCGGAAGTCACCTCTGGTGTGCTTGCACAAGAGTGTGGTGACAAATTATCTTGCTTTTTTAAGCGCAGAAGAAAAGAACATAAAGCAGCGAGAAAAGCACGCCAAGCGCAACAAACGAATACGGCTCAAGGCTGAGCCGTTTTGGTGTCTGCTGCTAATTGGAGAAGTGAATATATGCGGCGGCGCAATAGGATTTTCTTGTGGATGTTTTTAAGCATCACTCTGCGACGATTCGGGTTGGTATTGCGAGTGTTGCGTTTAAATTGATGAGTTCGACGTCTTCTAAGCATCAGAACCTCCTTTGTGAGAGAGAAAAAACTTACGCGTGACAGAAATACCCGTTTAATGTGACAGGCTTATGACAAGGATGCTGGGATGCAATTTATTCGCCAGAACTGAAAGGGAGCGCCCCATTTTCGTCTAACCAGACCAGAGCGTCAAAGTAGCGACGTATGTTATCAACGTAATGTACCGCAACATCGCCACGCGCATATCCATATCTTGTGCTTCGATAGTAGCGCTTTTTTGTCAACAGTGGTAGTCGTTTTTTAACATCTGCCCAGCTGTGTGGATCGCCACCCTGCTGTGCCGTTAATTTGAGAGCATCACGCACGTGTCCCATACCAACGTTATACGCAGCAAGCGCCAACCAAGTTCTATCTGGATTACTGACCCCATCGGGAACGCGAGCAATTAAATTGGCGAGATAGCGGGCTCCGCCACGAATATTTTGTTCAGGCTTTAATCTGTGTTTTACACCGACACTTTTGGCGGTACTTTGCGTGAGCATCATGATACCTCGAACACCTGTGGGGGATTTGGCTCGTGGGTTCCACATTGATTCTTGATAACTCAAGGCTGCAAGTAGTCGCCAATCTAAGTCATATTGTTTAGAGTAGGCAATGAACCACTCGGCATATTTGGGTAAAGTTTGTTTACTCGCTTCAACAAAAGCAACGGTATTGACATAATTGAAGCGCGTAACATGACCAAAGTATTTCTCTTCCAGTGTCGCTAATTGGCCACTGCTCTGCATCTTCGCAAAGAATGGCATCAATAGCGCGTATAGCGAATCATCTGTTTGGCGTTTCATAACCCAAGCGATGGGATCTGACTGCGAGACAGAGAAGGCTATGCTGAGATTTGGGTGATAGCGCCGAAACAAGGCCAGAGAGTGTGAGTCCACAATGGTATACTCTATTTCATTATTGAGAATACCGAGCAGTAGCTCCTCTTGATCGAGTAAAGTGGTTGTCTGCCATTGTAATTGAGGGTAGTTAACTTTGGCTTCTTCAAGTGATAATACATGGTGACTATTGGCGAGTACTGTTACGGGGGCCTCAAGTTGAGCGTAATTTCTGGGTCTTTGCTTCCCTTGTTTGTACACCAATTTTTGGCTTATCTGTCGATAATAAGGGCCAAAGCGAAATGATTCTGTTCGGCTTGGGTGATAGCTTATGCCCGAAGCCACGACATCTAATTGGCCTTGCTCCAAGCTGGCAAAGAGTTTTTCCAGATTAAAAAAAGGGATAACTTCAAGTTGAACGCCAAGCTCATGAGCGAATGCGCCTGCTAATTCAAATTCAAATCCTTCCTCTTCTGTGTGGCCCTGATAATAAGTCGCAGGTCCGACTAAGGTACCCACTTTTAGTGTATTATTCGCCTTGATTTGCTGCAATTGGTTAGGAGGGGTTTTATCACACCCTATGAGAAACATGCTCACTAAGCAAATTGAAACGAAACAAGTCAACCGAAGAATTACCATACCCACCCTGATTCAGTTTATTCTGAGCCTGAAATACCTTTGTAAATTATCTTGTTAGAAATTGAAAAACAAAGAGTACCGTATAAATCATATCCATTAATTTGTATGCTCGCAGTTAAATTGAATTTTGTGAAGCGGGTTTTTTTCGATAAATGACAATTTTGAGTTAAATCTGTGCGTCAATTCGACTATAATAGCGGCCCAAAATATCGTTCAATCCTTAACCCCGGATGAAATATCTATGTTAATCCTACGTGGTGCACCTGCACTTTCTGATTTTAAAGTCCAAAAGATACTTAAAAGCTGCGCGGATGCAGAATTACCTGTTACTGGTGTTTACGCTGAGTTCATGCATTTTGCTGATTTAACTGCTGAACTTACAGAAGCAGAGTTAGATAAACTGAGCAAGCTGTTAACGTATGGGCCAACTGCTGTTGAACATACGCCAGAAGGCGCACTCGTTTTAGTGACGCCTCGCATCGGTACTATTTCACCATGGGCATCAAAAGCGACCGATATCGCTAATAACTGTGGCCTAGATAAGGTACATCGTGTTGAGCGTGGCATCGCCTATTATGTTGAAGGTGAGCTAAGCGCTGCGCAACTAAATGAAGTGTCTAAGCTACTTCATGATCGTATGACTGAGTCTGTACACAGCCAATTAGAGGATGCGGGTCAGTTATTCCGTGTTGAAGAGCCGCGCCCAATGTCATCTGTAGACATTCTTGGCGGTGGCCGTGAAGCACTTGCGACGGCAAACGTTGAGCAGGGTTTTGCATTAGCGGATGACGAAATTGACTACCTAGTAGAAAACTTTCAAAAATTAGGCCGTAACCCGAACGACATCGAGCTATTCATGTTCGCACAAGCGAACTCTGAGCACTGTCGTCACAAGATTTTCAACGCCGATTGGACAATCGACGGTGAGCAGCAGCCTAAGTCGCTGTTCAAAATGATCAAAAATACCTTCGAAACGCACCCAGAAAACGTATTGTCTGCATATAAAGATAACGCGGCAGTAATGAAGGGTTCTAAAGCGGGTCGTTTCTTCCCGAATAAAGAAGGTGAGTACAACTACAATCAGGAAAACATTGAAATCTTGATGAAAGTTGAAACGCACAACCACCCAACGGCGATTGCCCCTTTCTCGGGCGCATCAACGGGCTCTGGTGGTGAAATTCGTGATGAAGGTGCTACAGGTCGTGGTTCTAAGCCTAAAGCGGGTTTGGTTGGTTTTACCGTTTCTAACCTCCGTATTCCTGGTTTTGAGCAGCCGTGGGAAACAAACTTTGGCAAGCCTGGCCGTATTGTCAATGCATTAGATATCATGATTGATGGCCCACTAGGTGGTGCGGCGTTCAACAACGAATTTGGTCGCCCGAATCTACTTGGTTACTTCCGTACCTACGAAGAAAAAGTGAACAGCCACAATGGTGAAGAGGTGCGTGGTTACCACAAGCCAATCATGCTTGCAGGTGGCCTTGGTAACATCCGTACTGAGCATGTTCAAAAAGGTGAAATTCCAGTTGGCGCTAAGCTAGTCGCGTTAGGTGGCCCTGCGATGAACATCGGTCTGGGTGGGGGGGCTGCATCATCAATGGCATCTGGTCAGTCAAACGAAGACTTGGACTTTGCGTCAGTACAGCGTGAAAACCCAGAAATGGAGCGTCGTTGTCAAGAAGTGATCGACAAGTGTTGGCAGTTAGGCGACGAAAACCCAATCGCGTTTATCCACGATGTGGGCGCGGGTGGTCTATCAAACGCATTCCCTGAGCTAGTTGACGACGGTGGTCGTGGTGGTAAATTCCAACTACGTAACATCCCGAACGATGAGCCGGGCATGGCACCACATGAGATCTGGTGTAACGAATCACAAGAACGTTATGTACTAGCCGTAGCGGCAGAAGACTTTGACCGTTTTGAAGAAATTTGTAAGCGTGAGCGCGCGCAGTACGCTGTAATTGGTGAAGCAACTGAAGAGCGCCATTTAACCGTTGCGGATAGCCACTTCGACAATAACCCTGTCGATCTTCCACTTGAAGTACTACTAGGTAAAGCACCTAAGATGCACCGTGACGTTGAGTCGAAGCAAGTATCTGGTGAAGCACTTAAGACTGACAGCATTGACGTAGAAGAAGCAGCTAAGCGTCTACTTCGTCTACCGACGATTGCAGAGAAAACATTCCTTATCACAATAGGTGACCGTACGGTTACGGGTTTAGTGGCACGTGACCAAATGGTTGGCCCTTGGCAGGTACCAGTAGCAAACTGTGCTGTAACAGCAGCAGCGTTTGACACTTACCACGGTGAAGCAATGTCAATGGGTGAGCGTACACCTGCAGCACTTCTAAACTATGGTGCATCAGCACGTTTAGCTGTTGCAGAAGCGCTAACGAACATTGCTGGCGCAAACATTGGCGGCCTTGAGAACATCAAGCTATCTGCAAACTGGATGGCAGCCGCAGGCCACCCAGGTGAAGACGCAGGTCTTTATGAAGCAGTAAAAGCTGTGGGTGAAGAGCTATGTCCAGCACTTGGTCTAACGATTCCTGTTGGTAAAGACTCAATGTCAATGAAGACGACTTGGCAAGACAACGGTGAAGATAAAGCGGTTACCGCACCTCTTTCTCTTGTGATCACTGCATTTGGCCGTGTAGAAGACATTCGTAAAACGGTCACGCCACAGCTTCGCACTGATAAAGGTGACTCAAGTCTAATCCTAGTTGACTTAGGTGCCGGCCAAAACCGTATGGGTGCATCAAGCCTTGCGCAGGTTTATAAGCAACTTGGTGATAAGACACCGGATGTTGATAGCCCAGAGCTATTAAAAGGTTTTTACAACGCAATGCAAGCGCTAGTCGCTGACGAGAAGCTACTAGCTTACCATGACCGTTCAGACGGTGGCTTATTCACTACCGTTGCTGAAATGGCATTTGCAGGTCGCACAGGTGTGACAGTAAACCTTGATAGCCTAACAGGCTCTGACATCGAAGCACTTTATAACGAAGAGCTAGGTGCAGTCATTCAGATTCGCAATTCTGACCTTGCAGCAGTTGAAGCTGTGTTAGCAGATAACGGCCTTGCAGCTATCAGCCACACTATCGGTGCATTAAACGCAGAAGATAAAGTTATCTTCAACCGTGGTGGTGAAGCAGTACTTGCAAATACACGTACTGAATTACGTACTATTTGGGCTGAAACGACTTATAAGATGCAAGCACTTCGTGATAACCCTGAGTGTGCTAAGCAAGAATTTGATGCAAAATTTGACGAGAAAGATCCAGGCCTAAACGTAAACCTGAGCTTTGACCTTAACGAAGACGTTGCTGCACCTTACATTGCTACGGGTGCCAAGCCTAAAATGGCAATCCTTCGTGAGCAAGGTGTGAACTCTCATGTTGAAATGGCAGCAGCGTTTAACCGTGCTGGATTTGCAGCAGTTGACGTGCACATGAGTGACATCCTTGAAGGTCGTCTAACGCTAGAAGAGTTCAAAGGGCTTGTCGCATGTGGTGGCTTCTCTTACGGTGACGTACTCGGTGCCGGTGAAGGCTGGGCTAAGTCAATTCTATTCAATGACATGGCACGTGACCAGTTCCAAACATTCTTTGAGCGTCAAGACACGTTCAGCCTAGGTGTGTGTAATGGTTGTCAGATGCTATCGACACTGAAAGAGCTTATCCCAGGTACTGAACACTGGCCACGTTTTGTAACCAACAAGTCAGAGCGTTTTGAAGCTCGTTTCAGCCTTGTTGAAGTGCAAGAAAGCCCGTCAGTATTCTTCCAAGGTATGGCTGGCTCTCGTATGCCAATTGCGGTATCTCACGGCGAAGGCCATGCTGAGTTTGCAAACGACGCAGCAGTGAAAGCAGCATTGGAGTCTGGCACGGTAGCAGTTCAGTACGTTGATAACTTTGGTCAGCCCACGACGCAATACCCGAACAACCCGAATGGTTCACCAGAAGGTATCACAGGTATCACGTCAACAGATGGTCGTGCAACAGTAATGATGCCGCACCCAGAGCGTGTATTCCGTGCAGTAGCTAACTCTTGGCACCCAGATGAGTGGAAAGAAGATAGCCCGTGGATGCGCATGTTCCGTAACGCACGTAAAAACGTGGGGTAAAACACGACCGAAACGAAGTTTCGCAGCGTGTTTTACGCGAGTCATGGATGACGAGCCGGGCCGCAGCTTCAGGACGAATTAGTCTGCACTGCCTTAACTAGCTTTAAAGAAAAGGTCACTTCGGTGGCCTTTTTTGTAGCTTTAAAAAAGCGAACGCTTGGCAGTGAACTATTTTCTGGTTGGCTTGTATTTCAAAGCAACGTTGAATTCGGGTTCGCCGAAACGTCCAAATTTTTATTGTCTTCTCTGTGCTATTTTACAACTTCTTACTTAGTTCTACATTACATTGTTTCAATGATGGCTTACACTAACAGCCTTAAGTCGCTAATTTATCTAGGAACAAATGCGCCGCAATGTTTTAGTCACAGTGATGGTTTTGCTACTGACACTAATCATACTTTATTTCTGCCGGGTGCCGCTAAGTTTGGTCGTAGCCAAGTACGTTCTGCCGCAAGGGAAAATCACATGTTTGGATTGGACCTTTTCTGGGTTAACAGAGGTTGAAGTAAGCGAAGTTTGTTTTGAAAATGATGACTTCAAGGCGAAGGGGAAAAACATTACTGTAACCTCTGAACGCATTGATATTAGTTCGTTGGCAGTTGCGCACGTAAAAACTCAAAAAAATATCGACAATAGTGAGGTGCAAAAACTCAACATCCCCATGAATGCGCACCGCCCACTAGTTAGCATCAATCAATTGAGTATCAGTTCTCACCTTTTAAAAAAGCCCTTAAATGCTTCCGTCACCGAGATGAAGCTGAATCAGTTTGCATTCACTGGCGATGTTATTGCCAAGCTTGAGCTATCCGTCGACAACTTGAATGTAGATTTTGATTTGACGAGCAATTTTCTAGCGCCTTATTTACCAGAGCCAATCAAAGCGTTTTCGGGAATGCTGCATTTTTCTACAGATGGCTTGAGTATTACATACGATGCAGATCTTAACTTCAGAGCTAAATACCAACAAGAAGCGCAATGTGAAATAGCGCTATTAGGCCGTGGACAGGTCACTGGCAACTGGGACTTCAACCACGCTAAAGGCGCTGTAAATGCAACATCTTTGCCCTTGGATATAAACTTGTCACATTGCGAAGACTTATTAGATCTTCAACAAGAGTTGGCTGTGTTAAGGTTAAGTGAAACCTGGTCAGTCTTGAGCACTGAAAATATTCAGATTAACAAATCAGACATTATCCTACCGAGCTTGAGGGTATCAGACTCCCATGGTCAAACGGATATTCAGATAGACACTTTACTAGTGAATCTTGACAGCCAACAGGTTCAAGGAAAGTTGGTGTTGAATCACTATGGGCTAGGGCTTGGTTTAGTCGGTTTACAAGCAGCATTGCGTTATGGAGCTCAGGGGCTTGAACTCTCTGGTGATTGGGTTGCCAGTAATCAACAGCTAAATTTACCAAACGGCATGGAGTTTAGAGATATCGTGAGTCAAGGCGCCTTTACGTTGAAGGGCGATCCTTTGCAATCATTGGCGCTTGAATCTAGCGCTCAACTGACGGCAGGCAAGGCGGTGATCCACAATACTCAGTTAGAAAACACGGAGTTAAATGTCAATGTCGCGTCGACTATAAACCCAGCAGAGAGGACAGCAAAGGCGCTTTGGCCCATTGTTATCGATAAATTCGACATGCAGTTAACAGCTGAGCGTTATCAACTGCAAGCTTTGTCAGGTAAGTACGTTTTATTCCAAGGCAATGCGAAGTTAGATGAATTTGGCGCATTGATAGCGAACACCGAGTTAGATTTGGGATCATTTAAGATCCACGAGGTGCGAGGCAAAGACATTCATCAGACAGCGCGTATGGTTGGTGAGGTTACTCGACAGGGCTTGACTGGCGAAATCAACGGTGAGATGCATCTTGGCTTAGTGGCGACCCCCCAGCTGTCTTTTAGAGATACGACTTTGACTACGTCAGGGACGGTGAAAGACAGCATAAAGCTGGAGCACATTGCATACTCAGATGAATTCGAATTAACAATTGAGCATATACTGGATGGCGAAATTAATCAGATACGCGTCGATGTGCCAAAGCAACGCTTTGTAACACTTCAGCCTATGATGTATCAGTTAGTCCCCCAATTGCAATTGAGTGAGGGCTTAATATCTGCAACTGCGATAGGGGATTTGACCGCGCAAATTTATCGGTTTGACCTTGAGCTAGAAGAGGCGGGGGTGCTCTACGATTCTCACTATATTCGTGGTATCAACCTTCCCCTAACCGGTGCATATGAACGTGCTCAGTTGGTTGTGACTGATACGACACTTAATGTAGCGGAGGTTCGTTCAGGTGCCGTGTTAACGGATTTATCTGCTCGACTCTCAACGCAGCAGGGCACGCTGGCTTTGAAAGATATTCACGCTAAAATTTTTGATGGAGACGTGACGGCCGAGCAAGTGACATTGTCACAGAGTGATCAACGTTTTCTAATTGAGGCACATAACTGGGATCTTGCGCTTATCTCTGACGCGGGCAAAAGTGCGGGTGTTGAACTTAGAGGTCGTGTGTCAGGTCAACTACCTGTGCTCATAGAGCAAGGCGAAATAGCAATAACGCACGGCAAACTGAGAAATATTGATGTGGGTTTTCTAAGTATTGAGAACAATGAGTCTGTAGAGGCATTGAAGTCTCATCAGGCTGGTATCGATACCGCGTTTAGTTTGTTGGAAAGTTTAGATATCGAAAAGTTGTCTAGTGACGTGACATTGTCTCCAGATGGCTGGCTGGACTTAGCGGTTGAGATTGCTGGTGTCAATGCGCAAGCACAGCAACCCATAAACTTTAATTATACGCATAGCGAAAATATCTTTCAGTTGTTTAGGGCATTGCGTTTAAGCGATGAAATAACCAATGAAGTAGAGAAGGCATTAAATAAATAGGAGCAAGAAAGCATGAAATGGATGCTAACCCTGATGCTGGTTGTGTTGACGTCAGCATGCACACATAAAGTGCAGGTAGAGACGAAAGAGCCAATCACTATCAATTTAAATGTAAAAGTGGATCACGAGATCCGCGTAAAAGTAGATAAAGAGCTAGATGATTTGTTTAGCGAAGACAGTGAACTATTCTAAGGAGCTAGAACATGAAAGCGAAAATGATATTGACAACAATTGCAGCAGCATGCTTAAGCTTCTCTGTAATGGCAATGACAATCAACGATGCTAAAACTCAGGGGTTAGTGGGAGAAAATGCGTCCGGCTACCTTGGTGTGATCAAAGGCTCATCAGACGTCAATAAGTTGGTTGCCGAAATCAATAAAAAACGCAAAGCGAAATATCAACAGCTAGCCAAGAAAAACAAGATTAGTTTGGCACAGGTTGAAAAGTTAGCAGCAGAGAAAACGTTCAAAAAGACATCTTCTGGTCATTTTATTCAAGTGAATGGTCAATGGGTAAAAAAATAAAGTGAATGTAGCGCCGCTCAAGCGCTACAACAAAGAGCAACTGCAGTTACTTATGTGCAGTACATTGTACAAGTAACTGTTGCCAGAATGCTTCGCCTTTTCGTCTGGCAAGCCGAATATTATTGTCTGGAATAGACTCCGGGTCATCATACTGCGCTAGCGCTAAAGCCATACTCTCTTCACGGATAAGATGAAGGGTAGGAAAAGGAGCGCGATTGGTATAATTGGCAGGGTCATCGTCAACACTGTCAGCGAACACATAATCTGGATGAAAGTTGGCGATTTGATATTTACCTTCAAACCCCTGCGCGCAGAGCATTGCGTTAGCTAGGTCGACTAAGTCTAAAAAGTCATCAAAGTGTGTAAATCCTTCAGAAAAGATAAGTAGTGTGGTTTCTCGCTCAGGCGTGCTATCAAGCGCAAAGCATTCGTTCAGCATATCCATGACGGCATCTTCGGGCGTGATGGCTGAGCTTACTTGATAGTGAATCGTTTGTTGTTCGACTTCTTTTCGTGCAAAGGGGCAAAAGTTAAATTTGACGATAACTTTGCTTACCCAACTTTGCATTGAGGTTATGACTTGCTCAGACATCTACTGCTCCAATAATGAATCTATGACTTTGAGGGTGTGGTCGATGGCGCCCTGATTTTTTGCAAGGCATTGATGAGCATTCTCACCTAGCTTCCGTGCGTCAGCTGAGTCGCTGAGATAGTGTGTTACTTGTTCTGCTAATTGGTCTGTATTTTGACAAATGTTAGCCCCTTTCATTGCCATCAGTTCAGGGTAAATATGTGAAAAATTATAGATGCTTGGTCCACTGAGAACGCCGACGGCACTGGCCGCCGCTTCGAGCGGGTTGTGACCGCCTCGTTCAATTAAGCTGCCACCGACAAAGGCGATATCCGCGCAGCCATATAAAAATTTCAGTTCGCCAAGTGTATCTGCTAAAAGCACGTGCGAGTGTGCAGTATAGTGCTCACTGCGGCGGCTCACTGTTAAATTCGTTTGTGTCAACAAGCTTGCAACCGGTTCAAACTGTTCTGGGTGGCGCGGTGCGATGATTAACAAGGCATTTGGGTGAGTGCTGAGCACTAACTGGTGCGCGGCAATAACTTGTTCATGTTCTTTTGGGTGTGTAGAGCCCGCGATCCATATAGGTCTATTGCCGATCAATGTTTGCAATGCGGTGAGCTTACTTTTATCACTGTCCTCGATTTGAATATCAAACTTGATAGAACCGGTTGATTGTACTCGCGTTTTCTCTAGACCTAAGGCGACGAAGCGGGCGCCATCTTCCTCATTGTGGCTGGCAAGGGCATCAATGTGTGCCATTAATCCTCGGCTCAGAGCGGCAAAGCGCTTATAACCTTGAAAAGATTTTTCAGATAAGCGTGCATTGACAACAGCAACAGGACAGTTTTGCTGTTTTGCATAGTGAAAAAGGTTTGGCCACAACTCGGTTTCAAGCACAATTAACAGTTTAGGTTTGAGCTTTTTAATAAATTTTCGCGTTGCAAAAGCCAGATCTAAGGGCAAATAGCATACGTCGACCGAATCGCCAAATTGCTTTTGTATTTCTTCTCTCCCTGTTGGGGTATTACATGTGACTAAGAAGCGTTCAGCAGGATATGTTGACTGTAAGCGTTTGATTAGGGGGGAGGCGGCAAGCACTTCGCCCACAGAGGCACAGTGAATGATAAATCCATTGGTCGTAATGGTGCTGTCAACATGGCCAAACCGCTCAGAAAAGTGCGCTCGATAGCCGGCGTTTTTTTTACCTCTTATTTGATAGAGATATAAGGTAATGAGTGGGCTGAGTACGAGTAATAGTAATGAATAAACGAATCTGGTCATGGCGAATAGTGACTAATAAAAGGGTATATTAACCCGCTTAGAGAAGAATGAAAATTGCTATAACAATTTTACACATTACCGAGCGTGCTCAAAAGCAGTAAATTTGCTAGTATGCTGGCCTTATTGTGATTTCTAACGAATTAAAATGTTGTCTATTTCTAAAAGCGTATTATTTGCTGTTTCTCTTCTTGGGCTAAGCTCAACAATGGCATTGGCGATGCCAACCGCGTATTTACCCATTGGTAAAGATAAGATACTTGAATATCAGATAGAAAAGATGTTCACGTTAACCGCTGTGACGCCAATGACCAAGCCCTATCGTATTACAGAGATAAATCAACACATTGTGAAGTTAGGCGAGATTGATCCTGCGTTGCAAGCTAGTATTCGAGCACGAATCGCACCTTACTTAGAGCGAGATGCAATTACACGGCGTGGTGTGAAGTTGCGTATCGATTCAGGAGAAGCGCAAAAGCTTGCCAATGATCGTGGCAACCATTCTAGTGAATATGCTGAATTATCACTAGACGGTATTTACAGAGGCAGCGATAACACATTGATGCAGCTTGGCGTAGAGTATCGTGTAGAAGCTGGCAAGCTCGTGCCTTACAATACAATTTATGCCTTGGGTGGAGACAATTTACAGTTAAATCTGGGTTATAAAGAGCATTGGTTTTCACCATTTAAACATTCAGCACAAGTATACTCTACTAATGCGAGGTCGCCTTTATCGGTGTCTCTAGGCCTAAATTCTCCCCTTAAGAACTGGTGGAACTTTGACTTCGAACTGTTTTATGCCGAGCTAGAGCATGTCGAAAAGGGGATTGACTATCAGGGGCAGTTACACGATGGCACGCCAAGGTTGGCAGGTACACACATCAGTATAGAGCCATTGAAAAATTGGAAATTAGGATTAAACCGCGTGATGCAATTTGGTGGTGGACCAAGAAAAGTTGCTTTTAAAGATGTTGTTAAAGCGTACTTTGACCCTGCTGGAAGCGATAACAGTGGTTTGACTGGCAGCACGGATAGTGAGCTAGGTGACCAGTGGGCTACGGTAACAACGTCCTTCAAGACAAATTGGGTAACACCTGTCGAGTGGTATATTGAGCATGGCGGAGAAGATACTCGAGAACATAAAAACTACTTATTCGGTAACTCAGTGACAAGTTATGGTGCGTATGTGCCGACATTGACACAAGACATATCCCTTAGATATGAGTATTCGGATATCAGTGAAGCATGGTACACCCACCACATTTACCCAACCAAAGGAAATAGTATCGATGACTTCATTTTAGGCCACTTTGCGAGCAACCATCGCAACTTTAACCATGGCGTTGCAACAACCAGCCAAGTATTAGAAATTAATTATCATGAGAGCTTAGACTCAATGTGGAGCGTCCAGTATACCGCGATTGAAAATCAGAATGATGACAAATTTGAGTACAAGAAAATGAATGAACTTAAACTGTCAAACACGAGAACAATTAGTCGCTACCAAGTTGAAACAAGTCTGACCGCGGGCAAAGATGTTTATGGCGAGAATTACACTTGGCTATCAGTCAATGTATACTGGTAATACACGGGTAAGAATAAAAGATAAAGCAGTTTTTTAAACTGGCTACAATATTAAGGATCACTATGTCTGTGAATGACCAAATAGCAAACAGCTACTTAGACAGCTTGAATCGCCACATGGCGCTGTTTTCAAAAATGGCGGACTATCATGATGAGTCGATAGCGCTGCTTAAACAATGTCAAAAAACACTACAAGCTGGTGGAAAGGTAATTTGGTTTGGTAATGGTGGTAGTGCTGCAGATGCGCAGCACCTTGCTGCAGAGTTCGTCGTGCGTTATAAGCTTGAACGCGGGCCGCTAGCTTCTATGGCGTTAACAACAGATACATCTATTTTGACTGCACATAGTAATGACTACCATTTTAATACTGTTTTTGAAAGGCAAGTTCAGGCTTTATGTAAGCCGGAAGATTTGGTGATAGGCTTAACAACCTCTGGCACAAGCGAAAATATTAACTTAGCCCTTGCCGCTGCAAATGAAATTGGTGCGTTCACCGTTGCATTAACTGGCCGTGAAGGCGGTGTGGTTAAAGACATTGCCAAACTGCCTATTATTATTAAGTTCGATGAAACTGCTCGGATCCAGGAAGCACATATGTTTATTGGGCATTGGCTTTGTGAAGCGGTTGACTTGCTAATCGCGGAGCAAAACAAATGAATCTAAGTGCCTTACAAAACCTTCATAGTGCAAATGTATTAGTCGTAGGTGACGTAATGCTTGATAGGTACTGGCATGGAGATACTGGGCGTATTTCTCCTGAAGCGCCAGTACCAGTCGTCAAAGTTAGCAGCTTGGAAGACAAGGCGGGTGGCGCGGCAAATGTTGCAAAAAATATTGCGCACTTAGATGGCAAAGTAGGGTTATTGGGACTTATCGGTAAAGATGACAATGGTGATAAACTCAATAGTATCCTCCAAGCTGAAAGCATTGACTCTCAGTTAGTTGCGGTTGATGCATTGCCAACGATTGCGAAGATGCGGGTGATCAGCCGCCATCAACAAGTCGTGAGACTTGACCTTGAAGAGCCGTTTGAAAACGCGCACAGCAAGTTACTGACCACGCAATTGGAAGCCGTGGTTGATAACTATGACTTTGTTTTATTCTCTGATTACAACAAAGGTGCACTTTCGAATATTCAAGAGATGATTCAAATTGCTAAAAGGGCAGGCAAAACGGTGCTTGTCGATCCTAAAATGAGTGATTTGTCATTTTATAAAGATGCCGACTTTATTACGCCGAATCTGAATGAGTTTAAGTTAGCCGGTGGAGATCCAACCACTGAGCAGACATTAACGGATAGCGCGCGTAGATTGATCACTCAATCTGGAGTAAAAGCGATGCTCCTTACACGCTCAGAGCAAGGTATGTCCCTGATCACAGAAACAGAGAAATATGATTTTCCGGCGCAAGTACTTGAAGTGAGCGATGTAACGGGGGCTGGCGATACGGTTATTGCAACCCTAACCACCATGTTAGGGGCTGGGATGAGTGCGAAGGATGCTGTTGAGATGGCAAACTTGGCAGCAGGTATCGTGGTCGGCAAATTAGGTGCAGCCACAGTGTCTCCAGAAGAACTGAGCGCCAAACTCGGCCAATACTTGAGAGCAACCGGTGAGCACTATCAAACACCATTTGAAGATGTATTGCAGCACATTGAATTTGCAAAGCAAAATGGCGAAAAGATCGTATTTACGAATGGTTGTTTTGATATTTTGCATGCTGGTCATGTGCGTTATTTAGCACAGGCAAAGGCCATGGGCGATAGGTTAGTTGTTGGCCTGAATAATGATGAATCAATTGCGCGTCTCAAAGGTGAAGATAGACCAATTAATCCGTTAAATGAACGCGCCATGGTATTATCCGCTTTGGCTTCAGTTGATTGGGTTATCCCTTTTGGTAAAGTTGAAGAAAACGACACCCCAGCCAACCTGATCGCGTCAATCAGCCCTGATATATTGGTCAAGGGTGGCGACTATAAAGTGGCAGAAATAGCGGGGGCTGATCATGTACTGAATCATGGTGGGCAAGTAGAAGTGTTGACTTTTCTTGACGGTTGCTCCACTTCTAACGTAATCAAAAAAGCGCGATTAACCAAAGGTTAGTGGGTATTCAACGCTTTTTGGTAAGCTTCAATGAGCACTTGCCAATCAGTATCTGTAAAATAGAAGGCCGGCCATTTGCCGGCTTCTTTCTTAAAAGACCTTTTTAACCTATCCATGTTTGATTGTTGCCATGCCTGCTCGGGGGCACGCAAATCTCCTTTATCGAAGTCTATTAAGTACACCTTGCCGGTTTGGTCAAACAGTATATTATTTATATTCAAGTCATCGTGGTATGCGCCTTGTCGATGAAACAGGGCAATGGTCGTGCCTACAGCGGCAAGTGCCTGTGCCGATAAGGCTTTTTGTTGGAGCTGTTCACAGAGGCTTGTTGCGCCCGAAATTGCTTCGGTAAGGATATCGGCACGGTAAGTACCCCATTTTACTTCTACATTGGCCGCGAGTGGCCTTGACACTGGTAATTTTAACGCATCTAATTCTGTTAATAACTTAAACTCTTGAAAGACGCGAGTATTTTCAAGACCTGTGTACAGGTATTGATCTGACAATAACTTACCAATCAGGCCTCCTCGCCAATAATGTTTGAGCACGGCGATTTTGTTGTCTTGGTATTTAACAAACCATGCTGCAGCTCGACCCTGCTTGCTCGTGACAATCGCATCTTGGTCACGCCAAAATTGAACATTAAACCAAGTTGTTTGAATATCTAACTTTGAGTCATCTGGTATAAGTAAGTATTGATTGTTGGTTTTTTTTACCGTGAGCATGATTTACTGAATAAAAGACAATGTGCCGCAAGTTTAGCGATTTTTTGGCAAGAGTAAAATGCACAAGTGTTGCAAATCAGGGTGATTAATTTAAGATCAGGCGTTCATAAAATTACTTGGTAGGGCTGCGTGTCTAATTCTCTCTCTTCTATTTGTATCTTAAGATTGTCTGCCATCGGTGACGTATGCCATGCAGTGTCGGCTGTGCAAGCTATTCAGAGGGCTCACCCAAATGCCAAAATTACCTGGGTCCTCGGTAAGGTTGAAGCCATGCTTTTGACTGACTTACCTGGCGTAGAGTTTGTCATCTTTGATAAAAAGCGTGGCAAAGCGGCATTTAGAGATCTGAAATCGCATTTTAAAGGTCGCAAATTCGATGTATTGCTGCATATGCAAGTTGCTTTTAGAGCAAACATCGCGGCGTTACATATTCCCGCAAAAATAAAAATTGGGTTTGACAAAGGGCGCTCAAAAGAACTGCATTCTTTGTTTGTTAATCAACGTATCGAACCTCAACAGGAACCCCATGTTTTAGAAGGCTTCCAGAATTTTGCACGTGCCATTGGTGCAGATATTGATCATGCCTGTTGGGAAATGCCATATACAGAAAAAGATGAATTTCAAGCGAAGGCACTACTCGATGGGTTGAATAAGGTTTTTGTTATCTCTCCTGCTGCGAGTAAAAAGGAGCGTAACTGGTTACCTGAGCGATATGCGTTATTGGCAGATTATGCTGCCGAAAAAGGCTTTGATGTCGTTATAACCGGAGGCCCGACTGACATGGAACGTGACCTCAGTGAAGCAATCATAAAGCATGCACACTGTGCTATCACTAATTTGGTTGGTAAGACGCAATTAAAAACGCTGTTGTGTGTATTAAAAGAGGCTAAATTAGTATTAGCACCAGATACTGGGCCAGCCCACATGGCTGTGACTGTAGGGACACCGGTGATCGGTTTGTATGCACACTCTAACCCGAAAAGAACAGGTCCTTATCTATATCAGCAGTATGTTGTTGAGGTGTACCACAAGAATTTACTTGCTCAAAAAGGAAAAACAGCAGCACAGTTACCTTGGGGAACACGCGTGAAAGGGCAAGACCTGATGGCACAAATCGACGTTGAGCAGGTTAAATCCATGTTCGATACCGTTGTAATACAAGAGCAATTATGAAGTACAAAGCTGTTTTTTTAGATAGAGATGGTGTGATCAATCATGATCATGCCTATGTTCACACCATTGATGAGTTTGATTTCATAGACGGGGTTTTTGAAGCTTGCCAACGTTTTTGCCAAGAAGGGTATAAAATCATCGTGGTGACCAATCAGTCTGGTATTGGTCGAGGTTACTATGATGAACAACAGTTTAACTTGTTGAGCGAATGGATGTGTCAGCAGTTTGCAATGCATCAAGTTGAGGTGAGTGGTGTGTATTTTTGCCCTCATCACCCTAAAAAAGCCTTGCCGGAATATTTACAACGGTGTGATTGTCGCAAGCCTGAACCAGGCATGTTACTGAGAGCCATGCAAGAGCACGATATTGATCCGGCGCAGAGCATCATGGTCGGTGATAAATTATCAGACATGGGGGCCGCAAAAGCGGCGGGCGTTACGACTAAAATCCTCGTAAGGTCGGGACAAAAATTTGATGAAGAAGGAGCCTCAGAGGCTGACTTTGTATGTGATGCACTGTCGGATGTGCCGAACATTTTGTTCAAGGACGCATAAATATTTACAGTTGGCTAAAACAACATAATCACAATTCGTGCATTTAGCTAGCGAACCTTTTAAAATATACTCAAGTTATGTAATGCATTCATACAAAAACTGAGCAATGAGCTTGGGTATGACTTTTCATTTGGTGTGTATCCGATTTTTGTTGATTTACTCTAAACACAAGCGTCTAGCGAACAGTGACAAATATACGTGGCAAACCGTGTTGGTTGGCTGCAGTATCATTCGCCAATTCGATAGTGTGTTCGGTAGCGAAGCAAGTTTTGTTTACACACTCCGTGCAACCAATGGAGACTCTACATGAGAGCAGCGGCATTTTACAGCCAACTTCAACAAAAAATAGAAGAAGTAAAAGCTGAAGGTTTATATAAAAAAGAACGTATTATCACTTCACAGCAACAAGCTGAAATAGCAGTTTCAACAGGTGAAAGTGTAATCAATTTTTGTGCAAACAACTATTTAGGTTTAGCAAACCACCCAGAGCTAATTGAAGCTGCACAACATGGGCTTTCTGATCACGGCTTTGGTGTTGCCTCAGTACGTTTCATTTGTGGTACGCAAGATATTCACAAGACGTTGGAAGAAAAAATCAGCGCATTCCTAAAAACAGAAGACACGATTTTATATTCTTCATGTTTTGACGCAAATGCGGGTTTGTTCGAAACGATTTTAGGCCCAGAAGATGCCATCATTTCTGATTCACTAAATCATGCATCAATCATTGACGGCGTACGTTTATGTAAAGCGAAACGTTTCCGCTACGCGAACAATGATATGGCTGATTTAGAACAGCAATTGATCGCAGCGACAGAAGCGGGTGCAAAAACCAAGTTAATCGCGACTGACGGTGTGTTTTCAATGGATGGTGTAATCTGTAACTTAAAAGCGGTTTGTGATCTGGCTGATAAGTACGATGCATTGGTCATGGTCGATGATTCTCACGCAGTCGGCTTCGTTGGCGAAAATGGTGCAGGCACAGCTGAATACTGTGGTGTTATGGATCGCGTTGACATCATTACGGGTACTTTAGGTAAAGCCCTCGGCGGTGCATCAGGCGGTTATACATCAGGTAAGAAAGAAATCGTTGAGTGGCTACGCCAGCGTTCGCGCCCATACTTATTCTCAAACTCTTTGGCTCCATCTATCGTAACGGCATCTATCCGAGTGTTAGATATGTTAAAAGATGGCAAAGAGCTTCGTGAAAAGTTATGGGAAAATGCGGCATATTTCCGCAGTGAGATGGAAGCTGCTGGCTTCACTTGTGCAGGTAAAGACCATGCCATTATTCCGGTAATGCTGGGCGATGCAAAAGTCGCGGCAGAAATGTCTGATAGATTGTTGGCTGAGGGCATTTACGTTATTGGTTTCTCTTTCCCTGTCGTACCAAAAGGTCAAGCACGTATTCGTACACAGATCTCTGCTGCGCACACTAAAGAGCAACTAGATAAAGCAATCGCTGCATTTATCCGCATTGGTAAAGATTTAGGTGTGATTTAATAGCTAGGTGCCTTTTTGGCACCTACTTTTTAACGAGTGAATATTATGAAAGCATTATCCAAGTTGAAAGCTGAAGAAGGGATCTGGATGACTGATGTGCCAAAACCAGAAATGGGGCACAATGATCTACTTATCAAGATCCGCAAAACAGCGATCTGTGGTACGGATGTCCATATCTACAAATGGGATGAGTGGTCCCAAAATACCATTCCTACCCCAATGGTTGTTGGCCATGAATATGTAGGTGAGATTGTTGATATGGGCCAAGAGGTTCGAGGATTCAATGTTGGAGATCGCGTATCCGGAGAAGGCCATATTACATGTGGGCACTGTCGTAACTGTCGCGCAGGACGCGTTCATTTATGTCGCAACACGATTGGTGTCGGTGTAAATAGAGAAGGTTCTTTCGCAGAATACCTTGTGATCCCTGCATATAATGCATTTAAGATTCCAGACAATATTTCAGATGAATTAGCATCTATCTTTGACCCGTTTGGCAATGCTGTTCATACCGCACTTTCATTCGATTTAGTGGGTGAAGACGTGTTGATTACTGGTGCGGGCCCAATTGGCATTATGGCTGCTGCGGTAGCTAAGCATGTTGGTGCACGTCATGTAGTCATAACGGATGTAAATGAGTACCGCCTAGAGCTTGCAAGAAAAATGGGGGCAACAAAAGCTGTCAACGTCGCAACTGAAAAGCTCGAAGATGTGATGCAGGAACTCGGTATGACAGAGGGCTTCGATGTTGGGTTAGAAATGTCAGGGGTACCTGTTGCGTTCAATAGCATGCTCAACAACATGAACCATGGCGGAAAAATTGCTATGTTAGGCATTCCTCCAAGCGATATGGCCGTTGATTGGAATCAAGTCATTTTTAAAGGGCTTGTAATCAAAGGTATTTATGGGCGAGAGATGTTTGAGACTTGGTACAAGATGGCAAGCCTCATCCAGTCGGGCTTAAACCTAGAGCCGATAATCACTCATGAGTTTCATGTTGATGATTTCCAAAAAGGCTTTGATACAATGATATCTGGCCAATCAGGCAAAGTAATTTTGAATTGGGCTGAGTAAGTTAAGTTACTGTTGAACGCCCATAAAGTGTGATTGCGGTTAGTGAGTTTATGATTAACCGCAATAATAAAAGATTTTTAAAGAGAGTAAGATGTCTTTTAAACATATCACCACAGAACAAACTCATGAAATGATGTCTCGCGAAGACGTTGTGATTGCAGATATTCGTGACCCTAATTCATATTCTGCCGGACATATCCCAGGTTCCGAGCACCTTTCCAATGAGAATCTCGCGCAATTTATGCAGGAAAAGGAGTTTGAACAACCGATCATTATCGTATGTTATCATGGGATCAGCTCGCAAAATGCAGCGAATTATTTGGTCGAGCAAGGTTTTGAAGATGTGTACAGCATGGATGGTGGGTTTACCCAGTGGGAACAATCTCAACCAAATAGTATCGAAAGATGAGAGTCCTAGGCTCCTTTTCTGACCCGAGGGCGGTTCAAGGAGTCTCTGACTACCTAAAAACTCAAGGCATTGAGTGTACATTGCGCAGTGAAGATGGCCACGTCGTCACTGTGTGGGTCAAAGAACAAGATTATCAGCAAGCTGTGCCCATTTGGAATGCGTTTCTTAAAGACCCTAGCGGTAAAAAATACAGCCAAGCTTCTTGGTTGGTGGGGGCCACGAATAGCCCTTTGAAGTATGAAAGTACAGACTTAAATTTATTTACGCGATTTCTTCGTCTCAACTGGCTCCTGCAAGCCGTTACCATCATCAGTATTTTATTGTTTGCCAGCTTTTTTATTTTTGACGCCACACGCATTTTTAATGCACTAAAGTTTCATATCGACAAGCCCTTGACTTGGTTTACCCCAGCTTTGGTGCATTTTGGCATTATTCACCTACTGTTTAACCTTAGTTGGTGGTTGCATTTAGGTAATCAAATCATTAGTAGAACAAGCTTTTATACCTTATCTGGGCTCTTTTTAACCAGTGCATTAATCAGTAATTGGGCACAGTTTTTAATGGTTGATGCCGAGTTTGGCGGGCTCAGTGGTGTCGTTTATGCGCAGTTAGGCTTTTGTTGGGTATACTCATCGCTTCATAAACATCAGCCACCCATTCTGTCGAAGCCAGTCATTGGCTTGATGTTAGTTTGGATGGTGTTGGGGTTTGCCGATGTGCTCTTTATCAGTATGGCCAACTGGGCCCATCTGTTTGGTTTGCTATCAGGGGTAGGCATTGCCTTTTTACATGCGCAGGTTAATGGTAGAGATACTTAGTAAATAACACTTCTCTGATAATTTCTTGCCCAGTCTCTTCTTTTAGCAGTGATTTAAGCTTGGCTGCACAACGTTGCCTTATTTCTTCACGACCAGTAAGAGATTTGATTGTTTCTTCAGGCTCCTTACTGAGAATTTGAACGACCGCATCTCGAAGTAAGGGGGTATGGTGTTCCACAACGGCAATATTAGAGATGTCGTCCAGCATCAGATCGATAGTGACTCTCACATACCCTAACTTCTTATTAGATTGGCCGATATAATTAGTGATGATATCGGGTTCGAAGCCAAAATAGCCAACAGTTGACTCAGCTTTAAGCTTAAAACTCAAGGTGCTTACCAATAGTGCTATTAACAATAAATGAAAACGAACCATAATTGCCTAAAAAAGTAACCAAATATCAATAATAAGCTTAGTTTATACTTAAATCTAAAACATGAACAGCAGGCAATAAGATAATCACGAACTTTTTTGCATTGCTAAGCTTTGGTATGATGGCGGCGATTGAATCTTTATTGAATAATTGAATTGCTAAAAAATCCTATTTCCCTAGATTATCAGTGGTGTGGCGTTAACCAACTGAAAGAAGATGCACCTACGTGGTTGCACGATAGACTAGTTGAGCAGGGGTCCTTGACTGCTTTACTCAAACGTCAGTGTGCGCAGTTTAGCGTACAGGTGTTAGATGAGAAGTTGATGACACCGCCACAAAGCATTGCAAAGCTGCTTGGCACAGGGCTGGAACAAAGCTTGTGTAGAGAAGTACTGTTGTTATGTGACAATGCGCCTCATGTATACGCGCAGAGTTGGATAACTGATGAAGCGAATGAGCTAGGACTGAGCAATGTCGGCAATAAGCCTTTAGGAGAAAGACTATTCCAAGAGTCTGATTGGCACCGAGGTGAGCTTGAAGTGTGTCACATTGAATGTGCTGAGAGCCAAAAGCAACTAGCAGAGTTGTTTTGTGCATCTTTAGGACCTTTGTTTGCGAGGCGAAGCATATTCACCAATCAAAATGCTAAAGTTTTGGTGTGCGAAATATTCAACAATGGAATTGAATAAATGAAAAGTTCGGTATTGCAACTCTCAAATTATCCAGAATACAAGCAGCTTATGAGACTGGATAAACCCATAGGAACATTTTTACTTTTATGGCCAACAATGTGGAGTGTGTGGTTGGCCTCAAATGGTTCACCTAGCCTATTGCATATATTTGTATTTGCAATGGGGACTTTCCTAATGCGAAGTGCTGGTTGCGTTATCAATGATTTTGCAGATAGAAAAGTCGACGGGGCCGTAAAACGGACCGCTCAGCGACCCTTGGCGCGTGGTGCTGTGTCATCAAAAGAAGCATTGTATCTATTTTTCGTTCTTGTTATTGCTTCTTTTGCATTGGTGTTGTTGTTGAATTGGCAAACGATTTTGCTTTCGGTAGGTGGTCTAATTTTAGCTGCAATGTATCCTTTTATGAAGCGTTACACACACTTACCTCAGGTAGTTTTAGGGGCGGCTTTCAGCTGGGGGATCCCTATGTCGTTTATGGCAGCGTCGGGAGAAGTGCCTATGCTTGCATGGTATCTATTTTTTGCGAATTTATTATGGACGGTTGCGTACGATACCATGTATGCCATGGTGGATAGAGATGATGATTTGAAGATTGGGATTAAATCAACCGCGATTTTGTTTGGGAAATGGGACAGACATATTATTGCACTCTTAAATCTGTGCTTTATGGCAATTATGGCCAGTGTTGCATTAATGACCGAGTTAGGAATGTGGTTTTGGATTGCATTTAGCATCGCTGCGATGATTTTAATGTATTTGCAAAAAGAAATCGTCACCCGAGATCGTGAGGCTTGCTTTAAAGCATTCTTAAACAACAATTACGTTGGAATGGTACTCTTTGTAGGCGTTTTGTTTGGCTGACACTGCCCACATCTAAATATTTAGGATGTGGGCTTGGTGCGTCAAGTAGAAGAGAAATTAAGAATGCACTGGCGCACTATTCATTTGTAATTGACCTGCGGTTTTTTCGATGAGCTTAAGCAGGCTACTTACATGGGTGTTACCACTAATCTGGTGGTTGGTATTGATTACTAACTGCTCATGACTATCGTCTTTGTTAGTCTTTAATAGTGCCAGTTCAGGATCTTGTGCGATAGTCTTTGAATGTTCAATGCTCGCAATTGCAAAGCTTTGACTGCATTTCAATCCGTCAATAACCTGTGTGATATTTCCTATCTTAACACTCGTTGACTTATTAAGACCTTCTACCGCTTCGTTTAGCATACTCTGCACTTGCTTCGATTGAGAAAAACAACCGTACATAGGGTACTGAGACAATTCAGCCCTGCGAATGCAGTCTTGTGATGCAAGGGGGTGCATCTTGGAAACGAATAAAATAAGCTGATCAGGCAAATGAATATCACTGATTAAGCTTGTTGCAGAAGAAAGGTATACACTAATATCTACTTCACCCAACTGAACTTTTCTGGTCAATTCATGTTCATCAAGCAGTTGCATCTCGATCTTAACATTAGGGTAGTCAGCCAAGAATTTACCACACGACATAGGCACAATTTCACTGGCTTTTGCTGTGTAGCCTACAACTAGTTTTTGTTGATCGCGCCCAAATAAGCTCTGCTTAATTGTGTTTTTGGTCACATCAAGTTCACTCAGTGTGGCTTTGCAATAGTTTAGGAACAGCTCTCCTTGTTCAGTTAATTTCACTGATCGTGTTGAGCGCTTTACGAGCTCACACCCAATTTCATCCTCCAGAGTCTGTATGCTTCTGGTCAATGCAGAAGTACTGATCTGTGTTTGTTCGGCAGCTTGTCTAAAATGACGAAGGTTGCCAAGAGCAACAAATTGCTCAAGTTGTTCAAATCTCATTTGAAATTCCTTTTATTTCAACAAAAATGCAATCATAACGTTGATTTCCTAATACTAATACAGATTAAGGAAACATCCAAGTGAATTTTTTACATTTCGCTTACAAAGTTTTAGTCGGGATGGTTATCCCTGATTAATATGAATTGTTCCAGATTATTTATAAATAAATCAACTAATTTGGGATCAAATTGCTTGGATTTTTGAGATTTAATCTCAGAAATGATTTTTTCCATCGGCCAAGCAATTTTGTAGCATCGTTTACTTCCGAGTGCATCGAAAACATCCGCTAACGCAGTAATCCTGCCCACTATATCAATATTTTCGCCGCTTAATCCTTGAGGATATCCGCTGCCATCCCACTTTTCATGATGCTGATGGGCAATTGTTGCGCCACATTGCAAAATTTCATTCGTAGAATTTTTCAATATCTCGTACCCTAATTGCGCATGTGTTTGCATTAATTCCCATTCGTCACTAGTAAGCTTGCCTGGCTTGTTGAGGATGACATCAGGTATGCCTATTTTGCCAATATCATGCAATGGAGACGCCATCTTAATAATTTCTGCCCTGTAGCTATTGATACCATATAATTCGGCAAGCAATTTGCTGTACATCGCAACCCGCTTTACATGAGAGCCAGTTTCTTTAGAACGTTTTTCGACAGCTTCGCCCAAAATGTATGAGAGTTCACGCTGTGATTCCTTGACCGTTTCTCGGAGTTTTAAATTGTCATGAGCCAATGCTATGTTGTTTGCAAAAAACTCTAGTAGTTGGCAGTCGGTACTTCGTAAGGAACTCTTTTTACTGACATAAAGCATCGTTTCTAGGCCACCTTTTGAGGTGAAATAGCCAACATATTCATTGCAAGACTTGCAAGAAGTTTTTCTATTGTGTGTTTCGATAAAGAGATTCTTCACATTGCTAGGGATTTTTTCTGAACTGGGCTCGACGCCTTCACCAGATGCTGCAAGCAACTTAAACTGTGAGCCTGAGTCGGTTTGCCTATTAGTCGCCGCGGCACAATATATTTCTGAGTCAGACAAGCCAAGCACTTGCGCAACATGATCTAGGATGGTCGAGGCAAAATCATGAACATTGTCGCATTCCAAAAAGCTTGATGAAGCAGCAATAATGCGCTCTAGTCCTTTTTTATGTAGTTCAATTGTTTGCAAATCTCGATGTGAACGCAAAGCGGAATATAACAGTGTCTTGAGTTTAACGGCGGTGAGCTCTGTCTTATTCTTGTAGTCGTTAATATCGTAATCACGTATGACTGATTCCTCGGGGGCTTCTCCTGGTTGCCCCGTTCTTAAGATAAGTCGAATATCATGATTGGCAATGTCGTTTCGAATAAACTTAATGAGGTCCAATCCGGCATGGTTGTTTTCCATGACAACATCAATCAAACCCACAGAGATGGAGTTGTCACTTTCGAGAATTTCCATTGCTTGTTGGGCTGAATAGGCATGATGAAATCGCAGCGACTTTTCTTCGAATCTAAAGTCTGAAAGGACCAACTTGGTAACTTGATGGATGTCTTCCTCATCGTCAACGACAAGGACATCCCAGAAGGCGTCATCTTTTGGAATTTGCGCTTCTTCTCTTAGTTGTTCATTTGAAAAAAGAAAACCACTCACAAACGGCCCGCCTGTTACTGTTGTTATAGTCAGTATAGTCAGGCCAAGGAGAGATGCTTACTCTTGTAGTGGCTTTTTTTCGATATTGTTTAGTTCTATTTCTATCGCGTCACATGAAATATGTATCTCATAGAGAGAGAGAATAAGGGATGCGATTAAACAACATAGGCTTGCACCAAACAAAATAATACCGAGGAGATTGACCTCTATAAACAACGCAAACATAGACAGTGTACAAAGCAAAAACGAAAACACGCCCCAAGCCTGCATTAAACGAATGAGTTTTATCCGTTTTTTTAAATTATTGATCTGTTGTACCACGAGTGGGCGCAAGGTCTCCCCTTCTCGAGCATTGAGCTCTCGTATTAGTTGAGCAAGTACAAGAAAGCGGTTGGTATAAGCTAGTAATAAGAGAGAAATTGCGGGAAAAAGCAGTCCCGGAGTTGTGAGAGTCATAGAGCTCTTCCAATTTACACACTACAATATTGTTTATGATAGCAAAATTAGATTTGGACGCTATGGAAAACGAATGGGATACTTGGTGTTGTGTGTTTAGCACAGACAATGTCATTGAGGCACACCTAGTCAACGGCTTACTACAACAGGCTAGAATCGCTACAAAACTTCAAGGGGAGGTATTGAGTGCGTCTCTTGGAGAGCTTCCTTTTGCAAATAGCGCAATAAAGATCTTAGTACCCGCGATAAAGTTGCCCCTTGGTGAAGAAATATTGGTAAACTACCACCAGTCAAAATCAAATGAAGATTGGCAATGTCCAAACTGCAATGAGCAAAATGGTGCGGCATTTCAGAGTTGTTGGCATTGTGGAAGTGAATATGAGCAAAGCAAATAATTTTCAGCGAATAAGAGAACTGAATTACTTACAAAAAGCTGTGTTGGCTGCGGCTATCCTTGAGCGCATGACACCCAACTATGGACTTTTTAGTGAGGCAACTGGGTTTGGTGACGAACAGATTTTTAGAAATGCGCTGAATTTATGTTGGGAAAAACTGCTTTTACCGAAAAGTAAAATTAGTTTGGAAAAGCAAATTGAAAAAATTGAGCCGAATGTACCGGAACTGGCTGATTTCGATATGTTTGGTACATACCCTGCGATTGATGTATCGACCGCCCTGCTTGGATTTATTCAAGGGTTGATGACCAAAGATGATGTCGAGTTTGTCAATGTTGCGAAAATTTCTCAAGCAACTGTAGCTAGATACATCGAATTTTTACTGGTGTCAGAGGATATTACACCAGACAATAAGGTCGTGAGAGAACACCCATTGATGCAATACGAAATTGACGTGCTATCAGAGCTCATTGACTTTGTTGAGGGGATGGGAAGAATCACCTCTGAATCAATTAAACAGCTTAAAGCCCAAGCCATCAGTGATGGACAAACCAACATTGGCTTGGCGATTGACCCAGCGTAGTAGTAAATAAAGTAGAGTAGTGGAGAACAAGGTTGCGTATTTTAGGTATTGAATCTTCCTGTGATGAAACTGGCATTGCTATTTATGATGATGAGCAAGGTCTTTTGGCTCATCAGTTATACAGCCAAGTAAAAGTACATGCGGACTATGGTGGTGTTGTGCCAGAGTTAGCTTCTCGAGATCACGTGAGAAAAACAATTCCATTGATTGAAGCGGCATTTAAGCAGGCAGGTTGTGGTCCAGAGTCTTTAGATGGTATCGCATATACTGCTGGGCCAGGATTAGTTGGCGCACTCTTGGTGGGGACATCGATTGGTCGTTCGCTGGCATTTGGCTGGAATATTCCTGCTGTTGCGGTACACCATATGGAAGGTCATTTGTTGGCTCCAATGCTTGAGGAAGATAAGCCTGAATTTCCTTTCGTCGCGTTGCTTGTCTCTGGTGGACATACCATGATGGTTAAAGTGGCGGGCATTGGTGAATATGAGATTTTAGGAGAATCAGTGGACGACGCCGCTGGTGAAGCATTCGATAAAACCGCGAAACTCTTGGGCCTAGATTATCCGGGCGGACCGCTCCTTGCTAAACTGGCTACACAGGGCACCCCTGAACGATTTGTATTTCCAAGACCGATGACCGACCGACCAGGGTTGGATTTTAGTTTTAGTGGGCTAAAAACAGCCGCTGCTAATACCATCAAAAATGAAGGTACAGATGAACAAACAAAAGCCGATATCGCACATGCATTCCAGACGGCGGTCATTGATACTTTAGCAATCAAATGCAAGCGTGCTCTGAAGCAGACCGGCATCAAGCGTTTGGTGATAGCTGGGGGAGTCAGCGCCAATACAGAACTGCGCGGGAAATTAGAGCGTATGATGCAAGGGATGCAAGGCCAAGTATATTATCCCCGAACTGAGTTTTGCACTGACAATGGGGCAATGATCGCATTCGCGGGCATGCAGCGTCTAAAAGCGGGCCAAGTTGCACCTTTAGATATGAAAACGCAGCCTCGCTGGCCTTTGGACAGCTTACCACCGCTATCTTAATCGGTATTATCTGTACTTTTCTTACCTACTCTAGGTTCTTTTCCTTGCAGGAGCCTAGAGATGTTTGCTCGATGTCTAAAAATAATCAAGAGCGTTAAAAATACCACCGGCAGAGTATATTGTGGTTTTATTAGCCAAGTATAAAGCGGCGCCGCTGCAACGGTAACAATAGCAGCTAAAGAAGAGTAACGAAAAGCCCATAAGATCAACAGCCAAGTCAATATCAGTAACCCCGCCAAAGAAAGCCCTATAGGCAAAAGTGCGCCGAAAGCTGTTGCGACGGCTTTACCCCCATTAAAATGAAAAAAGATGGGATATATGTGTCCGAGACAAGCGCTAACCGCCACTGCACCTAACCAGATTGGTTCTATATTTAAGAAGTAAGCGCCCCACACGGGGATCGTTCCTTTTAACACATCAAAAATAAGGACAAGTGCGGCAGGCAGCTTCCCGCCTAATCTGAGCACGTTTGTTGCGCCTGGGTTATTTGAACCTGAAAAGCGAGGGTCTGGCAGGGAAAATAGCCTAGAGATTAAAATCGCCGAGGAAATTGATCCAAATAAATAAGCACAAACACACATTAAAATGACTAACACAAGCTTCCTTATTTTTTCTTGCTTTAATTTGGGCTATGATCGCGATTCTTTTTACGCGGCTACAAATATTGAGCCGACCTGTATTAGTCATGCTAGGAGTATACATGGACAAGGTCTATATCTCGCAATTGCACGTCGAGACCATAATAGGAGTTTACGACTTTGAGAAAGAAAGTAAACAAAGCCTTTATTTTGATATTGAAATGTCTACGGATATTGCCCAAGCTGCTAAGACGGATGACATCAATTTGACTGTTGATTATGCAAAAGTCAGTGAACGTATCATTGAACTCTCTACGTCTATTCAAGTTGAATTGCTGGAGACGCTATTAGAGCGATTGGCTAACATGATTCTCAACGAGTTCTCAGTCAGTGATGTGAAAATAAAAGTAAGCAAACCCGCCGCAGTCGCGCAGGCCCAAACAGTGGGTATTGAGATACTTCGGACTAAAAACTAATGGCAGAAATTTACATCAGTATTGGCTCTAATATAGAAAGAGAGCGATATTTCCAAAATGGATTAAAGGCTTTAATTGACCATTTTCCTGACTATAGACATTCGAATGTGTATGAAAGCGAGCCCGTTGGATTCAGTGGGAGAAATTTTTTCAATTCAGTATTTGCTGCGACAACCACTTTAAGTGTTGAACAGGTGTGCCAGATACTAAAGAAGATTGAGCAGGATAACGGGCGTACTCGTGGTGATAAAAAGTTCAGCCCAAGAACTTTGGATCTTGATTTACTGATGTACGACGGTTTGATCTGCGAACACCCTGCGCAACTTCCCCGTGATGAAATTACTAAAAATGCTTTTGTCTTATTGCCGCTATCTGAAGTTGCAGCAGAGGTGCAACACCCAACCGTTGGTGAGACAATACAAGTCATTTGGCAAAATTATCACAACCCTTCTCAGAAACTATGGAAAGTGGAGCTGTAATAGAAAATGAGCATCATTGAAATAATTGTATTGGCCTTAATTCAGGGGCTGACCGAGTTCCTTCCCATCTCCAGTTCTGCGCATTTAATTCTTCCCTCTCAGGTGTTAGGTTGGCAAGATCAGGGATTGGCCTTTGATGTTGCAGTGCATGTCGGGACATTATTTGCTGTGGTCATTTATTTCCGTAAAGAAGTGTCAGAAATTCTAACTGCTTGGTTTAAATCTTTTGGCAGTCAAGGAACAACCGAAGATAGTAAGCTTGGATGGTTCATCTTGTTGGCAACATTACCTTCATTGATAATTGGTTATTTCGCGAAAGATTTCGTCGAAGAATACTCGCGAAATGCATGGATTATCGCGGGTACGACAATCGGATTTGGCCTCCTATTATGGTACGCAGATAAAACAGCCAAACAAATAAAGACCATTTATCAAGTGAACTGGGTGATGGCTTTGTGTATTGGGTTGTCTCAAGTCATCGCGATGATTTTACCAGGCACATCTCGCTCTGGTATTACCATGACGGTAGGTTTGATGATGGGGCTAAATAAGCAAAGCGCAGCGAGATTTTCATTTTTAATGTCAATTCCAGTGATAGCGGCGGCGGGGAGTTATTTAACTTACAAGTTGCTTTCGGAAGGCACAGCGTTTAATGCCGTGGATATTGTCACGGGTGCAGTATTGTCATTTTTTGCCGCTTATGCCTGTATCCACCTTTTCCTAAAAGTAATCGAAAAAATGGGTATGCTGCCGTTTGTCATATACCGTCTCGCACTGGGTGGGTTTTTAGTCATTTTTCTCTCGATGTCTTAGTTGCGCCGCGGGAGTTTATTTACTCCCGCACGGAACCCCTATAGCTGCTTTTGATAAACAACAACTTCTGCATCACCAAGTGGATCTTGGTGCTGTTTAGTTTCTTTGTATACAAGCCCGATTTTTTCCATAATCTTAATTGAGCCTAAATTATCAGGTAATGCAATTGCTGTGAGTGTCGTACATGCTTGATTTTCGATGAGCGCTGTACAAACTTGTTGTGCGGCTTCTGATGCAAAACCTTGACCCCAATGTGACTGCATAAATCGCCAACCTATTTCCAAGTTATTATCTGCTCTATTTATCGTAAAAAAATGCATAGGACGCACTAAGATCCAGCCAATAAAGATTTTTTGAGGCGCTAAAAAACACCCCCATAACCCCCATCCTTTTTGCGTATTTGTAAATTGCTCTAATCTAGGTACGAAAATATCGTCAATATCGGCCAGTGTATTCGGCTTACCACCATTAATATAGCGCATGACTTCTGGGTCTTGGTCCAAGGCAAACAGTAAATCTCGGTCTTGTGCAGTGAGTAATCGATAGGTAAGCCGAGAAGAGGCGCTGATTTTCATCATATTCAATTTATCCTTTTATAGTAAGACTTGGTACAATAGCCTGTCGTTTATTATCGGAGGTTATTTTGAGCAATTCTGTATTGGCTCTACGAACACAGCAAATTGCCGACTCTAAAAGAGCGTTTAAAGCGCGAGGGTCCAAACTCACCCGTTGTGAAGCCTGCTTATTGGCAGAGCCGTTATGTATCTGTGCCGGTGTGAAACAAGCGGACTGTGAGAGTGCAGTATGCTTATTAATGTATCACAATGAAAGCTTTAAGCCATCTAACACCGGGCGTTTAATTGCGGATATAGTACCTGATAATTATGCTTTTCGATGGGATAGAACAGAGCCTGATGAGGCATTGCTAGCACTCATTACTAATGAGGCTTATCAACCTATCATCGTTTTTCCTGAGGAAAATGTAGAACCACAGCGAGTTATTAAAAGCGTATCTCGAGAAGTGGGTAAACGACCGTTATACATTTTCTTGGATGGTACTTGGCGTGAAGCAAAAAAAATGTTCAGAAAGAGTCCTTATCTTGACTCGTTACCGGTTTTATCTGTTTCGCCGCAAAGCCTATCCAATTATAAACTTCGTGTTGCGCCACATGAGCACCAGTTAGGTACAGCTGAGGTCGCATGTGTCGTTCTTGCCGAAAATGGCGAAATGCAAGCTGCTGAATTTTTGACCCAGCACTTTATTGATTTTCGTGATGCATATCTTAAAGGGAAAAGAAGTAAACTCAACGACTAGCGCGTTAGCAGTGAAGATAGCGCGACTCTTTCGAGCCGCGCTTGACGGAATCTTCTAAATAGCATCCTGCTATGTTGATTTGATCAACTCCTTACACATTTCCATACAGCACGCTTAGTGTTTTGGTTCTGCGTACTCACATGCTTCCTGCATATGTCCACTTGGGTTTTCCTAACCCCGTCCCTTATCGCCTAGGCGTTTCCATTTGCCTATATCCGCTGCGTTCTTCCTTACGTAGGTAATCCGTAACCCGTCCTAAATCCCTAACATCCTTACTTCCTGTATATCAACTTCCTTACTTTAATGTCCGCGTCCTGCAAACACATCATAATCCAAGTTCCATACTCCATGTGGGGACCTAGTTCCTTGTTTCGCCAATCACATCCATTTTCCCTGCTTTGCCTCTCCCCTAAGAGACAAGTAAAGTATAAGCCCAGACATAAACTTTAAACATTAAGTTGCGGTTCATAGAAAACAGACTATGTTCTAACTTGATATTAAAAATGATTAAATAACAAAGGGTTCCTGTGATATAGGCGATAAAGTTAGCACCATCTTCATAGATATCCACTAGCAGAGTGAGATATTTCGCACAAGAAAATTGTCTGAAAGCGACAATAATGGTAACGACCCGCCAATTAGTGGGCTGTAATTTGTTTATAATCGCGTTAGAATTACTTGATAATAATAATTGTTTGGATTTGGAGCACTCATGAAACGAGCTATTGTCACGTTATTGACCGCTGTGACTTGTTTACCCGCGTTAGCAGCAGATGAAGTAAATATCTATTCTTTCCGTCAGCCATTTTTAATTCAACCTATTTTGGATGACTTTACAAAGCAAACAGGCATAAAAACCAAAGTGGTTTTCGCTAAGAAAGGGTTAATTGAACGTGTAAAAAGAGAGGGCAAACACTCTAGAGCAGATTTGGTTCTTACTTCCAATTTCAGTGCGATGATTCAGTTAGAAGATTTAGGACTAACACAAAAAATCGATAGTAAAACTGTTGCAAATAATATACCTGCCGCGTTTAGAGATCCAGAAGGTCAATGGGTAGCACTTACCAAACGTGTGCGTAATGTGTACTCATCAAAATCTCGCTTGGGCAAACTGGATTCCCTGAGCTACGAAGAGCTGGCTGATCCTAAGTATAGAGGTAAAATCTGTACACGTTCGGGGAAGCACCCTTACAACCTAGGGTTGGTGGCATCAATGATTGCACACCATGGTGAAGCTGAAACTAAAGAATGGTTGGTAGGTGTTAAAAATAACTTGGCGCGTAAACCGCAGGGTAATGACCGTGCACAAGTCAAAGCGGTTAAAGAAGGCTTGTGTGATGTTGCTTTGGGCAACAGCTATTACTTTGGCAAGATGATGACGGATGCGAAACAAAAGTCATGGGCGGAGTCCGTGTACATTAATTTCCCGAATCAAAAGAACCGAGGTTCTCACCTAAATGTTTCTGGTGTCGTATTAACGAAGTATGCAAAAAATAAAGAAAATGCCTTGAAACTCATAGAGTTTATGACGGACAATAAGGCTCAGAATATGTATGCATCGACGAATATGGAGTACCCAGTTAAGCCGGGCGTCGAATTATCGAAAATGGTAGCTTCTTGGGGAGCGTTTAAGGAAGACAGCTTGCCACTTGCTGAGATAAGTAAATACCGTCCATTAGCGTTAAAGCTAATTGATGAGGTAAAATTTGACCTTTAATGCAACTAAAAACTAATCTGTCGAATTGGCAGCTAACTGCGTGGGTGATAGGTGTATGCCTATCTACCCCGCTCGCATTTCTGATTTTTGAGTCTCTGCAAGGAGAGTCAGAAGTGTTTTCCCACCTCTGGAATACCGTTCTTTGGGATTATATTAGTAACACGGTTTGGTTAATTGTTGGCGTGTTACTTTTGAGTGCTTTGATTGCGCTGCCTCTCGGTTGGCTCACCGCTTATTGTCAATTCCCCGGAAAGCGGGTGTTTGAATGGGCTCTGATGCTGCCATTGGCGATGCCGACCTATATTATTGCCTACGTCTACACGGATTTATTGGATTATGCCGGCCCTGTACAAATTAAGTTAAGAGCGTGGTTTAATTGGACTAGCCCTGACGATTACTGGTTTTTTGATATTCGTACTTTGCCAGGCGCAATCGTAATGATAGCGTTGGTGCTTTATCCTTATCTCTATTTAATCTTCAAAACAGCATTACGTGAACAGTCATTTAAATTGGTTCAAGCAAGCCAGTTAATGGGGTTAACGCCTTTTCAAAGCTTTTTGAAAGTAAGTTTGCCGTTATCTCGAGGTGCGATAGTGGCAGCTCTAGCACTAATAAGCATGGAAACCATGGCTGATTTCGCAACCGTTCATTACTTTGCTGTCAGTACGTTAACTACTGCGGTATATGATACATGGTTAGGCTATTACTCATTGACGGCGGCAGCTAAAATATCTGGCATTATGCTGCTGTTTTTATTTGTAGCACTGACGTTGGAAAAAATGAGCCGCAGAAATCAGGTTGTGCATGAGCGTCAAAGCTCAGTCAATGATACTTGTTTATATGAGTTAAGTGGCAAAGTAGGTTGGCTGGCGACACTATTTTGTTGTGTGATATTAATCGTCGCATTTTTTATCCCTGTGGGTATTTTATTTAGTTACGCCATCGACTATTTTGACCAAGCTTGGAATGATGCATTTTTTACTTATGCTTGGCAGAGTTTAAAAATTAGTTTTTATGTCAGTGTTATTGCTATTTTATTCAGTATTTTAGTTGTATTTTATCAACGGATCGGCGAACAAAAATCAAAAAGTGTGCCTGGCAAAGTTGCCAGTATGGGATACGCCTTACCCGGTACTGTTTTAGCAATAGCCGTGTTGCTACCTTTGACTTTACTCGATGACTATCTCAACCGATGGTTCAGTGACACCAGCTTTGAACCTGGGTTGCTACTCAGTGGGACGATATTTGCAATGGTGTTTGCCTATGTGGTGCGGTTTTATGCAATTGCACATGGTGCAGTGGAAGCCAGCTTTGTAAGAATAAGTCCAAGTATAGATATGGCCAGTGCTTCTTTGGGTAAAAATAATTTCCAAACGCTGGGTCGCGTGCATGTCCCATTACTTAAACGGGGTATATTGACTGCGGGCTTATTGGTTTTTATTGAGTGTATGAAAGAGTTACCCGCGGCGCTGTTGTTGCGTCCATTTAACTTTGAAACGCTGGCGACGCATGTTTTCCAATTTGTGAGTGATGAGCAGCTTGAGCTTGCGTCGATCTCGGCGCTATTTATCGTGTTGGTTGGGTTAATCCCACTGTATTTAGTAAATCGCTCAATGGAGCAACAAAAATAATGTACAGCTTATCTATTGAATCCCTGCAGTATAGCTATGACGGTCATGCTGTAATTGACAACCTTGACTTGCACGTTAAAGAGAATGAAATCGTTTGTCTCCTTGGCTCGAGTGGTTGTGGTAAAACAACGACGCTCAAGGCAATTGCAGGTCTGCTAAAGCCTCAAAGTGGCACCATCCATATTGGCCACAAATGTGTCAATGAAAAGGGGCACTTTGTACCACCACAAAATAGAAATGTGGGTATGATGTTTCAAGATTATGCATTATTCCCCCACTTGACCGTGTCTCAAAATGTGGCGTTTGGTTTGAGTAAATTGAGTCGAGCTGAAAAACAAAAACGTGTTGACGAAATGTTGGAGTTAGTCCACTTAAATGAATTCTCAAGTCGCTATCCACATGAGCTTTCAGGCGGTCAACAGCAACGGGTTGCGATTGCGAGAGCTCTGGCATATAAACCGAACCTATTATTATTGGACGAACCGTTTTCGAACATTGATGCTCAGGTCCGCTTTCAATTGATCAGCGATATTCGCACGATTATCAAAGATCAAAAAGTGTCCGCCATTTTTGTGAGCCACTCTAAGGACGAAGCGTTTGCATTTTCTGATCGATTAGCCATTATGCACCAAGGTAAAATCGCACAGCTAGGTTGCCCAACCGAGCTATTTCAAACGCCAAAGAATAAAGTTGTCGCGGAGTTTCTAGGACAGGGGATTTACTTAGACGCAATGCCGTCAGGTAATGACTGCTTTCAAACGAAGTTTGGTTTAGTGAGCTCACTCACTCAGCAGTCTTTATCTGACACACATGGTAAAATCTTTGTTAGACCGAGTAATATTGAGCTGTTCAATGCTGACTCAGGTGAAATTAAGGTAAATCAAGAGCGTTTTGTCGGTACGGAGTACCTGTATGCGGTAGAGTTACAGGGACAACACCTCGAAATCGCAAAGCCCGCAGATAATCCACTGGATTTGTCTAAACCTATCTCTTTAAAAATTAAGCCTCATGCGGTAAATTTCTTTTCTTAGAGACGATAATAATAGGGAAAGGCGATGGCCCAGCCGCAATCTGGAGTTTGTGCAGAAGCAAATTTGCATGGTTTACACTTGTTCTTTAACGTACTTGAAGGGCAAGATGAAGCTGTTCGGATTGCCTTGGCACAGGTAGGTCGGCTTCAAGATGAATTGAGCGATCGTTTTTCTGAATCTATGTTAAGCAGTTTTGTGGCGATTGGCGCACAGTACTGGCCACATATTTACCCCGAATATATACCGCCAGAGTTAACAAGCTTTCCACACATAAGGTCCTCAGAGCACTTAATTCACAGTCAGCCATTTGACCTGTTGTATGTCATCCGTTCAGACAGAGAGGATGTCAATCATCTATTTGCGCAGAGTGTAATTCATATGTTGGCAGGCAGTGTAGAACTGGTGGCGCACGTACGTGGCTTTCGTTTTTTGGATGGAAGAAACTTCAACGGTTTTATATATGGCAGTGAAACCCCACATGGTCGATTTAAGCGCCAAGTTGCACTTGTGGATAACCCGGATGGACTCGATCACCAGGGAAGTTACATCCATATCCAACGGGTGAAGTTTGACTTAGCGCGCTGGCAACAACTTCCAATAGAAGAACAAGAAGCATTGATGGGCCGGACTCGTTTAGATAATGTCTTGATAGAGCCGAAAGCTGCTTTTAGTCATGCAAGTAGAATCGAACTTAAGGACGCAAATGGCATGGTTTTGTTGCTCGATCAAAGTATGCCTTTTGGAGATGTCTTTGAGCAGGGGAGTATTAGCTTAAGTTGCTCTGCACATGGTAATGCGTTTGAAACGGTATTGATGAGTCGCTTCGGTTTACTGTCGGGTCAAGAATGTTATGATCCGCTGCTAGACTATTCAGAAGCGGATATGGGCGCGGCATTTTTCGCGCCATCCTTGCAGTTTTTAAGTCAGATGGCGCAAAGCATGGAAGAAAGCTAGGGCTTATACATTGTCAAACAAAGTCTTAACTTTCTCGAGCGTAGCGTCAATTTCTGAAATTTGAGCTGGTGCGATAAAAATTGTGTCATCACCTGCGATCGTACCCAGTACACCATCGGCACTGCCCAATGAATCCAATAACCGAGCAATAAGTTGAGCTGCTCCCGGGCTAGTACGGATAATAATCATCATCTCATTATGCATGATATCAATGACAAGCTGACGAAGTGGGCTTTTTGCTGTAGGCACTCCCATTTCTGCTGGAAGGCAGTATACCATTTCCTGCTTGGCATTTCGTGTACGTACGGCACCAAACTTACTTAGCATGCGCGAAACTTTACTTTGGCTTATATTATCGAAGCCTTGCTCTTTGAGTGCATCAACGATTTCGCCTTGAGACCCAAAATTCTCCTCTCTTAATAAGGCTTTGAAGGCCCTTACTAAAGCTTCTTGTTTCTCTTGCACTTGCATATACATCTCTTCTGTCTAGTTCGATAACCCGATTTTACACAAATCGACCCCTTTACCCAAATTTTCACGCCAGAGTAATTTTCATGCGCTACCGTAAAGCCATTTTGCTGAACAGTTTCCTGTTGTTTACAACTATAGTCGAAAAAATCTCGAAAATAACGCGGATAAATTTGTCTTTACTCGCGCTTTTCATTATCTTTACAGCACACAAAATTCCTACCTTCAATATATGGAGAATTATAATGAAAGTTGCTGTATTAGGTGCCGCTGGTGGTATCGGTCAAGCGTTATCACTTTTGCTTAAAAACGGTCTACCTGCGGGCTCTGAGCTAGCACTATACGATGTTGCACCTGTTGTTCCTGGTGTTGCAGTTGATCTTTCTCACATCCCAACTGCCGTTGCAGTATCGGGTTACGGTAAAGACGATTTAGATCCTGCACTAGCTGGCGCTGATATCGTATTAATCCCTGCTGGCATGCCACGTAAGCCTGGCATGGACCGTGCAGATCTATTCAATGTGAATGCAAGCATTGTTAGAACTCTAGCTGAAGGTATCGTTAAAAACTGTCCTAAAGCGTTTGTTGGTATCATCACAAACCCTGTAAACGGCACTGTTCCAATCGTTCGCGAAGTATTCAAAAAAGCGGGTACTTATGACGCTGCTCGCGTATTCGGTGTAACAACACTTGACGTTATCCGCGCTGAAACGTTCATCGCTGAACTGAAAGGTCTTGATGTTTCAGAAGTGAAAGTACCAGTTATCGGTGGTCACTCTGGTACAACTATCCTACCATTACTTTCACAAGTAGAAGGTGTAGAGTTTACTGACGAAGAAGTAGCTTCTCTAACTAAGCGCATCCAAAACGCAGGTACAGAAGTTGTTGAAGCGAAAGCGGGTGGCGGTTCAGCGACACTTTCAATGGGTGCAGCTGCAGCACGTTTCTGCTTCTCACTAGTGAAAGGTCTTCAAGGTGAAGAGAATGTCTTTGAGTACGCTTACGTTGAAGGTAACACTGGCGACGCTGAGTTCTTTGCACAGCCTATCCGTCTAGGTAAAAACGGCGTTGAAGAGCTATTACCATATGGTGAGTTGAGCGCATTTGAGCAAAAAGCAAAAGACGACATGCTTGCGACACTAGAAAAAGACATCAAAGAAGGTGTTGATTTCATGGCTTAATGCCAGAATGAAATTCTGAGATAAAAAAAGCAGCCAATAGGCTGCTTTTTTTATAGTGGCACTTGAACGTATATGCTAGTGCAAAATTCTTGCTCTAATTGTGCCTTCTACTGCGCTTAATTCTTTCAAAGCGACTTCTGAGTGATCGCTGTCGACGTCGATAACAACATAACCAATGCTGTCATCTGTCTGTAGGTATTGGGCCGCAATATTGATACCGTGCTGAGCAAATGCTTGGTTAATTTGCGTCAGCACACCCGGCCTATTTTCGTGCACGTGGAGTAGACGGCTACGATTTGATAGCTCTGGTAATGAGACTTCTGGGAAGTTGACCGCAGTGACGGTAGAGCCATTATCTGAATACTTCGTAAGTTTACCTGCGACTTCTATCCCAATGTTTTCTTGTGCTTCTTGTGTTGAACCACCCACATGTGGTGTAAGAATGACATTATCAAACTCTCTCAATGGAGACACAAATTCTTCATCATTTGATTTGGGCTCAACTGGGAACACATCAATGGCAGCACCCGCAAGTTTCTCATGCTGTAAGGCTTCAGCAAGTGCATCAATATCGACAACGGTGCCTCTTGACGCATTAATTAAGATAGCGCCTTGCTTCATCACTTCAATTTCGGCCATGCCAATCAAGTTTTTGGTTTGCGGAGTTTCCGGAACATGTAAGCTGATCACATCGGCACGTTGCAATAGTTGCGTAAGGTTTTGAACTTGCTGCGCATTTCCGAGAGTCAACTTATCTTCGATATCATAAAACTCGACTTTCATCCCGATGTTTTCTGCCATAATACCGAGTTGGGTGCCTATGTGGCCATACCCTATGATCCCGAGTGTTTTTCCCCTCGCCTCATAAGAACCAATGGCTGACTTATGCCATTGCCCTCGGTGCGCCATTGCGTTGCGCTTAGGGATCCCTCTAAGAAGGAGTAAAATCTCCCCAAGTACGAGCTCCGCAACAGAGCGTGTGTTTGAGAACGGCGCGTTAAATACGGCAATGCCTTTGCGTTTTGCTGCGTCTAAATCTACTTGGTTGGTACCAATACAAAAACAACCAACCGCGACCAGTTTCTCAGCCGCATTGAGCACGTTTTCAGACAAATGAGTGCGAGAACGGATCCCGATGAAATGGACTTGGCGGATCCGTTCGATTAATTCACTTTCAGGTAGCGATGTCTTGAGGTACTCAATATTGCTATACCCATTGCGCTTTAGCGTTTCAACGGCGCTTTGGTGTACGCCCTCTAACAATAAAATCCTAATTTTATCTTTTGACAAAGATACCTTACTCATGACTCATTCCTGTTACCTAGTTTGTGGACCTTGCGGAGTCCCAGTAATAACAGTGTTGGCACCGCGGTGAGCAAATAGCCCGTTAGTAACAACACCTACGATTTGATTTATTTTTTCTTCAAGTGCTTCTGGGTCTGTAATGCTGAGCCCATGTACATCTAATATCACGTTACCATTGTCTGTAATGACACCTTGTCTATAGACAGGGTCACCACCTAGCTTTAGCAACTCACGTGCGACGTAGCTGCGAGCCATCGGGATCACTTCTACAGGGAGAGGGAAAGTCCCCAGTGTGTCAACATGCTTGCTTTCATCAACGATGCAAATAAACTTGTCTGCCACTGCCGCAACGATTTTCTCGCGTGTTAGTGCTGCACCACCGCCTTTGATCATGTGCCCTTGCGAATTGATTTCATCCGCACCATCTATATAGATATCGAGCTGTGCAACATCATTTAATTCATAGACTTCAATACCCAGTGCTTTAAGCTTTTCAGTAGAAGCCTCCGAACTAGATACCGCACCTTTAATGTCATCTTTAATGCTACCGAGTGCGTCTATAAAATGATTAACGGTTGAGCCTGTACCCACGCCTACAATGGTATTTTCTTTAACATGCTCAAGAGCTGCCCAAGCCGCCGCTTTTTTCATTTCATCTTGTGTCATAACGTAATCACTTTGTTGTATTTCATTAAATTGGGATTATACGCTTAAACACTTAAATTGCATGCCAATATAGGTTAACGAGCGTACTATTTTTCACTTATATCTCTGCGCTGGCATCATTGCTCGGCCATTGATATAAGCATGTTGGCGTTAAAATCGTTGGCAATGGAACGTCCCATGCTTCTATGGGAAGTTGATCTACCTTTTGGCAGTCATGAGCAAGCCCAATCAATTGTGGTTTTGACCACCCTTGTGCGTAGTAAGCCGCTAATGTTCTGTCATAGTAACCACCGCCCATTCCTAATCGATTGCCTTTTCCGTCAAATGCAACCAAAGGCATTAACAAGAAGTCGAGTTGCGAAATTGGGCAAATTTCACTGCAATTTAATTGTGGTTCTAAGATAGCATAGCGATTCTCTCTCATGGTTGAGTTTTTTTCATACTTTTGAAAGAGTAAATGAGTGCCGCTGAATGGGTGGATTACAGGTAGGTAAACCTTGTGTTTTTTATCCCAAAGTGATTGAATTAAAAGGTTTGTTCTAACTTCCCCGTCATTGGGTAAATAAAGGCCAATTGCCGCCTTTTTACCGAGGTTTGTATGTTGAATAAAATTAATGCAGAGTTCTAATTCTGCTTGTGTTTGGAAATTTTCATCTAGCTCTTTTCTACATTTTCTAACTTTTACGCGAATTTCTTTCCTAATATGAGCTTTATTTGATTTAGAATATGAATTTTTCTCCATTAGAACTGGACCATCTCCGGAAACGCAAGGCTGAAACCGAGTAAAATCAGAAGCACGAATAAGATTGACAGCAAGACGTACAATAATTTCTTCGACTTTGGTTTAGGCTCTGTGTCTAGGTCTAGCTCGTCGAATAGGTCGTCATTTTGCCATTGCTCATCTTCTTTTTCGCCATCCCCTTTTTCTTGTCCATCGATACGTTGTTCAAGTTCATCTAGCTTTTCTTCGATTCGGATCAAGCTACTAGTAATGTAGTCTAGCGCTTCAAACACACGCTCATTGGCGGCATTATTCATATTACTGGGTGCAGATTGCACTTCTTGGATTTTGCTTTGAAAACCATAAATCGCGAGCAACTTTGCTTGCTTTAGGCACTTGCTTTTGTCTGTATTGCCGAAAAGTGCTTTTCCCTGAGTAAAGGCTTCGACTTTTTGCTGTGACACTCCCAATTTAGTTGCCAGCCTCTCAATGGCGTTTTGTCCGTCAGTGTCGGCATCAAAACCAACGAAGGTCACACGATATTGCTCACTCATATTGATCCCTTGTCTATTCTAATATGTTGAGTATACCCAAAAAATCAGCATAAGCGTTGAATAAATCTAGGTGCAACGCACTCAGTGATTGAGAAGGAATTCAATGTGACTAAAATCATGTGCCATGACAAATAATGGACAGCGACGAAAGCGCGAGTGGTTGGACGGGAAATAATAAAGCCAGACTCGGGGTTGTCTGGCTCTATGTGGTTGGAACTAAGTTGATTAGTACTTGGCGGAAGTACCTGGTGCAGGTAGCGCTGCCTTAATAAACTTTCTCAAGTCATCATTTGATAGTTTGAGGTCTTCATGGCGTAAGTACATCATGTGTCCAGAGCGGTACCCTTTAAAGCTCAGTCGCTTCTTCATTTTACCGCTTGGGTCCAAATGCCAAAGGTTGTACTTACCGTCAAAGTAATTGGTTGCACCGTCATAGTAGCCAGACTGCACCATGACGTGAAGGTAGGGGTTTTGCGCCATGGCTAAACGCAGCTGTTCACCAACGTCATTATTGGTCCTGTCCCAAGGGCGAACGGGACCAAACATATTGTATTTAATATCGGTTTTATAGTTTAGTTCTTGTCTAAAGTAATGATTAATCGCTGGTGTAAATGAGTGAAGCCATGATGTTAATTCCGGCCAATAGTCAGGGCGTTCTCCTGCTACACGTTTATCAATGCCAAGGTAGCGTGAGTCTAGTCGACCTAATGTGAGCGCTTGGTCGCGTAATAGCTCTTTCCAAAATGCTGATGTCGGAATATCCAAGTTGTTTTGCGCAACAAACTTTTCAGAAAGGCCACTATATTTGGCAACCTGTTTGATCGTGGACTGCTTTTCCTCTTCGCTAATCATGGCGCCTTTAGCGAGTGCTGGTAAGTACTTATCGAGGGTGTACTGCTCCACCTCTTCAAGTACATCTAGGAGATCTTTACTTTGCAATTCTTTGCTTAGGGCTTTGTGATACCAAGCTGTGGCCGCGAAGTAGGGCAATCTATTTGCGACCTTCACTGGGCCTTCGCGCTTGATGCCGATATCTGTTGGTGACACAAGTACGACGCCGTTAAGGTACATCCACTGATTGTTTTGGAGCTCATGAGCTAAACCGGCCACACGGGTTGTGCCGTAACTTTCTCCAATTAAAAACTTTGGAGACAACGCTCGGCCATTACGATTAATAAATGTATTGAGCCATGAAGCTAAGTATTTGATATCAGCATTTACGCCAAAGAAGCTTTTCTGCTGGCTTTTTTTACTGGGCATTTTTCCATCTTGAGCTGGCAATACTCGTGAATAACCCGTATTGACAGGGTTTACAAATACAATGTCAGTGGTATCGAGTACAGAGTATGGGTTGTCTTTTAAACCGTATGGCTGGATAGGGTGCCCTTCATCATCTATTTTCAATACACGCGGGCCAGTATATGCAATATGCATCCAGACAGACGCTGAGCCAGGGCCACCATTAAATGAAATCAAAAGAGGCCTTTGCGCAACATCTTTTACTTTATCTTTTTTATAATAGGTGTAATGCAGAGAGGCTGTTGGGTTTCCCTGACTGTCCCATAAAGGCTGCATACCCGTTGTGACGGTGTAATTTAAACGTTCACCGTTAATGGTTGCTTTGTGCTTTGTAACGACAGAGTGGTCTATCTCAAAGCTTAGTTTTTCGGGTTTGAGGCTATTTGCATCACTTGTCGCGCTGATGCAAATGAGCAATAAACCTGATAATATTTTGGGTACAGCCTTCATGCGAGTCCTTAATGTTCTTTTTAAGGGTTTATTTAAGGCTTTTCTGCGGCGTTTTTCAAAGTTAATGAGACTAAACCGCAATATTTGCAGTTCATTACAATTTGTTCACGATTTAAGGCCACTGCTTGTTTTTTTTGTCATAAAATTCGAGTATATTTCATCCTTATGTCTGTAGTATGAAAGTATTTAGCTCTGTTAAATTCTTGTTTAGCTGCTTCTCCAGTTGTAGTCATTAGAGATTTTTTCCATGCAAAGAGTATTAATTGTCGAGGATAGTCGGGTCGTTCAACAGATCCTACGTCACTTGGCATCACAACACTTAAACGTAGAATTAGATTTTGCTTGGTCTCTCAAGGAAAGTAAGGCGCTACTTAAAAGCAACCGTTACACTTTAGCCTTGGTTGATCTTACTTTACCTGACGCCATGGATGCTGAAGTTGTTCAATTGACCTTAAGTCACAATGTGCCAACAGTGGTGCTGACATCTAAAATTGATGAATACAGTCGGCAGCAAATGCTTGAGATGGGCGTTGTTGATTATGTCATAAAAGACAATCGAGACTCTTATTTATACGCTATTAAATTGGTGTCGAGACTATTGCGTAATCAGGGGTGTAAAGCACTGATCGCTGACGATTCTATGATAAGCCGTGCTGTAATGCGCCAAATGCTAGAAAAACAATTGTTTACTGTATTTGAAGCACAAGATGGTGAGCAAGCACTTACTATGCTTAAATCAGACCATGATATTAAGCTACTGCTAACGGATTACGCCATGCCGACAATGGATGGCTTTGAGTTGGTTAAGGCTGTGCGCAATTTTAGAGGACGTGATGATTTAGCCATTGTCGGATTGTCTGGGGCCGGTACACACGGGTTGTCGGCTAAGTTCATTAAATATGGTGCCAACGATTTTTTAATGAAACCTTTTATGAATGAAGAGTTTCATTGTCGCGTCATGCAAACGATGGAGCAGCTTAACTTAATTGCTGAGATTAAAGATTATGCGCATCGAGATTATTTAACTGGGCTGTATAACCGCCGATACTTCTGTCAACACATGGACAAATCACTCAAAAATGGTCCGATTGCAAGTTGTTTGGCATTGCTCGATTTAGATCTGTTTAAAGAGATAAATGATAAATATGGGCATTTAGGTGGTGACAGCGTGTTGACTCAGGTTGCAGAACTGCTTAATCAATCGTTTGGTGACTGTTTGGTGTCGCGTGTTGGTGGAGAAGAGTTTGCTGTTCTGTTGCCTGGTGAAAGTGTTGAAGAGGCACGTGCGATTTTCGACAACTTTAGAAGCCGCTTTGCAGATAACATTTTTTACATTGAAGGCGAGGCGCTTAATTGCACGTTAAGCATTGGCATTGCCAAGTGCGAATTCGCCACGTTAAGTGAGGTCATGCGTCATGCAGATCAAGCGCTGTATCGTGCGAAGGCGCAAGGCAGAAATTGCGCCATGGCGGCCTGCACCAAATCAAATCAAGCGTCTGAAAAGTGCACCACATAAGTGCACTTCCTCTCCATTTTTAAATTCTAAATTCCTTACCTGACTGAAAAATATAGCTTTATTATTTTGGCATAAACGTTGGATTGATTATTCCATCATCAACAGGAATAAGACTCCTTTGGAGGCCAACAATGAAAATGATAAGCGCAATTATCAAACCATTTAAATTGGACGAAGTAAGAGAAGCTCTTGGGGATCTGGGTATAGAAGGTATGACCGTGGTCGATGTCAAAGGCTTTGGCAGACAAAGAGGACATACCGAGTTATATCGAGGCGCTGAGTATCAAGTCGACTTCATTCCCAAAATCAAGCTGGAAATAGCCACCCACAGTGAAAACTGTCAACGTGTGGTCGATACGTTAGCAAAAGCAGCCAACACCGGAAAAATAGGTGATGGCAAAATATTTGTGTATGACCTAGAGCAAATCGTGCGGATACGCACTGGTGAACTAGACGAAGAAGCGATTTAAGGGGATCGATGATGGACAATACAATAATAGAACTACAATTTTCGCTCAATACTTTCTACTTCTTAGTTTCTGGTATTTTAGTGATGTGGATGGCCGCAGGTTTTGCGATGCTGGAAGCTGGATTAGTGCGATCTAAAAATACTACCGAAATTTTGACCAAAAACATCGCCCTATATGCCATTGCGTGCACCATGTATTTACTCATCGGGTACAACATTATGTACGTAGGTAATAGCGAAGGGGGGTTTGTGCCTAGCTTTGGTGCGCTCATCGGTGAAGCTGCCTCTGACGCCGATCATGCACTTGAATCGGACTTCTTCTTCCAAGTTGTTTTTGTTGCAACGGCTATGTCCATTGTATCTGGCGCGGTTGCTGAGCGTATGAAACTATGGGCTTTTTTACTGTTCACAGTTGTATTGACGGGCGTGATTTATCCAATTGAAGGCTATTGGACATGGGGGGCTGGATTCTTATCTGAATTGGGATTTGTGGATTTTGCAGGGTCGGCTATTGTGCACGGGGCAGGGGCGGCGGCGGCGCTCGCGGGCGTGCTACTTTTGGGTGCCAGAAAAGGAAAATACGGTAAACACGGAGAGATATATCCAATTCCGGGCTCAAACTTACCTCTGGCAACATTAGGTACGTTTATTTTATGGATGGGATGGTTTGGCTTTAATGGGGGGTCTCAATTGTTTTTAGCTGACAAAGAGAATGCCGTTGCCGTGAGCCAAATCATGCTAAATACAAATGCCGCGGCAGCAGCCGGTGCGATTGCTGCGTTGATTGTATGCAAAATTATGTGGAGTAAAGCTGATCTAACCATGATTTTAAATGGTGCGCTTGCTGGGTTAGTGACTATCACAGCTGAGCCAGCTTCGCCAACGCCGCTATTAGCATGTATTTTAGGGGCATTAGGTGGTAGTTTGGTGGTGTTTAGCATCATTGGGCTTGATAAATTGAAGATTGATGATCCCGTTGGTGCGATTTCTGTTCATGGCGTGTGTGGTTCGCTCGGCGTGATGATGGTGCCATTTTCTAATAGTGACGCGAGCTTTGTGACCCAGTTGACAGGGCTGTTAGCAATATTAGGCTTTGTATTTATCACATCATATTTAGTATGGGCGGCATTGAGAGCAACCATGGGTATTAGAGTAACGGAAGAAGAAGAGTTGAGCGGTATGGATCAACATGATTGTGGCGTTGATGCTTATCCTGAGTTTGTGACAATTCGTAATCATTAGTCTAGAAAACAAGAGAAAAGCGGGCGTTAGCCCGCTTTTTTAGTTTCAGTGTTGGTTAATCTAAGTTAATCTAGCATCATTGAAAATACAGCGAATATTGCATAGGTACATGTCAGAGAAAAAGCGTCCTACTGGTGCCAAGTCTAAGCCTAAAAAAACAACTCGAAAATCACCTAAATCGAAAACTTCGTCACCGTCGTTAAAACAGCGTCTTAGCCTGTTTAAATCTAGATTGTTAAAAACACTTTGGTCTTTGTTTTGGAAAGGTGGACTTGCTGTTTGTTGCGCAGTAGCACTGTACGTCATTTATCTCGATTCAAAAGTAAGTAAACAGTTTGAGGGCAATAAATGGCAATTGCCAGTTCAAGTTTACGCACGTGCGATGACGTTTCATCCTGATCAATACTTATCAGAGCAGGAAGTGCTCTGGGAATTAGAACGATTAAATTATTCTCGTGTCAATCGTATTAAGCGCACTGGTCAGTATTTAGTACAGGGGCGCACAATCACTGTCTACCGTCGCGCATTTGAATTTTATGAAGGCGAGGAAAGTGCGACTGAGTTTACCCTGAACTTTGCAGGGAAAAAACTGGCCAGTATTGTGAATAAAGGGGGGAGAAGAATTCCCACCGCCCGCCTTGAGCCGGTGCAAATAGCACGGATAGGCAATGAGACGAAGCAAGACAGAGAGTTTGTTCCGTTAGATAAATTTCCCAGTGTTTTAAAACAAGCGTTATTAGTTGTTGAAGATCGCAATTTTTATGAACATCATGGCGTTTCACTTTGGTCTATTATGCGTGCGTTGTATAGCAATATCAGGGCAGGGCGAACAGTACAGGGCGGCAGTACCTTAACGCAGCAACTCGCAAAGAACTTTTATCTTACTAGAGAACGTTCTTTGATAAGAAAAATAAACGAAGCTTTTATTGCGCTAATACTCGACTATCGCTACAGCAAAGATGAGATTCTTGAAGCCTATCTTAATGAAGTGTACTTGGGACAAGCCTACAACCAAGGTGTACACGGTATGGGGTTGGCCTCCGAATTCTACTTTGCCAAACCGGTTGATGAATTGGAGTTTGATCAAGTGGCGTTGCTGGTGGCTATGGTGAAAGGCCCATCGTTTTATAACCCAAGACGATATCCAGAACGTACGATGGAGCGCCGAGATTTGGTTTTAAGGCTCATGGCTGAAAATGGCATTATCACCACGACTGAATATCGCAGCGCATTAGATCGCCAAATTGAGATCCAGCCTCTGAAAGAGAGCATGCTGCAGTCATATCCTGGCTATTTAGAGCTTGTCAACAGAGAGCTCAAAAACTTAGTGCCAAATGAAGATGTTGTGCATGCTGGTGTTAGAATCTTCACTTATTTCGAACTGCAAAAACAAAGTGCGATGGAAGAAGCCATTACGTCAGGTTTGCCGTATTTGGAGAGGCGCTTTGGCACGTCAGGGCTTGAGGTGGCGATGTTGTCGGTTAATACTGCGAAATCGGGCGTATCAGCTCTGGTGTCGGGTAGGCAAATGCGCTTTTCTGGATTCAATCGAGTATTAGATACCAAGCGTAGTGTGGGATCGTTAGTAAAGCCTGCGATTTATCTGACCGCGCTTCAGCAGGGTTATAATTTAGGAACTCTTGTGGATGATTCGCCGCTTCAAGTGACGAATGCAGCGGGTAAAACATGGGCTCCTGAAAACTTTGATCATAAATTTAGGGGACCAGTCCCTTTGTATCGCGCATTTAGTGAAAGTTTGAACATCCCCGCGGTTAATTTGGGGTTGGACGTTGGTGTTCATAAAGTGGCCAGTACGATAACTGAGTTAGGTGTTGATGAAGATATTCCGACTTACCCTTCGATGTTATTGGGGGCCGTCGAACTCTCTAGCTTCGATGTTGCACAGATGTATACCACAATGGCTGCAAATGGTCGCTATAGTGCATTGACCAGTATTTCCGCCATCACAGATGCCACGGGCAGAATGCTATATAAACATCAACCAGAACGCGCTCAACGATTTGATCCCGCATCTGTGTACATGACCAAGTATGGGTTGAAGCGTGTAACCAAAAGTGGTACGGGTAAACGCCTCAATCAGCACTTTCCGGCCGTACAGTTAGCTGGTAAAACAGGGACAAGTAACGATTTAAGAGACAGTTGGTTTGCGGGGTTTGATCACAATACCGTCACGGTCACGTGGATAGGGCGTGATGACAATAAACCTGCAAAGCTAACTGGGGGGAGAGGCGCATTAGAACTATATATTCGCTATTTGAAACCGTTGAATCCACAAGCAATAGCAGACGACAGACCAGAGGGGATACGGTGGGCATTTGTGAATAAGCAGACCGGTCAGCAAGCCGCGCCGCACTGTGGGCCAACCATTCAGCTCCCACTTAGAGCTGAATTGTTTGACCCAAAACCGAGATGTCATTAATTAAGTTCTGAATTGACTCATGGCTGATTTTAAGTGCGCAGCCATATTACTCAGTTGATGCGCATCTTCTTGGGTTGCTTCCGCTGATCCGAGGGTGTGCTCTGCTAGTGAACTGATTTCACTCGACTCTGACAGTGCCTGCTGAGTTGCTTGTGTTTGTTGTTGGACTAGCTCTCTTATAACATGGCCTTGTTGATCTATGTCAGTCATGCTTTGTTCCGCGGCACTCAAAATGGCATTGGTCTCGGTGGCTGCTGTTACACCGCGCTCCATCTTTTCCACGCTACTCAGCATTTTTTGCTGAGTATCGTTGGACGCATTTTGAAGTGATTTGATAATGGAGTGGATTTCTTCCGTTTGCTGTTGAGTTCGCTTTGCCAATGTCCGGACTTCGTCGGCAACAACTGCAAACCCGCGTCCCTGTTCACCCGCTCGTGCCGCTTCGATGGCTGCGTTGAGTGCGAGTAAGTTGGTCTGTTCAGCGATTTCGCTGATCCCAAGGCTGACCTTGCTGATGTTTTGGCTGTCTTGAGCAAGCTTATCAAGTGCTTGTCTACTTTCTTCAAACTCTTGTTGTAGCACCGTCATGTGTTGCGCAAGTTCCGTCGTATTAATACTTCCCTGTTTTACTTGCTCAGCAGCCGTACTGGCTAATTCGGTGGCATGCTGAGCTGAACTTTCTACGGCATCCGCAGCATTTGCCATGTCTGACAACGCGGCATGAATACCGCTAATTTTAATTTGTTGCTGCTCCACATCATGTCGGGTGTCTTGGCTAATGTGGCTGAGTTTGTCAGTGGCGTTGTGTAGGTCACTAGACGTATTGTGCACATCGCCTAACAGCTCAGTAAATGCATCTAGAACACGGTTATATTGGGCAACAATGTCATTTAACTCGTCATCCCCATGAGATTGTGCTTTCGCCCTCAGATCTCCTTGTGCAGCACGCTGCGCAGACTGTGAAAACTCAGAAATTGTATCAACGACCGCAAAGTAAAAGCCGAGCATCAAATACAATGCGATCAGCAAGCTTAAAATGGACGCTGCGGCCACAATGTTTCTAATCATCTGTTCTTGTTCTAGCTTTTCTTGAAGCAGGTTTTTTAGCGTAGGCAAAGCCGCCTCTACCAATGTTCGGGTTTTTCTTTGTACATCCTGATGGGCGCTTGTGAACGCCGCTGCACTGAGTTCAATATCATCGGGCTCTAGCAGCTTGGTACGTACAGCCAGTTGATAGCTGTCCAGTGCGCGGTTTAGCGTGTCGATGTGCGTCGATAGTTGTGCCTTGACCTTACTATTTTCAAGTGTAGCGACATCAAGCTTATCAAGTAGTTGCCCTTTCACAATAGGCAGCGCTTTATTCAGGTTTGAGAGTGCAATAAAGGAATCGGGTGTAAATCGACCCCGTTCAATAATTGCATTGGCTTGCTCAGCAATATTATTAACCTGATAAACCAACTTGGGAAGAGATTCCACCAGCGAGCGGTTAAGGTAAGAGCGGCTCAGGTCGTTGTCAATGGCGAGTTTAGAGGCAATAGAAACCTGTTCTAAGGGCGTATTTGACGCTTTACTGTTCACCATTAAGCCACTGCGTTTGAGCAATTGCAGATTGTCACCTTGGCGATTATTTATAATATTCTCAAGCAGCTGAGGATATAAATTTAGGCCTTGTTGCTGCTTTTTGCTGACCTCTATTGAGTGGGTCAGAGTGGAGTTTAAAAAAAACAGGCTTAATGCCAGAGGCAAAATAAGAATACCGAAGACTAAGCTGATTTTTGTTTTGTATTTTAACTGCGCCATAAACGCAATGGCGGGGCTACAAACTGATCTGAGTCCTGTCATAATTTAATTCTTTGTTATTGAGTCACGAGATAAAGACCTTGTTAATACAAAGAATAGTTCAAAGAAATCGGATTTTTTTTGAAGTTGAAAAAAAAAGCCCAGAAAGGGCTTTTTATTTTCACTTCTTAGCATCGAAGGAAGACAAGCTGTGTGATTAAGCGGCTAGTTTGGCGAAAGCACGATCTGCAGCTTTGATTGTGTCTTCAATGTCTTGATCACTGTGCATTGTACTCACGAAGCCTGCTTCGAATGCCGAGGGGGCAAGATACACACCTTCTTCAAGCATTAAATGGAAGAAGCGTTTGAATTTCTCTAAATCACATTCAGTCGCTTGTTGGTAGCTATCTACACGTTCAGCAGATGTAAAGAAGAAGCCGAACATACCACCTGCGTAATTCGTCGTCAGTGGAATGTTATGTCTGTCTGCTGCGGCTTGAAAACCAGCGCACAGTGCTTTAGATTTCGCTTCTAACGATTCATGCAGCCCTGGTACGGATAACAGCTCGAGTGCTTTTAGCCCTGCAGCCATTGCAATTGGGTTGCCAGACAAGGTGCCCGCTTGATAAACAGGCCCGACTGGCGCAATAAAGTCCATTATTTCTTGTTTACCACCGAAAGCACCGACTGGCATACCCCCACCGATAACTTTACCCAAACAGGTTAAGTCTGGCTCGATGTTGTAGTATTGCTGAGCCCCACCAAGCGCAACCCTAAAGCCCGTCATCACTTCATCAAAAATGAGCACCGAGTTATTATCTGTACACACTGAACGCAGTCCTTCCAAGAATCCTTCAACAGGAGGGATGCAGTTCATGTTGCCAGCGACAGGCTCAACGATCACGCATGCAATTTGATCTTTGTATTGTTCAAAAATCGCTTTCACTTCATCTAAGTTATTAAAAGACACCGTCAATGTGTGTTTTGCAAAATCAGCAGGAATACCAGGTGAGTTTGGAACACCCATTGTTAATGCACCTGAACCTGCTTTGACAAGTAAAGAGTCTGCATGTCCATGGTAGCAGCCTTCAAACTTAAGAATTTTATCTCTACCCGTAAAGCCACGAGCTAAACGAATTGCACTCATAGTGGCTTCCGTACCTGAGCTCACCATGCGCACTTTTTCAATCGATGGGACCAGTTCCTTGACTTTTTCAGCCATCAGAATTTCAGTTTCGGTCGGCGCTCCATAGCTTAAGCCGTTTTCAACGGCGTCCAATACAGCTTGCTTGATTTGCGGATGATTGTGGCCAAGGATCATTGGTCCCCATGAGCCAACATAATCGATATACCGATTATCATCGGCATCATAGGTGAAGGGACCTTGTGCTTTAGTAATAAACAATGGCGTACCACCTACACCATTAAATGCTCGAACAGGGGAGTTTACACCACCTGGAATAGAGGCTTGGGCACGCTCAAATAAATCTTGGCTAATTGTCATAATGTGTCCTTTTTGATTAACTTTGGCGCTTTCTGCTAAACCAAGGTACGTTAGTCTCGTATTGTTGTACTTTGTTTTCGACACCTAATGTCAATGCGAAAAGTGCCATACGGATCAATACGCCGTTTTGTACTTGTCTAAAGATGGCCAAGTTATCATTACTATTTAAATCGTTGTCTAATTCATTTGCTTCACTGCGGCTATCACGAGGAAGTGGGTGCATCAACACAGACTCAGGTTTACAGTGTGCGTCATAGATAGCCTGGCTGATCCTAAAGCCACCACGGTACTTGTTGGCTTCTTCCTGAGAAGGAAAGCGCTCTTCTTGAATACGTGTTTGGTACACAATATCCGCCGCTAAATTGCCTTCCATTTTCGATACCAGCTCAATTTGGTGACCGGCATTTGTCACAGCATCTAATACATAATCAGGCATTTGCAGCCCATCTGGGGCAACCATGGAAAATTTAATGTTTTTATAGTGGCATAACAGCTTAGAGAGTGAGTGAACGGTACGCCCGTATTTCAAATCTCCGACTAATGCGATGTGCATGCCATCTACGCCACGACCAAATCGACCTAGCTCGCGATCAATAGTAAGTAGATCAAGTAGCGCTTGAGTCGGGTGTTCATTTGGACCGTCACCGCCATTGAGCACCGGCACATCAGAACCAGTCGCAAACTCTGCAACACTGCCCGCATCCGGGTGTCGCATTGCAACGGCATCGGCATACGCTGAGATTACACGCGCTGTGTCATACAATGACTCACCTTTTGCTAAAGCTGAGCTTTGCATACCCGTTGTTTCTCTTACCAGACCACCTAGTAGGTTGAATGCAGTACCGAAGCTGACACGTGTGCGGGTACTTGGTTCGAAAAACAGGTTGGCAAGTACAGCGCCTTCTAGCACTTGGGTACGTTTATGCTTTTTAGCATAAGGTTCCATGCGTTTGGCGACTTCAAAAATAAGTTCTATTGCTTCTCTATCTAGTTGATTGACAGAAAGGATGTTTTCACCTTGGAAACTTAACATGCGGCGATTCCTAATCACAGATTGACAACAGGAGGCAGGCTGCACTCCTAACCGAGATAACCTTGGCAACACTAGGTTACTGGAACGACATAATAGCATAGTTCCTCGCTATCTGGTGAGTATGACGGCATGGTGTCCGTCATATTTACACTAAAAAAAAGGTTTTAACACTGCGAGTAGAATAATTGGGAGTAACAAGAAAACAGGGAACTCGTTGTAGTAGCGGTAGAAACGCGTGCTACGTTTGTTTCTGTCGTGTTTGAAGTCAGCTAAGAGCTTAAAGCAGTATGCATGATAAATATATAAAATGATGACGAACACCAACTTATAATGCAGCCATAAGTTGTATTTAAACCACTCTCTACCGTACTCGACAATTGTGAGTACACCAAATACCGTCGTGAGGATAGCAAACGGCGTTACGAAGTAGAGTAGGCGTCGCTCCATAATTTTAAGCATGGCTTTACATGCTTTTTCTTCTGTCATTGTGTGGTAAATAAACAGTCGTGGTAAGTAAAAAATTCCAGCGAACCAAGCAACCATAAAAAAGATATGCAAGGCTTTGTAAATCAACAACGCACTCATAATGCCCCTTATGCTTATGTTAAAGTAAACTATTTCTCATTGTTAAAATGTGTCTTAATTTATCCCAGCGAACAACGCCCATAATTTGTAAGCTGTCTTTTTGATTGTAGACATAAACCGCACCTGAGCGTTTATCTTTAAGTAATTCAAACGCTTCAGCCAAAGTTGCCTGTGTGCTCAGGCCCTGTAAAGGCACATATTTAATCGTGGCACTGTCATCTGAGACGAGTGTTAAATCGTACTCTGCCAATTGATAACCGGTTTCCTCATCATAAACAATTAATGGGGTCTGGCTATCAACTGCGGACAGCGTTTCTTTGATCTGGGCTTTGTCATTTGAATAAAGCAATTTGAAATCTTCTTCCATTTCTTCGACGATCCCGACTTTTTGCAATGCCTCTTTTGCAGGAGATACTTGATAAGGTAATCCTTGGAAGTCAAGCTGTTGTAAGAAAATTGAGCGATTACCAAACACTTGCAATGCAGTCACATAGGCGGTTGAGATGATCAACATTGCAGGTACGACAATTTGAGGGTTGGAGGTTAATTCCATGACCGCAGTTAAGGCCGCTAATGGGGCATGTAACGTGGCTGCAAGTAATCCAGCCATACCCAATACACCGTAGGTACCAGCTACCGCAATGTCAGGGGAAATGAACTGGGCAAAAAAGGCCATTAAAGTACCCATGATAACCCCCAGACCGATGACTGGCCCTATCAACCCACCAGGTATACCAAGTCCAATAGCAAAAAGTGTTGCCAAAAGCTTTGCAATAAAGATTGTGGTTAAAAGTTGCAGGTTTTCTGGCGTTTCTACTGCAAGTTTTATGGCACTCATGCCTGAGCCCATCGCTTCTGGGACGAGGTAACCAATCAAGCCTGCGATGAGTCCGGCTAACAGTAATCGGGGGAACATACTAATTGGCTTAAATGTTTTGATAATTAACATGAGGTTTTGATTAAAGGCAAAAGCAATAGCACCCAGAGCAAATCCACAAATAATTAAATAGGGGTAATGCCAAAAGCTCAGCATTTCTATTTGAATAAGCGACAGCTCGGATACATTACCAAATACAAACTGTGTCGCTAACGCACCGGTTACGGCGGCGAGCATGATAGGTACAAAAATATGAATTTTATATTCTCTGAGCACGACTTCCATGACAAAAATGACCGCGGCGAGGGGCGTGTTGAATGAGGCTGCGATTCCCGCTGCAACGCCACATCCTGCTAATGTTCGTGCTGCATTGTGGGGCAAATGTAATCGCTCTGTTAGCACGCTGGCACCTGTTGCTCCCATATGTACGGAAGGGCCTTCTCTTCCAACGGAAAACCCACAGATGAGTGCAATCCCGCCACCAAAAAATTGGTTGACAGAATTCCAAATTGGCATGTGACCGTAATGATGTTTAATACGATTAATCACAAATGGAATACCGAGACGATAGTGCTTGAACCCTGTTAGACTGGCAAACAAGGCAATAATTAAAGCGGCGCCTACTGGCAGGAGTAGTCTTTGGTGTTGTGCCAATGTCGTAAAATCATCATGGCTATCTAAAAAAAAGGACTGGACCAGCTCTATCATGAGTCGAAATAAGATGATCAAGACAGCAGCGATTAGACCCGCGCATACGCCAAGCACACAGAGCTGTGCTGAAGTCTTTGGTTTTGCAAGACGGCGCCTTACTTGATCAAGAGTCATAATTTGTCGCTGAGTTAGGAAATATACTTGTATTTTATCAAAAGATAATCGCTAAGTCCCTGACATAAGTCTAGTTGTAGAGTCAAAATATCTCGTATGCGGCATTTCCAGTTGTCCCAATGCGTGTTGAGCCATCCGTTGTCAGATACTTGATTAAAATAGTCGGGTATTAGATAATTCCGCTAATTATTGTACAAGGGTCGAATGCACATGTCAGAAGAGTTACCTATTAAATTTAGCGATGCGGCGGCTGCGCGCGTAAAAGAGCTGATCTCTGAAGAAGAAAATCCAGATCTGAAGCTTCGCGTATATGTAACTGGTGGAGGATGCTCCGGTTTCCAATACGGCTTTACGTTTGATGAAAAAGTAAATCCGGGTGATTTGGAAATTGAGAAAAATGGTGTGGTCATGGTGGTTGACCCAATGAGTATTCAATACTTAGTAGATGGAATTGTTGACTATACAGAGGGTCTCGAAGGCGCACGCTTTTTTGTGAATAACCCAAATGCAACAACAACGTGTGGCTGCGGCGCAAGCTTCAGCGTATAGTTAGACTCAACATAATCTTGAAAAGCCATGCATCAGCATGGCTTTTTTATGCCGGGTTAGTAACGTGGATCATCAGCACGAAAAAGCCTAGGACAAATGCCGAGAAGGCGAGAATATAAACAAATCCGCGTTTCCCCTGCTTAATAGGCACACCATTTACCTTTAAAAAGTAATACCATCCAAAACAAAGAATGAGTGGCAGTAAAAATAAGATTCGAATCATTTTTGCACCCTTATTTTAAAATTAAATTTAAGGTTAGCTCTAAATAACTAATTTTAAAAGAAAAATAAATTATTTCAAATACTGGTACAAGATATAAAATTTTTGTTAAAGTGTACCCTGTACCTTACATGAAAAAAATGAATATAATTTTTCAAAAATTTATTAGGTTTTAGCGCTAAGATAGTCTATACCTAATTGGGTACACAGGAACAAGGCCTGTTGGCAAAACAGGAAATACGCAAGATCCATAGGGTCTGTAGCGAGTACTTTTTCTTATATACGAAGTGCAGCTGAGTGAGACGGGCAAATTTCACGAGGCTGCTTAAGATAAATCATCAAGTAGGAGATGTTTATTTATGATGGGTAAAACGGTTTCTTCAGAAGAAAACGGAAAGTTAACAAAATGGTTGAAATCAAAGCGTCATGAGAAGGGTCATACAATGCGTAGCCTTGCTCAAGTTTTAGGCACGCCGCATTCTTTTATTGGTAAAATTGAAAATCAAGAGCGTCGTTTAGATGTGATCGAGTTCTTGCGCTATTGTGAGGCACTGGAAGTAGACCCATACGAAGGCCTTTCACTAATTAATAAAGAAGAGCTATAAATCCAAGTGGATTGAAAAGCAAGGTGCAAGGAAATGCACCTTAATTTTGCTGATGATAGGATGCTTCTATTTTATAAAGTTTGTGCCTAATACAGTAGAGGAAGAGCAGAGAAGGCAAAACCATTAGCGCAGTGATCACAAAGAAAACAGCCCAATCCCCATCTAACCAATCATCTATCACCACACCACTGTAACTTGATAATAACGTGCGGCTTAAACTACCCAATGAAGCGAGTAAAGCATAGTGTGTTGCACTGAAAGTTCTGTCACACAACATTGAGATAAAAGCAACTAAAGCAACTAGCGACCAAGCTTGAGTGAAGCCATCGATGACAATTGCAAGTGCATACAAATGCTCTTTGGGGCCCGCAATGGCAATCCATGAAAACATCAAATTAGATGCCGCCATAGCAAGTCCACTGATAAACAAGCCTTTGACAATCCCATACTTGTGGTTGAATATACTGCCCAAAAACGCAAAAACAATGGTGATCAGTCCTGTTCCAAGCTTTGAGTACTGCGCAATTTGGGTGTTGCTAAAACCTATTTCTTTGTAAAACACGATAGACATACGTGCTAAGAATGCTTCACCGATTTTGAACAAAAATATGAAAGTGAGCAGTGCAAGAGCCGTACTGACCCCATTTTTTTTGAAAAAACTCATAAAAGGGGCGACGATAGTCACGCCTAGCCAGGCAAGTAGTTTATTGAACTTAGAATGCCCGATAGCAGATAGCTTTTCCTCGTAGTCTTTTTGTATCTGTGCTTGTGCAGTATCCCGATGTGATTCTGGTTCTTTGGCAAAAAGGGTGACAGCAACAAGTAAACACATAATCCCTGAAAGCACCAAGTAAACATCTGGCCATTCAACATGGGGTAAATCGGCGGCGAAAAATGGAATAGCGCCTAATAGTGCATAACCCGTCCACCACCCTGAAGTGGCCATCGCTGCAGCTGCTGTGGATTTCTCACTTTCGGCTTGTGGCAGTATATCAATACGATAGCCATCAATTGCAATGTCGTGGGTGGCAGCAAACAATGCAATCAAAAAACACAATAACGCAGCATGAAATAACTGGTTTTGTAGGTCAACAAATGCCAGTCCAATTGCACTGAGTGTGATAACGATTTGTCCGAGTAGAATCCAACTGCGTCTTTGCCCCAACTTTGAACCTAAAAAAGGCAACGTTAAGCGATCAACCAGTGGCGACCACAAAAAGTTGATAGTATAAGCACTGAATACAATGCCAAATAAGCCGATCAGACTCCGGCTTAATCCTTCATCTTTAAGCCAAGCTGACATGACTGAGCCGATAAGAACCCAAGGGAACCCTTGGCTCATGCCAAAGGCAAATACAGTCACTAAACGCCTATCTTTGTAATAGCTGAGATATCTAGCAATGCTGGTGATGGTCGCCATAACCCTAGTTAAAACTCTTCAGCAGGCAAAATATCGATGCTGTAGATGAGCACCGTTGTTTTTGGAATAAAGCTGTAACCCAACTTCTTATTGTAGCCCGTCTCAACTTGCATGATTTTATCAAGGGTTTCATAACCATCGGTGACATTACCAAAGACTGCAAAACCCCAGCCTCGACCCGGATTCAAGTGGTCGTTGTCATCCATGTTAAAAAAGAACTGCCTTGTGCCCGAATGCGGTTTGTTGTCCTGATAAGCCATGGCGACCGAGTACATATCGTTTTTCATGCCATTTCCACTTTCATTAAAAATAGGCTTTCTTTCAAACATGCCATCATAGTCTTTATCGTAACCCCCCCCTTGGATAACAAAGTCTTTTTCGTTAGCTTCGTCACGTTCTACACGATGAAAAACAGACCCTTTATAGTCATCGTTGACCACATAGGTCAAAAAGTTATTTACTGTGATGGGGGCGCGTGAGCGATCGAGTTCCACAGTAATTTTGCCAAGTGAAGTATTGATCTGGACTTTTGGAAACAGGTTGTCTTTTTGTACAAATCGCCCTTCTTTATTTCCTGCAAAGGCGAGTGTACTGGTCAGTAAGGTGATTATAAGTATCGCACTGCGTATCATCTTGGTCCCTTATTACATTACTGTGAGATGAATTGAGTAAGCTCTTGGTCTTTAACCATATGCGTTACTAACTGTTGCGCCAACACGTTCAATTGGCCTTCTACTTTGGCCTGATCATGCTTCAGTGAGCCGGTTAATTTCCTGGTACCCGTAAAAGATTTTACAAATGTACTTTTGCCTTTGCTGACAGTAACCACAAATTCAGCTTGCGCATTGCTCTCATGTTTCGTGTAAGTTTCTGATACAAGTGCTAAAAACTGCTTTACTTGAACCGTAATTTTTACATCTGCACTAGTTACAATGTCTGCGCCATTTGCCTTAAAAGCACCATTGATTAACTTTGAGATGGTGACGGGTAAGTTTGCATCAGGTAGATACACTGCAGGTTCTTTATCGAGCACTTTAACAGTAAACTTGGAGGTTCTGAGGTCTTCTACTTCGATAGACACGGGTTGATTAATGGTCGTGACTTGTCCTGCTGAGTAACTCGGATTAAGGATCACCGCTTTTGGTGAGCTGGCACATCCTGACAAAAGAGATACGATGCCTACGGCAGCCAGTGATTTAATGAGATTGGCCATAGATTAGCTCCTTTTAATTACACTTAACACGGTAAATTTTTTATTATTGCCAAGTACCTTACAGTTCCCAAACAGACGCTGCAACTTGTCTTGGTAATCTAAATGACGATTGCCGATAATTCTTAACTCCCCACCATTTCGCAAGGTGTATTTAGCTTGTAAAAACATCTGCCATGCAATGTGATCGGTGATTGCTTGAGCCTGATGAAATGGGGGGTTGCAAAGTACTAAATCAGCACTATTGGGTTCAAAATCAGAGAGGCAGTCATTGTGCACAAATTGGCAGTCAGCCAAACGTGTAGGTAAATTGTGGCTCACATTGTGTTTTGCTGTAGCAACTGCCATTGCAGATTCATCGACAAAAGTGACCTTGCTATTTGGCATTCGATTCAAAGTTTGCAGCCCAATCACACCATTTCCGCAGCCTAGATCAATAATATTCATCGATTTTTTACCAGCAGGAAGATAGTTCAAGAAAAACCTAGCGCCAATATCAAGGGAATCTCGTGAAAAAACATTGGCATGGTTAAAGAGCGTGAAGTCTGTATTTTCAAGCGGCCAAGATACAGGGAACTTACTGTCGACTGGCTTAGCTGTGGTTTTGGAGAAAATTAAACGGGACTTTTTCACCGCAAGGCTGGTCTTTGGCTCGGATAAAAAATGATTGAACGATTTTAGTGTTGAGGTGTGTATTTCTTTTGCTTTACCGGCAGCGATAACAGGAATATCTGCAGGTAAATGACTGAGCAAAGAGAGTTGATACTGTAAAAATCCCGCATTTTTTGGAATCTTTATAAGAACCAAGTCAATGTCTGTCGGCAAAGTTTCCAAACTGTCTAAAAAGGTAATGTGTTCAGTTGGTAATTGATTTTCAGATAAGTTGTGCTGACACGCTGCTTTACTTACAAAGGAATCATTCGCAAAAAATAGGGTTGGCAAAGTCTGGTCTTTACCCAAAACAACGCTTGAAGCACAGCACAGCGCACCAAAACTATCATTGAGTATTAGTATTTTGTGTGCAGTTGGGTGCGCAGATACGATATGATCAAGGAGGTATTCGTCTGCGGCGTCCCATGCTTGTAGACTGCGATTTTTTTGTTCAAGAGGAAATCGATGTAATATAAACGGGTGGTTTGCAAGTACCGCTTCGGTTGTCATAGTTTTATATTTTTCACTAAATTGTGGGTGCATAATAACATGTCAAAGCTGAACAAAGAATGTTTGCCCAAAGGCTTTCACTATTTTCCTCAAGGCATTTCATTTGATAAAAGCTTAGCGTTATATACGCATTTATGCGCTCAACTGCCTTGGCAGCAACCTGAAATACGGGTATACGGGAAATTACATCGAATCCCTCGCCTACAATGTTTTGTTGCTGAGCGAAGTGTCAATTACGGTTATTCTGGTAAACGGCTTGAAAGTTGTGATTGGTTGCCAGTATTAAGTGCAATTCGAGCACGCTTACAGCAGCAGTATGGTCAGCCTTTCAATGCGTTGTTACTAAATTGGTATCGGGATGGGCAGGATACCATGGGGTGGCATAGCGATGATGAGCAAGAGTTGGGTGAGGAGCCCATGATTGTATCCGTTTCTTTGGGTGCTTCAAGGGTCTTTAAAATCCGCAATAAAGTGACACGGGAGACCTATTCAATCCTACTAGAAACGGGCAGCTTTTTGGTGATGTCTGGGCGTAGTCAGCATGACTTTGAACACAGTTTGCCTAAGCAAGCCAAAGTATCTCAAGGTCGAATAAACCTGACATTTAGAACGGTTGGTTAATTCGGTCTATCCGCGTATAGTATAAAGCAATTTCCAAGACCAACCTGAAAAGGGCACTATATAGATGTCTATGCAGCAACAAATCCATGCAAAGCTTGCCGATGCGATTGTATGTACGCACCTCGATGTTATTAATGAAAGTCATATGCACAGTCGTGGCAGTGACTCGCATTTCAAAGTAATCGTAGTAAGTGAGGAGTTTTCTGGATTACGATTACTACCACGACACAGACGAATTAACGACGTCTTAAAATCAGAGTTGGCAAATGATATCCATGCATTAGCAATTCATGCATACACCCCCGAGGAGTTTGATGAGTCAGAGCACTCCGTGCCGGCATCCCCTCAGTGCTTGGGCGGTTCAAAATTTGATAAATAGCTGATCAGACCTGTATTTAGACGATCAGACATTACACTATAGGCAATTTCTGGCACCCTCTTTGACAAGTTTCATGACTTAATGTGGTAAAGGTGTGCCTAAATCACTTGAAACATATTCAAAATTTAGTAGGAAACAAAATGGTAATTAAGCCGAAGATCCGTGGTTTTATCTGTACCAATGCTCACCCAGCTGGTTGTGCTGCACATGTTGAAGAGCAAATTTCATACGTGAAGCAGCAAGGTGAGTTACAAAATGGACCGAAAAATGTACTGGTTATCGGTGCGTCAACTGGCTACGGTTTAGCATCACGCATCACTGCTGCATTTGGTTCTGGTGCGAAAACGCTGGGTATTTTCTTTGAGAAAGAAGGTACTGAAAAGAAAACTGCTTCAGCGGGTTGGTACAATACTGCAGCATTCCAAAATGCCGCTGACAGAGCAGGTTTATGGTCTAAGAATATCAATGGCGATGCGTTTTCAAATGAACTAAAAGAAAAAGCCGTTGAGACGATTAAAGCAGAGATGGGTAAAGTTGACCTAGTTATCTATAGCTTGGCTTCTCCACGCCGCACAGATCCAAAGACCGGTGAAACACATAGCTCAGTTCTTAAGCCTATTGGCGAAGCAATCACAACTAAAAACTTGAATACGTCAAAGCGTATTATTGATGAAGTGAGCGTTGAAGCTGCCAATGAAGACGAAATTGCTAACACCGTTAAAGTAATGGGCGGTGAAGATTGGGAGTTGTGGCTAGCAGCATTGAAAGAAGCGGATGTCTTAGCTGACAACTTCAAAACAACAGCATACACCTACATTGGCAAAGAGTTAACATGGCCAATTTACGGTCATGCAACGATTGGCAAGGCAAAAGAAGACTTAGATCGTGCTGCTGACGCGATTAAAGTATCAACGGCGGCATTAAATGGTGAAGCCTATGTGTCTTCTTTGAACGCGGTTGTGACACAAGCGAGTTCTGCAATTCCGATTATGCCGCTATACATCTCTGCTCTATTTAAAGTGACAAAAGAAGATGGCACTTATGAAGGCACGATTGAGCAAATTCATGGCTTGTTTAATGAAAACCTGTATGGTGAAACACCGCGTTTTGATGACGGTGGTCACCTATTCCAAAACTATAAAGAATTGGAAGCGGGCGTTCAGGCACGTATTCAACACATTTGGGACACGGTAGCGACCGATACCATAGATTCGTTAACTGATTACGAAGGTTATCACAACGAGTTCTTAAAATTATTTGGTTTTGGCGTAGATGGCGTTGATTATGATGCCGATGTAAATACTGTTGTTGAAATCAACGGGTTAGTATAATTTTTATACTTTAGGCGGAGCGTGTTTGCTTCGCCTTTCCACATTTCTTTTCTTAATCCAATCACTTCACTTTCTCATTCAATACCACTTTGGTCTATATTGATTTAATTGCAATTAGCTGAACTGAGCTAAAACCATTGTTAAGTCGTATTAATTTGATAATTCTACTCGCATAGTCAGGGCGATTAATGTTAAAATTGCGGGAATATGTGAGGACTATATATCACGGCGCTTATTTTTGGTTGATTTGGCTTTTGTCAAGTCATAAACATGATGGGCGAGTTCTTTGATACCAAAAACTAGATGAGATGGCTGCCGTGGTAAGTAAAGATTTTTCAATTTCTTTCCGTTAATGTAATGCAAGTGCGTATGATCAACATAAAAAAAGGTCTGGACTTACCCATAGAGGGCGCACCACAGCAAGCTATTCATGATGGCGCTGCCATCAAACGTGTAGCTGTGCTTGGTGAAGAGTTTATTGGTATGCGTCCAACCATGCATGTCCGCGTGGATGACCAAGTCAAAAAAGGCCAAGTTCTTTTTGAAGACAAAAAGAACCCAGGTGTCAAGTTTACTGCGCCAGCCTCTGGTGTAGTTAAAGAAATCAACCGTGGTGCTAAGCGTGTGCTTCAATCTGTCGTGATTGAGGTCCAAGGCAATGAGCAAATCACTTTTGACAAGTTCTCGGCTGCTGATTTAAGCAACCTAGACCGCGAAAAAGTGAAAGAAGTGCTTATTGAATCTGGTCAATGGCCAGCGCTACGAGCACGTCCATTTAGCCGAGTAGCAGTGCCTAGTGCAGCTCCGAGCTCAATCTTCGTGACAGCCATCGATACTAACCCATTAGCAGCAGATCCAGCAGTGATCATTGCCGAAAACGTTGAAGCGTTTGAAGCCGGTCTTGCCGTTGTGTCTCGTCTAACTGATGGTAAAGTTTTCGTGTGTAAGCAGTCAGGTAGTAAAGTACCTAGCTCTTCATTGTCGCAAGTTGAAGTTCATGAGTTCGCAGGTGTGCACCCAGCTGGCTTAGTGGGCACTCACATCCACAACTTAGATGCAGTTGGTGCAGACAAGCAAGTTTGGCACTTAGGTTACCAGGACGTTATTGCGTTTGGTAAACTGTTCCTTACTGGCGAAATCTACACTGATCGAGTCGTTTCTTTAGCAGGTCCTCGCGTAAAGAATCCTCGTTTGGTTAAGACTCAAATTGGTGCGTCGCTAACAGATTTAGTATCAGGTGAAGTTGAAGACGGTGATAACCGAGTCATTTCTGGCTCTGTGTTAGCTGGTAAAACAGCAACCGGCGCTCATGCTTTCCTTGGTCGTTATCACGTACAGGTTTCAGTGCTTCTTGAAGGTCGTGAGAAAGAGCTATTTGGTTGGATTGCACCAGGTAGCAATAAATTCTCAGTAACACGTACATTCATTTCACACTTAGCACCTAGCCGTTTGTTCAAGATGACAACGTCTACTGGTGGTTCTAAGCGTGCAATGGTGCCAATCGGCAACTATGAGCGTGTTATGCCTTTGGACATCCTACCAACGCTATTACTTCGTGATCTTATCGCAGGCGATTTAGACAGTGCTATCTCACTAGGTGCACTTGAGCTTGATGAAGAAGATTTAGCATTGTGTACCTTCGTATGTCCGGGCAAGTATGATTATGGTTTAATCCTGCGTGATTGCCTGACTACTATTGAGAAGGAAGGTTAAAAATGGCCTTAAAGAAATTTTTAGAAGACATTGAACCTCACTTTGAACCAGGTGGAAAGCATGAGAAGTGGTATGCGCTTTATGAAGCTATCGCAACCGTTTTCTACACGCCTGGTTATGTAAACAAAGGCGGCACGCACGTGCGTGACAACATCGACCTAAAACGTATCATGATTTTGGTATGGATGGCGACGTTCCCGGCTATGTTCTTTGGTATGTTCAACATCGGTCACCAAGCAGCAATTGCAATTGGTAACGGTTTTGACATCGCAAACACTTGGCAGGCTGGTATTTTCCAAGCGCTAGGTGGCGAGCTGACAGCGACTTCCGGCTGGGCCGCAAAAATGTTTTATGGTGCGTGTTTCTTCCTGCCTATTTACGGAACAGTGTTTATCGTAGGTGGTTTTTGGGAAGTGCTGTTCGCATCAGTGCGTAAGCATGAAGTAAACGAAGGTTTCTTCGTAACTTCAGTTTTATTTGCATTGATCCTGCCTGCAACAATTCCATTATGGCAAGTTGCACTAGGTATCACATTTGGTGTTGTAGTTGCTAAAGAAGTATTCGGTGGTACTGGCCGTAACTTCCTTAACCCTGCACTAGCTGGTCGTGCGTTCCTTTTCTTCGCATACCCAGGTGATATCTCAGGTGACACAGTATGGACAGCAGTAGATTCATTCTCTGGTGCAACATACCTTGGTCAAGCTGCTATTGGTTCATTAGATTACAACAACATGCAGTTGTGGTGGGATGCTTTCTACGGCTTTATCCAAGGTTCAGTAGGTGAAACGTCGACGCTAGCACTTGCAATTGGTGGTTTGTTCTTGATGTATGTTCGGATCGCGTCATGGCGCATCGTACTGGGTACATTCCTAGGTATGGTTGTTATGTCAACGCTATTGAACATGATTGGTTCTGACACGAACGCGACATTTGCTATGCCTTGGCATTGGCACTTAGTACTTGGTGGTTTTGCATTTGGTATGTTCTTTATGGCGACTGACCCAGTTTCTGCGTCTTTCACAGATAAAGGTAAATGGGCATACGGTGCACTAATTGGTGTTATGGTTGTACTTATCCGTGTTGTTAACCCTGCATACCCAGAAGGTATGATGTTAGCAATTCTATTCGCTAACCTATTCGCACCACTATTCGACCACTTTGTAGTGCAGTCTAATGTGAAGAGGAGATTGGCACGTGTCTAGTAACAATGAAACTATCGGCAAAACGTTAGGCGTTGTTGTTGGTTTATGTTTAGTGTGTGCGATCGTCGTATCTTTTGCGGCAGTACAGTTACGCCCTCTACAGCAAGCTAACAAGATTGAAGACGTTCAACGTAACATTCTAGCTGCGGCTGGTTTTAAAGACGTTGAAAACGTTGCACAAAAGTACAGTGAAATTATTGACGCACGCGTTGTTGATATGAAGTCTGGTGAGTTTGTTGACACTGACCCTAACTCTTTTGATTTCACAATGACTAAGTTCGATGCTGAGCGTAGCTTTGCACTTCCTAAAGAAGATGATTTAGCGGGCGTACTACGTATGACGCACGAATCTCCAGTATACCTAGCTAAGAATAGTAATGGACAAGTTGAATCTGTGATTCTACCTGTGCAAGGTTACGGTCTTTGGGGCATCATGTACGGTTTTATCGCACTTGAGCTAGATACGAAAACGGTTAAAGCAATCAATTTCTATCAGCACGGTGAAACAGCTGGTCTTGGTGGTGAAATCCAGAACCCTAAGTGGACAGCTACTTGGGAAGGCAAGCAACTACCTATTGATATCGTAAAAGGCACTGCTGGTGACGATATTCATAAAGTTGACGGCCTATCTGGTGCGACATTAACGTCAAACGGTGTTGATAACACATTCAAGTTCTGGACAAGCGACAAAGCGTTTGGTCCATTCCTAGCGAAAGTACGTGAAGGGGCATTGAACTAATGGCTAATGCAAAAGAAATGAAGGAAGTCTTGTTTGGACCAGTCTTCGCAAACAACCCGATTGCTCTGCAAGTACTGGGTATTTGTTCTGCGCTAGCGGTTACTTCAAGCCTTAAAAATGCACTTATCATGTCACTGGCTTTGACTGTGGTAACTGCGTTCTCAAGTTTATTTATCTCGTTGATCCGTAACCACATTCCGTCAAGTGTACGTATCATCGTTCAGATGACAATTATCGCATCTTTGGTAATTGTTGTTGACCAAACACTTCAAGCATTCGTATATGCAACAGCCAAAGAACTAACGGTTTTCGTTGGTCTGATCATTACGAACTGTATCGTAATGGGCCGTGCAGAAGCATATGCAATGAAGTCGCCACCGCTTATGTCTTTCCTAGACGGCATTGGTAATGGCCTTGGTTACTCAGTGGTTCTACTTACAATCGGTTTTGTTCGTGAACTATTTGGTGCTGGTGCACTATTTGGTGTTGAAATCCTTCCGCTTGTCGCTGACGGTGGTTGGTACCAGCCAATGGGTCTATTAATTATGCCATTCAGTTCATTCTTCTTAGTTGGTTTCTTCATTTGGGTACTTCGTACTTATAAGAAAGACCAAGTAGAAGCGAAGGCATAAGGGGAGAAAGATGGAACATTATCTTAGCTTATTTGTAAAAGCGGTTTTCATTGAAAACTTAGCGCTATCTTTCTTCTTAGGTATGTGTACATTCCTTGCGGTATCTAAGAAAGTAACAACCTCGTTTGGTCTTGGTGTTGCTGTAATTTTTGTATTAGGTGTAGCTGTACCGGTAAACAACATTGTTTATCACGCGGTACTGGCACCGGGTGCACTTGAATGGCTTGGTTTCCCTGAGGCTGACTTAAGCTTCTTGAAATTCTTGACTTTCATTGGTGTCATCGCAGCACTTGTACAGATCCTAGAAATGACTTTGGACAAGTTTTTCCCTGCGCTATATAACGCGCTTGGTATTTTCTTGCCACTAATCACAGTAAACTGTGCGATTTTCGGTGCGGTAGCATTCATGGTTGAGCGTAACTATAACCTAGGCGAATCAGTTGTTTTCGGCATCGGTTCTGGTGTGGGTTGGGCGCTTGCAATCGTATTGCTAGCAGGTCTTCGTGAGAAAATGAAGTACGCTGATATCCCTGATGGTCTTCGTGGTTTAGGTATTACCTTTATCACGGTAGGTCTAATGGGCTTTGGCTTCTTGTCTTTCTCTGGTATTTCACTTTAATTAGCGAGGAAACTATACGATGGAAACTATTGTATTAGGTGTAAGTATGTTCATCGCTATCGTTGTGATCTTGGTGCTAGTCATCATCGCAGCGAAATCGAAGCTTGTACCAAGCGGTGACATCACAATCGGCATCAATGGCGATGCAGACAAAGCAATTACATCAGCACCAGGTGGTAAGCTATTAGGCTCACTAGCTGATGCCGGTATCTTCATTTCATCAGCATGTGGTGGTGGTGGTTCTTGTGGCCAGTGTCGCGTACATGTTCATTCGGGTGGCGGCGATATCCTTCCAACTGAGCTTGACCACATCACGAAAGGTGAAGCACGTGAAGGTTGTCGTTTAGCATGTCAGGTTGCAGTGAAAACTGACATGGAAATCGAAGTAGAAGATTCTATCTTCGGCGTTAAGAAGTGGGAATGTACAGTTATCTCTAACGATAACAAAGCGACATTCATCAAAGAGCTTAAGCTTGGTATCCCTGAAGGTGAGGTTGTACCTTTCCGTGCAGGTGGTTACATCCAGATTGAAGCGCCAGCTCACCACGTTAAATACGCTGACTTTGATATTCCTGACGAATATCGTGGCGATTGGGAGCGTTTTGGCTTCTTCAATCTTGAGTCTAAAGTTGACGACGAGACGATCCGTGCATACTCAATGGCTAACTACCCAGAAGAGTTCGGTATCATCATGTTGAACGTGCGTATTGCGACTCCGCCGCCAAATAACCTAAGCCTACCTTGTGGTAAGATGTCATCGTACATCTGGTCACTAAAAGAAGGTGATAAAGTCACTATCTCTGGTCCATTCGGTGAATTCTTCGCGAAAGAAACAGATGCGGAAATGGTATTCGTTGGTGGTGGTGCGGGTATGGCACCAATGCGTTCACACATCTTCGATCAGCTTAAGCGTCTTAACTCAGACCGTAAGATGTCTTTCTGGTACGGTGCGCGTTCTAAGCGTGAGATGTTCTACGTAGAAGACTTCGATGGCCTAGCTGCTGATAACGATAACTTTGAGTGGCACGTAGCACTTTCTGATCCTCAGCCAGAGGATAACTGGGAAGGCTATACAGGCTTCATCCACAACGTATTACTAGAAAACTATCTTAAGGACCACGAAGCGCCTGAAGATTGTGAGTTCTACATGTGTGGTCCACCGATGATGAACGCGGCTGTTATCAACATGCTGAAAGATCTAGGTGTTGAAGACGAAAACATCCTACTTGATGACTTCGGTGGTTAATTAGGAATTTAGATATGATGATAAATCGTATTTAATAAGACTAAACCCCTAGGGTATGCCCTAGGGGTTTTTTTATATGCTTTAAGGATTAAAAAGTACATGCAAAAGCTCAGCTACTTATTCTCTGTTATTTTTTTGATGTTTTTCTTGTCCGCGTGCGGACAACAGCAAACTCAACAAAAGCCGGTTGAAATAAACGGCAAGACCATGGGCACTACCTATAACATTAAGGTATTTCCTGGCCCCGTTAGCCTCGAAGCACAGCGTTTTAAACAAGAAGTGGATGAGGCACTTATTGCTGTAAATCAATCGATGTCTACGTATATTCCAGATTCAGAAATCAACCGTTTTAATCGCCTTGAAGCGAATACAGTGATGCCTATCAGTACGGACTTTAGAAAAGTAGCGGCGGAATCTATCCGATTAGGTCAATCAACACAAACTTTGGATGTGACCATGGGGCCGCTCATTGATCTATGGGGCTTTGGTCCCGATAAAAGACCGACGAAAAGACCTTCACAATCAGAAATTGAAGCCATGCAGACGAATATTGGTGTAGATAAATTAGCGCTTACAGATGAAGGGCTTGCGAAATCTCTGCCACACCTTGAATTATCCTTTTCAGCGACAGCAAAGGGTTATGGAATTGATAAAGTTGCAGAACTGATTGAGAAAAAAGGCTTATCTAATTATATGGTAGAAATTGGTGGTGAACTGCGTATTTCAGGTAATAAGCCTGATGGTTCTCCGTGGCGAATCGCTATTGAAAAACCGGATGCACCTGCAGGGCAACGTCAAATTCACCGTGTTGTGGCGCCAGGCAATAATGCCATTGCCACCTCCGGAGATTATCGTATTTTTTACGAAATGGACGGTGAAATATTCACGCATTTGATTGACCCAGTTACAGGCAAACCGGTTAAACATGACTTAGTGTCGGTTACTGTACTTCATCCGTCTGCAATGACAGCGGATGGGTTAGCGACTGCACTGACGGTAATGGGAACTGAACGTGCCAAGGTGTATGCAGAGCAGCATAATTTGCCTGTTTATCTCATTAGTAAAACGCCTGAAGGTCTCAAGACCTATTCTAGCCCAGCTTTCGAGCCCTACTTGAATTAAGGCTGCTGACTGAAAATATCATTGCTTTTTGTGTGGTAAATTCATTCAACTTTGGCGGGATTAGATATATAATATTGAGAATATACCGTCAGTTGCTTAGGAGTCGCCTAAGCTGGTTCGTTAATTGAGGGGCTTTGCCTATGTCACTTTTTCTTCTTTCTTTTGGATTACTTGTTTTAATTGCTGCGGCAATGGCTGTTGGTGTGATAGTACAGAAAAAATCAATGGCAAGTAGCTGTGGTGGATTGGGTTCCATGGGAATAGATAAGATATGTGACTGTGACGATCCCTGTGACAAGCGTAAAAAGCGCCTAGCAAAAGAACAGTCTTGGCGAGAAAACCAAATTTTATAATTTAGGTAAAATAAAAACGCAGGCTTGCCTGCGTTTTTTTGTGTGCGAAATTTAATGCTGCAAACAATTTATCTTATTCGTCATACGGAAACAGTCAAAAGTGGTCACCTCATTGGTGCAGCTGACGTGCCGCTTTGTGCTGAAAGTCAGGTCCGGTTACTCGGTCAATTTGCCAAATGTGATAACATTCGACACATTATTTCATCTCCGCGCCAAAGGTGTTGTCACGCAGCAAAGTACTTTAGCGAAACCCGTCAAATCCCTTATACTACAGAGGCAAAGATCCAAGAAATGGACTTTGGTGATTGGGATGGTCAGTCATATGATTGGCTATGGAACAATACCGCCAACCCAAGCATTGGTGACTTTTGGCAAGACCCTTGGACACATACGCCTCCCAATGGTGAATCTATGGTTCACTTCGAAAGTCGAGTTGCTTCCTGGTGGCGTGACTTATTGGCATCGCCGAGTGATGAGGATATCTTAGTGGTTACGCATGGTGGCGTGATCCGAAAGCTACTGGGATTAGTCCTCGCACTGCCCGATAAAAGCGTTTCCCACATGAATGGTTTTGATGTAAATTACGGCGCCATCGTGCGTTTGTCGGTTTTTTATGATGACGAAGGCCGTGCATGGCCCAAAGTTGTGTTTTAGCCATCTAGACTTCATAATACACATAATCATTTCAGTGAAGCTTGGGAATGGGGTGAAAATCCTCAGCTGTCCCCGCAACTGTATTCGGACTGCTTGCATGAAGTACCGAGAGCCAGATACCAAGGCTGAAATAAAAACTTAAGCGGGCGCACTTAAGTGACATCACAATATTGTATTGGTAACCACTGCCTATTTTGTGATCTATGCTGCCCGAAACAAGAGGATGTATGGTCGCGGCACAAGTTTCAATAAATAACCTCAGTTTGGTTATTCACAATAAACGTATTTTATCTGATATCAGTTTCTTCGTCTCACCTGGCCAATTTATTGGGCTGATCGGTCCCAATGGTGCTGGAAAGTCCTCGCTGCTACGATGTTTATACCGCTATCAAGCGCCAGTATCGGGCTCTATACAGATCGATGATATGGAGATTCGTCAATTTACTAGACAAACATATGCAAAAAAAGTCGCCGCGGTACTACAAGAGATCCCCAGCCAATTTAATCTCGCCGTATTTGATGTCGTTGCGATGGGGTTAACACCACATAAAAGCTTGTTTTCAAGCGTGTCTCTAAGAGACCGTCAAGCAATTCAAGAAGCGCTACAAAAAGTCGGGTTGACGCACAAACTACAGCAATCTTATGAATCTTTATCGGGTGGTGAAAAACAGCGTGTCATGATTGCAAGGGCCATCGTGCAACAGCCCAGTTTATTGTTAATGGATGAGCCAACAAGCCATTTGGATGTGAAATATCAAATCGAGATTATGGCTCTGGCTAAATCTCTGGGCATGACCGTGATTGCGTCTTTTCATGATTTGAATCTGGCATCGGCTTTATGTGATGCTATTTTAGTGTTGGATGAGGGTCAGTTGATCGCAAATGGTACGCCCCAAGATGTCATGACCAGCACCATGTTGTTCAACGTTTTCGGTGTACATGCTGAGGTGATCTTACAAGCTTCTGCTGAGGGTGTATTAACGCCACATATTCGTTACCAATACCAGCCCAGTGATGAAGACGTAAGTACCTCAACAATAAGGGGGCGAGCGTGCGAGTAGCTGCCAGTAGCATTTTACTTTTAGCCTGCTTTATTAGCTTCATAAGTGCTTTAAGTATTGGCGCCATTCATGTTGATTTCTATGATGTTTGGTTGGCGTTGTGGTCTTATGACGACGCTCAGCTAAACCAAAAAATTATCATTGAGTTGAGATTACCGCGCACGGCTTTGGCGTTTTTAGCGGGGGCAGGTCTGGCGACCGCAGGTTTGATATTACAAACTGTGACACGTAACCCGCTGGCTGACCCTTACCTTTTTGGCATATCATCTGGCGCGTCTTTCGGCGTCGTATTGCTGCTTACCCTTTTCGGCATTCAAAGTGGGCTGGCTATGTCCGGTGCAGCTTTATTAGGCAGTATATGCGCTATGAGTTTGTTATTGCTAATTGCATACCATAAAGGGACCGCGCAGATAGAAAATATGCTTTTAGCAGGAGTTGCGTTGTCATTTTTATTCAACGCATTTACAAGTTTACTGCTGTACTGGAGCGACCCCCAAGCGATTGCGGCGATTATTTTTTGGAGTTTAGGCAGTTTCAGTCGAGCTGATTGGGCGTGGATGTGGTTACCGTCCATCGTCGTTATTTTAGGTTTGTTAAGTGTCATTTCTTTTCGGCGCCACCTTAACGCGTTGCTGCTTGGAGATGAGAGTGCGGTAACGCTCGGGGTCAATGTGCATAGGCTGAGACTCGGTATGCTTTTGGTAAGTTCCTTGCTCACGGCTGTGTTGGTGGCAGCGTGCGGTGGGGTTGGGTTTGTGGGGCTAATGATCCCGCATATTGTGCGCTTTTTTATCTCCCAAGCCAGTGTACTGGGTATGTTAGTGACAGCATTAAGTGGTGGCTTGTTGATGTTGTGGGTTGACGTCCTTGCACGCAGTTTAATTGACAATCAAGAGCTGCCAATTGGTGTCATTACAGCTGCCATCGGGAGTGTATTTTTCCTGTCTTTGCTGATGTTTAAAAAACGTTCGACAAGCATTTAATAAGGTACTTTGATGATTGAACCTTTGGATTTAACACATAGTTCAAGTATACAGCATAGATTGGACTTTAAGACTAAACCGCTCGGTTCATTGGGTAAGCTTGAAACATTAGCGAAACAGCTTGTTTTAATTTTATCACAGGGGATGCCTGACACGACGTTCAAGGCTGCGAAATTCGTTATCAATAGCCCGACTATCTGTGTTTTTGCAGGTGATCATGGGGTCGCCAGAGAAGGGATCTCGATTGCACCAAGTGCAGTAACAGGCCAAATGGTGGCAAACTTTGCACAAGGCGGAGCGGCTATATGTGTACTGGCTCGGCAGCTGGGCTGGCATCTTAATATTGTCGACTGCGGGATACTGAGGGCACCTCACAATAGCGCCATAATTGACTGTCGACTGGGTGATTCAACGGCCGCATTTCATCAACAAGCAGCGATGACATATGAGCAGTTGGATAGAGGGCTTTCTAATGCTGCTGCACTTGTCCAAAGAGAGATAAAGCAAGGGTGTAATCTATTTGCTTTTGGCGAAATGGGCATCGGCAATACCACATCCGCGGCAGCTATTTTCTCCGCCTTATGTGGTGTTTCCCCCGAATCGGCAGTTGGCAAAGGAACGGGGGTAAGTGATGAGGTTGTGAAGAAAAAGCAACGGATAATTGCACAGGCGTTACATTTACACCAGATGTCAAATGATAACCCCCGACATATTTTGCAATGCGTTGGCGGGTTTGAAATCGTTCATATGGTTGGTGCAATGCTCGCTGTCGCGAGTGCAAAAAAAGTCATTGTCGTAGATGGTTTCATCGCGACCGCAGCCGCTATGTTGGCTGCTGCGATTGAACCGAATTGTAAAGACTACATGATATTTGCACATTGCTCGAATGAGCAAGGACATCAAAAGATGCTGGATTGGCTGGCTGTCGAGCCTTTATTGAATTTAGATATGCGACTGGGGGAAGGGAGTGGCGCTGCGCTGGCGCTTCCAATTATTCAGTGCGCGCTTGCCATTTATAATGATATGGCGAGTTTTGAAGAGGCGGACGTTACTCAGGTGATCACATAACATGTCTCAATTTGCCTTGTTCAAGCTCGCGGTCATTTTCCTAACTCGTGTGCCTGTGGCATTAAGCGGTAAGGTCAGCGATGAAGATATTAATCTATCTAGCCGTTACTTCGCTTTGGTCGGTCTTGGTATTGGCTTGTGTATGGCCTGTGCTTTGTGGTTACTGTCCCTATGTTTGCCAATGAGTGTTGCTATTCTCTTCACATTGGGTCTCGGGTTGCTCATTACGGGGGCATTCCATGAAGATGGCTTCGTCGATGTTTGGGATGGCTTTGGGGGCGGTTGGTGTAAGCAGCAAAAGCTCGATATCATGAAAGACAGCAGAATAGGCACCTATGGAGCGGTCGCACTCATCATTTTAATGCTGAGTAAATATCAATTGCTGTTGGAACTCAGTGAAGGGGTAGCCAAATTATTGTTTGCTGTTGTGATGGCGCAGACACTGAGCCGTATGACTGCAACGAGCCTCATTGGCAAGTTGCCCTATGTCCAATTGGACGCGCAAAGCAAAGTAAAGCCCGTAGCAAAAGTTTTGCAGCCAACCAGCAGGGCGATCTTGTACGCTTCAGGAGTCATTGTGTTGCTTGTTGGGGTGAGCTTGTTTGAATTCTCTGTTTGGCATTCATTGGCGCTGCTTGGGACGCTGTGGTTGACACGATGGGTATGTCAGCAATGGTTTTCCCGCCAGTTAGGAGGTTACACGGGGGATTGTCTCGGTGCTGCACAACAAATTTGCGAAATAGTGGTTTATGTATTTTGTGTTGTGAGCTTGCAATGACAGGACGAATAGAGCTCATTATCGGTGGTGCGCGATCTGGAAAAAGCGCGTTAGCAGAACGTCGGGCTGAGCACTGGCTAGGTGAAGGCACTGCCAAAGAGTTGATTTATATTGCCACTGCGCAAGGTAAAGATGATGAAATGGCGGCGCGCATTGCACACCATAAAGTGACTCGCTCAAATGATTGGCAAGTCATTGAAATGCCATGGAGGATTGCTGAAATAATTGCGCAGCTTGCACTACATCAGTGTGCACTCATAGAGTGCCTTACATTGTGGTTAACTTATGGCTTATGTGAAGTCAGTGAAGCGGAATTCTATCACAACAAGCGTGAGGTACTTGATGCGCTATCAGTCACACAAGGTAACGTCATCTTGGTCAGCAATGAAGTTGGACATGGCATTGTACCGATGGGCGAGCTGAGTCGTCGTTTTGTTGATGAATCCGGTCGATTAAATCAGGATATCGCCGCTATTGCGAATCGTGTTGATTTTGTTATGGCGGGCATACCACTTAATTTAAAAAGCGAAATAAAATGAAAACATTGATGGTGCAAGGCACCACCTCTGATGCAGGTAAAAGCACACTGGTGGCTGGTTTATGTCGCGTTGCTGCACGAAAGGGGATCCGGGTTGCACCATTTAAACCGCAGAATATGGCGCTTAATAGTGCGGTGACCCCTTGCGGTGGAGAAATAGGTCGGGCTCAAGCGCTTCAAGCTATGGCCGCAAAAGTTTCATTGAGTGTCGATTTCAATCCAATTTTATTAAAGCCAAATAGTGACACGGGTGCACAAGTTATTGTACATGGCAAGGCGCTCACTAATATGGAAGCTGGCAAATACCATGATTATAAAGCAGTGGCGATGGGTGCCGTGATTGAATCTCATGGGCGCCTAGCACAGCATTTTGAGTACTGTTTGGTGGAAGGGGCTGGCAGTCCTGCAGAAATAAATTTGCGTGCGAATGATATCGCAAATATGGGTTTTGCTTGTCAAGTTGCTTGCCCTGTAATCATTATTGCTGATATTGACAAGGGAGGGGTTTTCGCACATTTGGTTGGGACTTTGGCGCTGTTAAGTGAAGAAGAGCAGGATTTAGTTCAAGGCTTTGTGATTAACCGGTTTCGAGGCGACATCAGTTTGTTACAGTCTGGTTTGGAGTGGCTTGAAGAGTATACGGGGAAACCTGTGCTGGGAGTTTTGCCTTACCTTCATGATTTAGCGTTGGATGCAGAAGATGCCATCACCATTGCGAACCGCACCGAAGATGCAAGTTTAAGTGTCGCGGTACTATTATTACCGCACATCAGCAATCATACTGATTTTGACAGCCTTAGGCTTAATCCAAAGGTAGACTTAAAATACGTTCGCCACGGAGAAAAAATAGGCAATGTTGATCTGATTATTGTGCCCGGTAGTAAGAATGTCATACATGACCTGACCTTCTTGGTCGCACAAGGGTGGGATAAAGACATAACTCGGCATCTTAGATACCAAGGGAAGATGCTGGGTATTTGCGGTGGCTTACAAATGCTAGGGAAAGACATTATTGATCCCTTACATATTGAATCTTCGACTGGCCATATTGCCGGGTTGAGTTTAGCTGAATTTAGTACTGAGCTCAGTGACACAAAGCAGCTTACTAATGTTTCGGGCGAATGCTTATTGAATGAAGAGCGCGTCGTCATCAATGGGTATGAAATACATTGTGGCGTGACAACGGGGCCTGCGTTGGAGCGGCCTTTCCTCGAGTTTATCGGTCACCCTTCGGGCACTGTACATGATGGGTTTATTTCAGACGATAATTTAATTGCAGGAACATACTTACACGGTTTATTTGATAACCCAACTACGTGTTCAGCGATTTTAAAGTGGGCCAGTAATGGCAAGTTTGACCATGACGGGTTTGATTTAGAAGCTCACAGAGAAGCACAACTGGAAAAACTCGCAGATGTGTGTGAGCAACATCTGGATATAGACAAAATTTTTGCACTTGACGTTTAGAGGAGTGAAGCATGACTGAAAAAAATCAAGAAAAGCACAAGGCGAGGCAGCAGAAAGTTAAAGAGAATGTTGACCAAAAAGTGGCGCAGGCTAATATCGAACAAGGTATTTTACAAGTCATCACGGGCAATGGAAAAGGGAAGTCCACGTCAGGTTTTGGCACCGTTGCACGTTGTGTTGGTCATGGTATGCAGGCGGCAGTTGTCCAATTTATCAAAGGAAATTGGGAATGCGGTGAGCGAAATTTACTTGAAAAAGCTGGCGTCCCTTTTGCTGTCATGAAAACAGGGTTTACATGGGAAACACAAAACAGGGAAACAGATACTCAAGCTGCACAGGCAACTTGGCTGCAAGCGAAAGAATGGCTGAAGGACGACAGCATTGACCTGATTCTACTCGATGAACTGACATATATGGTGAGCTACGACTATCTCGAATTAGATGACGTGATAGAAACCCTCTCAAATAGACCAAAAATGCAGTCAGTTATTATAACAGGTAGAGGTGCACATCGCAGGCTAACCGAGCTTGCGGACACCGTCAGTGAGGTAAAAAATATCAAGCATGCATTTGATGCAGGGGTCAAAGCGCAGAAAGGGTTTGATTTTTAATGTTATCCAAGCTTTTCATGGTGTGGATATTATTATTCGCCAGTACAATCGTGCAGGCGACACAAAATAACACACCGCAGCGTATTATTGCGTTAGCCCCTCATATTGTCGAAAACCTCTATGCCATCGGTGCTGGTGAGCGTATTGTTGGGACGGTAGAGTATGCCGATTATCCAGCAGCCGCGAAACAGATACCACGTGTAGGGGGTTATCACGGCCTTCAATTCGAAAAAGTACTGGCGCTGCGCCCTGATTTGGTCATCGTGTGGAAAAATGGGAGTAAAGAAACGGACATTGAAAAGCTAACAACCCTTGGGATCCCCGTCGCGTACAGTGAGTCCAAAGATATTACGCAAGTACCACACGAGTTGCTTAAATTGGGTGAGTTGACAGGCCTTGAATCGCGAGCAAAAGCACTGGCTGATGAGTTTATGAAAGATTACAATAAACTCACTGAACGCTATCAAAATCAGCCTCAGCTAGATGTATTTTATCAATTATGGCCTTCGCCATTAATGACAATTAATGGCAAAACATGGATCCATCAGACCCTGACAACATGTGGGGTCAGAAATGTATTCGCCGATGCCGCCACTGAGTATCCACAAATTAGCCTAGAAAACGTAATAGCTAAACATCCGCAAGTAATAATCATTCCGAATGAACGGGCAACCAAGCAACCGGAAAAAGTTGATTGGCAGCTATGGACAGAAATCCCCGCAGTGAAGCACCAAAAGTATATTGAAGTGGACGCCGATCTTTTACACCGATTTAGCACTAGAATGCTAACAGGGGTCAGTGACATGTGTGATAAACTGCATGCCGTTAGAACTTATTATGGAAATCGACAATGACAACATGGCGAGATTTATTAGGCGCTGAAAAACAACAGGCTTACTTTCAAGATACGATGAGCTACGTTGCCCAGCGCCGTGCGCAAGGTATTACGGTTTACCCACCAGAAGAAAAAGTATTTGAAGCGTTTAAAGCCACAGAGTTGGCACAAGTCAAAGTCGTGATCTTGGGTCAAGACCCATACCATGGTCCAGACCAAGCACATGGCTTATGTTTTTCAGTTCTACCTGGTGTGAAACCCCCTCCATCTTTAGCCAATATGTATAAGGAGTTAGCTCAAGATATCCCTGAGTTTGAAATACCGAATCATGGCTATCTTTTGCCTTGGGCAGAGCAAGGAGTATTGCTGTTAAATACGGTATTAACCGTTGAACAAGGTCAAGCGCATTCGCATAAGCATTTGGGTTGGGAGCACTTTACTGATGTGGTGATCGATAAGATCAATACGCATTGTGAAGGTGTCATCTTTTTACTTTGGGGCTCACATGCGCAGAAAAAAGGTAAAGCAATAGACGCATCCCGCCATCATGTATTGAAGGCGCCACATCCCTCTCCGCTATCGGCACATCGTGGATTCTTCGGCTGTAAGCATTTTTCTCAAGCCAACGCGTTACTGCAATCAATGGGTAAAAACCCAATTAATTGGCAGATTTAAACGGAAGATTACTGATATGCGTATCAAACAACATATCAGTAACGGATTGCAGATAAACAAAAAGGCTCTATCAAGAGCCTTTTTGTTATATAAAATCGAGTTCGTCTAGGTCGACACTGTCTGCAAATATATCCAGTTCTTCTAGTTCCTTACGAAGGCGTTGTCTGTCTTTTAGCGCTTCAATTTCACGCCATTTTCTTTTTTTCCCCTTCGAAGAGGCTCTTTTCTTTGGTTCAGGACTTTCTACTACTTCAATCATATCGTCTAGGCTATCCATGAATATCTCCTATTGATGTACTAACCTCAAAACATGTGCTTTAGCATTACCCCAACTTGCATGAAAAACACACTTCGAGTAATGCTGGTATATCACAGACAGTAGAAAAATAAAACACTAATATGTATTTAAAGTGAAAACAAAGTGACACTTTGATGACATAGCGATTGGTTTGGTAGATTGTATGATGTAACTTACTGAGATGAATTTAGCGCATTAAAGTCGCTTAAAAAAATGAAATTACAGATATACTATATTGATTTATAAGTGTTTCTGTAAAAGGAAAGTGCAGATATGCGCGATGTTTAGTTCACGGGAATGGGATCTAAAAAGTCAGAGGGGAGTCTTAAAATGGGTTTTGTAAATGAGTATGAAAATTTAGCTTCGGTTTTCGTCAAAACATAAACATAACACAGAGCCGAAGCTGAAATCGCTGCGGCTCTGTGTGGGTCAAAGTCTGCTAAAGTGACTTTACTTCTGACTCTAAAATTTCCTGAGCATGGGCGAAAGCACGGATACCTTCCGCGAGTTTTTCTGTTGCCATGGCATCTTGGTTGTGTAACCAGCGGAATTCACTTTCCGTAAGTGGTGCTGGTTTTGGCGCAACTTCGTAGCTGTTTTCTAATAAATACTCATCGTTAGCTGGCAAATCTCCAAGCTCTTCAAGTAGTGCTGGGCTAATTGTGAGTTTGTCACAGCCTGTTAAGGCAACGATCTCGCCAGTGTTACGGAAGCTTGCGCCCATAACCACGGTTTTGTAACCGTGCTGTTTATAGAAGTCAAAAATCGTGCGAACAGATTGTACACCAGGATCATCTAGCGGATCTGTTGGTTTATCAACACCGTTGGCAACGTGCCAGTCTAGGATACGGCCCACAAATGGCGAGATTAAAAATACATTCGCATCAGCACAAGCGCGTGCTTGTGCTTGGCTGAATAGCAGTGTTAAATTACACTTAACGCCCTGCTTTTCCAGCTCTTCAGCAGCCTTGATACCTTCCCATGTAGAAGCAATCTTAATTAAAATTTTGTCTTTACTTACACCTTGTTCAGCGTAAAGTGCCAGGAGTTGTTGTGCTTTGGCAATGGTTGCTTGTGTATCGAAAGATAAACGTGCATCAACTTCCGTTGAAATGTAACCTGGTACAATATTAGCAATTTCTTTACCGATTAGTACCGCAAAATAATCACATGCCAACTCAACTTGCTTTTGTTCGTCCTGTTCCTGTGATTTCGCGTAATCTAAAGCCTGTTTTAGAAAAGGCTGATAGGCAGGCGTTTGAGCTGCTTTTAATAATAATGACGGGTTAGTCGTCGCGTCTTCCGGTTGATGTTTGCGGATCGCTTCGATGTCGCCAGTGTCGGCAACAATCGATGAATGCTGTTTTAGCCTATCTAATGCTGAAGTCATGCTGTCCTCATTCCTAATTTTGCAGCTATAAATAAATTACACACCTTATGTTGCAATACCGTGATCAGCTTTTATAGGTCAAATGTCCGCTTTGTCGTCAGACAATCGGATCAGTCCTAGCCAAATTTGGTTGTTGTTATACTAAGGCGAGTCATGTTTTCCACAGATATGATGTTGTTGTTACCTTGCGGCTTATCTGAACACGAGCGGTAGAAGATTTTACGCTTGCGATTCACTGTGGATAGTGTTGAAATTGACATTAATAAATATCTAAGTCAATAGGCTATCAATGATCACGGTTATTTCACCAGCAAAAAATCTCGATTACGACTCAAGTGCACCAACAGAGCGTCATACCCTTCCAGAGTTATTGACGCATTCCGAGGCATTAATTTCAGTCTGTAGAGACCTAAGTCCTCAGGAAATTGGCAGTTTGATGAAAATCAGCGACAAATTGGCTGGATTAAATGCCGCGCGATTTGCTGAGTGGTCTCAGCCTTTTACTTCAGACAATGCGAAGCAAGCAGTGTTTGCATTTAATGGAGACGTTTACGCAGGGTTAGACGCTGCAACTTTATCTGATGAAGCCATTGACTACGCGCAGCAGCATTTACGTATTTTGTCGGGTCTATATGGCGTGCTAAAACCTCTGGACTTAATGCAAGCATACCGGCTAGAAATGGGCACTAAGTTAGCGAATGCGAGAGGTAAAAACTTGTATGAATTTTGGGGCAGTGTGATTGCTGAAAAGCTCAATGAAACACTGGCGGATGTCGGCGCCACATCGCTTGTTAATTTAGCATCTAACGAATACTTTAAAGCGGTTGATAAAAAAGCATTGAAAGGTGAAATTATTACACCTGTATTCAAAGACTGTAAAAATGGGCAGTATAAAGTAATCAGTTTTTACGCGAAAAAAGCCAGAGGTATGATGGCGCGTTACATTGCAGAAAATAAAGTACAGGACTTGGCATCACTCAAAGCGTTTGATGTCGCTGGCTACTACTTTAGTGAAGAGGCAACGCAAAAAGCCAATGAGCCTGTCTTCTTGCGCGAAGAGCAGTCGTGAAAATTTGCTACATAGCAGTACTCACTTTGCTTTCAGGATGTAGCCATTTTTCCTTCGGCACGCTAAATGGCGAGGTATCTTGTCAGCAAACCCAACAAAACTGTACGGGTATGTGCCGTGAGGACCACCCCGCTGGCGATCCTCTTATCCGGCAGTGCTTAATGCGCTGCCAAGATGAATTGACAATGTGTACAGTCAAGCCAAATTCCAAATCTTACTAAATAAGCACTACCGCGCTAATTTGCCGTCTCTCAAGGACAGATGAATTGAATAAAAATGTATTTTTGTTGTCCTGTTGTCAGGGCTTAATGACCACCGGCAATATCCTGCTGGTGACTATCAGTGCACTGGTAGGACAGATGCTCAGTCCCACGACTACACTGACCACTTTACCTATTGCCATGCAAATGCTTGGCTTATTGCTCACGACGGTACCTGCATCACTAGTGATGGCAAAAACCGGTCGTAAATTGGGCTTTAGTCTCGGGAACGTAATTGGCACGTTAGGTGCTGTAATTGGTTTTTTTGCACTGTCACACAGCCATTTTTATCTGTTTTGTGTGGCGACTTTTATGATTGGTGTGGGCATTGGTTTTGCAACGCTTTACCGTTTTGCCGCTATCGAGGCAAGTGATAAGCCCGCACAAGCTATTTCGATGATTATGGCAAGTGGTGTGATTGCCGCTGTACTGGGACCAAATTTAGCGGTTTGGGTCAATCATCATTTTCCGGCGATAAACTTTGCGAACTCATTTTTGGCACTGACATGCGCCTACATGATTGCGTTGTGCTTGTTACAGTTGGTGACGTTTAACGAAGTATCGTCGAAGCACAGTGAGACCGCCCCTCGAGCGATAAAGCAGATCATTTCACAGCCGCAGTTTATTGTTGCCGCATTGATTGGCATGATTAGTTATTCAGTAATGAACCTATTAATGACCGCGACGCCACTGGCAATGCATCGCCATGGCTTTGATCTAGCCGAATCTGCACTCGTTATCGAGTGGCATGTACTGGGCATGTTTTTACCTTCGTTTATCACTGGTAAATTGGTCGAGCGCTATAGTGCGGTGAATATAACCATAGTCGGCTGCTTATTTATGTTAGCGTGTGTGGTGACCAATTTGCTGGGGGTTGGTCATTGGTATTTCATGATAGCGCTATTTTTGTTGGGCGTTGGGTGGAACTTTATGTTCATTAGTGCGACGGCTTTAGTGAGCCAGACGTATGAACCACATGAGCGAGCGAAAACGCAGGCTGCGAATGAGTTTTTTGTATTTAGTACCGTGGTTGTCTCGTCGCTTTTTGCCGGTTGGCTGGAAAGTGAGATAGGTTGGCAGAGACTGAATGTATGGTCTGTGCCAATCGTTTGTATCGCGCTTGGCGCCGCTGTATGGTTTAAGTACAGCTCACCCCCTGAGCCAAGTGTAAGTAGGCCTTAACGATTTCGTCTCTGAAGTGCAGATCTTGGTCTTTCTGTTCGCGACGATAGGTTTGACAGCACGTTATTGGATCCGCGCTGGTGTGTGTCAATAGAGGATGATTGACACTGCCATAAGTGTGAAGCCAGCGCCGTTTAACGTGGTTAGGTGAGGGAGGGAGTGAACTTAAGATACGCTCGCTGAGTATGAATTGAGATGTTCGTGCCAGCGATATCATGTCATCGTTAGCCGCCGCTAGCCAGCAGGCGCCTTTTTCGTTGATACACAGCAAGGGTAAAAACGGCGCTAGCGCAGGGTAAATATCATTTCTATAGATGGTCACTTGCCAGTACTCTGTTGCAATGCGACAAAATTGCTCAAAACTCGTAATGGTATGAAAGCCACTACTGGCTAGTTTCACGATTTCGACTCGAGGCTTATTCGGATTGACGGTATCGTTCGCAGCATCAATATACCACTCTCCCCAAAGCAAAGCATTTTGAAAGTATTCATCTCTGAGGGATCCCCATACGGGCTTGAGCACATGGTTGCTATTGGTGCTCAGCTTTAATGGCGTGAGGGGAGGCGCCAGTGTTTTTTCAGACAGTTGCTGTTGCAGTACTTGATATATCGCATTTCTGATTTCTTTACAGCGGCCGAGTGGGTATGGTTTATCCGCAAACACTGGGTATTCGACGGCGAGTTTTGCATCAATGTGTAATCGTAGTTCGGCGAGGTATACTTCTAACTGTTGCCGTTGTGTTTCGTCCACGTATGCACCTAGGCTGCGATTCGATATATCAATAGCATAGAGGTTATGAACAACCAAGTGAAGTGTGATTTAGAGGCGTACTAAAAATAGCCCCGCGAGCGCGGGGCTATTTACTTATTTTTTCTTTTTAGACTTCGCTTTTGCCGCTTTCTTTTTCGCTTTAATTTTGGCTGTGTCTTTTTTCTTTTTCGGTGGTTTTGCTTCTTTGTGTTTCGGTGCAAGGCCTTCGAGTGTTCTTCGTTTTAGCTTCTGATCTGTATAGCGCTCAACTTTACCCAATATTTCAGCATCGTGGGCTTCAACCAATGAAATGGCTGTGCCTTTTTTACCTGCACGGCCAGTACGACCAATACGGTGAACATAAATGTCCGCGGTGCGGGGCATGTCGAAATTAATAACATGGGTGATATCGGCAACATCGATTCCGCGCGCTGCAACATCGGTTGCAACCAGAATATTTGTGCGGCCACTATGGAAGCTTGCCATTGCAGCCATACGCTTGTCTTGTGGCATTTCGCCACGTAGCCATGTGGTTTTGATTTCATTGGCATACAGCTCGCCAATGAGTTGCTCCAAACGTTCACGTGTTTTAACGAACACGATGGCTTTTTCGACTTCTTCACTTTGTAATAGGTGTGTTAGCAGCGCAAGTTTATGCTTGTAATCATCAGCTAGGTGAACCCATTGATGAATTTTACCTTTCTCTTTACGAGAAGGCTCCGCTTCTAACAAGGCAGGGTCGTTTAATATGCGCTCTGCAAATAGTTCGACGCTGTCACCCTCAAGTGTTGCAGAAAATAAGAACCCTTGACGTCTGTTTTTAGCTTCATCACAAATGCGCAGCATTTCTTTTTTGAAACCCATATCGAGCATACGGTCTGCTTCGTCAAGTACGAGCAATTCGACATTGTCGGCATGGAAATTTTCGGTTTCTAGGTATTCCATCAAACGCCCTGGTGTGGCGATTAGAATGTCATTGTTCTTTTCAAATATTTCTTTGTGGCTACCGTAATTGATCCCCCCCGTTACCACACCAATGCGCAAGTGTGTGTTTTCGGCCAGTGCCTGACATTGCTCATGGACTTGGTAAGCGAGTTCACGGGTTGGTGTCATTATCAATACACGTGCAAAGCCCGGATCCTTTCTTGGGAAATCAAGTAGGTACTGAATTGCGGGGATCAAAAAAGCGGCTGTTTTTCCCGTGCCAGTAGGTGCCGAGGCGAGAATGTCTCTGCCCAATAGCGCTTCTGGGATAGAGAGTTGTTGAATGCTGGTAGCGGTTGTATAACCAATTTTTTTTATGGCAGAAAGTAACTTACCATCAAGATCGAATTCAGAAAATTGCATAATGCATCACAAATAAAGGACAATAGCGGAATTATACGTGTGCTTGACGTTTTCTAAAAGGTACAATATGACAAGCTTTGCATTTAAACAGTTTAAAATTGATCAAAAGCGCGCTGCAATGAAGGTTTCAACTGATGGAATAATGTTTGGCGCATGGGTCTCATTGGAGAATGCACGAAGTTTATTGGATATTGGTACAGGCACTGGGATACTCAGCCTGATGGCTAAGCAGCGGATGCCGGAACTAAATGTTGTTGCAATCGAAATTGACGATCACGCCGTACTCGATGCAAAAGACAATATTACTGCCTCGCCATGGCCTGAAATTGAATTGGTACAACAGGCTGTACAACAATTTGACACAACGCAGCAATTTGACTTGGTGATCAGCAACCCGCCCTATTTTCAAGCAAGCCTCAAAGGGGGCAATGTGCGTCGCAATGTGGCACGCCATACCGATAGTTTAAGTTTTGAAGAATTAATAGATGCATTTTTACGGGTCGCTCACTCCAGTGCTCGTTTAGCAATTATTTTACCCACTGAAGCAGGAAACACATTTATATCACTCGCGAAGCAAAAAAAGCTCTATTTAGCGAGACTATGTGAAGTCAAAACAACGCCGACCAAAGGTGTTTCTCGAGTGATGTTTGAAATGTCCACGGGAGCGTGTAACACCCTCAAAGAAACTTTGTGCATCTATGACGAACAGGGCAAGTATTCACAAGCGTATACGTCGTTATGCAAAGCATTTTACCTGAAAATGTAATATTCAAACGTGTTAGTCTAGGGTAATTAAGTTGGTGGCAAAGGAGTCCCATATGGCCAATTTAGACCAAATAAAACAAATACTGCGGTTTTTGAGTGAGATCGAACTGCCTTATCAGATGACGGAACTTAGGAGCCCCACTTTTTTACCTGGGCTAAGGCATAATCAAGGCATGTTGGAAATAGATGTCGGAAAAGTCCAGTATCCTGGTGACATACTACACGAAGCTGGGCACTACGCAGTCTGTGACCCCGCAGAGCGTCAGTTTTTGGACGGCAACATATATAAAACGGGCTTACAGCACCAGCGTGCGAAACAACAAATGATGGGAGAAGAGATGGCGGCGACAGCGTGGTCTGTTGCAGCCGCAATTCACCTTGGGTTTCCGCTTACGGTCGTATTTCACGAAGCGGGCTTTAGAGGCGCGAGTGACAGTTTAATAAAGGCGTTTGAAAGTGGTGGAGGGATAGGTCACCCACTCTTAGGGGCGTATCAAATGACATGTCCAAAAAACGGGTTTCCTTCGATGTCTGTTTGGGTAAGAACTCAGACTTGGCGGTGAAGGCGTCAGATGCTTTTAATCAATAGAGGGGGAGTGCGGGCGACAGTACCCGCTGGTGCCGCAATTTAGAGCGTGTTGGCATATTCTGTCATCACTTGTTCAATCCAAGTTGCGATGCGTTCGTCGCTTTTGTCATATTGGCTGTCTTCATCGAGCGCTAGACCAACAAACTGGCTGCCATCTTCGGTGAGCGCTTTCGATGCTTCAAATTCATACTCGTCTGAGTTTGGCCAAAATCCAATAAAACTGACCCCTTGCGGCGCAATTTTGTCATGTAGCATACCAAGTGCATCTTGAAACCATTGTCCGTAGCCTTGCTGGTCTCCCATACCAAATAGCGCGATGGTTTTCCCTTTTAAGTCGACATTATCGATGTCATCCCAATGTGACTCCCAATCTTCTTGAAGTTCACCAAAGTCCCAAGTAGAAATGCCGAAAATTACAAAATCGAATTGCTCTGCGTTTTTGAGCGGTTCGTCCTTTATATTGTGTAGTGAGAGGGTGTCCTTGCCAACAATTTCTTGAATCTTTTCAGCGGCCATTTCTGTATAACAGGTTGTAGAACCATAAAATAACCCGATTTGCATTGTATTCTTCACTTAAATGGCTGTTATTATATGGGGGCAGTCTACCTTAAGGTTTAATTAATTGATACAGGCAGCCCGTGAACGAACAAGAAACATTATCAAATACAGAAGATGATCCAATAGAAGCATTTTTAGATATGCTTTTCCTTGAACAAGGCCTTAGCGACAATACCATTTCGGCATATCGAAATGATTTAGAAAAATTTTCACATTTCGTCGCCAGTCATGTAGGTGATAAGCATTTATTTGAGGTTGTAGCTGCTGATATTGAAGCGTATTTAGCATATCGTGTTGATCAGGGATTAAAATCTCGCAGTACTGCTCGTTCGGTGAGCGCACTAAAAAGATTTTATTTGTATTGGGTTAACCACAAAAAATTGGCTGAAAGCCCAATGACGAATATTGCACAGCCGAAAACAATTCAGTCTTTGCCCAAAACATTAACTGAACAAGAAGTAGAAGCGTTACTCGGTGCGCCCGATGTTGAAGATGCAATGGGCCTGCGAGATAAAGCCATGCTTGAACTTCTTTATGCAACAGGCCTGCGCGTAACTGAGTTGGTAGGGTTACGCATGGAGCAAATTAATTTGCGTCAAGCTGTGGTCCTAGTGCGTGGTAAAGGGGGTAAAGAAAGGTTGGTCCCTATGGGGGAAGAGTCATTGCGCTGGGTTGAACAATTTCTCAAAATTGGTCGGCCACAAATGGTCAAACATGCCAATGATTTTGTCTTTGTTTCAAAGCGTGGCATTGGTATGACTCGGCAAACTTTTTGGCATAGAATCAAACTCTATGCTATGTTGGCTGACGTTAAGTCACCGTTATCGCCACATACACTTCGTCATGCATTTGCAACACACTTGCTGAATCATGGAGCGGACCTAAGAGTTGTACAAATGATGTTGGGTCATAGTGACTTGTCAACGACACAAATTTATACACATGTTGCGAGTGAGCGATTAAAATCGCTGCATCAACAACATCACCCAAGGGCCTAACGGAATTTATTTGAAGTTTTCCGGTCTTATTGGTTAGTTAAGAACGAATTTACGAGAACAATGATGAAAAAGTTATTTTTAGCAGCCGCATTGGCGGTAGGCGCTTCGGCTTATGCAACGGAAGCGACAACACCTGAAAGCACACTTGCTATCAACCCAATTCAACAGTCGTTGGCAAACTTAGGCCTGTCTGTGAATGATATTACAGATAGTCCAATCCCCGGGTTGAAGACGGTGATCACAGATCGCGGCGTTTTCTACTCTAGCCCTGATGGTCGTTATTTAATGCAAGGTGCGCTTATCGATGTACCGAATAGAAAAAATCTGACTGAAGATGCACTGAGCGGTGTACGTAAAGAAGGATTAAAAGATTATCAAGACTCAATGATTGTCTATAAAGCAGAAAACGAAAAGCACCAGGTAACGATTTTCACAGATATCACATGTGGTTATTGCCGCAAGCTTCACCGAGAGCTAGATGAGTATCTACAAGCCGGCATTACGGTGAAATATTTGGCGTTCCCACGCGGTGGAATACAAAGCCAAGGTTATGAAGACCTGATGAATGTTTGGTGTGCGAAAGATTCAGCGACGGCTTTGACTGAAGCTAAAGCGGGTAACCCTGTTGCGGATGTAAAAGGGTGTAGCGCGCCAGTTGCTGAGCATTATCAGCTAGGCCAAAAATTTGGTATCTCAGGCACACCTGCGATCATCTTAGATGATGGCAGCATTATTCCAGGCTATCAGCCAGCAGCAGAGCTTGCTGGCGTATTAGAAAGAAATGCAAAGTCTTAAGCATTGGGTATAATAGTGCCATCGCGAAAAAGGCCGTAAGGCCTTTTTTTGTGCCTGTTAGGTTGCCTCATGGGCAGGGCACTTGCCAATGAGTAACTAGAACATCCACTTTCAATTATTTAGATAAACGTATGCAAACAAAAATCCAACCAAGAGCGCGTATTGACGACAGTCACCTTCCTGACAACCTCCATCCTGTCATTAAACAACTCTATGCGACTCGAGGTGTATTAAATGCAAAGGAATTAAACAACAGCGCTGCAACTTTATTGGATTTTAGGTTGTTCAAGGACATTGCAAAGGCATGCGATATTTTACATACGGCACTGAATGCACAACAACGGATTTTGATTGTTGGTGACTTTGATGCTGATGGGGCAACGAGCACAGCCGTTTTGATGGAAGGTTTGCCACAGTTTGGGTTTACTTCAGTAGATTACTTGGTACCCGATCGGTTTAGTTTAGGCTATGGGTTGAGCCCTGCATTAGCGGAGCAAATTGTACAATTGTCACCTGATCTGGTTATTACTGTCGACAATGGTATTTCTTGTATCTCGGGCATTGATATTGTGAAGCAAGCGGGCATCAACGTGATTGTGACCGATCACCATTTGCAGGGCGAACAATTGCCCAATGCCGATGCCATTATTAACCCCAATCAGCATGATTGCCAATTTCCATCTAAATCGATTGCCGGTGTAGGGGTCGCCTTTTATTTACTTGTCGCTTTGCGTCACCACTTACGAGAGGCTACTTACTTTGAACAATCCGGGTGCCCAGAACCCAATTTGGCATCTTTATTAGACATTGTTGCATTAGGCACAGTTGCAGATGTGGTCGCGTTAGATGCAAATAATCGCACTTTGGTATTTCAAGGGTTAGCACGGATCAAAAGTGGCCGCACTCGCCCTGGCATACGTGCGTTAATTGAAGTTTCGAATCGCAATATTAATCGATTGACTGCCAGCGATTTCGGGTTTTCTCTCGCGCCGAGATTAAATGCAGCAGGGCGACTTGATGATATGAGTCTAGGCATAGCCTGCTTGCTTGCAAACGATGAATACCAAGCCAAGCGAATTGCCAATGAATTGGATGCGTTAAATCATGAGCGTCGAGAAATAGAGCAGGGGATGCAACAGGAAGCACACGCAGTATTAGAGCGCTTGAATAATAAAACACAGGAAGTACCAGACGCGGTATGCTTGTATCAAGATGACTGGCATCAAGGCGTAATTGGGATTTTAGCCGGTCGTTTGAAAGAGAAATATCACCGGCCTGCGGTTATTTTTGCTCAAGGGGAAGATGGCCAGCTAAAAGGCTCATGTCGCTCAATTGATGGGGTTCACATGCGTGACCTATTGGAGCACATTAATACAGAGAATCCAGGATTAATTCTTAAGTTTGGTGGCCACGCAATGGCTGCGGGTTTGAGCATTCTTGAAGCTGATTTTAGCCAATTTAAGCGAGCATTTGAGACAAAGGTGGCAGGTCTACTCAGTGAAGAGTTGAAGCAATGTGTTTTGCTCACTGATGGGGCCTTACCACCAGAATGTTTTAATATGGAGTTTGCTAATTTGCTCCAAAGTGCAGGGCCGTGGGGGCAGCAGTTTCCCGAACCTGTTTTCAGTGAACGTTTTGAATTGGTGCAGCAGCGTTTAGTCGGAGAAAAGCACCTTAAATTGGTGCTTAAGCATATGACCGGCAAGTTAGTGGATGCAATCGCATTCAATGTGGACTTACGGGTATGGCCAAACGCCAGCGCTCAATATGCCGAGGTTGTGTATCAACTAGATATTAATGAGTTTCGTGGTAAATTTTCATTGCAGCTGATTGTTCGTGAAATTCAGGCGCTGACAGTTGGTTAGCGTAACCTACACGAAAAACAAAGCGAGTTTTTGTGAAGTTAGACATCGGATTGCTAAATAAACCCCTAAATTTATCACTTTGGGGGCTAATATATGGTTGCAATTTTTGTTAGTATTAGCCGTTTAGACCGCCTGTATTACACACCGACAGTGAGTAGCGAAGCAGGCGAACAGCCAAAGATGTAAATTGGAGTAATGCAGATGTTTGAAGTGAATCCTGTGATTAATCAAATCAAGGAAATTCGCGAACGTACTGAGCTTCTTAGGGGGTATCTTTGACTATGCTCTAAAACAAGAGCGTTTAGAGGAAGTCAATGCCGAACTTGAAGATCCAGCAGTATGGAATGAGCCAGAAAAAGCCCAAGCATTGGGCCGTGAAAAATCGAATCTAGAAGCGATTGTTGAAACCATTGATAATCTTGTTGGTGGTGCAGACGATGCCGAAGGCTTAGTAGAGCTAGCGGTGGAAGCGGAAGATGAAGATACTTTCGTAGAAGCACAACAAGAAGTCGAAGGCTTAGTTGGACAGCTGGAAAAGCTAGAGTTTCGCCGTATGTTCTCGGGTGAACAAGATGCGAACGATGCGTATATCGATTTACAATCTGGTTCTGGCGGAACAGAAGCGCAAGACTGGTGTAACATGCTATTGCGTATGTATCTGCGCTGGGCTGAAGCAAAAGGCTTCAAAGTTGAAATCGTTGAAGCGACAGACGGTGACGTTGCCGGCATTAAAGGCGCAACTGTCCGAGTTTCTGGGGAATACGCTTACGGTTGGTTACGCACAGAAACTGGCGTACACCGTTTAGTTCGTAAGAGTCCATTCGATTCAACAGGTCGCCGTCATACCTCATTTGCCTCTGCATTTATTTATCCTGAAATTGACGAGAATATTGAAATTGACATTAACCCAGCGGATTTACGCATTGACGTATATCGTGCATCGGGTGCGGGTGGTCAGCACGTAAACCGTACAGAATCTGCAGTACGTATCACCCACTTACCAACGAATACTGTAGTGCAGTGTCAGAATGACCGTTCACAGCACAAAAACAAAGCGCAAGCAATGAAGCAATTAAAAGCTAAGTTGTTTGAACTTGAAATGAAAAAACAAAACGCCGAGAAGCAGTCTCAAGAAGATGCGAAATCTGATATCGGTTGGGGTAGTCAAATTCGTTCATACGTATTAGATGACTCACGTATCAAAGATTTAAGAACTGGCGTTGAAAACCGCAATACGCAAGCGGTACTTGACGGTGATTTAGATAAATTTATCGAAGCTAGCCTGAAATCAGGCCTTTAATCAACAAGCTAAACTAAGAGCTAAAAAATGACAGATCAAATCCAAGACGAAAACAAACTCATTGCTGAGCGTCGCGCAAAATTGGACTCAATTCGTGAGAATTGTGATGCCAATGGCCATCCGAACACCTTCCGCCGTGAAGATTATACGGCTGATCTACAGGCTAAGTTTGGTGATAAATCGAAAGAAGAGCTTGTTGAATTAGATCATCAGGTGTCTGTTGCCGGTCGTATTCTTGCGAAACGTGGTCCTTTCCTAGTACTTCAGGATATGAAAGGTCGTATTCAGGCATATGCTTCTAAAGATGTGCAAAAGGCACTGAAAGAAAAATATGGTCAGCTAGATATTGGTGACATTATTGGTGTATCTGGTCCACTTCATAAATCAGGTAAAGGTGATTTATATGTCGATATGGTTCAGTACGAGCTATTGACGAAATCTCTTCGTCCATTACCAGAAAAATTCCATGGTCTAACCGATCAAGAAGCGAAATACCGCCAGCGTTATGTTGATTTAATTACCAACATGGATACCCGAGAGACGTTCCGTATCCGTTCAAAGGTGATTGAGGGTATTCGTCGTTTCTTAGCTGAGCGTGACTTCATGGAAGTTGAAACGCCAATGCTTCAGGTTATCCCAGGTGGTGCAACGGCGCGTCCATTTGTGACTCACCACAATGCACTAGACATCGACATGTACCTACGTATTGCACCAGAGCTTTATCTAAAGCGTCTCGTGGTAGGTGGTTTTGACCGCGTATTTGAGATCAATCGTAACTTCCGTAACGAAGGTCTTTCAACGCGTCATAACCCAGAATTCACGATGATCGAGTTCTACCAAGCATACGCTGATTACAAAGACTTAATGAACTTAACTGAAGATATGTTACGTACTGTCGCACAAGATGTACTTGGCACAACTACGGTGATTAATACAGTTAAAGACGCTGAAGGTGAAGTTGTTGAGACTATCGAGTATGACTTTGGTAAGCAGTTCGAGCGTCTATCAATGGCTGATGCGATCATCAAATATGGTCCTGACGCTGAAGAAATCGCGCACATCTTTAAAGATCCTGAAAACCACTTCGATGAGCTAGTGGCTTACGCGAAAAAAGTGCATGTTAAAATCCCTGAGAAGTGCGTATGGGGTGCGGGCAAGTTCTTGTGTGAAATTTTTGAAGAAACTGCTGAGCATAAACTAATTCAGCCCACTTTCATAACCGAGTACCCGTGGGAAGTGTCTCCACTTGCTCGTCGTAATGACGAAAACCCGTTCATCACAGACCGTTTCGAATTTTTCGTTGGTGGTCGTGAACTTGCGAATGGTTTCTCGGAGCTAAATGATGCACAAGACCAAGCTGAGCGTTTTGCGCGTCAGGTTGAAGAAAAAGATGCCGGTGATGATGAAGCAATGCACTTTGATGCAGACTACATTCAAGCTCTTGAGTATGGTTTGCCACCAACAGCTGGTGAAGGTATTGGTATCGATCGCCTTGTGATGTTATTCACAGATTCACCCACGATCAAAGATGTTATTTTATTCCCGCACATGCGCCCGCAAGCGGATTAAATAATGATTGAAGAGAAAAGCGCCTTTGGCGCTTTTCTTTTATCTATGTGAGAGATCTCTCAAAAATAATTTTAATTTTCTCAATAAACTCTGCGTTTTTATTCTAAAACAGCGTGTTATCATTTCTGTTTCCGTAATAAATACTAAAATCTTCTAACGGCATGGTTTGCAATATCATCTCTCGTTTCTATACTGACGGGGCATTTAGGATGAATCATTACAATAAAACATCAGAAAACATATAATTATGCCGGAATTAGATGAAAAACAAATAAAACATGAGGCGGCAAGGAGGGAGTATTGTCGTCAATGTATCGCTGACTTTCAGAAGCTTGGATACTTGGACTCGTATTTAGAAGAAGTCTTTGATCGTAAACAACGCTTATTAAGCCAGTTTTCTGCTCAGCCAACCCCCAGAAATGACTAGCTTTAAAACAAAATGATAGAAAAAAAGGCAGGGTGTTCAATCTGTCACCATATAGTCATGTTTTACAAGAAAAGTGTTTGACTTATTTTTTCTGTTCTATATTATACGCCCCACAAAGACGGAGAGGTGGCCGAGTGGCTGAAGGCGCTCCCCTGCTAAGGGAGTATAGGGTTTGTAGCCCTATCGAGGGTTCGAATCCCTCCTTCTCCGCCATTACTTATGGTTTCTTTGTACGGACGCGTAGCTCAGCTGGATAGAGTACCTGGCTACGAACCAGGCGGTCGGAGGTTCGAATCCTCCCGCGTCCGCCACTTTACTCAAGTGGTTAAATAGTGAGTCCACTCCTCAAGTGTTAAAATACCGAGAAATAACGGACGCGTAGCTCAGCTGGATAGAGTACCTGGCTACGAACCAGGCGGTCGGAGGTTCGAATCCTCCCGCGTCCGCCACTT
>NZ_JAKGBI010000016.1 GCF_021530565.1 Pseudoalteromonas sp. SMS1
AAGCGGGTGGGGCATATGTGCCACTGGACCCGAATTACCCAGCAGAGCGCTTGAGCTACATGTTATCCGACACACAAGCACAGGTTGTGTTGAGTACACTAAAAACGGACGCCGCGCCGATAGCGAATAGCCAATGTCAGTGGGTAAGCCTGCACGATGCGGCGATCGCGGCGCAACCACACAGCAACCCAGAGGCAGACTGCTCAGAGCAAGACTTGGCGTACATCATTTATACGTCAGGCTCGACGGGTAAACCTAAAGGCGTGATGATTGAGCATAGTAACACGGTGTCTTTTTTAACTTGGTGTGGAAGTTATTATCGCCCTGAACAATTGAGTAGTGTGTTATTTAGTACGTCAATCAACTTCGACGTCTCCGTCTTTGAGCTTTTTGCTCCTCTCACTGTAGGCGGCAAAGTAGTCATCGTGGATCGTATCACTTCACTGATGGAAAGGGACTATGAAGATGAGCAAATCTCTTTAGTGAGCTCTGTGCCCTCAGGTCTTGAAGTATTAGTCAAAGCCAATGCCATTCCAGCTTCAGTGAAGACGGTCAACTCTGCAGGTGAAAAACTGAATTTGTCACTTCTCAATCAGTTAATTGCTTATCAGAACGTCACTGAGGTGGTGAATTTATACGGACCATCTGAAGACACAACGTACTCCACGGTTCGTAAGTTTACAGCGCCAGAGACGGATACTCCCCCTCTTGGTTATCCCATCGATTTTACAAGGGGCTTTATTCTTGATCAGCAAATGAACCTAGTGCCGTTTGGGTCTGTTGGTGAACTGTACTTGGAAGGCGCGGGTGTAACACGTGGCTACTTGAACAACCCTGAGTTAACACAAGAGAAATATTTAAACTTTTCATTTGATGACGACAGCGAGCACTTGAGTAATTTAAGGCTGTATAAGACAGGGGATTTAGTGAAATGGAATCGAAACGGAGAGCTAGAGTATTTAGGCAGAATTGATGGGCAAGTGAAAATCCGAGGTTTCAGGATAGAGCTCAGCGAAATTGAAGTCGTCTTATCACAGCTTGATGGCATCAGTGAGGCGGTTGTTTTGGCGCAGTCTACGCCCAGTGGTGAAGCTCAACTTATTGCTTATGTCAGTGTTGTTCATGATGTAGATATGTCCGAACAAAGTATACGCCAGCATCTAAAAGATCTGTTACCAGATTATATGATTCCATCATTTATTACTTTTGTATCTGATTGGCCATTACATCCGAATGGGAAAATCAATAAAAATGTGCTTCCAGAGATCTTTGGCATAAATGTTAGTAATAACTATGTTGGTGCTTCTAACGATATAGAGGAAAACTTAATTAATATCTGGAGTGATTTGTTAGGTTTAAACAGTTCTGAAATAGGTGTTGATGATAATTTCTTTAGTATAGGAGGACACTCTTTATTGGTAATGAAAATGATAAATCTAATTGGTGAATCATTTGATGTGAACTTGCCGGTTAAGCTTATATATGATTTTCCGACGGTAAGGGAAATATCGAATAGCATTTCATTATATAAAGATACTTTCTCTATGGAAGATGAGTTTGATGAAGATGCTACGGTTTTTGAAATATAAAAAAGAGAACAAAAATGTTATTCAATAAATTAAGTATAAGCGAATATCTAATAAAGGAAGCATTTCAAACTGAAAAAGGCTCCTCGGTATATGAAGTGGCGAGATGGGTTGCTGACTATTTATGTCAGCCACACCCTGATTTGGGAAGGAAAGGCCATATATGCCCTTTTACAGCAAGAGCGACTCAGTTGAATGCAATAAAGGTGATTGAAGTTAAAGGTAAAGACCTATCAGCAGACGAAGTTGAAAGTGTCGTTACGCACTACTTTGAGGACTTTATTAGAAGCTGTACTCCAAAGGATAAAAATACGATATACCAGTCCAGTATTGTTATTTTTCCAGATTTGGTTGAAAAGGACTTCGCAACGATTGATGCGGTTCAGAAAAACTTACAAAAAATGTTTGTTTTAAAAGGAATGATGCTTGGTGAATTTCATAAACATGCTTCTGGTAAAGGGCTTAGGAATAAGGATTTTAAACCTTTAATTAGCCCATTCCCGATTTTAGCAATGAGGCTGATGGTTGACACTGATTTAGAGTTTCTAAAGGCGGAAAAGTATAACTCAAAGGATAAAATATTTAACCTTTCTTCATATTTAAAAAATCTTGGTTCTGATATTAGTGATACCAGGTTTGAAGAGGTTATAAATGTGATGGTTAATATTCCTTTAGAAGAAGCTTAATTGATAACGTGAATAAGAAAGAGATTAACATGGATATTAGTATTATCGGTGCAGGACCGTCAGGAGCCTCATTTGCTTTATTAATGGCAGATTTAGGTCATAAGGTAAAACTTTATGAGAAAAGGGATGACCCAACGGTTACGGTTCACTCTGAGAGTAAATCAATCAATTTAGGGTTATCTAAGCGCGGTATAGAAACATTACGTGCAGTTGGCCTCGATGAAGCGGTATTGGAAACCTCAGTAACCATGAAAGGTCGCGCAATTCATGGTGGCGACGGTGCCATTCATTTTCAAAAGTATGGAAAGTCGTCAGAAGAAGTTTTGCACTCTATTGATAGAAATAAATTAAGCGAAATCCTAATTGGGAAAGTAAAACAGCATCAAAACATTCATGTCATGTTTAATGTGAAGTTGCTTGAAGTAGATACAGGCAAGCGTGTTTTAACTTTAGAAAAAGATGATGGTAGCACCATATCAGAGTCGTGTGATTTACTCGTTGGTGCAGATGGGGCGTTCTCCGCAGTGAGAAAGTCCATCTTAAAGGGGAACAGTGTCGATTATAGCCAAGAGTTTTTAGACTGGGGCTATAAAGAACTTACGCTCAAGCCAAGTTTTGATGGTAGTTCTAAAATAATTCAAGAGGCATTGCATGTTTGGCCACGTGATCAGCTATTGATAGTGTCTCACCCAAATCAAGATGGCTCACATACCTTGTCTCTGTTTATGCCGTTGGAAGGTGAGCAAGGGTTTGATTCGATAAAAAGCGAGGCCGATGTTCAAAGTCTATTCGCGGATTATTTTAAAGACCTGTTACCTGAAATTGATGAGATCACCAAAGAGTGGTTTGAGAAACCGGTTGGCAAGTTGGTGAACATATCGACAAGTGCTTGGTATCACGAGGATTGGGTGGTGTTAATTGGGGATGCGTGTCATGCACAGTACCCTTTCTACGGTCAAGGTATGAACTCCAGTTTGGAAGACTGCAAACTCTTGACATCATGCATCGAGGGGAACACCCATGATATTGGTGCCGCATTGAAGCAGTTTAAGTCCGTTCGAAAGCCACAAATCGACGTATTGCAAAGCTTATCTAAAGCCAATTTTATTGAGTTAAAGAATAAAGTGAATAATCGCTGGTTTAATTTCTTTAAAAAAACCGATTACTGGCTAGGGTACTTTGCGCCACAGCTTTGGAAGCCGCTCTATACAATGATAGCGCACACGACTATTCCATATGATCAGGCAATTGCCATGCATAAGAAGCAAAGGGTTACGGCTCTCTCTGTGGCTGGTGTTGCACTTATCGCCGTAGCTTGGGTATTAATATGAGATATACACTATTACTATCCAGTTCATTGAGCATCGCGACATTTTACAGTGGGGCGCAGGCCCCAGCTGTGATGCCGATTACTGAAAATCAATATTCAGCAAGCATAGTTCGAACTCGAGATGGGATCCCACATATTTATGCGGATACTTTATCCGGGATTGGTTTTGGCAATGGTTATGCACAGGCACAAGACAATGTTTGCTTGATTGCAGATCGTTATGTTCACATCAGAGGTGAACGGTCAAAATACTTTGGCGCTGATCTCAATGAAAAAAATGATGGGTTAAACTTTTACAGTGATTATGTCGCCAAAACACTACATGACCATGGGCAGGCACAAGCTCGCTTCGAACAACTGAGCGAAAACTCACAGCAGCTTATTAAAGGTTATGTGCGGGGGTACAATAAATACCTTGTACAGGTAAAACAAACAAAAACAGGTACCTGCATCGATGAACCCTGGGTGAAAAGTATTTCTACTGCGGACGTCCTTGGCTACCTAAATTCCATTTCTATTTTCGCTGGTGCTGAGGGTTGGGGGGAAGAACTGGTCACAGCGGCCCCGCCTAGCAATGAAAGTAAGTTTGCAGTTAACATGCGGCCTAATGAGAAAAAAGCGCCCGTTTTGGGTTCTAATGCTTGGGCAATAGGCAAGGCGAATGCCAAAGGAAGTCAAAGTATTTTACTGGGTAATCCGCACTTTCCGTTGGAAGGGTATTACAAGTTTTGGCAAGTACATCATGTTATGAAGGACGAGCTTGATGTTATGGGCGCTTCCATTGTTGGCTTTCCTGGTATTGTTAATATTGGTTTCAATAATCGTGTTGCTTGGAGTCATACCTACTCAACAGCAAATAAAGTCGTCATCTATGAAATGAGTACATCGGAAAAGAACCCGATGACTTATGTGGTTGATGATAAAAAATACCCGGTAAAGCAAAGAAATGAAGTCATAGAAGTCAAAGAGGGTAATCAATTAGTTAAACATCAAGTGCCTGTTTATACAACGCATTTGGGGCCTATCATTGAGAGTGACTTCTTTTCTTGGGACAAGCAACGTTTCTTTGTCTTGAATGATGTAAATTTACACAACCCTGATTTGATCGACCACTGGCTTGCTTTAAACAAAGCCTCATCTGTTGAAGAGGTTACCCAAAGTTTTGAGCAATATAATGGCCTAGTATTCAACAATACAATTGCAAGTGATGCCAAAGGCAAAGCTGCATTTATTGCGGATAACTCGGTACATCAAATTACTGAAGAGGCAGCGAACTTAGCGACCAGTGTAGAAAAATACCAAGCGTATTTGGCCACAACCGACCATCTAGTGCTGCCCAGCTCTTCATCGGATTACATACTCGGTGATAAAGTTGCCATAGCCCAGTTACCGGTATTAATTCGTGATGATTATGTACAAAATTCCAATGACACCCATTGGATGAGTAACCCTGAGGCGCCACTAGAAGGATATTCCCCCTTATTTGGTTATGAAGGGACAGAGGTTAATTTCAGAACTAGGCAAGCTATTCAATCTATCAAGTCATTCCTTAAAGACGACGGTAAAATCTCAACAGATGAAGTGACGTCAATACTATTCAAAAATGAGTCCTACTTTTTTCAGCTTATTGAAAAAGACTTAAATAAAACGTGTAAAGTCCATGCTGAGACAAGTCCGGGTTTGAAAAAAGCGTGTGGGCTGATTGCCAATTTTGACAATCGACAATATTTGAGCTCGCCTGGTAGTGTATTGATGAGGGAGTTCTTATATCACCTCGACTATGAATCGCTTGCACGTGGCGAGTTTGATCCAGCACATCCTATCACGACACCTTATGGACTCAAGCAACACGATGAAGTCATTGAAACCCTGAAGTACAGTATTTCCCTCCTTGAAACCGCAGGTATTGATATTGCTGCGAGTCTAAATGAGCACCAATATGCAACGCCGTATTTAGGTTTTCAGAATCGACCACTCTATCCTGGTTTGATAGACGAAGAGGGTGGGTTTAACTGGGTCGCAAATTGGACTTGGAATAACTCTCGTATTGAACAGACGAGCGAAAATGAACTTGTGTCTGACACGGGCTTAACAGCGCAAGGGTATGAGATCAAAATGGGTTCGAGTTGGATTATGGCTGTTACATTTAAAGATGGCCGCGTTCATCCATCCGGGTTATTAGTGACACCTCAATCCTCTAACCCGTTACAGCAGACTGTACATAAAGACACGCATATTTATATGTCTGGAAAAGGTATGCGTCCGCTCCCGTTTGATAAGAACAACATCAAAAGTAATCGTATCAGTTCCACATATATTAAAAACTAACGGAATAACATTTATTTAAGGAAGCATAATTTTGAGTATTGCAGAACAAGTCACTCATATTGAGTCAAGAGCAATGGAATACCTAAAGCAATTAGTTGGGTACGCTTCTATTACACCAGAGGATGCAGGCTGCCAAGATTGGTTAATAGCGCAGCTTGAGCAATTTGGTGCAGAAATTATTAAAATTGAAGAGAAAGGTGTTAAAAACTTTATTGCCAAAATAGGTCAAGGACAGAAAAAAAGCATCGCTTTTGCAGGCCATACAGACGTAGTGCCACCAGGAGATAGTAGTTTGTGGAAACACGCTCCATTTGCTTGCCAAATAGAGCAAGGCCATATTTATGGGCGTGGTGTTGTCGACATGAAAGGGGGGATCGCGTGTGCGTTGTCGGCCCTATCAGAGTTGGATTTTAATCTGACTGATTATTGCTTTTACTTTCTTATTACAGGTGATGAAGAAGGTGAAGCTGAGTATGGAACACGCTTATTAGTAGAGTATTTTGAGTCAAATAATATAAAGCTTGATTATTGTATTATTGGTGAACCTTCATCGAGTTTACATACTGGTGATGCAATTAAAATAGGAAGACGAGGCGCAATTAGTTACGATATTGAAATCGAAGGTAAGGCCGCCCACGTTGCCTATCCTGACATGGGGATTAATGCCATACACAGGCTAAGTGATATTATTAGAAATATCATAAATCACAACTTTGACAAGGGGTGTGATAATTTGCCTGGGACGACGATTCAAATAACGCACATAGATTCTGGCGCATGGACAGATAATATTATACCAAGAAAAGCTAAACTGTCTCTAAATGTGCGTTTTAGTGCTAAAGAATCAGAGCAGAGTATTGATGATTTTATAAGGCAGAGTATTGAGCAAGTTCAGGACAATTATAAACTCAGTAAATATAGATACTGCCCTCCCTATATGTCTAATTTTCCGCATGGGAAAGGTGACAATCTTCTCGATATTTCAAGTAGTGTAATTCAAGAAATAACAGGTAAGTACCCGATCGTTTCTACATCTGGAGGTACATCAGATGGACGCTTCATATCGAGAATATGTGAGCAGACAATTGAATTAGGACTGCCAAATAAAACAATCCATCAAATTAATGAAAATGTCAGTGTTTCTGATTTGAAACTATTAGAGCAAATCTACATAGATCTGTTCGAAATATTATTGTCAAAGTAGTGAAGGTATATATGAAACTTAATTTTAGGCACGCAGTTTGTTCTTTATCTTTAATGTGCTTTTCTCCATTCTCTGGAGCGCAAGTCATCGATGGAGTTATTACATCTGATGAACTTAAAGGCGCGACCTTATTGAATGACTTTAGACAGGTGGAACCTGAGACGAATAAAGTTTCCTCAGATACCACCCTTGTTTATATTAAAAACACTGAAGATGGTTTGTATATTGCCTTTGAAAATAGTCAAGATAAGCAATCACGAGTAAGTCGCTATCACAAACGAGATGAAGACTCTAGTGCAGACAACAACGAAGTAATCGTAGGGTTTGGCAACGAAACAAGCTATTACTTCTCAGTGTCACTAGGAGGGGGCTACTCGGATGCAGCTTATAGTTTTACCAATGGGTATAACTATGATGTTGATTTAGATTGGCAGTTTGCTTCATCACAAAATGACGACAAATGGTTCACGGAAATACTTATTCCAGCGAATATCATTGCAACCAACATCAATCAAGATGATCCCGTTTTAAAGCTCTGGTTTAGCCGAGAAATCAAAGCGAAATCTGAAAAATTTGCTTTCCCATATACGAAACCTGATAACCCAAGCTTCTTGCTTAAACAACATGAGTTTCAAACCGCAGCGTACGAGCTGGATTTTGACAGTCGATATGAAGGTTACATATTAAATAGTGGCGACTCGCTGACCAATAGTAAATTGAACTATGGCTTGGACTTTGACTTTAGTATTGACAGTGGCAAACACAAAGTGATGGGGACTGTTAAACCCGACTTTGGCACTGCAGAAAGTGATGAGATCGTGCTTAATTATTCATCGACAGAAACTTTGCGTAGTGATAAGCGCCATTTCTTTAGTAGGAACAATGAGTTGTTTAACATCAACTTTTTTGATGAAGTGATTGTGTTTCATACTCGGCGTGTTGGTGACAGTAGCCGAAGTCAAGAAGTCGATTTTGCTGCCAAATATTTCTTGAATGCGGGTTCTGCTCAATATGGGGCATTTGTCGCTCAAGAAGAGAGTGTAGTACCTGGAAAGCGCAATAATTATGCGCTTTTTAGAGCGAAGAAAGATTTCGACAATGCGTATGTTGGTGTGATGTCAAACTATGCAGACATAGGTGGAGAAATATCAAAGGTCCATACGCTTGATATGGCCTATTGGAGCGATAAAAGTAGAATCAATTCGATGTTTATTGTGAGTGATGATAATGCTCAGTCAGATTCTAAAAATGGTTTTGTATATGACTTTAGACATGATTATAGTGAAGCCTTTAGATTTAAATCTAGAGGTATATATTTAGAAGATGGGTTTGATATTAACTCATCTGGTTATAATGAAAGAGGGAATATATTTAAGGTAAGTGGTCGTTTTGAGTATATTGTTAATGAACCAGAGGAGTTTGTTTCTAGCTACACCCAAGCTGTTGGTATTCAATACTCTAAGAACTTAACTGGTTATCAATTGCAAGATGAGTATTATTATCAAATTGATGCAACTATTTTTGAATCTTCAAATTTACACTTTGAATATTTGTATACTGAAAGTGGGTTTAATGACAACACTTTAGATGACAATCAAGTGGTACACCTTCCTTCTCTCAATTCATACTATGTTGAGTTTACCGATGAAGGACATTCAATCTTTGAATATAGCCTCTCTTACCAACGTTATCAGCAAGGTTTATCAGACTGGACAGATAGCTACTATGCATCAACGAATGCAAAAATAAGTGAGCTATTTAGTATTGGCGTTGATACCACAATTGAAAAGTCAAATGACTGGGTTATTGGAGAATCTGAAAATGAGCTAGGTCGGTATAAGTCTGATTCAGATAGTTATTCTTTAAGTGGTACATTCAACTTTGGTAAAGATAATGAGCTCATTTTTAAAGCAGAATACCAAAAGGTTGATGCAGTTAATATATCAATGTTATCAGTTGATCAGGCCGGTAATATTTCTTCTACATCGTCAGGTGACGATTTCTTAGATGAAGTAGTTAGCGCACAAGTTCGATATCGAGTTAAGTTAAATGATCGCTTAGAGGTATTGGTTGTATACAACAAGTCTTCAGAGAAAAACTACCTTGGTAAAAACCTTAAAAACAAATCAAAAGGCTTCTCTGATCTGTTATTTGAAAACGGAGAAGATGTCTTTATCTCCAAAATAAAATATGTATTTTAATTCACTTTGATGGCTATTATAAAATGGATTCAATAGAAACTTTACTGAAGAGACTATCTCAAAACGGTATTAAGCTTTCGGTAGAAAATGAAACATTAAAAGTTTCAAGTAATAATAAAGTCTCTGCAAGCCTAGTTCAGGAAATAAAGGACAATAAAGCTGCAATTATTGAGTATTACAGCCGACATTTCGCACCATCAAATGGCGTTAAAAGGCTCCCTCGTCGTGCCGACGCGATGTACAATCTCTCTCCAGCACAGGGACGTTTGTGGTTCGAAGAGCAAATAGGCGATGGGGCACTAGATAATGTAATTGAGTTTTCGTACGAGGTGGATGAACAATTCTCTCTTGAACTTGCGAGTAAGTGCTTTTCAACCATCATTCAGCGCCATGAGGTGCTACGCTCTAACTACGTGCATACAGCTGATGGACCAAAAACGCTGATCAGGGACACCTTTGATTTTAAGGTGGATTGTGAAGAGGTGATGTATGAGGACGAACATTTCGACAAGTCACTGAATGATTTACGGAGAGATAAATTCAAGCACCCATTCAACCTTGAACATGATCTAATGCTTCGCGCATTACTTGTTAAAGGTAAATCGAAAAAGCTGGGTAGTGTCAAGCAAGTATTGGTTATTCAAGTACATCACATTGCCTTTGACGGGAGTTCAATTGGGTTACTTTATGATGAGTTTAACGCGTTATATTTGGCTAACGGAGCGCCCAGTGTTTTACCACCATTAAAGATCCAATACGTGGACTATGCTGATCACCTTGCCCACAATAAAGTTGCTGGGTATCAAGAAAAGCTAGACTTTTGGCTAGATATGCTGAGTGATATTCCGGCCGTTCATGATCTCAGATTGGATTATAGTCGCCCTGAAGTTAAATCTAGCAAAACACAGTCAGAATCATTTGTACTCGATGATGCGGTCAGCGCTCAAGTATATGCATTTTGTAAGCAACACTCCGTGACGCCATTGATGTTCTTACATGCTGTGATGGTGTTGTCGTTAGGGATGTATTCTGAATCTAAAGACATCGTGATAGGTATACCAAGCTCAAATAGAAACGATGTGAATTTAGAGAGGCTGCTCGGCTACTTTATTAATACGCTGGTACTTCGAGTCAAGGTTGAAGATCTTGATGAAGCATTTGTAAGTCTATTGAGCAAAGTCAGCGCGTTGCATGCTAAATCTCAAGCCAGCCAAGAGATTAGTCTAGACATCATACTTGAAAATATGTCGATCACGCGTAGTCAAGCGTTCTCGCCAGTGTATCAAATCATGCTGAATGTTGACGTGGATACCACAGATGCCGAGCCTGATAGCCCATCAGTATTGAAAGAGAGCTGGGACACTGAAGACACCGAATCAGCGGTAGACCTTAATTTCGTATTTAGTTTGGGTGATGATATTGAGCTGGACCTTATCTATGATCCATCGCTCTTTATGACTGAGTCGATCACTAAATTCGCGCTGGCGATGAATGAGATAATTCATCGCATTGTCGATGCCCCTAACGCGACGTTAAGAGAATTGTTAACTATCAGTGAGGTTGAGCAAGCAACCTACATGAATGCTGTTGATAGTCAGCCGACATTTGTGCTGAACGCAGAAGTGGAACTGAATAAAATTATCACCGATGCTTTTGTCAATGGCGCTCAAAGCGTAGCAGTCATTGATGAACAGCAACAATACACGTATCAAGACTTACAAGAAAAAAGCCATCAAATTGCGGCTTCACTCGTACAACAAGGAGTCGTTGCAGGCGATAGGGTAGTTATCGTATGTCGCTATTCATTTGAGTCTATCGCAGCAATTTTAGGTACGCTGCTTGTGGGAGGGACCTATGTGCCAATCGCATCGTCGCTGCCTCAAGAACGGATCCAATATATTATTTCGGACAGCGATGCTCGCGTTGTGGTGATAAACGAAAGGGAGACTGAGTTTGATGCAGATTTGCTCCCTGAACAGGTTAAGGTTGTGCCTGTTTCTGCGCAGGTAGCGGCATCTGATCATAAATTTGTTGCCGTAAAAAGACACTTAAATAGCGCACCATATATTATCTATACATCGGGCTCTACCGGATTGCCAAAAGGCGTTAAAGTCACTGATTCGAATCTAATTAATCTGTGCAACGGTTTTATAGATCTGCATGATTTTACTGACTCTACTGTGTTGATGATACCGCCACTATTCTTTGATGCGTCCGTTGGTAATGTATTTCCTATTTTGTTGACTGGTAATACGCTGGCGATGTATCCAAACCCTGCTGAGCTGACGTTATCAACACTTAATCAATACTGCCTTGACAATCAAATAACGCACCTAGACGCCCCCGTTTCAATGCTTAAAAATTGGATTCGAGAGATGGCGCTCTCCCCAGGTGACTATCTGGATCCTGTTGTCGCCGTGTCGTTTGGCGGAGAAGCGATAGATGTTGAGACGTTGCACAACTTTAATGAACTCACTCATCATCGTATTGCGTTATTTAATCATTATGGCCCGACAGAAACGACTGTGTGTGCCACCGTCGAGCAGTTTGATCAGACTAAAAATTACTCCGAGGGTAAACTTGCAATGGGACGCCCTTTACCCGGCAACAGAGTGTATATCATGAATGATTGCCAAGAATTGGTCCCACATGGTTGCGCTGGAGAAATTTACATTGCTGGTGAGTTGGTTTCTTGTGGCTATGTGAATAACCCTGACATGTCAGCAGAAAAATTCGTTGCTGATCCGTTCAGCAATGGGCGTATGTATAAAACAGGTGACCTAGGCTATTTTCATCATGGTGAGTTTTATTACATAGGTCGAAATGACAATCAAGTTAAGATACGCGGCTTTAGAATTGAATTGGGAGAAATTGAGTCGGCGATTCTAGCGCAAGGTGAGATTAAAGATTGCTTGGTCTTACCTAAGCAATTAAGTGATGGCGCAGATGCTCAGCTGGTCGCGTATTTACTGATTGGAAAAACGCAAACACTAGACATTCAAAGCCTTCGTCAACGTTTGGTTGCGAGGTTGCCTGACTATATGGTCCCTCAGTTTTTTGTCGACCTCAACGAGTGGCCATTGACCTCCAATGGTAAAATTGATCATAAAGCCCTACCGAACCCTTCATCTGCGATACTGATGCAAGATTACGAGGCGCCGAAGAGTGAGACTGAGCATCAACTCGTAGCGATTTGGGCTGAGTTATTAGGTCTTCAAGCTGAGCAAGTGTCAACGTCTGCAAACTTTTTTGCTTTAGGTGGTCACTCATTGATGGTGATTAAACTCGTTTCAGAGATTCAGCGCTCGATGAGTGTAGAGCTACCTATCAAATCGGCCTATGACAGCGAACACCTAGCTGCAATGGCATCCTTCATTGAGCGGAGCCAGGGGGCAGAAGCGCTTATTCCGTTAGTAGCACAAACTAAAGATGCGCTTGCGATTCCGTTATCTTTTGCCCAGCAGCGCCTGTGGTTTGTGGACCGTTTAGAGGGCGACAGTGCGCATTATAACATGCCTGAATCATGGCCGGTGGATGGTACTTTTGACGTTGCAGCGGCGGAGACTGCACTACTAAGAGTGATTGAACGTCATGAAGTTTTAAGAACCACTTACATTGACACTGAAGCTGGAACTGTACAGCGTATTACGCCTTTTAGTGACGTTAATTTTGCTATTAAAGTTTACGATCTGGCTCAGCTCGATGAGCAGCAGAAGGCGACGCAACTGAACAGCATTATTGATGATGAGAGCAGCACGCCTTTCAACCTCGAACAAGACCTCATGTTACGCGCAGCTTACATTAAGTTATCTACAGAGGAAGCGGTGATGCAGCTGACTGTGCATCATATTGCATCGGATGGTTGGTCAATGCCAATATTAACGGAAGAGTTTGAGCAGCAGTACGATGCTATTGTAGCGGGTCAGCCTAGCCCTTATGCACCTCTGCCTCTCCAATACGCTGACTATGCGATTTGGCAGAGAGCGTGGTTAGCGAGTGACGCGATAAGAGCTCAAGAGGCTTACTGGGAGGCACAATTAGCTGGCTTGCCATTAGTGCATAGTTTACCGCTTGATTATGTGCGTCCTTTGCATAAGTCGTATGTGGGCGCTGAGTTTACGTGGGCATTACCTAAGGCGCTCAGTCAGCAACTAAAAGCCATTGCTCAAGCGCATAATATGACCATGTTCATGTTACTCCATGGTGTATTTTCACTGCTGATTTCGCGTCACAGTAATCAATCAGATGTCGCAATAGGGGTGCCCGTTGCCAATCGAATGCAAGCTGAGTTAGCGCCGCTCATTGGCTTTTTCGTAAACACCTTAGTACTGCGCGCAGATTGCAAGGCACAAAGTATTGACGCGTTTCTTGCACATATACGGACACTTCATCTGGATGCACAAGCAAATCAAAGCGTACCATTCGAGCGTGTTACTGAGTTGTGTAATGTACAAAGAAGTACCCAATACAACCCACTATTTCAGATCATGTTTGACATGGTTTCGGATGAACAATCACAAGGGTCAGACGAACAGGAAGCCTTGGGTGAAGTGTGCGTTTCAGCGGTCAAATTCGATTTGGAGCTTTTAGCGCAGTGGCATGAAGGCCACTTGGAGTTTAATTGGGTATTTGATACAAACCTTTTCAAAACTGACACGATTCAGAGGCTACATGGGCATTTTGTAAAGTTGCTAGAGAGCCTGGTATGTGACGAATATCAGTATGTGTCTCAGCTGACCATGCTGAGCGAAAGCGAATTAACGGAACTCCATAGCTATTTAACGCCAGCGTCGCACGTTCAGTCATCCTCTGTGTGTTTGCATGAACTCGTTGCGCGACAAGCCGCAGTGACCCCTGATAATCAGGCGATTATGTATCAGGGCCAGCAAATTAGTTATCAATTGCTTGAAGCTAAGGCAAACCAAGTTGCACAGTATTTGAGAGATTATCACGACGTCAAACCAGAACACGTTGTGGGATTGTATGCAAGTCGTGGTATCGAGTTAATTGTCGGTATGCTGGGTATATTAAAAGCCGGTGCCGCATTTGCGCCGATAGATCCTAATTATCCACAGGAACGGATCGACTACATTTTATCGGACACAAAGGCGTCTGTCGTGTTGTGCACGGGAGAGTTAAACACCACGGATATCACGTCAATGTCTGAGCACTGTAGTGCTATTCATATTGACGATGCGAAGATAACATCCTTGCCTTCAGTGACAGTCCATAGTGAGGTGCAACCTACTCACCTTGCTTATGTAATTTATACCTCAGGCTCCACAGGTCAGCCGAAAGGTGTCATGGTTGAGCACAAGGCAATTGTTTCACACATCCAAAATATTGTGCGGTCGTTTCATGATGACGTGCGCAATGTACTGCAATTAAACAGTTTTGTTTTTGATGCGTTTTTAGAGCATACCTTTGCCGGTTTGAGCAATGGCGCGTGTGTACACTTCCCGGATGATGGACCGCTTGATCTATCCCAGTTAATTACCACGGTAGATGGGTATCAGATAGAGCTAATGGATATGCCTGTTGCTTTATTTAAGGTGTTGTTAAGCAGTGATTCTGAGTATCTCCATGGTTCGGCGTTATCGAGTTTACGTCAAGTCGTGGTTGGGGGTGAAGCGCTGCCTGCAAAATCGGTGGAACATTGGTACCAATCGCCAATTGCGCAGAGCTGCAAACTAATAAATGCCTATGGGCCAACAGAAACAGTGATAACGGCAACGGCGCATACAGTGATACAAGCGGATAAGCATAACGTGAGCATCGGTTCTGCAATAGGAGAGCGGGGGATCATTGTTGCTGACGAGCATTTAAACCTCGTACCGAAAGGCAGTATCGGTGAGCTTTACATTACTGGGGTGAGTATTGCGAGGGGCTATTTAAATAAGCCTGATTTGACGGCGAAGAGCTTTATCGAGAACCCTTATCGTGAGATTGATGGACAAAAACGCAATAGCCACTTGTATAAGACGGGCGATTTAGTGCGCATGAGGTCCGATGGTAATTTGGAATTTATTGGCCGTGTTGACAATCAAGTTAAAGTCAGAGGCTATCGCATAGAGCTCAGTGAAATCGAAGCTATGCTTCTGGAGCATGTAGATGTCAAAGATTGCCAAGTTTTAATCCAAAAATCAGATCATGATGATGAAAATCAGCTGGTTGCATATGTTGTGAATGAGTCAGAAACAGCCTTCTCGATTGAAGCACTGTACACGTATTTGGTCGCAAATCTCCCAAGTTATATGGTGCCAAACAGTTACGCTGAAGTACAACAATGGCCTTTGACTGCCACGGGGAAAATTGACCATAAGTCATTACCTAGCCCAATTACTTATACCAAGCAGGGAGAATACGAAGCGCCCAATGGGGCTGTGCAGATGCAGCTTTTAGAGATTTGGTGCGCACTTCTGGCCATGCCCAGCGACACAGTCTCTATCAATGATAGCTTTTTTGAAGCGGGCGGGCATTCGCTATTGGTGCTGAAGCTTGTCGATAGAATTGACCATGAGATTGGTGTGAAACTCACGGTTAAGGACATTTACAACAACGTTACGATCAAAGCATTAAGCCATATGATAGACGGTGAGTTAACTGTGGCGTCGGAGCAGTTTACGGAGGAAGGATGGCTATAAATAAAGCGATTCAACTACTGGAAGCAAGTAAAAATAGCGGCGTTATTTTGTTTGTGGAAGATGGAAAGTTGGGATACAAGGTCAAAGCAAATGGGTGCTTTGACTCACAGTTAAAGCAAGAAATTGTTGCTAATAAAGGCGATATTGTTGCGCTTTTGTCTTCTGAGCGAAAGCATGCGGTGGTGAAACTGGGTGACGGCGCGAAGACGGATCTTTTCTTTGTCCTTGGCGCTGGTATGTCTTCAGCCTCGCTGTTGCAATGTGCAAAGCCTTTAGCGGATGCATTTAATATTAATGTCTTGGAAGACCCGAGTTTTACAGGTGCCGCGCCCTTTCATACCTTCGCAGATATGGTCGCTTGCTACACGCACAATGTTGTTGAAACTGTGCACGATGAAACAGTTAATTTAATTGGCTTTTCTATGGGAGGCACTGTGGCTTTTGAACTTGCTCTTGAGCTAGAAAAGCAAGGGAAAAAGGTGAATCTATTGCTGATTGACAGTTTATTCACGTTATATGAATACGCGCATGAAAACTCGACTTTGCAAGATGAGGAAGTCGAGAGCTTAGACTCAATCATTAAGCCAATCTACCTGAATCATGTGCGTCTCATGTCAAATTACAAGCCAAGTCAACAGTTCCACGGGCAAGGTCACTATGTGTCTTGCTTGCATGGGGTTATTGCGCCACGGCGAGATGAGATTGAACGACAGTTAAATGCATTTTCTACAAAGGCATTTGGCATCACAGAAGTTGAAAGCGAGCATCTCGACATATTTTCAAATGCGAAGGTCGATGTGCTTTCACGCGTATTAAGCAATTGTTTCCCATGATTATTGGTGAGTTATGTTTTTAGAACTAGTTTATAAATTTAAGTATCGAATTCTCTTATCAACATTATTGGGTGGCGCAAGTGCAATCTTAAGTCTTTACCTGATTGATGAAATGACGAATATGGCCAATGGAGGGGATTTAAACGATCCGAGCTTGTGGTTAGTTAAAATTTTGTGCCTCATTGCGGTGTTTTTTGCAATGAGTACTGGATCAAGTCTCATATTAAATAAAATGAGCGTTAAAATTGTACAGGCAATTCAAGAGAAAATATCAGGTCGCGTGTTGAATACGCAATATAATACGATTGAAAAAATGGGTAAGCACAAGATACTCGCAACCTTTACTTCAGACGTGAATGATATCGCTTCAGCAATTTCAGCTGCCCCTAACTTTATTTACAATTTATTGGTGGTTTTTTGCTGCTTTATTTATCTTGCATATACCTCAATTGAATTATTCATGGGTTTTTTAGTCACGCTAGCGATAGGGTTTTCAGCGTCGTACTATGTAATTAAGGTCGCATATCGCAATGAGGAAAAATTCAGGGACAGTTACGATGTGATGCATGATCGATTTAAAACAATCGTGGATGGCATGAAAGAACTTCAGACAAATCAAGTCCGTCGTAGCCATTTTTACAATGTTGACCTTGTTCCAACACTCAGAAAAACCAATTCGTTTGCCTATAAGTCGGATTGTGCATGGAGTATTTCACAAAATTGGGGACAGTGTATTTTATTTATCATTTTATCTGTTATCGCGTTTATTAATCTCATGGGCTATAGCAGTGGTGAGCAGTTCTTAAAGTTTGTGTTTGTGATTGTGTTTTTGATAGGCCCTTTTGATTTTCTTTTGTCTTCGCAAGAGCAGATTAGTTCAGCGATTGTGTCATTGAAGAAAATCGGCACAATGGAGTTGGCTCCAAAGGAGCAAATAGAGCAAGTCAACAGCATTGACGTATATACAGACTGGGATCAGATCACCTTCTCAGACCTGAGTTATAAGTACAATGACTTTGATGAAGGTTTTGAGTTTGGTCCACTTTCTTTGGAGATTAAACGCAATGAGTTGATTTTTATCAAAGGGGGTAATGGCAGTGGTAAATCTACATTCATAAAGCTATTAACTGGGCTTTTCATAAGAATGGACGGACAGATTCATATCGATGATAAATTAGTTGGAATAGAAGATTACAATCGATATAAGAATCTGTTTAGTGTGATCCACTCCGATTTTTATCTATTCAACAATGTTATAGATAAAAAATCCGACAATGCAGATGATGAAGAAATTAGAGTGTTACTTAAGAAGCTAAAGCTGGACGAAAAAGTGACGGTCTCAAATGGCAAATTTTCAACGACTAATTTGTCACATGGTCAGCGTAAGCGTTTGGCATTGATTATCTCATTGTTTGAAGACTCTGAAATCTACGTGTTTGATGAATGGGCAGCAGATCAGGATAAAACGTTTAGAGACTTTTTCTATCAGTATTTCTTAAAAGAGCTTCAAAAGCGCGGTAAAACGCTGATTGTAATTAGCCATGACCTCGAATACTTTGACAATGCTGATAGGGTACTCGAGTTCAAAGATGGTAACCTTTGGTATGACAGTCAAACAGATGCACAAAGTAAAGGCGCGATTTTAGAGCCTGCGCTTTGAGATAACCATTGAGCTCAGTTTAATTGAACTGAAAAAAACAAGGGGCTAGGTCGTTTTTAGCCCCTTATCCTCGCATTCTGAGATGTAACTTAGTTAAAGCTTCTGTCGAGACTCAGTCATGGTCACTCTCCACTTTCTACAGATTGCTGTCAAGGTTTTCACTTTAGGACGCAAAGCGCAGTCATTAAAGAGTAATCAGTCAACACCTGCGAAACCTCCGCATATGTCATTTTTCTTCCTATGAGCATTTTTCATTTCTACCCGAAAGGGGATTGCTAGGTGGTTTCAAGGCGTCCAATAAATGAGAAAATACGGCGCTCATCTCCCCCTTAAAAGTTCAATATTTGTAATACTTGCGAGTGATGTTTGCAATTTACTTTACCCACGTTGGTGTCTATACGGTCCTCTACTAACATGTTAATGCGCTGACCTATCGTGATTGATACGTCAATAAAATGCGGATTAAGCCTGTAAACATACTATCCATCCATTAAGTTACCCAACCACTCATCGCAATGAATAGATCAAAAAATTGAGTGTGTCTGCATTTATACAACTTTTGCAGGCTATGCTTTCGAGGGAATATTTACTGACTTGGTCAATTAAAAGGAGTGTGTTCGATGTTGAGAGTAATAAAGTGGGTTCTGCCGTGCTTCGTTTTTCATGCTGGCGCACAAGCAAAGGCATGTGACTCTATAGCGTCTTTGTCTTGGCTTGTTGGCCATTGGTATTCTGAAAGTCGCAGTCTAAAAATTAACGAGTCTTGGCAACAAGTGAGTGGAAAAACCCTTGAGGGTGCCGGTGAGACGTACTCCATCAAGAAAGGCAAAATGGTCAGTGCCGAAACTTTACGCATTGTCGAAATGTCTGGAGAGGTGTTTTATATTGCTAAGGTAGCGAGCAATGAAGCGCCTGTGGCATTTAAGCTGACACGTTGCGCAGCAAATACGGTGATATTTGAAAATCCGCACCATGACTTTCCTAAAAAACTACATTACCAAGCAATGGAAGAGGGGCAGATGACCGTATTTGTTTCTGGAGAAAAAGGGAAGGCCTTTTCAATTAAATTTAGGCGCGAACACACGCGCCAATAAACCATTTAAAATAAAGGGGATAAGTGTGGTGCTGTACTAGAGTAAAGCTGTCTGAGACGCAATGGCCATTGAGCCTTGTGTACATATATTCTATGGTACTCGCGATTGAAAATCAGCGCTCACACAGATTGAAACGTGATATTTAGAGCTGCTCAACCAGAGAGGGTGTTCTTATGTGCCTAACGAATAAAGCGCCACTAGGGGTTACATTCGCGACGAGCGTACTACTTCACGCGAATATGTTTTTTGAATATCAATTCACGCTTCAATAGGACGTGATGTGCAATGGTGTGTGTGCATATCGATGTCAGGACCGCACACTCATGGTGTATTGAAAAGAAAGAGTGCCTAACTATCCAAAAAGTGAGCACTTGAGTTAATTGGGCGCTAATCACCGACTTTGAAGTTATTGAGCTATGCGAAGATGTCGGTGTTTACATTAAAAACTAACATGGCGTAGCTCAACCTCTTTTAATCGGATTGGAGTAGTGTAAAAATAACCGAGCCTACTACGGTTCACGCTCTGAGATGACGAGGGCAATGTGAATCACGGTGCATTTGTCTGGCATGCATATCTTCATAGATCTTGTATCGTGTTGTGGCAAGTTAAAAAAGGAGAAGGAATGCGACTGCTTAAGTTCAGCTTTTTTGGGGGACTATTGATTTTTTTGATCGCTTGCTCTGACAGCAATCAACTAGCTGACCCCAATTTTATACCACAAAATACACATAAAACCTTTTCAGATAATAACAGCCCTGTTGTGTCTATAGATGAGGCACACAATAATTTTTTAACTGCAAATGGGCGGTATAGGCCGTTTAAGCAAGTGCTGGAGAGTGCCGGTTACACAGTTTGGCGGAATAAAAGGCGCTTTTCTTTAGACAGCTTACGTCCTGTTGATATCATTGTTATCGCAAATGCGTTGGATAGAAAAAGAAAGGACTGGCGTCCCCCATATACGGATGCTTTAACCACCAGTGAAGTATCAAGCATCAAAACATGGGTGTCTGAAGGTGGTTCCCTGTTTCTGATTGCAGATCATACACCTTTTCCGCGTATCATCGAGAATTTAGCGGTTGAATTTGGATTTGAATTCAGTAATGGACATGTCGGTAATGCCTTATTTCATATTAAGGACAAAACACTGGGTGCGCATGCGATTACTACAGGTGTTGAACATGGCAAAAATAAGCTTTTATTACCTGCCATGTTAACTGAAGTGGCCACAAGTACACCTCGCTCTAACCGAATAGCGCAGATCAAAACATTTGGCGGCGCGGCTTTTATTGGGCCTCCGGAGTCTGTGTCGTTATTAACACTGGGAGATGGGGCGTTTTCGACTGTTCCTGAAGTGCCTTTTCAAGTTAATTCTGATACTCCAAGATTGTCTGTGCGGGGTTGGAGTCAAGGCGCCGTATTGGAGGTTGGTAAAGGGCGTGTGGCCGTGTTTTCTGAAGGAATGATGTTTTCATCTCAATTAAATACCAATACGGGGAAGCCTATGGGTTTTACATCTCATGGTGCTGAGCAAAATGAAGCGTTCTTGCTGAATGTCATGGCCTGGCTTGCTGGCGTCATTTAGTCGTGCAAGTTAGCAGGTAAGCTGAGCATCACGCTATGTGCTTTATTCATGTGTGGCTGTTTCGTCTTACTCCGAACTTTTACTAAGCTAGTTATTTCCGTTTTGATTAGGTGTTTGTTTTTACATGATTAAAGCACTTTACTTAGGCATCATTTATTTATTGCCAGTACTCCTACTACCACTTTGGTTAACCCATTTTCAAGGTGCATGGATAGTATTTTATATCCCATTTGGCTTTTTTTATGCAGCCTACGTCTGGTTTAAGCCCACTCAAAATATGACAAAATATATCGTGGCAACGCCCCTCGTCTTTATGCTTAGTTTGTTATTATGTATTTTGATTCCAATCGGCTATAAATATGGTCTGGGTGCAGCGATTGAGTTTCTACCAGCCGTGCTCATTGTTGCAATACCGACAGGCTGTGTAATCGGTTTGACCTATGTCACCATCGCTTTACTTATTTTGAAAGCTTTTTCTAAATTTAATTGTGAGCTAAGAGGTTAAAGGTATCACCTCGTGAAATAAAGGCTGCATTTAATATGAAAACAGGATGACTCATAGCATGGGTTTAGCCTGATTGCTTTCATCGAGTAGCACATATGGTTTCAATTTTATGGGCCGGATCCTTCCTAAAATATACCAAGTAAGAAATAAACACCTTAGTTAAAGTGCGTATTCTGTTATTAACTGAATAAGGTATCGTTTTAATGATTTCAAATAAACTTGCTGTCCCACCAGAGAAAATGATCACCGTTGGTGGTTACGGGTGTTTAAAAGCACTGGAATATCTTGGTATTACTGAGGCAAAGCACTTTGTAAGTATGAGTTCGTGGACTCGTTCCAATACGATGATGTGGATAGACAGGGAGGCAATGATTAGGAAGTGGGGGCTTAAGCATGGATATACAGGCGAAGGTGACTATGTGCCGAGCGGTATCGTCTCACAGTATGTAGCAAGCGAGCTAATAAACAGATTTTCAAAAGAACAAGTAATGTTGCAGTGTTACGTAAATGAGATTAAAACATCGGTATGCGGAAATTTTGAGGTGAACTACTATGATATTCGAAAAGGTAGATTTAATTCTTATATTACCGAAAATGTTTTTTTAGGCGATAGCCTTGGCAGTCCACAGCGATTAGTTGTGGAATTTGATGAACTCAGTTCAATTAAAAGAAAGCCAGATACCAATCTATATAGTTACGACTATGAATCCGTTTTGAATAACCAGGATACTCTTAATGAAATCATTCTTACCGGAGAAGTTGCTATAGTTGGTGCGGGGCCAACAAGTCTATGGCTTGTAAGGCAATTAGCTAAGCAAGCAGAAAAATTAAAACATCAGGTTAATCTTAAGTTATGCCTAAATCAGTTTGATATGGATAAATGGCAAGGTGGGATAAGCAATGGACAATGGAGTAAACAGGAAGTTTCAGACTATGATAAGCTGTTACTGCTTCAAGCTCCCAGAGCAATGCCAGCGGAAATCGATGATTTGCTGCGCAGTAACTATCTGACGTATGAATTTGCCAATCACCTAAAATATAAATTCCTCAATTGCAATTTGGTAGGTGTGGGATCGCAAGCTGGGTTGAAATCAGCAGATGAACATTGGATACCCGTTACGCCAAGCACTCAAGATGTATCGGTCATTGAATGTATTGGGCAACGCTCTAGGCGTAGCAATATTTGCAGTGCGCTTATCTCGAAAATGGAGCGAGTAGAATACGAACGTATGCTTCTGGGTTGGGCGTATAAGTCTGCAGCTGGAGGTTATATATTTACTTTACCTGACAGCGACGATACAGGGAATTTCTTAGTGAATATTGGCAAAAAGAATAACCTCCCCCCTTATTCAATTCAGAATATCGATGAAGCGATGAAAACGATTAAGAACTCAAAGGTATTCTAGTACGGTGATTTAATAATATTATATCGTTTTTCTACAGGTTGGCTATTATTTGCCAACCAATGTTAATGGCTAATACATATTAAATCTGCTTTATATCAGTCGCATGAAAGAGGTCATAGCGTCTTTGTCGAGTCTGTCAAGGCAACAAGAAAGTAATTGGACTTGTTATTCCTCTTGGTGCTGATTACAGCACTTTGCTAGCTCGTTTTTTAGCTATCCCTTCTACTGGGCAGGGCTATCTGGCGCCTAACGGCAATGCCCTTATTACAATTAAAATTTTATTCCCCACTTAATAAATACTGCCCAAGCGCGCATATAATTTTCAAATTATGATTAAGTTATGTCGTAAAGAGTCTAATTAAGTTGGTGCTTTTCATACTCTGTATTCATTCAGGAATAACTTTTTGCTTGTAATGTTTACACCTTGTATTACTATGGCATCCTTTTTGTAAATTTTGCAACGATATATTGATGGTTGTCTTTTATAAAAAGATCAGTCTCAGCGCATGCTGCTGAGAATGCTAAAGATGCCAGTTTGTCACTTTGTAATGATCAAATTGCTGATCTCAATCTATACAGGTTGCCAATTCAGCGCGTCAGCTAGCCATCTGAAGTAAAAATCTGAGCAATCATGAGTACAGCAATAAGCCTGAGGTCGATGAAAAGCGACTATCAGGCAACATTGTATTCATCTTCGTTGATGAAGTTTAGGTGTCACTGTAGAGCTTACTGAAATGAGCGCATCATCGATCGCAGATAATAGAATTTCAGTGTGTACTAGTGGGTAAATATTATAAAAAATTAAATGCTAATTGAGGAAAAACAAAGTTGAATTATAAAAAATTAATTCCGGTATTCTTGTCCGTATTACTATCGGCATGTGTAACAACACACCAAAGTGTCGCCCCTAATCAGACAAACTCAAACTTTAAAAAAGTCAAAGTCATGGAGAGAAAATCGAGCGAAGATATCTATCCAGAGCACTCTTATCCGGTTGGCGATTCAGGTTTTCAGCTAGTTCAAGCGGCTGGTGGCAGCGTATTTCTAGGACCTGTACTTGGTTCTATGAACATTGCTAAAAACTCAAAAGAAGTGGCGCAATCTATTCAAGCGCTGACACTAATCTCTCCTTATGAGCTCGCAAAGAAAACACTACGCAATAATCATTTTACGTTGAGTAATGATGCCGTTTTGATGATAACGCCATTTATTTTTTTACAAAAAGGTGATGATGGCTTTTACAGACTTTCTCTTGTCCACCATGTGAAAGATGCTGGGAATAAGTGGGTAGGGCGATATACCTACCATCTAGAGGAAGCGGTCAAGATTGACGACTTCCCGAGTGGGATTAGCACACCAGCGTTTGAATCCGCGTTTAATGTAGCCTCACAGAAATTAGTCGATTTAATGAACCTAGATTTTTCAGGTCAACTTCCGAATGAAGGCGTATCTCACAATATTGGAAGCTTACACTTTGTGGGTGCCAAGATGGGAGGGATGGGAATTTATACGCAGCCAGAGGAGCTATACTTTCAAAATGCGAAAGTAATTCAAGAAACCGAGACGGATATCATCGTAAGAATGCAAGGGAACTATAATCTTGTTCAATTTATGGGGGGCCTGACATTTGGTGTGCATTACTTTAAGAAGTCTTCTTTGCATAGATTGGAAGCAACAAACAAGTAAGAAAATTGATAAATAAATGCACACTGAATGTGCATTGAGCTATGTACAAGCGCTAGGTGCCTATTCGTGAGTCAGGCTTTGAATTGAGTGTTCAAAGCCTGCAAGCTCCTTGCGGTGCTGCTTTCTATGATCAATAGAACGCATCGTTCTATTGAATGGGTGCATCGTCGCAAGGGTAAAGAAAAGGTTGCCGATTAGTGGCAGTCTATCGTAATTGTATTCCAAGGGTTTGGACTGCCGTCGGCGTATTTATTACATATGCCTTTTGCGAACAGGTTTTCTAGGTGATAACCAAAACTGGTGAAATCAATCAGATTGCCAAAGAAAGGAAACTGCCCATAGAATTGAAGTTCTCGTAGCATGTTGTCTAGATTGTAGTTGGTTTGCTCGGCGATAAAGCGCTGATCTATCTCTTTTAAATTGATTATACGAGAGTCGGGGAATCCCGGAATGACAACATGTAAGTATTCTTCATCGTATTTACCATCAAAAAACGTCACGGTTTGCATCATTTCAGTGGGCGACAGTTGATTCATGGCGAGTTTGAAGTCGGTGACGACTAAAACTTCGCTGGTTAGATTTCGATTGACGTATATTTTCCCCGGTAAAATATCATGTAGCGCACGCATAACACCCTGTTCGTCGTCATTTACACTCTGGGCAAGCGCATAATTGGGAAATCTGGCGTTGGTAAAACGCTGATAAGACTCTTTAACCATACCCATAAAAAACGCTACGGTTTGTTGGCGCGCAATGGCATGCGCCTCCTCGTCCGTGAATCTTCGGGACATCAGTAGCGTCGCCTTTTTGCCCGCATAGAAACTGACTAGGTTTTGGGTCACCGAGTAAACAGCCGCATTGGATGCGTTCTTAGGATTTCCGCCTTGGTAGATTTTGCTTCCATTGGCAAAGTCAAAAATAGTACTTAGATCAAACCGTCCGTTTTCTTCATTTTGACGCGTATCAGCGTTCCACTGAAACAGATCGTGAGAAGCTAATCCAATCACACCAATATCTACGACACGGATTGGTTGTTTTGCTAAAGCGGGTACTGACAGCAGTATAAATAGTAATACAGACACTAATTTCATTTAGTTATTTTCCTTTAATAAAAATGAGAATTATTATATTTACAATTCTATTGTGAATATATATCGACTGTAAAGTTAAATTTAGGATATGAATTGTGGTGCGTATTTTTAATGATAGGAAACGATGCTGTCTACTATTAGCTTTGATTGTGGGAGCACGTCTATCTCCCACTGTGAGTGAGGCGAAGTTCGCACTGGTTTAAGGGGGCTATGATTATTCTATTTGTCATAAAATAAGGCTAGCTCACCTGTGCGTTTACATTTATAAAATAATGCAAAGTTGCTATTAATCAGGGTTTTACTTGTTCTCGTAATGGTTACAGATGTCCGTTTATTTTGATAAAGTGTTGGCGGTAGCTTGAAACTTAGTTGAGCTTCAGGCGAAAAGTAATCACTCAACAATCATGGATATTGCAAAATGGAACGTAGAAAGTTTCTCGGTGGCGCATTGACTGGCGCCGCGGTACTTGGATCGCTAAAAGTGCAGGCGACCACGACATCTGAACCTGCCTCGAATAACAAACATGCAGTAAATATTAGAGACTATGGCGCGAAAGGAGATGGCAAAGCTGAGACTTTGGCTATTAGTAAAGCCTTTGAAGCTGCTGCGGGTGGGTGCATCGAGATCACGGAAGGTATTTATCATATCGATGCAGAAGTATTTATCAGCTCTGATACTACCGTGATTGGTAAAGGTGGCGTGATTCTATTAGGTGGCAATGCCGCAACGTTGCGCCTGTTAGGTGTTGAGAATGTCACTTTAACAGGGGTGATTATCGATGGAAATAGAACCGAGTGGAGCAGCAATCAGCAATATACTTTGCCGATACATGGCTGTTCAAATATTACTATCAGAGACTGTGTCGTTCATAATGGGGTGAACGCGGGCATCGGTGTTGGTCCTGGAGAGAGCCCGAGTAGGAATATCAAAATTCTTAATAATCATGTGCATAATATCGGTGAAGCAGGGCATAGCTATTTTGCTTATGGCAATGGTATCGCTGTCACTCATGGTGAAGACATACTGATTGACGGCAACTATGTGCATGATATTTATCAGGTAGGTTGTATCAACCTTGAAGGCACGGTACTGAAAAACATTACGGTCATTAATAACATCTGTCATACAACCACGGGTAACGCTGCGGGTATCAAGTGTTACGCAGGTGGTAATGATGTATCCGCAAAAAATGTGCACATCATCAATAATCAACTGCACAATATTGGCGATAGCAACGCTTCAGGTGTTGAGCCGACTATCTGGGTTGAAGCGGGGCATGGTGTGATCGTTGACGGCAACTTTATTTCGGATTGCCCGGGAACGGGTGCTGCGGGACGTATTCAAGTTACATCCGACTCTGCTTCAAGGGTCACGAACAACACCATTAGAGACTGTGACGGGGGGGCCATTTTCATCAATTCTGCTGAGGATATTCTGGTTGAAGGCAATGTAGTGAATTGTACAGCAGGCACGACGTTATCAGGGCATGAGGTACCGTTATATGTTGAATCTATTTCATCTGGTGAAGGCAGTGTCAGGGTGGTTGGTAATGTCATCCGCGATGCGCCTTATGAAAGTATTATTTTTAATGCACGTTCGAGCGGGACTTTAACAGGAAATACAATCGTAAGACCCAATCGAAAAAACACCAGCTTCTCATACTCTATAGGCTCTCAAACAGGGTTTCAAAACTCTATTGTAGGTAATAACGTCATCGTAGATGATGGCAATTATCAAGGGAACTTCTTCTATAACTTTTCGGGCGCTGGTCATGCCGATATGATTTATCAGCCGGATGTATGGAAAGTGCCGAATATTGCTACTTTTCCGAAATATGACGTCAATGCGAATCCACATTTTATTCAGTCAGAAATCGCCATCAAGCCAAATCCACCAACGCAAGGGGAAAATCAGGCTGGGCGTATGATGTTAACAACCAATATGACGAAAGGGTATGTTGGCTATGTATGTATTAGATCAGGCTCTCCTGGCGATTGGCAGCCTTATGGCGCTTTTGTTGTATAGTACACGTACTCAGTCTACCTAGATAAGCTCGTACGTAAATAGTATTTCTTATTAGCATCCTGCATGAATAGCAGTGGCCAGCCGGTGCTTCGTCCCATCGGCTGTAGAAAGAGCAATTAAAACTGTCGTATATTTCAATTAGGTATAGTTAATCCTCCACGGCTTATGTTAACTGAATAATACCTCATCTCTTGATTGTGATTTAAAGAACAAGTACATGTTTTTATTAATTAAATATTGTTGATTTTCCCGCTAAACAGTGAAAGTGATTTTTATTGGTTTGATTTTTTGATACTTGGTTTTTACACTTTGTTAACTATTTTATTGGGAAGGGTTAGTCTGGGTTTTGAAAAAGCGATCATAACAGGGATATCGACTGGTTACTTGTTTGAACGTGTCAAAGCTGGATCTGCCAAGCTTATTGTTTATGCACAAATACGCTTAACCCGATACTATTTTTAACAAAGGAATATGACTATGTTTGATTCATTGTTGCGTTTATTATCCAACCGGTGCAGCCTGACTAAAACCACACTTGACCAATTTGTGTATGAGCAATGGCAGCAAGGAAAGCACTTCGGCCACGTTCCATTGCATGTTTTACCCAATTACAATTCGTATGAGTCTATTGCATGGGAAAAGATTGACTGCATGCTCACAAAGATTGTAAAACAGCAAGATGATGGTTTGTCATTTGGATTTGATATGTTCCCGCCAAAATCTGCTGCAAAAGGCGACATGCATGTTCACCCTCTAAGCAGCCGTTTGATCTCGGTATTAGAGGGTTTTGGGACAGCAATCGTGCAAACTTGTACTGGGAAAATGGCTAAAAAGGAAGTTGGACCTGGTGATGTCATTTTGTTTCCGCACGCGACCCCACATTGCTTCTGGGGGGCAGAAAATAGGCCAATGGTCGTAGAGGTTTTACTGGGTCCATACGTACCCTTTGAACATCCACTACATACAGTTTGCCCTAAACAAGCCAAACGCATGGCGCAAATGTACCCAGAATTATTCAAGCCTTGTGAAGTTCATGAACTGGATTCGATAGCGGCAAAAGTCAATGAATTGCAAAATCAAGGCTTAGTGGCATTGAATGAACACCAGGTGATGGATTGGGGGGACGAATTTGTGAGAGCTGCGGACGACGGCATAGAAATTCTAGAGGTTTAACCAAATATAGCAAGAAGCCATCATTTTACAGTTATTTACTGTCTATTTTCGCTATCCGCTCTTCAAAGCTCGGATGTGTACTCAACCAACTTACTTCGTTTGGGTACGCCTCAGCAAGCTTTGCCAAGATACATTCCATTGCTTGTGCTTGACCATAGCGGGTAACGAGTTTTTGCGACGCGTAATGGTCAGCTTCCAGTTCAGCTTGTCTTGAGTAACTTTGATTGATACCTACCACTGCACCTTGTAGTATGATGTCGCTCAATGTGGAGATATCACCGATTGTTAAAGTTAAGCCTGCCACAACCAGAGATGAGCTAACAATTGATTCCATCACGTGATTGTGTTCTACATGCCCCAATTCATGGAGCAAAACGGCGCTAAGTTCTTCAGGTTCATTAGCTAAATCGACCATGGCGTCTGTAATAACAATCGTACCATCAGCTAAAGCCATCGCATTTGCTTTGCCATTCCATCTACGAAACTCTAATTTAAATTGACGCTCGCTTTCACTGTGGTTATTCAGTGAGGCAAACAATGTTCGCAGTGTTTGTTGTTTTATCGTATCTAATTGGGATGGTTCAAATTCGGCGTCGTCTAGGGATTCAAGTGTCCTTTTATCAACAGCTGTGTAGACAGGCGCAGGTATTGTCGCTGCAATTTTCTCAGCCAAGTAGGGCAATCCATGGACATACAGTTTATAACCCGAGATGGTTATCAGAATTAACGTCGTGGAAACGATCCAAAGCCATTGTTTTTGTTGCTGGCTTTTAACTCTGCGCTCTATGGAGTTCATTTATCACACCTTTCATGACGTCAATATTATGCTTCCTAACTATTTTTTGGCTTTTAAATAACTGAGGTAATTCAATAACAATAACCAAAATAATCAGTACCCATCCACCAATAGCGAATGTAATTAGACCTATCAGCATCAAGACGGCATTTAAGATACCTCGTGCTATTTTTCCTAAGTAAAAGTGATGTAGCCCAGCCGCAAAGAAGTAATTCAGTACAGCGTAGGTGTCAGGGTCTTTCACAAGCTGTTCTTCGAGTTGGTAGTACTGTTTGCGAGCATCTGGCGTGAGTGAAGAAATATCCGCGCGTAGTGCCTCTTCTTGTTCTCTTAAACTGTTTTCATCCATATTAGTGCTCCTAGGGCAGGGGGTCTGACTTTACGTCGACACAGTCGGGATCATTGCAACGTCGGATACGTTTTATCCCTAGCCAGCCACCTTTCAGCAATCCATACTTTTCAATGGCTTGATAGGTATAGTGAGAGCATGAAGGGGTAAAGTTGCAAGATAAGTTAAAATGGGCTTTAGCACCGCCATTTGCCTGATAGCGGCGAATGGCGCTAAGTATAAGTCGTTTAACCACGTTTCCTACCAAGGGTTAAAATAACGGCTTCGCGATTCCAAAATAGCATAAAGCGTTTATTTTCAATTACCTGGAATACTAATTGCCAGCCATCTTGGGCTTCTCGGTTTAAAGTCGCTTCAAGCTTTTTTAATGGTAAGCCACTTGAACCTAACAGTAACGTGCCACATCCCCCCTCTACAACGTGGATAACTTTATATTCATCGTATTGAGTCATATTACGTCCATGATTTAGTTTATTCGATGTTTACCCACTATATCCACAAACTGCCACTTAAACAAGCGGGCCGTTTGCTTCAAAGCGCAAATTATTCGAAGCCAATTATATGGTGTTCAGCCGCTCTATTTCATTATATTTACTGTCAATGAAAGGTAGCTTTCAAGATCTTTTAAATATATGAATGATTTTGTCTTGTTATTTAATTAACTGTTTGATTTTTTATCTTCTGGTATCAATAGTAACCCACAAGTTTTAACTCAAAACGCTTTGAAAGATAGCAAAATAGGGATGTCAGCAAACTTTTATTTAAATCAGTTTTTAGGCGACGCTCTATACAACAGCACTAAAGCTTATTATGTAACGATAATAGCAGAAAAAACAGGTAGTCCTGGGTTTGGTTTGGCGAAGGGGGGACTCACCGTTTTTGGCACAAGTAGTGAAGGATTGGGGTAAGCGACTTTAGCATGAGTATTACTGGTCCCTACAGTATTGCCATAACATGTGCGAACGATTGCAGCGACCTATCTTTGAGTGTTCAGCATGACTAAGTGTCCGTACTGACTTTATAAACCCATTTTAATGTTAACCATTTAGCTGCTCAAGGTAATGTAAATAAGGTCTCTTAAATACACTGTCTTATATTCCTATGGCCTTTTAATAAAAATATAACTTTTTAGACATTGAATTGAAATTTTTTTTTATTATTTTAAATTCTATTTTTTAAGTTGGTAAAAATATGGATTTGGCATATTTAACCAAATATAATTAAGTTTTGAGGTGGTCGTGAAAATAAAGCGCATATTATTATGTATATCTATTTTTTTTAGTACGCATACAATGGCCGAGTCACTCAAAGTGATGGCTTATAATATTATGCAATTAAATGTACAGGATTGGGATCAAAGCAATAGAGCTGAACGTTTGCCCTCCGTAATACGTTCATTGAATGACAGTCCAGATGTTATTCTAGTAAGCGAAGTGTTTAACAGTGATGCAGAGCAAGCACTGGTAGCTCTTTCCAACCTGTACCCGTATCAAACGCCTAATGTTGGTCAAGATTGCAGCGGCAGTGGGTGGGACAGCTTGTCTGGTCAGTGTTCAAATAGCCCTTTTGTTATTCGAGGCGGGGTTGTTATTCTGTCAAAATACCCGATTATTTCTCAAAAAGCACATGTGTTCCATAACAGTTTAAGTGGTAGCTGGGACTACTTAGCAAACAAAGGGTTTGCTTATGTAGAGATAGAAAAAGAAAACCGTCGATATCATTTAATAGGCACGCATTTACAAGCAACGCACGATACAAACACAGAGCAAGAGCATCGTGTAAGAATGAGTCAATTGGGTGAAATTCAATTATTTATCGAAGCAGAAAATATACCCTACAACGAACCTGTGATTATTGGCGGGGACATGAATGTTGAATGGAGCAAGCAAGATGAAGTGGCTGATATGCTTGATATTGCACAAGCTAACTTGCACTTTAAAACCCCGCTGATTGGTTCTTTCTCCGCAAAAGATAACTGGTTTACTAAGGCCAATGCTTATTACTTTGAATATAACCTAGACTATAATGACACCCTAGATTATGTATTTTGGCATCGCAATTATAAACAACCCATTAATTCACCCAATATGACGGTGCGTTATCTAAAAGCCGCAGAAAATTGGTATTGGGGTTATTTGAGAGGCAACTGGAATTTAAGTGGTGGTCGATATTATCATAATGGGTACTACAATGAACTTTCAGATCATTACCCAGTGCAAGTAAACTTTGAATTCTAGCGATAGCAAGTGCGATGTGTTATTGCATCGCACTTGCTATTTGTCGGTATAGGGCTAAATATTAGCGGGCAGGGCTGATGTATTTTAAGTCGCTAAGTACCTTCTCTAAATCAACGTTGAGAGCCAGAGAATCTTCAAGCAGTATCTAACTTGTGGTAACGGTCATTCACATGTCAGGTCGTGTCTAATAATTAGACTTCCATACTCCCTCCATAATTAAGGATTAATTTACACCCACAAGTTATTCATGTTTTGGGTGTGAAGAGTGGTCGTTGCTTACCTATGTATCGCGTTGCTGGGTTTATTACTTACATTGGGTGGGTTCTATGTCTCCTTAATTAGAGGCAAGACAGATGTTGTGGGTGGGGTGCCAATGCCGTTAAATGACACCCTGCACAAAGCGATTAGAGCGCATGGTAACTCTGCTGAATACAATGGGTTCATCGCTTTGACATTCTATATATTGTCTCAGCACCAGCCGCCTACATGGTTACTGATTTGCATGATTTGGCTTACGGTTGCCAGGTATACTCACTTCATCGGGTTACTTACCTGTGAAACAATGGCAAAGCCAAACTTACTCCGTTTTTTTGGTGCAGGTAGCACGTTTGTTGCCGGCTCCATTATGTGCGTGTCAGTAGCGTTAGTTGCATACCGCTAAGTTGATTGTATTCATGTATAGAAAGATAAGCTTGCTCTTAAGTTTGGTATCTTGCAGTACTTTTGCAAATATGTCAGAGCATGATGACGGTATGTATGAAGTAGTGCTCATTGTGGCACTGATTGCAACAGTGTCTATGTTGACCTATTTGTGCGCTAAAGCACTTTCGTATAAACAAGCTAACAGTGCACTTAATGCAAAACGCATGAGTACTGATCTGAGCCCATATACATTCAACACTCACTCTTCGACACGCCAAGAGGGTGTCTCAGAGCACAAAAAAAACAGTCGTGCGTGGTATCAACGCGCAAAGAAAGATGCGCGGTTTTGCGCTGAATTTGCAGCATATATTGATAAAAACTACAGTGAACAGTCATTAGATATCGCCCAAATAAGCCATGCCTTGTCAATTAGCGAGCGGCAGTTACAAAGAAAGGTGAAAGCCCACTTCGGGCAAACAACAAGCGAATTTATTCGAGCACATCGACTGAATTTGGGGGCTGAAATGCTGTCACAAGGTCGCTCTGTGACGGTGACTGCCCTTGATGTTGGGTTTTGTTCACAAAACTACTTTAGTCAGTGCTTTAAAACGCACTTCGGGATGACACCTTCAGAGTATATTAGTCGCCTTTAGGCACTGAACTAGCAGCATAAATCTCCTGCTACGACGTGCAGTATTTGAATACAAGCCACTTTGACACAGTTTTTTTGACATACTGCCAAATGGCATGAACATGCCTAATAAAATAAGCCTAATGCTCCCTCAGTTGCACGCCTAAGGAACAGGATTAATACGCTAATTTATCCACTCGCTATACGTTATTTACAACACTGATCAAAAAGCAGAGGTTGCAACGCCAGGTGATTAGGGGGAGCGACCCATAAAAAAACGACATAAAACAAATAAGCATTTGAAAAATATGCTAATTAAAAGAATTTAAACATGTCCGCTTTACGAATGCAGTGTTTTCTCACTTCGCTATATTACGCCCATGGGAGCAAGTCGCGCCCATGTTCAATCAAAAACTTTGGGAGTTAATATGGTGATTAATTTGCGCACTTTAAGCGCAACGGCGATAAGCGTTGGTTTATTGTTGTCTAGCCAAGCTACTGAGGCTGGCCAGCATAAACTAAATATAAAGAATACATTTCCAACGAATGTGAAAGTAAAGTGGTTTTGCAATGGGAAACATAAAGACTCGGATACTTACCCAATTATGCAAGGTAAGACGAGACAGTTGAATACGGATAAGTGTGAGAATGAAAATGATCTCACCATCGAATTTTACGTGAAGACATTTTTAGGCTGGATGGGGCCGAAGAGCCGGATGGGCTGGTGGGGCATTGATTACTATGGGCAAGCAGAACAATATGCCCATGTGCGGTCGATTAAATATGGAAAGTTACCCGGCAAGAAGAACAGTAAACGCTGCATCGTGATAGCACCAGATCCGATTTGGGCCGCAACAGGTTGGGCATGGCCTGCAGCATTCGAACACCGAAACTGCTAACAACTTACAGAATGGATTCATATGGGTCTGAGGGACCAGCCAATTTAAAAAGCGTAAAGAGCTTCAAAATGAACATTAAATTAACCTTAATTGCACTGATTTATTTCTCTGCGGGCTTTGCTGTAAGTAGCATATTCCTCGCTTCTTCTGAGCCACTTGAGACACATTATGCTTGCTTAAGCCACCCGTTGGATAGCCACAAAGCAAAGCAAGCGTCAGACATTTACGCTGCTTGCAATGCCAAGTTGTCTGCGCCCAAGTCGGTGGGAAGTATCAGCATTGCTTTGCCAAGTGACGACGATCATATATACGAGCAGGTATTGTACGCTGACCATGTCGGTGAGGTCATCGAGCAAATTCAAGCGCATCAAATTGCACAAAATGTGCAAGCTGAGCAGGCGTTATTTGAGCGAATTAAACGCACGAATGTAGGCGACATCGAGACCATCTCTGAGGTGTTGACGGCGATGATTGAATTGGAGTTATCTATTGTAGAGCCACAAATTGTATCTCATTTACTGGAAACCGTGCACCTCGCGGAGCCAAATCATAAAGCTGAAATGGCGCAGGTTTTGTCGGTATTACATGGGCGCGTGACAGCTGATAGTATTCCCTCACTTCTTCGCATTATTGAATCGCATTCTGAATTCAACCCGATGGTGGCTTGGCAAGCAATGAGCTTGCTGGCTAAAACAAGTCGTGTTGACGACATCCGGCCTTATTTTGACATGTTAAGTCGTTCAGCATATACGGCAGTGATTATGGAAGGTGCGCAGGCCTGGCTTGATTCTAATGGCACATTAAATTTTAATGATGCGAAATACTTTGAGCAGTTTGTTGAACCATATGAGGGAATTTAGTTGACCCAGTTTATCGGAGGGGATAATTCACATTGGTTGATAGCGAAAAAGTCAGTGAAATATATTTGTTATAAACAAAAAAGTAGCCACATTAAAATATATTGAGGCTTATTTTTAAAAGGAGAAAGTATGAAGACCGTTGATGGTGACTTAATTAAATTGGCGCTAGAAGGGGAGTTTGATGTCATCATTCATGGATGCAATTGTTTTTGCACAATGGGCGCAGGCATTGCTAAGGCAATAAAGTCTGAATTTCCTGACGCTGCTAAAGCGGACCTTGAAACTCAAAAAGGTGACAGACTGAAACTTGGTACTTACTCTCATGCAACGGTAGAAAGGAATGGGAAAAAGCTAACGATCATCAATGCTTATTCGCAATACAATTGGCGAGGGCGTGGTGTTAAGGCTGACTACGATGCAATTCAACGCATCTTTGCGCAGCTTAAACAGACCTATAGCGGAGCACGTTTTGGTTACCCTTTAATTGGTGCAGGGTTGGCCGGTGGTGATTGGAGCGTAATTGCCGAGATTATTGATACAGAGCTCATGGGTGAAGACCATACTTTGGTTAAATTCGCGCGATAGTATTCAGGTATTCAATTTTAGTAGAGAAAAAAATGCGATTTTTATACGTGATGGATCCGATGTGTGCTTGGTGTTATGGGTTTCAACCTGAGTTAGAGCAATTTTTAAATATGCACCCCCACATAAAAATGGATTGGGTTGTGGGTGGATTAGCGCCGGACACCAATCAGCCAATGGCACAAAGTTTAAGAGAAACGATTGCGTCTTATTGGTATCAGATTGAAGATCGGACTCAGGTGACGTTTAATCATGACTTTTGGTCTTCGAATACGCCATATCGATCTACATATCAAGCTTGCAGAGCCATTATTGCCGCTGAAAGTTTGTCAGAAAACAGTGCGCAAAGCATGGCCAAAGCCATTCAATCAGCATATTATCAACAAGCCAAAAACCCGTCGTTGGGACACACTTTGGCAGCGTGTGCTGAGGCAATCGGCTTGGATACGCAAGCGTTTTTGGATAGGTTGGCGTCCAACCAAACCGAATCCGAATTTCAACGACACCTTGGGGTTGCTCAGCAACTGCAAGTGTCTGGGTTTCCGGCACTTTTTTTTATCAATAGTGAAAATAGGGCTTTCCCGTTGGCTTTAGGCTTTTGTCAAGCTGCAGAACTAGCGCAACGTTTTGGCCAAATTCAGGACATTGAATGACGTTATGCGGGGGTTGAAACACCCTGTACATAACCTGATGATAAGGTAGGGTGTATCACAGGGGGTGTGTTAATCAAAAGCGATAGACGCTTTTAAAACGTAAGCATATAAGGAGGATTAGTGAGTATCGTACTAGCGCAAGCAAATTGGTCTAAAACATTTGCGGGAGAGGACTTTTCTGGGGAAGTGTTATCTTCAATTGAATTTGAAAGCTGCACTTTTACAGGGTGTAACTTTTCCGATGCTGTTTTTGATAGGTGTAATTTTGTGGACTGCGAGTTCATAAAATGTAATCTGAGTATGGTGAATATACGGTATAGCAAATTTTCAGATGTCGTTTTTCGAGACTCAAAAGCCATTGGTATCGACTGGACCAAAATGGCTTTGCCGAAAATTGTTTTTAGTGCACCCATTAACTTTTTTGATTGTATGCTCGACGACTGTTCATTTGACGGAATGTCACTGCCTGACATTGCCATCGAAAGCAGTGTTGCTCGCCGAGTTGGCTTCAGAAGTGGGGAATTTCGCAATGCTAATTTTAGGGATACGAATTTTAGCGGCGCGTTGTTTTCTGACACCAATTTATCAGGTGCAGATTTTTCAAGTGCAACTGACTTCGATATTGATATTTTTAACAATATGCTCAAGCAGGCTAAATTCGATCGCTTTGAAGCGATCCGATTACTGGGAAGCCTAGACATAGAGTTGGTCTAACATTACGCCGTCGAAGCGACTTAGCTAAAACCCTAGCACTTCATCAACTTTATGTTTAATTCTGCGAAGTACAATTTTTGTTTTGTTTGGAAGGGTGGTCTTTTCAGAATAGTAGAGCGGTGTTATTTGAGGTAGGTCACCTGTACGAGGGTGCGGTATTGTTTGTATCGATAGGTTGTTTTTAAAGTGGCTACCTAACAGGTAAGCAAGTGCGGGACTATCGTTTCCCAGCAACGAGCGTGCACCTTGGAATTCAGTGTGCTGAATGCTCGGATTTGCCCAGCCGTTGGTTTGAATAGACAACTTTAAGATCCGCTGTTTTTGTGAAGAGCGGTTGATATTTAATCGATGGAATAGGGCGCGATTCCATAAAAAGCAAGTGCCTTTGGTCCCTTTTATATTGCAACTATTTAAATTACTTTCAAGCGGCCCTTCGTGATAACGTGGGATAATTTCGAACGACCCGCTATCCGTGTCGGTGACATCGCTAAGATAAATATAAATTGAGTATGGCTTACAACCTCTCACTGACATCATGCGCGGGTGACAGTGCTCGCGATGCCATCCTTCTAATCTTTTCATATGTTTATGGTAGTCTTTTTGGTTCCCTTCAATTTCGAAGCAACAGCAATGGAAAAATACTGGGCAAGGATCAAGGACGCTGATCACGTTCAATAATTTGGGCACCATCACTTCTTTTAAGATGTTTAACGCCATCAATTCATCCGTTTCGATGAATTTTCGTTTTTGTGTGCAATGCTGTTGAAAAAGTGGGTCTAGTAAACGATTCCATTTAGCGAGTTTTTCTGTGCTGAACAAATTTCTAAATCTTAACAGACCATGCTCTTGGTACATTGTGTGTAACATGCTCTCTCGTTTGTCTAAGCTGATCATGACTGATTCCTCATTTGCGTCCAACTTTACAGGCATGCAGAACGCATTACTTCGTTGAGCATACCTCGTTTACTGCTTTCAATGGGGTTAGCATACGGATGCTAAGATAAAACAGAGCGAAACCTATGCCATAAAGTGGTTGATATAAAATTTCTATAATTTACAATTTCTTACGAGTTTTTGCGCTGGCTAGTAATGGGAGGGTCTTATGTCTTTACTCAAATTGAGACTCATTTTGCAAACTTAGCATTTTTTAAGCGTAATCGATATGTCGCGATCGCGAATACTGCTTGACAAAATTGCGCTATCACCAAATCATTGCTTATCTTATTTTTTCCTAAAAAAGATCCATGACATCTTCAAACCATTTCATGTTAAAACTCACCACACTCGTAGAGGCAAAGTGGTTCCAAAATTTTTTGATAGCAGTAATTTTATTTAATGCTGTGACTTTAGGCTTAGAGACCACACAGTTTGGTAAAGAAAATGCAGGGCTATTGCAAAAAATTGACTTTGTGATCTTGCTGATTTTTACTGTGGAACTGTTACTGAAACTCACAGTGTATCGTTTTAAGTTTTTTAAATCTGGCTGGAATTGTTTCGACTTTATTATTGTTGCCATATCTTGGGTGCCTGCTGGTGGTGCGTTGTCCGTGTTACGAGCCTTCAGGATTTTGAGGGTATTGCGACTCTTTTCTGTTGTGCCACAAATGCGTCGTGTTATCGGTGCGCTGGGACATTCGTTACCCGGTATGGCGTCGGTGATTGGCGTGCTGGGAATTGTATTTTATGTATCAGCCGTACTGACAACCAAGCTATTTGGTCAACACTCAGACCCCAATATGCAAGAATGGTTCGGTAGCATTGGTGCTTCAGCATATACACTGTTTCAGGTCATGACACTTGAGAGTTGGTCCATGGGCATTGTACGTCCAACGATGGAACTTTTTCCCCTATCATGGCTGTTCTTTGTGCCTTTTATCATTATTACAAGTTTTGCTGTACTGAATCTTTTCATTGGTATTATTGTGGATGCGATGCAAATCATGCATGACGAAGAGGGTAAGCCGGAGCAAGCACTTGCAACCAAAGAAGACATATTAAGGGTTGAAGCCAAGCTTGATGCATTGTTAAAGCAACAAGATAGCTAATTACCTTGCTGTGTTCTTTTAGCCGCGTGAAGAGCGCGGCTTTATCTTATAACGCCCCGTTTCTATGTAATCTGTTATCCCATCCAGTGAACGGTAATTGCAGTGTCATACACACTCCCTAAATCCATCTAAACGTACACTTTTGGCTTTGTGTTGGCCAAAAGTTCATGGTCATGCTCAGAAAGAGCAAAAAAATAGTAAATCTAAGGCGTCGTCAATCGACTAGATAATGTATGTGTAAATGATAGAGAATTGATTGATGACTGAAACAAGCAGTTGGCCATCGGATGCTGATGGCGAGATGTTACGTATTTTGGCTGAAAGAGACTTTGATTTTAAGGCGATTCACAACATTGAGTTTTATGTAGAGTTCGCGTCATGGCCTTTGACTGAAGCGCAGCAAAAAGAAATCGAAAATAAACTTCCTGAGGTAGATTACATTGAACCAAATGTCGAGGACGAACTACCTGGCCATGTGCTGTTTACCGCCAAAAGTAAAGTGACCCATGAGTTTGTTACGCAAGAGCAAAAAAGGCTGAGCGATATCGTCACCGATATGGGCGGGTTTTGCAATTCTTGGGCGGTGTGTAGCCCTTGCGGTGGCTAAAGGATCCTCCTAAGCGCAATAAAAATTGCTCATATATTGCTATGTTTATCCAAAACTATACATTAATTGCTATATCTTGCAGTGGCAAAAGTTGTAAAATACGACGGAAGAGAAGGTTGCCGCGTCTAAAGCTTGGCTGACGCGCAAACCGAGTTAGTTCTAGTCAAGCTTTTATATGCCTTGTATTACGGCGTTAAGTGCACATAAATATGATCAAATTTGTAGAATCCACACCTTGGTGGTTCCTAATCGTTTTATACATCACTACATTGGTTATTGGTGTGTTTATTGGGGCACCTATCATGATAGAAGCCTATGATTTAACAATGTCCATAGAAGTTAAGCGACTCTTTGTTCTAATGCCATTAATTAGAATTCACTATTTGCTACCGCTTCTTATCATTGCCGCATTTGGACTTAAATTAGTGAGGGACAGGAACAACAAGTTGCTCACTAAGGTATTTATCTTAGCCAGTGTGGTCTTAACGCCCTGTATTTTTTATGGCCTCCATGCCTCTTATATTTATGATTTGACAGGGGCTTAGTCAGTCTAACTTTCTTGGTTCATAACACACAATAGTTAGTCAAAACAGCGTGCTGTGTGTTGTGAGCCGAACAAAGGTCATTGTGAGTTTCAGTGCACAAAACACTTTGGGCTGATGTTTGATACATTTATTCAATTATAACCACATGATTAGAAAGGTTATAATTTCATCTTTTTGCTCTTTTTAACAAAAATTCCCCTTCCTTCATCTCTCAGGTTTCTAGGCGTTTTATTATTTATCAGTATCAATTCATTGCAAAATCATGATGACGTCAGGTCTTTATTTACCACCTCGATTACAGTGAGCTTGACCTCTGCGTCACATCACTAAAAAGATTTAACGTATTGATATAACAATTAAGGTGAACTATGAATCGGATTTATATGTCTGCTTGTTTGCTGCTGTCAGCGATGACAGTGAACGGTAATACTTATGCGAAGGATGTCCCCGTTAGCGCAAAACAGCATTATTTTGGTGAAACGCCACCGGGGTTAAAACCAACGCTTTTTGACCCAAAAGTAGTGTCACCAGACGGTCGATTTGAAGGTGGGGTGTTTTCGCCAGATATGAAGGAATTTTATTTCACAAGAAAAAACGGCAAGTATAAAGAGCGCGTATTTTTTGTGATTCGATATGAGCATGGTCGTTGGGGGGAGGTTTCAGAGTCAGCAATCAGGTGGCCACAGTTTACGCCTGATGGCAGTATGATGTATGGCGGAAAGTGGTACAGAGAAAAAACAAAAATAGGGTGGTCTGAACCTAAAAGGCAAGGGAAGTTTTTAAAAGAACAGGGACATGGAGTGTCAATATCAGCGCATGGGACATATTTTTTTCCATTCTTTAAAAAAGCAGACAATGGCAAAGGTAATTTAGGGTATTCTCGTTTGATTGATGGAGAATATCAGAGCCCCATCAAATTAGGTGCTCAAATTAATCAGGGAGAATGGATTGCGCATCCGTATATTGCGCCGGATGAGTCTTATTTAATGTGGGATGTTGTGCGAGCGGATGGGCATGGAAAATCTGATATTTACATCAGTTTTAAAGACAAAAAAGGTAATTGGCTCCCTGCGATGAATATGGGATCACACATAAACACTCACTTAAGTGAAAGCTCCCCTCGCGTGACACATGATGGCAAATATCTGTTTTTCTCGCGAGGAGACTGGGTAGTGCAAGATGATGGTAGTCAAAATTGGGTCGGAAAAAGTTATTGGGTAGATGCCCAAGTCATTGAAGGGCTCAGGCCTAAAATTTAGGTTAGTACTGGTTAAAGCGCTTGGTGAAATAGGTCGAGCGCTTTTGTATATACTGAATTTTATTATCACCCCATGACTTTGGGAGCAGAGCACGAAGTAATGTTTGGTCGTACTTACCATTGTGCGTCTCATGTCTTTATGAATTAGTTTTAATGTCACTGCTGATGCAGGCATGCGGGATAGTATACCTTGCGTTAATCTAGCGCAATTGAGTACAACGACAAAGCCTCGTTGTGGTTGAACAAAGAGAGCATGACAAACACCTGCGTTGCAAACGCATTAATTTCACCGGATGAGCCTTACTTCTTGTGGGATGATGTCAAAGAGGTCGAAACGCTGATCTTCATATTAGTGATAAATAATAGGGACGCAAAAGTCATGTTCTTTAGTCCTATTATGGGGCCCTGATATTGTTGTATGTATAGGACTATGACTTTGTTTGCGTTATTTGCAAAAGCGCAGGTGGCGAAAAGCATAAATACTTGCAATTTTTTAACTTATTCGTTTAAAAAATAAATAAAAACCTGCTTTTTGGTGTATAAAGTTAAAAGATTAGCTGCGCTTGGATTAAAGCCTTTGACATGACGTCCGCCACACATTCTAAAGAGACACTAAAACCAAAACCATCGCTTAGCAAGCTGAATTATGCGCCGCGTATTATTGGCTGCATACTCATGGCAATTATGCTGATTGGTACATTTTACAATGACCTAACTTTAGTAATTGGCGTTTGTATCTTTTTAAATTGCGCCATTTGGCCACACCTTGCGCGTTGGCAAAGTAAGCTTAATGGCGAGCGCGCTGGTGCCGAGTATATAAACTTGTATCTGGATGCACTATTTTACGGCATGTGGTGTGCTGCAACAGGGTTTCAGATCTGGGTTGTCTTTGCTTTATTAATCGTAAATTCTTTAAACAGCCTCATTCTGGGCGGTATCAAAAGATATTACCTCGGAACGGGGGCACTTGGGCTAGGCTGCATGTTGGGCGGGGTGTTATTTGGATTTGAATTTGTTGAGCAATCCCCTTTGGTGACTAAAATTGTTGCGGCCTCAAGTGTGTATTTGTATTGTTGCAATGTCGGCTTCTTTAACCGGAAATACTCTGGGCAGCTGAAACGCTCAAGAGACAAAATGCTAAAGCAAAATCAAGCGCTTATTGAAGCGAAAGTCAAAGCTGAGCAAGCTTCAAAAGCAAAAAGCGAATTTTTAGCAAATATGAGCCATGAAATACGTACACCGATGAATGGCATTCTTGGCGCGCTTCAGATTATTGAGCAAGATAACTTAAATAAAGAGTCTAAGCATTTAGTGTCTAAAGCGATCTATTCCGCAGATTCGCTGCTAACAGTGATTAATGATATTCTGGATTTTTCGAAAATTGAGGCGCATAGGTTAGTGCTTGAAGTAGCGCCTTTTTCAATTCAAGAAGCGGTTGATTCAGTGATATCTGATTTAGCTGGTGACGCTCAAAAAAAGTCGATCTCTTTGACTGCAAACTTTGAACAAGACCTCAACTTAGGTTGGTTGGGGGACTCGGTCAGAGTTAGGCAGATCTTATTGAATTTAGCCTCTAATGCCGTCAAGTTTACGGAATCTGGCGGCATAAAAATTGACGTGAAAACCGTACAATATCAAGGGCAATCAGCGCTATGTCTGGTCGTGTCCGACACCGGTATTGGAATGGATGAAAAGACGCAAAAATCGATTTTCAATCGCTTCGAGCAGGCTGACTCTTCGACCACTCGTAAGTACGGAGGCACAGGTCTTGGCTTGGCGATATCAGACAGCTTAGTGACATTAATGAAAGGAGTGATTGAGCTCGAAAGTGAAGTCGGTAAAGGAACCCGTATTTGCATAACACTGCCATTTCAGCAAGCTTCCTTAGCGAGTCTAAAACAAGACGTCAATAATGAAGGGATCCCCGACTTTGGTAATTTGAATATATTGATCGCAGAAGATAACCAGATTAATCAATTGGTTATTAAAAAAATGCTGGAAAAAACAGGGGCTAAATTAGACGTAGTAGAAAATGGACTGATGGCAGTACAAGCCTTTGAAAGCAACCGCTATGATTTGGTACTCATGGATATACAGATGCCTGAAATGGATGGTGTTGAAGCCTATACACACATCCAAAAATTGGACCCAAGTGTACCGGTCATCGCGCTAACAGCCAACGTCATGCCACAGGACATCAAGGCTTATGAACGCTTAGGTTTTGTTAGCCACATTGGCAAGCCGGTGAAAATGATCACTTTGTATCACGTAATCGCACGCATAATTCATTAATTTACATACACGAAAATGTGCCGTAGCACGTTTTCGTGTATGTAAATTGTGAGCTCAAGTTTGCTAGCTGTGTTTGACGTTATTTCATTGACCTATTATGCACGCACACAGATAATCCAATCTACATCAAGTTGCCTGACAATTTTATGATGGGTTTGTACTACTTATTATAATATTCATAATGTCGGTATATATAATAACGATACTAGAATGTGACATCTGAAAGTGGATAAAATTCAATCAATTATTACACTTACACACGCAAGCAGTGTTGTTACAATTCAGACTAATATTGAATTCACATAACTAACAAGGGAAATTATGGATAATTCTAAAATTTCAGTATGCTTATTGACCGCTTTATTGCTAACGGGCTGTGGCGGCAGTAACGATGGTGAAAAAGTCAATGATGACAATGGGGGTGTAACAGAACCTACACCAAAAGATACAAAAGCGCCTGTGATTCTGCTCAGTGGTCAACCCGAAACAGAAGTGGGTATACACGAAGAATACAAAGAGTTAGGTGCGGCAGCTATCGATGATGTCGACCTTGTTGTGGATGTTACAATTTCGGGTACTGTTAATACAGCAAAAGTTGGCGAATATATTATTACTTACACAGCATCAGACAAATCTGGGAACAAAGCGAGTTTGGACAGAGTCGTCAATGTTGTTGATGAAGTCGCACCTGAAATCACTTTGGTTGGAGACCAAACGGTCACCTTAGATGCGGGGGATGTGTATCAAGAAGCGGGGGCACAAGCACAGGATAACGCAGAAGGTGACATCTCTTCAAAAGTTGTCATTTCTGGCGAAGTTAATACGGCGCTTTTAGGTAACTATACCTTAGTTTATTCAGTGGCAGATGACAGCGGCAACACTGCCAAGACAGAAAGACTCATTAAAGTCGTGGATCGAGTTGCGCCCGTTATTACATTGACGGGCGAAGAAGTATACATACACGATGTTGATCAAGAATATGTAGAGATGGGCGCTTCGGCAATTGACAACGCGGACGGAAACATCACGCCATTATTGACAATCAGTGGTGAAGTCAATTGGAGAGAACTGGGAGATTATGAACTCTCATATGCGGTGACTGATAGAAACGGTAATTCAGCGTCAAAAATTAGAACTGTAAAAGTGGTAGACAGAGTGGCGCCGGTTGTTAGTTTAAGTGGCCGATCTGAATCAGAAATCGAATTTGGTGGTGTATATGTTGAGAAGGGCGCGACTGCCTATGATGCTTTTGAAGGCAATGTCACAAACACGATAGAGTTATCAGGCTCGGTTAATACTTCAGTACTGGGTGAGTATACTATTACTTATACTGCATCTGACAATTCAGGGAACCAAGGAACTGCGCAGCGTAAAGTGAGTGTGGTAGACAGTACTGCACCCGTTATCACGTTGTTGGGTGAACAAATCGTCAATCTAAATGTCGGTGAGAACTATGACGATTTGGGTGTGACAGTCACTGACAATGTTGACGGTGATCTTGCGGATAAGCTTGTTGTGAACGGTGTTGTGGATAGCACAGCCGTTGGTGTATATAAAATTGCTTATTCAGTGGTGGACTCTTCTGGCAATCACGCAGAGATAGAAAGGCTTGTTTCTGTAAATGCCGCACCGGATTTAGTCAATTCGCAGGGAATGTCATTTGTATTAGTGCCCGCGGGAACGGTGACAATTAACGTGGATGGTAGTCCTTATACGATCAACATTACCAAGCCTTATTATATGCAAACTACTGAAGTGACAAACATGCAGTTTAAAGGTGAAGGTGATACCTTCCCAGCACAAAATGAGACGGGAGAGGATATCATAGCGTTTATCGATGCGCTTAATGCTCGCGGAGAGGGCATTTATCGTTTACCGACAAAAGATGAGTGGACATATGCATGTTTAGCTGGAAGCTCGGGTGAATTTCCAAACGTTAACTCAGAAAATGGCCCAATTACGAACCCTACCATTTACGACATACCCTTGCACAACTACAGTTGGTATTCGAGTAATACGCCAGAACTTGCCGTGCAAAAAGTTGCCACTAAAATCCCGAATGCCTGGGGGATTTATGATATGAGCGGCAATGTATGGGAGATGGTGGGTGAACTGCGCGCTGATGAGTTTGGGGTTATATATCCTCAGCTTAAAGGTGGTGATGTAGAAAATTTTGCAGGCCAAATCGCATGTAACGTGAGAGAAAGTAACTACGGTTCCAATGCTAAAAAAGGGTTTAGATTAATCAGAGAAGCTGAGTAGATAATGGTGCACAGCGTGCACTTGAGTTATACCTAATGCCTATAAACGCCCGCTCAAGCGGGCGTTTCAATTTTTTAGTTTATATATCTATACCTGTTAATCTCTGCTCGCTGTATATCATGCTGCCTGTGGATAAAGACTAACTTGCCCATACACTCTCTAAATGACGTTTAAGTAATACTCTATCTAGGTGTTTTGATGTGTTACCACAGGTTTGGTTGCAGTTCGTTTGCTGTTATTTAAACTTGAAATCCCTTTTTGAGTAGTGGTGGAAACGTTTCTGGACTGAATGTCGTTATTTTCGTAAATGACATGCTTATCTCTGCACTATTGGTCACAATTAACTACGACGATTTTTAGCGTAGTGTCAACGTACTAACCCTGTAAGAAAAGCACGCTGCGATATCTGTGCACTGCTCAACTTGGCACAGACCATTTAAAAACCGTTTTTCCTGAGGTACAACTGATTTTAGCCATAAGTCATGTTCTGATTGTCTGAATTTTCATTTACCTGAAATAATATAACTGTTTATATATACAGTGTGTTATTGTATTTTAATATTCAAAACAATAAAGGATTAATGATGTTAAGTGATTTCGATCCAGCAGCGCCAAACGATTTTGACTTTATTATTGGCCACTGGAATGTAGTACACCGCCGTTTGAAGCGTATTCTAGATGACTGTAATGAATGGGTTGAATTTAAAGGGGATTCTGCCACGGTTAAAACATTAGGTGGATTCGGCAATGTTGAAGATAACCATCTACACTACCCTGACGCCAGCGTGAGGGCGAAGGCCATTCGCTCTTATAACCCAGAGACGAAAGCGTGGTCAATTTGGTGGTTAGATGGGCGTAATCCTCACGCATTAGATGCGCCCGTTATTGGCAGTTTTGTCGATGGTATTGGCCATTTTTACGCCCAAGACACATTGCAAGGCGAGCCTATCAAAGTCAGGTTTATTTGGAATGCAACTCATCCGCATAGACCGACATGGGAGCAGGCTTTTTCTAAAGACAATGGCGAGACATGGGAAACGAACTGGCGTATGGTATTCACGAAATGCGCTTAGTCACTATGAATCTGGTTGTGCCCTAGCAACATACATTAAAGGAGATATACTGTGTTTATTATTCAATTGAAATTTTCAGATAATAGGTCGCGGGCAAAGGATCATATGGCAGGCCATAAAATGTGGCTCGAAACATGGTTTGAAAAAGGCGTATTTATCCTCTCTGGCAGTCTTCAATCCTGTGCTGGGGGTGGGATCATCGCCACTGATATTACGCGAGATGCATTGGAAAGGATTATTGCCGAAGACCCATTTGTAATAGAGCAGATTGTTGTGCCTGAGATCATAGAGTTAACCCCCTCCAAATGTGATGCGCGTTTATCCTTTTTAATCGACTAAGCGTCGCATGAATACAAGGCGTACACTACGCTAATTGATATTGCCCAACGTGCAACCAGTTTGGTGCGGCGTTGGGTTATACTCAATTTTACTGCCATAACCATTTATCTTAGTCATAATATGAAAGTACATTATCTTGAAATCGTTTCGCTGGATGTTGACCTCGTTTGTGAGAGCTACGAGCTCGCACATGGCGTTAACTTTTCACCGAGTGATCCACTACTGGGCGGGGCAAAAACATGTGTCTTAGCTGATGGGTGCATCATTGGTGTTCGAGCACCGTTACGTGAGAATGAAGCGCCAGTGATACGTCCATATTGGTTGGTTGAAAATATTGAACAAGCTGTATTAGAGGTTCAATCTAAAGGGGCTGAAATCGCGGTCGCACCGCTAGACATACCTAGCAAAGGCCTATTCGCAATATACATTTTAGGCGGTGTAGAGCAAGGGTTGTGGCAACTTTAGGGTGAGTTGCACACATGGCTTAGTGAGGGCAATGTGCCGAGGCTCATGACGCCCAATAATAGCGCGAAAAATGCGGATGTTTTAACGAGCTATCAACTGTGTGTGATTAGCGACCATGGGGAGCGTACTAGAAACTTGAACATGCGTTACGAGGTTGGCAGTGTTATTTTGAAAATAGCACCATTTGAGCTTGAATTTGTCACACTTATTTCTCCACCAAGTTGATTTACTGCACTTTTAGCAATTGCTAAACCCAGCCCTATGCCGCCAGTTTTTCTTGTACGGCTATCATCTAACCGAGCGTACGGGATGAAGACGGTGTCGTAATCTTCAATTGGGATACCTTCACCGTCGTCTTCTATGGTAATTTCAATTGATGTCGTAATTCTACATACTTTCAGAGTGACGCTTTTTTGTGCATGTTGAACAGCATTTTTTAATACGTTATCAATGATTAACCGAAGGTTAGCCGCGTTATAATCTACGGTTATTTCTTCGGTGAAGTTCACATCGACACAAATTGTTTCGTTCAGTGACAGCTTCGAGACTCTGCACGTGACAAAATGGTTTAGACTAAACGCTTCTCCTTGCTCTGTGCTTGCTTGAATATTCAATTTTGAAAATTGGATAACTTGAGAACATAGTTCGTCTATATCGGTGATGTATTGGTCAATATTATCGATTAAGGCTAATTGTTCTTTGCTAGTGGACTTATTTCTTAGAATGCCAGTGGCTAGCTGTATTCTACTCAGTGGCGTCCTAAGCTCATGTGGCACTGCCTGCGCGAAAATTTGACTTTCATTTACTTTGGCAGACAAAGATAACGCCATGTTATTAAAAGTTTTTGCCAATAAGGTGAGGGGTTCGGATAAAGGCTTTACTTGTGTTTTCAAATTACCTTTACCAATCTGATAGCTCATATGATTGAGATGATCTATTTCTTTTTGAAGCTTCCGGATAGGGAGATATAACACGAGGCCAATGACCACCACAATCACTATCAATAGAATGAGCATGGAGTACGCTTCAATATCGAAAGTCTCTGAGTGCAGGCCATGATAAAAACCCTCAGATTTGGATAATTTATCTTTAATAACTAACTGAGCAGATGTGTTTGCTATTGCGTGAATTGACACTAACTCACCTGTATTAAACTCATAGACGTCAATGCCTTTATGCTTGGTTAAGTAAAAGCAGTCACTGCATGATTGTTCGATGCTCGTAGAGTCCAACCACTCAATATCAAAAGGGTATAGTTCGCTATTGAGATTGTTATAGAACACGCTGGCTTGGACTTTGTCCGCTTTCCTTTGATTCTCCAATAGGTTCATGACGAATAGGGTGTCGGCTACAAAGTCCTCAAGTGCATCATGTTCATTCCATTTATCTAAAATAAAAAAAGTCAGAAAAACACTTGTGAAGATTGCCAGAAACAGAGCGCCATATATCCGAGTAAAGTAGGGTGAAATTGAACTATTCATTGACTAGCATGTACCCTTTGTTACGTATTGTCTTGATGATTTTATATGGTGGTTTTTCGTCATTGAATTTTTTTCTAAGTCCTGATATACGCATATCTATTGAGCGATCGGAGATATCATAACTGATACCTCTGAGTGCTTTAATACAATCTTCCCGTGATACTACTTGTCCTTTTTTACTTGCTAAAAGCGTTAATAAATCAAATTCAGAAGTCGTTAAATCGATAGTTTCATCATTCAATGTGACCGACAAGGTGTCACTATTGATGGCTACTGTATTTGATAAAATATGAACTGTTTTTTCTGAATTGGTATTTGTTCTGCGTAATAAAGCTTCTATTCTTGCTGACATTATATGAGGCTTTGCGGGCTTTCTTAGGTAGTCGTCAGCCCCCAATTTTAGCAAACTTACCTCACTAATTTCGTCCTCTCTTGCGGTTAGCACGATAATAGGGCCAGAGTAAAATGCGCGAGCCTCTTTGCAAATATCAAACCCATCTACCCCTGGTAGCATTAAATCTAATAAAACGAGATCGGGTGTTAATGCTTTAATTGTAGAGACAGCCTCACTACCATGATCCACAATTGTCGTTTGATAGCCCTCACTCTGAAGGTACATTTCGGTCAAGCGAGCAATTTCTTTATCATCTTCAATAATTAATATATGCATAGTTTAAAACGGCAGGAAAATAGTAGTTAACATTGTACTGATTATAGCGAATTTTTTAGCCGTGCTTACAAACGCTTACAAACCACCTGCTTGCTTACATAGGCTTACCCCGTGGTGAAAAGGAGTCTTGTAAGATCCCTCTTGAATGTCAGCAAGAGGACAACCCATGAAACCTGCTTATTTTAATTTTTTCTTACTCATACCCACTCTTTCAATTTTAATGGGGTGTAATTCGAGTTCAACCTCAGAGGTAGCGGCAGTCAAATCTGCAACAACCGAAACAGCGACGATAAAGACTGAGAATAGCGGTTCTAAAGGACTTTCCGCACAGACTTTGGCGTTAGGAATAAGCGAACTACCTGCCACACTTAAAGAGACTTACACCGAAGCTCTGCACTTTAATAGATATACCAAAGTGGACACGCCGAATGGTATGGCAATACATATTGTTGCTCAGAATCAAGTTACCGATAATCAAATTGTTCGGGCACGCTCTATTTTAATGCACTTTTTAGCGCCTTTACCTGGGTCTGAGTATGGTGCAGATAAAGGCGCCGTGGCGAATAAAATGTCTGAAAACGGTGCTGTTTTGATGTTGTTAAATGGGGTGGATGATGGCACTAATAAAGCTGCTGAACTCGACGGTCAACCTTTGTACTATGGCGAAATACAAGTAGAAGGACATCCATGGTACATTGAACAAGATTATACGCATCGAGATGCCTCTTTTGAGGAGATCCTTCACCTTGTTCATGACTATGGTATTGGTGTAGATCACAATGCCACTTTCATTGGCGCTTTGCCTTCATTCCAAGCTGAAATTAGAGCAGCTCAGGTCGATGCCTTGTCAAATAACTTATGGGGAATGGGCGCTCCGGAGTGGATAGCTGAACTCTCGGCAGAGAATAGCCTTTCTCAAGAATATCTAGCCGCTGTTATTGATGTTTACTATGGCTTGTGGGGCGCAAATACCGAACATGTAACAACTGGCATGTATGATATATATGTTGCTAAAGTTCGAGGTGATATAGCCAATGAAGATGCGTCCGGTGCACTGTTGCTCGACAATAAATTCTTCTCTCCTTTTTTAACCTATAACGCGAGAATAGACGAGGGTTTTATCGGTGACTTTAGTCTGCGCTTAAACACTGATTTACCTTATTCTCATCACGCCCAGTATTTGAAAGATGTTACGCTGACAGGGACCAATAATAGCAACGTGATTGTTAACCAGCTAGACAATAACATTACAGGCAACGCTGGAGAGAATACGGTGATATTTTCTGGCCCCTCTTCAGAATATCTCGTTACTAATGAAAATGACCGCGTAATTGTTCAAGATATGCGGGATAATCGAGATGGAGAGAATACACTGACGATGATAGAAAAATTGAAATTTTCAGATACAACAATCGATGTCCCTAGCAACTAATGTAATGTGTATACTGATTGGTTGTCCTAAAAGTAGGAGGTAGGTAACCATACAACTGCTGTGCGCATATAAGTTTCCTATCAGGGAAGGCATTGAGGGATGAAAATAAAAGCTACCTGTCGAAGTAGCTTTTATTGGTATTCAAAAGTATGAGGTCAGCTAAGGCTATTCTGCTTCGTAAACTTCGACGCCCACTTTACCTTCTGGTGCATTAAAACATCGAGAGTAGTAGGTGCTACCTTCTTCAACAACTACCTCCGCCGACGGGAAAGCGTAGGTATTCCCTGTGAAGCAATAAAATGTAATGACGTATCTGCCGGGTAGCAAATTCATTTTTACTGGGTAGCCCGCCATTGCTCCGCCAACGCTTTTCGTTTTTTTGTCGCTCGCGTCTCTGCTGGTATTTCTAACACTAGCAATACCAGGCGTGAATACCGAGTTTTTTGTACTCGGTCTAATCTTGGCCACGAGATCGTCACTGAGCTTTTTGTTCTTATAGTTTTTATAGGTGCTTAAGTTTGCACATGATGTTACGGCGAGTGCCATCAATGCCGTAGTAAGCACTTTTACTAACAATTTCACGTTTAATTCTACCTTATATATAAATAATCGTTGTGGAAGGTTGGCATTGTGAACTATCCCAGCCGAGTTCTGCTGGCGCCACTTTTATGCTGCTGTAAGATAGCGAAGGGTAAGCATCAGAAAGGGATGCCTCGAGACCTTGTGTTGAGTCGTTGACAGAAATATCAAACTTCAATTCACCAATTTCTGATACCCATTCTTTGAACGTTATTTCTCCAAAGTAGTATACCCCTTGCGATGATGCTTGCAGCGGGATGACTGGGCCGCCACATGCACTCGCAAAAATATTGCTTTCTCCTCCTTGGGAGTCGTGTACGTGGCTCGCAGAAGCGATGACACTCACAATAGATCGTGTCGCCAATTTGAATTTGAAAATGGCAATATGATCTTTTGTCATGATGGTCGAGCCAGAAGAAAGAGGCACCACGGGATCAGTATACGTACCGTCACGTCTCTTATGTCGCTCATGTATATAGAAGCTTTTTTCAGTGTTGCTCGAATCTGCGTCCGATTCACGTACTTTAATAATACCGATCGCATAGCCTTTTTCAATTGGCTTATTCAGATCGGAATCTTGAAGTTGTGAGACGGTTGTTTTGCAACCAGCTAATAGCAGCAGTATTAAAAGTAATACTGAATTTAATAATATTTTCATGTTTTACATATACTGGTTTAAAAGTGTCCAAGCTGACACCGTTTTTTCAATCTCTACACCGCAATTGTTATTTTCTGTATCTTTTATCATTTCGATAGAATCCGCTCTCTCATTGATAAATGTACAGAACACCTCTCCCGATGAATCAGCTACTTTAAATGTATCTTCAGACAAGAAGCCTTCGCTGTCATTCAGCGTTACACGGAAGTATCCATCCAACTTTGAAACTGGCAAAACATAGACTGAGGAGAAATCCTTAATGGGCATCGAAAAGTCATCGTTAATTGAAATAGACAGTTCTTTTCGATCTTTATATTTGCTGAGTTTTGATGTGTCGATATATATTTTATTGGCGTTACTTAAATAGTGGTTTGCTAGTTCCACAGTTTTGTCGTTCACTTTGTCAAGATCAGAGCTCAAGAGCAGCGTTTCGATGTGTTTTTTTAAGTTTTTTTCGTAGTAACCCAATCTAGGGCTGTGAAGACTAAATAAATTGAAGTGTGCAGCGGCTTCTATAGCTGGTGAGTCATTCTTTATTGCATCATTGACTAGCATCCAAGTTAACGATTTATAGCCAGAAGCGATGCCTTTATCTAGGAGCGTCATTGAATAGGTGCGACTTTTATCAAGCTCTTCCTGCTTGTCTGAATTTGCGAAATGTAAAGCTGCTATTTCAGTTGCCCACTGATTCCCCTTTGATGCTGCTTCATCAAGCATTTTTAACGCTTGGTCGCTATTTCTATCGATAAGAAAGTTAGCAGCCGCCGCCTCTAGTTCACCTTTTTGGAAAGCAGCCGTATAATTTTCGATGGCTTTACCACGGCTAGCGCCATGCTTTCCAATTCCTTTGTCATAGATATAGCCCATACCTAAATAACCAACACCATTTTCCTTTTCTTTCAACTCTATACATGCATCTATACTGTAATCTTGAACTGGAGAAGGGTATTGAAAAACGCCGCGACAAAAATGTGCTTTACTCTCTATATTGAAAGCGTCACTTCTTGGTTCGCTTTTCGATGGCCAAGAAAATACTCTTTTTCTGTCTGGTGTTATGGCATTGTGAATATAGAATTTCTCACCATCTTTGATGTTTATTTCACCCTCAAAATCAGATGATGATGACTGTAACGATATTCTGTATTTGTACTCGCCAGCTGGAAGCTTAATCTTTCTTTTTTTGGATTTTGGTATTTTGATGGTTTCGTATACACCATGAATGCTCTTTTTCTTAATTTCTTCAAAGTAAGCGTGCGCAGGGAATTCAACAACACCTTGACCTAAAGCAGTGAAAGAGGCGCCCATTAAAGCGATTGAGGAGAGTGTTTTGTACATTTTAATCCATTTTATTGCAACAAAATAGGCCTTATAATAACAGAAATAAAATTAAAGGAACATAAAATTAAATATTGAGAATGGCTGGTTAAAATTACTGTTTTTGTATTATTACTTTTAACAGTTTTGGTTGTTAATTGACCATTTCAATCATGTTTTACACCTTGGTATTGGCATGTTTCTCAGTCAGGATTGATGTTGCGCTATGCCACCTGCTTTTTGTTTTATTTTTAATCGGCTTTTAGAAGGGAATATGGTCTTTATAATTATAAATTCTTTTTCTACATAGTCTTACCTGTCTACAAATGTAACGGGTTTATATTTTATATTCATGCAAGTCAAGTTGTTTAAATCTCTAATCACCTTCTTATATAAAGTAAATTTCGTATCACACTAAATCAGTATAGATTAAGTCACAGACAGTGATACGCCACTCTCTATTACTCAAAAAATCTCGTTATAATGTCTGAATCACTCCACATTTATTGCACAAGTCTATGGCATAAATTCTGCGGATAAACCTGATCTTGGCTCGCTCAAAAGGAAGTGACTATTGCATACTTATCAATATGTTGAATCTAAGCAAGTTTGTACTGTGAATGCTTTTAGGGCGTTGTAGTCACTCAGTCTGTGACGAACATAATGGGTATGTCATTTAAAACCAGTGCGAGTGGCACAATCTGTGGTGTATTACCTTACGGGGAAGCAGTGTTGTTCACTGTGGCGTCTAGTATATGTTGAATTGGGGGAAGTGCGCACGGGATCGACGTATTTTGACACATCATTTATGGCATGAATGATGGCTATGGTTTAGAGAGTGTAGTCACCATAACAATAGAATCAATTTTTATTCTATTGTGATAGCCAAAGCCGCGACCTCGTCGCGGCTTTTTTTGTCTTTGGCTGTTGTCCATCAGTTCTATAGATCCAAGCAGACAGACAAAGCCTTAAAGTCCTATTCTGCCATTATTTTGTCTTTTAGAACCGTGCACAGGGGGTACGGAACTTCATTTGGCAATAGCGCCTTAGCGGACTCTAGTTGATGATTGTCTATGTGTCCTTTTATTGTTGTGGCAAGCTCTGTCACGTCGGTGACGTTTTGGACCCACTGATGCACATATAAGTCTACCGCTTCGCTAGAGAGCCCGATTTGAATTGCACGATGCGCAAGTGGTTGTAGGAATATGTCGCGCTCCGGATCCCACTGAATCCGAACGGGTGTACTATTTTTTAGTTTTAACCAGGCTGCTTTATCTGTGAATTCCTTCGCTTGATGGCTTAAAAGACTATGATTAAGTGCCCACTCGAATCCTTCTCTACTGATATCAATCGCCAGAATTCGATTTTGACCAGCGTCTTTTTGCGCCCAACCAGAACGATACATCATCCAAAGAAATGAAGGCTTAATCCAAGTCATTCGCTCCATTTTAAAAGGCGGCGAAATAAACGTACCATGGGCAAGTGTGGAGTTGGCAATCGCGTCGTTGTAAGCTTGGTAAACACGAATGGTTTGTTTGTCATAAACGGCACGGATCTGCCGATTTGGAAAAGTCATTTATTTTTTTATTCTCTATTGATTAGACGTTACTTATGTTTGTTGGGTTACGGGCATTATTACTGATTGCTTGAGTACGAGCAACTGAGAGGGCTTTGATTTTTCATAAAATTTAATGGGTATGTCTGTTTTGGCACGTAACTAAGTAACTCAATCTATCTATGTAACAATAGTAAAGGGTCATGGACAATGATGAGAGAAGTGGGTGAAGGTGATGTTTTATATGTCGAATTCATGAGCTTGCTGGTGTATTTCCTTTAGAAGTTTGCTTAACGCTTCTTATTGTATTAGAACAAAAAATTGACTGATTGAGCTCCATTTAGGAGGGCACATTACAAGTGCTTATTTTAATCCATTTTTAAATTTTTGAGTTTCCAATTGTATGTGTTTTATACAGTGGCCTTGAAAAATGACAGAGATATAAAACAAGTGGATCCGAAAGGCTCAAAGATTATGATATAGAATGAGATAAAAAATAAACGGTGCTCTTAATATAGCAATTCGTCTTTTTCTCCCAATATAAATTTAAAAGTATTTTATATGAAAGGCTATTATTTGATTCTCACTCTGTTAAGTTTTTTATACCATGCGATGCATTGTTAACCTGGCTATTGAACAATGGTTTGGGTATTTAGTCTTTTTAACATGACAGTGTCAAACCAAGTAATTCAATTTTCCTAGCTCGATGTGCTTTTATCAGCGCTTGCCCTAATAAAGTTTATTTTAGTTGATGGCCACAGAAAACAAATCAAGCATGGATACATTGCAGTGATTGGGACTCTGACAGAGAGTGTGTAAAGCTATATAAGCAATTGTCTATTAGAGTGAATTTAAATAAAAATAACCAAGGCTAGTCAATATATAGGTTTAAAATGCCAATAAAAGAAGTACAAAGAATTATACGTGTCGACCATGCTGGGGAGCGAGGTGCGATCTGCATCTACAGGGCACAGCGCTTTATTGCTCGTTTGTTGTATAAAGATTTGGTAAAACAACTCGATGAGATGTTGGCGCATGAAAAACAGCACTGCGATACATTTAACACCTGGCTCAGAGTAAATAATGTTAGGCACTGTTACGCACTTTGGCTTTGGTCATTGGGCGGGTATTTACTGGGTGGGGTTACGGCTCTAATGGGTAAAAAAGCAATATGGGTATGTACTCAAGCAGTTGAATCTACAGTACTGCACCATCTAGAGAGACAACTAGCATACTTGGAAGTGCATGACCAAAGTGCATTTCAGGCAGTAATGAGTATTAAAAAAGACGAAGAAGAGCATTTAAATTTTGGTATTGAACTTGGTTCAAACTCAATCTTATATCTACCAATACGGCTAGTGGTAAAATCATCAACTAAGTTTGCTATTTGGTTGTCAACTAGATTATAAAGTAATGATAGGCTGAATTTTATTCGATTGACTATGCGTGACAGGAACAGCCTCTTCGAATAACATTACAGTTTGAATAAATTATATTTTTAGCCGTGTTGTTTTTAATTTTTAACGATTAGCGCACAGTCTAGTAGTAATCACAGCTCGGTTTTTTCAGTAATGTTGCTGGGGGATATTAATTTACTCTTTTACCTTGCGTTGATTGTTAAATAAAAAGCCGAAGTACAAAGACTTCGGCTTTTATAAGGTGGGATTAGTCTAGACCTCTGTTACGCAATAGCGCGTCTGTGGTTGGTTTCCTACCTCTAAAGCCTTCATACGCTTCAAAGTAATCTAGCGTGTCGCCACGGCTGTAGATAAATTGGTACAAGCGTTCTGCGGTTTCTGGATCAAAAATGTCTTTCTTCTCTAGGAAAGCGTCGAAGCCATCTGCATCTAAGATTTCAGACCACATGTAAGCATAGTAAGCAGATGAATAACCGCCTGCAAAAATATGCCCAAAGTGTGTACTACGGTGTCGCATGATGATTTCTTCAGGCTTGCCGTACTCAGTTAAAATCTTGTTCTCGAATGCGCGCACATCGAGATCTTTTACATCGGTCATTTGGTGATATGCCATATCTACAAGTGCAGATGCGGTAAATTCAACCGTTGCAAACCCTTGGTTGAAAGTACCTGCTTGTTTGATACGCTCAAGTAGCGCTTCAGGCATTGGTTCATTCGTTTTATAATGAAGCGCGAATTTTTTAAGCATTTCAGGTTGAGCGATGAAATGTTCAAATAGTTGCGCAGGGAACTCTACCCAGTCACGTGGTACGCTTGTACCTGCTAGCGTCGGGTAAGTAACATTTGAAAGTAGGCCGTGTAGTGCGTGTCCAAACTCATGGAATAAAGTAACCGCGTCTGAGTAGCTCATTAACGTCGGCTCACCTTCAGCAGGTTTGTTTAGATTCATATTGTTTAGAATTAATGGCTTAACATCACCAGCGAGCTTCTGCTGTGTGCGGAATGAGCTCATCCAAGCACCAGAGCGTTTTGTTGAGCGTGCATAGTAGTCGCCATAGAACAAGCCAATTGCCTTGCCAGCTTTATCTTGCACTTCCCAAACACGTACAACTGGATTGTATACTGGGATGTCTGTACGCTCGACAAACTTCAGACCGAATAAGCGTTCCGCTGTGTAGAACTGTGCTTCGATCATATTATTCAGCTCGAAGTACTCTGCGATTTGGCCTTGGTCTAGGTCAAATTTCGCTTTACGTACTTTCTCAGCGTAATAGCGCCAATCCCAAGGCTCAAGTTCATGAGTGACCCCTTCAGCGGCCATTAGCTCTTTAATCCATTCACGTTCTTGCTCTGCTTTCTCAACAGCTGGTTCCCAAACTTTCAATAATAGGTCCATTGCTGTTTCCGGCGTACTTGCCATTGAATTGCTGAGCACGTATTCAGAATGATGTTTATATCCTAAAAGTTGAGCACGTTTTGCGCGCAGCTCTACGATTTCGGCAATGATAGCTTTGTTATCAAATTCGTTGTCATTGTCGCCACGGTTTGCCCATCCTTTGAACGCTTTCTCACGCAGATCACGTCTGTCAGAGAATTGTAAGAAAGGCTGTACACTTGAGCGGTTAAGTGTAATGACGTATTTACCTGGTAGATCTCTTGCTGTCGCTGCCGCCGCTGCCGCGTCGCGTTGTGCTTGTGGTAGACCAGCGAGATCAGATTCTTCTAGCACTAAAGTGAAGGCGCGAGAGTCGTTTAGTGAGTTCTGACCAAATTCAGTCGTCAGTGCTGAAATACGCTCGTTAATTTTTGCAAACTCGGCACGTTGCTCGCCTGTTAGCTGTGCACCTGAGCGAACAAAGCTGTTGTAAACACGTTCAAGTAAACGCGTTTGCTCAGCGTTCAAAAGTGCCGAACCACGGTTTTCATATACCTTAGCAACACGTTTGAATAACGCTTCATTCATGCGAATTTCGTTGCGATGACGCGTTAACAGTGGAGAAACTTCTCTCTGCAACTTTTGCATCTGATCGTTTGATTCAGTGTTTGATAAGTTAAAGAATACCGCAGAAACACGTGAAAGTGTTGAACCCGCTAATTCCATTGCCGCGATAGTGTTGTCAAAGTCAGCAGGGCGTTCGTTTTCAGTAATTGCATCAATTTCTTTTTTATGTTCTACGATGGCTTGATTGAACGCAGGTAAGAAGTGTGCTGTTTTAATTTGACCAAGAGGTGGAGCACCGAATGGTGTATTCCACTCTTGGAAGAATGGGTTTTGTTTGATGTCACTGCTTGATGCTTCTGCAACAGTTTTTTCTGCAGTAGTCGCTTGTTGCTCTTCAGGCGCTTTCGAACAGCCCGTAAATAAAACGGCTGCTGATATTGCCAAAGCTAGATGAGTTTTTCTTAGCACTGGGTATCCCCTAATAGAATTGGTGTAATGTTATAATATACTTGTATCTGAAATGATACCTAACAAAACTTGCAATATGTGGGTGCTTGTCGCAAAAAAGTCACTGTTGAGCTTAAAAATCTGCAAACTGGGCTTGTTTTTTGGGGATTTATCCTAGTTTTAGGGAGATTTTAAATAACCTCATCAGCTAACAGTACCATCATGTGTTGTCATTTTTAATAGGTTTGTTCACAAAATCACTCCGTTTTATTGCATAAAGTCGACTTAAACAATTTATTGGACTATTTAACTTATCAATACGTATCACAGGTTCAATATTTGAAGGATAAAATGGCAGAGCATTATGGCTATGTATAAAACCGTAATCGAGTGTGTGACGAGATTCGTGCATATGACGGCATGGGTAGGCGGGGCGTTGAGTACTGGTGCTGCTTGGTCTAATACTTTTAACGCCAAGTTATCAGATGAACAGTCCGATCCGACAAAACTCGGTTTAATGGTTGGCTTTCCACCTCCAATCGATAAACGAGTAACACAGCCAGACTCTAACTTCTTTAGCTTTCCGAATCTGCGTTGGTCGGTATGTAATATGCGCGCTTTGCTACCTACCGCGCGTGTAGACAGACACCCTTTTAGTGCGACGCCTTTGCCATACAAATTGGTCGAAGGCATAGACCACGTAGAATTTACGCCTTTGAATAGTCAGGTTCGTTTGAATTGGCGTGAAAGTTTGGCAGCAAACTATACCGATGGCATTTTGGTCTTACACAAAAACAAAATTGTTTATGAACAGTACCGGGGCTGTCTCAATGAAAGAACCAACCATGCTGCTATGTCGATGACAAAGTCACTGACAGGGCTAGTGGCTGAAATCCTCGTCGCTCGTGGAGAGCTTGACGAACATGCTAGAGTTGATGTGCTCATTCCTGAATTACAGTCATCTGCTTTTGGTGATACAACGGTCAGACAAATTATGGATATGACTAGTGCACTGAAATACAGCGAAAACTATGCCGATCCAAACGCTGACATATGGAAATATAGTTATGCGGCAAATCCTCTGCCCAAGCCCAGTGAATATAAAGGGCCAGTTGGTTATTTCGAATATCTACAAACGGTGCAAAAAGGCGGGCAGCATGGACAAAAGTTTGGATATAAAACCGTCAATAGCGATGTGTTGGGGTGGATAGTTGCACGTGTCACTGGGAAAAAATTCAATCATTTATTAAGCGAACTCGTTTGGTCAAAGTTAGGAATGGAATATAGCGCAGATATCACAGTGGATGGTTTGGGTACGCCGTTTGCAGGAGGTGGGTTAAGTGCAACACTCAGAGACTTAGCTAGAGTCGGTATTGTGATGCTCAACAAGGGTAAGATAAATGGTGTTCAAGTGATCCCTGCGTCAGCAGTGTTAAGTATTCGTCAAGGGGGTGATAAAAGAGTATTCTCAGCGGCTGGTTTTAAGACCATGCCCAATGGAAGTTACCGTAGTATGTGGTGGCATTTCCACAATGAGCATGAGGCTTTTGCGGCAAGAGGCGTGCACGGGCAAACAATATACATTGACCCTAAAGCTGAGATGGTCATTGTCAGGCTCTCCTCACACCCAGTCGCGGCAAACTCTGCCATAGATCCGACCTCTTTACCTGCCTATCATGCATTGGCTAAATTTTTAATAGCGCAGTAATAGCTGTCTAAACCTCAAGCAATGACTTTGAAGCTGCGCTTGGATAAATGCAGACTTTGAACTGTTTGTTAAAGACAAGTAGGTGTTTGGCGTGATGATGTTCAGTTGATAACCCAAAGATTTTGAGTGCCTTGGCACAAGAAGTGGTTAAGCAAAGCTCTGGTTGATGATGTCAGTTTTTTTGTTTTGATATGTGCAATTACTGTGAGGCGGCATGATGGCTTATAGAACAGCAGTGACTGCAGGAGCAAAGCAAAAAACAGACTCAGTTTGCCCTCTAGACAGCGGTTTGGTCATTTGTTATTTGTTCTGATTTTGTGCACAATGTAGCCACTGTTTGATAACACTTACTTCAGTGACAACCAAGTGGTTCTGAAGGCGATTTTGGGGCAAGCAATTGTCACAATGAGTATTAAAAATAATAATGGAAGGTAACGAATCTCATGGCCATAATTGGAATTGACCTAGGGACGACGAATAGTGCTTGCTGTGTATGGCAAGACGATGAGCTTATTAAAGTCCCAAACGCGTTAGACTCTTACCTTACTCCCTCCGTAGTTGGAATCGACGAAGATCAAAATGTCATTGTCGGTCAAATTGCAAAAGAACGTCTTCTGACACACTCAGAAAAGACGGTGGCAGTATTTAAACGGTTAATGGGCAGTGAGCACGTGGTCAAGTTGGGCTCAAAGTCCTTTTCAGCACCCGAATTATCTGCGTTAGTAATTAAAAGCTTGATTAAAGATGCTGAAACGCTTCTTGAAGAAACGGTGACGGAAGCGGTGATCAGTGTGCCCGCCTATTTCAATGAAAATCAAAGAGCTGCTACCAAATTAGCGGGTGAGCTTGCAGGTATAAAAGTGCGCAGACTGATTAACGAGCCAACAGCAGCGGCAATGGCCTATGGCTTGAATAAACGTGACGAAGGGACGTTTCTAATCCTGGATATGGGTGGCGGCACGTTTGATGTTTCTATTCTGGAGTACTTTTCGGGCGTAATGGAAGTACACGCATGTTCTGGCGACAATTTTCTGGGTGGTGAAGATTTTGTCCAAGTAATGATTGATGATGTGTTAAATCAATTGAATGTCACAAAGTCCGAATTGACCAAGCAGGAGCACCATTTAATTTATCTGCAGATGGAGTCGCTTAAAAAACGCATAGACCAAATTGAAGAAGAGACTTTACAGCTTCAAATTAACAACAAGTATGTTGATTTTAAGGCAAGTAATCAATGGTTTATGAGCCTAATTAACCCTCTTTTATTACGTGTAAAAAAGCCTATTCAATCGGCTCTACAGGATGCTGATATGAGCCCTAGTGAAATCGACGAAGTCATTTTAGTAGGGGGAGCTACGCGACTTCGGCAGTTTCGAGTTGCGATTGCGAAGCTGTTTGGAAGGCTCCCATCATGTGATTTGGACCCCGACACTGTGGTGGGTATTGGCGCCGGTATTCAGGCTGGATTATTAGCTGAAAATCAAGCCTTACAGGATGTTGTTTTAACCGATGTTTGTCCTTACACATTAGGAACTGAAGTGTTGGATCAAAATTACAACCCCGGCGTATTTTTACCTGTGATCGAGCGTAATACTGTCGTCCCTGTCAGTATTGAAAAAAAGGTTTATACCGTCAACGATAATCAAAAGCAGATTCTGGTTAAGATATTTCAGGGTGAAAACAGACTGGTAGAAAAAAATGTCTGTCTTGGTTTTTTAAATGTGCCTGTGCCGAAAGCAAAAGCGGGAGAACATCCAATCACAGTAAGGTACAGCTACGATATGAGTGGACTCTTGGTGGTTGATATTACCATTGAAGCCACTGGCGCAAAATTCAACAAAATCATTGAGAATGCGCCGGGTGCATTGAGCGAAAAAGAAAAACAAAAAGTACTTTCGAAATTGGATAAAATTAAATTTCACCCACGGGATAATCAAAAAAATAAACAGTTGATAGCCAAAGCAGATAGACTGTATGAGTCATACTTAGGTGAAGCAAGAGAGCTGATTGCAATCTCAGTTACAAATTTTGAACGTGTTCTCGAAGAGCAAAATGAAATAGCAATTAAGAAAGCGCAAGTTAAATTTTCAAACTTTTTAGAAGCATTGGAAATAGAAGGACGTTTCTAATGTCTGTTTGGGATATTTTAAAAATACAAGAAACGAAGGATGTTAAAGCCATAAAAGCGGCTTACGCCAACCAGCTAAAAGTGTCTCGTCCAGATGCTCATCCGGAAGCGTTTCAAACCCTTCACTCGGCCTATAAAAGTGCGCTTAACTGGGCTAAAACAGCACCCGAAGCAAGCTCTGGGGTTAACATTTCGATAGAAACTAGTTCAATAGAAGACATATCCTCCGAGCAAGATGTCGTTGTAGAGGCTGCTAAGGATTCAGACACCTTCGATGAAATGGAACATGAAAGGCAAGCTGAATTAGACGAAATGCAAGTTGAATATCAACACCACATTGAAGAGATTACTAAAGTTTTTGATGATAAAGCAGCGAGAAATAACATCAGTGCATGGCAATTTTTACAACACTCTCAACTAGCTTTAGAGCCTCATTATAATACTCAGTTAGGCATGTTTGTTTTTGAGAATATTTTACAAATAAATCAGAAGTTTGAACAGCTGAGGCAAGAGGGAAAACGTTATAGTGGCGGTGGGGAAAACATTTCGAATGAAACTATTTTATATCTTGATAGCGTGTTCAATTGGCGCTCACAAGCTCATTCCTTGTATTATTTTTTCGCTGAGCAAGAGGTTTTAAAAATATTAAACCTGATTGAGGCGCACGAACATATTACAGACGCTAGTTATGCCATAAATTCGGTGCAAGGCGCCAAAGTAACTGAAAAAAAATCGCAAAGCATTAACCAAGCTGATGAATACATGATTGCAGTTGAGGTGATGGCGCGACTAAAAACCTTAACGTATCGGTCTTTCTGCGCCTGCCTTTTGATATCTGGCATACTTATTACAGAATTTCTTAACCAAGGCATTGAGGGTGGGGTGCAATTTTTACGCGTTTTTTTAGTGGTACTTCTCATTCAAGTGATAGGTGTATCAATACGCAACAAGTACATTATTTATTCGATGTGGCCGGTCTCAATTTTATTTATATTGTGTTTTCCCATTATGACACCCATCGGTATCACAATGTTTTTGTATCTGAAGAAAGTAAGGGTTTATTTCAAGTATGAGCAACGCTAGTAAATTTACGCGTTTTCTTTATTTATTCAGCCTAGCGGTGAATGTCAATTGGTAACCATTGCGTTTGTATGTGCCGTTTGCTTCGGGGTTGATTGTTGAATCATGCCTCTGCGATAGGCTCATAAAGTAACAATGAAAGCGTATTTGGTGAGCAATAAGCTTTACTTTTTGTCTCTCGATTTTAAAGATGGCTTGTAGTGTTTTACTCGCCGTTATTCCTCAATTTATTCGCACCCTTGTCTGATCAATAAGCACATGTCATGGCGATTGTTTCATACGATGGTCTTATAAAGATGCGTTTTAATATCACAAAACAAACTTTACATTAACCTTGATATAACATAAGTTTCAATTGCTTTTTATTTTAAGCACAATAATTACAAATAAAGGATATTTAACTTATGACATCATGTAAAGTAATCAAAACCTCGATGGCTGCGTGTGCACTGCTTGTTGCATCAAGTCATGCCAGTGTTCTAGAAAGTATGCATCAGAAAACCGAAATCGCTGAGGCCGTACCGTATCAGTTGGCATTAAGTTTAGACTACGCTATGGGTACGCTTCAAAGCGAGTTGGAGCAAACGATTCACCACCCAAACGCAAACTTCATCAAAGTTAACTTTGCTAAATTTTCATTGCCAAAAGGTGCGTATTTGCAGATCAGTGACTTAAACGAACACGAACTTTATCGTTATGATCATAATGACAGCGATGTCAATTCTGCAATGTCCATATCGGCTGATGCAGTCAAGCTCAAATTAGTCGTCGCCAACCCAAGTGCATGGCGTCCTCATCATGGTATTGAGATCGACCACTTTTTTGCTGGATACCCAGAGTCAGAAATAGCAGCAACAGCGCAGTCTCTTGCTGCGGATTTAATTGAACCAAAATCAACCTGTGGTATTAATGAACGAAGAGATGTGGCGTGCTGGGAGTCTACTCATCCAATTGAATTCGAACGGAGCCGTCCCGTCGCACGTTTACTGATTGGCGGACGAAGTCTATGTACAGCGTGGCGTGTTGGCTCGAGTAATCACATGTTTACGAACAATCACTGTTTTGACACAGCTGCTGAAGCTAAAAATGTAGAGGTTTGGTTTAATTATCAGCGTTCTGCTTGTGGGGTAGGGGAGCCGAATAGCACAGTTAAAGTCATGGGAGATCAGCTGCTTGCCACCGACTACAGCCTTGATTATACCTTATTTACAGTAAAAGAATTTGAAAAGATAAAGCAGTTCGGACACTTTGGCCTTGATGTGACATCGCAGGTGCAGGGTCAGCGTATTTTCATTCCTCAGCATGGTAGTGGTAACCCCAAAGAGCTGGCAATTGAAAGTGACCAAAATGCAACGGGTTATTGCCAGATCGATCAAACTGTGACAGCTGGACGCGGCAGCACAACAGACATGGGCTATAAGTGTGACACAATCGGTGGCTCGTCAGGTTCACCAGTTGTGTCAGCAGAGCATAACAATGTGGTCGCGCTGCATCATTATGGAAACAGCACACAGTGTACGTCAAAACTGAACCGAGGTACTCGAATTGAACTTATTTGGCCAAAAGTATCGTCGTACTTTGGCGGGGTTGTGCCAATAGGTGACACTGGTCATGGCGGTAATACGCCACCTGTTGCAAACATTCAGGTAAATTGTAACCAGCTCGCCTGCACATTTGATGCGAGCGGGTCAGTGGATACAGATGGAACAATTGTCGGAACTGCATGGCAATTTGGTGATGGTGGAACATCATCGCACATGCGTGTTGAACATTCCTATGCACAACCTGGCACCTATGAGGTGTCATTGGTTGTGACTGATAACGAAGGTGCAACTGGTACCGTGACTCAGTCGGTATCAGTGACTGATGGCACTGACAGAGCCCCAGTCGCGTTGTTCACTCATACAGTGAACAATTTAAAGGTGACCTTTACAGATACGTCAATCGATGACAATGGTGTCGATGGCTACGCTTGGGCATTTGGTGATGGCAATACCAGCCAATCGAAAAACCCAGTTCATACATACAGTGCTGCGGGCTCTTATAATGTGTCCCTCACCGTGACGGACACTGCTGGCCAGCAAGACACAATCACACATGCCGTTGTTGTCAATGCTGACAGCGGTTGCAGTGTTGGTAATTGGGACAGTCAAAAGGTCTACCTAAAAGGCGACCAAGCGTCTCAAAACGGCAGTATTTATGAGGCAAAATGGTGGACCAGAGGGGATTCTCCAGCAGACAACTCTACACAGTGGGCTGTTTGGAAATGGGTAAAAGCCTGTAACTAAGTGCGTAAGATTTAGTGCTTGCCTACATTGTGCATCAAGGCTTGTGGTGCACAATGAAGGCATATTAAACGTGCTTTTAACGCACGCTTGTTGATTAGCTGCCGAATTGGATCCGGACACCTGCATTGACAGTAAATCCGTCATTGCGAGACCAAATATCGGTAGTCCAACGACCACTTGGTGCTTGAGTTGGTAACACTAATGAGTGCTCTTTGGTTTGACGTACATTGAGCAGATTTTCTGCATTCAAGAACCAACTAACATTGCCAAGCGTGATTTGACCTAACAATCCAAGGTGCCAGTATGGATCACTCTTTTCTCTGTACGGGTTATTCTCGAGGTGCTGAGTACCTGTGTAGTATGCTTCAAATCCAACTAAGTGGCTCCCGTGCTCTTCCCACATGATCACGGCACCCGCTGAGTGTCTTGGTGTAAGTGGCAGGGGGGCTCGAGTTAGCCCTATTGAGTTTGCTTTTGTTGCATCGGTATACAGATAACTGGCAGTAAATTTGATGTCATGCCAGCGGTAGCGAAGCAGAAGTTCGGCTCCGCGGATCTCACTTTCACCCGGCGCATTCACGATACGCACTTGTGTGTTTGACTGCGCGTTGTCTATTGCTTCTAATTCGGTCACATTTTCAATATCTGAGGCAAATAATGTGACACTGGTTTCAACTTTGTCAAAAGTGTAGCTAATGTCCACAGACGCTGTTGATGCGCGTTCTTCTTCAAGGTTATCCAGTGGCGCCAGTCGAGATAAGCCGGTATCGTCGATATCTTCTATGAACGGTGTCGGCGCATAAAAGCCCTGGCCATATGAGCCGCGAATAGTCCAGTTATTTGGGTTGTAGAGCATGGACACTCGTGGACTTATTTGTGTGCCGTACTCACTGTGCCAATCAGCACGGGCACTCAGTGACAGTGAAATATCGTCCGTTATGTCATAATCAAGTTGTGAAAATAAACCAGGGACATCATAAGTGTAGTTAAAGTCTGAATATTCATCAGAATCAAAAGAGTCTGATTGATATGCAACCCCAACTAACCATGCTGTTGCCTCTGTATATCCAGATAAACTTGATTCAATTAGGTAACTATCGTGGGCATCATTTTCAAATACCGAGCCATATTGATGTTGGTGTTCTTGGTGCATGACGGAGCCGCGCACATTGAGGTTCAGGACCTCACTCAATGGCTGTTCAAAAATAAACCCGCTATCTAATCTCACGGTGTCTTGCGCTTGAACATATGGGTTTCCATCGGGCATTACCGCACCTTCCAAAGTACCACCTGTGCGCTGTTCCGTCATTGCACCAAGTGTCATGTAAAGATGTTCACCGTTATCACCAGACCAATACAAACGAGGACGCATGGTTGCTCTGTTGTAGGCTGCCATATCTATCCAGCCATCGTTATCAATATCTTGTTCTTTTTGATGATGTCCCCCTGCGGTGATTGATCCGCTGAGAGAGTCAGAGAGAGGTGCAGCAGCGTATGCCGTAATGTCTTGTCCGCTTTTTGAGGTGGCATTGAGTAACACCTCACCTTCAAATTCATCATTCGGTGTGCGAGATATTAGGTTGATTACGCCACCCAGTGCTGAGCCTCCATACAGAGAAGAGGCCGAGCCTTTAATTATTTCGACATTAGCCAGATCTGTAGGGGGGATTTGTAGCAAACCGATGGAAGCAGTCTGGCCACCATACAAGGGGAGACCATCGCTCAGCAACTGAGTGTAACGACCATATAGACCTTGTAATTTTATATTGGCACTGCCCAAAGCAGGGGATGTATTTTGTACTCTCACACCGCCTGTTTCGGCCACCAACATTGAAATATTACCTGGGCGCATGAGTGCTTTTTCTTGAACCTCTTCAGCATTGATCACTTCTGTGCGTGTCGCTGATTCCGTGACTATTCTTCCTAATCTTGACGCGGTAACTTGGATTTTCTCAATTTTACCTTCTTTGTCATGTTCATCGTGATGGTGGTGTTCTTCGTGGCCGACGGCATAAGTAGTACATGGTAACAACATCATAGATATTGCTAACTTAGAGTATTGATTAAGCATTTTTACCTCAAACATGCTAAAAACTGCGCGCAAATCGCGCGAATTAATGTGTAAATTTTTAACGTGTACGAATTTTGGGCGCACTAACCCTTAAGCGGTAAAAATAGGGGGTCGATATAAGGCGTCTGACAAAGTATTTGGGTGGCCAATTTCTCTAATGGAGACGTTTTCACTCGCCATGTTTAGAGCTGCTTGGCGGTTATTTGCGTGTAAAAAAGCAAATGAAATACAAGCGTTTGAGGGACAAATACACTCTGATTCACAACAGTCAACTTCGCAGCAGTCATCTTGACTCACCGCATGCGAGGGCTGCTCTGCAACGGCAGACGATTGTATTTGGGCAGAAGCCAGATGTGAGTTTGTTGTCTGCTCAAGTGCAGGCATTAAATGATATGCAGCCGATTGCCCAATGAAGGTAACCAACATTGTTAGGACAATTAACAGGTTTGTTAGGGGCTTATGCATATCGCTCTCATCATAAAATCGCGCTTACTCTACGATATTTTGTGCTCTATGTGAATAATTATCTGGTGCATTGATTCGGTTTCTCTATGGGAGGTCTTTACTGAAGCGTTTTATGTTTGACATATGTATCGATGCCAATTGGACAGTCAGATTATATGATATATTTTGCAACAATGTGGTTGAGTCCGAGTGGCTCAAAGAACGATTGCGACGAATAAGGGAATCTTTATGCGATTTGTCTTGTCATTACTTATGTTTTTATCTTTTCCAATGTATGCCGATACCATAAGCCAATTTACTTCGGATGGTTGCAGTGTTTTCCCTGATGGTACGCTTGAACAAAAAAACCTATGGCTGTCTTGCTGCTCAGCCCATGATTATGCTTATTGGAAGGGGGGAACTTATCAAGCGCGGTTGCAAGCAGACCTAGACCTCAAGTCCTGTGTTGAAAAAGTCGGGGAAGCGCATATTGCCAAGTTAATGTTAGCAGGTGTACGAGTCGGTGGGAGTCCTTACTTTCCCACTACGTTTAGGTGGGGTTATGGGTGGCCATACCCACGATTTTATGGACCTTTATCGCAATCTGAACTAGAGCAAATTGCTCAATTTGAAAATAGTGCCAAAAAATAGCAGCATGGCGCTGCTAAAAGGTATCGCATAAAGAGAATGCAAAAAGCACAAGCCTATTTTGCAGGCAATCGCTTTCAGTTAACGCACTTAATGTGGATTGAGGATAATGCGATGAGTGACAAAGTTGTGCTTTGGTCACTAATTACACCAAGCACAACAATGTCTTAGCTTAAAATGCAGAGGCGTTCAAACCGTGTCTATAATGGTGCGTAGTTAACGACATATCCAGACAGTCTAGTGAAGCCGTATGGACCGTTTAGTGCCTCGTCAGATACTCTTGGAATGGTACAATTTAAGTGTGCCGAGACGGCATCTCCTCGAGAGGCATAGCTGTTTTGGTAGTGTAGTAGGCGTGTTTCATAGTCGTCAGCGGGTCTCATTGTGAGTCTAGAAAAGCCTTCGAATACGCCGGATGTTTTCGAAAGTTTCACAGCAGGGTTTGCCATCCCTCTGATCTCTAAAGTACATGCAGCCGAGGCACTTGGATCTTTACTGGCCAAGTTAAAATAGGCATCGACGGACTCTATCGTGATGTTTTGCGCTAGGTTGATAGGGCAATATACAGAGATATTTTGATTGGTCGTGTTTTCAATGCTTGAAGATGACATATGTCGATATTTAAGCGTCACCTCTGCGGGCGTAACCGATCTTTGTACGCATTCTGTCGCGTTATAAGAAATTGACTTTGCGGCTACATTTGCGCTCATCCCCATGGCAAGACTGGCTAATACTATTTTAGTTTTCATAATGTCCCTTTGTATTTATAAAAGCAGTTGGAGTATAATTTGTTTTGCATTAATTATGTGTATGCCTCTGTTTTTTATTAAATTATTAATATTTTATTAGGTGGTTTTTGAATAGGGAACGTTAAATTATGAAGCGGTCATACCCGCAGGCATTTTTATCTGTTGTCTAAATAAAGCAGCGAATTTAATCGCTGTGCCACAGCGTGATGAAAGAAACGAAATAAGAGAGGATAGAGATGGTTTCGGGAACTCAGGGGTATGAAAAGGTCGTTGATGCATTTGCGACTGCCAGTTTCAATTTAAAATTTGAAGAAATTAACCAGGACTTTTTGAGCCTTTTACCGACGCGCCCCGCACGAGTCTTGGACGCGGGTTCTGGTGTAGGTCAGAATGCAGCCGCGCTCGCGCAATTAGGGTATGACGTTGTCGCAGTGGAACCGCTCCAGCTTTTTTTATCAAAAGCGGTTTCGCAATACCCGAGTCTAAAAGTGCAATGGTTAAATGATAGTTTGCCTGAGTTGGCAAACGTATCCGTAAAAGAAGGAAGTTTTGACTTTGTTTTACTCGATGGTGTTTGGCATCACCTCAACCTGTGTGAGCGTAGGCGGTGTATTGAACGACTTGCGTCCTTGATGTCTGAGGGGGCAATATGTGCGATTTCGCTCAGACATGGTCCGGCAGGGGCTGGTACGCATGTGTACCCCACTCGCAGCTCCGAGCTGCTAGATTATGCGAACGAGTTTGGCTTCGTCGTTGTACTAAACCTTGAGAATCAACCAAGTAAAATGCCAAATAAAGCACAGGTTACCTGGTCGCGAGTTGCACTTAAAAAACGTTAAATCCTAGTTGGTTAGACTCAGTTGAGCGCCAGCTAGCTGCCCAAAACTGGCGAATGAAGCTTCACTCGACATTGATAATACCACGCGATGATGGCGCCGAGCATAAAGCTCAGAGCATGAGCTGGCTTTGGGTAACCCGCTGTTTTTAAATCTAAATATAGCGCAGGTAAAATTGCGAATAAAGCCGCGCCTAACAGGTCGTATTTAGTTTTACGGTGCGTCATTAAAAAAATCACACTAAATCCCGCGTACGCCAAAGCTGCTTGTGAAGCGCCCGTGCCGGTATTCCAAGGTACAGAGCCAAAAGCAGTGGTAAAAGCGGTTCCAAATCCTCCGGCTACTAGCCAAATCGAGAGCATATATTTATACCCGACTTGTCGTTCCAGTATGATTCCAAGTATTAAGATGGACAGTACGTTGTATAGCATGTGCTTTTGATGTACATGGATAAGTTGGGCGGTAAAGAATCGCCAGAGCTCCATGCTTTTTAGGCTTTGCCACGTGATACCGCCATAGTCTGCGAGGTATATTATTCTCGACTTACCAAGTAGCGTTCCGGTAATTTGCAGGGCAACAAGCATTGAAACACAAAGTGTTACGGCACATAAGAAAAAAGTAAAAAAGGGGATGTGTTGTTTGTTCATTTATAATCATCCTTGGAGCTCCAATTTATCGTGATTTTTATTGAACGAACATGAACAGACTATGATTACCCATGTGAATTTACATTTGGTGAGGGTGAACGGGGTTTACAGTGTTAGTGGCCTTATCGGTAAAGCATCACATTAATATTGGGGTTTACCATAACGCGGACACCATAAGGGATCGTGGTCTCCCCATCGTACCGATGGCTAAAACACTTGGCCGGAGCAAACTGAAGGTATTCACCGGTATTGTCTTTTTTTCTCAATACACCGTCGCAGTCCATGAGAAACATTGAAAAAATGGTTACATTATTGGCAGTATTAACAAGTTCAATTCTGACATCCCCATCGTATTGAAAAACTTGAATTACTAGCTTAATACCTTCTTTTTCAACCTCATAAAGATGCCATATCCCGTTACATTCGACTTGTGGTATCACTTCAAGGACCGTTAATACGTCGGTTTCATTCCACACTAACATCTTGCGTCTCCCATTGTGCGCTCATTGTTTTTTCGCACCTTTGAGCTTGTTTGCAATAGGGCATTGCTCAGGTGTTCGCTTTTCTCTGCAATCTAGGTTTGGCATGTCTGTTTTTGAACTCGCCCTCGTAAACTTGCTAAATACCAGCTTGAATCAAGGTTACCTTATACTTTTACTGGTTTGTTAAGCAATGGAATGAGCGATAAAACTTGGAAAAGTGAGGTTTAGCGATGTGAGCTATCCAGTACATCCATGCAATTAAGCTTTGAGACGTAAATCACACCTTGTGCATCACCATATTTCCATCCACCATCTTCATAACGCAGAAAACCCACATCCGAGTGAGCCAAAGTCTGCCATGTTTTCATGAGTTTAAGGAAAGCGCTGAGTTCGAACATATCTTTATTGATATCCTGAGGTGAAAAAGAGATTTCCACATCAATTTGGCCATCATCTAAAGCATATAAAAACACTTGAATATGGCTGATATAGATTGATGTATCTTTACAGATTATCTGAGCATATTGGGTCGGTTTCAGAGTAATTAGGTGCGTGAGTCGCGTTGAAAAACCAGTGTTGTCTTCCAAGGAACTCAAGCAAGACAATGACCTGAAGTGCTTTTCAAACCAACCTACCAGAACCATAGCTTGTTCTATGTTAGCTGCAATGAGATTGAAATCCCTAAAGCTACCATCTTGGTCAAATAGGGCTTCAACAATACTGTCTGTACTTTTAAGCATAATTGTTCAACTTTGCACACCTAGGGGAGGATTTTATTGCGACTTTTTGGCTTAATCATAACCACTCAAAAGCACCATAGAAATATCTATAATATTGAATTTATACCATATTAAAATTATTGGTATAGTTTGTTTTTAATCACGGGAAGTACTTCTGCGATGTCGTTATCGAGTTGGCTTAGGACATCTTCAAAGCCAAACTTTGGGTGCCATTCAAGTTGTGTTTGTGCAGCTGAAGAGTCATAGACTCTATCTAATCTTTTAGGCAAACACCAGTTACGTTCTTTAAAGGCTGCTGCTATATTGGGGCACTTGTGTGTGAGGAGTGCTTCTGCTGAGTTGTACAATTTCTCGGTGTCCGATGGGTTAAACGGTGTGACGCCAGAAATAATAAAGCGGTTAAACCCTTGTAAACATTTTTCAATTGCACATTGATGGGCGAAGGCAACATCTCTGGCATCTACACCGCGCGTTAGCCTGTAGACTGCCATCAAGTCAGCCGGTTCAGGAAAACATCGAGACATTTGAAGGACAGTGACAGGTAAATTATGGTGACTTGAAATGGATTGTAGTTTACGCTCCGCTAGGATTTTACTTCGATGATAAACCGTCTTGGGCTTTGGCACGGTTTGTTCATTCACCCAGCCAGCGGTGCCATTTGGTGTAGAGGCGTGGCCATATAAGGCCGTGGTGCTAGTGAAAATAAATTGTTTAATGCCAACTTCAATCCCTAAAAGCGCCAGTTGTTCGGTTGCATCAACATTGATTTCATTAAAGGTTTGCTCATTATGCAAACTCACATGAGGTGCATGAAGTGCCGCTGTATGGACGATGACATCTACCCCATTTAAGGCGTGACGCACGAGTGCTTTGTCTCGAATATCTCCAACAAAATCGGCAGTTGAACAGGGCGTTGTGTCTAAGCCAATAACGTGATGAGAATGCATCAATTTTATGTAAATAGCACGCCCTACACGACCTGCGGAGCCTGTCACTAAGACCTTCATCTCTGTACCTTTTTATCTTGTTTATCCAACGCGCCAAAATAGTGGCTCTATTTGGTTAGAATTGAGCATGTTAAAGATAAAAAATGAGATGCCAAGTACTTTGTTGATAATGGAGTCAATTGGCCGATATAGATATCGCAGAGACCAGCAATATATTAGGGTATATCGCTGGTGTAGTGGCAGTTACTTGGCTATGCCAAGCGTTGTGACAATGGTATCTAAATACTTAGGCGGTAGGTTTTTAAATTCCCAAATAAATAACCCACCGATATCATTGCGAACGACTGCATTTAAGAACACGTTTAGATTGTCATCGTTAAGGCCTGCTGGAGTCAGTGCTAATATCACTTTGGATTTGTCTCCAGTGATTTCGATGGTTTGTTTAATCGCCTTGTCTACGTATTGATTAATATCTTGCATAGACCACATCTCAGCGCCATAACACATTAAACAAAAACGGTCGCAGCAGTTGGCTGCGACGATTTCTTTAACTTGCTGTACGCCGCTCCCTAGATTGACGTAGTCAGCACCCGCTAAAAAAGTATAACTAGATTGAATACTGTGTGATTTTAGTTGTGTCATGGCTGTTATGATATTAGATGTGTTCATGTAGCACTCATCGTCAAAATCTACGCCGTGCCACTGATTATTTACACTCGCATTGACAATATCAGCGATGCCATTTTTAAGCGGGTACCCAGATGGAGAGCAACCTCCGCCGCCATATGCCCACATTAAATCACACTGAGTAAAGTTGGGTTTATGATTTGGACTTTTGTTTCCTGGATTTGTCAGTGTCTCTAAGGATGTGATCATGCCATAGATAGCATATGAAAAAGAGCTTGGAGGGGGAACATCCCAGAATTGAGACCAGCCACCGATCATTTTTGGTTCCATGTATTTCTCCGTATTAGTTGGATAAGTTGTTACATCAAAAAGTGCCTACTTCACTTTGATGAGTCACGGCATTTAATGCGCGATCAGCCTAAAGAGCTCATCCATTTACCGATATAAGCCAAAGCGCAGTTCTCCAACACTAAATTAGAATCCTGTTGTGGCTAACGCCATTACACACCATTACACGCGAGTTTTGTCAATACGAATGACCTTATCTCGCAAAAGTTGTCACTGCGGCGGCAGCCCAAATTCTATGCAGCTATGGCAAGGGGAGAAGAATGCACTTGCATTGACCAGAGATAAGATAATTTGAACTACACCGTGTCCGAACCTGATGGCCTTGCATGATAACCATGTTTTTTATCAGTGACACCGTACACTTTCTTGTAAAGGTATCAGGATAATAAGTTCAACATGGTGGCAATCTGTTCATTTTGGTTGGGTTTTCTCCAAACTAAGAAAGTAATCAAAGGTAATGAAAGGGGAAAAAATGAACACTTTGTAAATAATTGTGAAAATTAGAACGTTCTATTGTGTTTATTTTGTGTTTCATTTGTTTTCATCATGTTTTATTTATGTTTTTTATCATGCTGAGTCAGAATCGATGATGATGACTGAACTGTCGATAACTTAACTTTTTGACTTTATTAATATATATTAATCAGCAACTTAAATGAGGACATATGTCCCCTTTATGGTACTTTAATTCTATCTGGTGTTAAATAAAATCCAAGACAATTGTTGCTATTTAATGTCTTATCTTTAATTCATTTTTAATAAAAAGTTCATAATAGAGTATTATATTCGCCTCCCATTTTCTTATGGGAATGTTTGTACCCTTAATAAAACCAAATTAACTCTCAAATGATAAAACAGAGTAGTAAACACACGGGAAAAATATGAACTCTAATAATAAGCATCGCACAAAGCTGCGATACTTGAGACGTTGTATCGCCATGGGGCTGTGCTCAAGTATCGTTGCTGGGCATGCCACTGCGAACGTTATCTTTACTGAATACGTGGAAGGCAGTAGTAACAATAAAGCGTTAGAAATAACCAACTTTGGCAACAGCAGTATTGACTTAAGCACCGTTAGCATTGCATTGACTGCAAATGGAAAAAAACTGGATGAAGTCACACCACTGACCTTGTCGGGCACATTGGCTGCTGGCGGTAGCTATGTATTGTATAACGGCGGTGCGAGTGATGAGCTTAAAGCACTGGGTGATGTGGCGAGTACCGCGACATACTTCAATGGAGACGACGCGCTGACACTTTTAGTCAATGGCGTGATCGTGGACAGCATTGGTCAAGTGGGTACCGATCCTGGCAGTAGTTGGGGTTCTGGCGATACCAGTACGAAAGACAAAACGCTACGTCGTAAAATTGGCATCGAAAATGGCGATACCGTTATTGATGACGCCTTTGACCCTGCGAATGAGTGGGTTGGCTTCGCAAAAAACACCTTCGACGGCCTAGGGTGTTCAGGTGTCGCTGCCTGTGGTGGCAGTGGTAATATTCCATCTGAAATCAGCGGTTCGCCTAAAACCATTGTGAATGCCACTGACAGCTATGCGTTTACACCGAGTGTCACCAATTTAGATAATGATACACTGGTATTTGCCATCGAGAACAAACCAAGCTGGGCAAGTTTTGATACGGCAACGGGAATGTTGGCTGGCACACCTGTAGCCACAGACATTGGTAAGTATGACAACATTGTTATAACGGTGAATGATGGCACAGTCACCAACGCTTTAAACGGGTTTTCTATAACCGTAAGAGCGGCAGGCACGAATGATGCGCCGGTGATTTCTGGTACCCCAAATACTTCGGTACAAGCCACTCGAAATTATATCTTCACACCCATCGCGAATGATGTTGAGAATGACGACTTAGTATTCTCCATTACCAACAAGCCTAACTGGACGACTTTCGATACGGCCACGGGTAAGCTTTCAGGTGCGCCGACTGAATCTGATGTCGGTAACAACGACAACATCGTAATTTCGGTATCTGATGGTGTAAATGCTCCCGTAAGTTTGCCTGCATTTTCGATTACCGTGACAGACAAGCCAGGTAGTAATTACGACTACAACACATACTATGCCTCGGCGATTGGCAAAGTAGGGAGCGAGCTAGAAAATGCATTGTCTCAGATAGCGAGGCAAGGTCAGCAAAGAATGACTTACTCGCAAGTGTGGGACGCATTAAAATATACCGACGAAGATCCCAATAACCCAAGTAATGTATTGCTGTTTTATACTGGTCGAAGTCAGGATAAAAACACCAATGGTGGTGGAACAACCGATTGGAACCGCGAGCATAGTTGGCCAAAATCGCATGGCTTCCCGAGCGAGGGCCAATACGGTTACACCGATATTCACCATTTGAGACCAACTGATGTAAAAGTTAACTCAACACGCAGTAGCAAAGACTATGATGACGGTGGTAACCCGGTTGATAACGCCCCTGGGAACTTTACCGACAGCGATTCATTTGAGCCAAGAGATGCAGTGAAAGGCGATACTGCCCGTATGATGTTCTACATGGCAGTGCGCTATGATGGCACGGACGGTGGCATGCCAGATCTTGAACTTGTGAACAACATCAGCGCAAGTAGCTCACCTACGTTAGGTGTGTTATGTAATCTCATGGATTGGCATCGTGAAGATACCATTGATCAGTTAGAGCTTGATAGACACCAACGCATCGTGGAACAACAGGGTAACCGTAACCCATTTGTCGATAACCCTGAATTTGCAGAGATTTTATTCGGCGATACCTGTCCAAAATTAGGCGATGTAGCGCCAGTCATCGGTGGCCAACCAGAACTTGTCGTTGGCGCTGGTAGGGCGTATAGCTTTACCCCAACTGCGTCAGATCAGAATAAAGATGACTTAACTTTCTCTGTCGTGAATAAACCATCGTGGGCGACTTTTGATACACAAACAGGTCGTTTATCTGGTATCCCTGCGGTTGCTGATATTGCAGTTTATGAGAATATTCAAATCTCAGTGACAGATGGTACCTCGACAGTGTCGTTGCCGAGCTTCAACATTGAAGTCGTCGATCCGAGCACGATTAAGAACCCGCCGACAATAACGGGGACACCTAGCACGAGCGCAGTCGTCGACATTGCCTATAGCTTTAAGCCTCAAGCAAATGATGTAGACAATGACTCGCTGACTTTCTCCATCACGAATAAGCCAACTTGGGCATCATTCAATACGCAAAACGGCGAATTGTCTGGTACACCATCAAAGAGTGATATCGGTATCACGAGCAATATTGTGATTGGGGTGACTGACGGGAATACGGAGGTCGTCAACTTACCTGAGTTTTCAATCCAAGTTAGTGAAAAGGTTGAAGCAAGCAAAGTTATTTTCACCGAGTATATCGAGGGAAGTAGCAGCAACAAAGCCGTAGAAATTACCAACTTTACTGGTGCAACGCTCGATCTTAGCCGTGTGACAATCACACTTGCAGATAACGGCAAGCCGCTGACGACGGATGGTTTAAGAACACAAACACTGTCTGGTGAATTAAAGCATGGCGAAACACACGTTATTGCGAATAGTAGTGCAAACGACGAAATTAAAAGTCGCCAAGACAGTACCAGCACCATAACCTACTTCAATGGGGACGATGCATTGGTTCTGACGGTTGATGGTCAAATCGCAGATGTATTTGGTCAGGTCGGAACTGATCCAGGCAGTGCTTGGGGAAGTGGCGATACATCAACTAAAGATAAAACACTTCGCCGTAAAGAGGGGATCACTTCTGGCGATACAATTTTAGATGATGCATTTGATCCAAGTGTGGAGTGGGAAGGCTTTGAGAAGAATACCGCAGATGGCCTTGGTTGTAGCGGTGTTGCAGCCTGTGGCTCTGATGGTGGGACAACTCCGCCGCAAGTTGAAATTGGTGTCTGTAATGATCCTGCAACACGCATTAGTGTGATTCAGGGGAATGGTCAGTCTAGTCCGCTAGTTGAACAGTCCGTGGTAATAGAAGGTGTGGTTGTTGCGTCATTCCAAGACGCGGGACAGCATGGTGGGTTCTTCGTTCAAGAAGAAGATCAACATGCGGACCGTGACAACACTACTTCAGAAGGTATTTTCGTCGCCGACACAAACACTAAAGTAAAAGTGGGTGAACAAGTTAGGGTGCTAGGTAAAGTTGCGGAAAAGTATGACCTCACTCAAATCAATACAGTGGCAGGTACATTGTCGTGTGCGACTGATGTCTTAACACAAGTCACACCAACTGAGGTAAATCTACCTTTTGCAAAAGACTTTGACCAAGAGTCTTTAGAAGGTATGTGGGTTTCAATGCCACAAAAGTTACATGTAACGCTTAGCCACAACTTTACAAAGTATGGTGAAATTTACTTGTCACAAGGCATGAGAATGCAGCCTACTAACAAGTACCCTAAAGATGACCCTCGCCGAGCTGAGCTAGCTGAGCTTAATGTCAGAAATGTTTTACTTGTTGATGATAACTCGACACAAAGTAACCCTGAGGACATCAGTTACTACCCTGGTTTTAGTGCCGAAATGCCACTACGTTCTGGTGATCAGGTCTCGAATATGTCGGGTGTTATTCACTATACTTACGGTAATTACAAGCTAATTCCTACTAGCTTACCGAAGTTTGAAAAGTCTAACCCTCGTCGTACTAAGCCACCAGTTCGCCAGTCTGAGCAACATATTCGAGTTGCGAGCTTCAACGTACTAAACTACTTCGTTGACTTCAACGGACGCGGTGCAAACAATGAGAAAGAGTTTAACCGCCAACGTAGCAAAGTGATCCGCGCAATATTGGCATCAGATGCTGATGTAGTGGGTCTGATGGAAATCGAAAACAATGGCTATGGTGATAGCAGTGCGATTAAGAACCTGATTGATGGATTAAATGCACTGGACGACGTGCATGATTGGGCGTTCATCAATCCTCAATTAGAACAAGTGGGCACCGATGCTGTTACAGTTGGTATCATTTATCGTGCAAACCGTGTACTCCCTGTAGGGGCTGCGCAGGTAATTACCGACGCGCCATTTGATGAAGCTACGCGTGCCCATAGGCCGCCAATGCTTCAATCATTTAAACCTATCAATGGTGGCAAAGAAGTACGTATGGTGGTTAACCACTTCCGATCCAAAGGTGGCTCGTGTGGTGCAGACATGGACGATGCCGTAGAAGGTGCGTGTAATGGTCAACGTTTACTGGCTGCCAAAACGGTCATTGCGGAACTGACTAAAGCAAACCAAAACGCTGATGCACCCGTTTATGCAATATTAGGTGACTTTAATGCATACGCCTATGAAGCACCCATGTTGGAGTTTTACAACGCAGGTTTTGCGAATGTCAGTCTTGAAAAAGCTGTTGGCGACAATTATTCATACTACTACAGTGGGGTGGCAGGCAGCTTAGACCATATGCTTACTGCTAGCAGCAGTATGGGCAGTGTCGTACAGACCATGCACTGGCACATAAATGCGGATGAAGCAGCCGGTTTAGACTACAACACAGAAGGCAAATCTGAAGCGCAACAAGCGAAATGGTTCTCCGATTCTCCATACCGCTCATCGGACCATGATCCTGTGATCGCCGATTTTGATTTGGAAGCGATTGTGATCCCTGATAACAAAGCGCCGGTTGCAAATGATGACCAAGCAGATGCGGTACAAGGCGAAGCAGTAGTTATCGATGTGTTGGCAAACGATACTGACGCTGATGCAAATTCGCTTTCAATCACTGCAGCAGCGCTTGTATCAGGTGAGGGAGAAGTAAGTTTCACAGATTCGCAAGTGCGCTTTACACCCAACTCAGATTTTGTTGGTGTGGCAACGATTAGCTACACGATTGCGGATGGAAATGGTGGGACGGCTAATGCAAACATTGTTGTCAATGTAGCTGCAAAGAACCTTGCCCCAATAGCAATCGATGATTCAGCAAATGTGCTAGAAGATCAGAGCGTGACGATTCCAGTCTTAAGTAACGATACTGATGAAAATGTTGCAAGCCTAAAAGTGACATCGGCAACCCTAACGGCAGGTCGCGGTCAAGTGACATATTCAGACTCTGCAGTAACCTATACACCAGCTGAAAATTATAACGGTGCTTCACTAATCACTTATGTAATTAGTGACGAACAGGGCCTGACAGACACCGCACTCGTTTCTGTGTTGGTTGCGCCTCAAAATGATGCGCCGACAGTCGTTAACGACTCCGTTAGTGTATCTGCAAAAGTAACCGCTGAAATTGACGTACTTGCAAATGATAGTGACATTGACGGTGATTCACTACAAATAACATCGGCTTCAGCAGATGTTGGTAATGTTGTCACCGATGGTAATACGCTTCTGTATAAAGCACCCGCTGTGAATTCAGGTCACGCGACAATCAATTACGAAATTAGTGATGGTAATGCGACTTCACAAGGTACGGTGAGTGTTCAGATAAGCACTGCAAACCTAGCGCCTGTGGCCAAAGATGACTTTGTTCAATTAGATGTTAACCAATCATCTGCGACCATTGCCGTATTAGACAATGACAGTGACCCAGATGGTGATAAGTTATCACTGGTTGCTGTAAGTACTGATGCTGGTAATGCTGTAATTGACGAAAATCAGATTGTATTTAGTACCAACGATACATTTAATGGTGTGGCGCAGGTTCGCTATGCAATTTCAGATGGCTTCGGCGGGCGTGCCGAGGCGGTGTTAGAAGTCCGTCAGGAACAACCTTCAGCTCCAGTGATCACTGTACCCGCAGATTTGACGGTAAACGCAACTGGCCAGCTTACTAAAGTTGACTTGGGCGTGGCGACTGCAGTTGATAGCAGTGGCGAACCAGTTGCTGTCGAGCTTGTAGGTAGTAACTTCTTGCCGTCTGGTGCGAATAAGGTGCTTTGGCAGGCCTGTAGTGCAGAAGATGTTTGCGCAAAAGCCGTGCAATCAGTCAATGTACGTCCCATGCTGAGTATCCCTTCTCCAAGCCAGCTTGTTGTTGAAGGGCAAACAACGACAGTACCTGTCGTGTTAAGCGGAGAGCATTTCGCATATCCGGTGGACATTGCTTTTACTGTGTCTGGTTCGGCAAGCGAAGAGGACTATGTCATTGCGTCAGGGCAATTGACACTTGAATCAGGCACGCGTGGCGAAATCACGGTTGAAACATTGCTAGATGAAGTGAATGATTCAGACGAAACGTTAGTGATTGAGCTAGACACCACCGGCTTAAATGCGGGTGCGGAACAACGCCATGAAATCACAATCGTTGAGTCTAACGTGGCGCCAGTACTTATGCTAAGTATGAAGCAACAAGACGAAGTGCGTTCTATTATGGTGTCTGAGCATGGTCTTATTACGATCACTGCTGATGTGTTAGACCAAAATGGTGCAGATACCCACGTTATTGAATGGACTGCACAGGATGGGTTAACTAACGAAAGCAACGACTCAACGGTATTTAGCATCAACGCTGCAACGCTTTCAGCTGGCGTTTATCAAGTTAGTGCAACGGCCACCGACAATGGCGGCTTATTTGATACGCAAGGTGTGGTATTTAAGGTTATTTCAACGCAACCTACTTTAGATGAAAACACAGACTCAGATGGTGATTTGCTTAACGATGCATTAGAAGGCTTTGGTGATGATGATGCCGATGGTATCCCTAATTACTTAGACCCAATTGATGTGCAATGTAATGTATTGCCATCAAGTGGTAATGATTGGAATTCAGGCCTGATTGAAGTTGAAGCCGGTGTGTGTATGTCATTGGGTAGCCTAGGGCTTAGCAGTGATAAACATGCGGCGTCACTCAGTGCTTCTGATGCAGTGAATACTGGGTTAGTGACCGCTGATGAAGGTATTGACAATCGAGGGGGCATTTTTGACTTTGTCGTTAATACGCCAAAGGGCGTAGATAGCGTTAAAGTTGTATTGCCACAGCAAGCTGCGATACCTGCCAATGCACAATATCGTAAGTATTTACCAAACCAAGGTTGGGTTACATTCTCAGCGCAAAATGGCAATGCAATCTATTCTGCCATGGGTCAAGCTGGCTACTGTCCAAGTATCAATGATGCGAGTTGGCAGGAAGGCCTTATTGAAGGTGCTTGGTGTGTAAGACTGACACTCGTTGATGGCGGTGAATACGACGCAGATGGCGTTAAAAATGGCAAAATTGTTGACCCAGGCGGTGTGGGTGTGACGCAAAGCGACAACAAAGCGCCGATTGCGATTGACGATACTTTAGAGGTTGTGCGCAACGAATCAGTGACACTTGACGTACTTGCTAACGATTCGGATGCCGATGGCGATGTGCTCTACGTGATCAATGCGGTTGCAGGACGTGGTTCTGTGAGCATCAATACTGACTCTACGCTAGCGTATCAAAGTGCCCAAGACTATGTCGGTGGTGATACGATGCAGTACACTATTAGTGATGGTAAAGGCGCGACAAGCACTGCGACTGTGCGAATTAACGTAGTGGCAAAAGCACAAGTGCAAAACCAACCACCTGTCACTGTGGACGATATTGCAGATGTGTTTAACGACGCCTCAGTCACAGTAGAAGTTACGAGTAATGACTCGGATCCTGAAGGGGGTAGGTTGACAATTATCAGTGCAACGGCTGGATCAGGTGAAGTAACGTTTAACGATAGCGCGATTACCTTTAAGCCTGCTGCAAAAAGTGAAGGCAAAGTAGCCATTCATTATGTCGTGGTTGATGAGCAAAATGCACAAGCTACAGGTACATTGTATGTGACGGTGAAGGTACGTCCTGAAGATGTTCAAGGCGAAGCTGAAACACTTAAGTTCTCTAGTGGTTCGATGCCTTTATACATGTTACTACTGGTTATTCCTGCACTCTTACGTCGCAGAAAATAACCATTCGGTAAAATCAAAAACCCCTGTCGCCTTAGGCGACAGGGGTTTTTTGTTAGAGTAAGGCGAAGAAAACGGCCAAGCTACCAAACACTGTTACGTATAGATTTTTGAACCTTAAAGCCAGCAAAATAGCAACCACCGCCCCTAGAATATATGGGTTACCCACGTCGCTGACCAATTCCCCGTTAGGCATAAACACGATAGGCACCCATATAGCCGTTAATACGCAGGGGGCACTGAAGCTTAAAAAGCGCAAAAACTTGGGACCTACGGTAAAAGGTAAGTGCTTTATCAAAAATAAATACCGTGTTGCAAACGTCACACAAGCTAGTGCAAAAATCGTGGTAATCATGGTGTGTCCTCTCTCGTGTGTAGAATATACCCCGTGGTCATGCCAAGCAGTGCCGCTGCGACTAATCCAAATTCAAAACCGATTGTTTTGAAATACAGCATGCTCAGGGCAGAGACAATACAAGCCATTAGCGTGGATACATTGGCAATACCAGGTACGACGAGGGCGATAAAAATAGCGGCAATCGCAAAGTCTAACCCGAAATTTGTCAAATCGGGCAAAAACTGACCGGCGAAAATACCGAGTAAGGTCCAAACATTCCATGCAAAATAAAAACTGGCTCCTGCAACCAATGCGTATACCAAGCGCAATTTACCTTGATAGGCACGGTGGTGATGTGAAAAAGCAAACAGCTCATCAGTTAAAAAAAAGGCAATCGATCCACGCCATTTCAGTGGTTTGTCGATCATTTTATTGCGAATTGTTAAGCCGTATAGCAAATGACGGGCGCTGATGATAAAGGTTGTAATAAGCAATGTGATAAAGGGGGCATCTTTAGCCATCAATTCTATGGCGACAAGCTGTGCTGAGCCGGCAAAAACGAGCAGAGACATTAACTGCGCTTCCAACACAGAGAAACCATTTTGAATGGCGAGTGAACCACACAAAATGCCCCATGGCAACACTGCTAGATTGAGGGGCAGCATGTCCAGAAGCCCTTTTTTGATTGCAATTTTCATGGTGTTAGCAAGCCTGTTTGTATTGATTGGGGGTGATCCCCATATTCTTTTTGAAGTGTCGACTAAAGTGGCTGTGATCATAGAAACCGACGGAATTTGCCACGTGTGAAATAGTGTCACCACGGCGCAGTAAGGTTTTTGCATGGTTTAAACGATGCTGAATTTGAAATGCATGGGGCGTTAGCCCTGTTTGCGCTTTAAAAGCGCGAACGAAGTGAAAATGGCTCATATGGATCAGTGATGCAAGTTCGTTTAGGGTGACTTCATCAAATAAGTGGTCAAGCAAATAGGTTTTTGCTAGTTCGATGCGACATTTCATCGATGTTTGATCATTTGAGCGCACTCGCTCGCCCGTTTTTGCACAGAGGTTTGATAAAAACTCGACTAGTTGAGTTTGCTTTTCTAATTGGCCAGCCGGTGATTCCAATGTATTAAACAAGCGGTGTAATTGTGACGCCAATATTTGGTCATATACTACAGCATCCGAAAAATAGGGGGCACGATTTGTGGTATTGTCCATCAAACGATTGAAAAGTTCGGGTGTGGGGTACATTGAACGGTACGAGGAGATACCCTCGCAGGCTTTTCTACAATCATGAACTTGTTCGGCATTAATCAATATTAAACTGTTTTTCCCTGCCAAATGCTGAGCGCCAGAGCGGAAAAAACGTTGTGCGCCACAATCGACCAGTGCCAACGTATAACCGCTGTGGTTATGGCGGCCAAAATCGGTTTTTTTATCAATATTATGAAGTACTTCCAAACCACCTAAATCGTGATGAAAGCTGAATTTTGAGTGCTGCATAGACTTCCCCCTTACTTAAATCAGCTTAACGCAACTCAGTAATAAGTGCTTGTACAAAATTGCGGGGTTGGTTTGTTCTACGCGATGACAATATCGGGTGTTTTTAATACCGTCGTACATCATGTAAAGGTATTATGCTTGGCCTTTGCATTTATTAAGCCGTTAAATCTACGGCATCTGTCACTGAACGCTTGAGCTTGCGTGTTTGTAGTCACGTTTTGTTGATTCGCTAGATGACTTAAAAACAGCTCGATTGCCTCTTCACCAAGTACGTTAGGGTGCGCCCAGTCTAGGTAACATGAAAAGAGCGTTTGACATACCTTTGTGTATATATGGGCTTGGATGATAGATAAAAATGCTGATTGCATAGTAAATTTCACTTGGATTTATATATAGTTTATGCAGTTTGTTAACTATCACTGTGATGCGATATTTGACGTACTTTTATCAATTCTAATTTGGTGACATCTATTCAAGTTATTGTTATGGTTGGCCGAAGTAAAACCTATACATGGATAGTCGTTGTTATGCGGCTTTTGTCGTAGAATAAAATGTTAGTCATATGAATAAAGTTATATTTTTAGCCTTCGCATTTTTTAGTTTTGGATCAGAGGCTTGTAGAATAAAGTATCTCGATTTTCCGGCAGCTAAAAAACAAGCATCGGAGAATTACACACTGCATAAAAACATCATTATAAAGAAATTTGATGATGCAGATCTTGTTTTTAGTGCACTCGTTGCCGAGCAAGCATTAGAAGATGAGGTTACAAGTAAAGGAAGATACTATGTTTATAAATATGCGTTTAATAATATAAAGCTTTTTAAGGGCTCTCGTGTTCCAAAGGAGCTCATAGTTAAAGAATTTGAGCATGAACCTATCGAAATTAGCTGTGGCGTTACAAAAAGTGAGTTAAACGAAACTTACCTCTCCGATGATCGCTATTATCTTATCTATATGAAAAACGGGAAGGTAATTAGGGCTACCCACGTAAGTAATTTTGTAGATCGAGTTTCTTCAGTCGAGGAACTCAATATGGCTAACAAGGGCTTAAAGTCGGATTCGTAACAATTTGCTTGGTTTTGCGTCGTTTCACATTTTAGCAAACTGTTATTCACCGCTTAAGATTACTTAGAGATACGCATCTTTCTAGCATTACTCACTTTGATTTCATTCTCGTTAGTTTCAATACCTTTTGTTGAGCTAAAAGGCTTGGAATTAGCTATTTTCATTTTAATTGGGCTTTTTTAATCAGCATTGACTACATAAAGAGTGAAAAGTTAGTTTATATTGAGCACATTTTAGTTCGAGAGTTAGCATTAAAGCATTCATTTGGGGTGTCTGAAGGGTTGCTAGATATACAAGGTGGCGCTTTAATCAATGCTTGTGAAATAACAGATAAAAATGGCGATTATTATTTCGCTAATAAAACCAGAATAACCATTTTGGTTGGGAACCTATAATTTAGAAAAGAGCTAGGTATGGCTTTGGGAACGTCTAATGAGGTGTTTAAGCGGAACTAAAACAGTAGATTAGGCTTTACACCGCTAACACATTATAAACCACGATTTGAGTCTGCTTAACGCGGCATTATGTGACTTTACATTTATGAATAACAAAGAAAGAAAAGAACATATTATTAAAGTAATAGAATCTCAAAATTTTGATAGCATCCATAAAGCTCTTCAAGAACTTGGAAGTGATATTGGAGGCTTAGAAGCTGTTCCATTTAGCTTAAGAAACGAAGTAATAAGAATATGTGAAGACTTGGCTGATGGCTGTATAAACTCTCAACAATATTTAGTAAGGCTAAAAGCATTTGTTAGTTCAGTTCCAGACTGAACAGTATGAGCCATCACGTAACAAATGCCTTAACCAAACAAAGGACGCAAAACAGCAGGCTTGCGCTCCTTCATCGCCAATTTTAGCCTGCTTTTTCGCGCGGTTCGCAAGCGTTAGGTAGTTATGAAATTTCTACACAAATTTGCTTGTTTTGATTGTCGTATTGCTTTTAAACGGCGAGCAACGGAACAGTCAGATACAGGCAGTGCATGGCAAGCAGATTCAGAGTTAGTGCATAAATGTCCAAATTGTGGTCATAAAATGGCTTTCCTAGGTCGTAACTTTCGAGTCCCTAAACAATCAGACAAGCAAAAATGGTATGCAGCTAAACTGTTGTGGGAAGCAGGGTTTAGATATTGCGGAAGTGGGAGTCATGAAGATCCAGTACTGCCAGAAAGTAAGGTGGCAGCCATAGCGTTTGTTAAAGCCAATTTGAAGCACTCCCAGAAAATAGCTGAAACAAACCATTGGGAAACGTATACCTAACAAACGCATTAACGCATTTTTAGCTCGTTATACGAGGTATTATACCCCTCAATATTTAAAGCATATCGCGTTATTACTATCATGCATCAACAAGAATAAGGAGTCTGTATGCTTTCTAAAATTGAGGCGTTTGTTTTGGGTGGTAATACTGCGCATGATCTAGTTGCTCTAAGTAAAGAGGTTGGTTATTTGGTAATGACAATTTCGCCAGCTTTCTATCACCGCACATTGAAGGTATTCAGATTTGATCAAGTTTTGGTAACGTATGAGCAAGATTTAACGGATGAAGGAGCAGTGATCGAGTACCCTTTACCAATAATAGGCTTCGATTCAAAGAAGTTACCAAGTGGATTGTAGCACTTTTGCCTTAATGCCGCGGATATTGAGTGGTGTTTTCAATCTGAGTGGCCAGAACATGCATAGCAAACGACTCAAACCGGGTTCCTCTACGTTGTTCGTTTAGCGCTTTAATGCTACGCTCACACAAAAAATTAACTCAGTTTGGTGGCTTAGCTATGCGTTAGATACCAGCTCTACAGCATGAAATTTTACGCCCTTCATGCGGTTAATGGATGGTGGAAAACTAATTTAATCTCTATGTTTCAAAGGCCAGTTACGCAGCATTTAGTCCATTAGTGAAAGTGGGGGTCATGAATTTCATTTCTGGCAACGGCGAATTCGATGACGAAAAAGGAGGTTCTGTCGTCATCTTTTTTGATTTGCTAAAAGAGATCAGCTACCAAGTGTAGAGTTTGAGCGTCCATTTTGCTGGTTGGATAACACATCTCATTGATTTTCATCGGGTTCACTTTTTCTGCCAATGGATGAACAAAAAATAAAGCTAGCTTCCGATTTCATTAAAGCGAGTGAAATGTACGTATAGTAATGCAATTAAAAGGGCAAGAAACAGTTGGTTTTTGATCCTTTGTCACCTATTTTAGACAACTATTTTTAGCCTCTCAACGAGGCGTTATGTGTTTGAGGAATATCAATGAAGTTTTTTCTTACGTGGAAATCATGGCAAGTATTTTTGCTTGTCGTGCTATTGCCTTTTGGTTTTCAATTTCTTTTGATGGAGACTTTGATGTCATCTTCTGAAATAGATCATGAAATGATGTTTAATGTCATACCGTTGATGATGTTGGTTTTCATAGCACTTTACCTGCTATGGTTTTGGACTCTTGGAACAGAGTTAAACAAAATTATTCCAGAAAAAGAAAGGCCAAGTGCTTCAAGATTTAAGTTTGGAATAAAGTTCAACGCTATTTATATGGTTCTATTTCAAGCTTTTTTCATTTCTACCGCAAACGGCACAAGTTTTGGTTTCCTTGTGCCTGTCATCTTTATTCTTCATATATGTTCAATGTATTTTATGTTTTATTCCATCTACTTTATAAGTAAAAACTTAGTTACTTTTGAAAACAAAGTTTATGGAACCAATAAGTCTTCAACAGGTACGTTTTTCTTAATGTGGTTTTTCCCTTTGGGGATTTGGTTTGTTCAACCTCGCATTAATAAAATGTATGCGGCAGAGCCTAGCACATAGTAAGCCAACCCAAGAGTGAAGGCACCGAGCAAGTCAATCAACTGGAAATAAAATGATAGGCTTGCCTCGGGATTGCAGTCTACCCTATAATTTCAATATTATTAATGTGTTACGTTTCTAGGGTGCTATGAAAACACTAACTGCAATTTTACTTTTTTCCTTGTTAACTGCGTGTGGTTTCCACTCTGTCAAATTAGTGGGTTATGGTAAAAAGTTTGACGTTCCGGTTTATGAAGACTGTTTCTTTGAGCATTTTAAAGAGTATCGAGCGTCAACAAATTATCAGCTATCCGTTGAAGTAGAGAAAGACGGGGGGAAAATTACTTACTATAAATTAACTATTGATGGCACCAAATCAGATGACGCTGATGACGTCTTTACACGTAATACTTCAAAAGGAGCGAGAGTATTTCTGACGAATATAATAAAAGCGTGTTCAGCTTAAACCGCATAAAAAAGCAGTTAAACAGGAATTTTAAACGTGCAGGCTTTTCGCTTTGCTTGATTTTTAACCCAGCAATCAAACGTTATATATCCTTATGAAATACCTGATTACTTTCTTACTACTATTAGTTGCTCCACTAGCTACTGCATGTAAATGTATAGAGTTCAATGCTGGCCAATACTTGTCAAATGCTGAAAAAGTGTACCTTGGCCGCATTATTAATTCCCAAATGCTTGGGAGCGAAGGCCACATGTCTGCAACTTTGAAGGTCACTGAAAAGTATCGAGGGGAAGTTTTCGATCTAGAAGAAGTGGTGCAAAGAAGCAGTGGCTGTTCATTATTTTTCACTTTAAATGAGGAATACCTTGTGTTTGAAGGTAAGGACGGTGAAGTAAATCAGTGCAGTATGCGAAGCATCCGATATATTCATGATTTAGAAAATCAATTAAAGACGTTGAGGAAAATTGCGGAATTAGGTTTATAACAAGACTGTCAATGCGGGCAAAATACAGTTGGCTTTTACTCTCTTGTTGCATATTCTAGCCAACTATAATTTTTCAGATTATCAATATGTTAGCTCGTAAGGGAACGTTTTGTATACTTTTTTAATATCTATCAATGTTTTAGTTATTATTCATACCTTGTGTATGGTAATTACCGCTCGATTTTTTGGTGTTAGAGTGCTTGAAGTATCTATTGGTTACGGACCTAAGTTATTAAGCTACAAAGGCTGTGTTCTCAAGCCATTTATATTTGGAGGCTATGTCAAAATGCTTGATTCAAGGGTTTATGATCTTGAGGAAAGCGATTTGAAATATGCATTTGATCACCAAAAAAGATTTATAAGGTTTTTAATGCCATTATCAGGCTGTATTGGTTTAATCTTAATTTCCCTATTGATTTTAGGAGAAAGCGCATTCGTTCAGCTGTATACAGGCGTTAGTCAGATTGTTTTGGGTGGTTTGAAACCTATGTCTATTGGTAGTGAATCTGTTTCACAGATAGTAAATTTTGTATCTAATAACACCTTAATAATGGTGTTTGCATTTACTTCAATTAAGCTTGCAGCTTTTAATCTACTTCCTTTGCCTGTATCAAATGGTGGGCAAGCTATTTTAGAGCTTTTAGGCCTGCCTGAACAAGTACGTGAAGTACTTGGTAAATTAGGTTCAATAATACTAGTTGTTTTACTAGTTAGTTGGATTGTCGCGATAACGTCATACAGGTGGTAACGAGAAATAACAAGCCAACAATGGCAACGACGAAAAAGTATGGTTGTATTCGTACCTTGCTTAGTTAAATCATACATTAACGCCCCTATCAGAACTTTAGGTAGCCATTTAAGGTTGGAGCTTTTAATGACAGACCCGCAACGAATTGATGAGTTTATGGTATCTGAGCTGACAAGTAACGAGTAAATTGATGAGATGGATAACATGGGTTGGGCTTCTCTGCACGATGGCGGTGTCAAATGCACTCGGTGCGGCTCAATGTCGAGGTATTGAGCAGTGCATCGCACAGATCCCTGACATACAGGAAAACGTAAGAGGTAGTGGCACGGTTGACAAGTCAGTGAGAGAAGCGTTGGTGGCCTACGGCAGAGAAGCGCTCTTGCCTTTGGTGAAAGTCGCGAAAGAATCTAACCCTAACCGCCAAGCTGTCGCAGATAGTCTGATTGCACAGATACAAGAGCTTACGGAAGAAGACTTTGAGATTATCAAAAGTGTGATAAAACACAACCGATTATATGAAATGGGAGGGGTTTGGTCTTACCGAGCATTAGGGCATATAGGCGGTGAAAATGTAGGTACGTTTTTAGTCGAAGAGCTCATGCGTGTTCAAACAGCGTCAAACCAAATAGGTGCTGCGTTTAAACATTTAGGTGCCGATGGCATTCCCTTTCTGATCGAAGGGCTCCAATGTTTTGAGCCCTGTGATGAAGATGAGGGGGCGTTTGATGGGATTAGAGATGTTTTCCATATGCTAGGAAATGAACTCAATATAACCGATGTAGAATATGCCAAACAGCTGATTAAACTCATACTAGATGACAAAGTATCTGATGCTGCAAGGCAGGTTGCCATGTCAGCAATCGGTGACATGGCTAAATCCCCCAAAATCGCCCAATGGGCTTATAACTATGCAATTGTGCATCCCGAGTTTGTTGACTCTGTAACTGAAGCATTGCAAACCATGGAAAGCCCATTGGTAGAACATGTTTATTTCGCACAATTGAGTAAAGAGATTATCGCTGGTTTCCCTTCTTCGGTTCATCAATTGCCATTTTTTGACTTAGCGAGGCTGGGGAAAGTGTCTGAAAAAACGGGCAGGAAAGTGGTGGCATTTTTGCAGGCGCCAAGCTGGGAAGTCAGAGTCGAAGCGGCTCTAAGCTTGGGTTATATCGGGTATCGGCAAGGTATTTCAGAGCTGACTTCATTGGTTGAGAACCCTTATGATTGGCGCCAATCCTACGCTGGCATTAAAGCACTACATTTGTTATCTGCTCAGTCTGCAATCCCCGTTATTGACCAAGTCGCGCAAAAGCATTGGTATACACCACTGAGGCAATATGCCCATGAAGTCGTAAGAGCTTTTAATCTGGAAACCCCGTTAAGTACTTTTTATCAAAAGCAAACTGTATCCGAAGACTTTTTTAAGCTGATGGCATTGGCTGAGGTCCCGCCTATTTGCCATACACTCTTTTTTGAAAAAGTGCCCGAATCGGTCACAGTTAAAAAGTATGCAACCAAAGTGCAGCCTTTAACGGCGTTTAACTATCTTGATCCGGTATGTACTTCTGAACCTAAATACTGTGATGTACCTTATCTCATCGCCCCAATCGTTGCCGCTAAGTTCCAAGAAGGATGGCTAGTAGGCGACAACCGTGGTGAGTTTGGCGGCGAGTTAATGTTTTTTGCTAAAGGTGATAAACCCCAAATGATACTAAGAGAGAATATTAAAGATGTCTATGTCATTGGTGACGCCGCTTATGCTATTACTGGGCTCGCACATGGGGTTTCTAATCTTGGTATGATCTACAAGATCCAACCGACAAAACAGGGTTATGTGTCTGCGCCATTTTATCGTTTACCGGGCGCACCGAGTGCGTCATGGAAACTCAAAAATGGAAGCATTTTCATAAAAATAGGTGTGGGTGCAGTGGTCTTTCATCCTGAAAAAGGCGTTGAACTCGCCACTTGCGATAAGCAGAGCGTTCAACTACAACAAATAAGATAAAAATAACAGGTAGGGGCATGATGAGGTCCGCACTTCAATTTTATTGCTATGACAGCCAACAACGTTCTGATTGTGGGAGCGTATTGGACATTGAGTTTTCTAATGACGGGCTTGATTGGCCAGGCATTGTATTAGAAAAGGGTAGCTCACCACACTTTTATCCTCAGCATGTGTATACCCCGTACTTTTATTTTGCATTGGCATTAGAAAAAGATCTCAATTGGCAAGTACATACGGATGAAGGGATCACTGCGCTGAAAACAGTGCCGGGGAACATTTGGATAAATCCCCCAAAAACACCGTTTACGCACAATATTTCTGAGCCGTGTTTCTTTGTGATTTTGGCGATTGAAGAAGCCCTCTTTTTGGACTCTTGCCCACTCGACTTAAAGGGCAAGTCGCTCCAATTCTTGAATAACTACAATGTGCAAGACGACGCCATAAAAAGCGTTATGGAGCTGTTTATTCTGGAAGCAAAAAACAAAGGAAGAAATGGCAAGCCTTTTATACACAACTTAGTGTCATTGCTCAGTAATCACTACATCAATAACTACTCTAACTATCAAGATCTAATCAACCAAAAAAAACATGCCTCTAAACTGGATACGTATCAGATTGAAAAAGTTGACAAGTTCATCACCGAAAACATCAGTAATACCATTATGGTAGACGACTTAGCTGAATTAGTGGGGTGTAGTAAGTATTACTTTTTACGTGAGTTTAAAAAGCGAATGGATATCACGCCATACCAATACTTACTTAATCATCGATTGCATCGCGCGAAAGCGCTTTTGATGCAACCGTCTGCACACATCGCTGATATTGCTGAGCAGCTTGGATTCAATGACCAATCTCATTTTACCCGTATATTTAAAGCCAATGTGGGCTGTACGCCGGGGCAATTTGTAAAAAATCACGTATCCAAATAATCCGAGCAATAAAGTACAAAAAGTCGAGCAGGATTGTTCAATCTTTTCGTTTTGTCACTGGCTATTCTAACCCCAATGCAAAGGCAGACCAAATCGTTTGCCTGACGGGTTAAGAGTAGGAGAGACAATATGAAATCCACCATTGGCAAACGTAAATCATTGGCTATTTGTTTGTTGTCAGTATTAGCAGGCCTCCCTTCAATTAGCGTGGCCACAGAGGTTGTGGCTACCTCTGGCCAGTCGACATGGTTAGCTGCGATGCAGCAACAAGCTGAAATTAAACAAGTGATTGTGGATATGGTGAATGCCATAGACACTAAGCAATGGCAAAGGGCGCAATCTTCATTCGCTGACACCGTATTCGTTGATTACTCGAGTATGTCTGGTCAGGCTGGCAGCAATGTTGCTGCCACGGAGCTCATTACTGGTTGGCGCAACTTACTTGTGCAGGTTGAGACGCACCATATGCTGAGCAATTTTGAGGTGTCCGTAAAGGGTGATTCGGCGCAAGTATTCTCTCATGTATATGCTAGCCACAGTGCGTCAGGCATTGAGTATTGGGATATATTCGGACGTTATATTCACGTTTTGAAAAATATCAATGGGCGCTGGAAAATCATCGAGATGACGTTACAAACACAGGGTCAAAAGGGCAATTTAAACTTTTTACAAGAGGCAAGCCAAATGAGTCAAACTAAGCAAATTCAAAGCGAAAATACGCGTGCTATAAAGCGTATTGAGTTTTTCAGCGAGGGTGAGAAAGTAGCCGGAAATCTGTATTTACCAAAAGACTATGATACCAGTAAGCAATATCCCACGGTGATAGTGTCAGGCAGTTGGACCACGGTAAAAGAACAAATGGCGGGCCTTTATGCTGATAAACTAGCTGAGCAAGGTTTTATTGCGCTCGCTTTTGACTTTAGAAATTTTGGCCAAAGTGAGGGGGAGCCGCGCTTCTTCGAAAATCCAACGCAGAAAGTGACGGATATCAGAAATGCGGTGACGTACTTGCAGTCGCTGGCTATGGTCGATAAGAACAAAGTTGGTGCGCTTGGTATCTGTGCGGGGGCTATGTACACGCTCATCGCGGCTTCTCAAGATAATAGGATTCAATCCGTTGTCACGGCAGCGTCTTGGTTGCATGATGCTGAGGCTGTGAAATTATTTTACGGTGGTGAAGCGGGGGTATTTGAAAAAATCACCCAAGCGCAGCAAGCAAAAAGGCAATACCAGCTAACCGGTGACGTCGCTTATATTCCAAGTATTTCAACAACTGATAAAAGTGCTGCGATGTATGGAGCGTATGATTACTATCTTAACCCCGAACGCGGTGCTATCCCTCAGTGGAGTGATGATAAATTTGCGGTCATGTCATGGGAAGGTTGGCTAACCATCGATCCGATGCCATCTGCACAAGCACTTAAAGCGCCGACGTTAATGATCCATTCTGATGGTGCCGTATTACCAGACTACACAAAACACTATTTTGCGAATATTGCCAGTGAAGAGAAAAAACTGCATTGGATGGAAACTGATTTGGCCTCGCCTTATCATCAATTTAATTTCTATGACCAAGATGTGGAGGTCAATGAATCAATCGCGCAAGCGAGCCAGTGGTTTGCAACGCACCTTTAACATGTAGCTTTGAGCCAAAACGTCAGGGTGTTTTGGCTATTTTCCTATGCTGATTTTTTTCTAAATCCATGTATATACATACATTTATCGATAAATACATTGCCTGCTAGGATGGTTTTGTCAGCGGCAGCATCTTTATTTACTATGCTGTCTGCAGAATTCGAGGATGCTTTGTCTATACACAGTTTCATTGCTTCAAAGCGTCCTTTATTGAGTTTATTTTTTTTATCTATGGTGACGTAGTCTTTTGCTCTTTCTTTGATTCTATTGTCTTTAAACTCAGAGTAACCAGAAGTGAGGTCTTCAAAAGTGCTGGTGACGCTGTCAACGGCATCATTCATTGTACATCCTGACATCAGAACTGTCGTTGTAACACAAAACAAAAAGGTGAATCTTATTTTCATTGTTTTTGCTCCTAGCATTCAGTTGATCTTTTGGAAGCCATGCTTACCAAGTGCGCAATATCTTTATCTATGCGTTTTATGGCACCACTAATAATCTTGAGAGAGGTGTCGAGCTCTTTAAATTCTTTTGGTTTTTCATTTCGGTACTCCTCAAAGTAAGAGAATACTTGAGTCGACACTGTGGATTTCTTTTGTATCAAATCGCCTTGCGCTTGTAAGTTTTGATAAGCGTCGATTTCTCTTTGTGTCAGAGGCGTACAAACCTGCCGTGTTGTTTGTTGATGGTTGCTTATTTTAAGTGCGTTAACCGAAGACTTAAGTGCATTGATTTCATTGTAAAGGTCGATGTTGATTTGCTTTTCTTGTGTGAGCATGTCATCAAGCTCGGTATATTGCGCAATCCGATTCTCAAACTCTTTGGCGATAACATAGCCTGTGCCTGCTCCAACAAGGCCACCGAGGATCGCTCCTGACTTACCGTCGATACTGGCGCCAATGGCGGCACCAATCGCGCCACCCGCCATTGCATAATTTGCTTTTTGACTACTACATGAGGTGAGAGACAAAAGTAATAAAAGTGATGTCAATATTTTTACAGACACGTTGACGTCCTTAAATAAATATATGCACCGAATAAATCGGTGTCGAAAATTCGGTATATTGATGTTCAACAAACTCATAAGGGAGCTGAGATAATATTTTATCAATGACTTCTCTTGGCTCAGAGCTTGCGTATTTAATTGTCTTTTGAGGTGTTTTAAGCAGATCTTCTTTAATATTGACCTGCACTCCCAATTTTGACAAAGCTGCATGCACGTTTTTGGTTGATGCGGAGGCCGGGTTTTGAGAAAAAATGACAATTTCGTACTGGTTTAGTAGGTTTTCAGGTTGATGTTTAATTTGTTTGGCAGGAGGTTGTTTAGCTGGCGGGTGGTCAGTCAATGCGTTTTCACTTTTTATGTTTAACTCGATGTGATTAATCACATTGGTGGACGTCACGGGTTCTTGCTGATAAAAGGAGAAAATAATAGGTATAAGTGGGGCCAAAAAAGTTAACACTGCACTCAAAAAAGCGATATTTTGATGTTTTCGTACAAATCGTGTTACTTGTTTTGTGAGCTCCATGCTTTTGATCCCTTAGTGACGACTAAGTCACGAATATTGCCACACATTGCTGGTGTTAATCAAATGTTTACAATGTGTTTTTGATATTTGTCAATTTCAAGCGTAGGTCGATATTATTCCATGACAATGAATACCCAAACTAGGGTGAAAGAAAGGTGCAGTAGCAAGGGCTAAAACGTGCTACTGCTAAGTTGTCGGTTAAAAGTATTTCACCCAAGCAGACTGACTTGAATGCTTAAACTGAGAGAATTTTTTACAGGGCCAGTAGAGTAAGGTTGCGAGCACAATGGCTGCTAGCCACACTAACCAAACGTTTGGAAAACCCAAATAGGGGTAATCGTTAGGACCAATGACGGTGGTCGTACCGATCACTTTTGAAAGAACAAAGTAGGTGATGAGTAGTACGTATAAGTGCAAGATGTAAAAGAACATAGGCACAGATCCAAAGGTTTTAAGTACGTCACACATTTTACTCTTTGCGGCCTCGAGATAAGCCAATACAAATGCACCGATACCGAGTGTAAATAGTAAAAACATCAGTGATGGAGGGTATTTTGTGAAGTTTAAAAACGACATCACACTACGAATCGATTCATCATACATTTGCCAAGGCTGTGACTCGCCATAAATGTTAAACGTCCTGAGTAGTACCAGTGCAATAAGGCACGCCGCGCCGCCCATGATTAAGGTTTTACGCCGTGTTAATTCGTCTACTTTTTGGCTGAATAGTGGGCCTGCTGCGTAGCCAATGGCAATGACGCCTACCCACGGTAGCACTGGATATGATGCCCTGATCTTTAATGCGCCGTCGCTCACCAAAAATGCTCTGTCATGCAAAATAGTCCACAATGTGTAACCCGTTTCATGGGGCGCAAACTCAATAAAACCAAGCGCGTTGTGGCCAAATACAATGGCTAATCCGATGGCTGCAATCCACACACGAGGCAGGTAAAGAAGTGCTGCCAATGCAATCATACTTACGCCAATGGCCCAAATTACCTGTAAGTAAAGGGTGGTGTAGGCTGCAAACCAAGAGAAGTTCACCAATGTGATTTCAATTAAAATCAAAAATAACCCGCGTTTAAGTAAAAAACTCTGTGCACTGCGCGGTGCTTTATTGGCTGGGTGAGCGTACAACCACGCAGATAACCCCGTTAAAAAGACAAAAATTGGCGCACAAAAATGGGCGAGTAAGCGTGTGAAAAAAAGGTCAGGGTCGGTGCTGTCAATACTCATCGGATCAGCGACGTTTTTGTGTAAATAAAACTTTTCACGCGCATGGTCTACGAGCATGATTAAAATGACCAACCCCCGAAGCATATCGATGGAGTCGATGCGTTTTTTTATAGTTGTCTCATTCATAGCTTAAAAGGCCTGCAAGCAGGCCGTTCCTATTGATTAGAATTGATATTTTAGCGTTGCACTATACTTTGATGGCTGACCTGGCATTGTCCACATATGAGAATAGGAGTTTGCGTAGTAGCGCTCATCAAACGCGTTATCTAGCTTCAATTGCAGGCCAAGGTCCTGCGTCAGCTCAACGTTGAAAAACAGATTTACCAGTGTGTATGCAGGTAGGGTATAGTCTGGGTTGATGGTTTCACCTAATCGCGTGCCGACATATTGAACGTGAGCACCAAAGTCGACCGGGTATCCAGCCAGCGCACGGTTGTGGCGCAATATGACATTCGCACTGTGTTCAGGAATATTAATCAATTGACTACCTGCGGGTAACTGCACACCCCAATCGAGGTTTACCATATCGTTGGCCGTTTCGGCTTTGGTATATGCGTAGCTAACAGACAGCTCGGTTTGATTACTTATATCCCAAGCTAAGTCGAGTTCGACTCCCTTACTTTGTGCTTTACCAAGCGCCGCAGAGAAGCCTTCGTTGACAGGGTCGACCGTTAGAATGTTTGACTTTTCCGCTTTAAAAAGTGCAGCATTTAAACGCACGGTATCGTTGGCTGTTGTGAACTTGATACCCGTTTCTAGCGATTTGCTCTTTTCCGGTTCGAACGTATTACCTTCAAAATCAGCCCCCGCGTTAGGTCTAAATCCTTCTGAATAGCTTGAGTACCAATTCAGCTGCTTATTGATGCGGTACACAACGCCAGCACGGGGATTAAATTCTGTTTGTGATTGTTCGCTGACTGTTTGTTTAAGCTGATTCGTGACCGTTTGTTCGAACTTATCAATGCGCGCGCCAACAAGTATTTGTAATGCGTCCGTGACATCAATTTGATCTTGCAAATATATGCCCCAAGCTTTTTGCGCTTCGAGGTTGTGAATGGTTGGACTCATTGCAGGCTTTGCTTGCCCATAAACCGGGTTGAAAATATTGATACTGTAAGTTGAATCACCCTTACCCCAGGCTACACGGTAACGCTGTTGTTCAAAATCCAGTTCATAGTCATAAATATCGGCACCAATAAGTAGGTTATGGTTGAGTTCAAACAGTTGGACATCGCCACTGATCTCAAGTCGAGCTGATAAATCTGTTGCATCATAGTCACGGTAACGACGTTGTCGATTCAATGTTGTGCCATCGACATACAATAACTGGCGTCCTGGCGAAAGCTCGGTATCTGATGAGAGTCCGGTGAGTGAAGAAGTGCGGTAGCCCAAGCCCGCATTAAACATCCAAGTGTTATTCAATTGATGTGATATTTCAAACTGATGGCCTGTTGCTTCTACTTTAATAGGACCATCACTCGGTTCACCAAAAAAGCGCTCGATGGGTAATTCAAGGCCTGGAATGACAGGGATACCGCGATCAAACGGGATTTCTTGATCGACATATTCAAGCTCATAGTTAATCTGTGTCGCGTCAGAAACATGAAAAGTGAAGGATGGCGTTAATGCGCGCTTTTCAGAGCTGATGGTATCTCTGTAGCTATTGGCTTTTTCATAAGCGCCATTAATGCGAAATGCGACGGAATCAGAGAGGCCATTGGTGTAATCTGCTTCGATTCGTCGTTGGGCGAATTCACCCGCAGTGAGGGCGATATAGCCACTTTGTTCAAACTGTGGCTTTTTAGTGATGATATTGACTGTGCCTCCGGGTTCACTGCGACCATATAGCGCAGACCCTGGGCCTTTCAAAACTTCAATAGACTGAATGTTAGAGGTATCGCGCAAGCCGCTGTAACCTCTACCTGCGCTGAACCCGTTAATTAAATAGGCGGAGGGTAGGTTTTCATCGCCTGCGAAGCCGCGAATTGCAAAGCTTTCCCAAAGGCCGCCAAAATTATTTTGTCGTGAAATAGCGCTCACCAACCCCACCGCGTTTTGGAAGTCTTTAACCCCAATATCATTGAGTAAATCGCTAGACACGACAGAGACAGATTGTGGTAATTCATTTATGGAGACATTTCCGCGATAAGGAAGCCGTTTTTCAATGACCTGAATGGTTTCAATTTCTTGATCTTGCTCGGTAGCAAAAACAAAATTTGGGACAAGAAGGGAAGAGATAATAAGAGCTAGATACTGCTTAGACACTAGAATACCGTTTGTTATGTTATAAAGTATCATTATGGTATTGGTAAAGCAGATACAGTGCAATTAATAAAGTTAACTAACAGGGGGGCTCGACGAATTCATTATTTATTTTATAAAGTGCTGACGTGGGATGTTTTTTACGACTGAGTATGAACAGGCCACAGTGATCTGTAAATTGTGGCCTATCATCGGTTTTAGGTGGGAAATCAGTGCTTAGCAGCGACCGTTGTTGTACCACTTACGCTGTTATCTAGTAAATTAACATAGTATTGTGCAATATCACTAGCAGGTATACCCGGCTCTGGGTCCATCCCCATATTCACCATGGTCTCGGCTACCCAACCTGGCGAAATCGCATTAAACCTAATGCGTTCAACTTCAATGGCGGCGGCTGTTTCCGCGGCTTCTACGGCCGCATTGACGGTTGTCACGACACTGCTGCCTTTAAAGGGGTGTTGCGCCAATATACCCGAGGTTACAATGATCACGCCGCCATCATTGACAAATTTTTCGCCAAACCTGAGCGTATTAATTTGTCCCATCATCTTGTTGCTGATGGCAAACGTCCAGTCAGTGCTTTGAGCAGTGTGCCAGTCAACAAGGTTGGCAACACCTGCGGTACAAATAATAGCATCGACTGCGCCGACTTTTTCAAACAGTGCTATAAGTGATTGAGGATCAGACAAATCAAAGGCATTTTCTGGGTGATTGAATGACGCTTCGACTACTTCATGGCGCGATTTTAATGTATCTACTACTGCGTTACCTAACAAGCCGGTTGAACCCAGGACGAGTATTTTTTTCATTTTCTCTGCTCTCATTATCGATGAATTGAGGCCATTATTTATGAAATCAGTTGAGCGCAGTAGTAGGGTAAAGGTTGTTTCAGTTGTGACTAAATTTCATAAGTGAAATGCATTAAGGTGTGCGCTGTACTATGTTATCGACTAGATAATCAATCAATAAGCGTGTTCTTTTAGGTAAATGCGCTTTGGATGAATAATAGAGCCATACTGTACTTGGTGCATTCCAATAGTTAGGTAAGATAGGGACAACCTCTGTGTTACTGAGCTCTGTTTCAACGTGCCACCTTCCCATATAGGCGACGCCCAAATTTTGTAACATGGCAGCTTTTGCCGCACTAATATTGGAGACTGTTAGGTTACCCTTTGGCGCCAAGCGAACCTGCTCCTTAGTGTCACTGAGTAGTGGCCAAGTAAACCGTTGACCTTGCCCTAATGGATTGTAAACAATGCAGTTATGCATCCTCAGTTCATCGAGAGATGTCGGTGTTCCGAACTTTTCACAGTACTGGCGTGTAGCAAAAATACCAGATTGCATGGTGTATAGTCTTCGTGCTATCAGCCGACTATCTTCGTTAATCTTGTTTCCGATATCAATATCAAATCCTTCTTCCACAATATCGAGTGCCCGATCATCAAAAACAAGATCAAGCTCAATGCCTTCATAGGTATGCAAAAGCTGCGTCAGATAGGGTAAGACAAACTCTCGGCCAAAGCTGTCGGGTAAGTTAATTTTTAGCTTGCCTTTGGCCTGTTGATTTTGCTGCGAGATACTTTCGATGCTGTTGTCTATTTCCAGCAAGAGTGGCGAAATTTTTTGAAATAAGACCTGCCCGTCTTCGGTAAGGGAAAATTGTCGTGTACTGCGGTGAAACAAGCGGGTACCGGTTTGCATTTCCAGTGCAGATATACTTTTACTTACGGCAGAAGCAGAGACGCCTAGTTTGCGTCCTGCGCCTGAAAAACTGCCTTCTTATGCAGCTGCGATAAACATAGGGAGTTGGCTGGGTAACATGTGATTTCAACGATACAAGACGTATTTTCTAAGAGTATATGATGTCCTTTAAGATCAGGTAAAGGCTTGCAATAGCTACATGCTGTTTTGACTGTGTTAAGACAATACCCCGTGTAAAAATAGATGCTTTTTATTGACGTCAAATACCAGTTTTAAATCAAAATTAATTAAAAATTTCACAATTATATAAGTTGCAGACTTATGTATCTCAATTGTGCTGAAATATTCCACCGTAACTCTATGCTCTAATTGTTATTTCAATGAAATTAATGTTTTTTGGTATCTGTTTTTAATCTGAAAATCTGAGATATACCGCTAGTAGCGGTTTAAATTTTTAACTATTAAAGGTAAAAATGAAAGCAAAATGTAAAGATTGAGTGTTAATTTATAAGTGTTGCGCAACATTCATATATTTAATAACTCAAAAAAACATGAGGAAAACCATGAAATTTAATTACGCTGCAATACTTGGCGTCATCTCTGCGATCACATTGTCACCAGCCGCTGATGCATATCTTTATAAAGATCCAGGTTATGTTGAGCGCAATGTACGTTCAATCCAAAAAAATGACGTGATTGGGCAGTCTCACCAATACCGCGATCAACAAGGGTGGATGTATGTTGATCAAGTCGCAAACGGTGCAACTCAAGGCTTTTATCAAGCTGGAAATTGGCTGAAGTTACACAACCGCAATTTCAAAATGTCGATTGGTGAATTGGAATTTTCGTTTAACCCCAGCAAGTTAGATTGTACTCAGGGTATGAGCTTTAACTTTACAGTGGGTGACGACACGGTAGCGAGCTTCAAGCCAAATTGTGATGATCTTTTGAATGCATCTATTACTTATCCTGTTGAATATTACTTTGATTTGATCCCTGAGGTCATCAAGCCAAAGGTGGAGTTGCCACTTGACCCACTTGGTTTGCTCAAAGTCGGCGTTAAGTTTGGTGCAGGTATTGAAGCTGGCGCTGAGTTTACGGTAGGTGGCGTAGTAGGTGGTCATGGCAATGAAGAGCCATTCGAAGTCGATGGCGTAAGACGCCCAGACTATTTATATGCTGCTGTTGAACCGTATGTGAGTGGTTTAGTTTCAAGTTCAGCGTATGGCAGCTTTGGTCACGGTATTTCAGAAGCCGGTGTGAAAGGAAAGCTAAACCTATTAAAAGTAAAGGGTAAAGGCTATGTCGAAGCAGGTATTCGTCGTGTAGTTCAAGACGAACAAGTTGTTGAACAAGGCTTCTTAGAGCTTAAAGTGAGCACCAAACTTACTGGTGGCGATGGAAAAATCCAGGCTTATTGTAAAAAGCTTTGGGGCTTGCTGCAGTTTAATGTCGACGTCATGAAGTGGGACCCACTTTATACGCGTGAAACGGTGCTATATGAATATGCAAGCCCTGTTTGGGAAGCGCTTTAATATTTGACAGTGGTGGCTCAGGCCACCACTTTGAGATAAGAACATGAAAAAAATAACGATTATTGCGATATTTATCATTGCTGTTAGCGCATTTTTGGTATTACAGGATTCAGATAGTAAGCCTACGGTGCAAGTGGCGCTCACAGCCTCTGAATCATTGCAATCAACACACACAGAAAACCAAGACTACGGTTATCAGGTTGAGATCCATTCAGCTGTTTTAAGTGAGACGGGCACCGCGATTACATTTTCAGACCTCAGCTGGCAAATGTATTTCAAACCAAAGTCTGAGGGGGCTTCAGACTTGGTGGCACTGCTTACAAATATTCAATTTATATCAGACAACAAAGTACAAAAAATGCCTACCCAGTTGCCATTTTATATGACTTACAGTGGTGGACAGTTTACCAAGTTAGATCTTCTTGGGCTAAATGCACAACACACATTATCTGTGTTACCAAAGGTACTGAACTTAATGAGTTACTCACTCAGTGACCCTTTGACATTTGAAGATGCACAAGGGATTAAAACGTTTCGGTATACCCAGCAAGATAATTCCATTAGCCGCATGAGAGTAAGCACCACTTCAAATCCAGATCGCGATGAGGAAGAGCAATGGCAGTTAATGCTGAGAGACAGTGATTCTGTGTTAGTTGGCATTCGTGAGCTGAACTATCACAACCAACAAGTTTGGCATCAAGGGGAGCAACATTATGATGTTGTACAGTCAGTGTTTGTGAGACCTATCGACTTTTTAAATTTTGATTATGTTGGTTGGAACAGTAACCAAAATGCAAAGGTGTTGACAGCAGAAGCAAAAGCGGAACAAGTTTATGACATCACAGAAGATAATTTATTTTCTCACCTGACTGAGCTTAAGTCGTCATTGGACTCGGACCTAGCCGCGCAGCTGGGTAAATACTTACTGGATAATTATGACCAAAGTGATATTAAATTGTTATTGATGGATCATATACGACTCAACTCTGCATTGATTTACGCGTTACAAAAAGCCCAAACCCCGCAAGCAGAGCAAATGCTGTCTGACCTGATGAGCGATGAAGCACTTGGTCAGCAAGTACGACAAAAAATAGTGATGGCCCTCGGGCGGTTTGAAAATGCCACAAATATTGCATTGTCGAGCTTACAAACGGTGGCTGATAACGCTGAGGATACTGCGCTGTCGAACATGGCAATGTTGAGCATAGGCACCATGAATCGGTTTTCACCCATGCAGTCTCAGCAGGTTGCTGGATTTTTAAATACTAAACTCTCTGATCCAGCTCAATTACCTACGGCAATACTGGCAATAGCCAATAGCAAAAACCCTGAATTGGTCGAAAAGCTGCCCAATTACTTACATCATAGTGACACTCAGGTTCGCAATAATACGATAAAATCATTGGCGCATAAAACAGAGTATCAAGATCAAGTAATCGCAAGCTTAGTGCAAGCGCCTCATGTCACAACAATAGACTCTTTCACTCGAGTATATAAGCAAGCGAATTACACACTGTCTGAAAGTAATGTAGATAGGTTGCAAGCGCTGTATCACGAACAAAATAATCCGCTTATAAAAAAGCGCTTAGCGGTAATTTTAGATATTTAATCAGGCTTTAGTAGCCAAGCTAGTTGGCTACTACCTCTTCTTTTCTGTATGAAGTATAACCAGGTTTGCATGGGGCGAGTGCAGCTACGCATAAAGCTTTATTTGTTGCGTTAGTCGTAATAGTTTTTGGTTGATTAATGAGTGTAATTTTCATTTTTTAGAATTCAATGCCGTTTTAATAGGGTTTTTACACTTCAAAATTACATATGTAATTAGGTGTAATGGAATTGGCGTCTTAATATTGTTAAAAACACACTATTCAAGCTTGGTTTCGAAAATTAGGTTTGGAACATGCCATATATATAATCATTCGAAAGGATAAACTATGAATAGTCAATTGAGGTTTTTGCTTCTACTGATAAGCGTGATATTGCCTTGTTACACAATAGCAAGCTCAATGAGTGCAGTGGAAGAGGGTAAAGATAGGTTTGGTGGAGAATATCGAAGCTTCGCTGTGGAACTGAATGATCTAAATGTTTGTAAAGCAGCATGTGAAAATGATGGCATTTGTCGTTCATGGACCTATGTTGACCCAGGCGTTCAACACACCAATGGGATGTGCTGGTTAAAAAAATCTGAAAATACACCTGCACCTTGTGCTCAGTGTTCCTCAGGTTATAAGGTGGTCACAAATGTAAATGTAGCTTCTAATAGCATGAGTGATACAGAAATTGATATGGACAGATATGGTCGAGAGTATCTGAACTTTGCGGTAGAACAAAACGATCAAAGTGTTTGTTCGGCTGCTTGTAAAAATGACAAGCGTTGTCGATCATGGACTTATGTTGACCCAGGTGTTCAGCACACCAACGGCATGTGCTGGCTAAAAAGTTCGACCAACTTTAATCAACCTTGTGCAAGCTGTACATCGGGGTACAAATCGGCCCCGACTAATGAGCACATGGGTTCTGAAGAACCAGACACTGATCGGTTTGGTAACGAATATTACAATGTCGCGTTGAGTGCGGGCGATCAGGCATCCGTGTGCAAAGCGATGTGCCAAGAGGATGGACTATGTGGTGCTTGGACCTATGTCGATGCAGGCGTTCAGGGCGCAACACCACGGTGTTGGTTGAAGAGCTCAGGTAACACACCGGCAACGTGTAGTGTTTGTACCTCAGGTGTTAAAGAAAAGACTTTGGCTTTAAGCCCAGTAGCTAGCAATCAACAGCGTGTTGGTAATTCATATAAGACACTTTCTGTGACCTCTGAATTAGCATGTATGCAGCAATGTGAAGATGATAATAAGTGCATGTCTTGGAATTATGATTCATCCCTGACCTCAAACTCGTGTGAGTTGAATGTGACGACCAATGATGCAACAGCAGGTACGGGTACATCGGGTTTTAAGGTTAAAAAAGATACCACTTTAGCTGCGGGTCAAGCGCATACGTGTTTTGTACAAGCAGATGGGTCAGTAAAATGTTGGGGTACTAACACCTACGGGCAACTTGGTGATGGTACAGAGAATGACTCAAGTACGCCAGTGTCAGCAGGTTCGCTGACTAATGCTTCGCAAATTGCTGCAGGCAATTACCATAGTTGCGCCATTTTGGCGGATCGCTCAGTGCAATGCTGGGGTCGAAATGATCACAAACAACTGGGTAATGGTAGCTCAACAGATGCTTCGACACCGGTATTAACTAACTCGATTACGAATGCGATTCAACTAGCCGCAACTGATAATTTCACGTGTGCAGTACAAGACAGTGCTGAAATAACACTTAATAATGTCGTGAGTACCGAACGAGGTGTTATTAAGTGCTGGGGTTCTTTTCCGATTCTAAACAACAGAAATAGCTGGAGTGGCAGTGACCCTGTAAACATTGAAAGTTCTGAACTCGTGGGCGTAAAACAAATTGCGGTTGGCAACCCGTTAGGTGCTGGGCATGTATGCGCGGCAATGCATACAGGTGAGGTCAAGTGTTTAGGCAAAACTATCTTAAGTGGCTCTCGCAGCTCTAAAAATGAAATTACTACGATTTCCGGTATTACCAACGTTTTAGATTTGGTCAGTTCTGATGTTGTTGCATGTGCCATTGATGCAGGCTCAAAGCCGAGCGAAAATAAACTAAAATGTTGGGGGTTCATTGATGGTGAACAGTATCTAACGCCCTTTGAGTTCACTTATCTTAAAGGTGCGCAACGTGTGGCCATTACAGGTGAAAATGAACCGACGTCGAGAGTATGTGCAGTAATGTACGACGGTACTGTAAAGTGCTCAGCGTATGGTGACGGTGACTACACTGTGAGCGGGATCGCAGATGCGATACAAATCACCAATGCCGATGGAAAATCATGCGCGTTGATTGCCAACGGTGAAGTAAAATGTTGGAGTGATGCGTCTGGCTCAACGCCAACTACACCGGTAAATGTGAGCTTTTAATAATTAGCAAACCGATGCGCCACTGAATGTAAAAAAGGTGTGGCGCATTTTCACCTTGATCTAATCACTATTGATAATACTTTTTAGCGCCGCGACATGATTGTTAAATGCTGATTGGCCAAGGTCTGTTAATGACACCCAGGTACGTGGGCGACCGTTGTAGCTGCGCTTTTTCGCTTCAATGTAATTGGCGTCTTCCAATGCTTTGAGTTGTTTTGACAATACTGAATCACTCACATCTAGTTGCTCTTTTAGGAGCCTAAAGTCTAATTCTGCACTGGTGGCTAACATTGCGCAAATGCGTAACCTGTTTGGAGCATGAATAATGGGATCTAGCTCTGGCATCTCTAGTTTTCCTTTACCACGGTTTCACCTGTCGGGAGCTTGATAAGCAGCCAGAACATAACAATTGAAGCCGTTGCGGCGCAAATATGTGGCGCCCAATCAAGGCTCATTTCGGTGCGTAAAAAACGGCTTAAAAACCCAAGGGCAGCAAACCCAATTGCTGCATACGCATTTATTTTCTCAGCTTTAATAGAGCGAGGGATGATCCGGATTCTGATCCCTTGTATTTTGTATAAATAGTAATAAAGCGCAGTAGATAAGGTAAAGATGATGGCGCCCACTATTATTGCCAGTGCCCAAGTGTTTTCATGTTCGGTCATACCATAACCAAAAAATATCGCCCCATAACTTAAACTCATAAGTAGTCTCAACCAAACTGGCGGTGAGTAATCAATGAGCAGGTTTTGTTGAATATTGTGCACCGCATTCAGTGCATCTTTTGCTTCTGTTTGAGACGGTAAATCGTTTTTCATTGGGGATCTCCTTTTACTTTCCATCATGGAAACTTAGTTTAGTTTATAACTTTCCGTTTTGGCAAGTTATAATTTTCCATTGCGGAAAGTGACTGAGGGTAGGGCGTAAATCGTTATTTTCTGAGTTTTTACTCTAACTTTTGGGGTTGTTGCTTGCTAACTGGTTTTACCACTTGTAAGCTAAAAGTTATGCACTCTTAATTTTTTGCCGTTATGTCAAAAATAATCAGTCAAGAAATCACAATAATTTGTGAAGATCAATACCCATTGGCAGGAACCGTATACCAACCAAACGCTGACCTAAAAGGGGCCGTTTTAATTGGCCCTGCAACCGGAATTAAACGCCAGTTTTACACTGCATTTTGTGAATTTTTAGCGCACCATAATTATGGTGTCTTGAGTTATGACAACCGAGGTATTGGAGATTCCTTGCAGGGTGATATTGGCAAGCATCCAGCTAGTTTACAATGCTGGGGACAACTTGATCAGCCAGCTGCTATTGCGGCATTAATCAAAACGTTTCCTGATTCAAGTTATCATTTAATTGGCCATAGTGCAGGTGGTCAGTTAATTGGCCTCGCTGCCAATGCGAAAGCACTGACATCCATGTTTAATTTTGCCAGTTCCTCTGGCCGGTTGTTGAATATGAAAGTGCGAGACCAATTTAAGTCTCACTTTTTTATGAATCTGTTTATTCCTTTTTCTAATTTATTGTTTGGCCATACTAAATCACAGTGGTTCGGTATGGGTGAGCCACTGCCCGCAGCGGTAGGTCACCAATGGCGAACATGGTGCAATGGGGGGGGATATGTTAAAACCGCATTTGGCAAGACCATTGATAAGCACTATTTTGAAGAGCTGACTTTACCGACTATGTGGGTAAATGCCGTGGATGATTTTATTGCAAATGACAAAAATGTCAGAGATATGATGTCTGTTAGCCCCAACATAAAAGCGCAAACATTGACCCTAGACCCAAAAGATCATGGTCTTAAAGAAATTGGTCATATGAAGTTTTTTAGCAGAAAATCTCACACATTATGGCAAATTCCATTGCAGTGGCTCGATAGCCATTCAGGTAAGTGATCTGTTAAGTCTGTGTCGTGGATTCATTGATTTGAGCCCACGACGACTTTGGTATGGCGTTATTTCCAATCAGCGAATTGAGCCAGTAAAAAATCAATGGCAAGCCTCGCGCGCAAAGGCATAAATTGTTTATTTTGATAAACAATCCAGCTTGTTGCACCACTGATGCAATAGGGCTCTAAAATTGGTACTAAGGTTTGTTGCTCAAGTGACTCAGTAAAAGTACTTTGTGGCATGTAAGCAATGCCGAGGCCTTGTTCACAAGCTTCTAGAACGACATTAGCGTTGTTGCTGCGCCACTGACCAGCGACTTTAATACTTTGTTTAGTGCCATCAATGTTGAATACCCAATGATCGTTATTCGCAATAATACAGCGATGACTTTTAAGCTGATTTGGGTGGTTTGGTGTGCCATAAGCTGTAAGGTAGCTCGGCGCGGCAACGACCATCATTGAACGGCTAATTAATCTGCGCGCAATTAAATTAGAATCATTGAGCTCACCATAACGAATCGCGAAATCAATACCATCTTCGACGAAGTTAACCATTCGGCTATTGAAGTCGATTTCAATATTTAACTCTGGATGTTGTTTGGCAAACGTCATCAATGCAGGGGCGATATGACGTTCAGCAAATGCACCGGCAGCACTGACTCTGAGCGTGCCACTTAGGTTGAACTGCTGCTGGTTTAATTGTTCGTTGGCCTGTTGTAACCCAGCAACGAGCTGTTTGCATTGCTGATAGTAAAAAGCCCCATTTTCAGTGAGATTAATTTGGCGTGTGGTCCGTGCAAGCAAAATACTGCCTGTGCGTTTTTCTAAGCGCGCGACTTGTCGACTAATATGGCTCGTGGAGCAGCCAAGCTTTTTTGCGGCAGCCGAAAACCCGCCGCTCTCAGCAACCGCAACAAATTCAAAAATACCGTCAAAGCTATCCATCTAGTTTCTCTATAATCTATTCAAAGGCGAGAGGGTGTATGCCAACATTTAACGCCTATTATTGCTAAATAGCAAAAGAGATTCACAGATTTAGATAATTATCATTCATGCAGTAACAATATAGAGTTGAATAATCCACTCGAAAGACAACATATACTTAAGGTATTGATCATGAAAAAAGTACTTATCCCTGTAACTAATCACGCGACATTAGGCAGTACAGATCAAGCAAATGGTACCTATGCGCCTGAGCTAACACACGTAGTGCAGGTGTTAAATTTACATAATATTGCGTTTGATATTGCCTCAATTCGCGGCGGTAAAGCACCACTTTACGGTACCGATATCGCAGAAGACACGGTCAATAACAAGATATTGGGCGACGAAGATTTCCAAGCACAAGTCAACAACACAGTACCGCTTTCGCAAGTGAATATGAATGACTATGACGCTATTTTTTATCCTGGTGGGTTTGGCTTACTGTCAGATTTGGCGAGTAATAAAGAGGTTGGTGCACTGGCAGCAAGACACTATGAATCAGGTGGCATTATCGCAGCAGTATGCCATGGACCAGCAGCATTATTACCCATTACGCTCAGTTCAGGTGACCCTTTGCTAGCGAGTAAATCCGTCACAGCATTCACGCGAGAAGAAGAAGTCGACTTTGGCACCATCAATGACATTCCATTCTTACTAGAAGAAGCTTTGGCAAGAAAAGCGGGTCAATATAGCAAGGTACAGCCATGGAATGAACTGGTGATTGTAGATGAACGGGTTATTACAGGTCAAAACCCTGCAAGTGCGCACGCGGTAGGAGAGGCATTAGCTAAGCAACTGGCTAAGCAATAAAGACTTTTGAGCGAAAAGGAATAAAGGTTTGATAATGAATCAAAGTATCCATATTAATCGTCAGATTACCTTGGCTGCACGTCCAAATGGTGCGCCAACACCGAACGATTTTAAACTGGTGGAGTCGCCCATACCGACTCCTGCATATGGCGAAATCTTGTTAAGAACGCGCTATCTCTCGTTAGACCCGTATATGCGTGGCCGTATGAACGATGCTAAGTCATATGCTGACCCCGTTGGCATTGGGGAGGTGATGGTAGGTGGCAGTATCTGCCAAGTGGAAAAATCAAATCATGTTGATTTTGAACAAGGCGATTTAGTTGTCGCATTTGGTGGCTGGCAAGATTATAGCGTGTCTGATGGTGTTGGGGTTATCAAGCTTGATAAAACGATGCAAAATCCATCGTATGGCTTAGGTGTGCTGGGGATGCCAGGCCTGACAGCTTATATGGGGTTGCTAGACATTGGTGAACCTCAAGCCGGCGAGACATTAGTCGTGGCGGCGGCGACTGGCGCAGTAGGCAGTTTAGTTGGTCAGATAGCTAAGCTTAAAGGCTGCAGGGTAGTAGGTATTGCAGGTGGACAGGAAAAGTGCGAATACGCCGTGAATGAATTCGGCTTCGATGCTTGTATTGATCATCGCGCTACAGACTTAGATGAACAGCTTGCACAAGCTTGCCCCAACGGCATTGATATTTATTATGAAAATGTTGGAGGCAAAGTTTTTGACGCCGTGTTACCTCTATTAAACTCGAAAGCACGAGTTCCTCTGTGTGGCTTGATATCACAGTATAATGCAACAGAGTTACCAATAGGCCCTGATCGCACAGGTGTGTTAATGGGAAATATGTTGGTCAAAAGAATTAAAATGCAGGGGTTTATTGTATTTGATGATTATGGCCATCGTTATAAAGAGTTTCAAGATGCGATGGTGCCCTGGTTAATGTCCGGTCAAATCAAATACAAAGAAGACAAAGTCACTGGACTTGAGCAAGCTGTCACTGCATTTATAGGGTTGTTACAAGGTCAGAATTTTGGCAAGTTAGTTGTGCAAGTGGGTCCTGAGCAATTAGGTCTTGGGATAAAGTCATGATTAAAGTGCATCATTTAAATCAATCTCGCTCCACGCGGATACTCTGGTTGTTGGAAGAACTGCAAATGGAATATGAGGTTGAGCATCACCAGCGTGATGAGCAGACGCGTCTTGCGCAACCGAGTCTAGGTCAGGTGCACTCGCTCAATAAAGCGCCCATCATTGAGCATAATAGCCTTAAAATATGCGAATCAGGTGCGATTGTAGAGTACATCCTAGATCACGCCAAGCACAGTAATCTGCGCCCTGAAAAAGGTACTCGTGCGTACTACCAATACCTTGAATGGTGCCATTTTGCAGAAGGGTCATTGGCGTTACCTGTGATCGCCAGCTTATTGATGCAGATGGAGTCGCGAGATGGTGCGCAAGCTATGGATGGGTATATCGCAAAAGAGCTTAAATTAGACTTGTCTTTTATCGATGCAACTTTATCAGAGCAAAGATACTTTGCCGGCGAGCAGTTCACTGCTGCTGATATCATGATGACTGTGATATTGGAAATCGCGCTAAGTGCCAACCTTATTGAAAATAGACCACAAATTTCACGTTACCTAGCAGATATGCAAGCGCGTTGCGCATATCAAAGGGCACGTGCTTATGGTTAACTAAGCCGCTCAACAAAGCCCGATTTTATATCGAGCTTTGTGCTTTGTTTTTATGGCCTTAAAGCGCCGATTTATTTTGTAAAAGTTGAATGATATCGTGGTATTGATATCGTTTGGCCAGTTCCAGTGGGGTATCATTTTCATAGGTTGTCAAATGGGTGATTGCGCCCCCTTTCAAAAACGCTTTAGCTGCAGCGGTATTGCCATGCCAAATTGCATCATGGAGTGGGGTATAGCCATTATTTGGCCCTTGTGCATTGAGTACCTCGTTGGCTTTTGGCGCATTGAGCAATAGCTTAACAATGTCAGGGTGCCCCATATATCCGGCTTTATGAAAAGCGATCGCGTTCATAGGATAGCCAGGGATCGTCTGATCAGCCCCATTCTCTAACAGCAACTTGACGATTTTTGGATAACCGTCTCTGGCTGCGACAAGCAAAGGCGTGTGCCAATCATTACGGCTAGAATAAACCGGTCTACGTTGATTGACGTCTTGGCCATAATCGATAAGTAACGAGATGCGTTTTACTTTTTGTGTTTCGTTGAGAAGAGTATCTTCCACCACGTTTAAAATCTTTTGCATAGCAAGTGCACGTTTTAATTCGGCATGCTTGTGATTGAATAGCTCGCTCAAAGCGTTATATAGCTTGGCCTCGTGGGGTTCGATATTTCGGTCCCATCCTCCGATCATATCTGCTGCGGTCGTACCTGTACGTGTTTTGAGATTGATATTTAACTCTGGGTATTGAAATAACAACTCGATATTCGATTTCTTAGAATACCAAGCCGCTACCATCAAGGGGGTGAACCCAGAACGAGGCGCTTGCAGATTAATAAATGCGCCTTTATCTAACAAATACTTTAAGATGTCATCATGATCTGTTTGAGCGGCGATATGCACAGGGGCGTTACCCATTGCACTGTCTAATTGGTTTACATCTGCGCCACTTTCAACAAGCATTTTCACTTTTTGTAAGTCGCCATTAATGACCGCTTGATGTAATGGTGGCAAAGGATTGGCTTGAACTTGGCCCATCACTAAACAGGCAACCAAAGTTGAAATACGCACAACATGTTTGAGCATTGAAACCCCCAGCAAATGTCAAAAAAAGAAGCCGCAGTATAAGTGAGCGAGCAGCTTTTCATTAGAGGAGTAAAAGCTATTTAATTATTAGTCATAGACTAATAATTGCCTTGGCACTTTAGATGCCTAAAGCATTTTGGCAAAGCTGAGGTTTAGTCTTTTTAAAATCGGGGCTTACGCCAATCCATCAAATGTTTTGCTGATAAACAAGTCTTTTTGTTTGATATTCACCAGCGGTTTCCAAGTTGAGACCATAAATGGAAATTGTATGATGCCGGTTTCTTGGCCGGTCGGCACAAGCGCCATAAATGGGTGACGTTTGTAAGGTTTTGGTTGTGACCCTGAAATTTGCTTAGCAATCGAGTTGGCTAAGTATTTACCTTGCTCAACGGCTAAATACCCCAACTTGGCCTCACCCACATCCGCAATGTCGCCTATGGCATACGTATGTTGTTGTCCAACGACTGCGAGCGTCTCATCTACTATGACTTGACCTTGCGGGTTCAGTACATGTGCATAATGTCGCTTTAAAAATTCGTTATTGGGGATAACACCTGTTGCACTAAAGGTGATATCTGGCTTGATTATTTCCCCATTGGTTGTGTTTATGAGCCCATCTTCAGTGTCTTGGTAGCGGGCATTAAACTGCACTTCAACGCCAATGCGTGTCAGTTGATGGAGTGCTTTTTTGCTTGCCTTGCTTTTGAATCCATTAAGTAGGTGGGGTCCATTGTGGGCCAAAGTCACGTTTAGGTGCGGCATTGCGTAAGCAAGTTCGCCCGCAAGTTCGACACCGACAACACCACCGCCAAGAATGAGTACATCTGAAGCTTGTTTGAGTGCATCATGATACGTTTGCAATTCATTATTTCTGCTTTCAAGAGAACTCGCGTCGACTGACTTTGCAAGCGGTAAGCTTGGGTATCTGGACCCCGAAGCGATAACAACTTTATCGAAATAGATTGATTCGCCGCTTGCGAGCACTGCGAAATGAGTATTGAGTTCGACGACTGCGCTTTGGATAAATTGGCCATCGAGAAAATCGGCATAACGTTTTCTCGACTTTCCGTTGTTTTTCTCTGGGTGTGCTACATCTCTTAGTACGGCGTAAGTCACCTCAAAATAATCCTTTTTATCCACTAACATCGTGTTTATACCACGTTTTTCAAGTGCTTGTGCGGTAGAGGCGCCAGCAAAGCCTCCGCCAATGATTAATACCTGTGTTCTCATATCTCTGTCTTAATTGAATTGGAGCGATGTAGGTAGCTTAACCTGTTGCGAATACGCAATGAATGATGGAAAATGCAACCAGGGTGTGCGTATTTGCAACAAGGCTAAGAATGAACAAATGGACCGAAGTGAAAACGGCCTATCGTCTAGGTAAGCTTGGTACGCTGAGTGCGACGGCGGAAGATTTGGGGATTCACCGCAGTACCGTTATGCGTCATATTGATGCATTGGAAGCGACTTTGTCTGTTAAGCTTTTTCAACGTAACGACCGAGGCTACATACCGACCGAAGCTGGGTTAGAAGTCATGCGGCTTGGAGAGGTGACAGACATTCAATTTACACAGTTTGCAAACAAAGCAAGCAGTGCTGAGTGTGAGTTAGCAGGTAAGCTCAGCATAACATGTGTCAGTGAATTAGCCCCAATGCTGATGCCGCTCATTATGGAATATCAGGCCTTATTTCCAAAAATGCAGGTAGATATACTTGGTGATATTCGCAAATTTGCATTGGAGTACGGCGAAGCCGACGTTGCCATTAGAATGGGTCCAAGACCAGATACGCCAGATAATATCGTTTTTGAATTTGCACAGATAGAATTAAAGCTATGTGCTCATGTCGATTACATCGAACGCTTTGGTACTCCAAATAAAAGTAATATCACGGAGCATAAGTTCATCGCTCTAAATGAGCGGGTGGCCCATTTACCCTGGAATGAGTGGATTTATAATCATATTCCACCGCAGCAAATTGTGCTGACAAGCTCTGTTGGGCAGGTGCTTAATTATGCATTACATCATGGATTTGGTATTGGCGTATCCACCAAAGAAACCATTACAAATACTCCTACACTGATTGAAATTGATATTGCACAACAATGGCAAGTGAATGCATGGATGTTGGTACATAGAGATATGCTAAATATTCCAAAAGTGAGGGCGTTTATTGATCTCGTTAAGCGCAATCCTTTACACTTAGCGCTCAATATGTGACTTACAAAATATGTCGATATTATTGTTCGTTTTTAGTTTTGCAAAAATGCTTTTGATTCTTTAAGGTGTTGGCATAACAACAAAAAAGGAAATTCGATGTTTTATGCCAAGGTTGTACTGACTACGCTTTTATTTCTTCTCACCACGAGCTCACTCCTTGCAAAAGAGCCACTGACTATAACCAAGACCCTTACTTCAAAAATATTGTCTGAGCAAAGGACGGTCACAATTTTGCTGCCTGACTCTTACTATAAAAATAAACAAAAGGTTTTCCCAGTCTTGTATCGGCTCGATGGCAAAGAGAATATTCCTTTAGCATCAGCGGTATTGAACAAGCTTCACCGCTCTGGTGCTGCGCCTGAAATGATCATCGTTGCAATTGAAAACACGGATAGAGCAAGAGATTTGGCTCCAACTGTAAACTATGACCCTAGAGGCCCTGTGGGCGTTGGTGGTGGCGGTGATAAATTTTTAGATTTCATAGAAAAAGAGCTGATCCCAGAGATTAATCGCACTTTTCGAACACATGATTTTAAGGTCTTTTCAGGAGCGTCTATTGGGGGACTACTGGTGTTGCACGCAATGCAGTCAAGGCCTCATTTATTTCAAGGACATATCGCGTACAGCCCTGCTGTATGGTGGGGGGATCAAAGCACGCTAAAAAATGTCAAATCTTTTTTAGCTAAGAGGCAAACATTCGACAATTTCCTCTACATCAATATTGGCTCAGAGGCCGCGCCAATGCGCGACATTTATAATGAGTTACACTCTTTTCTAGCAAACAATAGACCACACAAATTTAAATTAACGGCGGATACTTTTGATGATGTGCCGCATGCGATGACATCTGCGGCAGGGGTGTTTAATGCATATCACAACCTATTTTTGTCCCTCATAATGCCAAGCAGTGCGCTGACGGATGGAGTGAATTCTATCAAACAGTATTATAAACAGGTTTCGTTTCAACGCGCGGAACTGACACTTCCCGAAGAGTGGGTATTACGTGGGCTAGGCTATGAACTGGTGGATGCCAAAGATTTTGTTGGGGCGATTGAAATCTTTAAATACAACATCGAACAAAACCCAACAATGGCGAGTGCATACAATGGGTTGGCCTATGCGTACGAGCAGAACAAACAATATGCAGCCTCTTTAGAGCAGGTCAATATTGCATTGAAACTGACTAAGAAAGACGATGAGGGTTACAACGTTTACCAGAACCGTAAACATCGTCTAGTTGCGGCCATAAACAGCAATCAAAATGATTTTTGAGATAACAACTGATTGGTTATGCATGCATATCATACAGTTCGCTATTTCAATGACTGGATGTCTAGTGTATCTGAAGTACGTCAGATAACTTAATTCTGATAAATTAACCGACTGATTTGGGTGGTTTTTATTGTTTTAATCTGTGGTGCATATAGCTAATTTTGAAGTATAAAATAGGAAAAATACGTGAAAGTGAAATTTTATTGGGCGATGGCGCTAGTCATTTTACTAAATGGGTGCAAAGCAACGAAACCTGTCGGGGAAGAAGTAACAGATAAGCCAGTTGTTAAATCAACTGAATTAACAATATCAGAGTTATGTCAGCCCTTAACATTTAGCTGTCATGAGACGCAAAAACAGCGTGCGTATACTAAAGATGTATGGGCCGGGGTAGCTAAAACACATACGTTTGTTACTGATCATGACGCGCTCTTTATGCTCAATGAATTGAAAGCTAACACCCAACTAGACAAAGCGTTGATTCACAAACGTAAAGCAGAAATAAAAAATAGAATGGGTAATTACAAAGCGTCTTTACAAGACAACTTAAAAGCACAATCGCTCGATGTATTACCTGCCCGTATCTATCTTAGCTTATTGTTATTAGAAATTAGAACGCGATTTGTTTTAGAAGAGTTTGATTCCACTAAAAGTCGAGCCAATAGCTTATGGCAGTACCTTGAACGCCCATACCACCCTGAAGTTGCGACAATACTAGGGTTTATTGCAAAGAAAAAGGGTAACTCTGCTGAATATGACAAATGGGTGTCACTCATCAAACAAAATGAAACTGAAGCGCGAGCTTCTCAATTACTCGGTGTGTTGGCTGGAGAGCCGGACAAGCACCAAGAAGAAGAAGAAGAGTCTGCACCGGTATACAAATCAACAGGTAAGTATCCAAAAGAACTCCCTAAGTTTGAAAAAGTCACCCGAGGGCCTAATGCACCGAAGGTGATTTACAGAAGGGAACCGCGTTACCCAGCACAGGCTGCTCGTTATGATACAGAGGGGAAAGTCGCAATGACCTTTGACGTGAACACAAAAGGCCAACCCGTGAATATCAAGGTAGTATATGCTTACCCAGAGGGACTGTTTGAAGAAGCAGGAGTTGAATCTCTTGAGAAGTGGCGTTTCGAGGTCCAATTAGATGGCAGCGGCGAAGTGATAGATGGCAAGGACTTTTATTTGGTCTTAGCATGGGCTGTTGATTAACGTTATATCTGTTATACAGGGTGAGCAACTCCTTAACTGGTTAAATCTTGGCTTACCCTGCCTTGCTCAAGTTACTTTAACTACCATGCTGTAATGCTGAGCTTTAGAAAGACGAAAAAGCAAGTTAGACTCATCACGAGTTTTACTAAGTCATTTATTTTTGTATATTTTTAACTACTTTTTGTAGAGCTTATTGTTGTGGTATATAGCCAAATTTAGCGCAGTGTCTTGCAACATTTGAACCTTCTTTTCACAGAAAATGCCTATTTAATGCAATGAATTCTCATTCCTGTTCGTGTATATTGATATGATATATTGTAACAATATCGGGTGTGAAGATGTCGAACGAAAATCAAATAACAAAAACGGAAGTGGTGATAGTGGGGGCTGGACCTGCTGGATTGGGTTGTGCCGCACTTTTGAAGCAAATGGGCATTGAAGACCAAGAACTCATAGTGCTAGAGCGAGGCGAAATAGGGGAGTCATTTTTACGCTGGCCAAAAGACATGCGGCTAATTACACCGTCATTTCCCAGTAATGGATACCATCAAACTGACTTAAATGCGATTACACCAGATACGTCACCGGCATTCAATGCGGGCAAAGAGCATTTAAGTGGTGAGGAATACGCCAAATACCTTTCAATGGTTGTAAACCATTACAAGATTCATGTGACGACCAACACAGAACTAGAGACGGTGACTTCTCGCGGACCTGGAAAGGGGTTCGAGTTAACTGCGGGCGAGCGCACAATACATTGTAAATTTTTAATTTGGGCGGGGGGGGAATTCCAATCGCCAAACACCACGGGTTTTACTGGTGCAGATCTGTGTATTCATAACGCGATGGTTAAGGAATGGCAAACACTGGAAAAAGGCCATTATGTAGTGATTGGCGGGTATGAAAGTGGTGTAGATGCGACATTTAACTTAGTCACTCATGGTAACAAAGTGACTTTGTTAGATTTAAATGGGGGAGCGCAGGATACGTTTGATCCCAGTCGCGTGCTGTCTCCTTACACAGCTGAACGTTTGTCTACTATGTCTAATGCTCAGGGCGTGGAATATGACGACAACTTTGAAGTGAGCAATGTATTCAAGCAAGGTGATGGGTACATAGTGCAATCTACAGATGGTAAAGAAGTGTTCTCGCAATACCCTCCAATCAACTGTACAGGGTTTAACATTGACTTGGGCCCAGTCACCGACTTTTTTGTATATCAAGACAATGGTTACCCTTGGGTAAGTCCGTTTGACGAATCAACGAAAATACGCAATGTATTTCTTGCTGGCCCTCGTTTGTACCATGACCCTACGCTACTTTGCTTCATCTATAAGTTTAGGGGGCGGTTTGCGGCGCCTTGTGCCGTAATTGCAAGCGAATTGGAGTTAGATACGTCCATTTTTAAACACTATCAGCAAGCTGGTATGTTGTTGCAAGAGTTAGACTGTTGCAAAGAGCAGGAGTGCTTTTGCTAATGGAGCAGTGTATTGATGTTCAAACTTTTTACCCAGAGCCAAAAAGAAAAGGTAAGTGGCTATTAATCGGTAAAGAAAGTGTAGGTAAGACCGCGCTTACCGAGAATTTAACAGGTAAACGAGCAGGCAGTAGCAACTTACAAGGCAGTTCTTTATTTTGCCAAGAATACGTCTGGAACGGCCAAGTGATCACCGATACGCCAGGGATCCAAACGCAGATGGACAGTGTCGTCACGTCGCAAGTATTACGACGTTTAAAAGCCAGTGAACACGTTATTCTGACACTTAAGTCTACCGAACTACCCGATGATTTGAATGACTTGTGGGAAATGGTGCAAGGGCGCAGTGGCGTTATCATTATCACTTATTGGGACAAAGTTAAGCATCGTATGGATGTACAACGTGAATTGGCAAAGTTACGAGCGCAGACTAATTTAGCGTGGATCACGATCGATAATCGCCATGTGACATCAGCGCAATTGGCACAAATAGAGTTGGCTCTTGATCGTCCAGCAAAGTTTCCCACAAAGACGCCAGACATCACCGCAAATTGGTCAGTAAAACCTAAACGTTTGTTTTTTGAGTCTGACTATCTTGGACCTTTTTTATCCTTTTTCTTACTGGTATTACCGGCTTGGATTGCTGTGACCAACGCGAATGCCTTTGCTGATCTACTGTATCCCCATGTAGAGTCGCCAGTGAATATGCTCAAGGAGATGTTGGGCGCTTTACCCGCGCCGATTGCGCATATGTTAGTTGGAGATTATGGCTTAATATCGATGCTGCCATTTTTAATACTGTATGCGCTACCTACAGTTGTCGTATTCTCTGCGATTATTTCAATTTACAAAACGACTGGACTCATTGATAGATTATCTTATCGACTAGACCCGTTTATGCATAAAATCGGCCTAAGTGGAAGAGATTTAGTGCGTGTAATTATGGGTTTTGGATGTAATGTTCCAGCAATTATTCAAACTAGAAATTGCTCTTGCTGTACCAGAGGAAGTTGTATCTCCGCAATTTCATTTGGCTCGGCTTGCTCTTACCAGTTACCAGCGACGGTAGCGGTTTTTTCTGCAGCAGGTAAACCGTATCTGACCCTACCATATTTATTCATTTTAGCGGTAACAACATGTATTTACTTGCTAATAACTACGACAAAACAACAAAGAGCTGCTGCAGCATCATACAACTTACTCAGCCGCGGCTTTTTACAGCCGCCCAATTGGCGCTTCGCAATGTCAGAAATGACGAGTGTGATGAAATCGTTTTTTTCTACTGCATTTCCACTTTTTATTGGGATTTGTTTACTGGTCGGCTTATTGGAGTGGTTAGGGGCCATCGAAACGCTGATTGGTATCGTTTCGCCATTAATGGCTGCGGTAAACTTGCCTGAGGGTGCTGCAATTGCCGTTATTTTAGGGGCTATTAGAAAGGATGGGTTGGCGATTGGGTTAATAGATAGTACAACTCAAGGGCTCAAATTGGTCGACATTACAGACATTCAGCTACTCTGTGCCGTGTATCTGGCTGGAGTGATGTTACCTTGCGTGGTGTCACTTTTGACTATTGTCCGGGAGATGAGTATCGGTTATGCGTCACGATTAGCGATACGTCAAATTTTCTGGGCGCTGTCTTTCACGATGATATTGTCTTGGGGAGCACCACTTTTATTGTCGGTTTGACTTGCATAAATCTGAGCGGGTGTGTAGCGGCCCGCCTCTGATTTTTGTGGATGCTCACAACTGTAAGTTGTTACTTTAATTTTGAGACTGGATCTGGGCTCATTTCCAGTATTTTAGTCAAGAACTTACACTTGAAAGCGGTGAATTTGCATTTTAGCGGTTTAATTAGTAGCTGGACGTATTTTTATCCACTATGGTCAAAGATATGTTATTGATTAATGCATAGATTGGTCGTCTTAAATTTGTGACTTCAGATTGATCTTGCTGCCAAATCCAACGGTATCATTCTTTGGGCATTACACTTAGGAGCATACATGCACTTTTCTACTGCAACCCCCGTAATATTTGCAATGAGCCTAGTTATATTCCATGGATGGGCTGTTTCTGATGAGTCAGCGAATACTGAAGTGTTAGGCGATAAAGTGATGTGGCATCAAGCGCCAGAGTTACCCATTGCAATGCAAGAGATCTACCCCGCAGTTTTTAAAGAGCGTATTGTTGTTGGAGGAGGGCTAACCCCTTCTGACTCTCCTTCATTTTTTGGGCTTGGCCCGAGCACCTCAGTGTACTTATTAAACCCGCCTACAGGGAGATGGCAAAAAAAACCATCTTTACCCGAGCCAAGACACCACTTGGGCATGGTCAGCAATCGACATTACGTGTATGGCATTGGTGGTTTTGCAGCTGAGCAGGGCAGTGCTTGGCAAATACAGCGGTCAGTGTATCGGTTAGACGGGATGTTCCGGGAGTGGCGAAAAGGCCCTGCTTTACCGATCCCGCTGGCAGAGTCTGTCTATGCAAGTGTTGGCAAAAATATCCATGTAATCGGTGGCAAAACCATTTCTAAAAAAACAGGTAAAAATGTCGACAGTGATGCACACTTTGTGTTGGTAAACAATGCCTACTGGCGTCAGGCAAAACCGGCAAAAATTGTCCGAAACTCCGCAGCCAGTGCAGTTATTGGAGATAAAATTTACGTGATTGGTGGGCGCACTTCAGGTGAAGGTAGCGTTAATTTACAAGAAGTCGAGGTATACGATAGTAAAAAGAACAGCTGGACTTCTGCTGCGCCCTTACCCGTTGCTGCTGGTGGGCTTTCTGCTAGCGTTTTGGACGGTAAAATAATCGTGACTGGTGGGGAGGCGTTTGGTCCTAATAATAATTGGAAAGCGGGGCAGGCCTATAAACAAGTTTGGCGTTATGACCCACAAGACGATAGCTGGGAGGCACTCCCTGATATGCCAACACCGAGACATGGCCATGGCATGGTCACTTTAAATAACACCTTATATATTATTGGTGGTGCAGCCAAAGTTGGTCCTCAAAAAACCTTATCCTCGGTCATCTCCATTGAGGGGCAAAAACCACAATAAATAGACTAATCATGGGGCTCATTGTAATCGGGCCTACCTGTCTTTTTCGAACCGCCCTTTGATGTAGTTTACGAGTTGTTTTATCTGGCTTTGGACGTGTCTTTTACCAAAATAATAGGCGTACATCACCCGTTTACGCGGATACAACTCAGATACGTCTAATTTAACCAACTGATCAGTCACCATGGTGGTAGGCAGCATCGCCATATAGTGTGTTGTCAGCGCTGCATGGTGTGCAAGTCCCAAATCATCTACGGCAAGATTCTCTTGTGGGGAAAGCATGACTTCGTCATTAGCAGTATCAAAAAAGGCCCACTGCTTAGCCGGATGTGCAATCACACAAGGTAAGGAAGCTATGTGCTGAGCTGTGATCATATTTTGTACTAGATCATGCTTTTTCAGATATGCTGGGTGTGCGCACACTGAGTATGGAATATCCCATAAATGCAATGCTATGGCAGAGGAGTCAAGTAATGGACCAACCCGAAAGGCAAGATCAATATCGTCTTTTAGAAGGTCTTTATTCGTGTTCGAAAGCGCGATATTAAGCTTTAAATCTGGGTGCTCTGTGGCAAAATCAATGAGCCAGGCGCCAAGGAAGTCGATTCCAGCACGCACGGGCATAGATACGTTCAGTGTGCCTTTGAATTTAGCCTCGGCATCTTCTGCAAGTGCAATAGAATCTTTGAGGTTACTGAAAAGCGGGGCGCAATCAAGAAACAACTCTTTCCCACGTGGGGTGACTTTGATTTCTCTCGTGGTTCTTTGTAGTAACACCAAGCCGAGTGCGCGTTCAAGCGATTCAATTCGCCTACTCACGGTGCTATGCGGCACTCCAGTTTTAGAAGAGGCGGCTTTTAAGCTACCCAATTCGACTACTTCACAAAAGAGGTTCAGGTCGTCAAGTACACGCTTCATTAACTTGCTCAAATAAGTGTAGAAGATTTTATTATCCCATTTTTGGAATTTAAAAGTCCATTATTGATGATTTTTTTATCGCTTCGAGAGCAGTAGAGTACTGCCCACACCAATATGAACAATATGCAAATACAGGAGCACAAGTATGAAAGCAGTTTTACTCGCGCAAACCGGTGGTAGTGAGCAACTTCAATATACCGATGTCGTACGTCCCACACTTGCCAGCGGGCAAGTTTTGGTAAAAGTCGCCGCTGCGCCGGTGAACTTTATTGATACCGTGATCCGTGAGGGCAATATGCCGCCGGGTATGATGCCAAATTTACCATTTATACCTGGTGTAGAGGGTAGCGGCGTCATCATTGATGCAAATGGCACCAAACTAACAAACGGCAAAAAGGTGGCATTTTTAGGGCCCATTGGCGCGGCGATGTATGCCCAATACGCAGCGATTGACGCTGACAGGTTGATCGTTTTGGATGATGATGCAGACCTGCTCGCAGCAGGGGCGATGCCAGTGACTTATTTTACGGCTTATCACATGTTGCATAACGTGGTGCGAGCACAACAAGATAAAGTTGCCTTGATTTATGCCTCGACTGGTGGTGTAGGTACTGCATTGATCCAACTTGCAAAAGCGGCGGGAGTGAAGGTTATTGCCCTTGACCGAAAAGACGACAAAGTCACACAAGCCCTTAAGTTAGGAGCCGACTACGCATTTAATTCGACTGGGGACTGGGTTAACCAAGTAAAGGAAGTGACTGGCGGTCATGGTGTTGATTATATTTTTAATCCAGTCGCTGGAGATACGATTAAGCAAGACTTAGAAGTGCTGGCGACGTTGGGCCATATTGTGATTTTTGGCTTTTTGGCCGGCGTTGGTGAGACTAATCTGCAAGCAGAAGTCGTAAATCATTTTGGAAAAGCTCCGACCATTAGTTATTCCGAGATTTATGCAACCTATTTTAGTCATTTTGCACTTGTTAAGGACGCTTTAGCGCAAGTATATGAATTGCTAGCACAGGGGAAATTAACCCCGGTATTTTCGACTATGCCTCTTGAACATGCAGCAAAAGCTCATGAGCACATTCAAAGTGGTAAAGTATTTGGTAAATTATTACTTACGCCCACATTTTCGGACTAATATCGGGCGCAATGAGAGAGGGAGGTTATTCATATAAGTGACATGTTGCACGCTATCTGGTTTATAACTGCTATAGTTAGAAGTAGCTACTCGTGAACCGCAGCAAGGAAGTGTATGGACGGCAACATCCCCTTTCTCGTGACCAGTAAGGACTTACTTATTAAGTCTATTAGCCCTGCTGCATCAAAATTACTTGGCTGTAAAAAAGTTTTAAACTTGTCCATTGAGGCGCTTCTTAACTTTCAACTAGATAACCAAGATAGCGCCATTGGCAGCTACAAAAACCAGTACTTTAAACTCGTAAAATACTCACATTCAGATGGGTATGCTTTCGTACTTCAACACAGCAGTACGATATTTGATGAAGGCAGTTTTTTGGCAGACGCCATCGACAGTGCAAACATCGGCTTATGGCGCTACAACCTAAGCTCAAAGTATGTGTATTTGTCAGACCTCTCAAAACAGTTTGCAGGTGTGGAAGGGGTTACCAAAATTACTTGGCGCAAGCTGTTATGTATGGTGCATAAAGATGACCGCGCGTTGTTTCCCCTGTTTTTCGAAAACCATGTGCAATTTGGTGTACCACTGCAGTTTGAATTTAGACTAAAGAGCAGTGGACAAAAGCGCTGGTTTTCGCTTAAAGGGAGCAAAGCGCAAGGCGAATCATCTCAATGGGTCAACGGTACACTGCAAGATTGCACATTAGAAAAAAACACCGTCATTGCGCTGAATGACGCAGATGAAAGTAAACAATTGGCCATTGAGGCTGGGAAAATAGGGACTTGGCGAGCCACCAAGTCAGGCAAGTTATGGCGTTGGAAGTGGGATATGCTGGCCAACAATATGTTTGGGTTAGACCCAAAAGACATTGGGGACTTAAACAAATGGGTTGAACTCTTGCATCCCGAAGATAGACCAAAGGTGCTTGCTGCGTTGGATGAAAGCCTCAAAACCGGTGTCGAGTTTAAGCAGCATTATCGCAGCGTGCTGAAAAATGGCGAGATAATCTATGTTTTTGCACAGGGGCGAGTGGGCGAAAACTATAAAGGGGAGCATTGCCGAATTGACGGTGTTTGCATTGACCAGACTGAAGTGCATCAGGCCCAGCAGGCGCTTAAGGAGCTCAATACCGAGCTTGAATCTAGAGTGAACGATCGCACCGCTGAATTACATAAAACCCTGCAAAAAGCGGAGCGTGCAAATAAAATCAAATCTGAATTTTTATCAATGATAAGCCACGAATTGAGGACGCCGCTCAATGGCATTATTGGTGCACTGGATTTATTGGGTCATTGCACGCTTTCAAATGAGTCAAAAGACTTGGTGTATACAGCCTCGACATCGGCAAATCACTTAATTACGATTTTGAATGATTTACTCGATTTAAACAAAATAGAAGCGGGCAAACTAGAATTAGAAACCGTTGAATTTGATTTACCCGTGTTGATATCCGACGTTATTTGTACCTTTAGTGCTACTGCAAAAGAAAAAGGCATTAGTATTAAAGTATATGAGCAATTAGCAATGCTTGCGCCTTTAAAAGGCGACGAAAACCGGTTCAGACAAATCTTGTTAAACATACTTGGCAATGCCATTAAGTTTACGAACAGCGATGACATAAAACTAAAAGAGATCACCCTCACAGCGCACTATAGAAGATTGAATATCTATCAGAGCGAAATCACCATCAGTATTGCGGATACCGGTGTAGGTATGACGCCTGACACCATCAACAAGCTATTTACGCCTTTCACGCAAGCTGAAAAGTCAACAACACGGAAGTTTGGAGGTACAGGGCTAGGACTCTCAATATGTGGCAAACTCATTGATTTGATGGGGGGACAGATTATTGTGGAAAGCGAGCTCCACAGGGGGAGTACTTTTACAATCAAAGCGCCATTTTGGGTGGATACCAGCGAACATCCCGTATTATCAAAGGTTCCACTTACTTGCTATGTCTGCGATAGACTTTCTCATGACAATCAACATATCCTTAATTTGGCGAACTCGCTGTATGACGTCACTGAAGAGGTGCATATTGACCATCATAGCACTTGGCCGTCTTCAAATACTGAATTGAACTTGATCCTATCTTGCGATTTGGCATTGGTGTCGCAGTATTTGGTCGAGATGGAGCAGCTCCCCAACTTAGTTATATACACCGACAGCGGCTTGCACAGCCAGTTTGCCTTGTCTTTACCTCAATTTGCTGTATGCGCAAATCAACCTGTCACTGCGCATCAGCTTTATGCGCAAATGCAAGCACAGCAGCAAGAGATGCTTAGCATCGATGATTTTGCTTTTGATAGTCAAGAGCAAGTTAGCGGTATTGAGGCGGGGTCATGTACTCACGATATTCTACTTGTAGAAGATAACCCTTTTAATCAAAAGCTGATTAAAAGTCAGCTTGAAAAGCTTGGTTTTTATTGTGATGTGGCCAGCAATGGCGCAGAAGGATTCAATTTTTGGTATAGCCACAATTACAAGCTCATTTTGACGGATTGTCATATGCCTGAAGTCGATGGGTATGAAATGACCAAGCAGATCCGGACCGAAGAAGCTAAAAATGAGCAACCGCCAGTCCCTATCATTGCGGTCACGGGCGCGGTGATGCAGGGGGAAAAGGATATGTGCACATCCATCGGGATGAACGATTTCTTATGCAAACCAGTAAGACTGACCGATATAAAGCAGATCATGGAGCGGTGGTATGAATACTCAACCTGATGAATTAAAAACGCTAAATCGCAGCACCATCATCGACTTAGTGGGCGATGAACCTGAAAAGATTCAAAAGTTTCACTCTGAGTTTTTAGCCCAGGCTGCAAGCGTGCTAAAAACAATAGTTAAATCATTTAATATTAATGATTTTGGTGAGCTCAAAAGCCAAGCCCACTTTCTAAAAACATCTGCTAGAGCTGTTGGAGCAGAGCGCAGCGCTTACTTTTTAGAAACGATCGAACGCTATAGTTTGGCGAAAAATAAAGCGGCGATTAAACAAGTTATTATCAAGTTAAATAGTGAGTTTATTGCGATCAAAAAGGAGCTAACCAATGGGGAGTAACAATCGAATCGCAAAGCGCCACCCGGCAGTATTGGTGTTGACTAACCGGGAAGAGGATATTCAAGGTGTTGCGCAGCTTATTTCAGAGCAAACGAGTGACTTTAGGTGTTTAGTGGTAAAAAAAACGGCACTTGATGATATTGAACAAATGGCGCCAAAAGTGATTTTATTTGCGTTATCTGACGTGAAAAAAAGTATTTGTTTGTACAACATGCTGATTAAAGAGAAACGCTTGGTTAAAAATCACTATAGCGTTTTATTGTGTAGCAATAAAGAGTCTGGGTTAGCCTTTAAATGTTGTTTGAAGAATCTATTCGATAGCTACTTTGTTTATCAGCCTCTATATGAGAAGTTTCGTTTACAATTGATTGTCTATGAGGGGCTCAAGCAATTTACTGATTCTGATACCTATATCGAATCTTTGGACAACATTATTCAAAACCAAAGTGAAGAGCTTAACTCCCTCATAGAGATGGGGTTGAGTTATAAAGCCTCAGTTGTGGAAGAGATTAATAAAAGCCGAGAAGAAGTTAACACCATAAATCAAGATATCCTAGATAAACTGCCAGACAGTATGCATAAGGAGCTGCTCTCTGAGCTCAATGAGACACATATTCAACCGCTTTTAAGCGCGCTGGAAGAATCACTTTCAAGTAAATTACTTGGGCTAGTGGATGGCCTCAAGCAGTCAAAAGATTTGAATAACTTGCTGATGCAGCAGCTACAACAGCCTATAAAAGACAAACAGGCCTCAGAGCTTCAAGGGTCCAGTCTAAGTGATGGTTTTTTGGAAACACCAGTAAGTTCACAGTCCATCTTATTGGTAGAGGACAATCATATTTATCGAGAAATGATCAGCGACGTGTTGAGTAATGTAGGGTATGAAATAGAGCAAGTAGATGATGGGTTAGCTGCAATCAAAAAAATCAAACTTACGCAATATGACCTCATTGTGATGGATCTGTTTCTTCCAAACCTAGACGGCTTAAATACGACTAAGCATATTCGTAACGTAGGGAAAAATATTAAAACACCCGTGGTGGCGCTAACGGGAAACAAGAACAAGCAGCTTGTAAAAAAGTGGGCTGAACATGGGCTTGATGGCTATATTTTGAAGCCGTCAACAAAGCAAGAGATCCTCGCAGTGGTTAATAAAGCGATTGGTAACTAGATAGGTGATTCACTTTCGCATCAGGGTTTACTGCATCTTTTATAGTGTAAGCTTATGAAATTGTTAATTATATTTTAGTCGGTGTAAAGTCATCTACAAATCATTCATACATCAGGATTTACCTACACTCAGTGCGCTAGAGTAATTGAGTGTTGAATTATTAGTTTAGTGAGTGCGGCGTGTTGCTGCGCACAATGAGGATGTATGAAATCAAATCAATGTATACGATTGCAAGTTGTCACACTAATTGTGGCATCAAGTGCGCAACTCTTGGGATGTGAATCGACGAGTAACCCCCAAGTTAATCCATATAAGCTTATCTATTCTTCATTAGAATCAAAAAACCGCTCAATATATTTAAGTGATGAATATGGCAAGCAACGTCTGAAAGTCGTTGACGTAACTGCTTCAGATGGCTACCCGGTGATCTCTCCAGATGGTAAATCAGTGGCTTTTTATGGTAAGTATGACGAGTTTAAAACTTGGTCGATTCATCGCGCTGCGATAGACGGTTCTAATGTGCAGCGCCTAACTCATGCAAAAAACAAGTGGGATAGTGCACCTACTTGGTCACCTGATAGCAAGACCATTTTATTCACCAGGGAATATAAACACCCCAATGGACAGTGGCAAAGTCAGATTTGGTTAATGAACGCAGATGGCAGTCAGCAGCGTCAAATTAATGCGTTACAAGGAGGAGGCGCAAGCTTCATAGACAATGGCAAAATACTGTTTCATTCACACGGCAGCCCGAGCCAAATAAGTATTGCAAATATTGATGGCAGCAATGTGGTTAAGTTGACAAATGATGCAACGGATAATCTTGCTCCACGTCTATCACCCGATGGGAATCACATCGTTTACTTATCTAATCGGGATGGCAATCAAGAGGTTTATATCATGGATATTAATGGCAATAACCCAAAACGGCTCACGTTTAATCAGGTTGAGGATTGGGATGCGACTTGGTCTACGGATGGTACCCAAATATTCTTTGCATCAGAGAATTCAGACGGATTTTTTGATATTTACAAAGTAAAACGAGATGGCACTGCTCTATACAAGGTGATTAATAGTGGGTCCCAAGTGGCAGCGGTTAACAATTTAAATGCCGTTGCACTGCAAAAGCTAATAAAGAAAAACCAGCAAAATTAGGGATGTCAGTCAATAATTGAAGGTGTTGTTTAAATTCTTGTCCAATAACGCGCGTGTAACATGTCTAAAAAAGAGCCTCTAAGCTTTGGAGGCTCCATTTATAACCTGATGACAAATGTAGCGTTAACCATGGATCATCTAGGTGTTATTGAGCGCAGTTTGGTCTGCATTTTCACTGTGGAGTTTATTCAATAACTTTTGCTCAACTCGGTGTGCTTGAATACCTTGCATAAAGGCATCCCAAGGTTGAACAACAGATTCAGAAGGAGTGCCACGTGGGGCATTTTTAGTAGCAGAGAACATAATGTTAGCAAAACGATTGAAAACGAATAGACGTTTCAATACATCAAACCAGAAGGGAGATCCTAGCCCAATCAACATACCCGTAATGAGTGTAGTCACTATCCAAATTAACCAGCCCAAACCAAATTGATCGATTCCCATCACAATAGAGTCTCTAAATGCCAATGCATATGCGCCGATATCAAGCGGCATGGCATCATTATTGATAAAGGGTTGTTTCGGCCAACCATAAGGAATGTTTAAACTGTTTATTTCTGTCAGTACTGATTGTAATTCCGTTGAAGAGGGAGAGTTGGGCTGTGCGTGAACCAAGTTCGCAGCTTTTTCGACTAACGCTTGGTTTGTGTCGTTGTTGTATTGCAGAGAATGTACAATGGTGATCAGGTTAATATTCATTGTAAATGCAAGAAAAACAGAGACCAAAATATTGACTTTCCTAGCGTGAAGTCGGTAATACTCGCTGTATCGTTCTCCCACTTCTTCAAACCTATAGGCGATATCTTCAATAAAATATTGAGCATTGTTTTCTATATTTTCAAAGATTTGATAACCAGTATCTGTTTTGGCAAGGGTTCGCATAAATTCATTGGTCGTGATGCGCTCTTTGCTGTCTTTTTTGTCGATGTGACGCACAAATTTGTCAGCGGCATCAGTTGGTTCATTGCTTGTCGTGTAAGGTTTTAATTCTTCAGTATAAAACGAGTGCAACATTTCGTTGAGTCGTTTGCTGCGCGTGTTTAATTTACGGTTTATAAGCTCAACGAGCATTGAGCTTAATGACGAAAACAAAAACATTGTGAGAGAGACGGCGATGATGACTGAAAATATTTCCATATGTGATTTCTTTTTGATAAGTATTATTTTAAGTGCATTGATATACACTACTTTAGTTTAATTAATAAACAATAGCTCAAATGAAAATTTAATGAGAATAAAAAGCCAGTCACGATATCGAGTTTGGTGCAGAATTTACTGAGTCGGCGAGACCAAGCCTTGCATCCAAAACTCACTGAGTTGCTTTATGTCCGGTATTGGGGTGTTTGGGAAAGCACCTTCATCGGCAAATACTTGGGTAGCAATATGTCTTCCAGCCACTTGCGCAGCGGTCGTTTTAGCAATTCGCTTCTGAAAAAAACTGTCCAATGCTTCACCCAGAGGTGAAGCATGATCTAAGGTTGTCGCCAAATGCCATGCGTCCTCTAACGCTTGGCAAGCGCCTTGTCCTGAGGTAGGTAAAGGCGCATGAGCTGCATCCCCTAACAGCAAGAGGTTATCACAATGCCAGTGAGGTAAGGGGTCAAGGTCGTGTACAAAAAGAGGGGTCACATTAAGTGATTGTCGGTTCACAATAGCGTGGCGAATTTCATTGGGCCAAGCATCGAATCGCAGGCGTAGCTCAGCATGCCAGTCACGGCTATTTTTCATGCTAGATTTGGGTTCACACCATGCAGCGGCCCAATAGCAGAGGTTAGGTTTTACTGGAACAATACCAAACCGTTGCCTTTCACCGCGATATTCACGTATGTCGGTGCTTGCCAAGTTTTCCACATGACTCACGCCAATAATGTTAATGAACCCTTGATATCGAGGCTTAACACGATTGCCAAACAGTGCGTTCCTAGTCGCGGAACGCATTCGTCCATCAGCGCCTACAACGAGATCATACTGAGTCATCAAGTGGTTAATTTGGGTTACCTTAATGTCATCTCCAAAATGTATTTGAATACCTAATTTTTTAGCGCGTTGATACAGGATACGCATTAAATCTTTGCGCAAGATTGCCACACTCGGATAGCCGCACGCCTTGTTTAGCTCGTCGATGTTGAGCAGCACTTTGGCGCGACTATGTTGATCGAATTGAGATACGGTTAGGGGTAATCCGCCAGCATTTTGGCACTTTGTCAATTGTTCCATTTGGTCCAAAACAAACATCGCATTTGGCCAAAGAGTGACACCTGCACCCAAAGTCGAGATTGTCTGGTTCCGCTCGAATATTTTGACTTGATGGCCTCGTTGCGTCGCCAAAATAGCAAAAGCCAAGCCTGCCACCCCTGCACCTATAACAGCAATATTTTTACTCATAGTTGTGTCCTTTTTTGTTTTGTAGAGTATTTCAAATGCCAAAAGTGGGATAAATCTGTTATTTTGATTTTTATAATCCCAATTGATGAGAGAATTAAGTGCTAGCAGGCTTAGAGATGAAATGGCTCATGAGTTTTAAAGCTGTGTATGAGAGCTTGAGTTTTAAACTCGCAGCAGAAAAACTCCACATACCTAGCTCTAACGTGAGTCGCCACGTCGCTCAATTAGAAGCACACTTAAATGTGCGCTTGCTACAGCGTACAACCCGTAAAATGCACCCAACAGTTGCCGGTACCATGCTTTATGAATCCCTGATGCCAAATCTTATGGCGATAGAAGGTGCCCTAATAGAAGCGTCTTTTGGTAGTGAAGTCGTAAAAGGTCATTTAAGTGTAGTGATGCCAGATTTACCGTTTTTGGCAGAAGTAGTTGCAGATTTTGCTACGTGCTACCCCCAAATACAGCTCAGTTGTGATACTCAGCTAAACCCAAAAGAAGGCATCGTCGATGGCGTTGACGTTGTGATCAGCTTTCATCGTGGCAAGTTACAAGACTCGGGGTGGGTTGCCAAAGAGTTGCTTCGGTGGCCGAGCGGCGTGGTCGTTTCCCCAATCTTATTGGCGCGTGAAAAGCCGCCCATTACATTAGATGAGCTTACAAAAAAAACCTGTATTACAACCCATTCAGTAATGCAAGGTAGACCTTGGCGCTTTAAAAATAATGTCTTATTAACGGTGCATTCAAGGTTTAAGGTAAACAGTGGTCATATGGCAAAAGCGGCTGCCATTAAGGGCATCGGTTTTGCTTTACTGCCGTTACATGCCTGCGAGTCTGAACTTGAATCTGGGAAACTGGTCAAAATTGAGCTGGACCATGAGCCAGAAGATTTGGTTTTAAACGCGGTTTATGCTGGTCGCAAACATTTGCCTGCTAAAATCAGATGTTTTATCGAATTTATACAAGCTGAAATAGCTAGGTTGGGATAGCTTCTCGCTGAGATGAGGTATGGGAGCAAGCGCCATACCTCGAAAGTAGGATTTAAAATTCGTCAAAAAATGCGCGCTGTACTGGGTGCTTTAAGGCCTTGGGTCTGATTTTTTGAACTTGCTCTATAATATGGCTGTTATCGTAGCCAAGTTGCTTCATGAGCAAACCTATTACTAGCCCAGTTCTACCTGAGCCGCCTTTACAGTGTACTGCAATGGTGCCCTTATTTTCCAAGATGGATAACAAGGCATCTTTATTGGCATTATAAGCTGCTACAAAGTCGTCATTCGGCGCAGCATCGTCAGGTAGAGGTAACTGAAACCACTTCATTTCATGTTTTCGACAAGCTTCTGGTAACGCTTCAGCATTAAGCTTTTGTATTTCCGCATCATACATAAGAGTAACGAGTGCTTGTGCGCCTCCTTCTTTCAAGTGGCCAATAGCAGCATCCAATGAAACCGTTTTGGTACCAGGACAAGGTGTAAAAATAAACTGAGTACCATTTTCGAGTGTCAGTGTGTCAAAAGGGTGTATTTGCATAGTATTCTCACAGTTTGATTAGGCATTAAACCAGTGTTTAGTTTTGTTGACGATGGCAACGAGCGATAACATGACAGGAACTTCTACAAGGACACCAACAACGGTAGCCAGCGCTGCACCAGAGTGTAAGCCAAATAGTGAAATTGCCACTGCAACAGCCAGTTCAAAGAAATTGGATGTCCCGATTAAACATGCCGGTGCCGCAATGTTGTGCTTTAACTTAAGTTTTAATGCGGCAAAATACGCAATGAAGAAAATACCATAAGTTTGCAAAATTAAAGGCACTGCAATCAGTATGATATTGACTGGTTGCGAAATAATGGTATTCGCTTGAAATCCAAAGAGTAAGGCAACGGTTGCGAGTAAACCAATGACTGAAAAAGGCTTAAGCTTTGCAAGTAGGGCATTGATCGCATCATCATGCTGCCCCGAATTGTTAAGCATTTTTCTAGTAACAACTCCCGCTATTAGTGGCAGTAACACATACAAAACGACTGAAATTAATAAGGTGTTCCAAGGTACATGAATATCTGACACGCCAAGCAGTAATCCTGCTATTGGGGCAAACGCAAATACCATGATGACATCGTTTACAGAAACTTGTACGAGTGTGTAGTTGGCATCGCCCTTGGTAAGCTGAGACCACACAAACACCATGGCGGTGCAGGGCGCCACGCCGAGTAAAATCATACCCGCGATATACGCTTGCGCGGTATCTGGGGAGACAAAGTCGGCAAATAACCCTTCAAAAAATATCCAACCAAGTGCAGCCATAGAAAACGGTTTAACCAACCAGTTAATGATAACAGTGAGTAGTAGTCCCTGTGGGTTTTTACCAACTTCTTTCATCGTTGAAAAGTCGATTTGCACCATCATCGGATAGATCATCACCCAAATAAAAAGTGCCACAACTAAATTTACATTCGCAAATGTCAAGGTGGCTATCATTTCGAATAAAGGCGGAAACACCAGCCCGAGTACAACACCAAAAACAATACTTGTACCGACCCATACGGATAAATAACGCTCAAAAACGCCCATCAGAAACCTCTTAACTACATAGGTTGGAAAAACGTGTAGGGCGGTCACCCATGGCGTTGAGTCGCGCTAATTGCTGCTCAATAAAGTGAGGCTCATTAATGACCGTTGACGTAATTGTGTGTTTCATCCATTCAGGGAGAGTGGGGTTTAGAGAATAAAATACCCATTGATGATACTTTCTGTCTGATAAAATACCGACTTTTCTCAACTGAGCTAAATGGCGTGACACTTTGGGTTGGCTTGGTTCGTCTAATGCAGTCATCAACTCACAAACACATGCTTCTTTTTCAACCGCAATGATAAGTAATGTCTTTAACCTAGTGTCATCTGCCAAAGCCTTGAAAAAGATTGTTGGTTCGACAGTAGTAGGGGGTTGCGTGGTATGTTCTATTAAGAGCGATTGTATTTTCTCGTTGATTTCTTGAAGCGTTTTTTCAAATGGATTTTCACCTGAGCGAGACTTTGGCTCTGTAATATCCCATGCTAAGCAATTAACACCGCTGACCCTGCCTTCACACTCTTTTGTTGCGCTGCTACACAGGGTGATCACATAATCAAAGTGCATTTGCGTGTATTCATCTATATGTTGGGAATTGAGTCCTTCGGTACTGAGCCCGAAATGTGCGATGGCTGCTAATGTGCGAGGATCTGCACCATTAGGCTCTGTGCCGGCACTATATACTTCGTAATTTCCTTTGCCATGGTGTTTTAGAAGCACCTCGGCCATTAAAGATCTGGCCGAATTTTCAGTACATAAAAACAGAACTTTCACGTTAATGCCCTTGTTAAAGTTAGTACATAACAAATTTGTTATATACTAACTTCGTTATGTACTGCTCGCAAGAGGTTTTTGTTGCAGGCTAGGGTTTTCAAGCATGCGCCACCGCTTGAGTTTGCCTATTTAGTCGCACTACCTCGATGATGGATTGCGCTAAATGAAGGTGTTTTTAAGGATGATACGAGGCGGTCAAAGGCGGGTGTGTACCTAATCGTTGTGAAGCAATTCATTTTGTTGTATCACTCTAACGGCAGATACTATTTAATTTTATGGCCACCATACAGTCGTCCATCCTGCGCTACAAATGCCATGTTTAATTAGTCTATTTCGCAATACAGTGCGCTATCTTCGAATGATTATATTTTTTGCACGGGTATTTGAATGAGTTTGAGGTTGGGTATTTGAGATAAAAAAGCATAGCGTTTATATACATCTATGCTTTTTAACTTCAATTTATTGGGGGGCGATAAAACTAAAAACGGTTACAAATGTACTTATCTTCTCCACTTGCAAAATCTCTATCCCAATAACAGCTTTTGATTATTTTCTCTTTACAAATATGCGCAAAGGCAACTTGTACTGGCTGCGATGATCGTGGTGCTCGGTATGTATACATTCCTTTATCCCAGCTAATTGACCATTCAAGTTCCGGTCTGGTAGCGGTACCACGTGTAACTCGATTGTCACGGGTAGTTGTAGATGCACCAGTACAATCGGGTAGTGCTAATACTTTATTGAACTTACCATTTTCATCAGCTTGAACGACTTCGTTGGCAAGTGAGCGTGGTGATGCAGGGTCATTAATGTTATCCGCAGCCAAACTCACTATACCATAAGGTACGGGCACACCATTGGTGTCGATTACCGTGCCTGACATACCAAGTTCTTGATGTGCTTCGATTAAGTTTGGTGCCAGTAAGTTAGTCAATACCTCATTATTGTACGTTCTTAGCCCTGTAAACGTCTTGCCTGACAAAGGATCTGAGATTGCGAACGAGTATTGTGACGATGTCGGTGGTAAGTTGGCTTGCACCCCTTTCACTAAGAATATCGCGTTAATATTTGGCGTGACATCTATATTGGATAGTTGATTATTAGGGAGTTTAGTCCAGCCAGCACCGTTCCAAAGTTCTAGACTGAATTGGTCGCTGGCGGCAAAGTTAAATGACAGCTTTGATTGATTGTCGCCAGTGCGATAAACAAAATAATCAAGGTCGTTTTGATTATCTATATTACCGGTGAGTTTACCGTTCGTTGGCAGGTTGGTTGCTTGACCTGGTTTGTCATTTGCTTCTAGCGCATCAAACTCGGTATGGGCAAACCAAGCCATTATGCTTTGATCTGTGCTTGTGCCAGTCACAGATTGAGCGACCAACACGTAGGCGCCTGGATCCACTTTGTGCACAACCTGCTCAGATGTAGAGGCTGTCGCGGTTGATGTGTCTAACGGCGTTAAACTGTTGTCATCCTCTAGTTTGAAAAGATACAAATTGTAGTCTACGGCTTGAGGGATGTTGACAAGCAAGCCCTCAAGCTTTGTAGCAGTTGTGACTTCGGTGCTAAAGCAAACGATGTCGCCGGGCTGTGAAAATGATGCATAAATGGCGTTGTCGACGCCAAGCTCTGGACAACCACTACGTTCTTGTAGTGATGGCGTTTGAGGTTGCGTTGATACTGTGCTGAATGCATGCTCACCCAATGTGCCAAACGCAGCATTTGGGTTAGGCAAGTGCTGAATTTGAAATGGTATGGTACGTGTGGTGCTATTTCCATCAGCGGGTCTCACTTCATTGCTATCAAAGTATGTGCCAGGAAAGTCATAGATAGAGACGGGTTCAGACGTGTTTTTGGGTATTGAAATATCAGCAGCTAACGCTGAACTTGCCATTGATACAACAATGGCAACCGAGGAGTATTGTAGTAATTTTTTCATTATCAATTCCTTCTAATTTTAAATACCTAAAGTAATTAGGCATATTGACGATAATAAATATAAATCTACAAAGCAACTGGCCAATTAATTTGTATTTATTAGAAAATATTGAAAATTAATATTATTATTAAAATATTGATATTCACACGCTAATTATCATCAAGGAATGAAACAATGAAAATCGATTCATCACTGCAAAATTCGCAAGTTAATTTAATGAGTAACACGACTGCTAAAAAGGAGGCCAAAGCACATAATATCGTACCGCAAGCACCTGGAGAGGAGATCAATGCGGCGGCACTATCCGCAGAGGTTACACCGGTATTGTCTGAACAAGAAATTCAAAAGTTAAAACAGGAAACTTTTGAGATTAATAAGAAAAATTATAAGGTTATGGGAGATACACAAGCGGCTTTTGCAACGACGATAAGCGAATTTGAAAAATTTAAAAAGGCACAAAGCGTGCTTAATCCAAACCTCAACCTAGACACATTGGATTTGTCTCAAGAGGAAGATGGAACGTTAATCCTGATTGGCGGGGAATTAAATGGCAAACAACGTGAAGAGCTTGAGTCTGCAATCAATCAAAATGAAGAATTAAAAGCCGCATATAAACAGGTACATGAAGGGTTGGCGCAAATAGTTCAGTTTTCAGGCACGGGGCGTGAAGATGTCAAAGCAACAGACTTCTATGGTAGCTTTAGATTGAATGAACTAACTCAGAGTTTTGAAAGTCAATTCCATGATGATGGTTTTGGACAGGATTATCAAACACTTGAAGAAAAAGTAAATAGCCACCCTTGGATGTTTGCAATGAAAATGAGCGAGGCTATTTACCCAAGGGTAAATATCAATATTTAAGCATCTCATTCAGTAATTAGCTATTTATATTTTCATAGTTAAATAGCTAAAAAGTAACATATAATCTTTTTCATTTTTATTTTTTAAATAAAGTGAATTTTTATTGGTTATTAAAATTAAAGGGTGATGTTATAAAAATAAATTTATTTAATTTTAAGTTGGCTTGGTAGGGAGTTTAAAAATAGGCTGGAAAGTTAGGTTGTTTTTTATTTGTACCTACTTTAATCCATATAACGAATATAGGAGCAGGTGAATTCTCTTTGTATCAGCTAGCTAAAATGGGTGAATCACAGAGGGGGCGCTACGTTGTCTAACGTATTAAAGCGACAGAAAATATGTGATGTCAGGCGATTAGTGTACTTTTATGCGTGATAAAGAGCCGTACGAGTTGAATAATCAGAAAGGAACAGCTAAAAGGTGTTAGCACATTAAATGCTGCTATTTTGAAAATGATGTTATTTTTCAAGTGCAATCAACAAACCCCTTTTTCGGTTAGTTGACAATAAGCTGGTCGTTTAGTCACAGTGTCTTATGTGTGTTCGATTTATTCGTGTGTTACATTGAAGGTGGCCCCTCTGGAGGTGTATATTCACCTCAGAGGAGCCAATCTCAATTTAGAGACAAATTAACTTTTTAAAGGCCATAAAGTACAATATTACTCTTACTTCTTAAGGTTGCTTCTAAGTCTTTGTCTACCTCCGTGCCATTTAGAGTGAAAAAGAAATAGCGCTCAATATTTTCTAAACCCAACATGCTATTTAACTTATTGTTTTTAAAGCTCATCGAAGAGAGTCGACTCCCTTGTGGAATCGCTAGGCTGGTCAAGGGCACGTTATCTGCACTTAAATGATGTAACGTTGCATGGAGATCTAACGATGCGATCTGTGTGTCTGTGATCTGTAAGTTAGAAATATGCGCTAAGTTAGATAAATCAAGTTGGGTTAACTCGGTATATGACAGGCTAATTTGACCATATTTACCACCTTCAAACGCGATGTGTTTTAGCGGGTTGTGTGTGGCATTGAAATGTCTCATTTCATACGAAAGAGAAGGTAAAGTCATATTTTCAATTGCATTATGAGCCAGATTAAGTGCACGAATAGCCGTATCTTGAGGAAGAGAAAATGCTGCTAATTGGTTATTCGACAGATCTAATGTATCAATTTCACCCGAAATATCAGCGCGTGATATATTGTTGTCCTTTAATTCTATGAGGTAAGCGCGTGAGTCAAGGTGTATTGAGACTTCTTCCAGCAAATTATTATTGACAGATAACCTGACCGGGGCGCCCAACACACTTAACTGATTAATGTGGTTTTGACTAGCATCAATGACAATACCTTTAAGGTTTTCTGGTATGGTCAAGCTTTCAATTTCATTCTGCCTAATCATAAATCTAGCGTTCGAGCCTTCAATGCTATCAGGTAGTAAAATAGTTTTGAGTGATCCTTGTGTCACGTTCACACTATAGAGTTGGCTATTTGTAGATAGATCCAAGTGTAATAATTTGGTTCTTGATGCGAGTAAATCTTTTAAACGTGGCATCATATGCATACTCAACTGAGAAATCTCCGTATGATCGATGTTTAATTTAATAACACTCGCAGTACTTTCAAAATATAAATCATGTAAATTTGAGCTACTTGCATCAAAGCTCTCTAAAGATCTTGCTTTAGAAATATCAATTTCTGTTAGTTGAGAGTGTGATAAATCTAGTCGCGTTAATTTATCAAAACCAGTCAAGTCAATGGTTTCAATCTTTGAATTGTGCAAGTCCATCTCTTGCAATTTATGCTCAGGCGTTACACCGGTAATTGAGTGTATCTGTGCGCTTCGCGCTGATAGGTGAGCGAGCAATTTATTGTTAGAGAGATCTAGGGCCTTGATATGCGACCAATCAATATTCAATGTCTCCAATGCAGGAAAGCCTGACAGCTCGACTTCGGTGGCGTATACATTGCGAAATGAGGCTGTCTGCAAAGCAGGCGCATAGGGGAGTATGAGTTTGCTATCAGGCACTCTTTCAAGTTTCAGAGTTTTTAACTTGGTCAAATTGGATAAATTTAGTTCTGAGTTTGTTTCTGTATTCGCCCAACCTAGACCATAAGTTAATGACTCTAAATTAGTTAATGCTCCGAGCTGCTGTTTGCCTGCGTCAGTTAACCTAACATTAGTAAGCGCTAAGGTGTTTACGTGTTTTAACTTGTCAATGCCAACAAGGTCACTTTCCCGATTGTAACCATTGCAAGAAAGCGCAGAGGAATACTCTATGTATTCACTTCTTTTATGATCAATACATTGCTTTAATAGCGGGTCAGTAATGCCTAGTCTATCAGCATTAGATTCGGGTATAGGAGAAGCCGCCATATGAAATGAACAAGGTTTATAAAGTGGCTCTGATGTGAAATTTGCCACTGAGTTATGAGGCGGGATCTCAGGCTTACTAATACCACAGCCTGAGAAGGAAGAGGCATAATATTCGCGTTCCCCCCACATTGGCAATCTGACTTCCAGCTGTTGACCCAATAAGAGATAGCCTTCTTTCACATTGTGATTCGGTTGCAATTCATCAGGAATATCTAAAGATACTGCAACATACGGCAATTGAAATGACAATCTAATAAGAGACTCTTCGTCACAGGGGGCTGATATGGCGCGACATAAAGTCAAGCCTGTAGCGGTGATATCAATGACTGTGTAATTGGTAACGCTCAAACTATTATCAGACTCAATTTTACCATCACGATAATTTAATCGTGTAGTAAAGCCATTGTTGAAGATGATAGTGACGGTTTGATCTTGTTCATTATAGTCGAACTGCCACTGATACAAAGCATCGTTAACTATTTCATAATAGGTTGTAGATTTCAGATATACAGGGTTATCTGTCGCAGCAGCAATCGTGTTATCAATTTCAATCACGCTGATTATACTGCCATCCGCTCCTGGTAAAACGGTGCGAACGTATGCAAGATTATTGTCAATTGCCAGTATCTTATAGTCAGCGAAAGGGACTCTTTTGCAGTCAGCACTGGCTATATCACACATATGTTCATAGCGATTCAAAGTGGAATTGAACTTAGCTGATATCTTTAAAATATTATTTTCCACAGACGCGATGGCTGCGCCGTTGAGTCTTCCTATTCGATATGCGCCGTCCGGAAATAAGTAAAATTCATCAATGTGTGCTGCTTCAGTATTGCGCCAAACACCTGCTAGCTGTTCTATTGTAAGTGTTTCGCGTGCTTTTCGGATCATTGACCAGGTGCCAAAATGTAGCCAAGCAGGCTTATTTACGCTATCCGATTCTTTGGCAAGCAAGTTATACAAGCTGGCATTTTTGTGTATCACAGACAGTGACGCGACAGTCCCCGTTTCGTCTGTGATCTCAAGTATATTGTCCGAGTTCAATTGCCAACTTACAGGGTGACTTGATATCAACGTATTGTCGTTACCAATATGTTCAATCGTCCCGGTATTGTTGGCTGTCAGGGTCAACTGATACAGGTTTAGTGATTGATCAAAATTTAAGTACCATTCACCGATGAGCTCGTCCGTTCCCACTTCATGGGCTGGCTTCGACGTTGCTAGTTCAACATTGGTACAAGCTTCTAAAAGGTGTTCTGAGCTTGGGTCAAAATGCGGATCTGTTTTACTGCCATACCAACAAGCAAGCATAGAATCGGCGTGATACTGCAAAGAGAATTTAGATGCGTAAAACGCATGGCCATTAACGCGAGTACGTAATATGTCTTCAAACTCAAACATATACATATCTGGTTTAACGCTTTGCACTGAGAAAGCTGAATTTTTATCTAACCCGTGGAAAACGCCTGTATTTTGGGAACCTGAATTAAACGTGTAATACCAACTGTCTATAAACTTGGTGGGGGTGGCATCAAGTAGTAACGAGGTGCGTTTATGTGCAGTGAGTTCTTTAAAGGTCGCTGTAATTTTACAGGATGATTGTAAATTACGAACTTGGTAAGTTGTTGTTTCTCCAGTTTTTTTCAACTTGCCATCACAGCCACTTATACTGCCAAAGATATAGTCATCAACTTCTGAAATGGTTACATTGAAACTGTCGCCAAAGTGGAACTTGGACTGAGAAGTGGTGAGCTCACCTTCCCCGATTTGAGATAGCACGACTGACAATTCAGGCTTAGAGAATGCAAAGCTATAACGGTTACCTTCTGAGCAAGATGTACCTTCAGAAAAATGACACAGCGTTAGGGCATCGGACGTCTCATCGGTGATCGTCATGTAAGAAATAGCACCCGATTGAAGGTGTTCTAATTTTAAAAGCGTATCTTCTAACGTCGCTTTATAGCGCTCACCGTCAAAAATAATTGAATCAAAACACGTACGTAATGGAGCTGGATTGGTTGGGCAATAAAATTTGCTGTATAGGTGGACAACAGTGTCCCCTTCAACTGAGTATAGGTGTGTTTTTGCACCAAACAGTTGCTCAAGTTTATCAGTGTGGAAGAAGGACTTCGTAAACTCGCCAAGTGCCCATGTTTTGTCTGATAGCTTGTAGAAGTGAATATCATAGTCATTGTCAGACACATAGTGCTTGCGTTTAAGATATGATACTGCAATGGTATCATCGACGCGTCCCAATAACTTATAGCTAGACGTTGTTGTAATATCACAGCCATTTAATTCTACATTGCAAAATTCTACATACTTGCCGTCTAAACTGTATTCGAAATGTTTCAGTGTCCCTTCTTCGTTGGTTCCTTGAATATCACGGTGCCACCTGAAGTTGAAGTTATCACTTTCGTCGATCACAAATGCTGAATGCGATTGCCGACTGCGTACCTTTCGCCATGTTTTTTGATAGTCAATGTCGTCGAAAGTAACATTTTGGTGTTTGACGAAGGTACCTTGTCTGTACTCTTTGTCCCAAAAACTACCAGTCTCAACAATGGTTTGATAGCCAAAGTTAAACTCGCGTACTAACTTAAGATTAAAAGTATACAGCCATTGATCTACTATTAGCTGTCCTTGATAAATACTCCAGGTTCCTTGCAACTCACCAATATTGGCATTGATTGTTAATGTGCCGCCTTTCTCGAACGTAATTTCAATGGTATTGAGTTTGCCAAAACGTTCGTAATTCAAGCTCCATGTGCCCAAAAGCTCTTCTTCTGTGAGTGTGTGTAGGTCAGCTTCACCAAACATCTGGGCGGCAGTTGAATACTTGCCAGAGGGTATTTCTTCAATGTCTTTAGATAAATCAAACTCGACCATGACCGCCAAAGAGCGCTTTTGAACGTCATAGGCCGTAATACTGAATGACGTCGTGTGAAAGCCGGTTCGATATTCGAGGCGCTTGTTTTTAATCAGTACTTCTTCATCGAGGGTAAAATTTAGTTTTTGGCCATTTTGGGTCCATGAGAAGAATGTGTTTTTATCCGCTGTACTCAAGACGCCTCTTTGACCTGGATAAAACGTTAATTGATAGTCCAGCCCATCGGTATATTTTGTTTCAACCAAGTAGTATGAGCCACTGGGTGAAAAAGTGATGGGATCAACGAGTGTGTCATCATTCGTGATGTCGCTTTTTATTTTTTCGAACAATTCTGGCTGGGTGTTCATTAAATTTTCGAGCAGTTCATCGGTGAGCTCCGAGTTTTGAACAAGCTCCAGAGTCGAGTCGGCTCCAGCAGGGAGGGCGACGTCATGATCAATAACAGCCTTTAAAACCGCTGCTAATGTGAGCTGCTCCTGTGAAGAAATGCGAGCTTTAGCTTCGTTCAACTCGCCGCCATTGCGATATCCTTGCTTATCTCTGCCTAACAATGCGTATTCAGCAGTGGTGACATTCGTCACATTGACGTCAAATAGTTCGTCTGAGTTAACCACATTGTCTTCTCCTGCTGCTTGCTTAATTGTGGCAACGGAGTTTAGTTGTGAAACCAATGTGACCGAGCTCTGGTCGTTCACACCTTGGGCTGAGATTTTTACCAACTGCTCTGCGTGAGACTCATCAATGGCAATATCCAAAATATAGTCGCCATTTGCATCTGCGGTTGTGTCAAAAGTTGTGCCTGCGACTGCCACGGTTACGCGTGCTTGGGGAATAGGCGCATCGGTTACTTTACCAGCAACAGAGAAGCTTATCTGAATTGGTTCGATCGTAATTTGCTTAGATACACTTGCACTTGCCCCTTGATTGTCTGTGGCTGTGTACGTAAATGTCACGTCATGAGGCGCTTGAATATCAGGACTGGTGACAGTGAGTGTTGCAGTGTCTTGGCCTTCGACTACCAATGACATTTGTGAGTCGTGCGTCCAATGATGGCGCATTACTTCACCATCCTGGTCGCTGGCAATACCAATCAGATCAAAGGATTGTTTCTCGATTGTTGTGTGTACCTCTTGGATTGACACATCCGGCGCGACATTGGGTAACGCTTTAATCGTCACAGTGTGCTCAACGGTATGAGAGGCGCCTTGATTGTCGGTCACAGTCAAGAAAACGTCTATCGTATGATCGTTCACAATGTCAGGGGACTGAATTCTAAACGTGTCACTTTGCAGCGCTGATACCGTGAGAATTAAATCTGAGTAATAGGACCACAAGTAGCGGGCGATGTGGCCGTCACTGTCACTTGCATGTGCAGTCAATGTCAATTCGTCTTGTTCTAAGACGGTTTTCTCACCCTGTATTTCGGCGGTTGGTGAGACATTCGGTAGCGCTGAAAACTGGACTAATATTGAATCATGTGACGTCGCACCTTGATTGTCCGTCACTGTCACAGTGAAGTTAACGAGCTGATCTGAAATAATATTTTCTAAAGATGCAGACAGACTTTGTGAAGACGCTCCCGCCAAGCGGATGTCAAGTTCCGAATCGTGAGACCAAGAATAAGTGGCAATTTCGCCATCGGGGTCAAATGCTTCTGCGCTTAATACCAAAGTTGTGCCCTCAAGTGCTTGATTTTCACCACTAATGGTAACTTGAGGTAAGGCGTTATCGTGTGCTTGGATAATGACGCTATGCATATGTCTTGCGACTCTGCCGTCTTTTAATTGCACGTCAGCAGTAAAGTTAACTGTTTGGTCTTCCAGTATATTAGGCGAGGTTACTGTCAAGGTCGTTGTCTCACCGCCATGGGTCACTAAGTCCAGTGTTGAATCATGGGACCATGTGATTAAGGCATCTTCATGGAGTGTTTCTGAACTCTCGATGGAGAGCTGAAAGGCCTGTTGTTCAGGTATGTTTTGTGCGCCACTGATAGTGATCTCTAATGGGGGAGGCGCTGGTGCGTAAACCCTTACTGGGTGCGTTGCAAAAGCCTGTTTACCTAAATTATCTGTTACGACCACCGTTACATGAAAGACGATTTCTTGCCCGGCTTCAAGCTCTGTGCTAGTAATCGTTAAGCTGGCGTTAGACAGGCTGTCATAAGTAAGAGGCAGCATAGGGTCAAAGCGCCACAAGTAGCTCGAGATGTCCCCATCAGCATCCGAAGCTATTGCGTTAAATGTAATGGAGGTTTGGTGGGCCACTTCTGTCTGCCCGTCAATATGAACTTCTGGCGCAGTATTAACAACTTTGGGAGGTTCAATATTTGTACTTGGATTTTCTTTACTTTCGGAACCACCGGACCCGCCACAAGCTGAGAGCCCAAACATCGTTAATGTAATTAAAAAAGCATTAAAAACAAAGCTATACTTCGAAATCATGTGCGCCTTCAATCTCCTATAAAAAGTACTGCTGACCTCAGCCTGAGTTCAGAAAATGTGGTGAGTATTAATTAAGCTGGCGGATTATATAGCAATCAAGGGAAATTTAAAGCAAATGACCAGATTGTATGAAAAGATTTGTAAAAATCTGAATGTTGCGCTTTGTGTGATAATGGGTGTTCAATATGACTTGAAGTTGTATCACACTTTGTACAGGCCTTTTCTTTGATTCAGTTCAGAATGAGTACAGACATTGAGCTGCATGAATATAAAGGATACAAAGCCATAAACATTTATAGTTGGTGTAGGTCGAGAGAAATAAAAACGGTGATAATTCTCCCTATTTTGATGATTTTTGCATTGATTTTCTATGGTTTGAAGTCAGGGTAATTAGACCCCTTTGGGCGATGTGCACTGAAATTGAATCCCGTTATTTGTGTATGGTTTGGGCTGAACAGCCCTACGTTTATCCGCTTAATATTCGTGAATGGGTCAGCTGCTTAGTAGCGTAGCAGGCAATTTTTGTCCTCTACACTAATAACTAGAGAGGGCAAGACGACAGGATCATCTGCGAGCGTGGTAAACCTAATAGGAGTGCTTTGTGGGCTGATCATCGTATGATGACGACTCAACAGCTGAGCTTAATTTGAAATGGCATCGCTTAAACGTGAATATGATTAATTTTAGCTCGTCAACCTGTCATTTTTTGTATATAAATCAGGCGACTTCAACTTTACACAAGTGATATATTAAATTTAGAATGTGTAGAATATGACTCGACTATATCTTGTACTAGGGAAATTATGGATGTTTTAGATACCGTCATTTACTCCAGTATGTGGGGGGTGATATTACTGGCACTCGTACAGGCTGTAAATAAGCCCAAGCAGCCACAAACGACATACCTCATCACATTGTTGGTTTTGTTACTAATACACGTGAGTGGGGAGTTAGTGATTTACACTGGCGCATATCAATATTTCCCAGCATTGGTAGGTATGCAGATGCCAATTCGTATCTTACTTGGTCCAGCATTATTTTTTTATGCATGTGCTACCATGTCTCCAACATTATCTATTTCCAAGAAAAGTTATGCTTACGCGCTGATAGGGCCTGCGATTGCAGTCCTGGTTATGTTGCCTTTTGTCGTGGGGTTTACATCTGCTGAAAAGCTCGCCCTTGCGGATCCCGCCACGCGCAACCCTGAGCATTTTAAAGTTGCCTTATATACCTGCATTGCAAATATGGTGGTATTTATGGTGTTCAATGCTTTTTATTTCATTAAAGCACTTCAAGTGCACACCAGACACCGCCAACAATTGATGGAGCGTTTTGCGGAAATACAATCAAGATCATTAGATTGGTTTAGGATAATGCTGCTGATGTGGGGCATTGTATGGCTGTGTTATTCGTTATCTTACATTCCGACGTTAACTGGCTGGCGATTACCTTGGCTGGACCTACTGCCATTTTTTGAAGCAACCGTCTTACTTGCATTTGCACAGTTAGCACTGAATCAACCTATTTTATCCAAAGAAGATAAAGGGCTTCCCGTATCTGCGCAGCTGAGAAGTGCAACATTAAGCCAAGAAAAAATGGACGTAATATCAGGGGCATTAAAAAATATTATGAAAGAAAAACAGTTGTTTATGGATTATGAGTTGTCTCTAAACAAACTTTCAAAAGCCATTGGGGTAAGTGAAAATCATATTTCAGAGACTTTGTCCCAAAGCTTAGAGACAAACTTCTTTCAATTCGTAAATGGCTATCGGATTTCGGAAGCTAAAAAGCGCTTGGTGGAAACGGATAAACGTGTTTCTACCATTCAATATGAGGTTGGTTTTAATTCAAAGTCGACCTTTAATACTGCCTTTAAAAAATCAACCGGTTTGACCCCTTCTCTGTATAGGAAACAAGCTACTTGAGTAACATATTAAAAAATATACGAATAAAAAGTCCGAACGGGCCCATTGAGACGATCTAATGGTGCTAACCGATCAAATATAGAGCCATCTTATGAACGCTTAGCCGGTGAAACAAATACGCAAACATACCGGTGAGCAAAAAATTTAAAGGGTTCTATATAATGTCAAATTTACTTGCGGCACGTTTTGCCGGCTTACTTATTCTTATTTCAACCAGCTCATTTATGTATGCTGATTCCATCATCTACGAACTGCTGACGAAACCTGACTTTTTAGAGCAAGCTGCACTCAATAAATCCTCATTGGCATTTGCGGCACTATTAGAGTTTGTAAATTGTGCCGCAGTCGTGGCCATGTCAATCCTTGTTTACCCAATTATTAAGCAGTATAGCGAGCGTGTCGCCATAGGCTATGTGAGCGGTCGATTGATTGAAGCAGCAACACTCATTACCGGTGCAGTAACGCTTATGACTCTGATGGCAATGGGTAAGCAAGTGCTGGAGAATCCAAACGTCTCTAGTGAATACCTCTATATGATGGGGAGCGCCTTAAAATCTGAGCGTTGGTTCGGTTTTTTGATGGGCATGTTCTCTTTGGGGTTATGCGGGTTTTTATTGAACATTACCTTATATCAATATCGATTAATCCCAAGAGCAATATCAGCACTTGGCTTAATCGGCTACGCAGTTTTATTACTAAAAGTGGCATTTGATTACTTTGATGTGAGCTTTTCAGGTTCATGGATGTATATCCCTGGTGGCTTGTACGAATTAATTTTTCCTCTTTGGTTAATAGTTAAAGGGTTTGATTTAAGTAATAAGCCAAAAATCCAACCTGAATGATCACATCGTACCCAAGGAAGCGAAATGAGGCTTCCTTAAGTTTCGTCATTATTTATATTTACCGCTATCATTTTTTGCTAAAACAAAGTCATGATAGCGGTAAATATGTCAGTTATTGGTGCGTTTTCCTTTACACCCCTCATTCTGTCTCTTATACACAT
>NZ_JAKGBI010000017.1 GCF_021530565.1 Pseudoalteromonas sp. SMS1
AGAGCTAATCTGCCCAATCGCGATGGACGAAGGTCTACGTTTCGCTATCCGTGAAGGTGGCCGTACAGTTGGTGCTGGTGTTGTAGCATCAATCATCGAGTAATAGTTACACGTTAGCTAATTCGATAATACGAATATTAAAAAGCCGCTCATTGAGCGGCTTTTTTTATGCCCTATGGAAACATCGACACGACGAGCAGACGCTGGGTGTATGAGCACACATTTGCATCCACGATGTTGAATTCAAGATAAGATCCATACACCTCTACTTTTCACACTTTTCCCCGTATCTCTACTACTTTTGCCTCAGTGGGGCGTGTATCTATTTGTCATGATAGGGCTCATCCATAATAAAGAGAGCAAATCATGGCTACATCACTGACGCTAGAGTTGTTGGCTGAAATAGTGCCACAAGCAAACCCTGAACACATTGAAAAATATTTAACGGCTTTGAATGAGGTTTTACCTCAATTTGAAATAAATACACCACTGCGGGTCGCACATTTTTTGGCTCAAATTGCCCATGAAAGCGGCTATTTTAGGTGTAGTAGTGAAAATTTAAACTACAGCCAAAAAGCACTCAGAGCCGTGTTTGGTAAATATTTTCCTGATGATGCGAGTGCGGAAGCCTATGCTCGCCAGCCAGAAAAAATTGCCAACCGTGTCTATGCCGATCGTATGGGTAATGGCGATGAAGCTTCAGGCGATGGCTGGAAGTATCGCGGCAGAGGGCTAATTCAGTTAACGGGTAAAGACAATTATGTACGGTGTGGTAAAGCGCTCGGCTTAGACTTGATCAGCGACCCGGAGGTGGTGAGTGCAGATGCGAAGGTGGCGATTCAAAGTGCTTGTCACTATTGGCAAAGTTGTGACCTCAATGGTTGGGCTGATAAAGATGAATTGGTCACCATCACGAAACGCATTAATGGGGGCACACATGGTCTAGATGACCGTGCAGCCCTCCTCAATCGTGCCAAGCAATTTTTAGAGATCGCATAAGGAAAGCACATGGACGCAATTAGTAAACTGTCTCTCGTAGAATTAAGCAGCCACTTCAAGGCATTAAAAGGCGCAGAAGTATGTTGGCCTCGCATTGAAAAAATGATCTCGGACACTGCGAATAGTTGGCAGCAAAGCGGTAAGGCGCCGAACGAGTTATCCGTGATGCACATTTGGTGGCACACTTGTTTTGAACTGCTGGCATCACACCAAGTGCAGATCACGGCAATAAATTATGAAGACGAGTACGTTGAGATTAATAATATTGGCCCTGCGATTATTGATCTCAGCGGCTGGAAAATTGATGCGGGGGATGAACACCAAACTTTTACATTTGCAAAAGATACCTTGATTTACCCTCATGAGACATTACGCATTGATACCTATCCTGGTAGTGCATTGAGCTTTAACAGTAAACGACCAATTTGGAATAACAAAGGGGACATCGGTAGCCTATATGACCGTGATGGGGCGCTCATCAGTCAATGGGTTTACGGCTGCGCTGCGCATCAACACCTTGAATTAAGCCAAGTCAACTTCGACGGTTTAGAAGCGAAGAAAGAAGGGGATGAGTTTGTCGAGATCACCAATGTCAGTCACTCAATCGCGGATATTTCCCTATGGCAAATTCGTGGCAATAAAGGGCAATGCTTTGAGTTTCCATCCGGGTCCACGATTAAGCCCCAAGGGGTCGTGCGTGTTTATACCAATCAATATCATCCAAGCACGGGCGGGTATAATTTTGAGAGCCAGCGTGCATTGTGGTCAAACGAGGGGGGCGAAGCCGCACTCTATGACAACCAAAATGGCTGTATTAGCGAATACCACTGGTGAAAAGAAGGGGGCATAGCCCCCAGTAAACTGATGATAAATAAAAAACAATCTAATTCAATCGAGGTATCTGCTGACATTGCACAGGTCATTCAAGAAGGGCAGCAGCTGGTATCGTATATGGCCAAACATGGGCAAGTTAGTTTAGATCCCGCATTGGCTGAAGTCATGATCAATGCGAAGTATAAACTTCAGAAAAAACAATGGAGTGCCCAAGATGAAGCCGATGTATTACACAGCTACGATCAGCTTGCTCAGGCTGTTGCACCGGTGTCGATGGAAAGTATTCAAGCAATTTCACGACAAGCGGCTGACAAACCAAGCCGAGCCGAGCGTGCCGTTGCCTGGTACAGACGCTATACCTTGGTGGCGTTACTGTGTCTGCTATTTGTTCAAGTTTACTATTTGTTTGGTCACGCATTGGCGCATGATCTCAAGGCTCTGTATGAAAGTCGTAATGAATGGCAAATAAAAGTTGCCAAAACCACGCCAGAGAGCACTGACTATGTGCAAATACAGCAAAGTTATGAAGAGGTAGGGCAAAGACTTGACGCTAACTATAACTTACTCAAAGTTTGGAATCGTGTGTGGTTATTTGGATTGACATTCAATAGCGATATTCCGCCATATAGTCAGGAAAAGCTAGATGTTGAACAACGGCGCTTACAGCGAGAGCAGGCCAATGTCAGCGAATTGGATAACTTGCAACTCGCCGAAACTCGGCTCAAAGCACGTTTACAACTTTTTGAAAATATGTTGTTTGCTGAGTCTGTTTTAGAGGTACTTCAAGGGTATGTTTTACCCTTGTTGTATGGGTTATTAGGGGCGTTTATCTTTGTGCTTAGAGACTTATTAAAAGAAATAAAAGCCATCACCTTCACCACAGACAGCGAGATCCGATATCGTTTAAGGCTAACGCTCGGCGCGCTCGGCGGTATGATCATTGGTTGGTTTTTGAATCCTCAGGAATTGTCCGGATTAGCATCTCTTTCGCCGATGGCACTGGCTTTTCTAATGGGTTACAACGTTGATGTGTTGTTTGCAATGATGGATCAAATAATCGATAAATTGCGCGATGCACTGGCAAATAATGCAACAACACACGCGCAATCTGAGCGTCATAAATCTGAGTGAATTGACGGAAATATTGAGTAATTTCCACGATAACCTCATTAAATATGCCGATTATCTTCAAGTTTGTTTACGTATTTTAGGCATATCATTTTCATAGGAGATCATCATGGAAGTCCAGCAGGAAACTGTTATCGACCCTCAACAAGCTGAGCATGAATTTGCGGCTATTTTGGCGCAGAGCAAAGCAATGGCAGAGTTTTCATTTCATAAAGGAATCAAGGTGCCTGAATCGATTATGGTCAAACTCGACGCAATGACCACGACAAGTAAACGTAACCTAGAAGTCAGGGCGCTCACTCAAGTGCATAACAGACTGACCGAATTGGTTGCGCCGGCAAAGCCGGAAACGATTTGGTTAATGTCGGAAGAAACAAAAAAGGGCAGCTGGTTGCTATTTTTAGGCAGAGTCCCATTGATCCGCAAGATGATGGTGGTCGCCATTATGTCCTTGGTCGTGCTGATCGCGCTGAGCTTATCAAGTTATATAAATAACGAGAATATGGTTGCCAGCATGTTTGATATGGAAGGCACGCGTTTACTCTATGTCCAGGCGATCTTACTGGCTTCTGCCGCCATTGGGGCATCTTTTGCAGCGTTATTTAAAGCCAATAGCTATGTTACCGCGGGGGTCTACGACCCCAAATACGAAAGCTCTTACTGGGTACGTTTTGTGGTGGGCTTAATCGCTGGCATCATTTTAACGCAGCTTATTCCGGTGAATTTAGATGCGGTAGCCAGTGCCGCGAGCAGTGAAACCGGGGGGGCGCCGGTGAGTCATGCCGCACTTAGGATCACCATGGCCTTGGTGGGAGGGTTTTCTGCGAATTTGGTGTATAAAATCCTCGATCGTATTGTTGAAACGGTGCAATCCTTTATTTCTCCAAGCATCCCCGAAGACCCACAAGTGTTAAAGCAAAATCTTGAAAACCAATTTCGCAAACAAGAACTAGACCAAATTACAGTGTGGAGTCAGGGGATTGTTGCGATACAGAGTAAGCTGGCTTTGGAACCGAATATGCCGGTGTCGAAAATTCAACAAATGCTTGCTGATTATCTAAAAGAAGTCATGAATGCACATGAGGAGAAATGAGATGATCAAATCATGGTTTAAACTGGTGGTCATTTTTGCGACTTTGCTGATTTTAAGCTCGCAAGTTGGATGTTCGTTGCATTTAATATCAGAGTATGACCGTGCGTCACAGCGCAATATGCTCAGCTTGATGAAAAAGATTGATGGTTTTTATTTACATATGGCCAATGTGGCGCCTGCTAAACGCCAGTTTGCTCACTACCTCAGTGGGTACACCAATATTGAAGTAGAAATCAATGCCTTATTGCAGCGACAAAAGGTACGAGAACTGAATGAGCTCACCGTCAAGCAAGTCGAGATTTTACTGGCGTTATGGCAGCAAGGTAGAGGTGCCCACAAAAGCAAAGACAGCATTTCGGACTTCATTATTAAACGTCGCCGGTCCGAATATCAACGGGTGATGCTGGCCATGATCCGAGGCGAAGAAAGCAAAGCACAATAGGAGAAAAAGGATGGAGTTTAACATTGCAAAAACACTGCAAGATGTCAGTGGACAGGTAATGAGTGATATGGGAGAAGCAGGCAGTTCATTTGCTGGGGAGCTCGGTAAGGCCTTCGCAGAAAAAGAGCAAAGCTTAGCGGAACTCAGTAACGCCTACTTGCAGGGGGAACTGGATGAAGATGACTTGAAGTTTGAGCTGGCGCGAGAGCAAAAAGTCATAGAAGCACAGCTTATAACACTCGAAATTGCCGCTAAGGCGGCGATACAAAAGGCGGTTAACAGTGTGATGGAAGGACTTACAAGCACTTTAAAGGGCGCATTATAACGTTCCCATTTTTGTCAAAAGGTGCAAGGATGCACCTTCTTTTTTTAGCCCTCAATTATCGTCAAATCGGCCGATTCGCCTTATTTAAATACCGTTAAGCTCATTCTATTTACTCATGGAGAATGGTAATGAGCAAAGCGAAAAAACGCATTCGTTGGCGGCGGGTACGTATTCTAAAGCCATACAATTATTACTTTCATGCGGGCACGAAAGCACATCTTGGCCAAACGGTCGTTGCCCAGCCAATTAATTCGGCATGTGTGGCAGATACAGGCGCCGAACCAGCACGCCACGTAGACAGTTACGCTGCAGTTGCACCAGCGTCGGCGCCGGCGTGCCCTCAAGGCGAGAATGAAACAACCATTGAGGCACGGTTGGGTACACATGTCGAAGAGATCGCCAGCGAAGCTCCAGAGGAATCTCCATTGGCAGTGTTTGAACCGGGACAGAACCCTTATGTCTTTTACCTTCAGCAAGTACCTGTCATGTTGACCAGCTTGCCACAAGAGGTCGCAGTCCCAGTGGAGTCGAGCAAGGAGCCGATCGTTGAACTTGAGCCGATTGAACGCACTGCCGCTGTGCTGACGGCGCAACCGTGTGAAGAGCCGCAGCTTGATGAAGCGCCGCAGTTGTTTTGGTCAATACCTAAATGGGCGAGGGCGCAGAGCAAGTCTCAACGACAAGGCGTGAAGTCGCCTCATGTGATGGACTTGCCTGTACGGTTTGGCGGAAATGTGATGCGTCAGCATTATCATAGTGAGTTTGTGGAGGCGATTGACAATCAACTCCGCCCACATACCTGCCATTTAATGACTTTGAGCGCACTGCTTCATACACCTCACACGTTATCTACATGGCTTACACAGTTGCCCTTTACGCATCTTTGCCGGCTTCTCACTGGTTTGGGAGAGCAAAATTCGGAGAATACTTCATTGGCACACCTATTGTCTGATGTGTTAAGTCGCGAAGCCAACAGCGTATTGAATGAGGCGCAACTTGCGGCGCAGTTACTGACATATATGAAAGATGTGGTGCAACATGATTTTCACGGTACTGCGGAGCAGTTCATAAACTTGTTGCTGACACAGTGCAGCATGACGAGTTGGATTTTACTTCGCCAGAATACAATGCCCTTACTGTGTGAACCCATGTCGAGTTTGGTCATGTCTGCGCCATGGTCGGTATCGGCACACCTTGATCATCTTGTCGCGTGGGAAAAACCCATTGAGGTTATTATGTTCACTTTGCCAGAGGGGATCGGTAAGTGTCTTAGTGCACATAGCCAAATGTTGGAAAAGCAATGGCAGCCGTATTTAACCATGTCGCTTTTAGAGTTCATGTATTCACAGCAGTCTTTGCCACGATCCCCCAATTTTTAGCACTCCGTTGTGAATAGGATAGAGACATCAACATAACCACAACTACGGAGCAGAATGGTATGACCAACCTGGTATTTCGTTCAGGCATTGCAAGTGATGGGCGCAAGATTGCGCTGATATCGGATCAACTGGATGTCGAGGAAAAGTTCGATAACGGTTACAAAATCGCATACAAAGATAAAGATGGCAAAGATACGCCTGAACTCTTAGCTAAATGGAAAGAGGCGTTTACGGTGCACTCTAGAGAGTTTGCCATGTTGCCTTGTGGCGACTCGGTGCCGGCCACGATACAGCAGGGTTTTAACACCATGGTGTCTAGCTTACTCAAAGGGATAGATATCCTATTTTGTGATTACAATTTAGGTATTGAAGGCGACTTACCTATGTGTAATGACATTATGGATATGCATCGCTCAACGGATTTTGTGTTGTTTTCTTGCGACTCTTTGGTTGGAGGCGATCCAAAGGTACAGCCTCATACGGTGGCATACAGTGCGCCGAGATATGAACAGGGACAGCAAATTGCCCAGCAGCACCGAATTTACTGCAAAACAGAAGCGTCCGCTTTTTGTCAGGCGATCAACGCCATTGTTACGCAACGTGCGAAAGACAATATGAATGGGGGCCACATCAGAGACGATATTGATAGCTACATTGGTGAACCACCAATAGACAAGGAAGCAGCAGACCAAATATTGAATCGATTTGTAGAAACGCTTCATAGCGAAGGCAATCCCCCCCCCGCGCTGACTCACCAAGATGCAGAATGATGAGTGAGTATTAATGCCCTTACTCGGTCTTGTTAGCGCAAGGTCGAAGGGGGCAGATTACAGGTAAAAGGAGTGCCTTTATGGATCCGTATTTCCATTATTATGGTACCTATTTGGCTGCATTGACGATGGGCGTCAAGGCTGAAGCGGCGCAAGAGTTGGCCTATTACACACACCAAGCGGCATGCCAAACCGCAACCACGGTACCGTGCCCGTTATATTTTGAGGATTATCGATTGAGCCCCGTGCTCACCGCCGACACGCACAGCGAGTTCGGACAGCACTGCTGCAATTTAGCGTTTCAATCTTTGCCTGCGTTTAGCAATACCGAGGTCGCCGACGCGCAACTGTGCAGTGAGCATGCGGGGAACACTGTTGGCAAGCAGTGCGCTGGGTTAAAATCGTTCACACAAATTCAACAGCCTAACGGTGTATGTCAAGGTGATACAGTGACACGGTGTTACTACAACCCGCTCACGGATATCGATTGGCAACATGGTGGGGACTTTAAGCGTCATTTTAGCGAGCGGCTACAACAAAAAGCCTATCGAACTGCGACCGTGCCAAACCACAAAAACGGACCGTTGTTTGCTCAGACCGTTCATAGGTTAGACGAGCAGTCAAATTTATTGACCGCATCAATGAAGGCTGAGCAGTCAGAACTAGCAATGAAACTAGCTTGCACAGCAGACAGTGCATTTGCTAGAAAAATGCTCAATGATGTGATTTATAAATGCCATTATGACAATCAAATTCAAGGCATTTCATGGCCTTTGTTTGGCTGTCGCTTGTATGTGTATCAAAACACGTGGCAGCATGAAAAAGATACAGTTCAAGCGCAAGTGACGGCATTTATTGCCACTTGTTATGCAATACAAAGTTGGCTCAAACGTGTGCCACTTAAGCATTGTGGGTTTTGGGTGCAAGGCATGGTGCCGTCAGCCGTGATATCGGCGACAACGCAAATAGAGAGTCTGCTATATAGTGACCAAGACCATACACATGGTCACGGCCAGAGCGATGATTGGGCACGGTTGATTGCACATCATTTACCGCAAGGTTGTTCCCCAACCCTGTATGGCATTGCACTTCGCCCGACACATCTTTATGAGCACGCTTTAATTGCTGGGAAAGTAACGCACACCGAGATAATTACCGATCTTACTGGGTTTAAGCGCTCTGCTTGGTTCAAGTTTAACAAAGCCGCGCAATATCACTGCGATTGGTTGGCAAGGCAGTTTTGTCACTACGAACTCAGCGCCTTTAATACGCGCCAAACGTTGGGTAATTTAGATATGTGGCGATAGCCACGAGTACGCGTGTGATTTTCACAATAAGGAAAAGATGATGCGACTGTTAGATTTAATCATGATTGTGTGGCTAGTTTTATTGACGCTGTATGTACTGAATCCCAGTTTTCGTGCTCTGGTCAGTTTATGGCTGTAACGTCATCGCCATTGACGCGATTTGCTCAGGCGGGCGTCTCCAATGTGACGAGAGTTTACAGCATTTGGCCGTTATCTCTCTCAAAACTCACATTACAAGATGCCGCAAGTCTTATGCATCTTATGTCGTCACACACCTGCCAAAACTTGGGTATACCACGCATCGAGACACTGGCCCAAGCACATCGTTTTATCAACGGTGTCGGCACGCATGAGCAGCAGCGCTTTGCCATTCGGCATCAACAATTTGGACTGCTAGGGGGCGTGGCTTACAGCCGGTTATCAAAATCGAGCGTCAGTGATATTGCCGAAATCAATTATTGGCTTGCTGAGGCCTACCGTGGCCGAGGGGTGATGCACTGGGCGGTCAGTCATTTACTAGAACAGCTCAAGGCAGTTGGTGTTAGACGGGTTTTGGCCAATGTCTTGCATCACAATCTCGCTTCTCAAAGCTTGCTAAACCAGCTGGGTTTTACAGTGAGCAGTGAGTTAGAGCGTAACATCGTCAGCTATCAGCTGACGTTGACATAATACTGCACCTATAAACTGCGCCCACACCAAACTATGCGCCCGGCAACACCATGTTGTTCCGCATTGTCGGAGGTGATTTGCCAACTAGGGTACGCTTCGTTGTCACTGATCACTGCAATGTGATCCGATTTTTGATGTAATCGCTTCGCCATTAATCCATCCTGAGTTTGAATAATATAGACCCCGGACTTAGACAGTTGTTGTTGGCTCAAGTCAACAAGTACCATATCACCGTGTTGTAGCGTTGGCAGCATAGAATCTCCGCGTACTGACACAAATGCCAAGCGTTCACTGTGTACACCAAGCTGAGATTGCAACCAACGTTTGTTTAGCGCAAATTGCTCGGTGATGTCTTCAGCACCGTTGACGGCACCGAAGCCGGCACTCGCTTCTACATCTAATTTTGGTACCACGAGTAAATCATCTTGACTATGTTGGCGGTGTGGCTCTGAAGCTTGCACACCGGTAAGCAACCAATTTAGATCAATGGCAAACAAACTATAGAGGTGTTCTAAGTAAGTCATCGATGGTCTGCCAAGGCCCTGACAAATACGATAGATATGAGAAGGCGATTTCCCTGTAAGTTGCGCAAATTGACGTTTGTTCCCGCCAGCAAACTGCTCGACAAGGGTGATAAAACGACGGGAAAATGCAGTACTCATAAATTTACTCTCGGTTTCGAAAAAGACAAAGACGCAAGAGTACGCGGGCATGGCGGTGGTGTACAGTAAAAATCATGTAAGTGAATAATATTTAGCCATGAATTTATGAGGATGTGGAGTTTGCATGACACGCTTAGATACGCAGTGGGTTACACCAAGCAAATCAATGAATAACCAAAATAAGGTGACATTCCTATGGTGTAATATCCGTTGCACTCCCTTTATTTTTATTGCGCCAAATCCAAATCTCATTGGCTTTCGTATTTAGTTAAGTACAATTGCGCCAATCTACAATTAAATCGATGTCGATTATGCAATTTGACTTCTTGCCTGTGCAGCAGGTTTTTACTCAGTTATGTGCGCTTCCAAATGAAGCAACGCGTCTTTTCCATGGCCGAGGCCGCTGTTATCCTTCTTTAGAACACTTAACAATTGACTGGTTATCAGGTCAAATTATGTGTTCTGTGTTTAAAGAGCAAGACGAGCAATGGCTGGATGCGTTGCGAAACTGCCTGCATGATTTTATGCAAACATCACTTGGGCAAGCAGGGGTGAAGTGTGTGTTCATTCAGCATCGATACCGCATGGACAATCAAGTTGAAATTGTATATGGCGCACTTGAAACCCCCACAGTGATTGAGGAGAGTGGACTGCAATTTGAATTGTCATTGGGGAAAAAGCAAAACAGCGGGCTTTTTCTTGATATGCGCAATGGCCGCAATTGGGTGAAAGCGCAGAGTAAAGATAAAAAAGTCTTGAACCTTTTTGCCTACACATGTGGGTTTTCGGTTGCTGCTATTGCGGGTGGGGCGTTACAGGTAGTCAATTTGGATATGGCCAAAGCCGCACTTAAACAAGGGCGTCGAAATCACCAACTGAACCAACATAGTTTGGCAGCCATTTCATTTCTGGGGCATGACTTGTTTAAATCTTGGGGAAAATTGCGCAAGATGGGCCCATATGATTTGGTTATCATAGACCCGCCTACTTTTCAAAAAGGCAGTTTTGCATTGACCAAAGACTATCAACGGATCTTACGTCGCTTGCCCGAGTTACTCAGTGCAGAGGCTAAGGTGCTGGCATGCGTCAATGACCCCGCATTACAGAGTCAGTTTCTGATTGATGAAATGCACCGTGAGGCACCGTCGATGAAGTTTATCGAGCGTTTGGCAAACCCACCAGAGTTCACCGATGTGGACCCCGAAGGGGGGTTAAAGTGCTTGGTGTTTGAGAATCAAGCCTGAGAAAGCGCCTAAGTGATTGAATGCGCACTAGTGAGATATATAAATTAGCGACTACACTTAAGTAACAGTTAAATCTGACAGTAGGTGCCAGTGCGCATACTTTGGTTCGCTTGTCTCATTGTACTCGTAAATTGTAGGCAAGTATTTGCATTGCAATCTTCAGCAACGCCCGCGACACCACCTTGTAGTCTACATGCCAAAGTGGGTGTGGTTGCAGGGTGGCCCCCTTTGACCAGCGTCAATGAGGCAGGCATTGCACAAGGGCTTGATATTGATATCGCGAGATTGGTGTTTGAGCATGCCAACATGTGTATTGAGTTTGTGCGCTTGCCTTCTGCGGCTCGCAGCTTCGCGCAGCTCACCAAGGGCGTGGTAGATGTGGTTTTGATGGTCAGCTATACCTTCAAGCGCAAACAGTGGGGTTACTTTTCAATCCCCTATCGCAAAGAGCGCATGCGACTCTTTTCTTTAAACCAGCAATCGCAACCAGTGCTATCACTTATGTCACTACTGAGCGGTGGCGCGACGGTGGGTCTTAGCATTGGTTCTTATTATGGCGAAGAAGTGAAAATACTCGCGCGCAATGACCGTTTCACGGGACAGTTCATCGGGATTTCTACCATTCAAAGGCGTATCGAACTACTGAATAAACAACGCGTCAACTTTATTATTGAAGATGAGATCATCGGCAACTATTTAAGCCTGAGGTTAAGCGAAAGACCAATTTACAGGTGGGCGTATCCGATTCATGATAATGACGTACACTTTTTACTGCGAAAAGAAAAGTTTGATGAATTACACAGACAGCGTATCAACCATGCCATCACGGCTTTAAAACCCCATATTACGTCAATGGTTGAACGGTATCGTCAACTCAAACAACCCAATTAGAGCGCGTTTATAGTGCGTAAAATTCTACATGGCTGGGCTGTTGATCCCCGAGAATGCCTGTATCGGTCATAAGTTCGACTGAGCATTCGCCGTGTGCGTACGTACACTATGTCACCATGAACGGTGCTAATTCTGAATGGCGTGGTGTGTTGATTACGCACTTGTTGAACAGCTGTCACAGACTTAGTAAGGAGGTTGATTTCAAGGAGTACTTTGCCATGCGTAACCAGTTTTCAAAACTTTTTTATGATTTTGCGTTAGAATCTCTACATAACTATAAACGTGTGCGAAATGCCAAAGTCAATGCACGGATCCGTCAATTAGAGGTGGCCCAATCCCGCCATTCCATTGACTGGCTGCACGTGATTCTGCTTTTACCGTGCGTGTTGTTATTCTTTCCTCTCTTATCCCCATTTATTGTCGATGCATTTGCATTGTTAGAGCATTTACCGACTTGGTATCGATGGGTAATTGGGCTCATGGTATTGGCAAACTTTGGGCTTAAATTATCTGAAAAATATCGTATTTGACGTGATTTTTCAGCACGATGAATCTACCTGGTTGGTCAGAGCATGTCGGCTTTAGACTATTCTTCTCAGGCGACCTGCCGCCTAACTTTATAATCTTTCATGTTGATTAGTGCTAATTGGGATGGGTGATTTTTATACAGTTTGTTAGTCTGTCGATGGATGGGTTTACATTTGGATAACAGCTAGCCAAAACCCATCGCCCTTCGCTAGCTAACAACATGGATATAAAGGTATGAAAAAAACATATTTCGCAGTATTTACTGCATTGAGTGCGATGAGCGCACCGACCATTGCCGCAGATTGTGCTGCACTGGATCAGTGGCAGTCGAGTCAAGTATACACAGGGGGCATGGCTGTTCAGCATGATGCTTTCAAATATACGGCTAAATGGTGGACGTTAAATCAAGATCCGGCGCTCAATTCTGACCCGAGCAATGTGTGGCGCAATGAGGGCCGCTGTGATCCCATTGGCACGCCATTGCCTACTATCAGTTTAGATGCCCCGATGGCGCAAAGTCGTCATGTGCTCTCATCGCCAGTCGCATTTCGTGCGACAGCATCACACCCAGGTAATGTTGCCATTCAACACGTCGAATTTAAAGTTGATGGTACTGTCATTGCGACGGATAACACTGCACCTTATGAAACCACTTGGTTTGCTGCGGGGTTGGGTGAACATTTAATTGAGGCCGAAGTGGTGGATGAAACAGGTGGACGCGCGAGCACCGGCGTTCGCTCGATCTCTGTTGTGGTCGATGATATTTTAGTGCCACCCAGCGGGTTTAAAGTTGTGGGTTATTTTCCGAGCTGGCAAGGTCAAGTCGGGGACATTCAGTTTGATAAATTGACGCACATTAACTACTCGTTTTTATTGCCAAATGCAGATGGCTCTTTGCAACCATTGGAAAACCTCGCAAAAATGCAGCAGCTAATTACTGCTGCACAGGCTTCAGGTGTAAAAGTAGGGATAGCCGTTGGGGGCTGGAATGGCGGAGATGACAGCGCATTTGAAACATTTGCCAGTTCACCACAAGGGCGTGCCACCTTTATTCGCAATCTGATGGCGTTTGTAGAGCAGCATCAACTGGATGGTGTGGACATGGATTGGGAATACCCAGATCCGGGTGCCTCGGCCAACAATTATGCTTTGCTCATGAATGAGCTTAGCGTCGAGCTTAAGGCCAAAGGCAAATTCTTAACCGCGGCAGTCGTTGCACTTGGCTATACCGGTGGTGGTGTTTTGGAGTCCGTTTTTAATGATGTCGATTTCTTAAACTTAATGGCTTATGACGCCAATAATGGTGATCACGCGAACTATCAATATGCCGTAGATTCGATTGCATATTGGCAAGGTCGAGGATTGAGCAAAGAGAAAACAGTCCTAGGTGTGCCATTTTATTCTCGTCCAACATGGCAAGCCTATCGTACTTTAGTTGCGCAAGATACCGCGAATGCTTGCCATGATTCAGATGGCACATCTTACTACAATGGGCTGCCTACGATTCGAGCTAAAACGCAACTGGCCTTGGATACAGCGGGTGGCATAATGAATTGGGAGTTGTCTCACGATACATCTGGCCCCGCCTCATTGTTGACTGCCAAGTGGGAAGTCGTACAAGGGTTATCGCCCAGTTATCAGTGTGATGGCACAGGTGGCCCGACTGAACCGACATGTGCAAGTATGCAAGTAGATCCAAGCCAATATGTGGTTTACCCAGCTTTACCTAATGGCGATCACGCCGCAGCGGGTCAACGAGTGGGTTATCAACAGTCGGTGTATGAAGCAAAGTGGTGGACGCGGTCACAACCAGGGAGCGACCAGAGTTGGCAGTTAATTTGTCAGTTTTGAAGTAAATAAAGCCAGGCCGCAAATATGCGGCCTGGCTTTGATAATTGTATGAGGCTCACTTTGTACAAGTGGGGTCGGCACCAATTACTTTCCATGGGCCGTATAAACCTGACTCACTTGGTACATCGCCGCGAGTCCAATATTTAGCTTCATATTCTGTGCCGCGGTAAGTTACCCGGTCTGGGCGTGTATATACGGTATCTTTGTTCCAGGTACCGTTACACACATTCGCGCCATCAGTCGCGGTTGCAAACACGCGCGCGACGTAAGTCGTATTGCTGCCATCTACTTTGAAGGTCATACTCACTTGCGCGAGTCCTGTCCTTGCTGCGCTAAATTCGATACTGACTTTACAGCGCTTATTTTGCGTAAGCGTGCTGGCAGAACACGTATCTGAAGTCGTAACCAGTCCCTCTGTGACCCCTTGCGTTGCCAAATTAAGCTGAGTGAATGTAAAAGTTGGGCTACCCGTATTGGTAATTGTAAAGGTGTGCTTGACTCTGTCACCGATCACGAAGTCAGCGAGCGTTTCTTGCTCTTGATAGCCAACGCTGATAGGCACAGTGCCATTTTTGACGGAGGTTATCCATTCGCCTAACGCTGCAACATCAGCATAGACACCGTAATTATCAGGCCGCGCACAGCCAACTCCCCAGCTAACGATACCAAGTTGCACTGTTTGCCCACCGGACTGAATCACGATTGGGCCACCACTGTCACCACTACAAGAGTCTTTCTGACCTTGCGGGTAACCGGCACAGAACTCACTTGCACCCACGTTGCGGTAGTGACCACCAGATTGACGACATACCGCATCAGACACCAGTGGTACATCCACCTCGTAGAGGTTCGTTGGGCGCACCCCCCCTTCTTGTAAGCGGCCAAGACCGGCAACTGACAATAAGTCTCCCTCACGGGCATAATAATCGATAGAAGATTGAGCCAAAGTCACGCTCGTTCCAATCGTTGGGAGTCTTGATAGCTTCAGTACGGCGACATCATTCTGTAATGTCTGGCTATTATATTGCGGGTGAGCATGTACTTGCTCTACGCTAATACGGTCGCCATCGTTGCCAGCCAGAATAAAGCCAGCCACTTTTACATTCAAAGATTGCGCGGACTTGTTGCGCACACAGTGAGCCGCAGTTAACACATAGCCATCGCCAATGTAGCTACCACCACAAAATGCGGTTGTGCCATTGGCAGTCAAAATTTGGGTGTAAAATGGCCAATCAGCTGTGTTGGCTGGGTTACCACCGACGATGGCAGTGTCTAAGTCACCAAATGACATGGCGGATGTGCTGGCCAAAATACTTGATGCCAGCAGTGTGTGTCGCATAGCGCCTTTGAGAGAGTGTGTTGTTCCTTTCATGTTGTACCTTTTATGTTCACTTGTTAGAAAACCTAAAGATACATCCAAATGTTGCTAAATGTATAAATAATGTAACTGAAATAATTTCAATCGTTCCAGTGTTATTTTTTTAACTATATGAAAAGTATTGCTTTGGTCGGTTATGTAATAATTTTATCGAGAATTTTTGTAAAATTTCGTTTACTTTTCATTCTATTAGCTCTGTTGTGTTGACAGCTTCTCCCCACATTGGCAGTGGGCAATATGGTGATGACCTCATGTAAATTTGCCAAAACACCTTTCTTGCTCTTTCGCCTCACTGGGTTGTCTAAATCCTCAGCCACTTCTGCAAATAGTTCAAAGCTGTGTCGCCAGCAAGTATATTGGCAATGTCCTTTTTAGACACTTTAAAGTCCTTAAGGTCGCGAGGGTGATGGGCTATGCTGAAAAATATAAGGAGGAGTTTTATGCCACACACAGTTGGTTTTTTTATTTATGACGATTTTCAAACCGTTGATTTAGCAGGGCCATTAGACGCGTTCGCGGTAGCCAATGATTTATTGGCACCACAGCTGGCTTATCAGTTAACTACGTTGTCGGGGGACGCAACCGTTGTGCGGTCTGAAAGTGGATTGAGCACACTTGCTGATACCACCTTAGTCAATTGCGAACAGGTGGATACGCTTGTGATTGTTGGTGGACGCGGCTGCCAAGCGGTTATCTTGGATCAAGACCAAATGACCCAGCTGCAACGTTTAGCGAAGCGGAGTGAGCGCGTTGTCAGTATTTGCACCGGAGCATTTGTGGTTGCGGCCATGTGGCCCGAGCGTGCACTTAAGCTATCTACACATTGGGATTTTGCAGATAAGTTAGCGGCACAATTTCCTCATGTGGTCGTAGAATCAGAAAAGCTGTTTGTGCAAAGTGAAGAGGTTTACTCGTCAGGGGGGCTGACTGCGGGAATTGATTTGGCGCTGAGCTTAATTGCACAAGATTATGGCGCAACGCTGGCACAGCGAGTTGCACAATATATGGTGATGTATGTACGTCGAAGCGGTGATCAGCGGCAGTACTCCAGTTTACTCACCGTCCAGCAGACGTTGTCACAGCGTTTTCAGAACTCGATTGAATTTATCCAAAATAACATCGATAAACCCCTGTCTTTAGAAATGTTGGCCGATGAAGCCTCGCTCAGTCCTCGTCATTTTAGGCGGGTGTTTACCGAAAAGGTGGGGGTGTCTCCGATGCGTTTTGTACAGCGATTGCGGCTTGAAAAAGCCAAAGATCTATTGTGCAACTCAGAGTTGTCGATTGCGCATATTAGCCAATTGATTGGTTTTGGTTCCCCCTCTTTATTGACGCGCAAATTTACTCAGGAATATGGCGTGAACCCAACGCAATATCGCGATAATTTTACGATGGAGACGCAACAGTGAAAAAAATAATTATGTGGGTACTTTGTTTAAGTTGTATGCATGTCAAGGCGCATTCTACGGATGACAGTGCATTTCATGTGGGGATCTTATTGTTTGAAGGCGCACAAGCCATCGACTTTGTCGGGCCCACGGAGGTTTTTGGACAAGCTGGTTTTCGCATTACCACGCTTAGCAAAGAGGGCCAAGCTATCACCACTGCAATGGGGTTGCAGGTGACACCTCATCAAGCATTTACACCAAGTCTACAGCTAGATGCATTGTTAATCCCTGGGGGGAATATCAATGATCGTTTGCTCAATGATGTGCAAATAAATCAATGGATTAAGGCACAAAGTGATTCAGCTCAATATGTGATGTCGGTGTGTAACGGTGCCTTTATTCTGGCCAACACGGGGCTCTTGGATGGGTTGCAAGCGACAACGATTGAAAAGGCATTCAGCAGCTTTGAGCGGCACTATCCGAAAGTGATTTTGGCACGCGATAAAAAGTTTACCGACAATGGAAAAATACTCACGACTGCGGGGTTATCGTCTGGTATTGACGGCGCGCTGTCATTAGTGGCTAAAGTGCGTGGGCAACGGGTGGCACGTTCGGTTGCGGCAAAAATTGAGTACAACTGGCAACCCAATGGGGGCTATATACGGGGAAAAATGGCGGATCGAATCCTACCAGTATTCGATGGCTTACCGGACGAAGTGACGTTGCTATCTCGTACTTTCCATTATGGCAGTGAGCACTCCTGGTACACAGGTTATACCTTCGAAGTTGAATCACATAAGGGTGGGCTCCTAGCCACTTGGTTAACGCAACAAATGACGGGGGCCGGGTGGCAACAAGCGGGTGACAATCATGCTCTGGCTTGGTCACGCAAGGTAGACAATTCAGTATGGCTAGTGCATGTAAATTTAAAAACAATCAATGAAACACAATTGAGTGCGCACCTTTCTTTGACCCAACAATTCTAGCTTGGCGGGCGATATGCGCATTGCGTATATCGCTTCAGTGAAGTAGGCGACAACTACCAACTCCCGAGATTTACCTTATTACAAGCTCGTTTTCACGCAGTACCCACTTCTGTAAATTGCTAATTTTTTGCCAAGATAAAATGAAATGATGGGTAGAAATGGTGAAACCACAAAATATCAGATTAAGTGCTTGGCTGATGATGTTAGGGCTCGTTATGAGTCGAGGCAGCTATGCGGATACACCGCACAGTAAGGTGAGTCACGAGTTCAGTGGTTCGATGCTGTTAAGTGAGCAATTTTTGCTTCACGGGCAGCGGACGGATACCGCACAGACAGAAGAGGTAGAGAGGGAAAGGCTGTATTCAATCGACTTGGAAAGTACCCTCCATAAAGGGGCAAATTCGCTGTTTGTTTGGCTCGAGTATAGTCGCAACCCGCTGGATAATGGGCTCTCCTCTTTGTTTGCTAATACTAACGAAGATGCCGGAACAACGGAGGATGGCGCGGGCACGAGCCGGATACAAATTTCGTCATTGTATTGGCAATATGCCTTGTCTGATAAAACCCAGGCTGTGTTACTGGGTCTGGCTGAAGTGAGCATGTTGGTGGACACCAACGAGGTAGCTAATGATGAAGTTGGGCAGTTTATGGCTGCTGGGTTTGTAAATAACCCAGGGATAGACTTTCCTGATTACGCGCCTGCATTTCGGTATCAAGGGATCAGTGCAGATGAAACCTGGCGCTGGCGCGCACTGCTCTCGACGGCCAAAGGTCTGGCAGATAATCAGGGCAATTATAGTGATACGCTCAGCCAAGTAGATGGCGGAGAGGGAATATTTGCAGCGTTAGAGGGGCAGCGTCAATTTGCCAAAACCACAACTTTGACATTAGGGAGTTGGCATAATAGCGACACTAAGCGCCATGGTGTATACAGTGCGATTTACACGCAATTGGGCAATGCACAGCTGCACGGTCGCATGAGCCACAGTCGCAGTTACAAAAGTATGGCAATTGAAGAGGGTGCCCCACCGATCCGGACTCAATTTGCCAGCTTGGTTGCTCAATATCCCTATCAGGCATTTACCTTTGCGTCGGGCATGAGTTATTTAGAGCATACACTGCTAAATGGTGACGTGACTGAGACACGCATGGTGGAGTGTTATGTACAGTATGACTGGTCACCGCACTTACACACAACTATCGCGACACAGTGGCACGATGGCGTCATCAATGATGACACCATGGCACCTGTTACTGCTAATTGGCAAAATGTTGTATCGCTGCGTACGGTGCTTCACTGGTAACTTAGCGTTTGCAGTATTGTTTTGGCGGGATGCCAAAAACCTTCTTAAAAGCACTATTAAACGCACTACTGGACTCGAACCCGAGTTGTTGGGCGATGATTTGTTGAGAGTGACCTGCGTTGAGCATTTCTACGGCGCGCAAGGCTCTTAATTTTTGCTTCCACTGGCTGAAACTCATGGCAAAGTTCTTGTGAAATAGGCGGTTCAGTGTGCGGCTTGACGCACCGACTTGTTTGCCCCATTGTTCAAGTGTTTGCGGACTACCTGGGTTGGCATACAGTTCAGCGACAATGGGGTGCAGCCTTGGATCTTGAGCGCTGGGAATAAAAAAATCGCTGGTGGGGGCTAATTCTAATCTGTCGATAAACACATCGATAAAGCGCTGTGTTTTATCGTCAAGCGGGTAATCTTCTGGCCAAGTACAAATCTCTAAAATCATCGCTTTGAGTAAATCACTGACCACAAGAGATTTCGCGGTACTGCCCAATAACGACTCATATTTTTCATCAATATAGACACTGCGGAAATGCCCCCCATAGCGACAGTAGGTTTCGTGTGCCACATTGGGTGGGATCCAAAGCGCTTGTTGAGGTGGGATCACAAAAGTGCCCTGTGGGGTAAAAATGGTCATAACGCCATTGTTTATGTAGGTAAGTTGCCCCCACGCATGGCTATGCTCTTGGACATGCTCCCATTCAGGCATCGTTGAAGCACGTGGAAATATGGGTCTGCCTAACGCAGCGCGCTTAAAACGAGATTTAACATGTTGCCAAGATTGATTTGTCTGTTTTGATAAATTTTCTGTCATATATTTAAATTTTGGCCAACAAAAATTGAGCATATACTAATCAGGCTTTTCTCTCAACGTGCTTAGGATAGTGAATGAAAAAACGACGCTTTTGGCAATTTACCCCCACTCCCATGAGTTTTTTAGTGCTAGCAACCATTGTGATGGCGATGGCTTTTGCTGGCTGGACAGCCATGTTGAATAATTTTGCTGTGGAGGCGGCAGCGTTTACAGGGGCCAATATGGGCATGCTGCAGTCACTGCGTGAGATCCCCGGTTTCTTGGCATTTACTGCGGTATTTATTTTATTGGTTTTAAAGGAGCAAACATTTGCGGTAATCAGTTTATGCTTGCTCTCTATCGGGGTGGCAGTCACTGGGCTTTTCCCGACAATATACGGCCTATATGCGACGACGGTCTTGATGTCCATTGGCTTTCATTACTTTGAAACACTCAATCAGTCATTGAGCCTACAGTGGTTTAAAAAGGACGAAGCGGCAGAAAAATTAGGCCAGTTGCTTTCGGTCAAATCGATGGCGGCGTTGGCTACATTTGCGGTGATTTGGGTGGGCTTTAGTGTCTTCCAAAGCGACTATATCTGGATGTACTTGTTGATAGGTGGCGCGGGTTTGTTGGTGACGTTTTATCTTGCCTATACACACCCTCAGTTTATTGAATCGGCAACACAAAATAAAAAGTTGATCTTGCGTAAAGAGTACAGTTTGTACTACTTATTGGTGTTTTTCTCTGGCGCTCGTAGGCAAATATTCATGGTATTTGCAGGCTTTTTAATGGTTGAAAAGTTTGGATATGGTGTGGCTGAGATCACGGCGCTTTACATGCTCAATCATGTCATCAATATTTTTCTAGCACCAAAAATTGGCAGTTGGATAGGGCGTATCGGAGAGCAAAAAGCGCTGACGGTCGAATATCTTGGGTTGATATGTGTTTTTGTAGGCTATGCGCTGGTGGAATCGGCAAACCTTGCCGCGATACTGTATGTGGTTGACCATATTTTCTTTGCTATGGCGATTGCTTTGAAAACTTATTTCCAAAAGATAGCGAAGCCTGAGGACATTGCCGCAACCGCTGGGGTCAGCTTTACCATTAATCATATTGCTGCTGTTGTCATTCCTGCCAGTTTTGGGGTTGTATGGCTCTACGATCAGTCATTGGTGTTTTATTTTGGTGCGGCGCTGGCTGTGTGCTCGTTAATACTCAGCCAGTTCATCACACCGCATTTACGTCGCGTCAATGGGATCCCTGCATCCGAGGTTTAACATAAATAAGCCCCGTTTCACCCGAGTGTATTAAGGACCAAATGGTTAGCCTGTAAAAATACAGTGTTAATTAGGTGGTCCATGCTCACTTCTTCACAACCTAGACGTACCTTTATGGTTTTTGCTTACATGCGAATAAGCCGGGCGACCGATGCACTTGGACTGGCGCGCAATCACCCTTTGTATCACCGCCATGCCAGTTTAATTTTTAGAAATAACCACAATGCCAGTTGGTACGCATATGGGTTTGGTTTTGCAGGGTTTGGTGTTGAACCTATACCAAAAAAGGAAAAAGTGTTTGCGCGTGAACTGATCACAAAGCATATGCCCGCTGCCAAGGTGGATAAGCTATTTGAAACGCTTAATCAAGGTCGGTCGGCGCAGTATGACATTGCCAAGTATAATTGCGTTGATCACTTAATTGTAGGGTTAAAGGCGGTGGGGAAGCATTCTCGATTGTTTAATCACTATCAATATTTAAATAGAGGGTGGTACAAAAACAGCGTACTAAGGCGTAAAGTCCTTTAAAATTTTAGCTGCTTTTGTGCCGACCTCAGAAAAGTTCTCAGTCCCTTTTGTCATGGCTTTCTGTGCTTCTTCAATGACTTTCACGTACTTAGGATCACCCGTTGCAAGGAGTTGCGAGAGTGCCACACCAATGGCGGTGGTGGTGATCGTGCTCAAGTTTCGCAAGTTGTCCGTGGCATCTTGCACCGCCATGGAAGTTGACTGCGCTACGGCTTGTTGAGCCTTGATCAGCGCTGCAGTTTTGTCTGCCATCCGCGCTTATCACCCTTGTGCCAGGATCAATGCACAAGCAGAAGACACTGAAGCAGACGTATAGGTCTGCGCACTTTGCTGCGCTGTTACCGCATTTTGCATCATCAATCCTACGGTGTCAGCGAGGGCAGAATCACTGAGCTGCGAAATTATCTCTTCAACACTGGGTCCACTATTTTTGTCAGACATTGCGCTTAACCTTTTTTGCAGATAGTTACCAATTAAAGAAAGTATCAATATCCTGCACAGCGGCATGGATCGCCTCTGTGCAGGCGGGAATTACTGACTGCTGTCCTTTTCTGTAATGGCGGAGGCGGCACGTCCTAATACTGCACTGCCTACAGCTCCCAGCGCATTGACGCCCTGAATAGTTGCAGCCTGAACTGTGATGGCGGCATGCTGCTGTGCATTCGTGGCATTGTGACCTGCATTGGACAGAGCAGCCCCCATAGAGGCAAAAAGGTTACCCATTGCCATTGCGGGGTTGTCTGCGAGTACTTTAGTGTTTACTTGGGTGATTGAGTCAGTAATTTGCTTATTTACTGTTGGATCTTTAGCCATTGCTGTTTCCTTTTGAGTTAAGTGTATGGTCGTGTTAGCCAATAAGCTGACTATTGATTTCTTTCAGGGCGTCGTTGATCTGCGCTTCAACAGCTTCCAACTGCTTGGTAACTTCTTGGTTGACGCTGTCTGCTTTAGAAAATGGGGCTAGTGACTCGAGTCGTTCGTCATTTTCTGCCAATAAATCCGCTACTTCTTGCTCTTGTTTATCTGACAGCGCTTGAATCTGAGCCATATGTGTTTCATACAGTTCACTGTACTTAGCAAGTGTTGTCATGGTATTTACTCCGTCTCCGTTGGTTCGTCGGGTTTGGCTGATTCTTCTTTCGGTGCTGGCGGCTTATTTTTTCCAAAGCGGAAAAGATTGAAGCGAGGCTTTTTCTCTTTTTTATTTGGTACGTCTTCTTGCGGTTCAGCCACCATTGCTTCATCTGCCGCCTCTTCGTTCGGTGTATGTTTTTCAGCAGTTTGGGCAGAGTTGGGGGTCTTCAGTAGCCTTGCACAGGCATTGGTGATCGACGCCGCGGTAGTCATTTGGGCATGCTGTTGACTGGTGACGGCATTGTGCATAGATAGCCCGAGCGTTTCTGCTAAAGTCGTTTCAGTCATGCTGGTCGCTTGCTGCGAAAAAGGCACACTGTCTTTGTCCTGCTCACTCATGATTATGTCCTCGTTAAATTCAAACTGATTAACCGCTCAACAACTGAGCAATCTTGCAACTAGAATACGAGGATTAACCGTTTTAAAATCGGGTAAAACAAGATTTGATTCGGGCTTTTTTAGGATTTTGGGGGCATGCCCCCAACACGGTTATTCTTCTTGATTTTCATGTAAGACAGTGGCAATTTTTTCTCCAACAGCGCTGAAGTTGTCTGCCCCACGACTGACGATTGATTGCGCATCTTCGATTATTTTTGAGAATTTATCGTCACCCGTTTCGATGTATTGAGACAGCGCAACACCGATTGCGGTGGTACTTAATGTGTTGAGGTTGCGTAGATTGTCTGTGGCATCTGAAAGTGCCAATGCGGTTGATTGGGCAATTGATTGCTGTGCACTTTGTACTGCTGACTCCGCAGCGTCGGGCGCACTATTTAAGTTTTCCATGAGTAGCTCCAAACAGTAAAAAGCCCTTAGCGGTCTGTGCGTCACTAAGAGCTTGGTTGGGATAGTGGATTAGCATCCTGTGTTCAAGAAATCCAAATCCAATTAAGCGTCAGGCTCGATAATGTCTTCCGCACTGCGACCAATAACGGATGTACCGATTGACATAAGTGAGTTTACGCCTTGCACGGTTGCAGCTTGCATTGTGATTGCTGCTTGCTGCTGTGCCGCTGTTGCATTATGGGCTGCGGTTCCTAACGCTTGGCTGGTTGACATGAGTAGGTTACCCATCGCCATTGCAGGTGTTTCACCAACAACTTTAGTATTCACCTGCGTAACTGAATCCGTGACTTGTGCATTAACTGTATCTGCCATGATTGACTCCTGTTAATTTAGTTAAGTGAGTTTACGTTCAAAGAGTCGGCGATTAGCCTTTCTCGATGATGCCTTCAGCACTGCGACCAACCACTGAGCTACCAATCGACATCAGTGAGTTAACACCTTGTACAGTTGCAGCTTGCATGGTGATTTGAGCTTGTTGTTGTGCTGATGTTGCGTTGTGAGCAGCGTTACTTAAAGCTTGGCTGGTAGACATTAATAGGTTGCCCATTGCCATTGCTGGCGTTTCACCAACTACTTTTGTGTTTACTTGAGTAACTGAATCAGTGATTGCTGCGTTTACTGTATCTGCCATGATATTTTCCTCATTAAATAGTTAATTAATTGGCTGAATTAGCCTTTGCTAAGAATTTCTGCACTGCCACGTCCGACAACGGCTGTGCCTGTTGACATCAGTGAGTTAATGCCTTGCACTGTCGCTGCTTGCATCGTAATGCCCGCTTGCTGGTTGCCCGTCGTTGCATTGAGCGCTGCGGTGCCTAATGCGTGACTTGTTGACAGAAGTAGGTTGCCCGTACTTGATGCAGGTGTTGAACCTGTGACACTGGTGTTGACCTGAGTGACAGAGTCTGTCACTTGGCCGTTTACACCACCTGCTGCACTTGGTGCTGCTGCCATAGTGTTTTCCTTCTATTGGTTAGTTATTGGTCTTTAAAGACCGACTTTTTTAGCCAAAACCGCTGGCAAAAAACTATTTCGATGCCTTAGGGCCCATACTCAATAACATCTCACTTGCCAGTGCCGTGTTGGTTTTAATAATGGCATTGTGTTGATGCTGTGCGAGCGTGGCATTGTGGGCAGCATTGCCTAAAGACTGAGCGGTAGCTTGCAATAACATGTCTCGTGAGAGACCGGGTGCTTGCTGTGCTACCAATTCATTCAGTTGCTTCAGAGCTTCAATGTCTGCCATGTTGTTACCCGTCGTTTTCAATACAGCCAGTCTAGATATTTACAGCGAGAATTAATCGGCTCAATGTATTGAAAAGTAGGGCTAAAATTGGCAGTTAAAGCTGTTGGCGCTTTTTGTACTCGCGAGGTGACATGTGCGTGTAGCGACGGAAAATTTTCTCAAAGTGGCTGAGATCACCAAATCCAACTTCCATACACAAGTCGGTGATACGTAAATTGGGGTTTTGTTCAATGAACTGGCAAGCTTTGCGGATCCGTAGTTCGGCCAAGATCTGTTTAAAACTGCGCTGCAATGCGCGTTTAAATAGGTATGATAAGTGCGACGAGCTCACATAAGCATTCGCCGCCAGTTCTTTAAGAGAAATATCGCGTTGCCAGTGTTCAAGAATATATGACAAGGCCTTTTGTAAACTGGGGTGATATTTATTGAACGGAGTCAAATCCCCCGACAGGAGATACTCTACACACTGCTGTGGATTTTGCGAAAAGGCACTGGTTTTGGCTAATTCAGGATAGATATCCACTAAGGTTTGTTCACTGATGTCATTTTCCTGAGCGAGAGTAAATGTGCGCAGCAAAACCTTTTCCAGTTCGGCAATGTTATTTGGCCAAGGGTAACTTTTGAGCACCGACTTTGCTTGTTCGGTTAACTGCTGTTGTGGGGAGAGTTGGTATAATTCGGATAACTGTTCAACTAAGGTATAGATGTCCTCTGGTCGCTCCCTCAGCGGGGGTATCTGTAAGCTAAAAAAGTTGAGCTTGTGCCAAAGACTGGGCAGAAATTGCGCTTGATCTACCAAAGATTGAATATCCGACTCACTGGCGGAAATAATTCGAATGCGTTGCAAGTCAATTTTGCTGGTGTAGCTGGCGCTGTTTTTACTCTGGGTGGTTAGTTGCTCAAGTAGGTACTTTTGTTGTGTTAAAGACAGTGCATCAATATGACTGAAAAAAATACAGCCTTGATTCATGGCTGTATTGACATGATGCAGCTTTTTAGCGAAGTCCTGTTCATCACAACTTGCACAATCAATCTCGTAAAAAGGGTGATGTTTGGCATAGCTGCTAAAGTGGATCGAGCAGGCGACATCAACAATCTCGCTGCCTGATTCAGCTTGGATGTGAACGGGGCATAACTTGGCGGCGATCCGCTCAATGGTTTTTTCCAAATTTAATATTTGATCGCTATAGCCTTGTAGCGATGCTTTTTTCCCAAGATATTTACTCGATAATGCCTGAATTGCATTGCGTTTAACCAGTATACCGATTTGGCTTGAAAGCAGTGAAAGTTCTGACTGTGTCGGGCTAGGGAGATTGTGTTTCGTTAACAGGTTCAAAGCGCCTATACGTTTTCTCTGATAAACGATGGGATAGCTTTGATGGCTATTATTGTCTGCGTTATTTTCTTGATTAAATACGATGTGGGTTTTGAGTTGTTGTGTTCTATCTTCGACTTCTAAAGATAATTGCCTGAGGGTGTGCTCAGAACACCTCGCATTGAGGTAGCGGGTAAGAGATTGAGTAAGGGGTAGTTGGTTTTCAATCGCATCTGATGGTGAGATAGCGCTTAGTGTTGATTCATTCATCGTTGACTCCAAAGCAATATTGACTTTTGTCTCGTGAAAATCCTTTCAAAGTAAAAAGCACAATAGTTGGCTTTCTACGTACCTGGAAATTTACAAACAAGGTGATTTAAGGCTGTGGATACAACTTAAGTAATTTTTTTCGTTTTCAATCGGGGTAAATTACGAACTATTAATTACATATTATTACGCGAAGGTTAAATTAACGTTTAAATGAGTGTTTATTTACGTTAGAGAGTGGGAGATCAGTCTGTTAGGTTTAGAAGTTGAATGCGAGATTGTAAAGAAAAGGAGCGTGATTTTGCTCCTTTTCTCCTTTGGTACTAAAGTGCTTTAAAACGTATCGCAGCGCCTCCGCTCGCTGCGAGTCGCAGTGATAGCGTATCTTTATGCGTTACTTGTTGTTTTTTGATGGTGAGTGCATATGGGTTATGCTGCCAGTTTGCCTGCGCGCCATCTTGATAGATATGGGCTTCATAGCGTTTGCCTGGCACTAAAAAGTCCAGATCGATCTTTAGCTCGCGAGCGTGTTCATCGGTAATTGCGCCAAGGTACCAATCTTCGCCGGTGTAATGCTTCTTCGCACGCTCTTGGCGAGCAAATACGACATAGTCTCCGACTTCGCCTGCAAGCGCGATACTCTGTTCCCAATCCGTTGGAACGTCTTTGATGAACTGAAACGCATCGGGTTTTGCTAAGTAATTTTTAGGCAGGTCCGCGGCCATTTGAACGGGGCTATACAATACCACATACAGTGCCAACTGTTTTGCTAAGGTTGTCTGTGGGCGATTCGTTTTATCCCCTAAGCCATTGAAGCCCATATCAAATATGCCCGGAGTAAAGTCCATCGGACCGGCCAGCATACGCGTGAACGCCAACATCGGCGTATGCTCAGGTGGGTTTGGCGGGGTTCCCCATGCATTAAACTCTTGCCCCCGAGCGCCTTCCCGAGTTAGCCAGTTTGGGTAGGTACGACGAAGGCCCGTGTCTTTGATTGGCTCATGGGTGTTGATACTGATTTTGTATTTGGCCGCTAATTTGATGTTGTCTAAATATTCATTCACCATGAATTGTCCATCATGCCATTCAAACCTAGGGTGGCCGCGTGCATCAATGCGTTTGATATTTCCACCATCGGCAACATACCCTGTTTTTACCTGTGTGACGCCCGACTGCGCGTAAAGTGCAAAGGCGGCCTCCATCTGTGCGCGATAGTTACTGACATTGCCAGATGTTTCATGGTGTCCAATTAGGCGTGCCCCCACTTTTTCGGCATGCGCTTTAATTGCCGCTATATCGAAGTCTGGGTAAGCATCTGTGAAGCTAAAAACATCGCCATTGAAAAACCAGTCTCCATCCCAGCCCGTATTCCATCCTTCTACTAAGACCCCATCGAAACCGTGTTCTGCTGAAAAGTTCAAATAGGCTTTCGTACGTTCGGTTGTCGCGCCATGCTTTTCACCACTCCCCCAGGTATGTTGACCAATATGCATGCCCCACCAAATCCCGGTGTATTTACCCGGTTCTACCCAAGATACATCCCCTAACTTATTGGGTTCATTGAGGTTTAGGATCAGATGAGAATTTAGCAAATCCGTTGCTTGGTCACCAACTTGTATGGTCCGCCATGGTGATTTAAATTGGCCGTTTGTTTTGACGGCAATACCGTCTGACCAGGGGGTTAGATCACTTATAAAAGTACCGGGCCTGCGCTGGTTGAGCGTCATACCGGCATAGTCAACCAATGCGGCTTCATGAATACTCATATGTACGCCATGTTTATTTTTAAAAGTAAATGGCGTGTGGACATGAGAGGCGTCATGGAGCGGCGTGGTGTGATAGGTATATTCGTATCTATTCCAGCCTCTCGCAGGTATCCACCACGCTTGGCTTTCGCCGCTGTCTGTGATGCTAAATTCGGTCAATTCACGCGTGATGTATCGTGCGTTGTTTTTATTTACTTCGTATCGAAACCCAAGACCATCATCAAAGACACGAATTCGTACTCGATACTGGTCAACTTGTGTGGTTTTATCGGCAAACGTAACGAGCAATTCATTGTGATGATCGGTGATTTCTCGAGCTTCTCCCCATGGCTGCTGCCAAGTGTCGTGATGGCTGGCAGTGCTCGTGTTGCGAATGTACATATTGTCGCGCATAGAAGGGGCGCGCGCAAAATCAAAGCCCAACGAAGAGGGGTTTATAATGATTTTGCCTTGAAATGAAACTTGATATTTTGGCTGACTTTTTTCGTCGCTGATCGTGAAGATCAGTTGCTTATCAGGAGACTGAACGCTAAAGCTAGCTGCTTGTGCTGTATTGATATGCGCGACAACGCCTACGGTGAGGCTTATCGCAAGACCGAGTGAACTTGGATAACGCATTATTATTCTCATTGTGCCATTGGTGGAACTAGCTTAAGGGCAATTTGCACAGCCCAAAATGACTTGCATACGTATTCAAAATTAAAATGCGATGAATGCATTATTTACGTCGTCCGGTCTATACTCAAATGAAAAACAAGGCCTGATAAGGACAGCATTAAATGCAGCGTCAAGAGCAAGTAAAAAAACCAATAAAGCAAAATAAGACAAGGCGAGCGTGGTCAGCCACCGCATTGATAAGTGTGTTGACGACGTTAACTATGGCCAGCTTGGCGGCACAAGCCGTTACGGTGAATGTGACCGATGAACGCGGGGAACCTGTGAATGGTGCGGTAGTGTGGTTCGAGGGCGCCCATTTACTCAAAGACACGCAAACGATTCAAAATGACTACAAAATGGGTCAAAGAGATCGTGCCTTTACCCCTCATATTCTAGTTGTCCCGAAAGGAGCACAAGTCTCATTTCCCAATTACGATTCAATATTGCATCATGTTTATTCTTTTTCAGCGGCGCAACCATTTGAATTTAAACTGTATCGTGACAAGCCTCAAGCCCTAAAATTTGCCAATACAGGGGTAGTAGAATTGGGTTGCAATATTCATGACTGGATGTTGGGTTACATTCTGGTGGTGGACTCTACCCATTTCGCCATTACGGACAAAAACGGGGTGGCTGCACTTGATTTAGAGCAATCACGGGTGCTTGGAACAACTATCCATGTGTGGCATGAAGGGTTTGCGAACTTGGACCAGCCAGAGTCAATGAAGGTCACTCAGCTGGATGAAAAGGCAACGTTAACCTATCAGCTTAATCAGTCTTTATTTAAAACCAAGGAAGACTTCTCAGATGAGTTTGACGACTATGAATAGATATCAATTTACGTCGGTATGTTGGTTGAGCTCTCTGATGCTAGTGGCACCGGTGGTGTTTGGGCAAGGTGCACAACACAAGGGCCAAATACAAGTTAGTTGGCAGTCAGCCAGTGAATATGCTTCGTGGTATGAAAGGGGTGCATCTGTTAATCGCTTTGGTAAGGGCGATGAGCGTCTAAACCTGAGCCGTGCGGTGCTTGAGTCGCGTTTTGATGTGAGTTCGAGTTGGTCGGCACACAGCGTCACCCAATACGTACCAGATCCGGATAACAAGGTGGGTTTTACTGAGCTGTACGCGCAATACAAACCAGTCACTAACGGTGCATACCAGCCGCAAGTACGCGTTGGTGGGTTCTACCCCAAAATGTCACTAGAAAATCCGGATATTGGTTGGTCCTCGCCCTACAATTACAATTTCTCTGCGCTGAACACGTGGCTCGCAGAGGAATTAAGAATCTTTGGAGTCGAAGCCAGTCTCAAGCGCAGTGGGAAGCGCTTGGCAAAACCCAGTGAACATAATTGGCAATGGTTTGCGGGTATCTACAAAGGGAATGATCCCACAGGTGCTGTGCTCTCATGGCGCGGATTTTCGTCACATGACAGACAGTCGGTGTTTAATGAGTCGCTTAATCTCAGGCCCACTGCAGGCTTTATGAGCCCGCAGTTGCAAGGGCAGGCATGGCAGATTGAACCTTTCACTGAAATCGATGGACGCTTTGGTTATTACGTGGGTGCACATTGGAGCTATCAAAATCGTCATTCATTGCGAGCCTATTGGTATGACAATAATGGTGATCCAGCGATTGTAAACTATGACACTGGCCAATATGCGTGGGACACTAAGTTTTGGAGTTTGGCGTACAAGTTTAAGATTACGCGTCAGACCCATGTGATTGCACAAGCGATGTCTGGCAATACGGCTATGGGCAGAGCGCGGGGGGTGGACAATGACTTTGATAGTCAATTTGTGTTGTTGACTCACCGCTGGAAGCAATTTCGTCTCAGTGGACGGATAGAACAATTTAAGGTGAAAGATTTAGACCATTGGACGTTTGACCCCAATGAGAGTGATGGGGGCGCCATCACGGCCACATTGAAATGGCGAATTACTGACAATTGGCGTCTTGGTGCGGAATTTCAGTATTTAGAAACTAAAGTGGCCAACCGCGCCGATGACAATTTACCAATTAGGCAAATTGAGCAACTGTGGCGGTTTAATGGCGAATACCGCTTTTAAGTTGGGGCTGCAAGTGCAGCCCCAATGTCACAATAAGTTAATCACATAGCCTGTTTAAACCATTGAGCGCAGCGACGCGGTATGCTTCTGCCATGGTCGGGTAGTTGAAAGTTGTGTTGACAAAGTATTCTACATTATTGCCTTCGCCTTTTTGTTCCATGATGGCTTGGCCGATATGGACAATCTCAGAAGCACGCTCCCCAAAACAATGAATACCGAGAATTTCTTTGGTCTTAGTGTGAAATAAGATTTTTAAGCTACCCACTTCCGTGCTGGCAATTTGTGCGCGGGCGAGGTGTTTAAATTGCGCGCGGCCAACTTCGTATGGAATTTTTGCGGCCGTGAGTTCTTGTTCGGTTTTACCGACGGAGCTCATTTCAGGGATAGTATAAATACCTGTTGGGATATCGGTGATCAAACGGTCATCACACTGCCCATTGGCAATGGCATTGGCTGCAATTCGACCTTGATCAAAAGCGGCACTGGCAAGGCTGGGGTAACCGATCACATCGCCGACAGCATAAATATTATCGACCTTGGTTTGATAGTATTCGTTCACCTTGAGTTGACCTCGTCCATCTGCTTTGAGCCCGACGGCCTCGAGGTTGAGGCTGTCGGTGTTACCAGTGCGACCATTGGCCCATAGAATGCAATCGGCTTTGACTTTTTTACCTGATTGCAAATGTAAAATCACCCCTTTATCGGAGGCCTCTACTTTGGCGTACTCTTCATTGTGACGAATGACAATACCGCTGTTCCAAAAGTGATAGCTCAACGCATCCGAAATTTCATCATCCATAAATGATAACAGCCTGTCACGCGTATTGATGAGATCGACTTTTGCGCCCAGTCCTTTGAAGATCGAGGCATATTCACAGCCAATCACGCCCGCGCCATAGACGATGACGCGCTGAGGATTGTGCTCCAAATTCAAAATGGTGTCACTGTCATAAACGCGTGGGTGACTAAAATCGACGCCTGGTGGACGATATGGCCTTGAACCGGTTGCAATGACAATGGTGTTTGCTGTGAGCGTGTCTTGAGAGCCATCCAGATGCGTGACACGAATGGTGTTGGCGTCAACAAAGTGGGCTTCACCTTGGTACAAATGAATGCGGTTACGGTCGTAAAAGCTAGAGCGTAAAGAAGATTGCTTGCCAATCACGTCACTGGCGTGATTTAAGATATCTTGAAAGGTGAGACGCTTTGGACGCTCTGTAAAACGGTAAAGCGGGTTTGCTTTATATTCTATAAGGCGACTAACTGAGTGTCTCAGCGCCTTGGACGGAATGGTGCCCCAGTGCACACACCCTCCACCAACGGACGTTTGCTTTTCAATCACGGCCACTTTCTGTTGGCTTTTGGATAAATTCATCGCGGCGCCTTCGCCACCAGGGCCGGTACCGATGATGATGGCATCATATTGGAATGATGGTGCGGGAGTCTCTGCTGGGTTATCTTTGGGTTTTGTCACGGCCTCGCCTTACTTGCTATTGGGAGGCCGTTATAAGCGTAGGGTTAACTTGCTGCGCCCTTTAACAGCCTCGAGTTAAGTGCTAACCACGCCTGTTTTTGTGTATGCCAAGCTTGTTCTAACTCTAAATATTGTTTGTGTAGAGCTGACTGTTCGCATTGTTCTAACACGGCATGCTTTTTTGCTTCGAGTACTTGCTTTTGAATTGCACAGAAGTGCTGAAGCTTTTTCAGAAGCAAATCATATTCTTGTTGTAACAATGTAAGCTTATCTTGCGCTAAAGGCAATTTTGCTAAAGTAACTTTTGTTTTGTTTAACAGGGTTTCTGCTTTGGCTTTCTCAATGCGTTCAACTGGCGTACGCTTGAGTTTGCTCGCTAAACCTAAATAGGCCAACACTCGGATCATCCATTTCGTTGGGTCGTAGTGATACCAACGAATGCCGTTACGATAATCACTGGCAAAAATGTGATGAAAGTTGTGATATCCCTCACCATAGGTGAGCAGAGCTAAAAACCCGTTGTCTCTTGCAGTATTTTTTTCTGTGTAAGGTCGGCTGCCCCAGATATGCGCGAGAGAGTTAATGAAAAAGGTAAAATGTTGGCTAAGTACTAAACGCAGTACACCGGCTAGGATGAGCATACCAAACACATCACCCAGTGCGAGACCCAGCAGCAGTGGAATACCTATGTTGGTCAACAATACGAGTTTTAAATAGTGTTTGTGCTGCCACATCACAATTTTGTTGCGCTGCAGATCGCGGGCATTGCTGTAATCACCATAATTTTCACCTTGATAATCACGCAGCATCCAGCCTATGTGGCTATACCAAAAACCGCGCGTTGCTGCATAAGGGTCTTTCACTGGATCATCAACTTGGCCGTGATGAACACGGTGGTCACTACTCCAATGTAGGATGCTGTTTTGTAATGCAAATGCCCCACCTAAAGCAAAAAACACTTGGATAACGGGATGTGTTTCATAGGCTTTATGTGCCCATAAGCGATGATATCCAGCAGTGATAGACATACCGGCATAAAACATACAGGCAATAAATGCGATCCAATGCGTAAGAGTATAACCATACTCAAACCCGTACCAAGGCACGAGGATGGCGGCGGCTAAAAATGACAGACTAAAAAATAGTACATTAGTCCAAATAATCGGCGGTTTTTTCATTTTTTAAAATCTCAGCGTACACTTGTACGCTAAAATAGTATTTCATTCTTGCGTCGTCAAGTATTAGACTGCCCAAAGAGCATAATAGAGTGAAAATAGCAGGGGGTCATTCATGTCAGGCGTGCGTGCACAACAAAAGCAAAAAACACGACAAGCGCTGATCGAAGCAGCATTTAATCAATTGAGTGCTGAACATAGCTTCTCGAATCTGAGTTTGCGTGAGGTTGCGCGCGAAGCGGGCATTGCACCCACGTCTTTTTATCGTCACTTCAAAGATATGAATGAATTGGGTTTGACGTTAGTTGATGAGGCGGGGTTAACGTTGCGCCAACTCATGCGCCAAGCGCGCCGCCGTATAGCAAGTGGTGGCAGTGTCATCAATACTTCGGTGTTAACTTTTATGGAATTTATCGAAACCTCTAGTAACCAGTTTCGGCTGTTGCTGAGGGAACGCTCGGGTACCTCACCCGCTTTTCGTGCCGCCGTTGCGCGTGAAATAAAGCATTTTATTTTAGAACTGGCCCATTACCTTGAGTCTGAAACCAAAATGGAAGCACATCATGCCTATATGCAGGCGGAAGCAATGGTGACGATTGTATTTAGTTCTGGCGCCGAAGCACTTGATTTGGATCCTCAACAGCGTGAAGAACTGACTGAGCGGCTAATTTGGCAGCTGCGATATATTGCCAAAGGGGCATCGGGTTATCAGAAGGAAGTCGATTAGCAAGCCAAGTTTCACGCAAATAAAATCGAAAAAACCGCCATGAGGCGGTTTTTTTTCGTCCACAATTTTTAACCAACTGTAATGGGGGATCGGTCTATTACAAATCAAAAAGGAAGATGGTGTGTGGATATATTTTTTATCCATTGAATTTTTTTTGGTTTATTTAATCTTTAAGTGTTCTTGTTTTACCGCTTTATTGAAAAAATTATGCTTGATCTGGTGTTTTTCGACGTGTTACAACATAGGCAATTCACCAACAGGTACGATTGCTCAAATGAAAAAAATCACGCTACTGTCAATTTTGCTTAACCTCTTACTGATTACTTTAAGTGAGAGCGGGGCTTAGTTGCGTGTCGTGAGCAACCAAATAGCAAACCCCGCCACAGAGCGGGGTTTTTTATTTTGCGCGAGGAAATAGGAATGCAGGACAAGGTTTGGATTTTTGATACAACACTACGTGACGGGGAGCAGGCGTTAAAAGCCAGCTTAACTGAAGAAGATAAGATTCAATTAGCGCACACCATCAGTCGCCTCAATGTAGATGTGATGGAGGTGGGTTTTCCAGTCTCAAGTCCTGCCGACTTTAGAGCTGTGCAGCGCATTGCCAATGAAGTTAAAGGGCCTGCAATTTGTGGCCTTGCGCGTGCAATGCCAAAAGACATTGAAGCCTGTGGTTTGGCGTTGAAAGGGGCGCAGCAGCCACGCATTCACACTTTTATCGCGACCAGTCCATTACATTTGCAGCACAAGCTACGTAAATCATTAGACGATGTCATTGATATGGCGGAGCGTTCCATCAAACAGGCGCTGAAATACACTGATGATGTTGAGTTTTCTTGTGAAGATGCGGGGCGAACGCCATTTGATGACTTATGTAAAGTGGTTGACCGTGCCATTCGTGCAGGGGCAACCACCATTAATATTCCAGATACCGTCGGTTATACCACCCCAGACGAATATGCCGCGATTATTTATCATCTACGCAATAATGTGGTGAATATCGATAAAGCCCGTTTGAGTGTGCATTGTCACAATGATTTGGGTTTGGCTGTCGCGAACTCTATTGCGGCTGTGCAAGCTGGGGCGAGACAAATCGAATGTACCATCAACGGTATTGGCGAACGTGCGGGTAATTGCTCTTTGGAAGAGGTGGCAATGATCATGAAGATGCGTCAAGACCACTTACATGTGCGGACCGATATTCGTAGTGAAGAGATTTATCGTGCATCAAGGCAGGTTGCGACGATATGTAATATGCCGGTGCAACCAAATAAGGCCATTGTGGGTGAAAATGCATTTGCCCACAGTTCTGGCATTCACCAAGACGGTGTACTAAAAGCACAAAACACCTATGAAATTATGGCGCCCGAAACGGTTGGAGTCCCTAATAACCAGTTAAATATGACTTCTCGCTCCGGTCGTCATGTGATTGAACACCGCTTGTCCGAACTGGGGTATCAAGCATCAGATTACGACATGGATCAGCTATACGCTAGCTTTTTAGAGTTGGCGGACCAAAAAGGCACAGTCTATGACTATGACCTAGAAGCGATGATCCATTTTAACAAGTTGGCCGAGCAAGACGAATTTTATCAGCTGCAATTTGTTAATGCGTCTTCTAACTCACAATCCATAGCAAGTGCAACGGTGGGTATGAGTTTAGGGGAGAGGCTAAGTCAAGAGGCGGCCACTGGAAATGGGCCCGTCGAAGCGGCATTTTTAGCCATCGAGCGCATCACTGGACACGCCGTAGAAGTCATTGAATACAATTTAGAAGCAACGGGTCAAGGCGCGAGCTCTCTGGGCCAAGTGAATATCATCGCTAAGTATGACGGTCGCCAATACCACGGCGCGGGCCTTGCCGCCGATGTCGTAGAAGCATCAGTTCGAGCCATGATCCGAGTTTACAATTTAATCGATAGGGCACGCAAAGTGTCGGATCTTAAGCAACAAAGGAAAGCAGGATGAGTCAAAAAAGTTATCAGGTCGCAGTACTCGCTGGAGACGGCATTGGCCCAGAAGTGATGGCCGCTGCAGAGCTGGTCTTAACGCGTGTGAGCGATGAGTTTGCGTTCACGCTAAACATGGTGCCCCAAGCAATTGGTGGCGCTGCGATTGACGAGTTTGGTCAGGCTTTGCCAGCGCAAACGCTTGCGGCATGTGAAGCCGCAGATGCGATTTTGTTTGGTTCAGTAGGTGGGCCAAAATGGGCTGACTTACCGCCAGAGCAACAGCCTGAACGTGCCTCATTGTTGCCGTTGAGGAAGCACTTTGGACTTTTTTGCAATTTACGACCTGCGCAGCTACTGCCTGCATTGAGTGGAGCATCCCCTTTGCGCGCCGATATCAGCGCACAGGGTTTTGATATTCTGTGTGTACGAGAGTTGACTGGCGGTATCTACTTTGGTGAAAAGGGCCGTGATGGCAGTGGCGCTGAAGAGTATGCTTTTGACACACAAAAATACAGCCGCAAAGAAATTGAACGTATTGCTCGCTTTGCGTTTGATGCAGCTCGATTGCGCAGCAACCATGTTACATCGGTCGACAAATCTAACGTATTGGCATCGAGTGTATTGTGGCGTGAAGTCGTGGTCGAGGTGAGTAAAGATTACCCCGATGTCACGCTTGAACACATTTACATCGACAATGCGGCGATGCAGCTGGTGAAGCAACCTAGCCAATTTGATGTGCTGCTATGTGACAATTTGTTTGGTGATATTTTGTCTGATGAATGCGCCATGATCACTGGGTCTATGGGTCTTTTACCGTCGGCAAGCTTGAACCAGTCAGGATTTGGGTTATATGAACCCGCGGGTGGTTCGGCGCCTGATATCGCTGGACAAGGGATTGCGAACCCCATCGCGCAAATTTTGAGTGCGGCACTGATGCTACGTTATTCACTGGGTGAAGATGAAGCGGCGCGGCGCATTGAAAAAGCGGTTGCAGAAGCCGTAGCACAAGGCATTGGTACGCCAGATATCTACCCAGAGGCGGCGTACACCACGTTAGATGTTGCGCAGGCAATCGTGAATCGTATCTAGGCATAATCCGTGGATCAGTTAATTAGCGTTTAAAGGAAGGATGTAGCAAGTGGCACAAACTTTATACGACAAAATTTGGCAAGCGCATGTAGTGACAAAGCTTAATGAGCAAACTGACTTGCTGTATATCGATAGGCATTTAGTGCATGAAGTGACGTCTCCGCAGGCGTTTGCGGGGTTACGAGAAAAAAACCGTCCAGTGCGTTGTCCGCATAAAACTTTTGCGACGATGGATCACAATGTATCGACTAAAAGTCGGTCAATTGATGCTGCCAGTGAAGTGAGTAAAAACCAGTTACAAGCGTTGGCACAGAACTGCGAAGAGTTTGGTATTCAACTTTATGATTTAGAGTCAATTAACCAAGGGATTGTGCATGTTATGGGTCCGGAACAGGGGATCACTTTGCCGGGTACAACCATTGTTTGCGGTGATAGCCATACTTCAACCCATGGCGCTTTTGGGGCACTGGCGCATGGGATTGGTACGTCAGAAGTAGAACATGTTTTGGCGACGCAAACACTCCAACAAAAGAAAGCCAAATCACTGAAAATCCAAATCAATGGTCGGTTACGCCCAACCGTTACGGCAAAAGACCTGATCATGGCGGTCATCGGTGAGCTTGGTACGGCTGGTGGAACAGGGTTTGTGGCCGAGTTTTGTGGCAGTGCCATTGCGTCATTGTCTATGGAGTCGCGTATGACGTTGTGTAATATGAGTATAGAAATGGGGGCGAAAGCGGGCTTGATTGCTCCAGATGAAACCACTTATGCTTATCTTGAAGGACGCCCTTTTGCACCACAAGGAGAAGATTTCAAACACGCTGTGTCTTATTGGCAAACCTTGCACTCAGATGAGGGGGCGCAGTTTGATCGCGTGGTAGAAATGGATGCTGAAGATATCCAACCGCAAGTGACGTGGGGTACTAGCCCTGAGCAGGTGATTGGTATTGACGAGCCTATCCCAGATCCCGACCTAGAACAGGACTTAATCAAAGCGGATTCAATGCGCTCAGCACTGAAATATATGGGACTAAAAGCTGGGCAAAAGCTTTCTGATGCGAAAGTGGATACTGTATTTATTGGCTCATGCACAAATAGCCGTATTGAAGACTTGCGCGCTGCGGCAGAGATTGTGAGAGGGAAAACGGTGGCTGCAGGAGTGGAAGCTCTAATTGTGCCCGGCTCTGGCTTAGTAAAACAGCAAGCTGAAAAAGAAGGGCTGGCGGAGATATTTGTTGCCGCAGGGTTTGAGTGGCGTGAACCAGGGTGTTCAATGTGTCTAGCAATGAATGATGATCGATTGGGGGCAGGTAAGCGATGTGCCTCGACTTCAAATCGCAATTTTGAGGGTCGTCAAGGACGAGGTGGGCGTACCCATTTAGTCAGTCCTGCGATGGCGGCGGCGGCAGCGATTGCTGGTTGTTTCACAGACATTCGAGGAGCACAGGCATGAGCATCTATCACAGTGGCTTAATGGCCCCATTAGATAAGAACAATGTGGACACAGATCAGATTATTCCAAAGCAGTTTTTAACTTCCACCAGTCGAGATGGGTTTGATAAAGCGTTGTTTTATGATTGGCGCTACTTAGAAAATGGCGAGGCTGATCCTGGGTTTGTGTTAAATTATCCGCGTTATCAAGGGGCGACCGTGCTCTTAACACGCGATAACTTTGGTTGTGGTTCTTCTCGTGAGCATGCGCCATGGGCGCTGAAACAATATGGCTTTAGTATCATCCTAGCGGAGAGTTTTGCCGATATTTTTTTCAATAACTGCGGTAACAACCAGATGTTGTGTATCGCATTGGATGCGTCGACATTGGATGGTTTGTTTGCTGTGTGTGAACAGCATGCGCACGTGAACATCGAGATTGATTTAGAAAATCAGCAAATTAACAGTGAACAATTTGCGCCCATTCCATTTTCTGTCCGTCCAGACATTAAAGCCAGATTGTTGAGTGGACTGGATTTTATCGGTGAAACCGAGCAGTTGAATCAACACATAGATGCATTTGAACAACAGCTAACTGCGTCAAGGCCGTGGCAATAATCACGGCCAACGCTTCAACCATCGCATTTTTTTGCCATCAAGCCAAAGGCCCTTTAGCCTTTGGCTTTTTATCTTTAGGAACATTTCAATGAACAAGTTCACAGCTACTCTTTTGATGGCGGCAACAGTGGTTGCGAGCAGCACCGCCTTTGCCAGGCCTGCTCCCCTCGTCTCTATCCCGACGCATGATACGTTTTTCGACAAAATTAAAGCGCACTGTGGCAAAGCGTACGAAGGTAAAGTGACGGTTGATAATCAAGGTCCAAGTGCATTTAGTGAAGAGCGCTTGGTGATGCATGTGCGTCGTTGTAACGAGCAGGAACTGCAAGTGCCATTCCATGTCGGCAAAGATGCCTCTCGCACTTGGATTATTACCAAAACTGGCAGTGGACTCAGTTTAAAGCATGATCATCGCCACAAAGATGGTACGGATGACGCTTCCACAATGTATGGTGGCCACACTGTTGACGCGGGTTATAACACGGTACAGTCGTTCCCAGCGGATCAATATTCTAAAGAGCTTTTTATCGCTCAAGGGATCCCGCAGTCGGTTGGCAATACATGGCAGATGTTCATCTATGACGAACAGTTTACTTATCGTTTAGTGCGTGAAGGACGTGAGTTCCGCGTTGATTTTGATTTAACAAAGCCTATTAAAGCACCGAAAGCGCCTTGGGGCTACAAAGACTAAGCGCCTTGTAGACGAGCGTACCTTGAAGCGTGTACGCTCGAACTTATTTACTCGCCATCGACCTCAATACATGTGATCTCGGCTTGAAGGTCTGGCTCATACGGACGTGGAGTGGTAGGTAAGCGGTCAAATTTTTGTACACCACCTTGCAATAATAGTTGGGTTTGTCGACCCTGACAGAGCAATTGACTGTGGCGCAATAAAAACACACTTTGTTGCAAAAAATGATTGTATGAATCCGCCTTAATCTTCAAATAATAGTGGTCATCGCTATACTTTATTTGTTCGTAATGTACTTTATGATCAAAGTCATAGTATTTTTCTGTCACGCCAATTTTTCCAGGGGTGAATTGACAAGCGCTGAGTAGGAGAGCTGGGATACAGATCAGCAAGATAGAAATACTTTTCAGCATATATGAAACCCTAAGCTGCTTGGGCGTTGATAATGAATGCCCTGATTTTAATGTTACTTTAAGTGTATCAAAAGGAGCGACAATTGTTAGAACGAGTCAAAGAGTTTTTAGCCAGTTTGTCTAGTACTCAAGAAGCACCCGCCCCAATGAACTTTGCTACCGCATTAGCGGCACTGATGGTTGAAGTCATGCGTGCTGACAATGAAATAATGCCTCAAGAGCTTGATATGGTCGCTCAATTGTTGCAGCGCCAATGTGACTTGAGTGTGCAAAGCAGTGAGCTGATCCGTACTGAAGCGCTGCAGTTGGTAGATACCGCCATTGACCTGCATCGCTTTATCAAAGTGGTCAATGAACATACTGACGAATTAGCACGCATTGAAGTGATTGAGCTGATGTGGATGGTGGCATTTTCCGATAATAAATTAGACCCGCAAGAAGACTACACGGTGCGTAAAATTGCGGGGTTGATGTACGTGGCTCACAGTGACTTTATTTCAGCTAAGTTGCGCGCCAAAGACGCGCTGGGTCTCGCTGACTAAGCCGTCGCTAGTGCGCAACGGCACCGGCTTGCAATTCGTTTTGACAAGATTGAATGGCTTCTTTAATCATGAAGTTCACTAGCGTTGGTGAAATGTGGTACATCTTGGCGATTTCTTTTTGCTTTAAGCGCCCATCACGATAGAAGCTTACCACATTTTGATGACGCTGAGAGAGCTTGCTAATCGTACTATTCACTTTGTCAGAGAGTTGTGCATCAATGTACTTTTCTTCGACATTTGAGCTTTCATCATCAAAGTGTTCCGTTTGAATTGACTCTAAATCAACTAAAGATTCTCTGTTTTGCTTACGGATCATATCAATGGCGATATTCCTTGCGACTTGATAACAGTAGCTCTTGGTATTCTTAACTTGGCAATCCTGACATTTTGACATCCCTGATAAACGAATGAATGTGTCCTGTAATGCGTCCTCGGCTAGATAAGGGCAACGTAAAATATTGTTCAAATAAGCCAATAATTTAGCTTCATTTTCAGCAATAACTTTTGACCACTTAACACAGAGCTGCTGCACTGTCTTTACTCCTATTTGTCCTGAAAGTTGATCCGTAATAGATAATGAGAATAATTATCACTATTATGTTATTTTGATCTTGCATTATCAGTCAAGTAATTTGTGCATCTTTGCTAATTAAAGTGTCATTAACGTGTAATTAAACTAGATTTCGTTTTACTTACCTTTGTTCTGTTTTTAACAACAGTTGGGGGATTTTACTTTCAGTTTTTTTTTCCTGTTTATATCCGTCATGTCTGCACGGGTTTGAATTTTTAACAGTGTAAAAATTAAGGAAAGCTATGAAGTTAAAATCTACGGTTGTACCTGTATTGGCAGCGTTTGCCATTTCGGGTTGCCATTTTATCGCGCAAGCGAGTGTCTCGACTCAGCGGCTCAGTGAAGATGTGAAAATCACACGTACCGAGCATGGAATTCCGCATATTCAGGCAAAATCTTTGTATGGATTAGGGTATGGGAATGCCTACGCGCAAGCACAAGATCATGCGTGTATCCTAGCGGATGGATATGTCCGTGTCAGAGGTGAGCGTGCTAAGTACTTAGGGCCGCACAAACATGGTCAGGATAACTTTTTTGTCAGCTTAGACTTAGGTTATAAAATCATCGACTTGCATGGTCGTGTTGCTCGAGAATACGCTAATTTATCTGCGGACACCCGTGCATTGGCTGACGGCTTTGCAGCGGGGTATAACCAGTATTTGCTAGATGCACAAGCTGGTGAGGCTGAATTGGCACCTGCTTGTAGTGGCAAAGCATGGGTCCAACCAATCGATGGTGTTGATGTGGTTGCATCGGTGCTGGCGTCTGCGACACAAAACAGCATTGGGCGTTTACTCGTCCAAATCCTACAGGCCAACCCTGGGACCGGTAACGAGTGGTTACCGACCATTGCCAAGCAAGCGCAACAATCTGAAAAACCATGGCTAATGGCCAGCAATACGGATTACAAACCCAAGCAGTTAACACAAGGCTCAAATGGGTGGGCTTTAGGTCATGAAGTGACCAGCAATGGTCGCGGTTTATTGCTTGCAAACCCGCACTTTCCATTCAATGGCAGCTTACGTTTTTGGGCCAACCATGCCAGTGTTGAAGGAGACTTTAGCACGATGGGGGCGTCGGTCATTGGCATACCTGGTATTGTAAACATTGGCTTCAACGAGGAGTTAGCTTGGACACATACTTATTCCGCTTCAAGGCACGAAGTGGTTTATCAGTTGGAGTTGAATCCGCAAAATCCGCTGCAATATAAGTTTGATGGTCAGTGGGTAGATATCGAGAAACAACAGGTCAATGTAGAAGTACTCACCCCGATGGGCGTACTGACCATGAAAAAAGACTACTTTACGACCCCAATCGGTTACGTCATCGAAGACCAGAAAAACTTTCCATGGGATAGCAAGAATGCCTACGTGGTCCGTGACACCAATATTGATAACTTAGGCGGTATCGATCATTGGTTGGCAATGAACCGTGCAACAAACCTAGATAATTTTATCGAGACCTTCAAAAACCACGATGGACTTGCGTTTAATAACACCCTAGTGGCTGACAAGCTTGGTGAAGTGTTCTTTATTGACGATTCAAATGTGCCGGACGTGACCCCGGTTGGTGAGGCGCTACTGCGCAACCACCCGGTGATCTCTGAGGTTTACAAAAAAACCAAACTGGCTGTGTTACCAGGTACTAGCAGCGCGTTGGTATTTCAACAAGAAGTGCCGTATGAGCGTGCCCCTAAACTGCGTCGTCAAGATTATGTGCAAAATGCTAATAACTCATATTGGCTGACGAACTTACAAAATAAGCTGAGTGGATACTCACCTCTTTATGGTCACGTTGATTACAAACAAACGCGCCGAACGCGCTACAATATCAACCTTATGCGTTTTGCCCGTGGCGCAGACGGCAAGTTTGACCGCCATGAGCTGGAAAGTATCGTGACTGGTACTAGCGCATCATTTGAACTATACAAACCCACTGTGATGGCAACTTGTGCATTGTATGCAGGTCAAACGTTGGCAGTAACTGACACGCTGAGCATGCCAGTTAACCCAGCTTGTCAGGCATTTGCAAAATGGGATGGTAAGTTCAATGCCAATTCTAAATCGGCCCCCCTTGCAAAAGAATTCTTCAACTTGCTAACGGATGATGATCTTGTTGTGCAGTTTAACGCGGCATTCCCAGCGGTGACGCCGAGCATTGTTAAAGCTGAAAAGTCGACCCTGATTAAATTACTCGCTGCGAGCAAGCAACTTGAGAATGCAGGTTTTGCCATTGATGCGACACTCGGTGAGTTGCAGTACTTACAAAAAGGTGACCGCCGCATCTCATGGCCAGGCGCTGATCACCACAGTGGCGGCTTTAATGTCTTTTCCACGACCAATGCCATGGACCTTACATCGTTCGCACCTACTTTGGCTGCGCCGATTCGTGAAGTCTTAGATCCCACTTGGCCGACAAGAACAGGTTTGAGCACCAATGGTTACCCAGTGAACTATGGTTCAAGCTGGATGATGGTGGTTGGCTTCAACGAGCACGGGCCACAGGCACGCGGCTTGTTGACGTATTCACAAAGTAATAACCCTAACTCGCCGCACTTTACCGATGCCAGTGAACACTACGCAGCTGGTAAAGGACTGATTGATTTACCTTATACCGATGCGCAAATTAAACAGGGCAAAATTAGTGAAATAACACTTACTGTGAAAAAAGACTAAAAATCTTAGACTGTCGCGCGTCACAGTGGCGACAGTCTAAATTTTGGAAAAATGTGATGAGTTTCGATAACGAAAACGGCACTTTTAAAGTGATCATGAATCACGAAGAACAGTACTCTTTGTGGCCTAGTTACAAATCAGTACCCGGCGGTTGGCAAGACACCGGTGTGAGTGGTGACAAAGCTACGTGTCTTGAGCATATCAAAACACATTGGACAGATATGCGTCCTTTGAGCCTCAGAAACGCAATGGCTCAATAAAACGTGTACGGGACAGTTGAGCGCCTTGCAGGCAGGGCGCTCTTTTTCAACGCCTCACTTCATAAATCCGAATCGTGGGCAGCACCCATTTAATCAAGCGCATCAGCTTGGCGTAATCAGACAAAACATAGCCAAAATTAAATGCAGCATGCGCATTTGCTAGATAACTTTCATGGAGTAAATCATGACCGCCATCACCATCATGGATCACTTAGCGCAACACGCTGCGCAGCAGCCGGACAACATTGCGCTAATCTGTGTGGATAAAAAAGCACAGACACCATGGAGCTTTGGAGAGCTATATACTCAGAGCTTGATGGTTGCCAGCCATTTGAAAAATCACGTGGTGGCCGGTGATAGAGCGCTGATCTTAATGGACACGGGGATTGAATATGTGACGAGCTTTCTAGCGTGTCAATATCTTGGTGTAACGGCCATTCCCAGCTTTCCACCTGAGTCGACTAAGGCGCAGCATATTGCTCGAACAGTGGGCATTGCAGAAGATTCTGAAGCTGCTGTGGTGCTCACCACAGCACGGTTTACGTCGACCGTGGAAACGCTGGTTGAGCAAGTTAATGGCAGCAAAATGCTGGTGATTGATGAGTTCTGTGAGCAGCATGAAACCATCGAACGCCACCCCGCTAAGTCTGAAGAAATTGCGTTTTTACAGTATACGTCGGGGTCAACGGCGAAGCCGAAAGGCGTCATGGTCAGTCATGGCAATTTGCTTGGTAATGAAAAAGCCATTGCTGAGGGAATGAATATTACCCAAGATGATGTGCTCGTGAGCTGGCTGCCTCTGTTCCATGATATGGGGTTGATTGGGGGACTACTGCAGCCGATTTATACAGGTTATAAACTCGTACTGTGCTCGCCTAGGTACTTTATGGAGCGCCCAGCGCGCTGGTTGCAACTGATATCTGACTACAAGGCCACGATGAGTGGCGGCCCTGACTTTGCGTATCGTTTGTGTATTGAGCGCGTGAAAGACAAGCAAGTCGCCGATTTGGATTTGAGTAGTTTACGGGTGTTTTTCTCTGGTGCAGAACCTATTCGCCACGATACCTTGCTGAGTTTTGCACATAAATATGCGCCGCAAGGCTTTAAGCCAACTGCGCTCTACCCATGCTATGGCCTCGCTGAAGGGACTTTGTTTGTCACTGGTAGCATACCATCGCAAGGCGCGGTGATTGAGGCGTTTGATACGCGTGAATTGGCAGCAGGTAAAGCGGTATTGCAGCGCGCTAAAGACTTACGCGATAGTGAGGAATATACCCACCAAGTAGGTTGCGGCGTTGTTGCCAGTGAACACCAAGTGCGTATTACCTGTCCAACCAGTTTTGATGAAGTTGCACAGGGTCATATTGGTGAGATTTGGGCAAGTGGCCCAAGCATTGCGGTAGGCTATTGGCGTAATGAGCAAGCAACCCAAGACACCTTTGTAGAGCACGAGGGTAAACGCTGGTTAAGGACCGGTGATGTGGGCTATGTTCATGGCGGTCAATTGTTTATATCAGGTCGTCAAAAAGACTTGATTATCATGAATGGCCATAACGTCTATCCACAAGACATTGAGCGTGCCATTGAAGGGGCTCTGAGTTTTGTGCGTCAGGGCCGCGTGTCGGCTTTCCCTGTTCCGAGTGAGCAAAGCGGTGAGGGCATTGGTGTGGCGATTGAGACTGCCAATGTATATCGTAATGAAGTGCCTGCGGAACAAACTGCACTGATTGTCAGAGACTTTATTATTACGCAATTTGGCAATTGTCCAGAGCTAGTGGTGTTACTGGACCAAGGCGGCCTACCTAAAACCTCCAGTGGTAAATTGCAGCGCAGCGCATGTTTGAAGTTACTACAAGCCGAGAAGTTGGCAACGTATGGCGTATTTAACCTGACTGATTTGCAACAACTGTCTGTGAGCCATGGTGGTGATGATCAGCACACATGGGATGAAGTGGCACAACGTTTAGCGGCATTGTGGCAAGGCGTTTTACACTACCCAGTAAATAGCAATGATGCCGACTTCTTTGCCTTGGGCGGTAGCTCGATCAAAGCTGCTTTATTGTTGGCAAAGGTACAAGCTGCTTTTAATTGTCAGATTGAGCCAACGGCGGTATTTGCCGCCCATAAATTTGGCGATTTTTGTCAGTTAGTACGCGAAAGTATTGCAACGAAACAAGAGCAGGCGTCTATTCCAGCGCTAGCACAAGCCGCATACCCTCTGAGTGCTCAGCAACAAAGGCAGCTATTTTTATGGCAGTTAGAACCTTTGAGCAGCGCGTATCACATCGGTGCTAGCTTGACGCTTAAAGGTGAAATCAATGACGTGTATCTGCATCGTGCCGTGGCACATATTCTTGCGCAGCAGGACATATTACGTCACGCCTATGGCAAAGATGCATCTGGCCAGTGGCAACAACAATTAGGCGCACAAACACTCAATTGGCAACAGGCCGATTTTAGTGAAAGTTCAGACCCTGAGGCTGCTGCAACATGGGTTGAAACTTTCTACCAGCAACCCTTTGCATTAGAACGCGGAGATAACTTTAGAGCCGCACTGATTAAGTTGTCAGGCGGTCGTACGCAACTGATTTTAGTGATGCATCACATCGCCAGTGATGCGTGGAGTTTTGATCTGGTCTTGGCGGATATTAGTCGTTATTACGCGTTATTAGTTGATGGTAATCCTCTATCAAATGATGGGCAGCGCGTTAATTATGGTGACTTTGCAGCTTGGCAGCAGCAATGGTTATCCAGCTCAGCGGCCGAAGAACAATTAACTTATTGGCAGCAGCAATTGCAGGCTAACGATGATGAAGAGCTACTAGCGCCTCAGCATCCAAGGCAACCTGATATGCCAGCCCCTATGCAAAACCAGATGTTAAAGCTGTCTTATCAACAGGTTGAGCAGTTGCAGGCCTTAGCACATCAGCATGGCGCAAGCTTATTTATGCTCTTGCTTAGTAGCCTACAAGTTTTCTTCTATCGTTTCTCTGGTAAGCGCACCCCGCGCATTGGTGTGCCGGTGGCGAGCCGCCGTTTTTCTGAGTTGCACTCACTGATGGGCTTTTTTATCAACACGCTGGTTCAGCGTAATACGCTGTCAGCGGAGCAAAGTTTTGTTGAGGTGTTGTCGTCTACTAAAACTCGCGCCATTGAGGCGCAACTAAATCAGGATTTACCGTTCGAAAAACTCGTTGAGGTGATGAACCCAGACCGTAGTCTTGGACAAAACCCGTTATTCCAAGTGATGTTTAATCATCTAGAGCAAGACGTTCAGCAGGCGCTCGAATTGCCGGGAGTTGAGGTTGAGCAGGTGGCAGCGCTACAACAGCAAGCGCAATTTGATTTAAGTATCGACTCTCGGTTATTAAACGATGGTGCCTTATTGCTAGAGTTCCAATACAACGCAGCTCTGTACGACGCCGACTATATTGCGCGTGTGGCGAGTGCTTTTAATACCCTGTTAAATGACATTGTTAAGACACCAAAACAGGCCATTGGTAATTTGGCGCTACACACTCAACAGGCTGAATCTGCTGAGCAAGGATGTGGTGAAGGCATAGATTTGCCCGCGACACCTTGGTTGCAAGCAATCAGCGAGATTGCACAGCAAACACCAGCGCGTACGGCAGTTATTTACAACGATCAACACTATAGTTTTGAATGGTTAGAGCAGACTGCAAACCGTTTGGCCCATGGATTGATTGCTAACGGGTTTGGCACCGAATCTGTTATCGGCGTGATGCAAAGTAGAAAACCGCTGATGTTAGCAAGCACCTTGGCGTGTTTAAAAGCAGGCGCGGCTTATTTGCCTCTAGATAAACTATTCCCTGTGGACAAATTACACCATATGTTGCAAGACAGCGGATGTGGTGCAATCTTAAGTGATGAAGCGACATTACCTATGACCTTTACCGGTGTACTCTTGTCTCCACAAACGCTGTTGAGTGAGCAGCACCTCAATACTGTATCGCCAGAGGTACGTTATTATGATAATCAAACGGCGTACTTAAATTACACTTCTGGCTCGACTGGCAAAGCAAAAGGCGTGGCCATCGAATTGGGGGCATTATCGCGTTACATTGAATCGGCTAAACGCTTTATCAACTTGCAAGCAGACGATGTCGTATTGCAATTTGCCACCGCCAACTTTGATGCATTTGTTGAGCAGTTGTTCCCAACTTGGGCGGTAGGGGCGGCCGTGCTGCTACGTGGTGATGCATTGTGGGATGCTGAGACACTCTACGCGCAGGCACAAAAACACCATGTGGCCGTGATGGATTTAAGCGCCGCTTATTGGCGCAGTATCAGTGCGAGTTGGGCACGAAAAGCCCTGCAAGCACCGCTCAATCTACCTAAATTAAGGCAGGTGCATTCGGGCGGTGAAGCCATGTCTGTAGCTGGGATCCAAGATTGGCAAAATACAGGGCTTGCTCAGGTGAGATTGCTCAACACCTACGGACCCACCGAAATTGTTGTAGAAGCCGCTATCCATCCATGTCAGGACTTAAACATCAAGGATGACGGGCAACAGTCCGTGCCGCTTGGGCACGCATTGGCAGGTCGCCGACTTTATATTTTAGATGACAACCTTGAGATAGTCCCTCAAGGTCATGTGGGCCAACTCTATGTCGGCGGTGATATTTTGGCCCGTGGCTATTGGGCACAGCCTGATATGACCGCGACCCGCTTTATCGCCGATCCGTTTAGCGACACAGGCGCACGTATGTATGCCACGGGCGATTTAGTTAGCTGGCAAGGTGGCGAGTTGATGTATCACGGTCGTAACGATCACCAAGTGAAAGTACGTGGCTTTAGAGTCGAACTTGGTGAAATTGAACAGCAGCTAAGTCAGCTATCTGATGTTGACACAGCGGTGGTCGTCACCGAGCAGCAGAGTCATGGCCTCGGTTTAATTGCTTACATACAAAGCACCAAGTTCAGTGATCCAACATTTGCTGACAGGTTAAAACGCGCACTGGGTGAGCGTATGCCTACTTATATGGTGCCAAGTGACATCGTCGTAATGGAAAAACTGCCGATCAATGCCAGTGGCAAATTAGAGCGTCAGCAGCTGCCAAAAGTGGCGCGTGTCGCCCAACCTGTCTCATTGGCAGAAAATGACACGGAGCGTGCTATTGCTGAAATTTGGCAAAAACACTTAAAGACACAAGAGATTGACCGACATGCCAATTTCTTTGATGTGGGTGGTCACTCCCTATTGCTGATGGCTGTTTATGAAGAGCTAAAAGTGCAATACCCCAATTTACAAATGACAGAACTGTTTGCGCACCCAAGTATAGCCAGTTTGGCGACCCTACTTGGCAGTGCACAGTCAAATACAGCGCCTGTTACACCGAATAAACCAAGTGGCGCGAAACAAAAACGCGGCATGGGCGCGATTGCCGCGCGTAAAAGAAAAGCAAGAGAATCATAACAATGTCAGAAAACAAGTATAGCGAATTAGATATTGCCATTGTGGGCATGGCGGGCCGTTTCCCAGATGCCGACAACGTTGATGCGCTGTGGCAAAATGTACGAGACGGCAAGTGTGCCGTGCAAGATTTAACGGATGCAGAGTTGCGCGCTGCGGGTGTAAGCGAAGATGACTTGGCACACCCTGATTATGTAAAACGTGGTGTACCTTTTGCTGGTATGGCGCAGTTTGATGCAGCATTGTTTGGTTACACGCCAAAAGAAGCGGCGCAACTTGACCCACAGCAACGGGTCTTTTTGCAAACCTGTTGGCATGCGCTTGAGCATGCCGGTATTAAGACCCATGGCAGTAATTTTACTGGGGTGTTTGCAGGATGTGGCGTCCCCGCTTATCTATTACAAAATCTGCTGACAGATAGTCAGCAAGATATCACCAGTTTGCTGGCACTTACCAATGGTAACGATAAAGATTCATTGGCGACACGTGTCAGCTACGAGCTAGACTTAACAGGTCCTGCTGTCACGGTGCAAACGGCGTGTTCAACCTCGCTCGTGGCAGTGCATATGGCGTGTCGAGCTTTGCAGAACTACGAGTGTGACTCGGCGCTTGCCGGTGGCGTTTGGCTCAATCTGAACAATGAACAAGGCTACCATGCACCAGCGGGGGGGAGCTTGTCCCCTTCAGGTCAGTTAAGCGCATTTGGTGAGCAAGCCGATGGCATCTTGATTGGCAGTGGCAGCGCAGCAGTGGTACTCAAGCGCGTTGACGATGCCATTGAAGAGGGTGACCATATTCTTGCGGTGATCAAAGGCTCTGCCATCAACAACGATGGTAAAGAAAAAGTCGGGTATACTGCGCCGAGTGTGACAGGTCAGGCGGGCGCGATTGAAGCAGCCCTTGAGTTTGCTGACATTGACCCGCGCTCGGTGGGTTATATTGAAACACATGGCACGGGCACCACGCTGGGCGACCCTATTGAAATCGCGGCATTGAGCCGAGCATATGGAGAGTCCGACAACCAGCAAATTGCCCTTGGTTCAATTAAGGCCAACATTGGCCACTTGGACTCGGCAGCAGGGGTAACTGGGCTTATCAAAGCCGTTCAAGCCCTGCGCCATAAAACGTTACCCCCCAGTTTAAACGCCAGCCCGTTGAACAGCAAAATCGACTTTGCCAACAGTCCGTTTTACGTGAATACCGAACTTAAGCCTTGGCAAAGTGATTCGGTGCGCCGCGCAGCGGTCAGCTCATTAGGTATGGGTGGCACAAATGCCCATGTTATTTTAGAAGAGTACGTCGCGCCTGAGGTGGCGTTCAATCAGGCTGCGCCTTGGCACATTTTACCGCTGTCAGGCAATAGTCAATCCGCGTTGGAAGCACAGCGTCAGGCACTGTCAATTAAGGTCCAGCAATCACCAGAGCAGCTCCCTTTGATTGCTGCACAATTGCAACATAGCCGCACGGCGCAAGCCATTCGCCATGCGGTTGTGGTGGACAGTGCTGAGCAGGCACAGCAACTCCTTGTCCGCGATATCAGTGGTGACAAGGCAAGCAATCATAAGATTGGCTTGATGTTCTCAGGCCAAGGGTCGCAATACGTGACGATGGCACAACCGCTGTTAAAACACGTACCCGCATTTAAGGCGCATTTTGAGGCAGTGACGGCGTTATTCAACACAGAGTTACAGGATGAATTGCGTCGCGTGTTTACCCCAAATGACGATGAGCTATTGGCGGCTAACCAGTTGCTTGGTCAAACGCGAGTGACGCAACCTGCCCTGTTCGTGGTGGCCTATGCTATGGCTAAGTGTTACGAGAGTCACGGTGTTCACATCGAGGCAATGTTGGGACACAGTATTGGTGAATACGTGGCGGCTTGTTTGAGTGGGGTGATGAGTTTAGAGACGGCTGTTAAGCTGGTCACGGCACGTGGTGAGGTGCTACAAAACATGGCTCCGGGCGCCATGCTTTCAGTGATGAGTGACGCGCAAAGCCTGACACCCTATTTGAATGAACAGTTAGATATTGCGGCATGCAACAGTCCAAGCAACACGGTCGTTGCGGGCACTAAAGAAGCAATTAAAGCCCTGCAAGGCGAATTGAAAGCCGCTGATATCAGCGTGACGCGCTTGCATGTGTCTCATGCATTCCACAGCCACTTAACGGAACCGGTACTCAACGAATTTGCTGAGGTTGTTGCGCAAGTTCAGTTAAATACGCCTAGCACGCCTTTCGTTTCTAATCTCTCGGGGACTTGGATCACTGCTGAGCAAGCAACGTCAACGCAATATTGGCTGGATCATATCCGCCAAGCCGTTAATTTCGTCGATGGCGTGAACACGCTTGCGCAGCGTTGTGATGTGTTGGTCGAGGCAGGCCCTGGTGATACACTGCAAAAACTCGCCAAGCAATCTGTATCTGACACCGTGACCGTGCTTAATTCAATTGCGCACGCACGTGACCTCAAAGCGCCTATTCCCCCGTTTGTGAAGACCTTAGCAAAGCTTTGGCAGCTGGGTGTGCAAATCGAGTGGTCACAAGTGAGCGACGTTGCGCAGGGGGCTGAAATGGCATTCCCGGCATATCAATTTGATAAGACCGAGTTTTGGGTGGATGCCAAAACGGTTAAAGCTGCAAACACATGTGTTAGTGAAGATACTGGCCCTGAGTTACTTGAGCCTATTTGGCAACAACAGCCTAGCACCGTCTTGTCATCTATTGATTTACAGGGCCAAAGGGTGGTGTTGTTTGCTTCGGATGCAGCGCTAACAACACAGTTAAGCGCAGCGCTGACGGCAAAAGGCGCGACGGTTATCCAAGTTTGGCAAGGCGATGTATTCTCTGTCCTTGCACAAAACCAGTATCGGTTAGATTGCCAAGATGCGAGCCAATTAAGCATGCTTCACGAGCAAGTCGATGGCTTTACGCGCATTGTTGATTGTCGTCTATTGGGTGAGCACGCCTGTGGCTATCAATTATTGCTACCACTGTCGAAGTGGCTGCTAGGACAAGGTCAAATTCATTGGACTGTGGTGGCGAGTGAGTTGTTTAGTGTCCTCGGTGATGAGGCCGTCTCTGCCGACAAAGCCACAGCCCTTGGTATTACGCGTGTTGTCGCTATGGAGCAAACGACAATTCACTGCCAGTTGCGTGAAGTATCACATACCCATCGCGACAGCAGCCAATTGCAATTTGCCAATCAGTTAGTAGCTGACATGGCAAATGATGTGCAAGAAATCGCCTATCGTGGTCGCCAACGTTTTGTACTGACGCAGCAAGCTTTACCAGCAATAGCGGCGCAGGAAAACGCAGCATCGTCATCCGCTGTGACCTTTATTACGGGTGGTTTGGGTGGCGTTGGTTTAGTCCTTGCGAAGCTTTTGGCTGCCCAAGGTCATGCCTTGGTGCTACAAACCCGCAGCGCGCTGCCAGCAAGCGAGCAATGGGCTGCACTGATTGCGGACGAGGCCAGTGATGCTAAGTTGGTGGGCCAATTAACCGCATTGCAAGCGTTGCAAGATGCAGGTGCGCGTATCGCGGTGGTGCAGGCAGATGTGTTAGACATTGCGAGCTTAAATGTGGCCATTAGTCACGCAGAACAATCATTGGGACGAATTACCCAAGTGATCCATGCGGCGGGTCTGCCGGGTGGGGGAATGTTGGCGCAGGTTAGCGCAGAGCAGGCGGCACACAGTATGGCTGCGAAAACCCAAGGTACTGATAATCTCTTGGCTGCATTTAAATCTCATCAACTTGAGCGCATGATCCTATGTTCGTCATTGGCTTCGGTACTGGGTGCTCTGGGTCAAAGTGACTACTGTGCGGCAAACAGTTATTTAGATGCGGTGGCCATGCAGCCACAGCCTTTCTTGGTACAGTCGGTTAACTGGGATGCATGGGCAAACATTGGTATGGCTGCGGGGCACAGTGTGGGTGAAGAGTTTGGTATTGATGAAGCCGCTGCATGTACTTTACTTGCGGGGATTGGTCAGTCTCAAGCACCGCAGTTGTACGCTGCGAGCTTGCCTTGGCAAGCGCGTGCGGACAAAGTGGCAGAGCTAACCGAGCGCCTGATGCAGGCCAAAGCACCAGCACCAAAAGGCCATAAGCGACCCGATCTAGATACGGAGTTTGAAGCACCAGAAAGCGAACTCGAGTTGCAGTTGGCTGCAATTTGGAGTGAATTCTTGGGCTTTGACGAAATCGGTATTTTCGATAACTTGTTTGAGCTTGGTGGTGACTCACTGATAGCAATTCAAATGCTGGCAAAAGTGAAGCAGCAGTTCGCAGTTGAAGTTGAACCGGCAACCTTCTTTGAAGATCCGAATCTAGATAACCTGACCTTCCTAATTGAAGAGCAGTTACTGAGCGAGTAACGTCGCGCTACCTATCCTATCATTGAATTTTTTGGAGGCCATCGCGGCCTCCTGCTTTATTTTTTTCATTTCCCAACGTCTAGCTGGCATCAAGGGCAAATTTACCAACACATCAAAATAATAAATGATGTACAAAACTCAGTCATAAAACTCATTTAAGTGAATTAAAACAGTGTCTTACATCCTTGTGAGCGGCGTGGTTTTGTGTCTGCCAGTAGGTAAAGAGTGCTAAACAATTGCGATGTGGTGAAACGGAGAAATGTTGAACTCCATTTCACTCAATCAACCAGATTAGCAGTGCATAATAATCGAGATCCAGGTGGAATCAGCATGAGCGAGCAAAAGCGCAGAAGAAGACGCGAGCGCGGTGGCGCATTAACTGAAGAACAACAGCTAAAACTTAAAGCCAAATTGGCTGACAGCCAGGCAAAAGCGCAACAAAATCAGTTGGCAGTGCGTCAAGATAGAACGGCCAAAGTGCCTTTAACGCCCGCCCAGCAACGTCTGTGGACTGCGTGGCAATTGGACCCACAAGACAGCGTCTATAACTTGGCGGGCACGTTGACGTTTCAGGGGCAATTGAATAAGGCGTGGGTGCGAGCTGGTTTTGCACACTTGGTTGCAAAACACGGGATCTTGAATAGTCGTTTCAGTGAGGAAGCAGGCACCACCGTGCAGCAATTGCAAAACGACAATGCATTTACCTTTATCGATATACCAACGCAAAGCGATGTAGCGCAGCAGGCGTTCGAGATTGCAGACAAACCCTTTGATTTAACGGCTGAGCCTTTGTTACGCGTTGCCTTATTAGAAGCACAAGGCGAGTGTACCTTGCTGGTGGTGATGCATCATATCGTCACTGATGGCACGTCGATGCAGCAGTTATTTAATGAATTTATCCAAGCGTATGCGCTGCTGCAATCTCAGCAAGATTTGCCTGCAATTGAATCTAAAGCTGACTATTTAGATTATGCATTGTGGTTAGTCAAGCAAGACCATTCAGAGTTACTCGCCAAGCAATTAATGGGCTGGCAAGGCGCACTTGGGGATGATTTTGAACCACTGCGCTTGCCTGCGAATAGTTTAGCGAGACAAGGAGGGAACTACCCCATTAGTACGCAGTCCTTGACTTTGCCAAACGTATTGTGGCAACAAGTGCAAGAACTGACCAAACAGCATCAAGTGACGCCATATTTAGTGCTACTGAGCGCCTTTCAGTATCTATTACACCGCTATAGTGACCAAAACGATGTCAAAGTAGGGGTCCCAATTGCCAATCGCCACCATGCACAAACCCATGGTCTCATCGGCTTTTTTATTAATACCCAAGTGGTGCGATTAGAGGTTGCGCCAGAGGACTGTTTTGCCTCACTGTTGGAAAAAGCCAAAGCGTTTTCACAATTTGCACAGGCTAATCAAGATTTGCCGTTTGAGCATCTTTTGGATGCCATTAAACCTGAGCGTAGCACTGGTAGTCACCCGCTTTTTCAGGTCATGTTTAACTACTTGAAACGTGACAAAGGTGCCATGGATGCCTTGCAAGGCGTATCACTCAAAGATACCCAAGCGCTGCGCTTTTCGATGCCGTTTGATTTGCAATTAGATGTGATTGAAGAAGTCACGGGGGACACCACACTACATCTATATTTCGCCAATACACTTTACAGCGAAGCCTTTGCCAAACACTGTTTAGATGAACTTGCGGCCTTATTGTCTGCGGTGGCTAACCACCCTCAGTCGCCGTTGCAATACTTAGATTGGTATCCGCAGCAACGTCAACAGTGCCTAGAAGCATTTTCTAAAGGCGCGGAGGCATATCCATGGCAGCGATCTATTGCCGACATCATCAGTGCACAAGCTAAGCAAACACCGCAGCACAGTGCCCTGATATTCGCCGGAGAGCACCTGAGTTATGGAGAGTTTGAACAGCGCACCAATCAGTTGGCAAACTGGCTGATTGCTCAAGGCGTTGGCGCTGAAGACCAAATAGGCGTGTATTTCGATCGCAGTTTTGAGATGGTGATAGCGTTGATTGGGGTGATGAAAAGTGGCGCGGCGTATGTGCCCCTTGACCCGCATTTACCAGCCGATCGGGTTGAGTATATTGCACAAAATAGCACCTTCAAACTGGTGTTGGGGAATCGCGAAAACAGTGCGTTTTCGGTACCTTACTATGTGTGGTCGACACTTGAAACGGCGTTGGCTGAGCAAAATGATGGTTACCCAAATGTGACTATCTTGCCCGCGCAGGCGGCGTATGTGATTTACACATCGGGTTCAACGGGTAAACCCAAAGGGGTGGTCAATAATCACCATGCTCTTTATAACCGCATTAGCTGGCAGGACCAAGCTTACCCAATTGATGCAACAGATCGTGTCTTGCAAAAAACGCCATATGGGTTTGATGTGTCTGTTTGGGAGTTTTTCTGGCCATTGATGCGTGGTGCAACTCTGGTTGTGGCTGAGCCAGAGATCCACAAAGAGCCGCGTGATTTGGCCGCACTTATTCAGGCACAGCAGGTGACCTTGCTACACTTTGTACCTTCGATGTTACAGGCCTTTATCAGTGAACCGCTGGCGCAGCAATGTGACAGTATTAAACACATTATTTGTAGTGGTGAAGCGCTGCCTGCGGCCCTGCAAGCAGACACTTTGAAGTTGCTGCCAGCACTTGAAATCCACAATTTATATGGGCCGACAGAAGCGGCCATCGACGTCAGCTATTACGAATGTGATGGTCGCACCGATAAGGCAGTCCCTATCGGTAAACCGCTAGCGGGTTGTGAGTTGTGGGTGCTTGATCAACAGTTAAATCTCAGCCCGATTGGTGCCGTGGGTGAGTTATATATTGGTGGAATTGGCCTTGCGCGTGGTTATGCTAATCGCCCAGATCTGAGTGCTGAGCGTTTTGTGGCAAACCCATTTGCCAATGACGGTAGTCGCTTGTATCGCAGTGGAGATTTGGTGCGCTGGAGTGAATTGGGTGAGCTCGAATATTTAGGGCGAACCGACCATCAAGTTAAGATCCGAGGTTTACGCATTGAGTTGGGTGAAATCGAAACCCAGTTATTTGCCCAGCCGGGCGTAAAAGAAGCGGTGGTTGTGGCCATCTCTGGGCCCAATGGTGGCGCGCGTCTAGCCGCCTATGTGAGTGGCGAATCATTAGATGAAAGCCTGTTACATCAAGGGCTCAGTGATGCGCTGCCGGATTACATGGTACCGAGTTCGATTCGGGTACTGGATGCTTTACCGCTGAGCAGTAACGGTAAAGTGGATCGCAAAGCGCTACCTGAACCTAGTCTGCCAAATCAAACAACCTATCAAGCACCACAAGGTGAGCGCGAAGAGTTGCTGTGTCAAGCTTGGCAGCAGGTCCTTGGTCACAGCCAAATCGGTCGTGACGACAACTTTTTTGCCCTAGGCGGCGATTCCATTTTGAGCTTACAAATTGTGGCTGCAATGCGCCAGCATGGGTTTGCACTGAGTGCGAAGCAGGTGTTTGAAGCGCCAACCATTGCGCAATTGGCAAGTGAGCTGAGTGAATTAAGTGACGCGGATAAGATCCCGCAGAGTGTGCGTGGCGAAGTGCCCCTACTACCCATTCAGCATACATATTTTGCAAGGCAGCCCAAACACGTTAATCACTGGAACCAGGCGATCCGCTTAACACCACCAGCAAGCATAGGGTTAGCAGCGCTAACAGAGAGCGTGCAAGCGCTGATTGAGCACCATGACGCCTTGCGGCTGCAATATCAGCAGCAAGGCGAATGGCTACAATCTTATCGCGACTATGACGAAGCGGATTACCGTGAAGTGGTGTGGTATCAGTCGACCACCGAGCAAGCGTTTGATAGCTACTGTTTGCAATTGGCGGAGCAAGCACAAGCGAGTTTAAACATCATGCGTGGTGATTCATTGCGCGTTGTCTATGTTCATAGTGAAACCCGTCAGCAGTTGCTGTTAATTGCCCATCATTTGGTCATTGACGGGGTATCTTGGCGTATTTTGGTGGATGACTTATTGCAGGGGATTGCGCAGTCAGCAGCTGGTAAAGCAGTGGCATTTGCAGCAAAGAGCCACAGTTATCAATACTGGGCACAACAATTACAAACTTACCCCAGCGCCCACGAGGACGAATTTGCAATTTGGCAATCACAGCATAGCGATGCGCTAGATTTACCGAATTTTGTTGCCGATGGTGAGGACACCATGGACCGTGCACAAACGCTCAATATCTCACTCAGTGAGTCACAGACACACTCCCTATTAACGCAGGCGCAACGTCCTTATCGCACACACATTGATGAGCTTCTATTGGCGGGGTTAAGTGTGGCCTTGAAGCAATGGACGGGTGCTGATGACGCGCAGGTATTCCTCGAAGGACATGGTCGTGAGCCGTGGCAGTCACAACTAGATTTAAGTCGCACGTTAGGCTGGTTTACGTCTCTGTACCCCGTCAAATTGGTTAGTTTTACGGACATTGCAGAGACCATTATTGATACCAAAGAGCGTTTGCGTGCACTGCCGAATAAGGGCATCGGTTACGGTGCTTTTAAATATTTTGGCAACGAGACACAAAAGCAGGCGCTTTGTAGCACGCGCAAACCACAAATAGAGTTTAATTATTTAGGTCAGCTCGATGCCAATGGCAATGCGCAATTGGCGCAATGGCAAATGAGCACCGATGGTGTTGGCCGCAGTATTGCCCCTGAAAACCCACTCAGTGCAGACATTACCATCAATGGTGGCATTCAAAATGGTCAGCTGCAATTGGCTGTGACATACAGCAGCGCATGCTTGCTACAGGCTGATATGGCCGAGTTTGGCCAATTGCTTGAACGGGCGTTTGGTGACGTCATCGCACATTGCCTCGAAGCCCAGTTTCGCTTAACACCTGCCGATGTGCCACTGCTGGCCTTGTCTCAAGCAGAGCTGGATGCATTGCCTATCTCACAGCAGGACGTTACCAGTATTTATCCTCTTTCACCCATGCAGCAGGGTATGATGTTCCACACCATGGTGGAGCACAGTGCCGCGTATCTCAATCAGCTGAGATTGGATATTAGTGGTCTTGATGTGGCGCGCTTTAAAGCGGCTTGGCAACTGGTTGTTGATCGTCATGAGGCATTGCGCAGTGGCTTTATGTCGGCGGCAAAGCAGCCTCTTCAGTATGTGGTAGAAGGCCACCAGATTGTGTTTACAGAACTAGATTGGCAAAGTGAACCTGCACAATCGACACATACCCTTGCCAAGTCACTGCTTGATACAGGGTTTGCAGTTACAGAGCAAGTGGGACTGATGTCTTTCACCTTAGTTCAACAAGCGACAGCGCAGCATCACTTTATTTGGACCTATCACCATATGCTGTTAGATGGTTGGAGTAGCACGGCGGTGTTGGCTGAAGTCATGGCCGCTTACCAAGCGCAAACATTACCAGCACCTGGGGGTCAGTTTAAAGATTACTTAGCGTATTTGGCGAACCAAGATGACGCCGCGGGAAACAGTTACTGGCAAAGTCGCCTTGAACGACTGGGTGATGCCTCTTATTTAACGCAGTTGCAAGTACGTGAACGCTTGGACGAGTCGCAGGGCTACGCGCAGCATACGTTGCAATTAAGCGAGCAACAAGCTGCGCAATTACAACGCTTTGCACAACAACAACAGCTCACGGTGAATACCGTTTTACAAGGCGCTTGGTCGCTGTTATTAGGGCGTATGCTGAACAAGTCAGCGGTTTGCTTTGGCGCGACGACATCAGGCCGCCCTGCTGACTTGGTTGGTAGTGATCGCACAGTGGGTCTATTTATCAATACCTTGCCAGTGATCAGCACGCTAGACGATGAACTGACAGTGGGGCAATGGCTCAAAGCTCGCCAGCAAGACAGTATGGCAAGCCGAGAGTTTGAACACACGCCTTTGTATCAAATACAAAAACTAGCTGAAGGGCAGGTGGAGTTCAATCAGCAAGGCTTGTTTGACAGTTTACTGATTTTCGAAAACTACCCAATCTCGGAGACTTTGGGTGACTCAGAATTAGGCGGCGCGCGCTTTAACTTAGTTGAAAACCGTGAAGAAACCAATTACCCGCTGACCGTGTTTGTCGAGACAGCACAAGGGCTAACCATTAACTTTGCTTATCAGAGCTGGCAGCTTAGTGCTGAGTTGGTGGCGCAATGTGCCAACAACTTAGCGTTTTTACTCGAGACAGTGCAAACGCAAGTAGATCAACCGCTTGGCCAGATCCAGTTGTTAGATAAACAGGCGCAAGCTGTACTTAACCAGTTGGGTCAGGGGCACAGCGAGGCGCTGCCTGACTTTGATGCATTGGCCCTATTTGAAGCGCAAGCACAGCAATCACCACACGTGATAGCGGTGCGCAACGAGCAAGGCGAATCACTTAACTATGAAGAACTGAACCGCCGCGCGAATCAATTGGCGCAGGTGCTCATTCAAGCGGGGGTAGATATCGAAATGCCCGTCGCCGTAAGTATGACCCGCGGCCTTGATATGATTGTGGCGATGCTTGCCATAGGCAAGGCGGGCGGCGTGTATGTTCCAATTGCGTTGGAGTTGCCAGAAGCACGTCGCGATTATATTTTTGAACACAGCGGTGCAACGCTTGTTTTGACCAATACGACTGCAACGTTTGGCAATTCAGTCACGTGTTTAAATGTCTCACAAATCGCACTAGATAATTATTCAGACAGCACGCCAGTCAAAGCACGTCATCACGCACAACTGGTGTATACCCTGTACACCTCTGGCTCTACCGGATTACCCAAAGGCGTGGCGATAAGCCATGGTAACCTACTCAATTTCTTGTTGGGCATGCAGCACCAATTGGGGTTACCTGAGGCGGTCAATGCACTGGCACTGACTTCCTTGTCGTTTGATATTTCCGGACTAGAAATTTACTTGCCGCTGATAAGCGGTGGTGCCGTGACCGTGGCAAATGATGCCACGACACTCACGCCTGAATTATTAGCACAGCAAGACCTACTGCAAGCGACTCCTGCGGGGTGGCGCAGCCTGTTGGCGCTTAATTTACTGACCGACGTGGTTGGCAAATTGGCATTGTGTGGCGGCGAAGCACTGCCTGCGGAACTTGTGGCTGATTTAACCGCAACGGGTGTTGAACTTTGGAACATGTATGGGCCAACCGAAACAACCATTTGGTCGAGTTGTTATCGGGTTACGCAACCGCCAGTACACCTTGGCGCTGCAACGTTAAATACCCAGTTGTACGTGCTCGATAACCAGCTAAACCTATGCCCACACGGTGTCGCTGGGGAACTTTACATTGCAGGCGCGGGCTTGGCTCGTGGTTATTTAGCGCGACCTGAACTCAGCGCCGAGCGCTTTGTGGCCAACCCGTTTGCAACGGATGGTAGCCGTTTATATCGCACCGGAGATCTCGTGCGTTGGAATGAACACGGTCAGCTTGAGTATTTAGGTCGTACCGACCATCAGGTGAAGATCCGTGGTTACCGTATCGAGCTCGGTGACATTGAAGCGCAACTATATCGCTGTGATGGTGTCGTTGAAGCCGTGGTGGTGGATGACAATAGCACTGGCAGCACACAATTGGTTGGCTATGTGTCGGGCGCAGCGCTAAATGGTGAGGAACTAAAAAACCACATTGCGCAGTGGCTACCAGATTACATGGTACCAGCACTGGTTATCGCACTGGACGATATGCCACATAACAGCAATGGCAAGATTGACCGCAAAGCGCTGCCAAAACCGCAGTGGCAAGCTGACCAAGCATTTGAAGCGCCACAAACCGAGACGGAGTTACGCCTTGCAGCCATTTGGCAGTCTGTATTAGGTGCAGAAAAAGTTGGCCGTGGTGATAATTTCTTCGCCCTTGGGGGAGATTCAATCAAGGCATTGAGTGTTGCCAGTCAAAGTCAGAGCAATGGGTTAAACTTTGCAATTGCGCAGCTATTTAGCACTGAAGATCTCGCGCAATTGGCTTCACTGATTGATGGCAACAGCGCAACCAATCGCGTAGCGCTGGTACGCAATGCTGACACTTACACTGGGTTATCGTTTGCCGAACAACGTCAGTGGTTCTTATGGAAGCTCTCGCCACAGAGCAGTGCATATCACATTAAGGGCGCGTTGATGTTGGATGGAGAGCTCAACACCCACGCATTGCAGCAGGCATTGGATTACGTCAAAAACAGTCATTATGCGCTGCGCACTGTGTATGTGGAAGACCGAGATGCGCAGGTATCTCAGTATATTGCCACTGAAAGTGCGTGTATTTATCAAGAGTTTGATGCATCCGAGGGCGCAGAGAGTCGCACGTGGCGAGCAAACTTTGTCGCTCAGTCGTTTGTATTGACTGAGGGCAACCTGTTTAGAGTCGGGCTTATCAAGCACAGTGACACGCGCCATGAGCTGGTGGTCGTCATGCACCATATTATCTCCGATGCGTGGTCACTACAGATCATTATCAATGATTTTGCCAAGGCATATGGTCAAGCACAGGCGGGCGCATTGCGCTTATCCGACACCACAAAAATACGTTACAGCGATTACGCTCAGTGGCAGCGCGCATGGTTGAATGATGAGGTGAAAGCTCAGCAGTTGGCTTATTGGCATAGTGTCATTGGGGACGATTTATCCGCACTGCGCCTGCCCAGTGATTTAAATTCTGAGCAAAGTACTTACCAAGCCATAACGGAGCAAGTGGAGCTTGATTCGCAATTAAAAGCAGCCTTAGTGGACTTTGCTAAAGCGAATAATACGAGCTTATTTAATGTCTTGATGGCTGCGCTCAAGGTGTTACTGCATCGCTACAGTGGTCAGTCTACGATCCGCGTTGGGATGCCAATCGCCAATCGCCATACCGCAGGCACTGAATCTTTAGTGGGCTTCTTTGTTAATACCCAAGTGATCACCACACAAATAAGCGGTGATACGTTATTGAGTGAAGTGCTAGCACAGGTCAAAACCCATATGTTAGGCGCACAAGCGCACCAAGATTTACCCTTTGAGCAGCTGTTAGACAGTCTTGATCTAGACCGAGATCTCGCACAACCGCTATTTCAAGTGATGATTAACCACCAACGTGTGGACGGCGATGCCCTGCTTACATTACCCAATCTGGATGTGAGCCCTGTGACCATTGATGGCAGCGAAGCGCAGTTTGAACTCGTACTGAACTGTTATGAAGACAGCCATGGCCTGACGAATATTGAATTTGAATTTGCCAAAGAACGCTTCAGTAAAGCGCGTCGTGTAGAGCTGGCAAGCGCGCTTAGCACTCTACTGACCGCTTTAGTGAGCGCACACGCGCAGCGCGTTGCAGACTTGCAATTACTTCCTGATGCAACGCAAGCGCAATTACATGTGCTTGGTCAAGGTCAAACGCATCCAGCAGCTTCTTTAGTGACAGCGCAACTGGGCGAAATTGCGCTGCAGTATCCGCATCATATCGCGTTGAAATTTGCGGATACTGAGCTCAATTACCAGCAATTGACAGCGCAGAGTAATCGTTTGGCACATTATCTTTGTGCACAGCAACACAAAGTAGTTGCTGTACGCTTCGAGCGTGGCACAGACATGGTCGTTGCTGCGCTGGCGGTACTAAAATCAGGTGCGACCTATGTGCCGGTTGATCCGAGCCTACCCATCGAACGTCAGCAGTATATTGTCCAACAAAGTGGCGCAAGTCTGGTGCTCAGTGATGATACGAGTACCCAGCTGCAAGGTACTCAGGTTCAGCGTTTGGAAGACGACTTAGTGGTTGACTATCCTGCTACTTCAATAAAGCAAGTGATTCAACCTCAGCAGTTGGCGTATATGATCTTTACTTCCGGTTCGACGGGGCGACCAAAAGGGGTGGGGGTGTCTCATCAAGCCTTGACAGATCATTGCTACGCGATGCAGCAGACCTACCAGTATCAGCATCATGATCATGCATTATTATTTGCTTCGATGGGCTTTGATGCCGCGCTAGAGCAGTTACTTATGCCGCTTCTGAGTGGTGCGCAACTGAGCGTGGTGGATCCCAAGGCACTCAGTCCCGATGCGCTGGTTGAATACGCCGCCACTGCGGGCGTAACGGTTGTGGACCTGCCGCCTGCGTATTTACGTCATGTATCAACATTAAGGTCGGTGCGATTGTGTATCGTAGGCGGCGAAGGCTGGCACCAAGGGGACTTTAAGTTAGCACAGCAAAGCTTACCTCAAGCACAGTTTGTCAATGCCTATGGTCCAACCGAAGCGGTCGTAACCCCAACGTTGTGGATAGGTGATGCACAGTCACAAGTGGCAGGTCGCTACGTCCCGATCGGGTTGCCTGTGGGTAACCGCCAAGTTTACGTGTTGGACGAGGCTCTTAACCTGCTACCAAAAGGGGCAACCGGTGAGCTGTATATTGGTGGCAGTTGTCTTGCTGAGGGCTACGTTGGCCAGCCAGAATTAACGGCCGAGCGCTTTGTGGCTAACCCATTTGGTGACCAAGGCGGGCGTTTGTATCGCACGGGTGATTTGGTGCGTTGGAACGAAGATGACCAACTAGAATATCTTGGTCGTGTGGATGATCAGATCAAAATACGTGGTCATCGTATTGAGTTGGGTGAAATCGAAGCGCAGCTCAGCGCACTCGCGGGTGTACAGCAAGCCATTGTCGCGGTTCAAAACGTCAAGGCCCAGTCTGTTTTAGTGGCGTATGCGGTCACTGAACTCACCGCGCATGACGTGCAGGCGCAACTGCGTGAAACCTTGCCCGAGTACATGATACCGCAAGCCATTGAAATCATGGCACAGCTGCCACTTAACCAAAATGGTAAGGTGGACCGTAAACGCTTGCCTGAGGTGGACTTGGCGGATAACGCCAGCGACTATGTTGCGCCACAAGGCGAACTCGAGCTGCAAATTGCGCACGTTTGGCAGTCGTTATTGCAGGTTGAACAGGTGGGACGTCACGACAACTTCTTTGCCCTTGGGGGAGATTCGATAACGGCACTGCGCTTGGTACCACGTATCAATGAACTCGGCGAGTACGGTATCGCAGTGAAAGACATCTTCAGTGCGCAAGACCTAGCAGCGCTTGCTCAGTGTGTCTCTGTGTCTTCGCAGAGGGTTGAACGATTGGCATTGACACATGTTGAGCGTACTGCGCTTATGCCAGTATCTCCTGCGCAACAAAGCTTGTGGCTGACGGATCGACTCAGTACCAGCGAAGCCGATAAAGCGGCTTATAATATTGCGGGGGCCGTTGAATTGACGGGCGAGTTGAATGTGGTTGCCCTTGAGCAAGCATTCAATGCGTTACTTAAGCGTCATGAGGTTTTACGCTCACGGTTTGTGGATGTAGAAGGTGAGCCGCGTGTTGAAGTGCTTGATAACGCAACCCTTAAGTTGACTGTTGAGCAAGTAGATAATGTGCTGCTGGCGCAGCACTTACGAAACGAGTTCGAGCAACAGCACTTTGATTTAAGTACCGCACCACTCATGCGCGCTAAGGTTTTGCAGTTGGGTCAGCAACATTATCAATTGTTGGTGAGCATGCATCATATCATCAGTGATGGTTGGTCGATTGCCAATCTGGTTCAAGAGCTGGGGGTATTCTATGCTGAGCAGTTGGGAGACAGCAGTTTAGTCGCTCAGCTTAGGCCTTTGGCAGTTCAGTATGCTGATTATGCAAGTTGGCAAACTGCACGTTTGGCATCGCCAGAAGGTGAACAAAACCAGACGTTTTGGCAACAGCAGTTACAAGCCGCTCCGCCGGTGAGTGTTTTACCCCTGCACTTACCGCGTCCAGACAAACCGAGCAGTCAAGGTGAGCAGGTGGTGTTTGATATCGCACCACAGCTCACAGCGCAATTACACGCGTTGAGCGAAGCACATAACTTGTCGTTATTTGCCTTATTAAAGGCCAGTTATATGGCGTTTTTAAGCCAGCAAACGGGGCAGCAAGACCTAGTGGTCGGCACGGATTTGGCAGGGCGTGAAGAGGCTGCTTTGGAACCGCTAATTGGTTTCTTTATTAAGGTGTTACCTGTGCGTATTACGCTACAAGCCGACGAGAGCTTTATTAGCCTCGCACAACAGGTGCAGCAGCAGCTGTTGGCGGTTCAAGACCATCAACTGCTGACGCTGGAGAGCATTGCGCAAGTGGCAGATGCTCCGCGTCAAAACGGGGTATCGCCGATTTTCCAACAGTTATTCGTAATGCAAAATACGCCGCAACCGCGTTGGCCTGTTGCAGGCGTTGAAATCAACGAATTGCCGAGCGAGGGCGTTACCAGTAAATTCGACTCGGCCATCTTTATTGAACCAACAGCGCAAGGTTTGAGTGGCAATATGGTGTTTAAGCGTGCGCTCTATGTGAAAGATAAAATGCAAGCGATGATCACCGAGTGGCTGAATTTGTTAGCAACTTTAGCGTCTCAGCCTGAACAAGCACTGCCAAAACCGAAACGCAGTGGCGGCATGAAAAAACGTAAAATGGCAAAATTTGGTAAATTGAAAAAATAGTAATTCGACCATTACCGTCTACCCAAAAGCCAAGTCGCGTTATTGCACTTGGCTTTTGTTATTTAACCAGTCTTGATTTTGATCAACAAAATACGGCTCAGTTATGGCGTTCACAGAAACTTATGGGTTTTCCTTAAAAAAACTAAGGCTTTGCTCGTCATTAAGACACATCCCTAGGTTGTGGGCAAAATAGCCTCATTTAATGCATTTTAGGACGCCCTATGCGTTCATGTTATTGGCACCAAACCTTGAGGGGCATGCACATTATTGGTTTTTCATAATGGGCTATTTGGATGCAATCACGTGTGCCAAATGGCTCTAAATTTACTGCAAGAGACATTTGGCATGATCCAAGAATATATCGATGCGTATCCGCAGGGCCTTGGCCTGAGTGTTCAACAAAAACAACATGTATCAAAACAAGATGATGCCGCCGTTGCCGTGCACAGTGTTTTGGTGCCAATCGAACCCAGCCTAACAGTGGCTGAGCTGACGCAGCGTGCTGAGGTCATTGCGCAGCAACAGCTCATATTGCAGTTTGCATTCACACAAGTAGAAGGCTTCAGAAGTACGCGTCAGGTGCCAAGTGCACAACATAGCCTAACCTGTGAAGCGGTTACGAGCCAAGCTGACTTAGTGGCAACAGAGCAAGCTAAGCTGCTCCCTATTACATTGGATACGGCACATGGACAAAACATTCAACTCAGCCATTTTGTTTGTCAGCAGCAGGCGTATTTATTGATCCATGCCAATGCATTAGCGTTAGATATTGCCAGTGTTTATGACTATATTGGTCAATTGCTCAATGGTGTGGAAGACGACGTTGAAGCCATTCAATATCCGGACTTTTTAGCTTGGCTTGAAGAGATCAATGAAGCACCAGAAGCGGCCCAAGGGGCGGCGTATTGGCAGCAATTCAGCGCAAAATTACAGCCTTTAGATAACCACTTTCAATTGCCTTATCACAAGGCGCCTGCCGCCACTGATTTGCGCACGCAGCAAAGCTGTGCGGTGCCACTGAGCGATTCAATTCTGCAAAGTATCGATGGTTTGGCGGAGCAACTTGAACTAGACAGTGAAGTGATTTTACATGCGATGTGGTGGTTATTACTCGCGCGTATTAGTAAAAGTGCGGGCTATAGCGCTGCACTTGGTTACGACCCGAGACAAATGAGTGAAGAACTGGAAGGGGCGCTTGGCGTTTACCAGTTACATTTACCGATTGCCATTGAAGTGGATCCTACCCAATCATTGACTGCATGGCTGAGTCAGTTTGCGTTTCAATGCGAACAACACCTTGAATGGGCCGAAGCCTATCAGGGCATGGAAAAGTACGAATTAAACTGGTCGCCGAGCTGCATTATGCAGGTGTGGCACGGCGAGTCGTATGGCCAATTATTACGCTTGGACGATAGCAGCGAATTACACTTAACGTGTGTACTACAAGACACAGGCGCACAACTGGCGCTACGCTATGATAGCCAAGCCTACAGTGACGCAGCGGCACAAACCTTGTTAGCGCAATATCAGCAATTATTGCAGCAACTAGGTAGTCAACTAAATACGCCAGTGGGTGAATTACAGCTTGCCACAGAGCAGGAGCAACAGCGTCACTTAGGGTTAAACCGTGCCGCCACGGAAGTGCCGCTACTGTTTGATAAAATTGCACACTTTGCTGCGACTCAGCCAACACAACTTGCCCTAACAGACGGCCAACAAAGCTTAGACTATGCCACTTTGGATGCACGTTTATTGCGTATTGCTAATGTTTTGCAAGCGCAGGGCGTTGCCAGCAATGATATTGTCACGGTTGCGCTGCCGCGCAGCTTCGAGCAAGTATTGGTGATTCTAGCGATCCAACGCCTTGGTGCTGCTTATTGTCCAGTGGACCCTGTATGGCCAGACTCGCGCCAACAGCAAATTATTGCAGCCGCTGGTGCAGCCCGCCACATTGCAGCACAAAGTGATGAGCACAGCATAGGTTTAGTTGAGTTGTTGGCTGCAGCAGAACAACTCACTGTCGCGGACTCAATTGCGCTGCCTAACGCGCAACAAGTGGCGTATGTTCTATTCACATCGGGCTCTACGGGCACGCCAAAGGGCGTAGTGATTGAACACGCTCAGTTGGCACACTACTGCTTTGGCTCGAGTGAAGCAATGAATCTTGGCCAGCAGCGTTATGGTTTGACCTCAACGGTTGCGGCTGACATTGGTAATACATGCCTATTTAATGCTTTTTACAATGGCGGTAGTTTAGTGGTTGCCCCTGAACAGGCCGTGCTGGAAGGTCAGGCTTTTGCCCAATACGTCAGTGCGCAGCAAGTGGACGTGGTTAAGATTGTGCCTTCTCACTTACAAGCGCTGTTGGAGAGTGAGCCAAAAGTTCTACCAAACAAGCTGATCCTTGGTGGTGAAGCCAGTGCCCCGACATTACTTCAAAAGATCCATCGCTTGAGCCCAACGTCGGAAGTATTTAACCACTATGGACCGACGGAAGCGACGGTCGGTGTGTTGTCTCATCAGTACCATGATTTATCAAGCTTTGCCGGCACCGTGGCAAAGTTAAGCCAAGTATTTGCAGGCTCGTCAATCTATATTCTTAATGAGCGCGGTGCGCTGTGTGCGGTTGGTGAGCAAGGCGAATTGCACATTGCGGGTACGCAACTGGCACGTGGTTACTTAGGTAAAGGGCAAAGTGAAGGCTTCATCAGTGATAGCCAATGGGCCCCCAGATTATATCCAACGGGTGATGTCGCACGTTATATGCCTGATGGCACCATCAGTTTGTCAGGCCGAAAAGATGACCAAGTACAAATTCGCGGCTTTAGGGTTGAGCCCAATGAAGTTGCTGCAAGTGTAAGCCGTACGCTTGAGTCAGTAGGATGTTATGTCATGGCGCAAAATCTTGGTGGCCAAACCGCATTAGTGGCTTATTTAACTGGGTTTGAATATCAAGGTAATCAGGTATCTGGCCTACTAGATGGTGACGTGAATCAATACTTGCAAACGCACCTGCGCGACCATTTACCTGAAGCCATGGTGCCGCAATTTTTCATCGCGCTAACGCAACTGCCACTGTTGGCCAATGGCAAAGTTGATCGTACTCAGTTACCTAAAGCAAATGAGCTGCAAAACGTGGCATACGTGGCGCCAAGTTCACAGCTAGAAAAATGGTTAGCAGACTCGCTGGCCGATATTTTAGAAGTTGAAAAAGTCAGCTGTGATATTAGCTTCTTCGACCTAGGCGGCCACTCTCTAGCTGCCATCAAATGGGTAACACGGATTAAAAAGCAACTGTTAATGGATGTTGACCCAGGCATTATTTTTGATAACGCCACCATCGTGAAGTTAGCGGCCGCATTGAGTGTTAAGCACCCTGATGCGCAAAAGCTAGAAAAAATCGCCATGACCCAATTAAAGCTGGCTACGCTCTCGCCAGAGCAGCGCGAAGCACTACAACAAAAGTTGGGTTTAAGCAGCTAATCGCTTAATCAAATCAATCTTTACATTAGGGAGTCTGTGACTCCCTTTTCCCTTTTTTAGAGATACACATGAACAACGACGATATTCTTGACGCACTGGCCGATGAATTAGACCTAGACTTACTTGGTGAACTATTTGCTGAGCAACCAGAAACACACAGCGAGATCCCTCGTCATGCGGATAATTTTGGCCACTTGTCATTTCAGCAGCAACGATTATGGTTGCAGCAACAGCTGACACCAGAGTCTATTTCCTACAATGTGCCCCGTGCTTACTACATTGAGACAGCGTTGGATTTAGCCAAGCTACAACAGGCCTTAAATGTATTAGTCCACACCCATCAGGCACTGGCGACACGTTTTAGCGATGACAATTCGCCAGTTCAGTACCTCGTCGACCATGCGCAAGTACCACTTATTGAATTGGCACTACCAGAGGCACAGCAAGTAGAATCAGCCGTAGAGGCATTATCGTCAGATGTAGTGAAAAACTGGTTTGCCCAGCCTTTTGACTTATCTCATGCCCCACTAATGCGTGCGGCTTGGCTAGCATTTAATAAAGGTGGGATCCTGCTTCTAGACAACCATCACATCGCCAGTGATGGCTGGTCGGCAAATTTGATTCTGCGTGACCTTGCTCGCGCCTACTTTGGTGAATATATTGCGCCAACGGCGCTAAGATATCTCGATTATGCCCAATGGCAACGAGGTGCGCTTGAGGCCGAAATGGGTCAAAAGGCCTGCGATTATTGGCGTGACTACGTCAATTTTGAGCCGCAACAACTCAATATACCGAAGGCGACACAAGAGGATGATGGCCGCTATGCCATTTTGGCAAAAACGCAGTTGCCGACTGAGGTAACCCAATCTTTGCGCGGAGTGTGCCAGCAATATAGCTTGACGCTGTCGTCGTTGGCGATGGCACTATACCAAGTTGTTTTATCTCGCTTTAGTGATACACAGCAGTTTTTATTAGGGGTGCCAACTGCGGCGAGAAACCACCCAGATATTAGTGAAATTGTCGGCTTTTTTGTGAACACACAGCTGTATAAAAATGAGGCTTTACCGGCGCGTTCATTAGTAGAGGCAGCACGCGCTGTACAGCAGCACACCTTGGCTGTAATTGATCATCAATTGGTGCCTTACGAATGGTTGGCAAGAGAGTTGGGGTGGCAGCAAACGGGAGAGCAAAGTCACTTCCAGGCCATGTACAATTTCTCAGAGTATCAACCAAGTAGCGATGGGCCGATGCCATTGCCGTTGACGCCGATCATTGTGGATCAATTCGAGGCCAAGTTTCCACTTTCATTGGAAGTGGTTGAGCAAGCCGATTCGATTTTGATTCAGTTTGAGGGCGACCCCAAGCACTATGAAGCAGAGGTACTAACCCATCTTCTAGAGAGTTTCTTAGTGTTGACTGAGAAATTGGCAGCGCAACCAGAACAAGCAATGGGTAACGTCTCCTTGGCTGTACAGCAACCCCTCGCCTCCGTTGAGCCAATGGCACCTGCGCAGAATTATCTAACCAGATTGACCGAGTGTTTTAGCGCACATGCCGAGCAAGTTGCGGTAATGGAGCCTCATGGTCACTCCCTGACTTATGGAGACTTGGATAAACGCAGTGCGCAGTTAGCGCATTACTTGAATTCGCAAGGGTTACAGGCCGAGCAAACCGTGGCACTGATGTTTAGCCGAGGCGTTGACATGCTAGTGGCGATGTTAGCGGTAATGCGTGCTGGGGGCACGTATGTGCCCGTTGATCCTAAGTTACCACAGTCACGCATAGACTATATTTTAGAGCACAGCGCGTCTTTGCTGGTGCTGCACAATACGCAAGTGGCGTTGACAGACAAGGTCGTGGCGATTAATACCGTGACACTTGCGCTAGATTCACAACCTGAGTCTGCGCCTGTCGTGAATATTCACGGGGCGCAATTGGCGTATGTGATTTATACCTCAGGCTCCACAGGCAAACCAAAAGGGGTGGCGATTAGCCATGAAAATCTCAGTAACTTTTTAGCCGCGATGCAAAATAAATTCACTCTGCAATCGAGTGATAAAGTGCTGGCCCTGACCTCATTGTCATTTGATATCTCTGGCCTTGAATTACATCTGCCACTTTATGCGGGCGCACAGGTGCTGGTTGCAGAACAGCAAAGTGATTTAAACGAATCAATATTGGCGGCAGTTTCTTTAATTCAAGCAACGCCGGCGGGTTGGCGGGCTCTAATGGCTGAAAACCTGATACAGCGTCCGGTACTTGGCCTGTGTGGCGGCGAAGCGCTGCCTGCGGAGCTTGCCGAGTCGCTGCTGGCCCATGATGTGACGCTTTGGAATATGTATGGGCCGACTGAAACAACGATCTGGTCGTCCTGCCAGCGTGTGGTTGATGGTCAAATACACCTCGGGGAAACCGTTCGCGCTACCCAGTTTTATGTCTTGGATGATGCGTTCAATCCTGTACCAAATGGGGTTGCCGGCGAGCTATACATCGCCGGTGCCGGTCTGGCGCGAGGTTATTTAAATCGTCCAGAACTCAGTGCTGAGCGCTTTGTGGCAAACCCCTTTTGCGATAACGGCAGTCGACTGTATCGCACCGGAGATTTGGTGAAATATAATGTGCAAGGCCACTTGGAGTACCTTGGTCGTACCGATCACCAAGTGAAAATTCGCGGCTTTAGAATTGAATTGGGTGAAATTGAGGCGCAGCTGTATCACCAATCGAATGTCACTGAGGCCGTGGTAATCGCTGAAGAACTACCAACCGGCACACGTTTGGTCGCGTATGTGGCAGGCAGCGACATTGAAAGTAGCACGCTGCAAACCCAGTTAGCGCAAGTACTTCCGCATTATATGGTGCCCAGTGTGATAGTGGTGCTCGAGGCATTGCCGCTGAATAACTCTGGTAAGATTGACCGTCATGCGCTACCTAAGGTACAAGACAGTCATCGTGAAGCCTTTGTCGCACCCGCTGACGAACAAGAGCAGCAATTAGCGGACATCTGGCAAACGGTCCTGAAGCAATCACCGATAGGGCGTGAAGATGACTTTTTTGCTCTTGGTGGCGACTCAATCATTGCATTGCAATTGGCCAGTCGCATCAGTGCGTCCTTAACGCTCAATTGCGCTGTTAAAGATATTTTTGATGCCCCCTCCGTGGCCGCTTTATCAGCACGATTAGCCTCGGCATCAGCCAATGTATTCCCGGTACTTGAGAAAGTAGACAGGCAACCTAGTTATGAGCTTGCTCCTGCACAGATGAGCTTGTGGTTGTCTGATCAGATGGTGCAAGAACAAGATAAACATGCCTTTAATATTTCAGGTGCCGTGACACTGCATGGCGACTTGGATATTGCCTTGTTGCAGCAGGCATTTTCACTGGTGGTTGCTCGTCATGCATCACTGCGTATGCGTTTTGAAGAGCATTTAGGCGAAGCCAGCATGCTTGTCGCTGATGAGGTTGAGTTTACGTTAGCCACCCATGACCTGTCACATCTTACGCAAACGCAGCGGAATGAGCACACGCAAACGTTACAAACAGAATTTGAAAATCAGCCGTTTAATTTAGCATCTGCGCCTCTACTACGTGCCATGGTGGTGAAACTCGCGGCGAGTGAGTTTCTATTGTCTGTCAGTATGCACCACATCATATCGGATGGTTGGTCGACGGGCGTGTTAATTGATGACTTAGGCAAGGCCTACCAAGCGCTGACAAGCCAACAGTCACCAAATTGGCAGCCACTAGAGATTGACTATGTTGATTATGCCCACTGGCAACAGGCTATGCAAAGCCAAGAAGCCGGTCAGTTGTTACGTGATTATTGGCGCGACCACCTCGCGGCGGCCCCAACAAATAGCGCCTTGCCAAACCATTATCCTCGTCCGGCACAGTTAAGTAATGAAGGCGGTTTGGTGGTTGGGTCTTTTGATGCAGATCAAACCAAGCGTTTAAAAGCATTTGCCAGTGAGCAGCGTCTTTCTCTCAATGCACTGTTGCTTTCTGGGTACTTTTTGTTCTTGCATGCCATCAATGACAAGCCAGATGTGATTGTGGGCAGTGACTTTGCTGGGCGTGAAAATCCGGCACTTGAAGCACTCATTGGTTTCTTTGTGCGGGTCTTGCCACAGCGAAGTAAGCTCGAAGAAGAATCTTTAGTTATTGATTTTATTAAGAAAACTCAAGACTTGTCACTGCAAGTAATGGCCCATCAAGCCTTGGGACTTGAGTCTCTCACTGAGTTGGTCGAGACACCGCGCATGAACAATATTCAGCCCCTGGTGCAGCAATTGTTTGTGATGCAAAACACGCCACAGCAACAGTGGCCAATGGCCGAAATTAGCCTAACACCGGTGGAGAGTTTAAGTACGATTAGCAGTAAATTTGATAGCGCGCTCTTCGTCATTGAGGCGGATGAGTTGCAATGCCAGTGGGTGTTTAGAAAACAGCTTTATAACCCAGAGATTATGCAGCAATGGTTGGGGCGTTGGCAGCAATGCGTGTTGCAACTCATAGAGATGAGCGAACAGCCTGTTCGCAATGTAATTTCGCCAATGATTCAGGAATTTAAAACTATGCAAAAAGCAGCCCGAGGAAATTCATTTTCAGGATTAAAAAAAGGTCTTAAAAAACGTGCAAAGGCACCAGCTGCACCGATAAAAACATACTTTTTACCCGAGACTGAGCAGTTTCCAATTCTCGTAGAGCCGACGTCCCCCGATCTTGACCCAATCAACTGGGCAAGCAATAACCGCGATGTGATAGACGGTTATTTACAACAATACGGTGGGATCATTTTTAGAAATTTCGCGCTTCAGTCGCCGCAAGAATTTGAGTCTTTTGCTGATGCCATTCAGCCGGGCCTCTATGGCCAATATGGCGACTTACCGAAAAAGGAAGGTGGTAAAAAAACCTATAAGTCGACACCTTATCCAGAGCGTCAGATGATCCTGTATCACAATGAAAGTTCCCATTTAGGTAAATGGCCACGCAAGCAGTGGTTCTTCTGTGAACTGCCTTCGAAGGTCGGTGGTGCAACGCCAATTGTGGATTGTCGTCGTATGCTCAAAGAGCTACCTGAAGAGCTGGTGGCAAAAATCAAAGAAAAAGAGCTGTTATACGTGCGTAATTTTATTCCAAACCTAGATGTGGCTTGGCAAGATTTTTATAAAACCGACGACAAAGCTGAGGTAGAAGCTCGTCTAACGGCAAGCAACACCGAGTTCCGTTGGTTGGACAATGGTGGCTTGCAAACACGCACTAAAACGCATGGTGTGATCAAACACCACTTAAGTGGTGAGGAATCTTTCTTTAATCAAGTGCAACTGCACCATGAGTCTTGTTTAGAGGCAAGTGTACGCGATGATCTTATCGAGATGGTTGGTCACGAATATTTGCCGCGCAACGTATTCTTTGGTGATGGGACGCCAATTAGTTACGAAGAAATGACGATCATTGGTGAAGCATATGAGCGCTGTGCGGTGAGATTTGATTGGCAAAAGGGCGATGTGGTGATGCTAGATAACATGCTGGCTGCCCATGCCCGTGACCCATATGAAGAACCACGTAAAATTGTGGTGGCTATGGGGGACATGGTATCTCAAGCGCAATTATCTGCGGCGAATGCTGAGCAGGCGAAAGCCAATCAGGAGTGTTTAGCATGATCGCTGAATACATTGAAGAATATCAGCAAGGGGTTGTACTGACGGCCAATCAGCAGTGTTTCACTGCTGATATTAACGCGTCACTACCACTTGTGCAGTTGCTGGTACCTTGTTCTGCGACGTATCAGCGTGTGCAAAGTTATGCTGACGAATTGGTGCTATCTCATATCAGTCTCGCTTCAAACTATCAACAAATCGCGGGCTTTAAAGGTTTGCGTGCTCTGCCGAGTGAAAGCGCAAAAATTGCGGTGGATAGCATTGAGTGGCCGCAATCGGGGATACCGAGTCTCGCTCAGTTGGCGTTATTATCTCCTGTGGATTTGGCACCGCAAAGTGGCTGCAACTTGCAGCTCACGTATGTGCAAACGAGCGAACAAAGCTTGCTGGCATTACGTGGTTTTGCAGGCGCTGTAGATTTGCCTTCCCTTGAGCTCATCGCGGCGATTATTAATGGCCAGCCAGATGATGAAGAAGCGCTTCAATTCCCAGATTTTGTTGCTTGGCAACAAGAGATGCAAAGTGAAGATGAAGGCTTGGCTGGACAAGCATTTTGGCAAAATTACTTGAGTGGTGATGTACCCTCCGCATTACAGCTGCCTTATAACATGGGGGCTGTCAGTGAAGGTGAACGCAGTGTTAGTCAAATACAGCACTCGGTCAACGCCAGTGTGTGGCAAGGGGTGAGCAGCTACGCCGAGACATTAGGTGTATCTGCGTCAAACCTGACGCAATACGCTTGGTGGTGGTTGATGGCGCGTTTGGCAACCACACCACGCTTTGTAACGGCGTTACACTACGATCCTCGTCAAGAAGATGAGGCGTTTGAGGGGGCCATTGGTCGCTACGCACAAGCATTGCCATTAATCGTTGAATATCAGCCTGAGCAGTCGCTAGAGAAATGGTTGAGCGATTTGAATGAACAGTGTGAGAACCACCGTCAATATGCACTGAGTGCGAACGAATCGCAATTGAATGCCGCATTGAGTGCAACAGATTATGTGCTGCCACTGCACGAATCTCAACCTGGCTGGCATACAGGACACAGTCAGCAATTAACGATTGCGATTTCTCAAAATGGCACGCTGACTTTAAGTTATGCTCAAGGCTGTTATTCCACAGCCGCGGTGACAAGCTTGCTGGCGCAATTGGAGCAAGTCCTCCATGTTATTGCCACGGGTAATGCTCAGCTCCCGTCTGCTGATATCAGTATTCTGAGTGACAGTCATAAATCTCAGTTGTTCGCTATGAATGGCACAGAACTGAGTGAGCAATTAGAGAGTGTGGTGCAGCGCGTGTATGGCTTTGCTCAGACTCAGCCAACTCATTCAGCATTGACAGACGAAATAGGCTCACTGAATTATGCAGCACTTTGGCAGCGAGTCGAGGAAGTAGCCAAAGGCTTATTGGCAGAGCAACCCGCGTCTTTGCAACCTGTTTTATTACTGCTTCCAAGAAGCACAGAGTTAATCGTTGCGATGCTGGCGAGCATGCGTGCAGGCTTTGGCTTTGTGCCTTTAGATCCCAGTTGGCCTCAGGCACGCATTGATAAAGTATTGGCGCAGTTTGATAATGCGGTGGTGATTGCTGCATCGACTGACTTGGGTGTCACGTTGGACGCATTGCAATCAGACCGTGATGTTGCGTTACCGGCACTTGAATCGATAGCAAGCAATTTGGCGTATACTATTTTTACGTCGGGTTCTACTGGCACTCCTAAAGGTGTTCGTATTGGTCAGCAGCAATTAAGTGCCTATTGTCATGCGTCGAGTGAAGCGTTGAATTTAGCGGCGCAGCAAAACTTTGCCCTAACCGCAACCGTGGCCGCCGACTTGGGTTATACCTGCTTGTTTAATGCCTTGTATTTGGGTAAGCAGCTATGTATTGCCAATGAGCAACAAAGCATGGACAGCGCGGCATTTACGGCCTTTTTACAGCAACACCAGATTGATTGTATCAAGATTGTCCCTTCTCATTTACAGGCGCTTTGCGATCTAAAAGCACTGCCTTACTTCCCGCAAAAGATAATTCTTGGCGGTGAAGCGTGTCCAAATACGTTTTTACGCTCGCTACAACAGTGGGCGCCTCACAGTGAGATTTATAATCACTATGGACCCAGTGAAGCCACTGTCGGTGTAATGTGCCATCGCTATCAGGTAGGTGATGGTGGCGTGGCGAAGTTGAGTCAAGTATTTACGGGTACTCAAACTTACATCTTGAGTCACACTGGGCAGGTGTGCAGTTATGGTGAAGTGGGTGAATTGTATATTGCGGGAGCACAGCTAAGTGAAGGTTATCTGGCTCAACCACAACACCCGGCATTTACAACACATGATGAATTGAATCAGCGCGTATATGCCACGGGTGATCTCGCGCGTTATATGCCAGACAATTCAGTGATGATTTTGGGGCGTAAAGATGATCAAGTTAAAGTACGCGGCTTTAGAGTTGAACTGGGTGAAGTGGCTAATAGCGTAGAGCAAGTTGCGGGCATCGAACATTGCTTGGTGATTGCCGATAAAGTCGATGGTCAGGTCACTTTGCAAGCTTATATTGTCGCTAACCAGTTTGCTGAGGGCGCACTCGATAGTGAGGCGACAGCAACGCTGCAAGTTGCCTTATCACAAAAGCTGCCCGAGGCGATGGTGCCGTCGGCATTTATGGTGGTGGCGCAGTGGCCGCGCTTGGGGAATGGCAAAGTTGACCGCAAGGCACTGCCTTCGTTTACAACCCAAGCCGTGGCGTATGAAGCGCCACAGGGTGATTTAGAGAGACGTTTGGCTACCATATTCGCAGAAGTCTTGGAGCTTTCGCAGGTAAGTCGAAGTGCCTCTTTCTTCCAGTTGGGTGGGCATTCTATTTCAGCGATTAAGTTGGTGAAACGCTGGGCGGACCGAGAAGCGGCACCATTACATTTTGATTTGGGCGTCCTATTCCAAGCACCCAGTGTGGCACAACTGGCGAAGGCTTTAACGAGCGGCGAGGCACAGGCAATTACACCATTGAATACACACAAAGCAGGTAACCGTCAGGTGATTTGTTTTCATGATGGCTTGGGACTTACTTTGAGTTACCGCGAATTGGCTGAGCAACTTGAAGCGAAAGTAAATTTGTTCGCCTTAGTACCCAGTAAAGTGGATCTTGAAGCGGCCGATTTTGACCAACTTGCAGCGCGCTATGCGGAAAAAATTACCGCGCAGTTTAGCGGTGAAAGTATTGAGCTATTGGGCTTTTCTATGGGCGGGCTTTTGGCGGCAAAAGTGGCGGTATTACTCGCAGCCACAGGTCAATCTGTGACGCATTTGTACTTGGCAGACTCTTGGATCCCCGCTGCCCAGCCACGTGTTGTGACGCAATTTGAAGCAGTGCATGAGTTCTTAACTTTGGTGGTTGATAATGGTGGTTCGGCTTGGTCAAGCCGAATTGATGCGCACTTCAAGCCTTTGTTGGAAAGTGCTGAACTTGAAGTCAATGCACTCACTGCGCAGTTAACGGCATTTTGGCAAGCCGAAAGTGCTCAGTTACCGCTGCCCTACAGTGCCATCGATGCGGCTCAATTGGCTGAGACGTTTGCGCATAGCGAGCGGCTTAAGGCACAGCGGGAAAGCGGCTGTACGTTACCCAGCTTACCGACAGGGCTAACTACCCAGGTATGGTGGTCTAGTGAGCGTCTGGCCAGTGACATTGCGTCTTATCGCAGCCATCTATCTTCAAACGGCGCGCAGTTAACCGAGCAACAGTTGGCCTGCCACCATCAACATGTGGTGCGTCACGCGCAGTTGGTTAAAGCGGTAATGCAGTAGGCACATGACTGGGTCGAATTGAGGGCCCTGGCAATAAAAAATAAATAGGGGCGTTGGGTAACTAACGCCCCATTTTCTGTTGTTTATCTTATTTGTTTAAATTTTCTTAAACTTGTTTCGTCGTTGCCAAAGTGGTGCATTTTTGGCGGCCTCATCGTTTCACTCGAGGTCGTAAAATAAACAGGAAGGAGTTTATGGACAAAAAAACGCTGACCCGATTAACCAAGCAGCATTCCGTTTTAGGTGCAATTAGCGCCTGCATTTTAACCATTGTTTTTGTTTGTGGCAGCTTACTTTTTTTCCGAGGTCAATTACTCAATTGGCAATTTGCTTGGCAACAAGATAACCAGTTAGAGCGCGCAATGTCTTGGCAAACTGCGGTGACGGACTTGACCGAAAAAGTCCCTGATTTTGTCAATCAACGTATCACACTCACCACAGATCCTCAGCATAATCACCTATTTCAAATCTATGTGGGTCACGATGACCGCTTGTTATATGACAATCAAACCCAACAGCTATTTGGTCAAGATACCGCGCAGCAAGCAGCGTCTGATTTTTTGTATTTCTGGCATATCAATTTCACCACGCACATTGGTACAGACATCATCGCGCTGGCCTGTATTTTCTTGATGATGGTCACCATTAGCGGCATATGGATCCGTTGGAAAGACCTCGTCAAGAAATTCCACCAATATCGTGCCAAAGGCAAGTCTCGTGATGTGTTTAAAGACAGCCATGTCTTGTTAGGGCTTGGCGTACTGTTGTTTATGTTGATGTATGGCTGGAGCAGTGCTTACTTTAATGTTGGCTACGAAATTAATGGGCCAGTATATCACGAGTATGCGAAAAAAAGTGGGGACAGTTACTGGGATGAGCTGGGTTTTCCACGCAAGCCAGAAAACTATGATATGGATGCAACACTAACAGCAGCACGGCTCAATCAAGTGATTTCTGATTATCAACAAGCTTATCCAGAGATGCGTATCGCCCGATTTGATATTTATCCACGGCCTTGGGTTCGCTTAAGGGTCAGTGGAGAATCGGATCGTAGCTTTGAATTTGTGACCGCTTTTTATGATGTAAAGGGTAATCTACTGTATGAACCTGAGCGTAAACCATTGAATGATGTGTACAATATTATGGTGCAACTCCATGAAGGGCACTTGTTAGGTAAATCCTCACACTTCCTTTATTTTGTACTCTCAATGATGGCCATCGCAGCGATGCTTATCGGTAATTTATATTGGTTGGCCATTCGTGAACCGAAGCGCTGCGGACAACCACTCTTTAAATTACAGCGTTTTTGTTTGGAGGCTGGCACCTGTGGCGCCTTATTAGCCGTGGCCTTGTTATTGGTATGCACGCGATTGTTTAGCCAAGGTGAGCCGCTCTTGGTCATGACAAATCAGCTTATTATCCTTTTAAGCATACTCGGATGTGGTTTTTTGACCTTGTACTTTAAACACTCGAAAGATTCTGCACATGCCGTGTTACAAGGCGCGGGTGTCCTGTTTTTACTCTTACCTTTGATCGACGTAATTCGTTTGGCGCTGGGCCATGAGTTATATAGCTTTGTTGGTCGAGATATTGTGACCGTTAACATCGCGTTTATTGCCTTGGCTTGTTTGAGTTTTGGTTTGGCGACGGTGGTTGTGCGCGTGTCTGACAAAGTGAAAAAACGCAGTATTGAATTGGAGCCAGCCTAATGATTGCGTGGTTTGGTTGCGTTTTAATTGGCTTTTTACTGTTTAGTCAGTCGAAATACTGGCCTTATGCTCAAGTACCGGTGGCGAATCGTCTTTTTACTTGGCTGAGTGCTAAGCACGTTTTGATTGTGAGTGTGGTGCTTTTGACGGTGATTTATTATGTGCAAATGGGGTTGATTGCTGCCGTATTTTTGGTGCTATTTGCATTGAGTATCGGTTTGTCTGTGGTGGTCATGATCGGCCATCATCGCGGTACTGCCCCGGTACTCATGTTACTGGCATTGGCTGCACTAGGAGGTGTTTTGTAATGCGCGTTTTAAACTTTGGCGTGATACTTGGACTCGTCGTCGGTTGGTTGTTGGTACGAGGTGGGATCTGGCTCAGCCTAGATCTCTTTGGTTTTGACTTTCACAGTGTGCTGACGATTTCTGAGCTGTTTAGCATCGTGATCATCGCGGGGGTCGCATTTCATTTTTCCATGTTGGGAGATTACAAGTCTCAAGTTGTGCTAGCAACCAAGTATTTAGCGCCAATGGGCGGGTTGTTTATTTTCTTATTTGGCATAAATACATGGGCCTAGTTTAATCGTTATCTTGTGAACATTAATATACTCATAATTATTGAAAATATAATAAGTTGTTGTTTTAATTGCAAATAAATCATTTCCTAAACTTTTGTAACTACAAAAGACACAAACGCGCTAAATTTTTAGAATATTGCATCGTCTGCCCTTCAGTAAATCAGCATTTTTATCTCGACTAGGATAAGGGAGTCAAACGGCGTATGAAGCAATATTCTACGATTGCAAAAGCGGTGTGTATTGGGCTACTAGCAAGTAGCTCTTCAGCGGTATTAGCAGATGATGCGAAATTAGATTTAGAACGTATTGAAGTAGTGGGTAAGCACCACCGTGACGTAGGCGCAACAGGCCTACCTCTGGCTATCGGTGACACACCACAGTCGATCTCGATTGTTGACAGTGAGTTTATGTCTTTCCATGATATTAACTCCGTGGGTGACGCACTGTCGCACAGTGCCGGTGTCTTTGCTGAAAACTCGTTGGCTAATCGTTCGCGTTTCGTATACTCACGTGGCTTTGAAATTAACCGTTACCTTATCGATGGGATGGGGGCTGGAAGCAGCCCGGTCAATAGTAACCTATTGGATACCAGTATTTTCCAGAGTGTTGAAGTGATCCGTGGCTCCACAGGGATGTTACAAGAAATTGGCCAGCCTTCTGGTACTGTTAACCTAGTGCAAAAACGCGCGTATAATACGACAGGTGGCTCCGTATCGGCAGAATATGGATCTTGGAACAAGCGTCGCGCTGAAGCTGACGTGAATGTTGCTTTAACAGAGGATGGTTCGGTACGTGCGCGCACCGTGCTTGTCTATGATGATGCAGAGTCATTTGTTGAGCGTTCAGGTTCACTACGCAAGGTACTATATGGCACACTCACCGCGGATTTGACCGATGACTTGCAAGTGTCGGTATTTACGAGTCATCAAAGTGATGACCTAGATGCAATGTCAAATGGTTTACCATATCGATTTATTACCGGTGAGCGTGTAACAGCAGGTATTGAACTGAATTTTTACCCTGACTGGGCAACCCAAAGCACAACTCAAGAAAACTTAATGGGTGAAGTTCGTTATCAGATCAATGATAAGTGGAATATCGTTGCACGTACACACAGATCGGAAATGGATGACGATCACTTGTATACAGACCTTGATTTTCACCTAGAGCGCAATGGTGATTACTTCCTCTACTTACGTGATAACAGACGTGATTACACTTCAGAACGCAGCGAGTTTAACGTTAATGGTCAATTTAGCCTATTTGGTCGTGACCATGATTTGAATTTTACGTTTGCAGACACTGAGTTTGAGGAGACGTATTGGAGTTATCGTCCAGTTGGTGGCGCGGGTGGGAATTTCTTTGCAGAACATGCTCAGGAACCTGCGCAAGCGAAACCGGCAAAGCCTGCATTCGACTACGACAATGGTGCGTTAACGCACAGTCAACTTGAATCACAAAGCATGCGTTTGGCATTGAATTTAAACGTGTCAGATAGTTTGAATTTCCTAGTTGGTGCAAACTACAAAGATATTCAAGCGCAAGGCGTATCACGCAACGTAGAGAGTAAACGAGAATTCTCGGATACTAACTACTACTTTGGAGGCGTGTATCGTTTCAACGAGCAAACAATGGTGTATGCGAGTTATACGGATATCTCTGATCAGCCTGCGCACTACGACAAAAACAACCAGTTGCTAGATTCACCCGTGGGAAAAAATAAAGAAATCGGTGTGAGATATGCAACCCAAGATGATGCATTTACAGTCGATGTGGCTTATTTTGACATTAGTCAGGATAACTACCCAGTGCGTGTTGCTGCCCAAGATGACTCTGGCGAGATTTACTATGTCGGTCAAAGTGGGATTGAATCAAAAGGTTATGAAGTTGAAGTCACAGGCCATATTACAGAGCAGTGGTTTGCTTCGGCATCTTATGCCGATATTGACGTATCTAATCCAAACTCTTTGATTGATAGAACCATTATTATCCAGCCAAAAGAAGTCTTTAAATTCAGCTCTTTCTATGACTTTGAAGAGGGGTTACAAGGTTTACGTATTGGTGGTTACTTAACGTATGCTGGCGACCGTAAAGGCTTCAATGGCCTTGGTCGTGGCACAGAGTATTTTGATGTGAGTTCGAATACGCTACTGGGTTTCTCTGCATACTATGAGTTCAACGATGCGCTCAGCGCTAAGTTCAATATTCATAACCTGCTAGACAAACAGTACGATGCTAAGATTGCATTCTTAACGGTTCGCCCAGGTGACCCACGCAATTACTCACTACAGTTAACGTATTCATTCTAATACGCGATATAAGTGCCTAAAGGCAGGCACTTAGCAGTGTATATTCGCAGCACAAAGCCCCACACCTGTGGGGCTTTTTTGTGCATGGAGTGCGATAAGGATTTGTTGCCAGGATTGGCTGCGCTAACGAGGGATAGTAGAGAGATAAAGTGAAGAAAAAAGCCACCCGCTAAGGGAAGGCGGCTTTGCGTTGTGTGGTCAAATCAATAACACTGAACGAGGTGATCAGTGCTTAAAATGTTGCACCGCCATCAATGGTCAACACTTGCATCGTGGTATGTGACGAGAGGGAGGATGCTAAGAAGATTGCACTGTGCGCAATTTCTTCGGGCGTGGCGATTTTTTTGAGGGGAATACCTAACTTATATTGCTCTGCAAACCCATCAATGACGCGCTGTGCACCTTGGTCGTCTTGCCACATGCCGGTTTGCATGGGCGTTAACGTTGAGCCCGGTGCAATGACGTTGCAGCGTATCCCAAAATTGGCCCATTCAATGCCAGCAGTCAATGTTAACTGCGTTGCGGCAGCTTTAGAGGCACAGTAAGCACCCATGTTCTGGCGGGGGGTGTCAGCGGCATTGGACCCTATTGTTACTAAGCTGCCTTTGCGCTGTTGTTTAAAATGGGCACCACAGTGTTTGATAAAGGCAAACAGACTGGCTGCGTTGACGTTGTGGCAGTGTTGCCACTGTGAGAGACTCAGTGCTTCCAGTTCACCCATTTCGAGTACGCCGGCAACATAGATCAAATTGTAAGGCGCTAGGCGTTGTTCAATGAGCTCTGCCAATATGTGTTCAACCTGTTCGGGTTGAGATAGGTCACACACCACTTGTTGATAGAGGACATCAGGTTCGCTGAATTGGCGGTCAAAGCCAATGACTTTTGCGCCAAGGGCAGTGAAATGTTTTGCGACGGCCAGACCAATCCCTTGTCCAACCCCAGTCACCCAGACAATCTTGTCACGGTATTCGGCATGCAAAGTCTGTTCAAATTGCATCAACGTACTCCTTAGGAATAGGTTTGGCGGAGTAACTCAGCAACTTTGCTGAGTGTTAGTTTTGGCTGCGAGGCCCAAATTTCAGCAGCGGCGAAAATACGTGCCTGAATATGCTGAGTATGCGCATCATCATACCGGGCGATGTTGCAATCGAAGTCGACTGTCGCGGGCTTGTCCGCTAACAAGTGGATTTGAAGCATGATATCGTCCGTCGTGCCAGCGCTCAGAATATGGCTAACCGTTTCTATGCCAGCATATTTTGGCGCATTGGCAAAGGGCAGGAGGTTGATTGTTGGGCCGATGATGTTTAACGACTTCCCTTGTTTCTGGCGGTCTCTCTTGAGTGACTCAACACGGTAATTTTGCAGCTTCTTAAGAGCTTTAATTTGGTGATTAATGTGTGTTGCTGCGTCACTTAAATTTGTCGTGTCTGAAAACACCAAAGGCAGTGGCAAGACATTACTTTGCACGCAGGGACAATTCAGCTCTGGCAGGGCTTGGCGATTCATCATTACCAGCCCCAACGTGACATGATAATGCTGATATTGCGCAACTAGTGAGGCTGCAATGGCGGCGAGCAATATCTCGCTGCTGGTGGTCTGAGTGACTTGTGCGGCGGATTGAATGGTGTGCCATACTGATTGCTTAAACCGTGTGGTAAGACGCTTGTTAGGCGCCGCAACATCGGCTTTTGAGGTGCTGTATGAGTTTATTTCAGGCACTTCATCCAGCCACTGGTTCAGTGTCTCTTTGGCTGCATTTTGTTGCGCTAAGAAAGCGTCACTATGATGTAAGTCAAGCAGTTGCTGTTGCTGCGTAAAGCGTAATTGAGGTAAGGGTTTACCTTTGCTCAAAGCGTTATAACAGCGATTAAGCGATTGCGAAAATAACCCAAACCCATAACCATCAAGCAATAAATGATGGGCCACAATTAGCAAGTAGTCTTGAACAGGTGCACGCAGTAAAAACAACTTCATAAGTGGCTCTTGGCTCAGCTTAAAAGGTGTCGCCAAATAGGACTGCGCAAAGTTTTGTGCAAAGGTCAGGACGTCATCAGGATCGCTTTCGAGTGTGTGACTAATGATTTCAGGGACCGTGTCATTCGGGAGCAGTTGCGGCGTGTAGTCGTCACTGCGCACAAATCGACAAGCAAGCGTATCGCTTGCCTGCCAAACATGTTGCAATGATTGTTGTAGCCAGCTTGCCGAGACTTTACCTTTAAACTCAATACACTCGGCAACGTTGAACAGCTCACCTCGACCACTGATGGTATCGAGCAGCCACATAGCATGCTGCGAATCAGTAAGTGGGAGAGAGGTTTGCATCAGTCTTCCTTACGTTCTTCTAGTAGCTCTACCCAAGCTGCTAATGTTGGGATCTGCGCGAGCTCAATAAAGTTGGTTTCAATGCCTTGCTGCTGCCACAACGCGATCAGGTTCATCACTTGTACTGAGTCGAGTCCGTAGTCGATGAGACTTTCGTGCTCATCAAATTCGTCTTCTTCACAATCGATCAACGTAAGAATGTGCGATTTAAGCCCTTCTAAAGAGGTAAGATCTTGTGTCTGTGTGCCTAAAATCTCAGACATAGCAACCACTTTACCGCAACGCTTCGCGACGAAGTTCAGGGCCATCATATGTTCTTCTTTGCTGAAGTCAGCAATGGCATCGGCAACTAAAAATGGTTCAATATCACGCATAAATGCATCAACGGCTGTGGTCATAACACCAATATGGCCATAGATCCCAACAATTAATAATTGATCGCGTTGCTGCGCTTGCAGTTGTTGCTCAAAATCACATTTTTGAAATGCGCTGTAACGCCATTTTGTGAGTACCACATCTTTTTCTGTCGGAACTAAGGCATCGACGATTGGTTGCTGGGCTGGATCTTGCAAGCCCGGTCCCCACATATCAGACAGTAAGCCACGTTCATGTTTACCTTGTTTGATTGGCTGAGCGGTGTAATAAACGGGAATGTCATGCTCGTAGCAGTACGCTTTAAGCGCTTGAATATTTTGGATCATGGTTTCGATCAATGGATTGTCTTCACCATAAAAGCCCACAAAGTAGTGTTGTACATCGTGGATCAGCAGTGCCGCGCGTGCGGGATCGAGTGCCCAGTCAACGCGATTCTCTGGCAACTCTGCGTCACGTGGCAGTGGGTAATGGTTTAACTTTGGAATACTCATGTTGTTCTCTATTGTTCGAAAGTGGCACGCAAGGCTTTTTTATTTACTTTGCCCACGGCAGTTAACGGGAGTTGTTCTATAAATTTAAATTTGTCTGGCACTTTATAGTCAGCAATACCCAGTTGGCGAAGGTATTTACGTAAAATCAGCGTGGTAAGCTTAGTACCTTGGTCTGCAACTACAAAGGCACAGCTTTTTTCGCCAAGGGCTTCGTCAGGCATAGATACAATGGCGACCTGCTGAATATGGTCGTGGCCAAGTAAGTGGTTCTCGACTTCTTCGGCCGCGATTTTTTCACCACCACGGTTGATCTGATCTTTGTCTCGCCCTTCGACAATAAGGTGTCCCGATGGCAGTTGTTTAACAATGTCTCCAGAGCTGTAAAACCCATCTGTATCAAACGCACTGGCGTTATGTGTTGGAGATTTATAGTAACCTCGGAAAGTATAAGGGCCACGGGTCATTAATCGTCCTGACTCGCCTTGCGGTACAAGATCGCCGTGCTCATCGACAATTTTTATTTCGTCAAGATCACTGATCGGGCGACCTTGGGTTGTTAGGATCAGCTCTTGATCGTCATCATATCGGGTATAATTGACTAACCCCTCAGCCATGCCAAAAACTTGTTGTAGTTGGCAACCTAATACGGGGGTTACTTGCTCGGCGACACTGCGACTGAGTTTTGCCCCCCCAACTTGGATCACTTGTAAGCTCGAGAGATCGGTATCAGCAGTGCTAGCATGCTGAAGCCACAGCTGCAATGCGGGTGGTACTAAGGCACTGTGTGTAATGGCAAAACGTTCAATAAGTGGGAAGCAGACTGTCGGGCTTGGATCATTGGCCAAAATCACCGTACCTCCTGCGATGAATACCCCCAAAGCACCAGGTGAACTAAGTGGGAAATTATGTGGCGCAGGCAATGCACACAAGTAACGTGTCTCGCCATTGAGTTCACAGATCTCTTTACTTGCCACGACGGAATAAAGGTAATCATTGTGTGTACGCGGGATCAATTTCGGCGTGCCTGTGCTACCACCAGATAACTGAAAGAACGCGACATCCTCAGGGTTCAGATCGCGGACAGTGAAAGCATGTTTATTCAAATAGCCCTGTTTGAGTTCGCTGTTCCCCTTGCTGTGATCGGTTATGATCTTGCTTAAACATGAGAAGCGGTTAAACAACTCTTGAGTAAATTGTTCATCCCCAAAAAGCGCATGTGCAGATGAGACCAGCATCGCTTTCGGTTGCAATATTTCACAGTAACTTTGCAGTTCAGTACGCTGATGATTAAACAAAGCGCATACTGGCGCAACACCCAGCTTGAGCAAGGCAAAGTATGTGATATAAAACTCAAGGCTATTGGGGAGTTGCACGATAGCGGTATCGCCATGTGTTAGACCTTGCGCAGCGAGGTATCCCGCTAAGTTATCACTGTAAGTGTTGAGTTCGGCATAGGTCATTTGGCGCTGCCCATCGGCAACGGCGATGCCCTGACTATTGCTGTCCAATTGATCAGCCAAAATGCAGGTCAATAGTTTATCTTGCCAATAGCCTTTGGCGCGGTATTGTTCTGCCAGTTCAGCTGGCCAAGGTGTATATTCGATGCTCATATTTTTTACTTGTTAAAACTGGAATAAGCTTGCTGTACCGAGAGGGCATTCAGCATCGTTTTTAGTTTGGCTTCAGTTTCTAGCCATTCAGATTTTGGATCGGATGCGGCAACGATGCCTGCACCTGCAAATAAGCGAGCGACCTGTGCTTTGAGTTCACCACAGCGGATCACCACTACCCATTCTCCATTCCCGTGTTGATCGCACCAACCAATGATCCCAGAGAAAAGCCCGCGATCATGACCTTCGAGATCGAGGATGTGCTGATAGGCAGGTTGAGTGGGTTTACCGCACAAGGCGGGTGTTGGGTGTAATTGATTTGCCAGATCCAGAATATGGGTGTCTGGATCTTTTAAATGACCAGAGATCACGGTCGATAAATGCCACATGGTCGCTGTACTCAGCAGATCTGGTTCTGCTGGGATCTGTAAATTATCACACACAGGTTCCAATAGCTGCCGCATATCGTCGATCACGACGGCGTGTTCATACCGATCTTTTTTAGAACTGAATAAAACAGATCGGCGTTGTGCTTCCACTTTTTCGCACCGATCACGCGGGATCGAGCCTGCCAAAGGGTTACTGGTCACGGTTTGATCTTGCTTTCTGAGTAATAATTCTGGGCTAACGCCCATTAACACGGCGTCATCTTGTGTTGGAAAAGCAAAGTGATAACCCGACTGGCTTTGCTGTAAAAGCTGGTTGAGTACATGTTTGCGATTGAGTGGTTTTGAAAACTCTAAGTCAACTTGCTTACTCAACACAATTTTTTCTAGCTGCTTGCTGTCGAATAACGACTTTGCGTCTTGAACCGTTTGTTCAAAGTGGCTGCGGTCTTGGAGGTAGCGCACCGCTTGAAGCGCGTTGTTGGACGTATCTAGCTCGGGAACTTGGGCATTGAGCCATTGGCTAAAAACACTTTTATCCCAACGTGCCACAGTGTTTGGAATGATGAACTGGGCATTTTGGAGTTTACAAAAAGGAAGTACGCCAAAGGCAATGGCATTGTCACTGTCTCCTTGGTGTTCACGCAATTGTGACTGAAGTTCTTCAACTAAGTACTCAGTGTTGGCAATGGGGATATTAAAACGATGTTTGATACCATGACCCAGCAAACAGCTATCGCCAGAGACAAAAAGACAATCCTGATCTAATAAAAATTCGCCCAAAGACTGAGCTTGCGCTAAGTTGGATATTTCGCCAGCATGCATAATTTAACCTTTTTGCGTTGTCATACGACTGCTGCAATAAATGCGGTCAGTCCTCGATGTGTGTTCAAGACGTGTCAATATCAAAAAGATTTAGTGCTACGGACGATTGTTATATTTTGTACATGTGAATGTCGCGACACACAATACTGAGCAGCCGTAGATTAAACGTCGTATCAGGTGCTGTTTAAGCGGGGTAAAAGGCGATAAGTCTATCTAGAATTGATAGTACGTAATTGACTGAAACCAAATTGCTTGAAATGGATATGCTGCCCATAAAAGCGCATCAGATTATGAATTTTTTTGCACGGCTCTCGTCCTGTATCTAGTCCTATTCTTAAATAACTAAAAGAGAAGTAACGTGCTTGCTAATCTAATTCGTGCCACATGGTGGCGCTTTATTGCAACTGCCGCCACCAGCACCTTGTTCGGCCTAACAAGTGTGGCGTTGGTTGCGCTGATCAATGAAATCATCAATAGCTCGGCGGATGCGCGTTCTGAGCAATTTACCTATTTTGCTATACTGGCAATTACAGGCGTGATTTTACAGCTTTGTTCAAAGGTCTTTGCCGAGCAACTCACTGAACAAAGTCAGGCAACGGTCAGGAACCAAGTTGCAGAGCATGTTGTTAATGCTGAGTTCAATGATGTCGAAGCGCAAGGTGCTGGTAAAATAAAGTCTTGTTTGACTGAACATAGCTTACGCGTCTCCGAGTTTTTCCAGCGCTTACCGGGCATATTGACCAATGCAATGATTGTGCTAGGTAGCTTTGCTTACATGGCTTGGTTAGATTGGCGTGTGTTTATCTTTGCGGTATTGACCCTGATTGTTGGCTCTGTCGGTTACAGCTTAGCCAATGCCACGGCATTTAAAAAAGTCACCGAGGCCGCGCGTATTCAGGATACGCTTTATAGCCAATTTGACTCCATTTATGATGGGGCAAAAGAGTTGAAGTTGCACAAATCTAAACGCCGGATTTTTGTAGAGCAAGTCATCGGCGATACGATTACACGTTTACGTACACGCCGAGTGCAAGGTGCCACAATTTATCATTATGCTGCCTCTTGGGGTGGGTTCAGTATTTTTGCATTTATTGGTGGTGCGCTTTACTTCCTTTCTGGACAAGGTAGCGAGGCAACCAAGGTGATGTCTGGTTTTGCTCTATTGTTCTTATATATGCTTACGCCGTTGGAAGTGATGTTAGCTGCGATTCCCAAAGCGGCAGCGGCAAAAGCATCGGCGAATACCATTACTGAAATGACAACTGAAATGCACCGTATTGCACAGACATCTCAAACAGCACTTACGGACTTTGATCACATTGAACTCAAAGCACTCAGTCATGGTTATTACCACGAGCAAAGCGATGAAGTCTTTGCATTAACACCGATAGATCTGGCGTTAAATCGAGGGGAAATCATATATTTGGTTGGTGGCAATGGCAGTGGAAAAACGACCTTTGCGAAACTTTTATGCGGCTTATACCCTGCCAAAGAAGGGGAGTTGTATGTGGATGGTAAACACATCACTGCGGCACAATTAGACAGTTATCGCCAACTATTTAGTGCCGTATTCAGTGACTTTCATCTATTTGACAGATTACTTGATTGCCAAGATAAGGTGTTACAAGAAAAGGGCAATGCGCTAATTAAAAAGCTCAATCTGCATCATAAGGTGGCGATAAAGGAGGGGGCATTCACCACCCAGAAGTTATCTCAAGGGCAGCGCAAGCGTCTAGCACTGGTGGTGACGTATTTAGAAGATAGGCCATTCTATATCTTTGATGAGTGGGCGGCGGATCAGGATCCGGTATTTAAGGATGTATTCTATAAAGAGCTGCTTCCGGAGCTCAGTGCTAAAGGGAAAACCATCTTTGTCATCACGCACGACGACAAATACTTCCACCTTGCGGATAGACTGTTACGCATGGAAAATGGTTGTTTAACCGAATGCACGCATCACCTTGCAGGTAAATTGGTGAGCTAGTTTAAGGGTGAGCAGTCACTGACGCAGAGGCGATAACCCATCGTTTCTGTGTCAGCCAGCCTCACTAAATTATTGTTCTTGTTCTTATAATGCAACTACACAAAACCTTACTTTTCTCTAAGCTTGTTTTCAAATCACTCATTACCTCTGATTTATGTAACTTTTATTACTTGTATTTCGATTTTTTGAATAGAAAACAAATAAAAAGAAAATAAACGCTTTCTTAATTATGCAATTAATATGTACAATGATAATGATTATCATTGTTTATTAATTTTAAGGAGGATGCTGTGTCTGCATCATTAGGTCGACTAGGTCGTTTTTCTCCACTTTACTGCGGTGTCGCATTAGCACTGAGTGCACATAGCGGTGTTGCGCTGAGCGATGAACAGCAAGAATTGGAAAAAATAGTTGTTACCGGGCAGAAAATTGATAGAAGCTTGCAAGAAACGCCCACCAGTGTTGCTGTGATTACGTCGGCAGCCATGGAGAAGGAGAATATTCAAGACTTCTACGATATTACAATGCGTACACCCAACGTAACGGGTGACGCAAGCACCGGCTACCGCATCCGCGGTATCGACTCATACACCATTACCGGTGGTGGTAATGGTGGCCTGGCACGTATCTACGTGGATGGCGCAGCATTGTCTGAAGATATGACCGCAGCGGGTGCATTCTCAACGTGGGATACACAGCAAGTGGAAATATTACGTGGTCCGCAGTCTACACTGCAGGGTCGCAGTGCGCTTGCGGGTGCTGTCGTAGTCAAGACACGCGAAGCAGAGCACACACCTTCTGGTAAAGCACGAGTTATCTATGGCCAAAATGGTGAACAACAAGCGGCTATCGCTTTTGGCGGTAGCCTGATTAAAGATGAGCTGGCGTTTCGTGTCGCTGCTGAGCACAAGCAGCAAGATGGTGAAATCTATAACCCAGTGCTGAACAAAACCATGGATGACAAAGAAAGTGATTTTGTTCGCGTGAATTTAGCCTACACACCGTCTGCAATGACCGCCTTAACGGCGCGCCTTAGCTATACTAATTTTAGCAGTGAAAATGGCACGCTATTTCAATCTAATAGCTCTCCTGATCCAAAATATTCAACAGATGACTTATTTGCCAACAGGTACTTATTCATTAATACGGATGCATACACCGAAAATGAGTCGGAGCGATGGGTACTCAATGTGGACTATGATTTGTCTGCACAATGGCAATTAACGTACACCGGGTCATATAGTGACAGCAATTATACGCGGTTGAATGACAGTGATTTTGGTATTGCGAAGTCGGATGTGTGGCAACAAACTAATGACGACAAGCGTCGAGGCCACGAACTAAAATTTACGTATTCAGGCGATAAATTAAGCGGTATCTTTGGTGCTTTTATTGCAAATGACGATCGCAACATGGAGACTGACTCACAAATTAGTTATGGGTTTGCAGAGACCGGTGTACGTGATCAACTCGTTGCGCAATTTACTCAGCTGGGTTTGCCTGCGGAGGCGATGGCTGATCAGGTGATCGGCATTTATCGTGCAGCAGGGGCCGATCCTGTGCTTGTAAACGGGGCGACAAACCCAATTGAAGAAGTTGAAAACCAAGCTATATTTGGTGACTTCGTGTATCAAATTAATGATCAGTGGTCTGTATTTGGTGGCGCACGTTGGGATAAAGAAACGCGTGCTAACTCTTCAGTTGCGAGCCAGACCCTAGCGCCAGAAACGACTTTGCCAGATCCACAAGGCTTTGCACAAAACCCATTGATGGTTCAGCTTATCACTGGCGTAAACCAACTGATTGTGGCCAATGCTCAGCGCGCTTCAGGCGTTCAGCCGAGAGCTGAGGAGTCTTTCACAACCTTCTTACCAAAGATTGGCTCAACACTTCAGTTTAATGACGATATGTCTGTCAGCTTGAGTTATCAAAAAGGCTACCGTTCAGGTGGTTTGGGTGTGAATACAACGAGCAACGAAATTTATACCTATGATCCAGAGTATACCCACAACTATGAGCTAAGTTTGCGCAGCACATGGCTGGATGAAACCTTAGTGTTTAATGCCAATGCATTCTATATCGATTGGCGTGACCAACAGGTGCGTGTGCAGCTGTCAGGTAACTTGTTTGATTTAGAAGTCGTCAATGCGGGTAAGTCTGAAGTAAAAGGTTTTGAAACCAGCATCGACTATGCATGGTCTGAGAGCGTAAAAGTATTTGCTGGGTTAGGCTATGCAAAAACGGAGATCACAGACTTTGAGTTTAATCGCTCAGATGTTGTGACGGGCGATGATTTCGTTGGCCGCGCATTCCCTAAAAGCCCGAATTGGACAGCAAACCTAGGGGTTGATTATGATTCTGGCACGGGTTGGTTAGCCAATATCAATGTAAACTACCAAGATGGTGCAAAACAGTTTGCTGCACCGGTTTATCAATCCGTGGATGAAAATGGTGATCGCGTCCTCGATGATCCTGAAATTCCAGGCCGTACGATTGTAAATGCGCGTGTCGGGTATAAACCTGCTGACTGGGGTGTTTTCCTAACGGTTGATAACCTACTTGACCGTGAATACATCAATTCACAAGGTAGCCGCCGCTGGAATTATGTTGAGCTTGGCCAGCAAAGGCAAGTCGCATTACAGTTAGAATATAGCTTCTAATGCTCATAAAACGGTGCAATGGCACCGTTTTTTAATGCATTTAACGTTTTAAATGCACACACTCTGTTAAAACCATATTGTGTGCAGATTGATAATACACGGCGACCTCTGTGCCTTCAGGTAAGGTGTCATGCAGCGTTTTTGTCAGCACAAAGCGCAATTGGTCGTCGTCACTTTTCACCAGCTTTGCGGCATCAAAACCAAAAAACGCTTTCACTTGCGCATACAGTGCCTTATAAATACTTTCTTTGGCTGAAAAGACGACTGTTAAGGGCTTTTCATGACGTGCGCGAAGTAGCTCAAAGGCGGCGTGTTCATCGTCCCTCAATATTTGGTCACGTAACTCTTGTTCTTGTTTGTCCGTCATATTGTGTTCAATATCGATGCCGATGCCTAGTACGTCATCGCTGTCAGTCACCATGGCCATCGCAATGCCTTTGCTATGCGTAATGGCGCCAGAGGTATTTTCTGGCCATATCGGCGCGCGATCTTCGGCACTTTGAATCACAAAATTCGCCATACCTAATGACGTCATCGCGTGAGCTGCGCACACTCTGCCCGCTAAATACTCTGCTTTTCTTTTGGCCACAGCCCGTTTGAGCTTGCTCGGAAAAGGCTGGTTGAAAAATGCATAGTCAGTATCTTGATATTGGTTTGCATCAAAGGCCGTGCAATGAAAAGAATACGGCAACTTAGGGGTAAAGGGTGATCGTTCAGTGATGTGCATGAAAAACTCCTTGGCTTAGCCAAGGTAGTGTCTCTGATCCCTCTGCGCTATGCAAGTTCACTAGAGTAAACAGATGGTTATTTGCCACGTTAAGTGGCAAATAACGGGGTAAGATTAATCGGGCTTGTATTCAATACATTGTGCATGACGCAGCGGCACATATTTATCGGCTTTGGAGTAGTAAAGCACACATAAACGGTCCCTTATTTGTAATTCAAAAGCACTGATTGGCAGCGCAGACAAATCAACCGTCATCATCGCTTGGTCATTACCCAGCTGGCCGCTAGATATGATCAGTTGTGGTGATTGTGTCAGTACATTATTGGCAAGTACGGGGGGCAATCCCCCCTTTAAAGTCACAATGGCTTGTTGTAACTCAGACACGATAGAAGGTGAGGTATCACTTAATACCGCAGGCATCGGCTGAGTGTGGGGGCGACTGTGACAAGCACTAACAAGGAGTGCGAGTATCACAGTGAGCAACCTTGGTTTAGTCATTGTGTGACTCTTTAACTGGCGTGTAAATCGCACCATGTCGTAACGGTCGATAAGGTACACTAAAGTCATTTACCCTCTCTTTCGAGGCATTGTCTTGCACTGTCATGCGTGCCACACGCCCAGAACTGACAGGGCAATTCCCCGTGGAAATATGGTGCAACGCTCCGGCTAACATCCCTTCGCTCAGATCGCCAAGGGATGTACTAAAATCATCTGCAATACGACAACCAGGCACTTTTTCATCTAGGCCCATTTCACCAATCAGCTGGGCATCGGGCGTGATAATGAAGCCATCTTCATAGTCGCCAAACCCTTTGTTGTTCGCCGATTTATTTTGAATAGTATAGTACACAGTGCCACAATTTTGCTGCGGTACAAAACCATAAGGCTTGCCACGGGTATCAGCACCTATCAAAATCACTTCGACATCAATACCACGTAGTGCATTGATCACACTTTCACTCGCTGAAGCAGTCCCGCTGGTGGTGAGCATATATACGCGTTTCATATTTGCTGCTGGTAGCTTGTCGTCATTATAAGTTAATGTGCTCCAATTGATGGACTGGTCCACAAACCCAAGAGGCTCATTTTGTGAACTTAATTTATCGTTGTGAGTTTTAACTGAAAAATTACGGTTGTTGTGCTGATCTCCGGCAATCATATACGCTACTTGAGATGCTTGAAACACTAAGCCTCCGCCGTTATAGCGCATATCTAAGATTAACTCGTCTAGGTTACCAAATTGATTGAAACCGCTAATTAGCCCTGGTTGTGCACTGGCGATAAATTGGTTGAATTGCATATAACCGATACGTTTCTCTTCAAAGTCAAACACCTTCGCATTGCGGACAGGTTCCAGCGCTAAGTCGAGGGCGGTTAAAGAAACTTGTTTTTGATCTCCATTCTGCGCGAGCAGGGTTAACTCCACAGTTTGATTGTTTGCGGGTGAAAAGGCACTGATAATTTGGTTGAACTGAGTGCTGTTATTGCTATCGAATGTGGCGAAGTCCAAATCTCCTACTTTAAGGAGTCGGTCACCGCGCTCAACACCGGCTTGAGCAGCAGGCGAATTGGCTGTGATATAGGCGACATAAGCCATCCGAGTTTGAGGTATGGTCCAAGTGATACCAAAGCTGGCTGCGACCCCGTCTTGCGATTCTTTTTTAAAGTCTTCGTAGCTCTCGCTGAAATGGAACTCATCTTTATCACGGCCACTGGCTGTTTTAAGCGGCGTTTTTAGTTGTGCAAAATAGGCAGAGACAGTAGAAAATTGGTTAGGATCGTTATCGATAATTTCATCATACCAAAGGTATGTTTCATTACTGAATGATCGTAGCCACATCTTTTCATGCATTGCCGTGCCCGCGGCATCTGGATATGGTGTATTTTCAAAAGGGTCGATACCAGAGCGCGGAGTGGCACATAAATTAGCAAATTGATTTGATGGCCGGAATTGACCTACTTGCCAAGTCGGGGCGGTTGTTTGTGGTGTAGGGGGGGTGACAATATTATCATTGTTTGAACCGCCGCCAGAAGAGCCGCCACATCCAGCTAACAAGGTGGTGGTCATTGCTAAACCGATAGCAAGGTTGAGTTTGTTCTTGAATCTCATATCCCGTTCCTAAAAATTAAAGCACTGGCCGATATAACAAGTAGACCTTACGAACCGATGTGTGCTTTCAATCTACATCATTAATCTATGTATTATGGGCCCAAATTATCAACTGTTGTGCAAGATTACAATGAAAAAGCGGATACGTGTTCCTATTTTGTTCAATTATAATTTTTTTCATTTTGAGCAACCTACCCCTCCTTATTTTACCCAGCTTGTGAAGAGTTTTTGCTGACGCTCACTCAGCTTTAGCCCATAGGTTTTTTGCATATAAAAATAGGCTTCTGCAATTTGCTTGCGGGCGTAATAAGGTGGTTCTATAACGCGTTGCTTAAAATCGATTTTTACTTCACATGCACCATGTTGATAAGGCGTGTGTGGGAGTATCCCAAAACGGAAGTTACTGCGGTCGGCATTGATCTCTCCAATGGCGGGCGCAAGGTTATGAATGTCAGCTTCCATTTCACGAAACTTGGCGCTTACCTTACGACAGTTTTTACGCCCACCTTGTTGCCAACACTGTAATTGATGGCCAAACTCCCATGCGGGTACAATGTGCTCCCACTCGATTCTCGTCGCCCGAACATTGGGCTTGCCACTGCGAGTGATAGGTTTTCTGGGTTGATAACCACAGGCGCTCGGATCTGGAATTAGTTTCTTACCCTGCTTTTTGATTTCACAACCACAGTAAAGCGTCGTGTCATAGGGGTCAATTTGACGAGTTAAATACTTTTTTGCTTTGTAAAAACTGTCGAATGTTTGAGCGTGACCACTGGTACTTAACAGCAGTAATATCACGCTCAAAGGTACAATATTGAGCATGCCTCTCACCTAGGGTGGACTTCAGGACTGTGCTCATAATAACGAACTTAACGATGTATTGTGATTAATTTCGTTGAATGCGCCGTCGTCGCCAAGGCGGTGACTGGAATAGCAAGATCATCCCTGAAAGACAAAACAAAACACTGGTCGCAGAAAAAGAGATAAGTAATGGGTTATTAAAATCGTCTCTCTCATCATAATCCATGATATGCAGCATCCAGAAAAAATCGAATATGCGCCATAACGTGCTACGCACCGTAACGACTTGGCCGCTTGTTGCGTCTAGGTAGAGGGTCGTACTGACCCAATCAGCATAAACAACACGCCAAATGTGTTGGCGATATTGTACTTCCCGAGGACCTGCGTCTAGGAGCTCTATGGTTGCCAATGGCCCGTCACCAATATAATGCCGCTTGGCTTGTTGACGAATTTGCTCTTTTGTTGGCGTTTGCAGTGGCTGGCCGTGTGTGCCATCAAAATAGGTGATAGTGTCAGCACCGACTTTAATGACGGGTTGGTCTAGAAAATGGGTAAATTCTATTTGGTGCAAATTACCAACCTGCGACTTAATCTGATCTAAGCTGGCAGTATAATTTGTAGCGTTGAACGGGTTTTCTAGTTGTCTGTGTGCAAGGTGTTTGCCGTGGACCATGTCCAATGGAATTGCACTCATAACCAAGCCGCCAAGCAACCAAGCAAATATTTGAAGTGCGAGTAAATAGCCAAGATATTTATGAACTTTTCTGGCTGGTTTTAGGGCTGTTTTATTCATTACTCTGTTTTTTGGTCAAAATTGCTGATAGCTTATTGAAATTAACGTAAAATCCAAAGTGACAAATTGTCGCACCCAAAAGTATGACTTTCAGGGTCGGGTTCGCACTCATACCGTGACAACTTGTTGTATGGAAATTAAACAATTGGCGGGCTTAGGTCCAATCACCCAGCAAGGTAACGCATTCGCAATGTCAGAAATCCAATTTTTAAATGTCGATTTAGAGTTAGAGTCCAAACACGACATCTCCGCTTTGGTTGAGGATCTAAAGCGCAACGCTGTTGTATTACACTATGATAAAGATGAATACAGAGAGCTGGCCAGGATTGAGTCAAGTGCCACTGTCACCAGTCCCAATAAAGCGATTAACCATTTATGTGAGTTAATTGAATCGTGTTCAAAAGCGGCTCTAAAGCAATGGCTAGGGTGTAAAAAGCGCACTTTTGACATTGGCTTTGCATCAGGCGATGCACCTAAATGCTATTCTCAGGCATTGGATGTCGATACGCTGCTACGGATTTCTGCGATAGGTGCAGGCATTGAAATTACGCTTTACCCCGTAGAAAAGTAACTTATATAACTTGCAATATTGCTGTTGGTGAGATGTGCTATTGACCAACAGCCAACCTCTTCTTTTCTTTGCTTATGCCAAAAATCTGCGCTTTCTTTTTTAAGTTTTTACTTAAAAACAGGTGTTTTTGTTACTTTTTTTTAAATTAAATATCTAAAAAAGGTAAATTGTTGTTCTTATGTGAATTGTTCATAATACCTGAATAGGAACGTATTACCTGTTAAATTTTGGGCATGTTCTTCAAACTATTTAGTTTAATTAACACACTTTATAAATACAAACATCAAGATTTAAGTTTCTGTTTATTATCTCTTTTGTTCCTAATACCTCGTTGTTTTGAAGATAAAATAATTGTGGATAAACCGGGTACTTTTTCTGACATAAACGTTTTGCAATCCTTATTATTGCGATAATTAATTGTCCCGCTTTTTGTTTGGTTTGATGTTAAGTTTATATTTATCAGTGGGATACGCTCGATATGAATTTTTTCATGTTAATCTGTTATTAATATCTTGATAAATCTATTGTGCTGTTTTATCGTGGTTGTGCACACATAGTTGTTTATCTTAGGGTAAATAAAAAAACACACGGATTATTTCAAGGAAATGTTATGAATAGGTTACTTAAGTTTGCAGCACTGCATTCAGTCGTTATGCTTGCCAGTACAACGGCAATTGCAAGTCAATTAGAACAATCATCGAGTAGTGCACGCTCAGTGCATACTGAATTGCAATCGATAGATAGATTCAATAACCAAAATATGCAGGTCGCAGACATCAAAAGGGTGGTTGCAAAGGCTGTGGCGGTACAACTAGGTGAGAAACAAGCAAATTGGTTATCACAGCTAGACAGCACGCACACGTTAAGTTTTGCTGATTTAGGCTTACCTACGGCGAGTGCCCAGCTAGGTATGCAAGCCAGTGAACAAACTCGACAGCTGAAAGGACTTTCTAGTGATGGCCAAAATGTATATCAGCTACGTCTTGCGGATGAGTCGATGTTATCTCAATGGCAAGATGGTCAAATGCCTTTAGTTGCGTTTGCACCGCGTGGTGAGGATACACAATGGATCCATGTTGAAGCGTTTGATGCTGCGGGTGAACTTCATTTGCTTGATGCACAGAAGATGCCCACTAGACCGGTATTGGTCGTAGAGTTAGACAAACAACTTGTACACCGTGAAGGCATTGAAGTGATGCGCAAGGTGTTCAATCAAAATCGTGAGTTTGCAGAGCATTCGCCTTTATCGCAAGTGTCATCATTTGCGCCTCAGCAGAGTGCACCTATTTCAACTTCAGTCATTAGCCGTATCCGCTTAAAGGACGACAAAGAGCCTTGGATTTCAGGCGCAGCAGAAGTATATGCTGTGGTCAATGGCGTCAGTCCAACTCGGGATGAGCCAGCGTTAGATGTGGTGGATTTACCGTATCTTGATCATGATGGACAAGATTACACACCTAATCAAATCCTCATTCACTGGGAGCGCTATCGTTGGCAGGCAGCGGATGTCTTATTGATGGAGCATGACGACAACACCAACTATCAAGAATTGGCATCGACCTTTTTGAACATTGTAACGCAAGTAATGAGGTTGATCCCCGATCCAAATGTGCAGGGCTATGCCATTATTCCACAATTAACAAATGAGTTAATTAAGGCGATGCCAAGTCATTGGTTTACCAATGATGATGACTATGTAGATGTATTTTATACGTTATTTGAAAATCGCCAGTACAACAACCTGATGGGGGCGAGCAATAACGCAAAAATGACTTTATCTCCCTTAACGATAGAGCCAAGGTAAGTACACTTGTAAATCGCGGCGGTGGTGGAATATCAAAACGGTTTACAGGATAGGAAGCGAGTTAGCTTACCTTTATTAAACACTCACGTAGACTCTGCGCTGAGTATGTTACGCGGCCTAATGGATTAGGCCGCTTTTTTCTCTCAGGTTATAGCCTGAAAATTACCAAATTTTTTCGACAAATTCGGGGTGATCAATATACGGGTTGCGGTTACCTTGGTATTCGTACGCAGCTTGGTTGCGGGCACGTTCTATATCATCTACCGGATCTTGTTGGTGCCAGCGTTTAAGTAGGGCGATGACCCATGGCTCAAAAACTGCATTGGCTGTGCCGTTTAAGACATCATTGCCATAGCTCGACTTGTTTTGCCATCCGGCAATGACATTTTCATATCGTGTTGCCATGTAGAAGTAAATACGTGCCATATCGCCTTTGAACTGGTCGATGGGCTCAAAGACGGTACCTGAATAATTGATACCGCTGGCACTGCCTAGCTTACTGCCGTTACTTGATGTGTAGCTGGCATTACCGACTTCGCCAAAGGGGTAACTATTGCGCTTCGCATTGACGAAACCATCTGAGGCAAAGATATGATGAACGTCTGAATTCATAGGTTCCACTTTGCCACCAAACCAACTCTTAGGAAATGAGTGTTCGCGGTTGTAACAATCACCTTCTACTCGGTAGCTGCCGCATTGGTCGCCTACTGCCGCAAAGTTCACGTTATCAGCGGTGCTGGGTTTTTCTGAGTATCTATCTAGCACGGTATTGTCTTTTTCAAAGAAACGGTCTCGCTCATATTGATCTATGAATGACCACAGTGCGCTATAACCACGGTTAGTGTGATCTTTAATAATGGTATGTAGCTGAGATTTTAGTGTGTACCCAGTGAGACCCGCTGCCGATGCATAATAACCAGTGGGATCTTGGCCACCGCCATCCCCTCCGTCGTTGCCCAAAGTAAACGTTTTTTGCGCTTGATTAGTAAATTCGCTACCAGCTGCCAATACTTGACTATTGAGCGTTAATTCATAGCTACCATTGCCGTGTGAACAACAGATACCGTCTCCATAACTGTCAGAGATCACAAACGTGTAAGTGCCATCAGCCAAGCACAAGGATTCATTATTAGTGGTATTGTTCGCATAGCCATTACCGCTATTGAGCACTTGTCCCTGTTGATTTTTTAGTGCCCAGCTGGTCTCACTGGCATAGTTGTCAGTGATAAGTTTCAATTGGACTGAATTTTGTTGGCATTGTGTGGGTGGGGGAGGCGGGGGTGGGGTAGTCGTTGAGTCACTTGGGGTAAAGTGATCAACATACACCACTTCAGTGCCGTCAAATCCGCTGGTGTCGTAAAAACGCAGGCCCACTTCAATAGTTTTAGTGCTGCTGGCTGTATATTGATACGAAAGCTGTTGCCACTGACCCGTTAGATTTTCATTCGAATATCCACGATAACCATCTACGTATAATCGTGCCTTAATACTGCCCTCGGTATGGTAGACCCAAGTACTGAACGTGTAGCTTTGTCCGTTAATGACAGAAATTGCCTGACGGAGATCCGTATTACCCTGTGTGGCGGTCTTGACCGTCACTGAAGCGGCACTTTGGCCATCTTTGATCGGGGTATTTACTTGGGAGAGTGTTATTCCCGTGTCAATGGTAGACCAATTGCTCGGCGTGTTTTGTTGCCAATTTTCGAAGCTGCCATTACTAACTTCTGCACTGGCTATTGGACAAACTAATCCAATTAAAACAGCGGTCTTTATACTAAATCTATGAAAATTACGATGCTTCATTTTTCTCACTTATTGTTTTGAGTAGGTTAATTAAGGTCAGATAATGTACTTTACAGTTATTAAAATGTTAAATAACTTTTGATCAAAAAATGATCGTTACTTTTAATCTGTTTTATTTGGAGTTTTTTTCTTTTCATAACTAAAAGGAATAACAAAGCAGATACTGTTCTTTTTTTTGTTAGATAGGAACAGTATCCTGCTTGCTATTAAATGACCTGCACAGTCAGGTGCGAGAGCAAGTAAACGAAATGGGTTACGGGGAATAATCAATGTTGTTGAGTCAACTGAGTGCTGCGGCAAGTCCGCTATCACAAGAACAACTGCAAAAGTTACAGGGGTTGGTGGCTGAGCTAAATCCAATTCAACAGGCTTGGGTGAGTGGTTACTTGGCTGCAAATGCCAATACTGCGGCACTCGGTGGCGTAATTGGAGAGGCAGCAGCGCCTGCACAAGAAGCTGCACCACTCACTATTTTATATGGTTCACAAACCGGCAACGCAAAAGGTGTTGCTGCACAGCTTGAAGCGCAAGCAAAAGCACGCGGTTTAACAGCCAAGTTAGTGAATATGGCCGACTACAAGCCTGGTAATTTAAAGAAAGAAAAGTTCATTGCTGTTGCGGTGTCGACATATGGTGAAGGTGAGCCGCCTGAAGATGCTGAAAATCTGCACGAATTTTTGGTTGGCAAAAAAGCGCCAAAGTTAGAGGGTGTAAAAATTGCGGTGCTTGGATTGGGTGATTCAAGCTACGAGTTTTTCTGTCAAACTGCCATTGATTTCGAAGAACGTTTACAAAAGCTGGGTGCGCAAAGTGTTGTGGCGCGCGCAGATTTAGATGTTGACTACGACGAGCAAGCAGAGGCGTGGATAGCATCCGCATTGGATGCGTTCGAACCAGAGTTAAAGGCGCAGCAAAGTGCCGGTGCGGCTAATGTGGTCAGTGCGCCATTTGGTGCACCACAAGCCGCGCACAGCCAGTACACAAAACAGAATCCATTTTCGGCTGAAATCTCATCGGCAGTAAAGATCACAGGTCGAGATTCAACCAAAGATGTTCGCCACATTGAAATCGATTTAGAGGGTTCTGATATTAGCTATCAGCCTGGTGATGCGTTGGGTGTCTACTTCTTAAATGATGAAGCTTTGGTGGATGAGGTGTTAAGTGCATTGAATATTGCACCTGAGAGCGAAGTAAAGCTGGGTGATGAGACATTGACTGTTCGTAATGCACTCATTGAAAAGCTTGAGCTAACACAGTCTTATCCTGGCTTTGTGGAAAAATATGCTGCGGCAACTGGGAATGAGGAACTTGCACAGTTAGTCACCGATAAAGCGGCATTGCGCCAGTATTTAGAGGCGCGTCAGGTATTTGATGTGATAAAACAAAACCCGAGTGATATCGCAGCACAAGCCCTCGTGGAGTGCTGTCGTAAAATCCAAGCGCGTTTATATTCGATAGCTTCAAGCCAAGCCGAGGTAGAAGAAGAAGTACACCTGACCGTGGGCCTTGTCGAATTCGAAGCCTTTGGAGAACAACATTTTGGTGGCTGTTCAGGCTTCTTAGCACATCGTGTAGAAGAAGGTACAAAAGTTAAAGTATTTAGTGAACACAATGACAACTTCCGTTTGCCAGCAGACGATAGCACACCTGTCATTATGGTGGGACCAGGTACTGGTATTGCGCCTTTCAGAGCGTTTTTACAAGAGCGTGATGCACGAGAAGCAGAAGGTGAAAACTGGTTGTTCTTTGGTAACCCACATTTTACACAAGATTTCCTATACCAAGTTGAAGTTCAAGGTTACGTGAAATCAGGATTGCTAAATCGTGTTGATTTGGCATTTAGTCGTGACCAGGCAGAGAAAATTTACGTCCAAGATCGTATTCGTGAGAAGGGCGCAGAGGTGTTTGCTTGGTTAGAGAAAGGTGCACATTTCTACGTATGTGGCGATGCCACGCGTATGGCAAAGGATGTACACCAGGCACTGTTGGACATTGTTAAAACCCATGGTGGAAAAGACGATGAGCAGGCCGAGCAATATTTGAAAGAGCTGCGTAGTGCTAACCGTTATCAAAAAGACGTCTATTAATAGACGTCATAACGCACTTACTTTCCGTCACAGCATACGAATTTAGGAATGACAATGAGCAACCAAGATTATAAGCCAAATAGTAAGCACGATCCCGCTGCTAAATTTGCTGACAACGAGCGATTAAAAACTGAGAGTGAACATTTACGCGGTACCATTGAAACAGATCTAGGCGATCAGTTAACGGGGGGATTCACTAAAGATAACTTCCAGCTGATCCGTTTCCACGGTATGTATCAGCAAGATGACCGTGATATTCGTGCTGAGCGCGCGAAGCAAAAGCTTGAGCCACTGCACAACGTTATGTTACGTGCGCGTATGCCGGGCGGTATCATCAAGCCAGCACAGTGGTTAGCAATTGACAAATTTGCTGAAGAGAAAACGTCGTACGGGAGTATCCGTCTCACAACGCGTCAAACTTTCCAGTTTCACGGTGTGTTAAAGCCGCACATTAAAGAAATGCACTTAACACTGCATGATGTGGGGATTGACTCGATTGCAACCGCAGGAGATGTAAACCGTAATGTATTGTGTACTACGAACCCGGTAGAGTCTGAATTACACCAAGAAGCGTATGAGTGGGCGGCCAAAATTTCTGAGCACTTACTCCCAAAAACGCGTGCTTATTTAGAGATTTGGCTTAACGGTGAGCGTAAAGACTCAACAGAATTAGAGCCTATTCTTGGCTCAACTTACCTACCACGTAAGTTTAAAACGACGGTCACTATTCCACCCAATAACGAAGTGGACGTGCATGCAAATGACTTGAACTTTGTGGCCATTGCGGAAGAAGGTAAGTTAGTTGGTTTTAACGTACTCGTTGGCGGTGGTCTGGCCATGACTCACGGTGATGTTAATACGTACCCACGTCGTGCCGATGATTTCGGTTTTATTCCCTTGGAGCACACCTTAGCGATAGCAGAGCATGTTGTCAGTGTGCAACGTGACTGGGGTAACCGTGTAAACCGTAAAAATGCCAAGACCAAATACACGCTAGATGCATTTGGAATCGATGCCTTTAAAGAGGAAGTCGAAAAGCGTGCAGGTGTTAAATTTGCACAGAGCCGCCCCTACGAGTTTACCCATCGCGGTGACCGTTTCGGTTGGGTAGAAGGCATTGATGGCAAACATCACTTAACGCTGTTTTTACAGAGCGGTCGTATCCTCGACTACCCTGAAAAGCCGTTAAAAACAGGGTGTCGCAAGATTGCAGAAATCCATAAAGGCGATTTCCGCATGACTGCAAACCAAAACTTGATCATTGCCGGTGTTGCGCAAGAAGACAAAGCGCAAATCGAACAAATTGCGCGTGAACACGGTTTAATCGATGACACGCATACGGAGCAAAGAAAGAGCTCTATGGCATGTGTTGCGATGCCAACATGTCCACTTGCGATGGCGGAAGCTGAACGTTACTTGCCAGATTTGGTTGAAAAAACCGAAGCCTTGCTTGCCAAGCATGAGATCGCAAATGACGACATTATTCTACGTGTTGTTGGTTGTCCAAACGGATGTGGACGTGCCATGTTGGCGGAAGTCGGCTTAGTGGGTAAAGGCCCTGGCAAATACAACGTCTACCTTGGTGGCAACCGTGAAGGTACGCGAGTACCTAAGTTGTACCTTGAAAACGTGGGTGAAGAAACTTACCTGCCTGCGCTGGACGAATTAATCGGCCAGTGGGCTGCAGAGCGTAATGAGCAAGAGTGTTTTGGCGATTTCGTGATTCGTAAAGGCATCGTTGCTGAAGTGAAAGTTTCAAAAACGGATTTCCACGCTTAATAAAAGGGCGCAATGCGCCCGATAATAGGACAAGCTATGAGCGAATTTAAGCAAATATTGACGTTAGACAAAGCAACACAACAGGCAATGCTTGCTGATGCTAACGGCATGTTGGCACAAAAAAGTGTTGAAGAGCGTGTTGCTTGGGCGCTAGAAAACTTGCCTGATACCCATATGCTGTCGTCGAGCTTTGGCATTCAGGCTGCCGTGATGTTGCATTTGGTATCACAGCAAAAAAGTGATATCCCTGTGGTCTTAACTGACACCGGTTACCTATTTCCTGAAACATATCAGTTCATTGATGAAATGACTGAGAGGCTAAAGTTGAATCTGCAAGTTTTTCGCAGTGAATACAGTCCAGCTTGGCAAGAAGCAAAGTTTGGTAAGCTTTGGGAGCAAGGTGAAGACGGGATTAAGAAATATAATACCCTAAACAAGGTCGAACCGATGACGCGTGCTCTGAAAGAGCTTGGTGTGGGTACTTGGTTTAGTGGGTTACGTAGACAGCAATCTTCATCGCGTGCTGACAAACAAATATTAGAGATCAGTCGTGGTAGCGTAAAAGTGTACCCAATTATCGAGTGGCATAATCGCGACGTTTATCAATACCTGACAAAGCATGATTTGCCATACCACCCATTATGGGAGCAAGGGTATGTGTCGATGGGGGATGTCCATACCACACGTAAACTAGAGCCAGGTATGACAGAAGAGGAAACACGCTTCTTTGGGTTAAATCGAGAGTGTGGTTTGCATATCGATGGTGACGGTATCTAATACTTTATTGTGTCCGCCCATGGTTATCAAAAAAACAGCTGCTTTTTAAGCGGCTGTTTTTGTTTTAAATCGCGTCATTATTGCAAATTCGGATTGATAATTTTCTACTCAATTGTCAAACTCTAGTTAAGAAAGAGCTATACTGTAGAGGTGTGGCCTCAAGAAACAGGGAGTGCCGAAATGAAATATTCAAGTTACCTAATGATAATGATTATGCTGATTGGGCTCGGGTCATTATTTGTGATTAAGCGTCCAGATGGCAAGCCTTGGTTAAGTGTAGATATGATCTTTGGCGAAGCGCAGCAGCAAGCAAGTACGCTGTTAGATAAGTCCAAACGGGAGCTTGGCAATGTTGTTGATTCAGCCAAAAAAGCATTGAATGATGAAGATGCAACGACTTCTCAAACAACTATCTATAAGTGGCAAGACGCCAAAGGAAATTGGCATTATTCAGACAGGCCCAATACCAGAGTCAGCAGCCAAGTACATACCTTAGATCCGACTAAAGTCACGATTATGGCAGCCGAAAGTACTGAGATTTTGGAAAAGCTTCGCCAAGAAAAAGGCCAAGCCGATGGCAAAATTGACGTCGATAATTTGAACCCTACAGACGTTAAAAAGCTTATGAAAGATGCGCAAAATGTGCAAAAGCTCATGGATGAAAGGGCGAAAACATTAAAGGAATTAGAAGATATTTAGCGGTATATTGCGAGATTGAAACAAGGCTGCGGTGGCAGCCTTGTTTATGTTTGCTCAACTTGCAGTTTTGCTGCCACTATTTGGGCAATCGCGAGACTCGCTGTTAAACCTGGCGATTCGATACCGAATAAGTTGATCAACCCCACCAAACCATGTTGTTCAGGCCCTTCAATTTGAAAATCTTGTTGCCCCTGACGCTGTGTCTTTGGACGGATCCCTGTGTAACCGGCTTGCAGACGTTGTTTGTCTACATTTGGCCAATAGCGTTTGATAGCGTGATAAAAGGCGTCTAGCGCGCTGGCATCGGTATCATAATTAAGTGTCTCAATAAACTGTGTATCTGGGCCAAAACGCAGCTGTCCAGCCAAGTCCAGCGTGGCATGAATACCAAGTCCATGTTGCTCTGGGACTGGGTAAACCAAGTGCTTGAAAGGGTGACGACCTTGGTAACTGAAATACTGACCACGACAATAGTGAATGGGCGGAATGTGAATGCCCGATAGTCCCTCAATTAACGTGGCATTATGTTGTGCAAATAACCCCCCTGCATTAATGAGTTGGCGACAGCTCAATGCAAATGGCGCGCCATCGCACTCGAGTGAGACATGAAACCCATGCGCACAGGGAGTGGCTCGAATAAATCGTGTACAAGGTACGTATTGCCCTTGGTTGCGTTCAAGTTGGCCTAGTAGTGAAAGCATAAACTGGTGGCTATCTACAATCCCAGTTGAGGGAGAATAGAGTCCTGCCATCGCATTAAGTTGCGGCGCTTTTTGTGCCAATTGTGACTGGCTTAACCAATATAAGTCGTCTACACCATTGTGTTGCGCTTGGGCTAAAAGCGACGCAAGTTTTGCTTCTTCTTGCGTATTTTGCGCGGTGATTACTTTACCTATTTGAGCATACGGTACACCGTACTTGATGCAATGTGTATAGAGCTGGGCTTTGCCAGCAACACAGGTGTTTGCTTTTAAACTGTGACTTGGGTAATAAATACCAGCGTGAATGACTTCGCTATTTCTACTGCTCGTATGCTCGCCAAAGTGATGTGCTTGCTCAATCAAGACGACGTCGGTGTGTTGACTTAGTCTTGCTGCGATGGCAAGTCCAATAGCGCCTGCACCGATTACTAACGTGTCGGTTTGCTCCATGGTGAGTTTACTCTTTCCTCGGTTGGGGAGTCCGCGCATCTGCCATCCATATGGGTGATAACATAGGGCGGTGGTTACTTTGTGGCGCGCTCAATGACCGCAGCGGTCATTCTAGACACACAACACAACTCACCTTTAGCATTGGTGATTTTGATTTCCCAAACTGAGGTACGTTTACCTAAGTGAAGGGGTTTAGCCACTGCTGTGAGTATGCCATTTCGAGAGGCTTTTAAATGATTGGCATTGATCTCCTGCCCGACACAGTAATAACGCTCAAAGTCGACGACGAAATTGGCAGCATAACTTGCCACTGTTTCAGCCAGGGCAACATTCGCTCCCCCATGGACCATACCAATAGGATTGTGGTGATGTGGTGTCGCGGGCATGGTTGCAACAAGGTAGTCATCACCAATCTCACTAATTTCTATGCCAAGAGTGGCCATTAAAGAGCCTTTGCCATGGAGCCCTTGGTCTAGGGATTGACAAAGCGCCTTGGTGATCGGTCTAAACCAAATACTCATGTTTTTCCTTGATAGTTTAATTAACCAAATGAAATAGGCTTTCGACCCGTCTTACTGTCCACTTTGGGTTGCTTGTTACGCTTTTTATTGGACTGTTTTTTTTGGGACTTTTTGGTCGTAGCGTGTGTGTGTGCCTGCTTGGTTGTCGGGGTGTTTGCTGACATCGCAGGTTTGGGGTTTGGGGTTGCGCCTTCAGCCAATGTTAGCAAGAATGCGTCACCATCAAAGTAAAGGCTATCTCCAGAATACATTTTTTTACGTTTTTGAGTGCATAGTTCATTATTGACAGTAATGTATCCCAGTGCAATTAATTGCTTGGCTTGACCACCTGTTTCTGCGAAGTCGAGTACTTTTAATAGGTTACAAAGCTCGATCGGTTCTTCTTCGAGTTCAATTTCGATGTATTCTTGATTCATATCACAACTCTAAAAACGTCTTTGCGACAGTATACCGCGCAGACAAGATGAATGACGAAACTTTTTCGTGAAAGTGGGGGTCTTTAATGTAATTGCAGCAATTGGTGTGTATTTTGCTAGCAATTTGATTAATTCCATTATGACAACACAGGGAGACCTACGATGGGTATTCGCTCTGCATTAAGAAAAGAATTAATGAATTTAGACGCGCTGGGCTTAATGACAGCCGATGACGTTCGTGCGTATCTAAATACTCATCTCAAAAGAGCACAGGATAAACTGACTCTTATCTCGCGTTTTAACACGCACCATAGTCAGGTACAAGTAGGACTACCGAGCACAGAAAAAGGCTTGGTTTTTGAAAAGCATCGTCTCTTTAAAGATGTCTTATACCCCAAATCGTCTGTGCAAAAGTGGGTCGCAACAACGCAGTAGATGGTTCAGTTTGCTGCGCTATTTTGTTACAAAGCTGCACAATCATGACGCAACACGTTGTGACATGATCATTACCTAAACTCGTATAAATAGGCGGGTTAGCTTTGGGGTAATACAGCGTCTATTTTTTGGGTGTATTGCAAACTTTTATTTATATTTTCTAACGCCGGATCAAACGGCAGCATGTAGCCTTCGATCTCCATGACTGGAAATTCATTAATCAGCTTCGCATACATTTTTTGGGTTTCTGGCAAAAGCAGGAAGTCGATAAACTTTAACGCATTGCGTTTGTTAGGGGCATGTTTGGCAATCGCCGCTGTGGTTGTTGAAACGGGTGTTTTTCCATTTGCCATTTGCAAAAAGTGCATCTCAAGTTGCGTTGCAATTTTCACATCTTGCTTGTTACTCGACTGTTTCATCATATGCCAATAGTAATGATTGGCCAATGCAAATTGACATTGCCCTTTCGCCAACGCGCGCAGTTGATCTCTGTCTCCGCCCGATGGACGTTTTGCCAGAAGCTGATTTGCATACGGCAACCAACTGGTATTCGTCGGGTTATCACTGGCGAGCAAACTGGCAAAGAGGGTCCGGTTATAGCTATGTCGCCAATCTCTGACACAAAATTGCCCTTTGGCGAACGGGGCATTCAATTGCGCAAATTGTTTCGGAACCGGGAGATTACGGCGTGTCTTAGTAAATAGGGCACGTGTTCGCATAGATACACTGACCCAATGCTGATCTGGGTCTTTAAATACGCTAGGTACGTCCGACCACTTCTTTAAATCATTCATTGGTTGCAGCAGCGTGCGATGCGTACTGAGTTGCACTAGATCAGAGCTTAGTATCACATCGGCGCGAGAGTTTGCTCCATCAGCACTGAGTCGCGAGAGTAAAAATTGAGACTTGCCATTAACCACATTAACGCGAATACCACTTTGCTGTTCAAACGCCTGTACCATAGGCTTGATCAATTCGTATTTTCGAAATGAGTAAACGTTGAGCTCTTCTTTGGCTAAAATCTGGGTACTTAGTAGCAAAATCGGGTAAAAACAGCAAAGTTTACTTTTAATCATCGCAAATAAGAATTATTATCAAGTGGTGCAATGGTACAGTGTTATGAGCGGATGTCTAGAGTAAAAAAGTGGGATAAAGTGTTTCAAACGCCAGCCAAGTTTGGTGGTTGGGTATATGGCATTTATTTATGTGTGATATGTTACGTTGGATTTGAATTCAATACGCATTTCAAACAACGAACGCATCATCAGCTTGAACAGCATGTGTCACTCTATCAGTCACGATTGAGCGATCAGCTGCAGCGTTTTGCCCATCTACTGTATTCTATTGAAGCCTATCTCCGAGCGCGTTCTGATATAACACCGGAGCAGTTTTATCATTTGGCGCAATCACAATTGGCGGGCCTGGAACTTGAGTTAAGTTTAGAGTCGTATGCCATTATCGATAGCCATCAAGTTTCTCAGTTAGAAGAGCAGTATCAATCATTGGGCTTTTTTGATTTTAAAGTGCGCTTACCCAGTGATATAAAGGGGTTGTATCTAACCACCTTAAAAGCGGCGCCAGTGTCTGAGTTTGGTCATTTAGTTGGTACTGCTGTGGCTGTCACTGATCCATTTATGCAGCGTCTCGCTAAGAATGAGCTGCAAGCATTAAAGTGGCCACAGGGGCAGCGTTGGAGTGTTGTGATAGAACAATTTGTTCACCAACTTCCTGAGTCACAAAGAGCACTTGGTATTGGATTTCAACTTAACCACCTGCTTGAAGGGCTTTTTAGTCAGCTGTACCAAAACAGTGGTCATCATATGCGTGTGTTTGCGGGTAAGCAGCAATTGTTTAGCTCTGACTGGCAAAATCAGTTCGATCTTGCTAATAAAACCGCGGGGATCACCGAGGAAATTGACTTTTTCGGCACGCCAGTTTCAATGCACCTTTATACGCAGGCACAACTATCTCCTTCGCTGTTACACAACACACCACTTATCATTGTGCTAGTGACCTTGATTGCCGCGGCACTTGGTTCAATGGTTTTATTGCAAGTACGCTACTTAACAGCACGCCATGACACCATCAATAGTCTCGTTGAAGAGCGAACAGCCAGTTTGGCGCAGGCGAACCAGCAAATTCAACACGAATCGAATAAACGTCTTACAGCACTTCAACAGCACATTGTTGCTGAGCGTAAATATAAAAGCCTCTTTGTGAATAGCAGTGAAGGTTTATTTGTCTTGGATAAACACGGTGTACTTGTTGATACCAACCCTGCTTTCAAGGCGCTTTTACTCGGTGAAACCCATGCATCTACCAGATTGACCTTGAGTGACTTAATGCTAGACAGCGAGGTTGCTGCAAGGTGGCAAGAGATGGTTGCACAATTGCAGCCGCACGACGAATTAGAGTGGTTAGCTGGTTCTCATCAAACAAGCGGCGTTTGGGTGAGACAAACAGGCTCCTGGATATGTCATAGTCATGAGGTTATCTACGAAGGGCGAATTACGGATGTCACGACACTGAAGTTGTTCAATGAGCAACTCCAGTATAAAGCCCAGCATGACAGCTTAACAGACTTGCTCAATCGTCAAACGTTTTTGCAACTGGTAGAGGCCAATCGTACCGAAGCGCCGGGGGAGTTTATTTTACTGTACCTCGATTTAGATCGTTTCAAGCTCATTAACGATACGCTGGGGCATTTGGCGGGTGATAAATTACTGATAGAGTTTGCCACGAGGATGCGTGAACTCGTCGGCAGCTTTGCGGATATTGCCCGCTTAGGGGGAGATGAGTTTGCAATCTTACTCAATGCCAATAGGTTAGCCATGCCTCTTGAGCTGTTACTTGAAGACATATTAACTGCTATTCGCGTTCCGTTTGAATATCAAGGCACGATGCATACGGTCAGTGGCAGTGTTGGTGTCAGGCGCTTTACGGCACCATGTCTGAATTATGAAGCCGAAAAGCTACTGCATGATGCCGACGTTGCCATGTATGAGGCCAAAAAGCGAGGGAAAAATGACTATTACATTTTCACTTCAGCGATTGCGACTCAAGCATCTAGGAGACTACAGGTGGAGCGGGCGCTGCATACGCTTAATATGGATCAAGAATTGTCTTTACGCTTTCAACCGATTTACCGTCGCGGTGGAGAAATTGTGGTGGGCTTCGAAGCATTGGTGCGTTGGCACAGCCCTACACTCGGGGTTGTTAGTCCCGCTGAATTTATTCCAATTGCAGAAGAGTGTGCGCAAATCGTGAAGTTGGGACAGTGGGTATTTCAACATGCCATTCGCTTCAAGCAGCAGTTACCTGACAATGAGATGTTTGTCAGTGTTAATGTGTCGCCTATTCAATTGCAACATAAAGGATTTATGTCTTGGTTATTAACTCAGTTTGAACATGCTGAGTATCGCCCTAATCATTTTAAAATTGAATTAACGGAGTCCGCCATGATGACAGAAGAAATATCTCTGATAGCGCCGCTACAAAAGTTGCATGATCTTGGGTTTGGTATCTATATTGATGACTTTGGTACTGGCTACAGTAGCTTATCAAGGCTCAATGTGTTGCCTGTTGATGGGGTGAAAATTGATAGAGCATTTATCAATGGTATTGAAGGCGCCGGCAAACCAAGGCAATTGATTGAAGCAATTTGTGCGATGGCTAAAAGCTTTAATTTGACGGTCACGGCGGAGGGCATTGAGCAGTTCGCGCAATTACAGACTCTATCTACACTATACTGCCAGCAAATGCAGGGATATTTTATGAGCAAGCCACTTTGCGATTTTGAAGCGCTTCAATTACTCCATCATCACGGATCTAAAAAATTACTCAATGAGGTAAGTTAATAGTTGACCTCAACTTTGCTTGAGGTTTTAAGGTGTGGTTATTCACTTAGGGAATCATCTGAGGCACAAAGGGGAATAACATGAATCAAACACAATTGGCTATTTATTTATCAAAACTAGATATACAAGATGCTATCTCAAATGACTTGATATTGGTTGGTAAACTCATTCAGGCACACATCAATCGCTTTAGTTTCAGTAGCTTTAATGCAATGCAAAATAAAATCCTCAGTACCAGTGATGATGAGTTGTTTGAGCGATTAATAGTGCAACAACAAGGCGGCTACTGTTTTGAGCATAACAAAATTGCCATGCTGGCGTTACGCGCGATGGGTTTTAATGTTTCGCCATTACTGGGAAGGGTGCTATTAAATGGCACTAAAACGAATGCCCGGACACATCGGCTAACCCAGTTAACATTTCAAGGTAACACATATCTGGTAGACGTTGGTTTTGGCGTTAAAACACCGCGTATTCCTATTCCAATTGAGCGCAGTGCTAACATTGCTGAAGGCATTAACGAATACCATATTAAAAGAACTGCAAACAGTGTAACCGTGTCCTTACTAGAGCCTGAGCGAGTTACTTTGTATCAAGTTGATTTGCTTGATACCTATGAAAGTGATTGTGATGTCGGCCACTTCTATAGCCATCAACATCCAGAGGCGAGCTTCGTAAACAACCTAGTTGTATCACGGATCTCCGAGCATGAACGCTTTGTACTACGGAATTTAAGTTATCTTTATTTTAATGAGCGCTCCGGTGAGCACATTGAGCGCTCAGTAGATAGTGTTGAGCAGCTATGTGAGATATTACGCAAGACTTTCTATTTAGCGCCGATGACAGATGATGTGAGGTGGGTGTTTGATAAAGTGAACACCAGACGTCTACAAGCCAACTAGGGAGATTTAGTTGGCTTGTTCTGCCTAGCTTTAGCTTTTGTTCATTTGCTCAATAAAGCTGGTGGAATCCGCAATGGAGCGATTCATATCACTGATTAAACTTTGGATATCTCGCTTCAAGTTGGTGAATTCCCCTTTGATAGCTGCGATAGCTTGCGCATTGAGATTGTGTTTTAAGTACAACACATTGTCTTTCATTGAATCGAGCACTGGTTGCATTTTCGCTTCACTTTTGCGCATAGAGCGGATCAATTTTTTATATTGTTGTTGGGTTTGCTGCAACTTTTTCTCGCTACTGCGTTTGAGTTGAGGGTTTGAGTACTGCTCTAGTTCATTTTGCCACTCGTCAAACAAGGCTTCTGCAACAGACTCTACTTTATTGATGTTGGCTGTAACCGTTTCAGCCGAGCTTTGGCTGGCTTCATAATCACTGTTTAGTTGCTCATAGACGGTTTGCAATTCTCCGCCATCAAAGTCTATCAAAACAGACAGTCTCTCGAGTGCACTTTGAAACTCTTGTTGAGATGCTTGTTGTGACGCCTGAGTATCTTCAACACGGTCAACGAGAATATCTCGCTTGTGCACACCCACTTGCTCCCAAGCGGCATAGTAGGCATTTTGTGCACTTTTACAGCCGCTCAGAAGCGTAGCGACTAAAATCATTATGGTTATTTGTAGGTATTTTAGAGGCATACTTTATCCTTTAACGTTAATTGGCTACTTTAAATTATGAAGCGGATTGGTAAGATGTGCAAAGTTATCATTGACAATGAATCATCATGAAACAAGATTGGCCAGCAGTGAAAGCCCAACTCGGCATATATTTAAAAGCTCAGCCGAGCTGGTGGAAGCGTTTTTTCGAGCGATGTAGGGAAGATCAGTTAACCATTAATGCCGGATATTTGGCATATGTGACGCTGTTGTCTCTGGTGCCACTGATCGCCGTGGGGGTGGCCATTTTTGCAGCCTTCCCTGGTTTTGAAAGCACACGTTTAGCCATCGAGAACTTTATTTTCACCAATTTTGTACCGACTTCTACTGATACCATAAAATCGCATATTAGTGCATTTGCAGGCAATGCAAATCAAATGACCGCAGTTGGTATCAGCTTTCTGGCAGCGGTTGCACTTTTGCTTATTCGTAATGTCGACAGTGCACTGAATCGCATTTGGCGAGTTGAGAGTAAACGACCGTTGATGATTTCTTTTGCCATATATTGGATGGTGTTGACTTTAGGTCCTGTTCTATTGGGAGCCAGTATTGGTGTGACATCTTATATTGTGTCTTTGGTGTCTTTCGCGGATCAAGGCATTCCAGGGTTCAGCGGCTTACTGCTTAAACTTCTGCCATATGTAATTTCGATGGCGGGCTTCATTATGCTCTATACTTTAGTTCCAAATACACGTGTGTCGTTTCAAGCTGCGATACCCGGTGCGTTATTTGCTGCTTTTCTATTTGAGTTGACTAAGCGGGGCTTTGCTATGTATATCAGTCATTTCCCGTCTTACGAAGTAATTTATGGCGCATTGGCAACGATCCCAATTTTGTTTGTATGGGTGTACTTATCGTGGATGGTGGTTCTGTTGGGCGCTGAGTTTACGGCTTGTCTGGCAGAACATCATGAAAAGGAGACTGGCACACCTCAAGACTGAGGTTAGTCATGACCCTACTTTATCAGCCCAGTGCTGTGCTGCGCAGTTTTCATTTGCCGGTTTCATATGGCCACCAGATACATGTTGAGGAGTACGGTAATCCAGACGGCGTTCCGGTTCTCGTGTGTCATGGTGGGCCGGGAGCTGGTTTGCACAAGGCCACACAAACCTATTTTAATCCAGCTCGCTATCGCATTATCTTATACAGTCAACGTGGTTGTGGGAGATCTTCTCCACACTCCTTAGAGCATAATAATACCCAATTGTTAGTGGCTGATATGCTTGCGTTATTAGATTACCTCGATTTGCCAAAGTGTATTATTGCGGGGGGGTCGTGGGGGGCAACGTTGGCCTTGTTATTTGCGCAGCAACATCGTGAAAGAGTCATTGGCTTGATAGTTTGGGCCAGTTTTTTTGCGACCAAAGACGACTTGGTTTGGTTGTATGGGCATGCAGGGGCCGGCGCGCAGTTTTATCCCGAACGCTTTGCAATATTTTCTCATGGTGAAGCTGACTATGAACGGATTCTGGAAATATACCGTAGGCAGCTGTTTGGTGAGGATGAGCTACTTCAGCATAAAGCGGCGCAGCTTTGGCTGGATTGGGACAGACTGTTAAGCGTTGATATTCACTTACAGCGGTATCAATTGCACAGTGGTGGCAACTTGGTCGCACAGGCAAGGCTGATGGTACATTATATGTCATCACGTTGTTTTATAGACGAATTGCAAATTTTTCATCACGGCGAATCAATTGCCTCGTTGCCGATTTGGATGATACATAGTCGTCAAGATCTAGTGTGTCGTTTTGCATCGGCACAGAAGTTTGCGGAGCAAGTCGGCGCACGATTATTAATTCTTGAAGGGGTTGGGCACAGCAGTACAAATAAAGTATATTCTGAAGCTATCCGCAGAGCAGCAGATCTTCTGCTGTGTAAAATAGATAAAAATAGAGGTTAGTGTGCAGGGGCTCATTCAACGAGTAAAATTCGCAAAAGTGGAAGTGGGTGGCAAAGTTGTCGGAGAGATCCAACAGGGTATTCTATTGCTACTTGGCGTAGAAAAGTTAGATGACGAGAGCCATGCCGATAAACTATTACACAAAGTCAGTAATTATCGTATTTTTACTGACGATGTAGGCAAAATGAATTTAAGCCTAAAGGACATTCATGGCGAGCTGTTAGTGGTGTCTCAATTTACTTTGGCCGCAGATACGAAAAAGGGGATGAGACCCAGCTTCTCTTGTGCAGGTACACCACAGCAAGCATTGTCTTTATATGAGTACTTTGTGGCGCAAGCAAAAGAAAAGGGGATAACTGTGGCAACGGGAGAGTTTGGTGCCGATATGCAAGTTAGCCTGTGCAACGATGGACCCGTTACGTTTAATTTAGCTGTCTAGCGTTCAATCACAATAATGTAGTTTGCATAGCCAGGCACATGATGAATGTGTGGTTTCTTTCCAAAATTAATAATGAGCAGGTGTTCTAACTGTTTAAGCTGAGATTCGTGTTCAGCAATAAAGTTTATGAATAGCACGCCTTGCTCCGTAAGTGTATTACGTAGCAAGGTATAAAATTTATGCTGATAAAGAAAACGTGGCGCATCCAACTCACTGAATAAATCTAAAATAATCCAATTAAATGGCGCGGTCCCGTCTAGTTCCAATACTTTATAGGCGTCGTTGCAATTGACTTCGCTGATGTGATCACCACCAAAGTAGCGTTTGTAGCAATGAATAATATCGGGGTTATTGTCTACAGAAATGACCTGACAATCTTGATGTACACTATGTAAGTAATCACGAATCGCACCAGCCCCTAGCCCCAGCTCCAAAACACGTTGTGGTGGCGGGTATTTTTGCCATAAGCTGTCTAGCACTTGCAAGTGAGGAAATAGCAAGTGTTCTGGGTGGTTCAGTTCAACGATAGATTGTAACGTGTTGTTTATTAGTAGCCAACGGAGCGTTTTTTCTTGTCTAACTTGTATGCTCGTTTTTCCATGCTTATGCCAATATAACAAGTGACCAAGCTGGTGGCTTTGGGTTACAAAGTCGCTGCTGACGGTTCCTGATTCAGTTAAAAATTCCTGCATAGTAACATCAGCATAGCTAAGGATTGGGGTAATTCCACTGTGTTTAGATGATTTTACACAATTAGTCGAGGATTTAACCTTGAGCATTTCCTGTTCAGTATTTTTCTTGTAAGGTAGAACACAAAAATTGGCACTCATGCAGGTGTGCTCAAAAAGGAGTAAATATGTTTCCAGTAACCTCACCTCAAAGTAGTCAGGATTGGCAGGATTACTATCAATTGCGTTGGCAAGTGCTTCGTGCACCTTGGCATCAACCTCGGGGATCTGAGCAAGATGACTTAGAGCAAGAGTCAGAGCATCGTTATATCAAAAATAACGAGGGCGACGTCCTTGCTGTTGCAAGGTTGCATTTTAATAATCATGAACAGGCGCAAGTACGCTACATGGCGGTTGATGAATCGCATCGTGGTCAGCATCTGGGTAGCCGTCTTTTGCATGAGCTGGAAAAGGTCGCCTGGACGCAAGATGCACAAGAGTTGGTGCTGTTTGCGCGTGAGCGTGCTTTGGCATTCTATGAGCGTCATGGCTACAAGGTAATGGAAAAAGCACACCTTGCCTATGGTGATGTGCAACACTGGAAAATGGTAAAGCAAAAGCCATCGGCACCCGGTTGGTTCCGTCACCCTGACTGGACTCAAGTTTTGCAAGATACTTGGCGTGAGTCGATACCAATCAGCGATGCCATGGGAATTAAAGTCGAAAGCTACACAGATTGGCAATTTGCAACTAAGGCAGATTTAAAAGCGAATCTAAACCTACATAACTCGATGTTTGCAGGATCTGTCTACAGTATGGCAACGTTGACGGGGTGGGGGGCCACTTACCTTGCATTAAAAGAGCATAACCTAGAAGGGGATATTGTATTGGCGGATGCGAATATAAAATACCTCAAACCGTTAACAACTGCGCCAGGTGCAACAGTGACATTGTCAGAGTGTGAGGGTGAACTGAGCGCATTGTCCTCTGAGGGTAAAGCAAGGTATACCGTGCCTGTGAATATATTTGATGGTGACGTTCTGGTAGCCAAATTCTGCGGTGAGTTTGTGATTATCGGTAAGTAAGTCAATGTGCGACCAAGTCACAGACTTGGTCGCACAGTTCATTAGAGTAAATCGGTAATCGCAATCCCAATCCCTAATCGCTGAATATGTGCATCATAGTCGATTAAACTTTCACCATAACCATTAAAATACTGTGCGTAGCCACGAACGCGGCCAGTGATCGGGAAAGACCAGTCTAGCTGCACTGCTCCGCGGTTATCACCGCCAGCATTGTTTCGCAGCATCATGCCAACTTCATGGTCATTGTTAAATCTGTAAGCACCACTTAATTCGAAATACCCCATGTATTTGTGAATATCTGGGTTGTCGTCACCTTTCGCTGAATTAGGTTCTGGCTTATCATCTTCAGGGAGTCGATACCAGGGCTTAAAGCTAAATACAAAACCATCATACTCCCAAATAAAATTGGCGTAGATGCGGTTCCATGAGCGAGAGTTGGGTTGGCTGCGACCATTGGATTGGTGAGAGATCCCCAATACAAATGCCATCTCATCGCCCCAAAGCACATTTTCATCATCTAGAAAGTTGATCCAGAATATTTCCGGCTCGTAATTGGTTTCGCGAAATGGTGAAGAAATGTCTTTGTTGTAAACCTGCCAGTATGATTGCAGGGTGACACCCATATAGATGGCTTGATCTTTATCCTCAAAATCATGATATAGCGGTAGCTTCAAAGATATTTGATATTTTGCCTCGATGTTATCAAGCGGCTCGCCTTGTTGATCGCCTTTTTCCATAAAACGGTCAAAAGGGCGATTGTTAGGGTTCTTAATATAGGAAACTGGCAAAATATAGTTACGATGATGTGGCGTCAGCACATTCCGGTTTTCTTCTGTAACCCGTTCTCTGGCCATGCGTTTATCCAGTTGGCTCAGTCTGCCAAGTTGGTGTTCACAATACTGGCGAACTTCTTTCATTGTTCTGTTTTCATCGCCTGACATAGCTTGGCTGAGAATACATTGATTGAGCGCTTCAATTTCATCCGAGGACACTTTTTTTGCAACGGCGTGTTGTACGGGTAAAACAAGCAAAGCGGCCCAAGTGAGCAGTTTAAAGTCCATATTACTTTCCAATTTAATCATCGCGTTGTGAACATGAATAACCGTCGTGGGTGCTGCGTGTTATCGCATGTCGACTTGAAGCGCTATAGTATAAGTAAGTGGACAAAAATCCTAGCACTAGGGTTGTAAAAGGTGGCGCTAAAGAGGCCGCATCGTGCGCTAGCGTGACACGATGCGAAAAAGAGTTAGTTATCCAGTCGTGAGACAATAAAATACGGATTTAAGTAAGATTCTTTTTGATTGTATTTTAGTGCGGAGCCGTCGGATTGGGTTACGGTTGCCCCCGCTATTTCGGCGACCGCATGACCTGCACCGGTGTCCCATTCGCTAGTTGGACCAAGTCTTGGGTATACATCTGCTGTACCTTCAGCTACCAAGCATAATTTAAGCGAGCTGCCCTTAGGCACCATTTCAACATCGTCGAATTGTGCTAAATAATCTGCCAACTCAGGCGAGGGATGAGAGCGAGAGCCAACTACTTTGATTTTTCCTTGCTGGCTTTTACGCGTGACTTTGAGCTCGATGCGCGCTTCATCACATTCTCTGAAAGCGCCAATGCTTTTTGCAGCCAAGTAGCATGTTTTAAGTGCTGGGGCATAAACGACACCCATGGTAGGATTGCCATGCTCTATCAACGCGATATTAACCGTGAATTCGCCATTTTTCTTGATGAACTCTTTGGTGCCATCGATTGGATCGACAAGCCAATAGCGTTGCCAGTTTTGTCGTTCTTGCCAGCTAATATCCGCACTTTCTTCACTTAGAATGGGGATCTCTGGTGTGAGGCGTTTCAGACCTGCGGTGATGACACGGTTTGCAGCAAGATCCGCATCTGTAACTGGGCTATCATCACTTTTGTAGTCGACTGCGAAATCTTTAGCATAAATTTGCATGATTTCATCGCCTGCGAGGCGGGCAAGCTCAACAAGTTCTTCTAGCAGATCTGTATCATTCATGGGTATTCCTTGTTACTTGATGATGTTTTTATCTTTTAAATAATCTATAAGTTGCTGCACAGACTCGGCTAACGTGTTTTCTCCAGTATTTAACCTGATTTCCGGCGCCACTGGCGGCTGATAGTCTGAGTCGATGCCAGTGAAGTTTTTAATTTCTCCAGCACGTGCTTTTTTGTATAGGCCCTTAGGGTCTCTTTGCTCACAAACTTCGAGAGGCGTATCCAGAAAAACCTCAATAAATTCACCATCTTCGACAAGGTTTCGAACCATATCTCGTTCAGCTTGAAATGGCGAAATAAACGCTGTGAGTACAACCAGCCCAGCATCTACCATCAGCTTACTGAGTTCACCTACTCGGCGAATATTTTCTACGCGGTCAGCATCGCTGAAGCCAAGATCTTTGCACAGGCCATGTCTTACATTATCACCATCCAGCAAATATGTATGTACACCATTTTGATGTAACGCACTTTCTAGTGCGTTTGCGACGGTACTTTTTCCTGAACCGGAAAAGCCAGTGAACCATAAAATGACCGGTTTGTGGCCTTTGAGTTCACCACGGTGTGTTTTTTCTACGGCGTAATTATGCCAAACAATGTTGTTATCCATGAAGCTATCCATTAAAAGGGAAAGACCAATGGGATCAAGGTTAAAACGGTGATGGAATAGATGATAGATAAAGGTACTCCGACTGTTACATAGTCGCGGATCCGGTAGTTTCCTGCACTATAGACCATCAAGTTTGTCTGATAACCAAAGGGTGAAATAAAGCTGGCCGACGCGCCAAAGGCGACTGCCATAATAAAAGGAAGTGGGTCGACACCAAAACCAACAGACAGTGCATAAGCAACAGGAAATGACAACGCTGCTGCGGCATTGTTGGTGACAAGTTCTGTGAATACGACTGTCATTACAAAGATAGCAATAAAAGCACCATAGGGCCCGAAGTCGCCGAGTAAAAGAAATAAGGCGTCGGAAATTTTGCTCGCAAGCCCTGTATCTATCATTAATTTAGCGAGGCCAATTGCACTGCCTACAATGGCAAGTAATTCAATTGGAAAGCGGCGTTTCATTTCATTGACTTTAATGGTGCCTAAAGCCACTAATGCTAAAAGTAAGACCATGAGGCCTTTGACCAAAGGGATTATGTCAAATATGCCTAGGCCAATAACCGCAGCAAATCCCAGCAGTACGTGGTTTGATTGCTTTTGTGTTAAATGGGTTTGCAAGTCTAAACCAGAAATGTAGACAAACTCACGCTTCAAATCAGGGAGCGCGTAAAAATCGCTACCAGGGGCAAGGATCAGAGAATCACCAGCTTGTAGTTTCACTTGTCCGAGTCCACCTTGCAGCCGGTCATGGCCACGGCGAATGGCAATTACCGCAGCGTGAAATTGTTCTCTAAAGCGAATTTCTTTAATAGTTTTACCGATGAACTTTGATGATTGGCTGACGACCACCTCAACCAAATGTTCAGCATCTTTTTCATGCTTATCATGTACGATTTGTAGACCATTAAACTGTCTTAGCAAAGGGACTGATTTGATGTCTCCGACAAACAAAAGTACATCGCCTTGGCGAATTTCTTGTTGTGGAGTTACGGCACAGATACGACGCTCTCCACGGATAATCTCTGCTAAAAAAAGATCTTTCAAATCTCTTAGACCATTTTCTTCCACAGTGCGGCCAATGAGTTTAGAGCCCAGTGCAACTTTGCCTTCTAGGTAAAACGGCACCACTTCCTCACTTTCAGTACCGTGATCTGGTAAAAACTTTAGCAGAAGTAAAATCGTTAAGAGTCCCACTACAAGTGCGCCAATCCCGACCAGAGTGAAGTCAAAAAAGCCTAAAGGTGCCATACCTGCATCGACAGCAAAGCCATTGACAATCAAATTCGTTGAGGTGCCGATGAGGGTCAGTGTCCCGCCCAATATTGCGGTGTAAGACAAGGGCAATAGCAGTTTAGATGGTGAGTGCGTTTGACTTTCTTTAATCGTACTAATCAAAGAGGCAACTACGGCAGTGTTGTTGGTAAACGACGACAGAAAAGCGGTTGATAGCCCGAGTTTCATGACAGACTTGGACAAGCTGCCACTTGCCAATGTGCTTGCAAGCTTCTGCACCAAAGTGGTTTTTTCTATGGCGATGGAAACTAATATCAGCAGCACTAGCGTGATTAAAGACGGGTTGGCGTAATTAACCAACATAGATTCCAGCTCAATTAAGCCAGTTAAATAGCTAATGCCAATTGCGCTGACAAATAACCAAGCAGGGTTGAGTCGTGTGCCGAATAAGCACACGATGAGCGTGAGCATAATGCCTGTTAAGATGATTTGATCAACGAGCACGTTTTTCTCCAATAACAGGCATTAGTACGATTACTTCAATTGGCTGATATCAAGCGCTTGCCAGTGTGGGAAGTGCTTGCGTACCAAAGCATTGAATTCAACTTCAAACGCGCTGAACTCACTTGGCTTAGCAGTTTCTTCAGCCAGTAACGCTTCAATCATACCGGCACCAATAGTCAGATTACTGATACGGTCAACGAGGATAAATGAACCTGTTTCGTGGTTATTTCGATAGATATCAGCAACAATGCTCTCAGTCAGTTCAAGTGTCACGATGGCAATTTCGTTAAGCTGCAATTGTTCTGCTTGACCTTTTTCGAGGGTATTAACATCAATGGTATGATCGATATTACGTACAATGGCTGATGTATTTTTACTACCTAACTTGAAGTTATAGTTTTTACCTACAACGAGCGGTTCTTCATGCATCCAAACTAACTTTGCTTGAATAAGGTTGGTCACCGCTGCCGTTGACTCCGCAGGAACAATGACATCACCACGGCTTACATCAATTTCGTCGGCCAATGTAATTGTAAATGCTTGACCTGTTTGTGCTTGTTCAAGGTTGCCATCAAAAGTGACAAGCTCTTTGATCGTTGAAGATTTGCCAGATGGCAGCACTTTAATTGCTTGACCAGCACTTAGTGAACCAGAAGTCAGTGTCCCTTGGAAACCTCGGAAGTCCAGATTTGGACGTACCACATACTGAACAGGGAAACGGGCTTCGAAGCTATGATTTGCTTCCGCGGCTGGTGAATCTTCTAATAGCTCAAGCAACGGCTTATCAGTGTAATACGGTGTATGCTCAGAGCGTGTAACAACATTATCCCCTTTAAGGGCAGACATCGGCACAAACTTGATATCAGACACATTGAGTTGCTCTGCAAACTGCAAATAGTCAGCTTTGATCTTTTCGAATACGGCTTCATCAAAATCGACGATGTCCATTTTGTTAATAGCAACAACGAACTGTTTGATGCCCAATGAGTCACAAATAAAGCTATGGCGCTTAGTTTGGATTTGCACACCATAGCGCGCATCTACGAGGATAATTGCCAGATCACTGGTCGACGCACCTGTCACCATGTTACGTGTGTACTGTTCGTGTCCAGGTGTGTCTGCGATGATGAACTTACGCTTAGCCGTTGAAAAGTAGCGATATGCTACATCAATCGTAATGCCTTGCTCACGTTCGGCTTGTAAACCATCTACCAATAATGCAAGGTCTAGCTCTTCGCCGGCATTACCTACTTTTTCGTTGTCTTTGTGAAGTGCTGCTAACTGATCTTCGTAAATTTGGTGACTATCGTGTAGTAGGCGTCCAATTAACGTTGATTTACCGTCATCAACACTGCCACATGTCATCATGCGCAATAGGCTTTTATCTTGCTGGCGAGATAGATACGCTTCGATACCTAATTCTCTTACTTCATTTGCTGTAGACATTAGAAATACCCCTCGCGTTTTTTCTTCTCCATCGAACCGGCTGAATCGTGATCAATCACACGACCTTCACGCTCTGATGATGTGGATAGCAACATTTCTTCAATGATGCCTGTTAACGTATTTGCTTCTGACTCAACAGCTCCCGTAAGTGGGTAGCAGCCCAGAGTACGGAAACGGACAGACTTCATTTCTGGTACTTCACCTTCTTTAAGTGGCATACGTTCATCGTCTACCATGATTAAAGTGCCATCACGTTCAACCACTGGACGTTTTTCTGATAAGTAAAGAGGCACAATCTCAATGTTTTCTTGGTAGATGTATTGCCAGATATCCAGCTCAGTCCAGTTTGAAAGTGGGAATACACGGATACTTTCGCCAGGGTTTACTTGGCTGTTATATGTGTTCCAAAGTTCTGGGCGCTGGTTTTTTGGATCCCAACGATGATGTTTATCACGGAAAGAATACACACGCTCTTTCGCACGAGACTTCTCTTCGTCACGACGTGCGCCACCGAATGCAGCATCAAAACCATATTTGTCCAATGCCTGCTTTAGGCCTTGTGTTTTCATAATGTCGGTGTGTTTTGCTGAACCGTGTGAGAACGGGCCGACACCCATGGCAATGCCTTCAGGGTTCTTATGTACAATTAGATCAAAATTATATTCTTTCGCGAGGCGGTCGCGGAATTCGATCATCTCACGGAATTTCCAATCCGTATCTACGTGCAGTAGTGGAAAAGGAATTTTCGCAGGGTAAAATGCCTTACGTGCCAAATGCAATAACACTGAAGAGTCTTTACCAATTGAGTAAAGCATCACTGGATTGTCAAACTCTGCAGCGACTTCGCGAATAATCTTTATACTTTCAGCTTCAAGTTGCTGAAGGTGGGTTAAAGCCATTGTTCGTCGTCCTACTATTAATTAAATTAAAACGGTTAAGCTACTTTGGTTATTGGCTGAGCGAAGCTACTGACTTGCTCTGTTTGCCCAAACCATGCTAGTTCTTCATGCAGTGCCGCAACTTCTCCAATAATCAATAGTGCTGGAGATTTGATTTGATGTTGCTCAATCTTTGTTGCGAGTTCACTGAGTGTTCCTCTGACGACTCGTTGTGATTTTCGAGTGCCATTTTCAACTATTGCGATTGGCGTTTCTGGCGCCCTGCCATGTTCAAGCAACTTTGCTTGAATATGTGGTGATTTGATGACACCCATATAAATCGCAAGTGTCTGATTTGATTGCGCGAGGCCTCGCCAATCAAGCTCTTGGCCTTCTTTTTTACAGTGGCCAGTAACAAATTGAATTGCCTGCGCATGATCTCTGTGGGTTAACGGTATACCAGCATAAGCACTACAGCCTGCTGCGGCTGTGATACCTGGCACAATTTGATATTTCACATCATGGTTTGCCAGTATTTGAACTTCTTCTCCACCGCGGCCATAAATAAATGGGTCACCGCCTTTAATGCGGCAAACTTTTTTGCCCTGTTTGGCAAAATCCACCAACATTTGATTGGTGTCTTCTTGTTTTACACTGTGATGGCCTGCTTTTTTACCTACACACACAAGGTCGGCGTCACGCCTTACAAGCTCCATAATTTCATCCGACACTAAGTAGTCATAAACCACGACATCTGCTTGCTGCATTAATTGCAGGGCTTTGATTGTCAGTAATTCTGGATCACCAGGACCTGCACCAACGATATATACTTCACCTTCTGGTTGCGTCTCTTCTACCAGCATGTCATGCATTTGCTGCTCAGCACCCAGTTGATCGCCGACTTGGACTTTACTCACAACGCTGGAATCGAATACGCGTTCCCAAAATTGACGACGTTCAGAGAAACTTTTAAAACGTGCTTTTACGTGTGATCTGAAGTTACCTGCTAACCTTGCTAGTGCGCCGGTATGATGCGGGATCAAGGTTTCTAATTTTTCACGAATGCGGCGTGCCAATACCGGTGCACTTCCTGCACTTGAGATGGCAATTGTAATGGGGTCTCTGTCTACAATTGAGGGGAAGATAAACCCACATTTTGGTTGGTCATCGACCACATTGACAAATATATTTTGGTTATTTGCAGCATCGAAGACGGATTTATTAACGGCTTCATTGTCTGTTGCTGCAATAATAAGCATCATGCCGAGTACGTGATGAGTTTCAAAATACTCTTTGATCAGACTAAGCTTACCTTCTTGTGCTAATGACACAAGCTCATCGCAAAATTCGGGGGCGACGACAGTGACATGCGCGCGCGCTTTCAAAAACGCTTGGCACTTTCTCAGTGCGACATCGCCACCACCTACAACCAGTACTGGTTTGTCGTCTAACTTTGTAAATATTGGTAAGTATTGCACAACCTTTGCCCCTAATGCATAACCTTGATTCAAGCCAATGTATGTGGCTTTGTTGTTTGGCAGAATATCTTGCACAATACAGACAAAAAAATAATATTAACCCAAAATATATAACAAAAAGTTATATGCCGACTTTAATTTTGGTTTAAGGCTTATATTTCAAGGGATAGAGCGGAATATGCCCCCATATTAGCAACTTATAGCAATTGGTTATGAGATATAATTGAATTGGATTCCACACACACGTCAGTATCGTTGCGTTCAAAGAGTGCAGTAAGCGGATAATTGTCCTGTAGGGTAGGCGTCGGATCCATTCTACTGGCAGTGTAACTACACAGGAAATTTGAACGCACCAAGACACTTTGTTCTGAGAGAGTTGGCGCGTTAAGGAGATTGAATGAGCTCAACTGAAGTCAATTTGCCCAATGAAGCAAGGCGTGTACTCGGGTTAATGGATCTGACGTCATTGAATGACCATGATAACGAAGAAAGTATCATGGCAATGTTAGATGAAATAGACGCGGCATTAGGATTGCCTGCTGCTGTCTGCGTATACCCACAGTTTGTCGCGTTATGTAAGGCCAGCCTTGTCGAACGAGGCTTTAATCACGTTAAAGTTGCCACTGTCACTAACTTTCCATCTGGCAAGGAACCGTTGGAAAAGGTACTAGCACAAACGCGCCAAGCGATTGCTGATGGGGCGGATGAAATCGACTTAGTGATGCCGTACAACCAAGTTATGGCGGGCGACCCAGATACACCTTGGCAATATGTTCGTTCGAGCAAAGATGTGTGCGGTCAACATGCAAAGTTAAAAGTGATTATTGAAAGCGGCATGTTAGGCTCTGATGAGTTGATTGCACAGGCGAGTGATATCGCAATTTTAGCTGGCGCTGACTTTATTAAAACCAGCACGGGTAAAGTCACTGTGAATGCCACGCTTGCGGCGACTCAAGTAATGTTGTCACGAATTAAAATTAATAATAAACCTGTAGGCTTTAAAGCTGCCGGGGGCGTGAAAACTGTATCCGAAGCGTTACCCTATTTGGAGTACGCTGCCCAATTAATGGGATCTGATTGGATCAATGCAGATAACTTTCGCTTTGGTGCTTCGAGCCTCCTTACCGATGTAAAGGCAATCATAGCAAAGTCATGAGCGCATCAAGGGGAGTGGCGAGCGCGACTCCCTCTCTAGATATCATTAGTCAGGTTTGCTGAAGTCAAAAAGCTGTTGAGCCGATTGGCCATTATAATAGTCAAAAGCGACCTGTACTCGCCACGGCTTCTCACATTCAAAAAGTGGTGCCAAATTAATCGTGAGCTGATAATTGAGTTCGGAATACAGCTTATCCGCTGGTTGTTGCTCATTATCTTGTGAAGGCTTAACCCAGCGCTGATACCTGTTTGCGGGGCAAGGTATATTTTGCTCTGACGCTAGGAGAGAGAGCCTGACAGACTGTAAATGTTCATCCGTTTCTGGCTGCCAGCTAAAGGTTAACTGGTTGCTGTTTAATGTTATCGCTTTAATGTCTTGCTCGTTACTGGGATAAATAAACTCGACAAATTTTGGCAGCGTCAACGTACCAAATGAAGTTGCAGAATCATTTCTAGATAGTGTGATTTCAAAATTTGGCTCAGATGGTAAATCGTCAGGTAATTCAGTGGAGATTGCGCAGCAATGCTGAGGAGTGGCACCTAAGTTTGTAGTGGGCTTGTTTGAAAAAGGATAGCGCTCACCACTGGCCGCAACAAGCTGTAAGCTATCATTGCCCGTTAACTTGACTAACTTCCCATCTTCGTCAGAGAGTGTCACTGTGCCATCCAGTGCCGTTTTTATGTGAGGTGTGTGTTGATTGCTTAAAAATTGCGTAAGCAGAAAGTCTTGTTCTGATAAAGAGGTCGTCGATAGCGCTTCCACTTTATCAGAATCTTTACTTTCACAGCCTAAAATCACGAGGGCGCTGGCTGCTATAATATATTTCTTCATCATCATTCAAATTCCATTGATTGTTATTATCTATTCCAAAAGTTGCGCATTGGCAATACAGGTTAATATTTCTTGAGACACCTTGAAGTTTAGTATCTGGGCCCAACATAGAAGTTTAATATTATGATGTGGAGGGTGCGAATTTGCACTCAACGGCATAAGTAGCTGTTTATTTGTGCATATACATGTCCTTCAACTTTGGGTGTTTCTCATGATACAAAGTGTACCTTCCTGGGTCTTTGTTGCAATAATAAACACTTGTTATGCGGTTATAATTTAGCGAACAAAATAAGAAATAGCTGGCGTTATAGGGGTTGTCTATTTCACTTGCAATGACAAAAGCTGGGAAAATAATGCGATGTATAACTTTTACACTTGTTTTCAGTTTGTTCGTCAGTATAATGGGCATCCACTTTGCAGGGGCGTAGTTCCAATTGGTAGAACAGCGGTCTCCAAAACCGATGGTTGCGGGTTCGAGTCCTGCCGCCCCTGCCACTCAAATTTTTTAGTCCAAATCTAAAATAATGTGTTTTCTTGTCGCTTATTTATAAATTTGGATTTAATGGATTAACCCTGTCAGTGACAGGGTTGTTGTGTCTGTATTTAAGGTAAAACAATTATGAGCACTAATGTTGAAAACCCGTCTAGCTCGATGGACACGGTAAAATGGCTAGTTGCAGTTGTACTACTCACTGGCGCAGTAGTTGGTAACTACATGTATGCAGATATGTCTGCATTGGTACGCGCTATAGGCGTTGTGGTTGCAGTTGGTGCTGCTTTAGGCATTGCCGCAACAACCGAAAAAGGACGTACTTTTATTGCTTTTGCAAAAGAATCTCGTATTGAGGTCCGTAAAGTTGTCTGGCCTACGCGTCAAGAAGCAACGCATACTACAATTATCGTGATGGCAGCAACAGTAGTGATGGCACTTATCCTTTGGGGATTAGATGGCTTGCTATTCCGTGCTGTTGGCTTTTTAACTGGATTGGAGATCTGATCCCATGTCGGATGAGAACAAAGAAAAGAAATTACGTTGGTACGTAATTCAAGCGTTTTCTGGTTTTGAAAAGCGCGTTGCTCAAACTATTATCGAGCATATTAAAATTGAAGGCTTAGAAGAAGACTTCGGTGAAGTACTAGTACCTACAGAAGAAGTTGTAGAGATGCGCGCTGGTCAAAAGCGCAAATCTGAGCGTAAATTCTTCCCAGGCTATGTGCTTGTTCAAATGGTGATGAACGATGCAACTTGGCACTTGGTGAATAGTACACCACGTGTTATGGGCTTTGTTGGCGGTACTTCTGATCGTCCTGCACCTATCAGTCAGCGTGAAGCTGATCGTATTCTTAACCGTCTACAAGAGAATGCTGAAGCGCCTAAGCCAGCAACGTTGTTTGAGCCGGGTGAAGTGGTTCGTGTTATTGATGGTCCATTCGCAGATTTCAACGGTGTTGTTGAAGAAGTGGACTACGAAAAGAGTCGCTTAAAAGTATCTGTACTTATATTTGGTCGTTCAACACCAGTTGATCTTGAGTTCGGTCAGGTCGAGCAAGATACTTAATTTGCAGTATTTTTATACTATTGCAAAAAATAATTGAAAAAGGCCGCTGATTAAACTATAATCAGCGGCCTTTTTGTAGGTAGTGAAATACTGCCGAGAAAAGTAAGAATTTTTTAATCGGGAAGCCGTTTGAGTACGCGTCCTCGCGCGCACAAGGCTAAGACCCATCTAACGAGGTTATTTAACATGGCTAAAAAAGTTGAAGCTCTAATCAAGCTACAAGTTGCTGCTGGTATGGCTAACCCTAGTCCTCCAGTAGGTCCTGCACTAGGTCAACACGGTGTAAACATCATGGAATTCTGTAAAGCGTTCAACGCACGTACAGAGTCTATCGAAAAAGGTGCACCAGTTCCTGTAATCATTTCTGTTTACAACGACCGTTCATTCACTTTCGACATGAAAACTCCGCCAGCTTCTTACTTGCTTAAGAAAGCTGCTGGTATCAAGTCTGGTTCTGGCCGTCCTAACACTGAAAAAGTGGGTACTGTAACACGTGCTCAACTAGAAGAGATTGTTGAGACAAAACGTCCAGATCTTACTGCTGCTGATATGGACGCAGCTGTACGCACGATTGCAGGTTCTGCACGTGCAATGGGCTTGAACGTAGAGGGGTAATTGAGAATGGCTAAATTAACTAAACGTATGCGTACTATCCGCGAAAAAGTGGAAGTAACTAAAGAATACGACATCAACGAAGCTGTTGCTCTTCTTAAAGAACTAGCTACTGCTAAGTTTGTTGAAAGTGTAGACGTTGCTGTAAACCTTGGCATCGATGCTCGTAAATCAGACCAAAACGTACGTGGTGCAACTGTACTACCTCACGGTACTGGTCGTGAAGTTCGCGTTGCAGTGTTCACTCAAGGTGCTAACGCTGACGCTGCTAAAGAAGCAGGTGCTGACTTAGTAGGTATGGAAGAGCTTGCTGAGCAGGTTAAGAAAGGCGAAATGAACTTTGACGTTGTTGTTGCTTCTCCGGATGCAATGCGCGTTGTTGGTCAACTAGGTCAAATCCTAGGTCCACGTGGTCTTATGCCTAACCCTAAAACTGGTACTGTAACACCTAACGTTGCAGAAGCAGTTAAAAACGCGAAAGCTGGTCAGGTTCGTTACCGTAACGACAAGAACGGTATCATCCACACGACAATCGGTAAGGTTGACTTTGACGCTAACCAGCTTCAAGAAAACCTTGAAGCACTTATCGTTGCGCTTAAGAAAGCTAAGCCTTCTCAAGCGAAAGGTACTTACTTGAAGAAAGTAAGCATCTCAACGACGATGGGCGCGGGTGTTGCTGTAGACCAAGCTACTCTAAACACGCAAGTAGCGTAATTTAGATTTTAGCGTTTACATGGCGTAAAAATTAGACTATAATTTTGCGCCATTTCGTTGAGAAGTCACTTCCAACGAAGCAAAGAATTCGGGTTGAAGCGCATAATTTCGAACTGTTGTTTATCAAATTTGGTCTACAATAAAATCGATAAATTGCGTTTCCGTCCAAGACCGTAGGTGTAACTTTGTTACTTAATCTTCCTACGTAGACGGTGTGAATCCCAGCTAGATTTTCCTAATCTTCTGGTTCTCGCCGTAAAAAGCAGCTCAAGGTCACTTGGCTTTGAGTAAAGTAGAACTAGGGACATGTTCCCTATCAACCAGGAGTAACACCCATGGCTTTAAATCTTCAAGACAAAAAAGCAATTGTTGCTGAAGTCAACGAAGCTGCCAAAGGTGCTCTATCTGCAGTAGTTGCAGATTCTCGTGGTGTAACAGTAGATGCGATCACTGCGCTTCGTAAAGAAGCTCGTGAAGCTGGCGTATGGATGAAAGTTGTCCGTAACACGCTTGCTAAACGCGCTGTTGAAGGTACTGATTATGAGTGCCTTAACGAATCGCTAGTAGGCCCAAGCCTAATCGCTTTCTCTTCAGAGCACCCAGGTGCTGCTGCTCGTATCTTTGCTGATTTCGCAAAGAAAAACGAGTTGTTCGAACTGAAAGCGGCTGCATTTGAAGGCAATGTTGTAGACGTAGATATGCTTGCTAAGCTACCTACTTACGACGAAGCTGTTGCACGCTTAATGAGCGCTATGAAAGAAGCGTCAGCTGGTAAATTGGTTAAAACAATTGAAGCTGTACGTGTTCAGAAAGCTGAAGAAGCTGCTTAATCGCACCTTTTACACTTTCATCAATAAATTTTTTTGAACCTCATGGGTTCGTGATTAATTAGGAAACTTAAAATGTCTGTAACTAAAGACCAAATCCTTGACGCGATTGCTGAAATGTCAGTAATGGAAGTTGTTGAACTAGTTGAAGCAATGGAAGAAAAATTCGGCGTAACTGCAGCTGCTGCTGTTGTTGCTGCTGGTCCTGCTGAAGCTGCTGAAGAGAAGACTGAGTTCGACGTAATCCTAGCTGGCGCTGGCGGTAACAAAGTTGCTGCTATCAAAGCTGTACGTGGTGCAACTGGTCTTGGCCTTAAAGAAGCAAAAGCTCTTGTTGAGTCTGCTCCTGCGCCAATCAAAGAAGCTGTTTCTAAAGAAGAAGCTGAAGCACTTAAGAAAGATCTTGAAGAAGCTGGTGCTGAAGTTGAGATCAAGTAATCTAGCATATGCTAGGTTCGCTGCCTGAGAAATCAGGCAAGGGCTGGTGATTTTTTAATCACCGGCCCTTTTGCGCTCTAGAGCGAAAGTATTACTATTGCGCAAAAAAAACCTAAATTCTGCAAGTTTTTCAATGGTTTAATCTTATTGGGAACTGTCGGGTTTGGGGAGACAATTTAGATGTTGTTATCATGGCTTAGATGCCAATGAATGCTGTTCTGCATGAACAGGTTGGGTCAAAGATCAGCAAGCTGAGGAACCCCATGGCTTACTCTTATTCTGAAAAGAAACGTATCCGTAAGGATTTTGGTAAACGTCCACAAGTTTTGGATATACCTTTCCTTTTGCAAACGCAGTTGGAATCGTTCAAAAAATTCATTACTCCGGACGCGGATGGCGATACTGGATTGGAAGCTGCATTCCGTTCTGTATTTCCAATCAAAAGCTACTCGGGCAATTCTGAACTTCAATACGTGAGTTACCGTATCGGAGAACCAGTATTCGATGTAAAAGAATGTCAAATTCGCGGTGTGACTTATTCTGCTCCACTTCGCGTTAAATTACGTCTTGTGCTAATGGACAAAGAAGCGCCAGGCACAGTAAAAGACATTAAAGAGCAAGAAGTTTACATGGGCGAGATCCCGCTCATGACAGACACAGGTACTTTCGTTATCAACGGTACCGAGCGTGTTATCGTTTCTCAGCTACACCGTTCACCTGGTGTATTCTTTGATAACGACCGCGGTAAATCTCACTCTTCGGGTAAAGTGCTCTATAATGCACGTGTAATCCCTTACCGTGGTTCATGGTTAGACTTTGAATTCGATGTTAAAGATAACCTATTCGTTCGTATTGACCGTCGTCGTAAGCTACCAGCTTCAATCATTTTACGTGCACTTGAATTCACAACTGAAGAAATTCTTGAGTTGTTCTTCGAGACAACTGCGTTTGAAGTATCAAACGGTAAAGTGATGATGGAACTAGTACCATCTCGCCTACGTGGTGAGACTGCTGCATTTGATCTGAAAGATGCAGACGGCGAAGTGCTAGTTGAACAGGGCCGTCGTATCACAGCTCGTCACATCAAAAACATCGAGAAAAAAGGTATCACGCAACTTGAAGTACCACATGAGTACATCATCGGTCGTGTTATAGCTAAAAACTACATCGATGAATCAACAGGTGAAATCATCGCTGAAGCGAACGCTGAATTGTCGCTTGAGTTGATGGCAGAGCTTGTGAAGGCTGGCCACACCAAAATTGATACTTTATATATCAATGAAGTAGATAGCGGTGCGTATATGTCAGAGACAGTGCGTATTGATTCTTCTTCAAACCGCCTTGAAGCATTGGTAGAAATCTACCGTATGATGCGCCCAGGTGAGCCACCAACGAAAGACGCTGCTGAAGCTTTATTCGACAACCTATTCTTCTCTGATGAGCGTTATGACCTGTCTACTGTTGGTCGTATGAAGTTTAATAGCCGTGTGGGTTATGACTCAGACACAGGCCCAGGCACGCTGAGCAAAGAAGACATCGTTTCTGTTATGAAAGTACTAATCGACATTCGTAACGGTAAAGGTGAAGTGGATGATATCGACCACTTAGGTAACCGTCGTATTCGTTCTGTTGGTGAAATGGCTGAAAACCAATTCCGCGTTGGTCTAGTGCGTGTTGAGCGTGCTGTTCGTGAGCGTCTAAGTCTAGGTGACCTAGATAACGTGATGCCACAGGATTTGATCAATGCTAAGCCGATTTCTGCAGCTGTTAAAGAATTTTTTGGTTCTTCTCAGTTGTCGCAGTTCATGGACCAAAACAACCCTCTTTCAGAAGTAACACATAAGCGTCGTATTTCTGCACTAGGTCCGGGTGGTTTAACACGTGAACGTGCTGGCTTCGAAGTACGTGACGTACACGTAACTCACTACGGTCGTGTTTGTCCTATCGAAACGCCTGAAGGTCCAAACATCGGTCTAATCAACTCACTATCTACGTATGCACGTACCAACGATTATGGTTTCCTTGAAACACCATATCGTAAAGTAGTAGACGGCATCGTAACTGACGAAGTTGATTACCTATCTGCAATTGAAGAAGGTCAATTTGTTATCGCACAGGCGAACACTAACTTGACTGAAGCGAACCAATTTGCAGAAGAGCTAATTCCATGTCGTTATAAAGGTGAGTCAACCTTTATGCCTAGCGACAGCATCCAGTATATGGATGTATCGCCTCAACAGGTTATCTCGGTTGCAGCTGCACTTATCCCATTCCTAGAGCACGATGATGCGAACCGTGCATTGATGGGATCGAACATGCAACGTCAAGCAGTACCAACGTTACGCGCTGACAAGCCGTTAGTGGGTACAGGTATCGAGCGTACACTTGCAAAAGATTCAGGTGTAACAATCGTTGCTAAGCGTGGCGGTGTCGTTAAGTACGCTGATGCGAGCCGTATTGTTGTTAACGTTAATGAAGATGAGCGCGTTCCAGGTGAAGCGGGTATCGACATTTACAACTTAACTAAGTACACACGTTCAAACCAAAACACGTGTATCAACCAAAAACCAACTTGTATGGTTGGTGAGCCAGTAGTACGCGGCGACGTACTTGCCGATGGTCCTTCAACAGACCTTGGTGACTTGGCACTTGGTCAGAACTTACGTGTTGCGTTCATGCCTTGGAATGGTTACAACTTCGAGGATTCAATCCTACTTTCTGAGCGAGTTGTACAAGAAGATCGCCTAACGACGATCCACATTCAAGAGCTTCAGTGTATCGCGCGTGATACTAAGCTTGGTCCTGAAGAGATCACTGCTGATATCCCTAATGTCGGTGAGTCTGCGCTTGGCAAACTAGATGAGTCAGGTGTTGTTTACATCGGTGCAGAAGTGAAAGGCGGCGACATCTTAGTCGGTAAAGTAACGCCTAAAGGTGAAACGCAACTTACACCAGAAGAAAAGCTACTACGTGCGATCTTCGGTGAGAAAGCGTCTGATGTTAAAGACAGCTCTCTACGCGTCCCTAACTCTGTATCTGGTACTGTTATCGACGTGCAGGTATTCACTCGTGATGGCGTTGAAAAAGACAAGCGTGCACTAGAAGTTGAAGAAATGCAGCTTCGTGAAGCGAAAAAAGACTTCAACGAAGAATTTAAGATCCTTGAAGGCGGTATCTTAACGCGTGCACGTAAATTACTTGTTGAATCTGGGCAAAATGAAGATGCTATCGCACTTCTGAGCACTGAAAAGCTATTAACTCAGAGCCTTGCTGATGAAGCACAACAAGCTGAGCTTGAACAACTAGCTGCGCAGTATGATGAGCTTAAAGCTGAATACGACAAGAAGTTTGAGAACAAACGTCGCAAGATCACACAGGGTGATGACCTAGCGCCGGGCGTACTTAAGATTGTTAAAGTTTACCTAGCTGTTAAACGTCGTATCCAACCAGGTGATAAGATGGCTGGTCGTCACGGTAACAAAGGTGTTATCTCGACAATCGTACCAGTAGAAGATATGCCATACGATGAAAGAGGTCGTACGGTAGACATCGTTCTTAACCCACTAGGTGTACCATCTCGTATGAACATCGGTCAGATCCTTGAAACGCATATGGGTCTGGCAGCACGTGGTATCGGTGAGCGCATCGAAGACATGATGAAAGAGCAAGCGGAGCTTCATGAGCTACGTGACTTCATCAAGAAAGCGTATGAGCTTGGTGACTGCCGTCAAGAAGTAGACATTGCTAGTTTCTCTGATGATGAAGTTCGTCGTCTTGCTATCAACCTTAAAGGTGGTCTACCAATCGCGACGCCAGCATTCGATGGTGCTAAAGAAAGCGAAATCAAAGAGCTACTAGAGCTGGGTGGTTACCCGTCAAGTGGTCAGGTTACGCTTTATGATGGTCGTACTGGTGATGCGTTTGAGCGTCAAGTAACCGTAGGTTACATGTACATGCTGAAACTAAACCACTTAGTAGACGACAAGATGCACGCACGTTCAACGGGTTCTTACAGCCTAGTTACTCAGCAGCCGCTGGGTGGTAAAGCACAGTTCGGTGGACAGCGTTTCGGTGAGATGGAGGTATGGGCATTAGAAGCATACGGTGCAGCCTATACACTACAGGAAATGTTGACAGTTAAGTCGGATGACGTAAATGGTCGTACGAAGATGTATAAGAACATCGTAGACGGTAACCATAAGATGGAACCGGGTATGCCAGAGTCATTCAACGTATTGTTGAAAGAAATCCGCTCGCTAGGTATCAACATCGAGTTGGAAGAAAGTTAATCCGACCGGCAGCTCTGATGAGCTGCCAATCCGGACTGTAACTGTAAAGAATGAAGGGGTGAGCAATGCTTGCCCTCAAGATTAACTCCGACAGGAGAGCTAAGGTGAAAGACTTACTTAAGTTTCTGAAGCAACAAAATAAGACCGAAGAATTCGATGCAATTCGCATTGGTCTTTCTTCGCCAGACATGGTTCGCTCATGGTCATACGGTGAAGTAAAGAAACCTGAGACAATCAACTACCGTACTTTCAAGCCTGAGCGTGACGGCTTATTCTGTGCCCGTATTTTCGGCCCAGTAAAAGATTACGAATGTTTGTGTGGTAAATACAAGCGATTAAAACACCGTGGTGTTATCTGTGAGAAGTGTGGCGTTGAAGTGACACTAACTAAAGTGCGTCGTGATCGTATGGGTCACATTGAGCTTGCAAGCCCAGTTGCGCACATTTGGTTCCTTAAATCACTACCGTCTCGTATCGGCTTAATGCTTGATATGACACTTCGTGACATCGAACGCGTACTGTACTTCGAATCTTTCGTAGTAACAGAGCCTGGTATGACAACGCTTGAGCGTGGTCAGCTACTAGGTGAAGAAGAGTACCTAGATGCACTTGAAGAGCACGGTGATGAGTTCGAAGCTAAGATGGGTGCAGAAGCTGTACTTGATCTGTTGCGCGAACTAGACCTTGGTCAACTAATCGCAGAAATGCGTGAAGAGTTACCTACAATTAACTCTGAGACTAAGCGTAAGAAAATTACTAAGCGTCTTAAGCTTATGGAGTCATTCCACCAATCAGGTAACAACCCTGAGTGGATGATCATGAGCGTATTACCAGTACTTCCACCAGATCTACGTCCTCTAGTTCCACTAGATGGCGGTCGTTTTGCGACTTCAGATCTGAACGACTTATACCGTCGTGTTATCAACCGTAACAACCGTCTGAAGCGTCTACTTGACTTAGCGGCACCAGACATCATCGTACGTAACGAAAAGCGTATGTTACAAGAAGCGGTAGATGCACTACTTGATAACGGTCGTCGTGGTCGTGCGATCACGGGTTCTAACAAGCGTCCACTTAAGTCGCTTGCAGACATGATCAAAGGTAAGCAAGGTCGTTTCCGTCAAAACCTTCTTGGTAAGCGTGTTGACTACTCGGGCCGTTCTGTAATCACAGTTGGTCCAACACTTAAACTTCACCAGTGTGGTCTTCCGAAGAAGATGGCACTAGAGCTATTCAAGCCATTCATCTACGGTAAGCTAGAGCGCCGTGGTATGGCGACTACCATCAAAGCTGCGAAGAAGATGGTAGAGCGTGAAGTACCAGAGGTTTGGGACGTACTTGATGAAGTGATCCGTGAACACCCAGTTCTATTGAACCGTGCTCCTACACTTCACAGACTTGGTATCCAAGCATTTGAACCGGTACTAATCGAAGGTAAAGCAATCCACCTACATCCATTGGTGTGTGCGGCGTATAACGCTGACTTTGATGGTGACCAAATGGCGGTACACGTACCGTTGACATTAGAAGCACAGTTAGAAGCACGTGCACTAATGATGTCCACAAACAACATCCTTTCACCTGCAAGTGGTGAGCCTATCATCGTACCTTCACAGGACGTTGTATTAGGTCTTTACTACATGACGCGTGATCGCATCAATGCGAAAGGCGAAGGTATTGCGTTTAAAGACCCGAAAGAAGCTGAAAAAGCATACCGTACAGGCACAGCTGAGCTTCACGCACGCGTTAAAGTTCGTTTAACAGAAACCATTGTTGACGAAGAGACTGGCGAGCGTTCGGAAAAAACACACATTGTTGATACCACAGTAGGTCGAGCGATCCTTTCATTGATCATGCCAAAAGGTCTACCGTTTGAGCTTATCAACAGAGCACTTGGTAAGAAGCAGATCTCTGGTCTTCTTAATGAGTGTTACCGTCGCCTAGGTCTGAAAGACACAGTCGTGTTTGCTGACCAAGTGATGTACACAGGTTTCCACTATGCGATGAAGTCAGGTGTATCTATCGGTATTAACGATATGGTTATTCCACCTACTAAAACTGAAATCATCGAGCGCGCTGAAGCTGAAGTTGCTGAAATCAACCAACAGTTCCAGTCTGGTCTTGTAACAGCAGGTGAGAAATACAACAAAGTTATCGATATCTGGTCACGTGTTAACGAAAACCTTTCACGTGAAATGATGGCGAACTTATCGAAAGACACTGTAGTGAATGCCCAGGGTGAAGAAGAGCAACAAGACTCTTTCAACTCAGTATTCATGATGGCCGACTCGGGCGCACGTGGTAGTGCAGCTCAGATACGTCAGCTAGCGGGTATGCGTGGTCTAATGGCACGTCCAGATGGTTCAATCATCGAGACGCCTATCACAGCTAACTTCCGTGAAGGTCTAAACGTACTTCAGTACTTCATCTCGACGCACGGTGCTCGTAAAGGTCTTGCCGATACCGCACTTAAGACAGCGAACTCGGGTTACCTAACTCGTCGTCTAGTAGACGTTGCACAAGATTTGGTTATCAACGAATCAGATTGTGGCACGTTAGAAGGTCTAGTAATGAAGCCGCTAATCGAAGGTGGTGACGTTGTAGAACCACTTCGCGAGCGTGTTCTAGGTCGTGTTGTTGCTGAAGACGTATGTAAGCCAGGTACTGACATCGTTCTTGTTGAGCGTAACGTAATGCTAGACGAAAAACTGTGTGACCTGTTAGAAGAGCACTCAGTAGATGAAGTGAAAGTTCGCTCTGTAATCACTTGTGAAAATGACTTTGGTGTGTGTGCATTCTGTTACGGTCGTGACCTTGCACGTGGCCACATCATCAATCCAGGTGAGGCAGTCGGTGTAATCGCTGCTCAGTCAATCGGTGAGCCAGGTACACAGCTTACGATGCGTACGTTCCACATTGGTGGTGCGGCATCAAGAGCATCTGCTGAAAACAGCGTACAAGTTAAAAACAACGGTAGCATGAAGTTACACAATGCAAAATATGTATTGAATACTGATGGCAAGATCGTTGTAACTTCACGTTCGACTGAAATCACCGTTATCGATGAGCAAGGTCGTGAGAAAGAGCGTTATAAAGTACCTTACGGTGCAGTTCTTTCTGTACAGGATGGCGCTGAAGTTAAAGGTAACGACATTGTTGCTACGTGGGACCCGCATAGCCACCCAATCGTTATCGAGCACCAGTCAAAAGTATCGTTCAGCGATATCGATGACTCAAACACAGAAGCTCAGACTGATGAGCTTACTGGTCTAACGCGTGTTGTTGTTAAAGATTTAGCTAAGGTGAATGCAAAAGAGCCTAAGTTAATCATTGAAAACGAAGAGCGTGGCCTACAAGAGATTCGTCTGCCTTCATTCACCACGATTGAAATCACAGATGGTGCAACTGTTCAGCCGGGTGACGTATTAGCACGTATCCCGCAAGAAGGTTCGAAGACTCGTGATATCACCGGTGGTCTACCTCGAGTTGCTGACCTATTCGAAGCGCGTAAGCCAAAAGATCCTGCAATCCTTGCTGAAATCACTGGTACTGTAAGCTTCGGTAAAGAGACGAAGGGTAAGAAGCGTCTAGTAATTACACCTGATCAAGGTGATGCTTACGAAGAGATGATTCCTAAGTGGCGCCAGCTTAACGTGTTCGAAGGTGAGCAGGTTGCTAAAGGTGAAGTTATCGCCGACGGTCCTGAGTCTCCACATGACATCCTACGTCTACGTGGTGTGACTGATGTATCAAACTACATCACGAACGAAGTTCAGGAAGTTTACCGTCTACAAGGTGTAAAGATTAACGATAAGCACATTGAGACGATTGTTCGTCAGATGCTGCGTAAGTGTATCATCCTTGATGGTGGTGATACTGAGTTCCTAGCAGGCGAGCAAGCTGAAGTGGCACGCGTAAACATCGCAAACCGTGAGCTTGAGAAGCAAGGTAAGATCCCAGCTAAATTTGAAATTCAGCTAATGGGTATTACTAAAGCGTCACTGGCAACTGAATCGTTTATCTCTGCGGCATCGTTCCAGGAGACAACGCGTGTTCTAACAGAAGCAGCTGTTAACGGTAAGAGTGATGAGCTACGTGGTCTGAAAGAAAACGTAATCGTTGGTCGTCTAATTCCGGCGGGTACTGGTTTCGCATATCACCAAGATCGTATCAACCGTCGCAAAGAAAGTGAATTGCCGGTTGAAGAGCAAACAGTAAGTGCAGAAGAAGCGTCACAAGCGCTAACAGACGCATTAAATGCTGACTTGCTTGGTGGTAATGAATAAGCCATAGCTACATACTGATTTCAGTATATTTTAAAAGGCCGTCCTTAGGACGGCTTTTTTGATCGAATACGCAAGCAATTCAAACAGTTCGTTTAAGTTAAGAATTGAAATGTAAAACATACTGTCATCTACCAATTTATCGAATCTGGTATACTCATTTCTTAAGATTGATTGTCGAGTTGATGAGGAATGGCTTTTTATGGTTGTTAAACGTCGTTCAGCTTCAAACTTGTGATACACCTCAGCGTTTGTACCTTCCTCTGCACTTTATGCTCTCAAAACAACAAAATTAGCGAAAAATACGGTCATGAAATGGATTTTTATTGACAGGTTAATCTTTGCTCATTAAAATTCGGCCACCCATTTACTCGTTCTATCAAAATGGCACGAATAATTGGGTCGATTTTATTTTTTCAGTAGTAATTTTAACTAATCAGGAGCTATTTAATGGCAACTATTAACCAGCTAGTACGTAAGCCACGTCGCAGCAAGGTTACAAAGAGCAACTCTGCTGCTCTTAAAGCTTGTCCTCAAAAGCGTGGTGTATGTACTCGTGTATATACAACTACACCAAAGAAACCAAACTCTGCATTACGTAAAGTAGCGCGTGTTCGTCTTACGAACGGTTTCGAAGTAACTTCTTACATTGGCGGTGAAGGCCACAACCTTCAAGAGCACAGTGTAATTCTTATCCGTGGTGGTCGTGTTAAAGACTTACCAGGTGTGCGTTTCCACACAGTACGTGGTGCGCTTGACTGTGCGGGTGTTAACGATCGTAAACAAGGTCGTTCTAAGTACGGTGCAAAACGTCCTAAGGGCTAATGGTTCTCCGTTAGTAAGGCCAAGCACTTAAGTTTTAATATTGAATAATTTGTTTTGGGGATTCGTTGAAGAAACGAACCTGAAGATATCGGAGAGATAAAATGCCTAGAAGACGCGTAATAGGTCAACGTAAAATTCTTCCAGATCCGAAGTTCGGATCAGAACTTCTTGCTAAATTCGTTAACGTAGTAATGTTAGACGGCAAGAAATCTACTGCTGAAAAAATCGTATATGGTGCGCTAGACGTGGCTGCTGAAAAATCAGGCAAGTCGCACCTTGAAATCTTTGAAGCTGCACTTGAAAATGTACGCCCTGCGGTTGAGGTTAAATCTCGTCGTGTTGGTGGTTCTACATACCAAGTACCAGTTGAAGTACGTCCAGTTCGTCGCAACGCATTAGGTATGCGTTGGTTAGTAGACTCTGCACGTAAGCGTGGCGAGAAATCAATGGGTCTTCGTCTTGCACAAGAGATCATTGACGCTGCGGACAATAAAGGCACTGCGGTTAAGAAACGTGAAGACGTTCACCGTATGGCTGAAGCGAACAAAGCATTCGCTCACTACCGTTGGTAATCTGCCCAAGACCTTTAAGAGGATATTATGGCACGTACTACTCCAATTGAGCGCTACCGCAACATCGGTATTTGTGCTCACGTAGATGCAGGTAAAACCACCACGACAGAACGTGTACTTTACTACACGGGTCTATCTCACAAAATTGGTGAGGTTCATGATGGTGCTGCAACTATGGACTGGATGGAGCAGGAGCAGGAGCGTGGTATTACCATTACTTCTGCTGCGACAACGTGTTTCTGGAAAGGTATGGATGCTCAGTTCCCTGAGCATCGCATCAATATCATTGATACTCCAGGACACGTAGACTTTACTATCGAAGTAGAACGCTCTTTGCGTGTATTAGATGGTGCAGTTGTTGTTCTTTGTGCTTCATCAGGCGTACAACCACAAACAGAAACTGTTTGGCGTCAAGCTAATAAATACGAAGTTCCTCGTATGATCTTCGTCAACAAGATGGACCGTACTGGTGCGGACTTCTTGGCAGTTGTGGATCAGGTGAAAGAGCGCCTTGGTGCGACACCTGTGCCTATTCAGCTACCAATTGGTGCTGAAGATGAATTTAAAGGTGTTATTGATCTCATCAAAATGAAAGCCATTAACTGGAACGAAAGTGACCAGGGCATGACTTTCACTTATGAAGAGATCCCGGCAGACCTTCAGGATTTAGCTGAAGAGTGGCACTCTCACTTAGTTGAAAGTGCAGCTGAAGCGACTGAAGAGCTAATGGACAAATATTTAGAAGAAGGTGAGTTGAGCGAAGAAGAGATTAAATCTGCGATTCGTCAACTAACATTGAGCAACGAAATTGTGCCAATGTCATGTGGTAGTGCATTCAAAAATAAAGGCGTTCAAGCTGTGCTTGATGCGGTTATTGAATTCATGCCGTCACCAACAGAGGTTAAAGAGATTCAGGGTATCCTTGAGGACGACTCTGAAGCTACACGTCCAGCAAGTGACGACGCGCCGTTTGCGGCGTTGGCGTTCAAGATTGCGACAGACCCGTTTGTTGGTACATTAACTTTCTTCCGAGTTTATTCTGGTACAGTTGGTCAAGGTGATTCTGTTTATAACCCTGTTAAGGGCAAGAAAGAGCGTTTTGGTCGTATTGTTCAGATGCACTCAAATTCGCGCGAAGAAATTAAAGAAGTTCGCGCCGGTGATATTGCTGCTGCGATTGGACTTAAAGACGTCACCACTGGTGACACGCTTTGTTCTCAAGATTCAGTGATCACATTAGAGCGTATGGAATTCCCAGAGCCGGTGATCTCAGTAGCGGTAGAGCCGAAAACAGTCGCTGATCAGGAAAAAATGGGCGTTGCACTAGGTAAACTAGCAGCAGAAGATCCATCTTTCCGTGTTGAGACTGACGAAGAGTCAGGTCAAACGATCATCTCTGGTATGGGTGAACTTCACCTAGATATCATTGTTGACCGTATGAAACGTGAATTCAACGTTGTATGTAACGTTGGTAAGCCGCAAGTGGCATACAGAGAAACAATTCGTGGTTCTGTAGAAGCTGAAGGTAAGTTCGTACGTCAATCAGGTGGTCGTGGTCAATATGGTCACGTATGGCTGAAATTGGAACCAATGGACTTTTCTGATGAAGACGCACCAACTTACGAGTTCGTTAATGAAATCGTAGGTGGTACGGTTCCTAAGGAATATATTCCAGCGGTTGATAAAGGTATTCAAGAGCAAATGAAACAAGGTGTGCTTGCGGGCTATCCTTTGTTAGGTGTGAAAGCGACGTTATTTGACGGTTCTTTCCACGACGTTGACTCAAATGAAATGGCCTTTAAGATCGCCGGTTCAATGGGCTTCAGAAATGGTGCTTTAGAAGCGCAACCAGTGCTTTTAGAACCTGTTATGAAAGTTGAAGTCACTACCCCTGAAGAAAACATGGGTGACGTAGTCGGCGACTTAAACCGTCGTCGCGGCATGATCGAAGGTATGGAAGACGCTTTTGGTGGTCTTAAGCTTGTTAATGCACAAGTGCCACTGTCTGAAATGTTTGGTTATGCAACCGATTTACGTTCTGCAACGCAAGGTCGTGCTTCGTACTCAATGGAATTTTCCAAGTACGCAGAAGCGGCGAAAAACGTTGCCGACGCAATAATTGCAGCTCGCGCTGTTAAGTAATTTTAGTTCGGTCCGGTCTTAGGACTGGACTTTAATTTCTTTATAGGAAATTTTAAAATGGCAAAAGAAAAGTTTGAACGTTCGAAACCGCACGTAAACGTAGGTACAATTGGCCACGTTGACCACGGTAAAACAACTCTAACAGCAGCAATCACT
>NZ_JAKGBI010000018.1 GCF_021530565.1 Pseudoalteromonas sp. SMS1
CCACCTGATCCCATGCCGAACTCAGTAGTGAAACGAAATAGCGCCGATGATAGTGTGGGGTTTCCCATGTGAAAGTAGGACATTGCCAAGCACCAAATATGAGAAAGCCCGATTCGAAAGAGTCGGGCTTTTTTGCGTTTATAATGCTAAACCGTGCTTTAGCGCTTTAGTGTTAGGTGTAGTGAATCGCTTTCACGGTTGTGATTCTTTATGTCTTTTAAATACATTCTCTTAGCTGCGGTTAAAGCAGCTCATTTCACCTTGCGCGAAAAGAATGTGAGCACTTCGCGCTTGTCATAAACCTTTCGCACTAGAAAAGTGAGTAGTTTCACTTTCTACCGACTGAATGCGAGGTCTCTGGCCGTCGGCCGAACCATCGCCAAGCGCCAAATAAAAGAAACCAGTAGCAGTAATGCGGCGGTTTTTTGCGTTTAAGGTAACTAAATTGTGCTTTAGGGCGAGGTGCAGTGAATTGCTTTCACGGTTGTGATTCTTTATGTCTTTTAAATACACTCCCTTAGCTGCGGTTAAAACAGCTCACTTCACCTTGCGCGAAAAGAATGTGAGCGCTTCACGCTTGTCATAAACCTTTCGTACCATATTTGCGCAAAAGAGCGCACTCACTTTGCTTGCTGTCTCTATCCTTCTGCATTACAGCGTTGTTTTGGTTTTGTCACATGTTGTCTTTCAACCTTTATCAGCAAATCATGGCGATGATAATGTGCGGTGAATCAGCAGGGTATTTCCTGATGAGAAGAAAAATTGGACGTCAAACTCCACATTCATTGAAAAGCAAACCCTTTAATACGTAACGGCGATGACCTTTAAATTTCAGGATGAGATAAAGTGTGCGCTTTCCGTAAAAGCGCACTTCGAGATTCATTTTTCAGTAGTTTTGAATAATTCAGGCAATTTGTTTGTCTAAGGAGGTCAATGTCAAAATAAATTCTGGCAGATAGAAATATTTATCACAAAAGTCAGGGGAAGGGAGGCATTGAAGTTAAATTTCCAAAGGGATGACCACTGATATCAGCAGAAACAGTAAACAGAGGTTAAAGACCGATGCTCTCAATGCATTTAATAAAAAAGTACCTGTTTAAGAAGGGAGCGCGACTTGAAGCAAAAGAGGTCGCGACAGAATTTAGTGATTAATACATACATTATTTATACAATAGAAAAGGCCAGCAGAAACAGCTGGCCTAAAAACTGTGCTCTTGTACAGGGCAAGCGTTAACGAAGGTCGCGACTATTCACCTAAGTGTGTGCGGCAATATTCGGCTTCATAAGCATCTAGGCCTTTATAGTATGCTCTGAATACTGTATTTGTCTGGCTGTAATCTGCGCCAAAACCGTAGAATTCATACTTACCATAATTGTTTTTGTAAAAATTGAGTTTAGTGGTTCCTGGCTTATTAGCATGTTTTAATTTTAGGTGTAGAGAATAGAATTTTTCACCAGAATGTTCGTTCTTCTTATACGTTCCTTTCATCAAGTAGCTGTGGTCTTTTACTAAATAGTCTGCATGTGTATTAGTACCGATAATGAAGCTTCGGTTGGACTTTGTACAGATGGTGTATGTTAGCTCATATTCAGCAAACTGATCAGATATGTCTTTACTTTCTATATATAAAACACCATTATGTTGTCTCTCATAGAGTGGCGTTGTGTTACGTTCAGTTGTTGGAAATGGAACAAAGTCGATCGGGCGAGGCGCTGTTGAAGAACTGTCTCCTGCACCGAATGAATCGCCCGCACCAAATGAATCTCCCGCACCAAATGAATCTCCCGCACCAAATGAATCTCCCGCACCAAATGAATCTCCCGCACCAAATGAATCTCCCGCACCAAATGAATCACCTGCACCGAATGAATCACCTGCACCGAATGAATCACCTGCACCGAATGAATCGCCTGCTCCGAATGAATCACCTGCACCGAATGAATCACCTGCACTAAATGCTGCATCTGTCTCTGCGCTATAGTAACCGACCTGGTCACTATCACTCACAAGTGAACCAACGGTGTCTGCTAAAGAAGCCGAAACATGCAATGTGCCAACTGCAAGAGGTAATACAGTTAATAAATTAAACTTCATCGATTTTCCTTATAGTTTATTTGAGGGTTATTGGGTTTTACTTAACTTTTCTAATGCCTGATCAAAGGAGGTCATGAGTACTTCTTTTAAATAGGTGAAGTACTCGTTCTGGTTTTCCAATGGCAAGTGGTTTATGTGACTTGCAACGGTTGTCGTTACATATTTAAAGGTACCACTCAGTAAATAGTGACTCGCCTGATATTCAGGTTGATAAGATATTTTTGATAGCTCTTTGGCGAACAGGGCTAGCATTTGAGGTGCGTGCTCTGTTTGGTTGATTTTTTGCTTTAACTTAAACAGAATATTGGTCGCTTGAGCTATCGAGTTTTTAGCATTAATGGGTGACGGAGCATGATGCTGTGCATACTTTCTAATTTCGCACATAATCGCTGCTTTGTTGATTTTCTGTGGGTTGATATCACTCAGCCTCTGCGACAACGTCCCTTCAATATATGCCCCATCGCTGCTGTTGATAACGGAGACGAGCTTATTCGATTTAATGAGACTTTGTTGGACTAACCTAGACTCATTGTAAATACGGTCTGTATAAATAGACTGTCTAAAATTACCTTTGGTTTCTATTTCGGGACTAAAGACACTTTGTGATAGGGAGCTAGAGTCTTCAAAATAGGCAGAGTGCTTGCTGTGGTGATATGTGGGATCGATGTATCCATAGTCACACCCGACTAAAACAATATTCTTAAACCCCATTCTTGTTAAAGAGGCCAGTGCCATATTTGTTACAGTGGGGTTGCAGTTATATAGCTGTCCTGCCTGTTTGGTATTTTGAGTATACACATGGGCACCCAAATCATTGGCTTTTGGAAAAAGCATGCGATGGTCAAATAAGTTTACGTACTTTGGGTAAACCGTATTCAGTGCGACCAACACAACATCCTTCATTCTCGGGTCCCTGACTTGCTCTTCCTTAATATATAAATTACAAGGAAGACGTTCCATTTCAATGTGAAAATCTGGCGTAATATTGTTGTTTAATAGTGGGTTGAGTGAAGTACCGCAAGATGCAATGAGAAAACTGTTTCGATTTTCAATTAGGTAATCTATGTCATTATCCAATGAAGGGCCATTGCCGACTATCACTAGAGGTATGTCCTCAAATTCAGATAAAGCGTTGTTATGCCCGGTAATCTCATGCGATATGCTATTTTTTTCCGTATGTGATAATCCAACCAACTCATCTTCCATAAATCCCCAAAGGCTAGCTAGTCGATTACGCCAAATTTTAAAGTTTTCGTAGATGTGGTCAAATAAGGGCGTGGAATAGTGTCTGTAGAGGCTTATATCAGACACAATATGCGAGCCAATCTTTTGTGTTATAGACAACAGTGCACGTTCAAACTCCTCATAACGTTTGCTGTGAATGAGATGGAGGCTACCCCCTCTATTGCGGCACTCTGCTTGTAGCTTTTCAAAGCTAATATGGTGTGATGCCATGCTAAGCATATCCATAGAAGGCTCGAGAATAATGATGTCGCTATAATTTATGGACTTCATTAGAGCTTCAATGTGGTAACCGGCTGCCAGGCCCAATATAACTATTGTGCCTCGTTGTGGTTTGGAGTTGGGTTTGAGGCCCAGTTTGTTTGCCTTATCATTCATCTTATTAATCAATATCTGATGAACGTAGTCACTCTGATTGTTAGTCTTAAACCGCATACTTAAGTGTTGAGGATGCTTCAAGAAGAGCTTTACTTGTTTTTCACAGCAGGATCTTGCACACTCGCCATAAAAACTTAAGATCTTGTGCTGAAGTTCTTGATGATTCCATAGTGATGGGGGGGCTGCGGAATATAAGGTATTTTCAGAGTGTAAGAACTCCAAGTTTTGATTAAATAGTTCCATCTTATGTTATTTATTTTTAACCGTATTCTATTGCGTATTTTTTCAGAGTTAAAATCTTCCGTCAATTACACCTTTCACTATAGTTGATTATTGTTCAGGAATAAATAATTTCAAGCATTGTTTTTTTAATTACTGTTTTAGATTTTCATTCATCAATTAAGTTGTTGGTATTAATGTTATTTTTTATTTTTTCAATTGCTTTTTGATGCTTTTGTAAATGCAGAGTAATTTAAAGTTATTGATGTACTAACTCTAGGGTGTATTATTTCTCAAAAATTAATTGTAAATATATTATCAATAATTAAGTAGGGTTAAAATGTTAATTTTGTGGTTAATTTGATGGCTGGACATTTTTATTTAAATTTTCATTAAGCCACACGTATGCCACATAATACAGGCAAATTCCAGCACCTTAACGCAAAGTTCAGAGTAAATGCGGTTTCAGCGGCTTTTTCATTGCTGCGAGTCCAACCAACTAAGACTCCTTGCGATATATCTTGTCGCGTTCAAATACCTTATAAGTTGTGTTCATTCCTTTGAATCCGCAATTAAGTTTGTCCAAATACCACGCCTTTTGAAACAGCTGATCATTGACAAAAAATTAGACATAGACAATAAATCACTATGCGACTGGGATGTGTCGTTGTAATAAGAAGCGGCTTTTAATTGATAGTTACAATCCAAAGGTTAAAATCTAAAATATTGAAAATAAACAAATTAATCATAAATCTCCGAGCCCACTAATACTGGCCTTTATCTTGCATTATCCACCGTGAAGTCAAATTTTTGGAGTTGGTTATGGCAATTAGTTTTGATAAAGCGCTAGGGGTGCATCAACACACGATGTTGATCCGCTCTCAACGTGCCGAGATGTTGGCGAGCAATATCGCAAATGCTGATACTCCCGGTTACAAAGCAAAAGACATTGATTTTGGCCGCGCCTTAAAAGCGGCAAAGTCGGCACAGCAAAGCGGCAATCAAATGACCCGTACCAACGAAAAGCACATCAGTGGCGGGACAAGATTGGCTAACAGTGAAGAACTATTTCGTAATCCAAATCAAACAGATACAGGCGATGGTAACTCCGTAGATATACAAGTGGAACGGAACTTGTATGTACAGAACTCATTAGAGTACCAAGCTAGTTTGAACTTTTTGGGTGGCAAATTTAAAAGCTTGAAAAAAGCGCTTGGTGGTGGTCAAGGAGCCTAATTATGAGTTTATATAACGTTTTTGATATCGCAGGCTCTGGTATGAGTGCACAAAACATTCGCTTGAATACCACTGCCAGTAATATATCCAATGCAAACAGCATAAGTTCGAGTCAGGACAAGGTGTATAGGGCGAGACACCCCGTGTTTGCCGCAGAGCTCAATAAAGCGGCAGCGGCGAATCCAAATACACTGAATTCGTCAGTGGGTGTAAAGGTGTTAGGTATTGTTGAAAGTGATAAGCCACTACAAGTTGAATACAATCCTAACCACCCAAGTGCTGACAAAGACGGGTACATCTATAAGCCGAATGTGAATGTTGTCGAGGAAATGACCAATATGATCTCCGCATCACGTTCGTACCAAACGAATGTTCAAGTAGCAGACGCAGCAAAACAGATGTTAAGTAAAACTCTGTTGCTTGGTCAGCGCTAATTGGGAGTATAGCTGATGAGTAATGATGTCAATTCCGCAACTTCGTCCTTTGTCGACTCGTTGCGTTGGCAAGATAATAAAGTGCCAACAGAGAAAAATGATGAGTTAAAGCAGGAAGACTTTTTTGCGTTACTTACTCAGCAGTTGTCTTACCAAGACCCGAGTAAGCCTGCTGACAATGATCAAATGATCTCGCAGATGACTAACTTTACGATGGCTGAGGGAATTTCAAACCTAAATACGAAGTTTGAATCATTGGCTGCTTCGATGACATCAAACTCAGCATTACAAGCGTCGACCTTGATTGGTAAAAAAGCACTTCTAGAGTCTGATACCGTTGAGGTAGGACCTGGTATGCAATCTCGAGGATCAATCATTGTCGCAGAGCCGGTGGAGAAGCTAACGCTAAGTATCATTAATGATAAAAATGAGCTGGTTAGAAAAATTGAGTTAGGCGAGCAGACAACAGGCGCCAAACGCTTTGAATGGGATGGTTTAGACGAAAACGATGAACCAGTACCACCGGGTGAGTACACAATTAAAGCTGAAGGCCAAACAAACGGTAAGTTTGAAGCATTGCCGACAGCAACTTTTAGAAATATTGATAGTGTTAATGTGAATGGCTCTCAGGGCATCATTATTAATACAAAAGCTGGTGCAGTTAGACTATCTGACGTTGCAGAGATAGCTTAATCAAAAGATTTAACCTTCATTTAAAGAGGTAAAAGAGTATGAGTTTTAATATTGCTTTAACTGGACTTGCTGCTGCCCAAAAAGACTTGGATACAACAGCGAACAACATTGCAAACGTAAATACGACAGGCTTTAAAGAGTCACGCGCTGAGTTCGCGTCAGTATATGCATCATCTGTGTTTAGTGCGGGTAAAACTAAAAATGGTGACGGTGTTTCGACAACCATGGTTGCACAACAGTTCCACCAAGGTTCATTGAACTTTACGCAAAACTCACTTGACCTTGCTATTACAGGGGAAGGTTACTTTGCAACAAGTGAGGATCTTGGTGGTCAAGATTACACGTTTACTCGTGCTGGAGCATTCAAACTAAACAAGGACAACTTTATTGTTGACGCGAATGGTAACTTTTTACAAGGATTCCCTGTCGACCCAAGTACTGGTGACACAACATCAGTGAGTCTAAGTACTTCCTCACCGCTTCAGATCCCTGATGCTTCAGGTTCTCCACGTGCGACAACCAATGTTTATTCCTCATTTAATTTAGATTCAACCGCCACTGCGCCGACAGTACCATTCGATCCTGCGACGACTGCTTCATACAACAGCTCTACGTCTACGACGGTTTATGACTCGTTGGGTGAGCCTCATACGTTGCAGTTTTTCTTCCGTAAGGAAGATCCGACGACGAACCCGAACGAATGGCAGGTATTTGCAACGCTTGGTGGAAAGCCATTTAGCTCAAATGGTACTGAGATTGTTCCACCGGCAGCGATTACGCCAATTACGGAATTTGAATTTAATGCGCAAGGTTTCCCAAACACCACCGCAGGTGTTGCAAATACAGGTACTACCTTCAACCCTTTAACTTTGACCGCGGCTAACGTATCTGGCCTGTTGACTAATGGTGCCACTTTCCCGTCAGATATACAGATGAACTGGCGTGATGAAGCAAACACAGCGACCAAATTACCTACTCAATTTGCCAGTCGATTTGAGGTTAAAGCACTAGATCAAGATGGCGCGACCACCGGACGATTGGCGGGGATTGATATCGGCAATGATGGTAAAATTGTTGCTTCATACAGTAATGGTGACTCGACCTTCTTAGGTCAGGTTGCAATGGTGAGGTTTTCTAATTCTCAAGGTCTAACAGAAGCTGGGAATACGGGTTGGAAGAAAAGTTTAACATCAGGGGAACCGATCGCTGGGGAACCTGGCTCTGGCACATTGGGTACAATCAATTCATCAGCATTAGAGCAGTCGAATGTAAACTTGACGAATGAATTGGTTGACCTGATAAGTGCGCAGAGGAACTTCCAAGCTAATTCGAGGGCGCTAGAGGTTAACTCGACGCTCCAGCAAAACATCTTACAGATCCGATAATTTCACCCTTCCCTATAAAAGCCGCTTTTGCGGCTTTTTTATTTTTGACACTCATACTGGCATTACTATTGCATTATCCTATGTAGATTGAACAGTTTTAGGTCGTTCTCATGGATAAAATGCTCTATATCGCGATGTCAGGTGCTAAGCAAAGCCTGCGTGGCGTGGCGCTAAAAGCGAACAACTTAGCAAATGCTAATACAACAGGTTTTAAAGCCGACTTTGCTCAGGCCCGTTCTATGCAAGCTTTTGGTGAAGGCTTACCGACAAGGGTATTTGCCATGCAAGAACGCCCAGGAACCAACATGTTAAGTGGTGCTGTGGCTGAGACTGGCAGAGATCTTGACATCGCAGTAGATGAAAAGTCTTGGATCAGTGTGGTTGATGCCAGTGGAGAGGAAGCTTACACAAAAGTCGGTACACTGAATATCACCAGTGAGGGTGCGCTTGTAACGAGTCATGGCCGCCAATTAATTGGCGAAGGCGGACCAATCATTCTGCCGCTTCCCATCGATAAGGTTGTGTTCAGTGATGACGGTTCTATTCAAGTACGCCCTCAAGGGGCACCAGCAAATTTTCTAGAGACGGTTGATCGGTTGAAAATTATCTCTGCCGACAACAGTAAACTCGAAAAAGGTAATGATGGCCTGTTTAGGCCCAAAGAAGATCAGTTAGAAGACGGGCATTGTGGCTTTTGTGAGATCTCTCCCACAGCCAGAGTAATGAGTGGTTACTTAGAAATGTCAAATGTCAATCCAGTTCATGAGATGGTTGATTTAATTAATCATCAAAGACAATTTGAAATGCAAATCAAGCTAATGAAGTCAGCAGAAGAAATTGATGAGCGACACACTTCGCTCCTGCGCATAGTTTAAGAGAGTGAGGTATAAATTATGAATCCTGCATTGTGGATAAGTAAAACGGGATTAGATGCCCAGCAAACAGATATATCGGTTATTTCGAATAACTTGGCTAACGCCAGTACCGTTGGTTATAAGAAAAGCAGAGCTATCTTTGAAGATTTACTGTATCAAAATATTAACCAACCTGGTGGCCGTTCTTCACAAGATACTGAACTTCCCTCAGGTTTGATGCTAGGTGCTGGTTCTAAAGTTGTAGCTAACCAAAAGAACTTTTCCCAAGGTAATATGATAAGCACCGAAAATTCATTGGATTGGATGGTTCAAGGCCCTGGTTTCTTTGAAATCCAAATGCCAGACGGCACGATTGCTTATTCTCGCAATGGCCAATTTACAACCGATGAAACCGGACGCGTGGTGACTTCAGGAGCTGGTTTCCCTGTACAACCAGAAATGACTGTGCCAGATAATGCCAACTCAATCACGATTTCTCAAGATGGAGAAGTGTCGGTAAGCATTAATGGTCAAGCTGAAAATACGGTCATTGGTCAGCTCGTGATCAGTGACTTTATCAATCCATCAGGGTTAGAGCCAATTGGTCAGAACTTATATACAGAGACTGCTGTAAGTGGCGCGCCCGTTCAAGGTAACCCTGGTGTTGAAGGCTTAGGTTCTATCGTGCAAGGTGCCCTTGAAACTTCCAACGTAAATGTAACGGAAGAATTGGTAAACCTGATTGAAACACAGCGAGTTTATGAAATGAACTCCAAAGTAATTAAGTCTGTTGACGAAATGCTTAGTTACATTAATCAACAACTTTAAAGGGTAGGGCAGATCATGTGTAAGCGTATTTTGATAGTCGCCATCGGACTCGGATTAACAGGCTGTATGTCGACAGAGAACAGTGATGTAGTAAGGGATGATCCTTATTATGCGCCGATGTATCCAGAAATGGAGGCTGAGCCTGTGGTTGCAACAGGTTCGTTGTTTAACACCTACTCAAATGATCTGTACTCAGACAAAAAAGCTGTTCGTGTGGGCGATATCATTACCGTCGTTTTGAGAGAGTCTACGCAGGCCTCTAAAGCGGCCAATTCCAAACTTGATAAAGACAGTGAAGTGAAAGTCGATCAGATGCTAGGTTTAGGTAACGTGCCTGTCAGGATCGGTGGTGACGCCATTCAATTGAGTGCGGGCGCTGATTCATCTTTCCAAGGCGATGCGCAAGCCAACCAGTCAAATAGTCTATTTGGTAACATTTCGGTGAATGTAATGCGTGTACTACCTAATGGTAACTTGGTTATACGAGGTGAAAAGTGGTTGACCCTTAATACGGGTGAAGAGTTTATCCGTTTAGAAGGTTTAGTTCGGCCACAAGATGTGTCAGCAGACAATGAAGTCCAGTCTAATCGAATCGCAAATGCTCGCATTCAATATTCTGGAAAGGGGCAAACCCAAGAAGTACAAAGTGCTGGATGGTTAACTAAATTCTTTATGAGCACCTTGATGCCGTTTTAAGGAAGCACATTATGAACATACTTCGCAGTCTATTAATTCTAACCGCATCAATTTTACCACTGGGTGCACATGCTGAAAGAGTAAAAGATGTCAGTGTGGTTGAAGGGGTCAGAAGTAACCAACTAATAGGTTATGGTTTAGTGGTTGGTTTACCTGGCACAGGTGAGCAAAGCCGTTTTACAGAGCAAAGTTTCAAGGCCATGCTAGGTAGCTTTGGTATCACAATGCCCGGTAATTTACGACCTAAGATTAAAAATGTGGCTGCTGTTGCTGTACATGCAGATCTTCCGCCATTTGTAAAACCAGGCCAAAGTATTGACGTTACCGTCTCGTCCATTGGGAGTGCGGGCAGCCTGAGAGGTGGGACGCTACTTCAGACATTTCTAAAAGGGGTTGATGGGAACGTTTATGCAATCGCGCAAGGCAGTATGATTGTTGGTGGTTTAGGTGCTGAAGGATTAGACGGCAGCCGAGTCGTGATTAACACGCCTACTGTGGGTAGAATACCGAACGGTGGTATGGTTGAAAGAGCAATTAAAAGTCCATTTACGCAAGGTGACCACATAACTTTTAATTTGAATAGACCTGATTTTACGACTGCAAAACGCTTGGCTGATACCATTAATGATCTCGTTGGTCCCAATAGTGCGAGCGCCTTAGACGCGGCATCCGTGAGAGTAATTGCTCCACGAGATCCAGCACAAAGGGTGGCATACCTTTCTACTTTAGAAAACCTAGAGTTTAAGCCAGCAGATACCTCTGCGAAAATCATTGTAAACTCTCGAACAGGTACGATTGTTATTGGCAAAGATGTGAAGTTGCAACCTGCGGCGATCACTCATGGTGGATTAACCGTTACGATCGCAGAGCAAACAAATGTCTCTCAACCTCAACCACTCACGCAAGGAGATACCGTAGTTACGCGTCAAAGTATTGTTGATGTGGACCAAGATGATTCTCGTGCGTTTGTGTTTGACCCAGGAAGTAGTCTTGATGATTTAGTCAGAGCAATTAATGCTGTGGGTGCCGCGCCTGGTGATTTAATGGCGATACTGGAAGCGCTGAAAGAAGCAGGCGCGATACATGGTCAATTAGTCGTCATATAGTCCTTATTTTAATCAATAAGTTAGCCCCATTTCTATGGGGCTTTTTTTTGGCTTGGTATTTGCATGTTAATCATTATTATTACTCACGACGTGTTTTTGAACAATGAATACTGATCCGACACATAATCAAAGTTTTTTTGATTTAAGTAACCTGAACTCATTGAGGCAGGATGCGCTGAAAAGTGCTGGTGATGGCGATGCGTCTAAGCAAGCGCTGAAGAAAGCTGCACAGCATTTTGAATCCATTTTTACACAAATGCTGCTGACAAGTATGCGCAAAGCAAACGAAGCGTTCGAAGACACAGACAGCCCTTTTAACTCTAGCAGCGTCAAATTCTATCGAGAAATGCATGACCAACAAATGTCGCTAGAACTATCCAATAATGGAAGCCTCGGACTTGCAGATTTGATTGTACAACAGCTGTCACCGACAAAAAGTGGGTATATGCCGGCTTCAGTTATTCGTACTGGTGCTGAAATCCAAAGCGACAAGATTGCCAGTGGACAGCATGTTCCTGCACAGGACGAAAGCACTGTGCAAGCACATAATAAAGATCAAGCTAAAAGTACATCTCACGCTGAGCCGGTTCAAAATCACAAGCAAGACCCTAAATCTTTTGATAGCCCAGAAGACTTTGTTAGCACCCTTTGGGACTACGCTAAGTCCGCCGCACAAAAATTAGGTCTAAACCCTGCTGTTATGGTCGCACAAGCTGCCTTGGAAACTGGTTGGGGCAAACATGTTATTACTAAGCCGGATGGTAACAGTAGTTTTAATTTATTCAATATAAAGGCTGATAGCCGCTGGGAAGGAGACAGTGCCAGTAAAATGACACTTGAATTTGAACAGGGCTTGCCTGTTAAAAAACAAGCGAACTTTCGTGCTTATGAATCTTTGAAAGACAGTTTTAGCGATTACGTTGACTTTTTACAGTCGAACCCGAGATACGAAGAAGCGTTAAAGAAAGCGTCTGAGCCAAGCGAGTACTTGGAAGCGCTCCAGCAGGCTGGGTATGCGACAGATCCTAATTATGCAAACAAGATAAGAAATGTATTGGGAGGGGCGCATTTCCAATCTGCCGTGTCTTCTCTTTTACGTCGGGGAGTAAACTAAGATGTCTTTTAACTTAATGAACATTGGTACTTCGGGCGTTAGGGCGAGCAGTGAATTATTGCAAACCACCAGTAAAAATATCGCGAATTTAAATACGGTGGGTTACATACGCGAACGCACCGAGCATGCCACCATGATAGGGAATCAAGTTGGCCGAGGTGAGACGGTACGTTTGTTAAACGAATTTGCGCAAAAGCAGTTGTACCGTGATTTATCGAGTCAGTCTTACTATGAACAGTTTGTGACCGAATCAACACGTGTTGATACTTTATTCGGTGAAGACTCAAACAATTTGAACAGCAGTATCAACTCGTTGTTTAACAATCTACAAGAAGCTATGAACTTACCGTCTTCAACGGTAACGCGGTCATTATTTTTGACAGATGCGCAAAATATGATTGATCAAATGGACCGATTGTCTGGCATTGTATTTGATCAAAATAACATTGTTAATGAACAGCTTTCGATCTATTCCCAAGAAGCGAATAACTTGATTCAAAAAATCAGCGATTTAAACGGTCAAGTTGGCGCATTGAATGCCAATCCAGATAATGACAATGCCAGTTCCGTGCTGAATGAGCGAGACCAGGCGATTAAGGACCTTGCCGAACTGGTTGATATAGAGACGCTGGATGGTTCAAATGGTGAAAAGCTTGTCTTTCTGGGGTCTGGCCAGTCAGTCGTTATGGAAAATGGAAGTTTTAATTTATTTTCATTAGATGGCGATCCAGATCCGAATCGTAAACAGCTTAAGTTAGATATAACGGAGGGCAATGCAATAGCACTCGAAGTGGATCAAACTAAGTTGCAAGGTAAGATCGGGGGGCTACTTGCGTTTCGAGATGAAATTTTGATTCCAGCGCAAAATCAACTAGGACAAATTGCACTGTCACTGGCCGATGCATTTAACCAACAAAACAAATTGGGAATGGACTTAGACGGTAATTTGGGGGGCAATATATTTACCATCCCAACAACGTCTGGGTTTCCGCATGGCAGTAACACCAGCACGACACAGTTGTCGGCAACTTTAGAGCCTGGTCAAGGTAATCAAATACCAGCGACAGATTTTAGAGTGACGTATAACGCAGGTAACGTCACCATTGCTGCAATTGATGCGCAAGGCAACACTATTGGTAACGCGACGACAGTTGCTTATACAGATCCGCTGAATTCGCAAACTGTGGCACCGCCTGGAACAGAATTATTTGGGTTACAAATTAACTTTACAGATGTGAATGGCGCTGCGGCACTTCCGAACAATGGGGATATGTTTGACATAAAGTTGAATTCAGCAGCCGCGAGTACCATGGCGCTTGCAACAGATCGCCCTGAGAGCCTTGCTTTAGCTTCTCCAATTCGCACAGAATCTGCAGGTAATAATGTAAGTACCGCAACTATTTCTGTTGGCACCGTGACGAATACCGATCCGGCATCAAGTAATTTTTCTGCGACTAGCCCCCCAACATTAACAAATGGGCAAATTACGCTAGTAAAAACCGCTAATCCAGATGAATATCAGATCACTGATGCAAGTGGCACGACGACATTCACAGCCCCCGCCCCGCGAGAAAATATCTTGGCGTCAGCTGGTGGTGGTTTTGCTGGTTACGGGTTCGATTTTAACATAGATGGAGAGCCTGCGACTGGCGATACCTTTGTTATTGAGTTTAACGAGGCGGGCTTTGATGATAACCGCAACGGTCTTGTCCTCAGTCAACTGCAATCAGGTCAATTAGTGAGACAAAATGTGGTTACAACCGCGGTAGCTGATAACTTAAAAACATTTAATGAAGCCTATGCTGGACTAGTAACAGAGATAGGTGTGGTTGCCAACCAAGCAAAAACGAATGGAGCAGCCTACGATGCACTTGCCGCGCAATCTGAAGCATGGTTTGAATCCGTTGCGGGTGTGAACCTAGACGAAGAAGCTGCCAACCTTTTGCGATTTCAGCAATCTTACTCTGCATCAGCACAAATACTGAGTGCTGCCAGAACAGTTTTCGATACACTACTTAATGCTGCGAGGTAATTATGCGTTTATCTCATAATATGATTTTTAGAAATAATTTGGACTCTATCTTAAACAGCCAGCAAGAAGTGAATAAGTCGATGAAACAGGTAACGACTCAAAAACGAGTGTTAACTGCCTCTGATGATCCTTCTGCTATGGCCAGATCATTGCTTTATTCAGATAGAATTCAAACTAACGAGCAGTATACAAAAAATCTGACCATGTTAAAAAGTCGACTCGATACGCAAGAAGGTGTACTTGACAACATAAAAGATTCATTGACTCGTGCTCATGTCTTGACAGTACAAGCGGGTAACGGCGCGCTGACTCCACCTGATAGAGCGGCTCTATCTGAAGAGTTAAGTGCGATTAAAACCGCGGTACTCGATTTAATGAATGCTAAAACCGAAGATGGTCGTTATATTTTTTCAGGGTATCAAGATAACACCAAAACCTATGCCTATGACAGTGCGGCAGGAAGGTATGCGTACAATGGTGATCAAGGTCAGCACAAGATAAAGGTCGCAGAGGGTGTCGAGATCAAGTCCAGTGACAATGGGTTCGATGTTTTTGAAAGTGTCGACCAAAGGTTAAACGTGACACAAAACACGGGTTTCAATAATACTGGGGGGGTAACAGCGAGTACAGTCTATGTGAAAGAGCAAGCTGATTTCGAGCAATTCCACAAAGCCAATTATAACCCGGATCCGGCGGCAGCCGCGACAGGTAATCAAATTATCATTACTATGGCTGCTGGCACACCAAATAGTTATACTTTGACACAGGGTGGAACAAATATCGGCACGGGCACTTTTGCGGGTAATCGTATCAATTTTGGTGGAATGGAAGTCGATATTTCAGGTGCATTGCCAGGTTCTACTACGATAGAGCTAGAACCACCACAAAAAGACAATGTACTGAACACGTTGGATACGCTAATTAATACACTGGAAAACCAGTCGCTGAGCGATGATGATTATCGACAAGTACTCGCAGACTCAATGGTGGGAATCGAAAACGCAAAAAATCGTGTATCGCAAATTCAGTCGGGTTTAGGTGGCAGACTTAATACGGCAACAAGAATAACGGATGCCAATGGTGATTTGGATGTGAATAACCAAATTGCGCGTGCTGAGTTGATTGAAGTTGATATGGCTGAAGCAATTACCGAATTAACAAAACACGAAACGGCTTTACAAGCCTCTCAAGCTACCTATGGCCGTTTGTCTAACCTTTCTTTACTAGACTACATTCGCTAATTTTAATTTAAATGCTCGTAAATTGTGTATTTGTATCAATTTACGAGCATGCTCACTATAAATTCCATCTAGTACTTCTAACTGACTATAAATACTAAAATTTATTTGACGCTGCCCTCGTAATTTAAGTCTATAAGCTTTTCTGTTCTGACTAAATAATCTCGCCCTTTAGTGATTAAAAACATTTTAAAAACAAAGGTTTGAAATTTTTTTTAATTTTTTACTAAAGGATTTTCTCGTGAGTCCGATAACTTAATTAACCAAGCCGGAGAGATAAAAAATCATCGAAGGCTAGAGAATTTAAGTTTGAGAGTAAACTAAGTTTACAGTGGGAGAATCATCATGGCACTTTATGTAAATACTAACGTAAGTTCATTGAACGCTCAAAGACAATTAAACAACTCAGGTAATGCTCTAGACGTATCGTTCAAGCGTCTATCATCAGGTTTCCGTATTAACAGTGCGGCGGACGATGCGGCAGGCCTACAAATCTCAGACCGTTTAACATCTCAAATTAACGGTTTGAATCAAGGTAACAGAAACGCAAACGACGGTATCTCTTTAGCGCAAACCGCTGAAGGTGCGATGGACGAAGTTACTTCAATGTTCCAACGTGTCAGAACTTTGTCACAACAAGCGGCAAATGGCTCGAATACAGACGAGGATAGATTGGCTATCCAAGAAGAAATTCGTTCTTTAATGTCAGAAGTTAACCGTGTAGCAACAGATACTACTTTCGGTGGTGCTAACTTACTAGACGGTTCATATGAAGCGAGTTTCCAGGTCGGTGCGGATGCAGTACAAACAATCGGCTTCAGTATGCAAAATGTTGGCGGTACAGCGGCAATTAATAGCCTCTCGGCAAACGGTGGCTTCACGCTATCGGGCATTGCGGGCATTGCGAGTGCTGTAACCGGTAACGAATTATCAGCACTAGCGGTAGGTGTATCAGATATTGACGGTGCGGCAGTGACAGAAACGTTTGCGAATACTTACATTGCTACTGCAATCAGTGTATCGAGTCAAACCAATGCGCAAGTTGTGATGGCTGGTATGGACTCACTAATCGCGGTAGTTGATAAAAAACGTGCGGAGCTTGGTGCTGTACAAAACCGCTTCCAGTCAACAATTCGTAACCAATCGAATGTTGCTGAAAACCTATCCGCTGCGAAATCTCGTATCAAAGATACTGATTTTGCTACAGAAACTGCAAGCCTAACTAAAATGCAGATTCTACAACAGGCGAGCCAAACAATCCTAAGTCAGGCAAACCAGCGTCCACAGGCAGCTTTGAGTCTACTAGGTTAATATAATTTAATAGGAAATAGTTGAAAGAGGTGTCTGTGCTTGATGGGGTATTAACACAGACACCCAAATTGGACGATAAAGCGGAGAAGCTTAAATCCAAAAGCGTTCATCAATTTAGTGAACATGAATTATTAAGCACACACTATGCCAACTTTTAAATAAAATATTGGCACTCACTCTCAAACTTTAAAAAAGAGGCATTTACTGCCTCTTTTTTTATTCTTGAATACTTTCTTTCCAACTCTGGCACGGCTATTGCTTTATTTCAGGAAACTTGAAAGAAATGTACATGGGCAATGCTTTGCATACATATCAAGCAAAGATCTTGCCGCTCCATGCAATCAACTTGTACTTCTTTCTAGATATCGACAATTTATAGAGAGAGAGTGAATCATGGCTTTATTTGTAAATACGAATGTCAGTGCGTTAAACGCACAAAGACAGTTAGCGCAGTCTAGTGTTGAGCTGGATACTTCTTTTAAGCGTTTGTCTTCAGGTTTACGGATCAACAGTGCGGCGGACGACGCGGCTGGTCTACAAATCTCTGACCGTCTTCAATCTCAAATACTGGGTTTAAACCAAGGTAACCGTAACGCAAACGATGGTATTTCATTGGCACAAACAGCAGAAGGTGCAATGGATGAAATCACGTCAATGTTCCAAAGAATGAGAACATTGTCACAACAAGCGGCAAATGGTTCTAATACAGACGAAGACCGTCTGGCAATTCAAGAAGAAATTCGTCAGTTGGCGTCAGAAGTAAACCGTGTTGCAACAGATACAACATTTGGTGGTCAGAATTTATTAGATGGTTCTTACTCAGCAAACTTCCAAGTAGGTGCTGATGCTGTACAGACCATTGGCTTCAGTATGCAAAATGTTGGTGGAACAGCGGCAATTAATAGCCTATCGGCAAATGGCGGTTTCACTGTATCGGGCATTGCCGGCATTGCGAGTGCTGTTACTGGCAGTGAACTGTCTGCATTAGTGGCTGGTGTATCCGACATTGATAATGCGGCAATAACTGAAACATTTGCTGGTGTATATCAAGCAACCTCTATCAGTGTTTCTTCGCAAACTAATGCACAAGCCGTTATGGCAGGTATGGATTCGCTTATTGCGGTGGTAGATAAAAAGCGTGCCGAACTTGGTGCGGTTCAAAACCGTTTCCAATCAACCATTCGTAACCAAAGTAACATTGCTGAAAACCTTGAAGCTGCAAAATCGAGAATTAGAGATGCAGATTTCGCAATGGAAACTGCTAAACTAACTAAAAACCAGATCTTGCAACAAGCAAGTCAGACTATTTTAGGTCAGGCAAATCAACGTCCTCAAGCAGCATTGAGTCTGTTACAAGGATAAAATTTTAAATTTATTAAAAAAAAGCTAAAGCATTCGCTCATCTCGTCGATAACAGAGTTAGAGAACTATAAATTTAGGACTCTGACTCTCATCTTCGCAGGGTAGGGGTATCCCGCGTAGATAGATGAAATGATAAAGCGGAGGCTATTATGGCTATTTTTGTAAATACGAATGTAAGTTCTTTGAATGCTCAAAGACAACTTAATAATTCGTCAATGGCGTTGGATACATCGTTCCAGCGGTTGTCTTCAGGACTAAGAATTAATAGTGCAAAAGACGATGCTGCGGGTATGCAGATCTCAAACCGATTAACAGGTCAAATTAATGGCTTAAGTCAGGGATCACGAAACGCAAACGATGGTATTTCTTTGGCTCAAACAGCTGAAGGGGCACTAGACGAAACAACACAAATGTTTCAACGAGTCAGAACATTGGCGCAACAAGCATCAAATGGCTCAAACACAGATGAAGACAGACTCGCTATTCAAGAAGAAATTCGCTCATTAATGGGTGAGGTGAACCGAGTTGCTACAGATACGACCTTCGGTGGTCAAAACTTACTAGACGGCTCTTATCAGGCGAGCTTCCAAGTCGGTGCTGATGCTGTACAGACCATTGGCTTCAGTATGCAAAACATTGGCGGTACTGCGGCAATTAACAGTATTTCAGCTAATGGTGGCTTTACCTTATCGGGTATTGCTGGTGTAGCAAGTGCTGTAACTGGTAATGAGTTATCAGCATTAGCAGTCGGTGTATCTGATATCGATGGTGCCGCTGTCACAGAAACATTTGCGAATACTTATATCGCAACTTCTATCAGTGTATCTTCTCAAACAAACGCACAGGTGGTCATGGCCGGTATGGATTCGTTGATCGCGGTCGTGGACAAAAAGCGTGCTGAGCTAGGTGCTGTTCAAAACCGTTTCCAATCTACCATCAGAAACCAAAGTAATATCAGTGAAAACCTATCTGCTGCAAGATCGCGTATCAGTGATACAGACTTTGCTGTCGAAACTGCAAACTTAACTAAAATGCAGATTTTGCAACAAGCAAGTAGTTCAATCTTAAGCCAAGCAAACCAGCGTCCTCAAGTAGCCTTATCGCTACTAGGATAATTTTGTTGCAATAGTAGCGTCAGGTTTATACTTATTTGATAAACTTGACGTATACTATAAGTTGAGCTTGCTATTTGGAATAGGAGGCGAATCGTGAAAGAGGTTCAAATTCCACTTGGTAATGGTACACAGACTTCATTACTGGCTCGTGAGCAATCAAAGCAGGAAGAGGGGGTCGAATCCCTCAGAGCGATTGAAAAGCTTACTGATGTCCAAGACAAATTAAAGTCTGAGCTAGAGCAGTCAGATGAAAACTCTGAGTTGTTTGAAGCTGTGAAAGCCAATCTTGCTAAGGTCAATGATTTTATACCGGTCACGGCAACGAATTTGTCATTTGAATTTGATGACCAAGGAGATCCGCCTTTCATAAGGGTGGTGGATAAAGATAGTGACGAGGTGATTCGTGAGATTCCTTCAGAGGAATTTCGTGAAGTCGCTAAAGCATTGGATGAACTTGCCGATAAGGTATCAGGTAAAGGTGTACTGTTCGATAGAACAGCATGATAGTTAGTTGGAGGTAGAAAAATGCCACTTATTACATCTGCGGGTGTAGGCTCAGGGTTAGATCTTGAGGGCATTATTAAAGCGTCAATTGATGCTGAAAATAGGCCCAAGATGGAACAATTCGTCGCGAAGGATCAGCGTCTAGCCGTTGAGCTTTCCGCAATTGGCGAGGTGAAATCTGCCCTATCTACCCTCAACGACACTGTCGAAAAATTGGCGGACATTGGTAATTTCAATAAGCGGGTTGCGAATATTACTCAACCTAGCAGTGGCGATATTATCAGCGTCACGCCAACATCTGACATTTCTGTGGGTGATTTTGAAATTGCAGTACAAGAATTAGCGCAGGGGAGTCGTGCTGTAAGCACCGATGGCGCGTTTGCAACAGCTGATTCTGTTGTGAGTGCATCTGGCGGCACCTTGTCATTTTCTGCAGGTACGAAATCATTCGATTTAGCGGTAACGGCGGGCATGACCCTAAATGAACTTAGGGATGCAATTAATGCCGACAATAACAATTTTGGTTTAACGGCAAACATCATCAATACAGGTGATGCTGGCGTAGGCAGTAAACTAGTCTTGACTTCCAGTGTAACTGGTACGAACAATGATTTAGTGATAACCAGTGACACAGCTGAATTAGACGCGATCGAAACATATGATGCATCCACCAACCCCACCGGTGGTATGCGGATCGCGGATGATGACAAAGCAAAAAGCGCAGTGATTACAGTGGATGGCTTGACTGTAACCAGCGAGACAAACACTTTTACAAATGCTGTACAAGATATGACGATTACAGCCAAAGCGAAAAGTGTTCAAGATGCAACCACACTCAAATATGAAACAGCCAATCTAAATATTGCTTATGACAGAGACTCTGTGACGACGCTTATTGATGAATTTATAACAAACTACAATGCAGTTGTCGGGCAGATCGGTTTTAGAACACGTATTGGTGAACCATTAAATGGTGATTCATCGATGCGAAGCTTAAGCGATCAGATGGTATCTACCTTGTCAAAAGCGTTAACAGACGCAGGCCCGTTTGGCTCAATTTTTGACATCGGTATTAGCGTTGATAAAAAAGGCTACTTAGAAAAATCATCTTTGGTACGTAGCTTAAATGAAGCTATGGATACTAACTATGATGATATTGGCACAGCGTTTGCAGGTCCTAATGGGGTTGCCAAAGATTTAGAAAGTCTGCTTGGCAACTATGTAGATTCAGGTGGATTACTGAAACAAAGGGAAGATGATTTAACGACGCAGCAAAAAGCGATTGAAGACGATGTGTTAAAGCATCAATATCGCATGGAGTCATTGGAACAGAGACTGCGTAAGCAATATGCTGGACTGGATGTTTTGATAGCGCAAATGCGTCAAACGCAAACGTATCTGGGCTCTCAGTTAGCGAATTTACCTGGATTTACTAGTAGTAAGAAATAACACACTAAGGAGCCGTTTTTATGTATAACGCAAAAGTTAAAAATTATCAGCGTGAGGCACTTAAAACTCGAGTTGCAGGTGCTGACAGATACGAGATAATTCAAATGCTGTTAGGTGGTGCTATTGAAAAATTGGTCTTGGCTAAAATCTCGATTGAGAAAAAGCAGCTAGAGGCAAAAGCGGAGCATTTATCTAAGGCGTCGGCGATTATTGAAGCGCTACGCGGTTGTTTGGACTTTGAGGTCGGCGGTGAAGTGACTGAAAACTTGTATGCACTTTATAGCTACATGATTGACAGACTGTTAGACGCGACGATTCAAAATGATCCTGAAATGGTTCAAGAAGTCTCCCACTTATTAAAAGAGATTAAATCTGCGTGGGATGCAATCCCGCAAGATGTAAGAATGCAGACAATGCAAGATTACGGTGCAGATGCGAATGTCGGATAGTAGTGAGTATCATCGCTTAAAAGTGGCTTTTGATGCTTTTGAGCAGCAGCTAGAAAAAGATGTCGACAGCACGCTGGGCTTGTACGATGAGCTCAGTGAAGAAATTAAACAATTATTTAGCAATCCAGAGGTTTCGACCGAAGAAAAAGCGGAATTGTTGACTCGCCATGGACAAATCATCGAAAAGGTTGAACGAAACCGAGAAGATATCAAGCTGCAATTGATCCGCTACAACACAGGCCAGAAAAAAATAAAGAAGTACTACGATGTCAAATAACTTGCACGATAAAGACTCCATCCCAGAACAACTGCAAGATCTCGAAAAACAGATTCAGAATTTAGATCACCGGCAACAAGCCGAAGATGCATTTATTGATGCGGCAAATGATTTATTCAATAAAAATATTCAAGCCTTTACAAAATATTTCCCTGACATTGCGGAAAAGTTTGCCAAGCATGACCCATCAGAGAAGTTCAACCTTTTTTTGACGCCAAGTGGGCAAGCAAATCTCGTTGATTACGACACTGGTGTACCAATATACGGCGATACGCCGATAGAGCAGTGTCATAAGCAGGTTGATGAAATACTAAAACAGCCAATCATAGGCCGAGTCGATCATAGTGCGATTTCAAGTATTAAGAATGAAACGGGCTTTAAGCACATTACCTTGATGCAAAATATAGGTAAAATCTACGATGAAGCCAAAGCAACTTTACCTAAAAATGAGCGCGCATGTAAAAAAATGCCCAGTATGATCATTTTTGGTGTTGGCTTAGGTTACTTTTTAGATCGATTAATCGAGCAAGTCACTGCCTCATACATAACCATTCTTGAACCAAACGAAGACTACTTTTTTGCAAGTTTATTTACTTTTGATTGGGCACAATTCTTAAACAAAGTAGATCTAGATGGTAGCTTTTTATATATATCGGTCGGTGTGTCAGAACAAGAGATGTACCAATCTCTTTATGATAGAGCGTCTCAGATAGGTGCGTTTAGTATTTCAACGGCAGTATTCTATCAGCATTACCCATCGAAATTGATGAATGAACTGATTAAAGAGTTTAAAACTAACTTCCATCGTTTCTTTATGGGGTGGGGCTTTTTCGACGATGCATTATTAAGTATTGCGCACACTGTTCAAAATTTTAAAAAGCCAGTCTCGATCCTTAACCCCAAAACTAAAGGGGTTGGGCCTGAACTGAATTTTCCTGTGTTTATTGTTGCTAACGGTCCTTCATTGGATAATGACGTTGCATTTATCAGAGAAAATCAGCACAAAGCGCTTATCGTGGCTTGTAACTCTGCCACCACAGCATTGCTTAAAGAAGGCATTATCCCTGATTTTCACGTGGCTCTTGAACGTACAAAAGCGACGGAAGATTTATTGACAACGTTTATCAGCGAAGAACTCAGGCAGAAGATTAACTTGCTGGTTTTAAACGTCATGTATCCCAAAGTATTGGACCTATTTGGTTGGTGCGGCGTGGCATTAAAAGGCAACGAAGCGGGTACTTCTTTGTTCCACATTTCCGAGTTTATAAAGCATAAGCGTATTACAAGTACACTTGGTTACAGCAACCCGCTGGTAGGTAACACCGCGTTGAGCTTTTTCGGCAGTATGGATTTCAAGAGCATCTATTTGTTTGGTGCCGATAATGGTTATAAAGACCCTAACCACCACCATTCCAAAAATAGCTACTACTACTCCAAAAGCGGTGAAACGGTATATGAACCGTTAAAAATGGGCGGAGAGCTGCACGTCGAAGGAAATTTCGGTGGCATAGTCACAACAGACCACTTTATGCATACTGGTAAAGTGCAAATGGAACGCTTCATCGATTCTAAAAAGGACGCCGATATTACGGTATTCAATTGTAGTGATGGCACCAAAGTCGAGGGGGCTTTCCCACTTCATTCTGAAGATATCATGTTTGAAGATTCAAACTTTAGCAAAGAGCAAGTGATCAACTTTGTCAAAAATAAAGTATTCACGTCAAGTAACAACGACACTGAGTTAGAGTCGTTTCTTGATTTTGACGAGTTCGACGAAATGTGTCACGTCATGGCGGAAATATTGGAAGAGCCCGTTTCCAATAGGGGCGAAGCGCTTGAGCAAATTTTAAAAAGCCTTCGCTATTTATTTTCCTTTAAGCAGCACCCTCGGTATACGCACTTTTACCTTTTAATGGAAGGTGAGTCTCTATATGTTACGTCGGTACTCCTGTCCACCTTGTATAATTTTGGCGATGACGAAGAGATAATGCCGCTGTATTTGGACGCGAGGCAATTATGGGCCGACTTTATTAAAGAAGCGCCAGACGAATACAGAGCACGTTGGAACGAGTTAAGTGACTATAGTTTTGACTACTCACAATCAGAGGTCTAGCTTATGTTAGAACTAGCAACAGAGAGATTTGTACTAAAAAAACTAGGTGCAGAAGATGTATCAGAAACCTATTACAATTGGTTTTTTAATGCTGAAAATGCGCAGTATATTAGTTACAGGCCAACCTCTGTTGCTGAGTTAAAAGAATATGTCAAAGACCGTGAAATTAAACAAGATTGCTTGCTGTTGGGTATTTATCATGATGGCCAGCATATCGGTAATATAAAATATGAACCCATTGATGTAAGTAAGAAAACTGCAGAGATGGGGATTTTTATTGGTGAGCCAGCTTGGCAAGGAAAAGGTGTAGCAAAAGAAGTCATTCACGCTGTAAACTTGTTCTTGAAAAAAAAGTGGGGGATCCAAGATGTTCACTTGGGGGTTGATAATAAAAATCAACCTGCCATATCTGCCTATGAAAGATTGGGGTTCAAAATAATATCCCAATATCCAACCTATTATATAATGAGCCTTGAACTAACATAGCCGCCTTAATGAATTAAGGCAGCTGCTTTAGTGCTCGGGTTAATCTTCAAGTTATTCTTTGGTTATCAAAATGGAAAGTAAAAAAAACTCAGGCGCAACTCTATGGGAAAAGGCGAAAAAGATAATCCCTGGAGGCAATCAGCTATTATCAAAAAGAGCTGAAATGTTTTTACCTCAGCAATGGCCCGCATACTATAAAAAAGCCCAAGGATGTGAAATTTGGGACTTAGATGACAAGCATTATTTAGACTTTTCTATTATGGGCATTGGCAGTTGTTCATTAGGTTACGCTCACCCAACGGTAACCGAAGCGGTTGTAGAAGCCGTGCAAATGGGGTCAATGTCGAGCTTAAATTGCTTTGAAGAAGTCGAACTAGCTGAAAAACTGATTGAAATACACAATTGGGCTGGTGGCGTTAGATTCACGCGTACAGGTGGCGAATCCTGTGCTTTAGCTATTCGTATTGCTCGCTCTTACTCTGGCAAAAATAAGGTGGCGTTTTGTGGTTACCACGGCTGGCACGACTGGTATTTAGCAACCAACCTTGCCGATGGGGATAAGCTCAAAGAGCAGCTACTTCCGGGTCTTTCACCAAGTGGTGTTCCTCAGCAGCTAATAGATACTGCATTACCTTTCCACGAGGGAGATCTCAAGGGATTTGATGAATTGTTATCTGAGCACGGTGATGATTTGGGGGTGGTGATGATGGAAGTGTTTAGGCATGGCATGCCCGATTTAGACTTTATCAAAGCGGTAAAAGCGCGTTGTGAGCAGCATGGTATAGTCTTAATTTTTGATGAAATATCATCCGGGTTTAGACTGAATGCAGGGGCAGCACACCTGTTATTTGATGTTCACCCGGATATTTGTGTGCTTGGTAAAGCAATGGGGAACGGCCACCCAATAGGTGCGATTATCGGTAAGTCTGAAGTGATGGATGCTGCCCAGCAGTCGTTTATTAGCAGTACATACTGGACTGAACGAGTGGGGTTTGTTGCGGCATTAAATACACTCGCTGTTTTTGAACAAGAGCAAGTGAGCGAGCAGCTAAATAAGACGGGTCGTCACCTTAAAACTAATATGGCAAAAATCTGTCATGACCTACAATTTGAGCTCCAGTTAATTGGCGTAGACAGCGTACCAATACTGGTTTTCCCGGGTGAGCAGGCTCTCGCTCTCAAAACGCTATATACGCAAGAGATGCTCAAAAGAGGCGTGCTAGCGGCCAATGTTATTTATGTGTCAATGGGTCACACACTAGCGCATTGTGAAACCTTCTTAAACGCTTTTGAAGAGGTCATTGGTGTTTTAAAGCAGGCCCAAGACAAAGGGGATGTGCTTGACTTACTCGATGGACCCGTGTGCCACAGTGGATTCCAGAGGCTCAATTAATATGGTTAAGACGGTTGCATTTATCCAAGCGAGGATGGCATCTTCTCGCTTGCCAGGTAAAGTTTTAAAGCCGCTCAATGGTTTGCCGGTGATCCTGCATATGATAGAGCGTTTGAAGCAGGCTTCTCGCATTGACAGTATTGTTGTGGTTACTTCGGTTAATCAAGAAAATGACGTACTGTGCGATACGCTCAATGCTGCGGGTGTCAATGTTTTCCGAGGGAGTGAAGATGATGTACTGGGCCGTTTTTGTGAAGCTTTAAAGGTCTACCCTGCTGAACAAGTAGTCAGGCTGACTGCAGATTCTCCTTTCATTTGTCCTGAGATAGTCGATCAACTCATCAGCTATATTGCACAAAACGACGCTGATTATGGATATCTAAATGAATCATATCCTGAAGGTGTCGATTGTGAGGTGATACGTTCAACGACGCTTCAAACCGTCAGTCAATTGGCGACACGTGAGTCAGAAAGGGAGCATGTCACCCTATACCTTTTTAATCACCCTGATTTTTGCAACATGATAGAGCTGTGTAACGAAACACAGGATAGCCACTACAGGTTTACATTAGATACGAACGAAGATTGGCAAGTTATATCCGCAATGGCGGCACACTTTAATACTGAAAGCTTGGCCGTTAATTACGAACAAATAAAACAGTTCTTCGACACAAATCAAAGTATTTATGAAATAAACCAGCATATTATTAGAAATGAGGGGCTAGAAATCTCCTTGCAAAAAGAGAGTGATGCAAATGAACATTAAACCATCTCTAACAATTAATAATACCAAAATAGAGGAGGGTTCTCCTTGCTACGTTATTGCGGAAATGTCTGCCAATCATGGCGGTAGTTTAGAGAAGGCGATATCCCTTATCAATGTTGCCCATAAAGCCGGGGCAAACGCGATTAAGTTACAGACTTACACGGCAGATACAATTACCTTAAATTGTACAAAGGATGATTTTTTGCTGCCAAGTGGCAATGCATGGGAAGCACATCATTCTTTATATTCGCTGTATCAAAAAGCCTACACGCCATGGGAGTGGCACAGTGCACTTTTTGCAGAAGCTCGCAGATTGGGCATGGATATATTTTCTAGTCCCTTTGATACCACCGCGGTCGACTTGTTAGAGAGCTTAGACGTCCCGGCGTATAAGATTGCGTCCCCTGAAATAACCGACATAGGCTTGCTCTCTTACGTTGCTAAAACTGGCAAGCCCGTTATTTTATCAACCGGTGTGGCAGAGTATGAAGATATCCGCTTAGCCGTCGATACGCTTCGTCATCATGGCTGTAATGAGATTGCCGTTTTGAAGTGCACTACGGCGTATCCAACACCACTTAATGAATGTAACTTGAGAACGATCCCAGATATTGCGAAGGCATTCGATTGTGTGGTGGGGTTATCAGATCATACTGAAGGAACCTTAGTGCCGGTTACAGCCGCAAGTGTGGGAGCCAAAATTATCGAAAAGCACTTCGTTGATAGCAGTGAGGATGATTCTGTTGATGCATTTTTCTCGCTGGATGCCCAAGCTTTTAAGGAAATGGTCAATGCCGTGCGCCAGCTAGAATCAGGAATAGAGCCAAAGTATACGCAGGCACAACAGCAGCAAGTAGAGTTAGCGCTGGGGAGTATCAATTATGATATTACTGAATCTGCGCAGAAAAACATCCTTGCCAAACGTTCTTTATATATTTGTAAAGACCTACCAGCAGGGCATGTACTTAAGGAAGGAGACATCCGCTCGGTGAGACCCGGGTTTGGTGCCCATCCTAAGTTTTTACCCCTTTATCTCGGTCAGACGCTCAAGCAAGCTGTGGAGCTGGGAGATAGAGTATCTCCCGATCTCATTGAGGGGGAAATAGAGGAGTGTTGATATGAATAAGTGTGTTGTAGTCGGTGGTGGTATTTGTGGTTTACTCGCTGCGTATTTGTTGAAAAAGCATGGCCAAGATGTTGTGCTGATTGAGCAAGCAGAAGAATGCGGTGGTCTACTTCGATCTGTGACGGATACATCTGGCCATTATTATGATCAAGGCTCACACATTCCCAACTTGTCGGGCGTTTCTGAATTAGATGACTTTCTGTTCGGCCCAGAGCAAGCACGTCAACATAACTGGGTAAGTATTCCAGAGCTGATGACAGGAAACTACTTTCAAAGTACTTGGGATCTACAAACACAAACGATTGATGCCCGAAAGCTAAATAAAGACGACTATTTGGCAGGCATTGCACAACTGCTGGCGAATGAAGATATATCTCAGGCAGACAATATAGAAGCGTACTGTAAAGAAACGCTGGGACCATTATTTTTCGAAAAATTAGTGAAGCCAGTGATTGTTAAATTGTACGGTGAGCAATCTGATTATACTCAACTTTCTGCACGAAACAGCATCAATTATTTTGGCGCATCTCGTATTTTAGCATTTAACCCCGATATCACGGGTAAGTTGAAGGAACTGCCTGCTTTTGACGCCAAGCTGGGTTATCACACCCGACTTGACTACGCCAAGCGTCTGCAACTAGATGGCTCTAAAGATTATGCGTATCTGTATCCAAAGTCGCCTAAAGGCAGTCAGTATTGGGTGGACTACTTGGTCGACAAAGTGACCTCTGCGGGTGTGAAAATCGAGAATAGCTTGAGTGTGTCTGAGTTAAAGTGTGAGAACAAACACGTTACTTCATTGACGTTGAGTGATGGGCGTGAGCTCACTTGTGACTGGGTCTATTGGAGTGCTCCCCCCATTTTTGCATTGAGGTTATTGGAGGACTATAAAAGCCGTTGTCGGCCTAATTTCCGTACTGCAAATATTTTCCATTTTACTTTTGATGCGCCTTTAAAAAATACGCAGTCGCACCTGTTGTGGAACTGGGACTCATGTTCTAGCATATTTAGGATCACGATGTATCCTAACCTCAACGACAGTCGCGCGTACTCTATCTCAGCTGAAGTATTGAGTAGTGCGGATGAAGCCAAAGAAATTAAGCAGCAGGATATTTTACAGGCATTGATTGAGATGGACTTGGTGCCTAAAGATGCGAATTTGCTAGACTCAACGACACAGGTAATACATAACACTTTCCCAGTACCTACAAAAGAGTTTAATCATGAAGTGAGCGCGCAGTTTGAACGTTTAGAATCCTTGGTGGATAATCTCTGTGTATCAGGTAGGTTTAGTGGTAAGTTATGGTTATTAAATGATATTCTCCACGATACTTACACTAAGATAAACAAAACATTTGGGGAAGTGAGTGCCTAAAAAAGCCATTTTTGTATGTGATGGCACCAGTCGAGTTGGATTTGGACATTTTTCACGTTGTTTGACCATCGCATTGGAAATGTCTAAACACAAGGTTGATGTTGGATTCTGTGGTGAATTCGATGGTTTCGCAATGGACTTACTCAAGGGATCTGGTTTTAATGCGGTGCCCAAGTCGTCTCTAATGGGGGTCGATTTGATTATCGCAGACAGCTATCTGTTTACAAAAACCTTATTAGCACAATTAAAAGCGCAATGTCAGCGCTTAGTGGTACTAGACGATTTCGATATGTATCGCCACGACTGCGTAGATTTGCTCGTCAATTTTCGATTTAACGCGCAGGCGTTTGTTAAAAGTTCAAGTCAGCATGTATTGGGTATTGAGTACTTTCCTTTTAAGCAAACTTTTGTCGATATTCGTAAGGCGCAATTGTCTGAACCACCACTTGTTGAAGAAGTTAAACGTGTGTTGTTGGTATTGGGCGCGTCTGACCGCTTTAATATAACAGCCACGCTACTATGCGCGTTAGATCGTGCGCTAAGTGCATGTACTATTGTCGTCCTATCAGCAGAAGCGCCTTGTGTTACTTTGGAAAATAACAAAGTGATACACCACACGTTTACAAAAGACATGGACAAATATTATCGAGAATCAGATGTCGTGATCAGTGGCGGGGGCTCTATAAAATACGAAGCTGGATTTTGCATGGTGCCCAATGCTGCGGTCTCTCAAACTGCGGAGCAGCAAGCCGATACGAAACTACTACAAGGTGGCGGTATCTGCTTTGATGTTGGTTTGGCAGAAGAATTGCTAGAGAATCCTTCGGTGCTAGAGACACAGCTGCAAGTGTTTTTGAGTAAAGCGACGCGCAAAAAACAAACTCAGCAACTAGCACATGTGTACGACTTAAACTCAACGCGTAATTTGGTGAATAAAATATTGGGGTCAAGAAATGTCTCATCATGAAAAAAAGCAGGCTTGGCATCAGCAAGCAAGTGATAGCGATGTCAAGAAGCAAGTGGGTCGACTCGCAGATGACATAACTTGGCAGAAGCTTGCCGACAACATCAATCTAAACCTGCAATTAAACAGTCAAACGGAAATACTCGACGTCGGCTGCGGTAATGGTTATTTATTGTCACTACTTGATGTTGACAAAAATCTTGTATATGGAATTGATTTTGCTGAGAACATGGTAAAAGAAGCAAAAGAAAGGTTTCCTCATGGCCACTTTGCGCAAAGCGAAGCATGTCACATTCCTTATAACAAAAAGTTTTCACGTGTACTGTGTTACAGCATTTTTCATTATTTCCCTTCACAGAGTTATGTCGAGCAGGTGCTCACCGAGTTTATAGAACATACTGAGTCCGGAGGCATGATCCTTATTGGTGACTTGCTAGATAAACAGTTTGAGCAGGAAATAAAACAAAGTAGTGACCAAGAAATAGAGGCCGCTATCCCAATCATCCATCGTTACTCCCAGTGGTTGTTTGTTGATGTGACTGGGCTGGTAAAGTGGCTTGAAAACGATGGCAGATTAGCCAATGTTGAAATTCGTCAGCAGCCAAAAGATTTTAAATTATCATGGTACAGAAAAGATCTCCTCATTACTTTGAAGTGACTTTGAGCCAGTTTTTTGGCATGCACTCAAGTTTTTTAACGCGCTCGGGCAGTACAGCGATTATTGTGGCGATGCAGGCAAATCATGTTGCGCCTGGAAAAGAAGTCATTGTGCCTGCGAGTTGTTGTCCTATAGTACTTTTTTCTTTGCAGATGGCAGGATATGAAGTCGTACTGGCGGATGTGAGTGCAAGTACTTTGAATTGCCGGGCTGAAGACATTAAACAAAAGCTGTCGGCCAATACCGGAGCAATTTTGGCCGTACATGGCTATGGGAGATACTGTGATATCGAGGCGATTGTTCGTTTAGCACAAGAACACGCTATTCCGGTTATCGAAGATGCTTGTTTAGCGTACGGTGGTCAACTAAAAGGCAGGCCTTTAGGGGGGATTGCTAATACTTCTGTTATCAGTTTTGGCTATGACAAACCAATTTCCATGGGATTTGGAGGGGCTGTTTTAACAAACGATAGCGAAGTCGCATCGAGGATACCGAGTATTCTAGGACACAATTTATTTTTTCAATTTCAATGGTTAGATAGACTCGATGATTTAGCGCATGAGTTTGAGAAACTCCCTAGCTATACAAGCAGTCGGCTTCGTAATATTGCATGGGTGCATGACAAGATAGTAAACCCAGCTTTTATCAAGCTGGATATGCAGGAGCAAATACCCTATTGGCGCTACCCGGTCTTAATTAATAGTAGTGACAGGGCGCGTTTTCTGTTATTTGCTCAGTCTAGAGGGCAGGTATTTACGCATCATTATCAGAGCTTGGGTACTATGATGACACAAAGTAACGTACCTGTTGCTGATGAAATTGGTCGGCAAATCCTCAATATATTTGTCAAGTCGCAAACACCTAACAGTCAGTTAATCGCCATGATTGAAACCATCAATGAGTTCGAAATATGAGCCCCGAAGAGTTAAAAAATTATTACCAATCACTTTTTCGTCTGCATGGAGAAAGTGCAGCAGCTGTGCAACATGTCTCAAAAGATGCGCAATATGTGCGTTTTGAAATATTCTGCGAATTCATTGACACGTCTGACAGTATCATTGATCTGGGTTGTGGATTAGGTGACATGTTAGTTTATTTGAGAAATCATGATCATACTGGAAATTACTTGGGGTGTGACTTTGTTCCAGAGTTTATTAAAAACGCGCAAACTAAGTTTGAAAACGATGAAAGTGCGACATTTCAGGTAATGGACATAATAAAGGATGAGATACCAAAAGAGTACGATTATATTGTGATGAGTGGCATCTTTAACAATGTGCTAAATTGCAATGAGTCCTTCTTGCGAAACACCATTGAGGCAGCATTTAAGGCAGCAAATAAAGGGGTTATATTTAATGCCTTGTCTACGTTTGTTGAGTACCAAGAAAGCAGCTTATTTTATGTAAACCCATTAGAAACTTTTGAATATATAAAGCGACACATAACGCCTTATGTCACCCTAAAACACGACTATGTGACTAAACCGGATGGGTTTCCATATGAATTTACGATGGTAATGAGGAAAGAAGGCGTTTTGGTATGATTTTGTCTGTAATGCAACCTACCTATATCCCTTGGATGGGTTACTTTGATCTGATATTAAACGCAGATAAATTTGTTTTTTTAGATGATGTGAAGTTAGAGAAAAGTGACTGGCACGTCAGAAATAGAGTTAAGTCTTCTCAAGGGGAGCTGTTACTGTCTCAAGTCGTTTCGACGCCGAAGGGGAGAATGGCAAGTGTAATCTGTGAAACCTCATTTAAAAGTGGCCACCCTTGGCGCGTTAAGCATTTAAAGTCATTCAAAACAAATTATGCCAAAGCGGCTCACTTTCAAACTACCTTTGATGTGATTGAAGCGTACTACAATACGCGCACCGATAATCTAGCAGAGTTCAATATTGGACTAATCAAGTTGTTTATGTCGCTGCTTGAAATCAATACTCCCTGTTATAGAGCGTCTCAGCTGCCTAATATATCGGGTGTAAAAGATGAGCGGCTAGCAAATTTATGTCAATACTTCGGTGCGGATAATTATGTATCGCCTCAGGGCGCGAGAAATTATATTGATAAAACACACCCTGGAGGCGCCCTTGCAAAATCGGGTATTCAGGTTGGTTATCAGCAATTTGAACACCCGAACTACCCACAACTTTACGGTGAGTTTGTCTCTCACTTGGGCATAATTGATGCGTTATTCAATGTAGGTGCAGAACGAACGCGTGAATTGATTGAGAAAGGGCACAGTACCCCGATAACATGAGCGTGGCAGATAATTCGGTTAGGGTGAGTGCCTAACCAATATGCCAGTGAGCAGGATTAGTAAGTTGACTATCTGAGACGGAAATGTCAGGGAGAAATTGTTTACTTAATTGCTCTGCTTGATGATAGGCTGATAGTATTTGCTGCAACTCTTGTTCGCTATTAACGCCAATGACAATTTTATCAATCTCATCGTGTTTTAATACGTAGGCTAGGGCAAGTTCAAGTGACGATGCAGAAAACTCAGTGGCAATGTTTTTGAAGTTAGTAAGTTGCTTTCTCCACGGGGCAAAGTAACTTGGCATATCCTCTAGTGCCATTAAGAGAAGGCCTTGCAAAAATGCAGAGCGCACGTGCACTTCTATTTCGCGTGCATTGAATTCTTTTAAATACCCTTTGTTTGCAAAAAAGGTGTCAAACGCATTAAAGGGTAGTTGAACTAACCCAATACTTTGCACAGACAACAAATCATCCATGTTATTATTAGAATAGAGGGACACACCTATTTTTCTAATTTTTCCCTGTTTTTTAAACATTTCTAGGGAGTCTAAAAGCGGTCTGTTGCCAGCTTTGATAATATCAGCCGATTGATGAAACAAGACGCCGTATATCTCGTCACAGTTGAGTGTGTCGAAACTATCTAAGAGCATATTTTGATATGCTTCACACGAATCACTATCAAAGCTTGATGCTTGAAGTGGAGGAAGCTTGGTAACAATGTTGAGGTGATGGCAAACATGCTTTAATTTGCCCAGCACTGCGTGGCTCTGACCGTAAGCAATTGCAGTATCTACAACGTCGATATTTGATTGTACTGCGAGCCTGAGGATTTTTTCCACTTCATCTAAGGGGGGTTGCCCAGAAGTGTTACTGACACCGTAATCCAGCCCAAACTGAACGCTTCCTAGCGCGAGTCTCATGCCAGTGCCCCAGATAATACCGACAGGACTTGATCTTGCTCATCAAAGGTCAAATTTGGGTGTAAAGGGAGCGTAACCGCTCTAGCATAGTACTCTTCAGCACGCGGGAAATCGCCTTGTCTGAAGCCCCTATCTTGATAGTATGGCTGGAGGTGAATTGGAATATAGTGCAAGTGCCCAATAATGTGATTACTTCGCAGTGTTTCGATAACCGCTCTTTGCTTATTGCTGGATTGTTTATCAAGTAAAATCACATATAAATGATACGCTGAGTAGCATTGGCCGCTTTGCAACAGGTGTGAGCATGTATCAGGCAGCTTTTCAGTATAGCGTTTTGCCAGCTTGTTTCTTTGCGAAACAAAATCATGTACTCGCTGCAGTTGACTGGTCCCTAAAGCAGCTTGTAGGTCGGTCATTCGATAATTGTAACCGAGTTGATGCTGTTCATAGTACCAAGGACCGTGACTTTCATGCTTTAATTGCTCAGCTTTGTTTGTAATGCCATGGCTTCTCAATAGTGTCGCTTTCTCTGCTAGGGTTGCGCTATTGGTAGTTAACGCGCCTCCTTCGGCTGATGTAACAATTTTCACAGGGTGAAAGCTAAAGACTGTAAAATCAGAATACTGGCAGTTACCTACATATTGAGATTGGTATTGCGCACCAATCGCATGAGAAGCATCTTCAATAATAGCGAAACCATATTCTGTCCCCAGTTTATGTATCGCTTGCATGTCACAAGATTGTCCCGCGAGGTGGACGGGAATGACCACTTTTGGCAAAGTGTTATTTGCTTTGGCTATTGCGAGTCTGTTCTTTAAATCGTTAACGGACATATTGCCGGTTTCGGTTTCCACATCGACAAAGTTGACATCAGCACCGCAATACAGAGCGCAGTTTGCGCTCGCAACGAATGAAATCGGTGAAGTCCAAACCGTATCACCAGGACCCACCCCCAGCGCAAGACATGCAATATGCAGTGCTGACGTGGCACTGTTCAATGCGACACAGTAGTGGGCGCCACATATAGTTGAAATAGCGGACTCAAACTCAGGGACTTTAGGTCCCTGCGTTAACCAGTCTGATTTGAGGACGCTCAGTACCGCGTCGATATCGTCTTGGTTTATATCCTGTTTTCCATATGGAATCATTTCAAGGCACTCTGATTAAAAGCTTCGATTTCATCAACAGTTAGATAATGGTCATTGTTCAAAGAGTTGTACTCAAAGTTCATCGCGACTGGTTTGCCTTTTTCTTTAATGGCATTCACGGTGAAGTCATTGCTGCGACTGCTAAATTTAATACCAGGTGCGATGACGAAGTATTCGTCAAATTCGTACGTATTAAAGCATAGATCTGCGGGGCACATTACTTCGTGAAGCTTTTCGCCGGGCCTAATGCCGATGATTTTTTGAGGCAAGTTGGGTGCCATTGCTGTTGCTAAATCGGTTATCTTGATTGATGGGATTTTAGGTACGAAAATCTCGCCGCCCAACATTCTTTCAAAGTTTTTGAGAACAAAGTCAACACCCTGTTGTAAGCTGATCCAAAATCTAGTCATATCGGGGTGTGTAATGGGTAAGTGATCAAGCCCTTCGTCAATAAACTTTTGGAATATGGGCACTACGGATCCTCTAGAGCACACGACATTACCATACCTGACCACTGAAAAAATCGTGCGATGTCCTCCGGCAATATTATTTGCGGCGACAAAAAGTTTATCTGATGCTAGTTTGGTGGCGCCGTATAAATTGATGGGGTTTGCTGCTTTGTCGGTGGATAGGGCAATGACTTTCTCTACATCATTGTCTAGCGCTGCCTCAATTACATTCTCCGCACCATTTATATTCGTTTTTATGCATTCCATTGGATTGTATTCAGCAGCAGGAACTTGCTTGAGAGCAGCTGCATGAATGACGTAATCTACGCCTCTCATTGCGCGCTTCAATCGGTCTTTGTCTCTTACATCACCAATAAAGTATCGCATGCAAGGTTGATCGAAAACTTGCTGCATTTCAAATTGCTTCAGTTCATCACGTGAAAAAACGATGATTTTCTTAGGCTTATAGCGATCTAGTAAGGTCTTAACATACTTTTTGCCAAAAGAGCCCGTACCACCAGTTATAAGAATGGTTTTGTTGTCGAACATAATAATCACCAAAGGTGCAATTTATTCTTTACACTCTCACAAAAATGGACGTGTAGGGAATAAATATCAAGATAAAATTTAGCTATTACTCAATACTTTATATCACTTTTTGAAATTTTGCAGTAAATTAAGCACAATAACTCATACTCTATAATCTATGCTGGGTGACTTTTGAGCAGTATGGGCGTAAACTAAAGGGATAGCAGTTTGAATTGGAGGTTAAAATGCAGATAAATTCCCCTTCTAACTCGTTGTTAAATAAAACAACACAAGCCAGTAATAAGCAAAATGAACAACTTGCAACAGGTAAAAGAGTCAATTCTGCGGCAGATGATGCAGCCGCGTTGCAGATAATAAACCGTTTGACTTCTCAGCAGGAAGGGTACGGCCAATCAATCCGCAATGCTTATGATGGGATTTCATATAGTCAAACTTCTGAGTCTGCATTATCAGGAGTAGGAGATGCAGTTAGTCGAATCAGAGAGCTTTCTATACAAGCCGGTAACGGAGCATTGACAGACAGTGATCGCCAAGCGTTACAAGACGAGGTGGCACAGCTACAGACTCAAATTACCGACACGTTTGAAAACACGACATTTGGCGGGGCGCCTTTGTTTGACGGTCAGCAAGCGAACTTTCAAGTTGGTCCAGATGCAAATACGACCCAAAGCTTTACGCAAGCCGATAGCTCAGTTGCAGCCGGTATTTTAAGTGTTGATATCTCAACCCAAGCAGGTGCGCAAGCGGCCATTACGGCTGCGGACCAAGTTGCCAAAGATGTGAACACGCAGCGTTCTCAGTTGGGCGCGTTTGAAAACACGTTGAACAGTACCATTCGAGGTTTAGGTAATCAAAGCGACAGAATCGCAGAGAGCCAGAGCCGTATTGCTGACACTGATTTTGCGCAGGTGGCTGCGCAGAGATCAGCAAATGATATTTTATCGCAAGCATCTATCGCACTTCGAGGACAAGCAAATCAGTCAGCTTCCTCCGTTTTGAACCTTTTACAGTAAAGGTTAATACTTTTGTATTGATATAAAACATATCCGGTGGCATTTATTTGGCGTTTATGTCAATAAATTGCCACTTAGGTATTGCATCCCTTACATACTCCCTTACAATCTCCTGTATAGACTTATAAAAACACTTGGATCCAATCCAAATGATACTGATCATCGATAACAACAATAATCGTGCTTCTGGATTAGCTGCGGCACTGACATTTTGCGGTCAAGCCGCAAAAGTACTCGCAGAGTCAGAGTTTACACCCGAATCGGTCAAGAAATATCAGGAATGTACAATTGTACTCGGTGCTCTAAACGGATTGGATCACGAGCGCCATATTAAAAAACTCCCTGCACAGCCATTTATTTTAGTTGGTGAAACGCTTAGGCCTTTGCTATCTCTTGCCAACGTTATCGGACTAATTAGCGAGCCTTTTAGCCATGATGTGACCATGCAATTGTTGCATGACTGCCAGCAGTACCTGAGCTTATTGCCAGGTCAAAATAGCCAAAATCGAGATGCTAAGTCTTTTGATGGTTTAGTGGGTGACACTGACGCGGTTAAAGAAGTTAGGTTTTTAATTTCTCAGGTAGCAAAAACAGATGCTAATGTACTGATTTTAGGTGAATCTGGCACGGGTAAAGAGGTTGTGGCAAGGAATGTTCATTTATTGTCTAATCGTTCTTCAGGGCCCTTTGTGCCTGTCAACTGTGGCGCCATTCCGGGCGAGCTCCTTGAAAGTGAACTTTTCGGTCATGAGAAAGGTGCGTTTACAGGTGCAATCTCAGCTCGAAAAGGGCGCTTCGAGTTGGCGCAAAATGGAACGCTGTTTTTAGACGAAATTGGCGATATGCCACTTCAAATGCAAGTTAAGTTGCTGAGAGTATTGCAAGAGCGCAGTTACGAACGTGTAGGTGGTACTAAAGCAATTCAGGCCAACGTACGTGTCATTGCAGCGACTCACCGAAACCTTGAAGAAATGATTGAAACAGGTAAATTCCGTGAAGACTTATTTTACCGTCTCAATGTATTTCCAATTGAAAACCCGTCATTAAGTCAACGTGTGGACGATATACCGTTGTTACTTAAAGAGCTCATGCGCAGAGTCACCGAGCAGGGTAATAAAGGGGTAAAGTTTACCGATAGAGCCATCGAAAGTCTTAAAGCGCATGCTTGGCCAGGTAATATTCGTGAGCTTGCAAACTTGGTAGAACGTATGGCCATTATGTTCCCAGATAAGCTGGTGGATGTCACAGACTTGCCAAGTAAGTATCGTTACATTGAGGTTGAGGCTTTTGAACCTGAATACCCTGAAGAGTTAATGGAAAAAGATGCGTTTAATGAGTTGTTTAGTGAAGGGTTCAGCGATTTTGAAGAGGAAGACGAAGTAGAGAGTGTGGCGGAACAACCTTTATTGGGTCTGCTGCCTGATGAAGGGATCGAGTTGAAAGATTACCTAGCTGAATTGGAAGTAAGTTTAATTACACAAGCATTAGAGCGTTATGATTATGTCGTTGCGCGTGCGGCCGAAATCTTAGGTGTCAGACGCACGACACTTGTAGAGAAAATGAAAAAGTATAACTTGAACCGAGATTAATCATCTCGGCACAGAGTTGTTAGCACAGTTTCGCTTTTAAATTTAACGATTTGACAAGCTCAATTAACGGCTGCTTTCTGAAGCAGTCATTGTCATGATCATTGACCATACCACATGCTTGCATATGAGCATATACGGTCGTTGGACCGAGGAATTTAAATCCTTTCTTTTTTAGATCTTTTGCGAACTGAATGCTGATATCACTGGTTGCAGGGTAATCTTCTTTGTGACGGATATTGTTTATGATGGGTGTAAAATCTACATACGCCCACTGAAATTTAGCAAAACTACCATACTCTTTTTGTACTTCTATAAAGCACTGAGCATTGTTTATCGTTGCGTTTATCTTCGCTTTATTACGCACAATACCCGGGTTTTCCATCAGTTGTGCCACATCACTTTCAGTCATTTTTGCAACTTCTTGGACATTAAACTGCTTAAATGCTGCCCGGTAGTGCGCTCTTTTTTTCAAAATGGTGTACCAGCTTAAGCCAGCCTGCGCTGACTCCAACGTAATAAATTCAAATAGTTTGTTGTCATCCCATACAGGTACACCCCACTCCTCATCGTGATAAGCAACATAGTCTGGTTTGCTTTCATCAAGCCATAAGCATCTGGTACACATTACCTTTCCTTTTTCTCTAACTCGTCTGTCAAATATTCGACCTTTACCTGTGAACCGCAGGTGGTCCGCGCGTTTAACGTTTAAAATAACTATATTTTATATCTGTATAAAAATACAGTGTCAAAGTTTTGTAAAGGTTTTTAATGCTATTAAGTACTTGAATTTATTCAAAAAATAATATTGGCACAAGCCTTGCTTTTATCTTGGTAGGAAGATTCATGAGAGTAGTGTCATGGCGTTAGCAAAAGTGATAAATCCACAATTTGTGCCAGAAAACCAATTTAACCCCTGCTTATTGCAAGAGGCCTATGTTGGTGAGCTGAGTGACCTGAGACAGCAAGCGAGCTGGCTGAGCCATTTGGTTGATACAATGCCTGCGGGTGTTGTTGTACTTGATGGGCAGGGCATGATAGCGAAGGCCAACCAGATAGCCAAAGATATGCTTGGAGAGCCATTAGAAGGTGAGAAATGGTTCAACATCATTCAGCGTTCGTTTAGTCCACAGCAAGATGATGGACACGAAGTATCTTTGCGGGATGGTCGACTAATCAAATTGGAGATCACCGCACTTACGCCAGAACCAGGTCAATTAGTCTTAATGACCGATTTAACCGAAACTCGTAAGTTGCAAGCGAGAGTTGCACACATGCAAAGGCTAAGTGCGCTTGGGAAGATGGTAGCATCTTTGGCTCACCAAGTGCGAACGCCCTTGTCGGCGGCCATGCTATATGGTGCCAACTTAGGCAGTGCTAACTTACCGTCTCAATCACGAGAAAAATTTCACAATAAACTGATGTCTCGTCTCAAAGATTTAGAAAGCCAAGTCAATGACATGCTGCTGTTTGCCAAAAGTGGCGAGCAACAAGTTGTGGAGCGGGTGTCGATGCAGCAATTACTCAATGAAGTAAAAGTGGGTTCGGATGCCATGCTGTCTTTAAATAGTGCCGCATTGGACGTGTTTTTACCAGAACCAGATATTGAAATACTGGGGAATAAAACGGCGCTTGCCAGTGCGATTCAAAACCTGATCCACAATAGTGTTCAAGTCATTGGCGCTGGTGCAAAAATTACTTTGCGTGCAGCACGTGAAGGGCAAGATGAAGAAGTAAGAATATCTGTGAGTGACAATGGACCTGGGGTGGACTTGTCTCAAGCTAGCAGGCTATTCGAACCATTTTTTACGACGAAGTCTCAGGGGACTGGGCTTGGTCTAGCAGTGGTCAGTTCAGTGGCCAATTCACATAAAGGGCGTGTGGAAGTTGATAACATGCCAAGCGGAGGAGCGTGTTTTAGCATGCTATTACCGATTTCTCAACACACTCAACTTCAGGAGGTCGTATGAGTAACAAAATTCTAGTCGTTGAAGATGACGCAGGTTTACGCGAAGCACTCTTGGATACTTTAGAGTTAGCAGGTATTGACTGTGTTGAGGCGGATAGCGCAGAGCAGGCAATGGTTTTGCTCAAACAGCAGAGTTTTTCTCTCGTTGTGAGCGACGTACAGATGGGGCAGATGAGTGGCATTGATTTGCTCAAGAGTATTAAACTCAACTATCCTCAACTGCCTGTTTTAATGATGACTGCATATGCCACCATTGATGATGCGGTGGAGGCTATGAGACTGGGTGCTATTGACTATATGGCAAAACCATTTGCACCTGAAGTGCTACTGAATATGGTGAGCCGTTATATGCCTGAAAAGGAAAAAGAAACGGAAGGACCGGTGGTTGCAGACGTTAAAAGTTTGCAATTGCTCAGCCTAGCCAAAAAAGTGGCACAATCAGATGCGAGCGTCATGGTTTTAGGCCCTAGTGGCTCAGGTAAAGAAGTGCTTGCGCGTTATATTCATGATAGTTCTGAGCGATGCGCGGCGCCCTTCGTGGCTATCAATTGTGCTGCTATTCCTGAAAATATGTTGGAAGCGACTTTATTTGGTTATGAAAAAGGTGCATTTACAGGCGCCATTCAAGCATGCCCAGGTAAGTTTGAACAAGCGCAAAAAGGCACAATCCTGTTAGACGAAATAACAGAAATGGATTTGGGTTTACAAGCTAAATTGCTTCGCGTGCTCCAAGAAAGAGAAGTTGAGAGGCTTGGTGGTCGTAAGACAATAGACCTTGATGTTAGAGTACTAGCAACCAGTAACCGCGATTTGAAAGAGGCAGTTGCAGAAGGCAAATTCAGAGAAGACTTGTACTATAGATTAAATGTTTTTCCGCTTACATGGCTGCCACTCAAAGACAGAGCGGCGGATATCGTACCTTTGGCAAATCACTTAATTGAGAGACACTGTCAAAAATCTGGCCAACCTACTCCACAATTATCAGCTGGTGCCCAGGAGAAGTTACTCCAGCATGCTTGGCCTGGTAATGTACGTGAGTTGGATAATGTTGTGCAAAGGGCATTGATTCTGCAACAAGGTGGTGTTGTTGCTGACTCGGATATTTTCATTGAAAATTTTGAACCCGTTTCCTTGAACATTGCCGTTGATGTTGTCAGTACTCCTAAGGAATTGGATATTTCTCCTTACGATAACGTACCGCAAAGTACGCAAAGTACACCCAATAATGATGCGCTGAGTTACAAAGAGGAACTGCAAGATAAAGAACACCAGATCATTCTTGATACTTTGACTCGCTGTAATGGTAAAAGAAAGGATGTTGCGGAAATACTTGGCATAAGTCCAAGAACGCTCCGCTACAAGCTGGCCAAAATGAGAGATTTAGGATTGCCAGTTCCTGCATAAATTGTCAGTTAGCCAGATGAAAGTCTGGCTAACTATTGACCTGTCAAAATTCTGTCCTTCCCAGAGATAACTCAAAAAACACTTAAAGTATTGAATTTGTTGGATTAAAAGTTGGCATGATTGGTGCATTTAACTGTTCATATGTAATCTCACGAGGTGAGCGATATGAAGATTCAAAATACCAGCTTATATCAAGAAATGCAGTCGATGGCGTCTCAAGCCGGTCGAATTCAGCCTGAAACGAAAATACCGACTCAGGCGACGGCAGCAACTTCCAGCGCGCAGTTTGGTGACATACTTTCAAATGCATTAAATAACGTAGCCGATTTACAAAGAGATGCGAAAGCGAAAGTCACCGCCGTTGAAATGGGTGACCGAAGCGTCTCTCTTGCAGAAGCAATGATTGCCAAAAATAAATCTTCAGTGGCATTTGAAGCAACTGTTCAAGTACGTAATAAGCTTGTAGAAGCTTATAAAGATATCATGAACATGCCGGTGTAATTCAGAGAGTTAGTGGAGAGTAACTGTGGCTACAAATCAATCGACAGATTTAGCACTTTCAGATGGTCCAGGTGGGGCTGTGGCAGAAGGTGCTGAAACCCAGCAAGAGCAAAAATCTGGTTATTTCAGTGCTTTAAGCGGCGTTGATATGCTACGTCAAGTTACGCTCGTTATCGCACTCGCAATCTGCTTGGCAATCGCAGTGTTTATTATCATTTGGGCTCGTCAACCAGATATGCGCCCACTTGGTCAGTACCCTACAGATGAGCTAGTACAAACGCTAGACTTCTTAGATGCTCAAAAGATCGATTACGAACTGGATGGCAATACCATCATGGTTGAGGAAACCGACTACCAAAATATTAAGCTAAAGATGGCTCGGGATGGCTTTACGCAGACACCTTCCTCGGGTACAGACATTTTGATGCAGGATATGGGCTTTGGTGTCAGTCAACGTTTGGAAAGAGAGCGCCTTAAGCACAGCCGAGAGCAACAATTAGCGAGAACAATTGAAGAATTGCAAGATATTAACCGTGCAAAGGTATTACTAGCAATCCCTAAAGAAAATGTGTTCGCTCGTCGAGAGAAAAAGCCATCAGCAACCGTGGTTTTGACGATGAAGCGTGGTCGTACACTTGATGGTGAAGAAGTTGACTCAATAGTTGATATTGTTGCATCGGCTGTACAGGGTCTTGAGCCATCACGTGTGACTGTGACAGATCAAAATGGTCGCTTGCTCAACTCGGGCTCTCAGGACTCATTAGCTGCACGTTCAAGAAAAGAATATGAAATTGAGCGCAAACGTGAGTCAGAGTACTTGTCGAAAATTGACAGTATCATGATCCCGGTTGTGGGCTTAGGTAACTTTACTGCACAAGTTGACTTGACGATGGATTTCAGCGCAATAGAAGAAACGCAAAAACGCTTTAATCCCGATTTGCCAGCAGTGCGAAGTGAAACTACTTTCGAGGAAAGTAATATTGGCGGCATTACTGCGGGTATTCCTGGTGCGTTAACCAACCAGCCTCCAGTGGACTCTAATATCCCTGAAATTGCGGGTGTGGGTGGCAATGGTAAGGGCACAACGCCAACACGCTCTCAAAAGGAAGCAACACGTAATTACGAGCTAGACACAACAATCTCTCATAAGCGCCAACAAACAGGAGTGATTCGTCGTATCAGCGTGTCAGTCGCAGTCGATTATGTTGCTAAAGCTGATGCTGAGGGAAATATGACAATGGCGCCTCGCTCGCAGGAAGAATTGAATAACATTCGCCGTCTATTACAAGGTGGGGTTGGCTTTGATATGCAACGAGGTGATGCGCTAGAAGTTGTGACAGTGCCATTTGTTCGCGAAGATATTTTGGAAGCTTCTGAACTACCGCTTTGGGAGCAAGAGTGGTTTATGAAGGTCGCTAGGCTTGCAGCAGGTGCGTTGGTAATCATTGTGTTGATTATGGCTGTAGTTCGCCCTATGCTGAAGAGATTGATTTACCCAGATGATACACTAGAAGATTATGATGAGGATGCATTAACGGCTGGTGTTGATTTAGGTGACAGTACACTTGATATGCTAAGTAATGACTTTGATGAATCAGCTGTTGGCTTCTCCTCGGATGGTACATTACAATTGCCAGACTTACATGGAGATGAAGATCTATTGAAAGCGGTTCGCGCATTGGTAGCGAATGAACCTGAGCTTTCTTCACAAGTGGTCAAAGCGTGGTTAACTGAAGATGAGTGATGAAGAACAAAAACAACTGCCGCCGGCTTTCGATGTTGAGAAGCTAGATGGGGTCGATAAGGCTGCCATCTTGCTACTCAGTCTCACAGAAGAAGACGCGGCGCAAATACTAAAACACCTTGAGCCAAAGCAAGTACAAAAAGTGGGTATGGCGATGGCTGCGATAGATGATCTATCTCAGTCTAAGATTAGCGCAGTTCACAATCTCTTTATTGAGCAAATACAGAGCTTTAGTACTATTGGGTTCCAGTCTGAAGACTTTATCAAAAAGGCACTGACTGCCGCTTTGGGTGAAGACAAAGCAGCCAGCCTGATCGACCAAATCGTCATGGGTTCAGGCGCAAAAGGGCTTGATTCACTTAAGTGGATGGATTCCAAACAGGTTGCAAACATTATCCGAAATGAACACCCGCAGATCCAAACGATTGTATTGTCCTACCTTGAGCCAGAGCAATCAGCTGAAATCCTTTCTCAATTTACAGAGAAAGTGCGTTTAGACTTGACGATGCGTATTGCTAACTTAGAAGAAGTTCAACCTGCGGCGTTACAAGAATTAAATGAGATAATGGAGAAACAGTTTGCTGGTCAAGCTGGTGCCCAAGCTGCGAAAATGGGTGGCCTAAAAGCTGCTGCTGATATAATGAACTACCTCGATACCAATGTTGAAGGTCAGTTGATGGACTCAATTCGTGAGCATGACGAAGAAATGTCGCAACAAATTCAAGACCTGATGTTTGTATTTGAAAACCTTATGGATGTGGAAGACAGAGGAATACAGGCTATCTTGCGTGAAGTACAACAAGACGTATTAATGAAGGCAATTAAAGGCGCGGATGATTCGCTGAAAGACAAGATTCTGAGCAATATGTCAAAACGTGCAGCGGATATGATGGCTGATGACTTAGAAGCGATGCCACCAGTGCGTATTAGTGAAGTCGAAGCAGCACAGAAAGAAATTCTGGCCACTGCGAGACGTTTAGCTGACTCTGGCGAGATTATGCTCGGCGGCGGCGGCGGTGAGGAGTTCTTGTAAACCATGTCTGAACCAAAGCTATATCGTGGTAAGCCGCTTCACGGAGAAGCGGTGGATGCATTGCTAGAACATGTTGAAGATTGGCCAATCCCGAATGTAAAAGAAGATCTAAGTGGTTTAGCTGGTCGCTCGACCGCAATGGGTACGCCGTTAGAAGAGCTTTATACGAAAACTGAGCGACAAGCCGAACCTGAAACCATTGAGCCAGAGATACCAACATTAACCTTAGAAGAGCTAGAGCAAATTCGTCAGGATGCCTACGACGAAGGGCTTAAACAAGGTCATGAACAAGGCTATATTGAGGGCTTTGAGAAAGGAGCCAAAGAAGGCAATGAGGCCGGTCTGAAAGAAGGTATTGAAGTGGGCAAACAGCAAGGGCTTGAAGATGCAAAGCCACTGATTGAAGAGCGCTTGCAAATGTTTTCAACGCTTGTTGATAAAATCAATGCACCACTGCAACAAGTGGATGAAGCATGTGAGAAACAATTGATCCAGCTTGTCAGTTTATTGGCGCAACAAGTTACTTTCCATGAATTAAAAACAAGCCCTGAGCTCATTTTACAAGCGCTCAAAAAAGGCTTAGATGCATTACCTATTGCTGATGTGCAATTAAAAGTGCACCTGCACCCCGAAGATTTGACGCTGGTTGAAGAAGCTTATGGCGCAGATATACTGCACAAACAAAAGTGGCAACTTATTCCCGAGCCAACGCTAGAACGTGGAGGCTGCGAAATCAAATCACCGATTTCTTCCATTGATCTTACTGTTAAAACACGTTTAACCGAAATATTGGAAAAGTTTTTGCATGATAGCGGTATATCTTAATTACCGCATCAGTATTCATGACAGAGACAGCACCCAATAACCAACCATTAGCGAACAGAATTAGTTCTTATCAAAAGCACATTCACTCTTATGGGGTTGCCGTCGCAGGTAGTCTTACACGTGTGGTTGGCCTTACATTGGAAGCAAAGGGCTTGAATGCAGCAGTGGGAAGCCAGTGTAAAATAGAGACGATCAGCGGTTACGTCGACGCCGAAGTGATAGGGTTTAATGATGACATTCTGTATCTCATGCCCAATGACCAAATTTCTGGAGTTTTACCTGGCGCAAGGGTGATCCCTCAAGTGAAGGAATCAGGGTTACCCGTTGGCATGGGGCTATTGGGCCGAGTAGTGGACGGATTAGGGCGTCCATTGGATGGCCTAGGAGCTGTCAAGGCTGAAACACGTTTGAAATTTGCTCAGGCGCCCATTAACCCGCTTGCGAGAAGGCCTATCAGTGAACCGATGGATGTGGGGGTGCGAGCAATTAATTCTATTATCACCGTGGGCCAAGGTCAGCGAATGGGGCTGTTTGCGGGGAGTGGTGTTGGTAAGTCTGTTTTATTGGGCATGATGACCCGAGGTAGTGAGGCCGATGTGATTGTTGTCGGCTTGGTTGGTGAACGGGGTCGAGAAGTTAAAGAGTTCATCGATGAAATTTTAGGTGTTGAAGGGCGTAGGCGATCTGTCGTGGTCGCGGCGCCAGCGGATGCGTCTCCTTTGATGCGATTAAAGGGGTGTGAGAGTGCGGTGACAATCGCTGAATACTTCAGAGATCAGGGTTTAAATGTTCTATTGTTACTTGACTCGGTAACAAGATATGCAATGGCTCAGCGTGAGATCGCATTGGCCGTTGGAGAGCCGCCTGCAACAAAAGGTTATCCGCCCTCAGTATTTGCAAAATTACCGGCCTTAGTAGAGCGTGCTGGTAATGGTGGTGAGGGACAGGGATCTATTACCGCTTTTTTCACCGTTTTGAGTGAGGGGGATGATATGCAAGACCCCATTGCTGATTCGGCCCGTGCAATTTTAGACGGTCACATCGTACTGTCTCGAGACCTCGCTGATAGTGGCCACTACCCAGCCATCGATATTGAGAAGTCAATTAGCCGGGTGATGCCGCAAGTGGTTTCTGAAGCCCACTTGCAGCAGGCTAGAGTGCTTAAACAAGTGTACTCCATGTATCAACAAAATAAAGACATGATCACCCTTGGTGCATACCAACAAGGGAGTGACCCCATGTTGGATCAAGCCATTGCGATGATGCCAACGGTCAACGGATTCTTACAGCAAGGGATGAAAGAAGTGCTCAACTATGACGAGTGCTTACAAGGTCTTGCACAACTTCTAGGACAAGGCTAATGGCGGCAAACAAACTGGCACTATTGCATAAATTAGAGGCGGATAAAGAAGATGGGTTGAGAGTGAACTTTGTCCAAGCTGAGCGAAGTCTACAGGACAATCAACAAAAGCTGAAAGGTCTTAATGACTTTCGTTTGGAGTATTCTCAGCAGTTGTTTAACAAGGCACAACAAGGCCTTAGTAGCAGCGGTTTTTCTCAATATCATAGCTTTATTAATAAAATTGAAGAAGCCATCAAACAACAGGCCAATACCGTCGCTACGGCGAAGCGTGTGGTTGAACAAAGGCGAAAACTCTGGTTGACACAGCAGGCCAAAGTAAAGGCAATCGCGAAGCTTATTGAAAAAAAAGAAATCGAAAAACAACGACTACAAGCCAAGGCAGAACAAAAAATGCTGGACGAGTTTGCGACAAATATTTTTATGAGACGTAAATTGGCTAATTAATGGCTTAAAAATTGCATTTTAAGGAAATAACAGGTTTATAAGTAGGCAAACGGCGTTCGATTGCCGCACTATAGGGTGAGAATATGGTTAATGTTTCATTGGAAGTTGGATTAAACAACACTGTTTCACCGCAGCAAAAGCAAGCAGAAGACAGCGCTGAAGGTAAAGGTTTCATGGCGATGTTAGCCGAAGCCAGTGAGCAAGAAGAAGCAAGAGCATCAGCACAAAATCATGCTGATAGAGAAGAGCAAGCAAAGCAAGAGACGAACCGTGATAACGCGCAGGCTAGCAAGGTCGGAAATGACCAAGCGCAAGCTGGACAAGTTGATCATAGGGCTGTTCCTGAAAGCTTAGCCGAGCCTTTAAAGCTTGATGAATCAAATTTACCTCAGCCAAAGCAAGGGCCCGATGTTGCATTGAAAGTGGCTACTTCTGAGGAGGTAAATAAGGCTGCAACAACCTCAAGTGCGGACACCTTACTTTCTCAAATCAATGCATCAAATAACCAAAAAACAGGTGTTGAGCACCACTTGGCACCAGTACCTCAAGCATTGAAAGCACATCTGGGCAACGCGGAGAAGGTGGATGAGGTACCTGTGAAGGGCAGCAATAAAGGGCCGATTGACCTAATTGGTCCTATCGTTGTACAGGGACAAAAACCCGCTACAGAAGAAGGGAAAGTAGAATCTAAGCTTATGGTTTCAGAGGCGGGTGGCTCGAAAAAGCCGGTGCAAAGTCATATTGAGGCTGTTAAACCAAGCCCCACTGGCCCAAGGCAGTCTGAAGGGCCTGTCGGAGATCCGACGGATGGTATTGTTAAGGGCAACACAACATCGAACCTTCTAGAAAAAGGTGGCAAAGAGCATGCTTTGCCTGAATCATTCGGTGGTGTGAAAAAAGAGCGTGAGTGGCATTTGCATGACAATAAATCAATGAAGCCCAATGCGACTACCGAAGCGATGGTGAATGCGCAAGTAAACATAGAGGGAGCCGGTGAAGCACCTCAAGGAGTCGAAAAAGCGCCAACTGAAGCTGAACGCAAGACACCAAATCTAATTTCAGATTTAATGCAAAAAGCCAATGCATCAGCCCAAGGACAAGACAAATCAACGGTTAAAGAGACAGATAAAATGGTGCCTGTCAGTAAAGGCGGCACAGAAACTGTGGAAAAGTCAGCTCACGTCAGTAAACACAATACAATTCAAGTGGAGGAGGCATCTCAAAGTGCCGCTAAGCAACCTGGTGCTGAAGCAAGTGCTGTATTAAAGTCGGGCGAGGCGATCAAAAAAGAGCAGTTAGCTGAGCTAAAAGTGATGGTTGATAACTTATCTCCTGATGAAAAGCAAGCATTAGAAAAGTTGGTCAACGAACGACTTAATGATGCTAAATCAACGGACACTGTGTCTAAGAAGCAAGAAGCAGCACTTTACCATGCGTTGACTGGCAAAAGCCTGACTCAAACGGCTGAGTCAAATACGACCACCACTGCTAAAACCACAATGGGAAGTGACTCGAAAGACAAGGTTACCTTACTGGGCGAAAAGTTGAGTTCAGATAAGCCTGAAGGTATCGCAAAAGCCAATACCACTCCGACACCAGAGTTTACCTACAATAGCACTAAGGTTGCCGTGAAGGAGCAGCCTGCTGTTGACGCCAGCAAGTTGAGTGCAACAGAAGTTGTCGTAGGTAGTGAAGAACAAGCCGAGTTGCCAAGTGAATTTGAGGGTGAGCAACAAAGTAGCAATCACAATCAACGTCAAACTGCGAGCCAAAATGTAGAGAATGTATTTAAGGCAATCCGCACACTTGGCAATGAACAAATTCAAAGTAAAGAAGAGTTTGATCAGGTCGTTCAGCAGGTTGAACAGTCGCGGCAAAATCAACAGGCCAGTGTGCAGCAATCAAATACACAAGCAAAGTTACAAATGGACCCAGGCGTTGCACAGGCATTGAATCTGACCCGAAGTGATGCGGCAAAAATGCTTCAAGATAAAGTTAATATGATGATTAACTTAAATAATCAGGAAGCTGAGATCCGGTTGGATCCGGCTGAATTGGGCAGTATGCACATTCGCATTCGCTCAGATGCGGAGCAAGCACAAATAAACTTTGTCGTGCAAAACCAAGAGGCTAAAGAGCTATTGGAAGAGTCTATGCCGAAACTAAAAGAGATGTTGGAAGAGCAAGGTATTGCGCTGGGTGAAAGCAATATTCAACAGGACTCGGAAGGAAATTCAAATAGCGATGAAAATGAATCTCAGGGGCATGGAAAACTTGCTAATGAGGCCAGTGAAGCGCAAAATAATAATGAACAATCAGTGACTAGCAAAAAACAAAGTGATTCCGCAATAGATTACTATGCTTAACAACTGCTATCATTAAGAAATAACTTAATTCAATAGAAGCGCACAAATGGCTGAAGAAACCGATTTAGAAATAGAAGAAGCGGGTGGGTCTAAAAAGAAGCTCATTATAATTATAGCTGCGGTGGTTGTGATTTTAGGTGGTGTGGCCGGTTTTTTCTTGATGTCTGGTGGCGATGAAGAAGAAGCGTCGCTGGCCGAAGAGTCCACCGTTGTCGAAGAAGATTTAAGCGAACAAAACGCAGCTGAGATGGGCAGTGCTTTATACGTCGCGATGCCTAGACCATTTGTTTTTAATGTTCCCGGAGCGAGCAGAGACCGAATTGTGCAAATTAAAGTGCAGTTGTTAGTTCGTGGGGACGTGAACGAAGAAGTCACCAAAAAGCATATTCCGTTGATTGAGGGCACTTTGCTAAGTGTGTTTTCAACAACAACCGCAGATGAATTAAGCACCAGCGCGGGGAAAGAGACGCTAAGATTGACTGCATTGGATAAAGTCCAAGCAGCGATGGAAGGTGTTGAAGGCAGCAAAGTTATTGAACGTGTGCTGTTTACCGGTTTTGTAATGCAGTAGGAATCCACCTGTGAGCGATTTACTATCACAAGACGAAATCGATGCCCTGTTACATGGTGTCGATGAAGTTGAAGAAGACGAAGTTCCCTCTGGCGAGGGGGGCGAAGATGCCAATGCCCTGCAGTATGACTTCTCCTCTCAAGACAGGATTGTGCGTGGGCGGATGCCGACGCTTGAAATCGTGAATGAACGTTTTGCGAGACATATGCGTATCAGCTTGTTCAATATGATGAGAAGAACTGCTGAAGTTTCTATCAACGGCGTACAAATGCTCAAGTTTGGGGAATATATCCACACGCTGTTTGTTCCGACTAGTTTAAACATGGTTAGATTTCGTCCATTGAAAGGAACGGGTCTAATCACTATGGAAGCAAGGCTCGTTTTCATTCTGGTTGATAACTTTTTTGGTGGCGACGGCCGTTATCACGCGAAAATCGAAGGGCGTGAATTTACGCCCACTGAGCGTCGTATTGTGCAAATGCTTTTGAAAATCATCTTTGAAGATTATAAAGAAGCATGGGCGCCTGTCATGGATGTCTCTTTCGAGTATCTTGATTCTGAGGTTAACCCTGCGATGGCAAACATCGTATCGCCCACTGAAGTCGTGGTGATCAGCTCATTCCATATTGAATTAGATGGCGGGGGGGGCGATTTCCATATCTCGCTACCATACTCCATGCTGGAACCGATTAGAGAGCTGCTGGATGCGGGTGTACAATCTGATACGGAAGACACAGACTTACGTTGGAGTAAAGCGCTACGTGATGAAATCATGGATGTGGAAGTAGAAATGTCCACGCAGTTACTGGAAGTTGATTTATCATTACAGCAAATTATGGAATTGAAAGCAGGTGACATTATACCAGTGGAAATGCCAGAGCATATCACGGTGTTTGTTGAAGAATTGCCAACTTTCCGCGCTAAAATGGGCCGCTCTAGAGACAATGTCGCCTTGCAAATAAGTGAAAAAATAAAACGTCCTGAGTCTGTTAAATCTGAGCTACATGTATTTACCAAAGGTGGTAAAAAGCTCGATTCAGATGCAGAATTGGCTGAATTAGAAGAAGATCTGCACCTATCTGAAGGTGTTGATCTTGACTGGTGATCAAGAATTTAAGGTAGTAAGTGCATGAGTGATGATCAAGATACGATGGATGAATGGGCTGCAGCGCTGGCCGAAGCAGAAGATGCTGATCAAGGCAGTGCAGAAGTTGCAGAGCTAGAAGAGCTAGAAGAAAGTAATGAAAGTTTAAGCGCTGATGAGAAAAGAAAGCTCGATACTATTTTAGATATTCCGGTCACCATTTCTATGGAAGTGGGAAGATCGAAAATCAACATTAGAAACTTGCTTCAATTAAACCAAGGCTCTGTTGTTGAGCTTGACAGAGTTGCCGGTGAGCCATTGGATGTGCTTGTCAACGGCACATTGATTGCGCATGGGGAAGTGGTGGTAGTAAACGACAAGTTTGGTATCCGACTAACTGACGTAATCAGCCAAGTTGAACGAATCAAAAAGCTCAGATAGTAGATTAAGTAATGACTTGGATGCTATTTACGAATGTGGCTGCTGTGCAGCCACAGGGCCCCAGTTTGGAGATAGTGACGGTTGGTTTATCACTGATCTCTATCATTGCACTCATCATTGGCCTCGCTTGGCTTGTTAAACGCGTAAACCCTAATGTGGGTAATAATCAAGACTTTAAAGTAATCCGTAGCTTACCATTGGGTACTCGAGAGAGGCTGCTGGTAATTGAAATTGACGATAAGCAACACCTCCTGGGTGTCACCCCGCAAAATATTAACTATTTATACCAACTAGAAACCCCTTTAAGTGAAAGCCAATCAGGACCTTTTGTTAAAGAATTAAGTCGCTTTATGGGTCAACCAGTACAAAAAGAAAAGTGAAAATCATGCTTCGACTTTTAATAATTTTAGCTTTAGCTGTATTCCTACCCCAAGTAAGCGCAAATGAGGGTATTGAAGCATTAAGTGTAACGACCAACCCTGACGGCTCTCAAGAGTATTCTGTAACACTTCAAGTACTTGCCATTATGACGGCGCTAGGGTTTATTCCTGCGGCGATTATCATGATGACCTCATTTACACGAATAATTGTTGTACTGGCTATTTTGCGTCAGGCCATTGGTTTACAGCAATCCCCGTCGAACCAAATCCTAGTTGGCATGTCGTTATTTTTGACATTTTTTATTATGGCACCGATTTTTAGCCAAATATATGATGAAGCAGTTCAACCTTATTTAAATGAAAATATGACATCGGTGCAGGCGTTACATGCTGCAAAGGAGCCGATAAAGGCATTTATGCTGTCTCAGACACGAATAAAAGATCTTGAGACATTTGCCAAAATCGCTGGGTACGATAAATTAGACAGCCCTGAAGATACGCCATTTGTGGTTATCATTCCAGCGTTTGTCACCAGCGAGTTGCAAACCGCTTTCATCATCGGGTTCATGTTTTTTATCCCATTTCTTATTGTAGATTTGGTTGTTGCCAGTGTATTAATGGCAATGGGTATGATGATGTTATCTCCAATGATAGTGTCCTTGCCGTTCAAAATTATGTTGTTTGTACTGGTCGATGGCTGGTCTCTCGTGATGGGGACTTTGGCCAGAAGCTTCGGCTTAGGAGTGTAATATGGAACCAGAAGCTTTTGTCGACATCCTAAGTGACTCGTTATTTCTGGTTATCAAGTTAGTCGCTGCTATTGTTGTACCAGGGTTGGTAATTGGCTTAATTGTGTCAGTCTTTCAGGCTGCAACTTCAATCAATGAACAGACACTCAGCTTTTTGCCTAAACTCATCATTACGCTGGTGGCGCTAATTGTCGGAGGACATTGGATGACTCAAGAACTCATGGATTTCTTCAAAATACTGGTGATGCGAATCCCCGAAGTTGCTGGCTAATATGGAAATTCTTTTTTCTGAATTGATGCAAGGGTTGAGCGATTACGTACTGCCTTTAATACGCATTAGCTCAATGATTATGGTCATGGCAGGCCTTGGTGCGCAAAGTGTGTCGAAACGTATAAAAATTTGTTTAGCGATTGTGGTGACGTTTGTTGTTGCACCAGGCATTCCTCAATCACAGTTCACAGACTTATTTTCATTTCAAATGATTTTGGTGGTCATTCAAGAAATGATCATTGGCATTGCCATCGGTTTTGCGTCATTACTTTTGCTTAATACCTTCATTCTTGCAGGTCAAATCTTAGCAATGCAAACAGGATTAGGTTTCGCATCAGTTGTTGACCCATCAAATGGCTTGAGTGTGCCAGCAGTCGGCCAGTTTTACTTGATACTCGCTACATTGCTGTTCTTTGTCTTTAATGGCCATTTAATGATGATCCAAATGATCGTATTTAGCTTTCAATCATGGCCAATCGGTGGTAACTGGTGGCATGCAGATAACTATTGGCAAATTGTGACCTGGGGATCATGGTTGTTTGCGACGGCACTTGCATTATCTTTGGCCCCACTCACTGCGATGTTAGTCATCAATTTAGCATTTGGTATCATGACGCGTGCGGCGCCGCAAATGAATATTTTCTCTGTGGGCTTTGCATTTACGCTCGTGGCAGGTCTCACGATCATCTGGGCGACGTTGGGGAATTTTACAATGCAGTATGAGTTCCAGTGGCTTAAAATGACCGAGCTGATGTGTAACTTAGTTGGTTGCACGGTATAGGAGGCAGCAATGGCTGAAGATTCGGGTCAAGAACGTACCGAAGAACCCACCGCAAAAAAGATCAGCGACGCCAGAAAAAAAGGTCAGGTTGCGCGCTCAAAGGAATTGGGTACAACCTTCGTACTCATTTTTTCTGCAGTGGCGTTGATCTTATACGGCGCCGATATTGCTAAGGGCCTGTTTAACATTATGGGTCGTATGCTGACTCTGAATCGCAATGAGACCTACGATACGACCAAGATGTTTTCGGTGTGGGGGGAGGCTTTCTCTGAATTATTTTTTCCTATGTCTATGTTTGTTTTGATTATTCTTGTTGCTGGAGTGATCGGGAATACATTGTTGGGCGGCTTTAATTTTAGCTGGCAAGCTGCGGCGCCTAAGGCGAGTAAAATGTCGCCGATGAAAGGCATTAAAAGGATGTTCGGAACACAAGCAGCCGTAGAGCTCGTCAAATCAATCTTGAAATTTTTACTCGTTGCCGGGTTTGCCATTTTATGTATTAAATGGATGTTTTACGACATCCTTCATTTAAGTATTGAATCAGCGCCTGGCAACGTTATTCATGCCTTAGAAATACTTGCCTGGCTCTTTCTAGCGCTCAGTTGCACAATGATTGTGATTTCAGCCATTGATGCCCCATATCAGAGTTATAACCACAATAAGCAACTGAAAATGACACTTCAAGAAGTGAAAGATGAGTATAAAAACTCTGAAGGTGACCCTCAGATTAAGGCACGTATCCGAAGAACTCAACGCGAAATGTCACAGCGTAGGATGATGCAAGATGTGCCTGATGCGGATGTAGTGGTAACGAACCCAACACACTACTCGGTTGCACTAAAGTATGATTCTGAAAAAGCGGGCGTACCAATTGTGCTCGCAAAAGGTGTCGATGAGCTGGCCATGCAAATTAGAAAGGTCGCGAAGGGAAATGAGGTCCCAATTGTTGAGTCTCCTGTACTTACACGCTCTCTTTATCACACTACAGAAGTGGGCGATCAGATACCAGATCAATTGTTCACAGCCGTCGCTCAAGTATTGGCTTATGTGTTCCAGCTTAAAAAGTTTAATAAGGGCCGTGGCCGCAGACCTACGGCACTCAGTAAAGACTTACCCATACCAGACGATATGAAGCACTAATAGTTGGAATGAAGATTGCTTTAACTTACCTGCGTCAATAAATTGAAGTTGATAAGTTATGGATTTTAAAGCGGTTCTACAACAAATAAATCGAGACAAAAAAGAATATGCTAAAGGCATTGGTACGCCGTTACTGGTACTTGCAGCTTTAGCGATGGTTATTTTACCGATGCCCCCATTCTTGCTGGATATATTGTTTTCTTTCAATATAGCCTTGGCGCTCGTTGTGTTGTTGGTAACCGTTTACACAATGAAGCCTCTGGAATTTGGCATGTTTCCGGCGGTCTTGCTTATCGCAACGATAATGAGACTGGCTTTGAATGTGGCGAGTACCCGAGTTGTTTTGCTTGAAGGGCATAATGGTGGCGACGCAGCCGGTAAAGTCATTGAAGCATTCGGTTCGGTTGTAATTGGTGGTAATTATGCTGTGGGTCTTGTTGTTTTCCTCATCCTCATCATTATCAACTTTGTCGTAATTACCAAGGGTGCTGGCCGTATTTCTGAAGTATCTGCACGCTTTACATTAGACGCTATGCCCGGCAAACAGATGGCCATTGATGCAGACTTGAATGCCGGTTTTATCTCAGCGGAAGATGCGAGAGCAAGGCGTGATGAAGTCACAAGGGAAGCAGACTTTTACGGCTCAATGGATGGTGCGAGTAAATTTGTAAAAGGCGATGCAATTGCAGGTATCGTGATCTTGGCAATTAATATAATTGGTGGCCTATTTGTTGGTATGGTTCAGCATGATTTAACGTTCTCGCGTGCGATGGAGGTTTATACATTGCTGACAATCGGTGATGGGTTAGTTGCTCAATTACCTTCGTTACTACTTTCTATTGGTACTGCCATCGTTGTTACCCGCCAAAATGAATCGCACAATATGGGTGAGCAAGTTACTCAACAACTAGGCAATGAAAAATCTTTATATATCGCATCGGGTATTTTAATTGTAATGGGCTTAGTGCCTGGCATGCCACATGTTGCTTTTTTGGGTTTAGGTATTTTGATAGGTGGCCTTGCATACTTTTCTCAACAACATAAAGAAAAAGCTGCCGTCGCGAAAGCTGAAGAGGAAGCGCAAGGCTCCCAAGTCGCCAACAAGCCTCAAGACCAAAAAGAGCTTGGTTGGGACGATGTACAACCTGTTGATGTGATTGGCCTTGAAGTGGGTTATCGTTTGATTCCTTTAGTTGACCAAGCACAAGGCGGTGAGTTGTTGAGCCGCATTAAAGGCGTTAGAAAGAAATTGTCTCAGGAATTGGGTTTCCTAGTGCCTCCGGTTCACATTCGAGACAATCTTGAGTTAGATCCCAATGCGTACAAAATTACATTAATGGGCGTAGGCTCAGGAGATGGTGAACTTAAGCATGGCGATGAGCTCGCGATTAACCCAGGTCAGGTCTTTGGTCCAATTCAAGGTGTTGCGACAAAAGATCCGGCATTTGGCTTAGAGGCGGTTTGGATTAAACCTGATCAGAAAGACGAAGCTCATTCTCTTGGCTACACCGTTGTAGATGCAGCAACGGTGGTTGCGACCCATATTAGCCAACTATTGACTAATAACGCTTCACTACTACTAGGTCATGAAGAAGTTCAAAACTTACTGGATATGCTCGCAAAAAGTCATCCGCGTTTAGTGGAAGGATTAGTGCCAGATATACTGCCACTGACAACCATTGTAAAAGTACTACAAAACTTACTCAATGAGGGGGTTGCAATTAGAGACATGCGTTCAATTGTTCAGACCCTTGTGGAGTATGGCCCTCGTAGCCAAGACCCAGATGTACTGACCGCTGCAGTACGAATTTCACTGCGCAGATTAATCGTTCAAGATGCGGTTGGTAATGCAGATGAAATACCTGTCATAACATTGGCGCCCGAGTTGGAACAGATGTTGCATCAGTCTCTTCAGAACGCAGGTGATGAGGGGGCAGGCATTGAGCCAGGCCTTGCGGAGCGACTTCAAGGTTCTTTGAGAGAAGCGCACCAAACGCAAGAAATGCTAGGCGAGCCGTCCATCTTATTAACCTCAGGTATGTTAAGAAGTGTTTTATCAAGATTTGTCAAACATACGATCCCTGGTTTAAGAGTAATGTCTTATCAGGAAGTGCCAGATGAAAGACAAATTAAGATCATTAGCTCTGTTGGGCAATAGAGGAACGAGGTGCTGAGTCATGAAGATTAAAAGGTTTTTTGCAAAAGATATGCGTACGGCTTTGAAAGAAGTAAAAGAAGAGTTAGGGGCAGATGCAGTCATTATGTCGAATAAAAAACTCGCTGACGGTGTTGAGATCGTCGCAGCCATTGACAATGACAGAGTAGCTGCTCAAGCGCAACCAACTGCTGCACAAACTCAGATTGCACCAGAAGCACAGCAAACTTATAGCCAACCTGCGAGAGTCGTGAAGCCACAAACGCGTCGTGCCCAAACAGAACCTCAGGCGAGGGTCGCAGATAGCCTAGAAGCACTCCTAGAGCGTCAAGCACCTAAACCTCGTTCTCCAGAGCTTGCTTCTATGTTTTCTCAATCAGGCATCGACACTGGCGACCTTTTTGCACCAAAAGCAGAGCCAAGCACGGAATTTCAAAAGCCAGACTATCAAGCTGGTTACCAAAAAAATGACTATCAACAAGCCGAAATGCGGGCGGCTAAACCTCAGGCTGCATCGCGCCCAACACGCGCACCTGAACCAATCGCAGATGATTGGGGATTTGACGATGATCTTGACGCAGGTTTTGATGCAACGCCAGCAGCAGTAGAGCCCAAGCAAGATGAAATGAGCTCTATGCGAGATGAAATGAACGCAATTCGCCAATTGCTCGAATATCAACTATCAGGCTTAATGAAACAAGAAATGGAACGCAGAGACCCAACTAGAGCTTGCCTAGTCGATAGACTTCAAGGTATGGGGATCAGTGCAGACGTTGCAGAGCAAATGGCGTGTTTCATTCCCGATGACGTATCTCGCAAAGAAGCTTGGAACGCATTGTTGAATATGGTTGTTAATCAGATGCACACAACCAACAATGATATTCTTCGTCAAGGTGGTGTTTACGCCATGGTTGGACCAACCGGTGTTGGTAAGACGACGACAGTTGCTAAATTGGCCGCATTGGGCGCGCAAAAGTACGGCGCGGATAAAGTTGCCCTAATTACAACAGATACATACAGAATTGGCGCTTACGAGCAGCTAGCAACTTATGGTAGAATCATTGGCTGTCCGGTTAAGCAAGTAAAAGATGCGAATGAGTTAGCTGAAGTTCTTTATCATTTACGCAATAAGCGTCTAGTATTAATAGACACTGCGGGTATGAGTCAAAGAGATTTACGCTTGACTGAGCAGCTAAACACATTGATGCGTAGCTCGAGAGTAGATATTCGTAGTTATTTAGTATTAAGTGCAACATCTCAGATGCATGTATTGCAAGAGACCGTAAATCACTTTAAAAAGGTGAATCTAAGCGGTTGCATTTTTACAAAACTTGATGAATGTCTAAGTTTGGGCGAGATTATTAGTATTGCGATTCAAAATCGCTTACCAATAGGGTATCTTACCAACGGACAACGAGTGCCAGAGGACATTCGTGTAGCAAATGCTCAAAAATTAGTAAAAAAGGCTGAGCAGTTGTATTTAAAAAGAACAAAAGCACAACATTCGCGACGTGAAGCAGTGGCGTCCCAGACAGTAGGAATGTATGATTAATACAGTTTTAGATCAAGCAAGTGGCCTGCGTAAGATGAATCAAAAAAGTAACCACGGAGTCAAAGTAATAGCAGTAACTGGTGGTAAAGGCGGAGTCGGTAAGACCAACGTTTCATTGAATACTGCGATTGCGCTAGGACAACAGGGCCATAGAGTTTTAGTTTTGGATGCCGACTTAGGTTTGGCTAACTGTGACGTGATGCTAGGTTTAAGGGTCGAACGCAACTTATCGCATGTATTATCAGGTGAATGTGAACTTGATGAAATTTTAGTTGAGGGACCCGCGGGGATTAGAATCGTTCCTGCCACATCTGGCTCTCAAAACATGGTTGAATTGAGCCCAGCGGAGCATGCTGGCCTTATCCGTGCCTTCAGTGAACTCAGCAATGACTTTGACGTACTCATAGTAGACACTGCTGCAGGTATCTCAGACATGGTGTTGAGTTTCTCTCGTGCGGCGCAAGATGTAATGGTTGTTGTATGTGATGAACCAACATCAATCACAGATGCATACGCCTTGATTAAAGTGTTGAGCAGAGAGCATGGCGTCTATAAATTCAAAATCGTAGCCAATATGGTTCGTAGTTTACGAGAAGGCCAAGAATTATTTGCTAAACTCTCTAAAGTGACTGACAGGTTTTTAGATGTTGCATTAGAGCTAGTTGCTACGATTCCTTTTGATGAAAACATGCGTAAATCTTCGAGACGTCAAAAAACCATCGTAGAGCTTTATCCTAACTCTCCGGCGGCCGTGGCCTTTAGAGGTTTGGCGAGTAAAGCTGTAAAGTGGCCGGTTCCGCACCAACCTTCGGGCCATTTAGAGTTTTTCATTGAGCAATTGGTTAACGGGTAATTATGGCTACACCGGTCAATCGAATGGCGGGATATCAATCTGTGGACCACTTAAATAAAGTGGTCGAGCGTCATACACCTTTGGTCAAGAAAGTCGCATGTCACTTACTTGCCAGACTGCCTGCTAGTGTTCAGCTAGATGACCTTGTCCAGTCAGGCATGATTGGACTAATTGAAGCAACAAAAAACTTTGATGCAAGCAAAGGCGCTAGTTTTGAAACCTTCGCAGGAATCAGAATTCGTGGCGCGATGTTGGATGAAATTCGACGTGGTGACTGGGCTCCCCGTTCAGTTCACAAAAATAGCCGTCTAGTCGCAGAAGCTATCGCAGAGCTCGAATCTACCTTAGGCAGAGAACCTAAAGACACGGAAATTGCTGAAAAACTTGATATTCCTTTAGATGAGTACCATCATATTTTACATGACGTGAATGCAAGTAAAATTATTGGAATAGAAGACTTGGGCGTTGACCAAGATGTAATTTCACCTGCAGACAATGATTTAGCGCTAGACAAACCATTCAATAACGTTAAGAATGAGCGCTTTAATGAGTCGTTGATAGATGCAATAAAAACATTACCAGAAAGAGATTCATTGGTTTTGTCTTTGTATTACAACGATGAAATGAATTTAAAAGAGATTGGCCATATCTTAGATGTGAGCGAGTCTCGAGTGAGTCAGATTCACGGTCAGGCAATGATTAAACTCAGAGCCAAAATAAATGACTGGATCAATTAGAGTACATTTTAATATTTTTATAGGTTCAAACCTCACCGGAGGAAGTTTTGGATAAGAACATGAAAATTCTCGTGGTTGATGATTTCTCTACAATGAGAAGAATAATCAAAAACCTGTTGAGAGACTTAGGCTTTACAAATGTTCAAGAGGCTGATGACGGCAGCACTGCGCTTCCGATGTTGCAAAATCAAGAATTTGACTTTGTTGTTACCGATTGGAACATGCCTGGCATGCAGGGGATCGATCTACTCAGGGCTATTCGTGCAGACGACAGCCTTAAGCACATCCCTGTCTTGATGGTAACTGCTGAAGCCAAAAAAGAACAAATCGTAGCGGCTGCGCAAGCTGGTGTGAATGGCTATATTGTTAAACCATTTACAGCTGGAACACTAAAAACCAAGTTAGAAAAAGTTTTTGAACGCTTAGGCTAGCAACGAGTTAAGGATAGGCTTATGTCAGAATCCTCTGCGCCACAAATTACATTAGAGCAAGCTAAACAACTTGTTGAGTATCTTGAGAATGGTGACCAAGAGAAAGCCGACCAAATTTTAATTGAAGCAACCAATAAAGAGCAATCGGAGTTGTTTGCTGAAGTCGGAAAATTGACACGTCAATTGCACGAATCTCTAAAGAACTTTGAGTTAGATACACGGTTGTCAGATCTAACTACTGAGGCTCTTCCAGATGCAAAACAGCGTTTAAATTATGTTATGGAAATGACAGAAAATGCTGCTAATAAAACAATGGATGCAGTGGAAGCGAGCCTGCCGCTTGCTCAAGAGTTAGCGGACGAGCTCTCAGAGATAAAACCTACCTGGGATAGGTTGATGAGTCGTGACATTCAACTTGGAGAGTTTAAATCTCTGTGTCACGACCTAAACGACTTTATGCAATCTTCGCAAGGCCGTACAGACGAATTACAGTCGTTGATGACGAATGTTTTAATGGCTCAAGACTATCAGGATTTAACTGGACAAGTCATTCGCCGAGTCATAGAGCTCGTCAGAGAAGTTGAAGACAGCTTAATACATCTGTTAACCGTATTTGGTACAGCAGAAGTGGGTCAACTTAACACGGCTCCAAAACCACAAGAAGTAGTTGAAACCACTGATGAACTATCGGGTCCAGAGGGGCCAATCATTGACGCTGAAGAGCGAGACGATGTCGTCTCAGGTCAAGACGAAGTTGATGATCTGTTATCTAGTTTGGGTTTCTAATAGGAGAGTATAATAATGAGCTTTGAAGTCGATGAAGATATCTTACAAGACTTTCTTGTTGAAGCTGGAGAAATACTCGAACTGTTATCTGAGCAACTCGTTGAATTAGAAAATAACCCAGATGACAAAGATTTACTGAACGCAATATTCAGAGGGTTCCATACTGTTAAAGGTGGAGCAGGTTTTTTGGGTATGAACGAGCTGGTTGATGCTTGTCATGGTGCAGAAAACGTTTTTGATGTGTTAAGGCAAGGACAGCGCTCAGTTAATCCTGAATTAATGGATGTAATCCTGCAATCTTTGGATACCATAAATGATATGTTCGCTTGTATTCAAAACCGCGAACAGCCAGAGCCTGCAGACCAAGAGTTACTCGATGTCTTACATAAACTCAGCCAGCCAGAGTCCGCTGATGAAGCCCCCGCCGCTGCAGAACCGGTTGTAGAGGCGCCTGTCGTGCCCGACACACCAGTTGCCCCTGCAGTTGAAGATGATGTTTTCTTTGAACTGGATGGCAGTGCTGACAATGACGGTGAGGGTAAAGCGCAATCAGACAGCATTGATGAAATTACTGAAGAAGAATTCGAAAGCTTGCTGGATGAACTACACGGCGCTGGAAAAGCCCCTGCACCTGAAGGCAAGGTAGAATCAGCGCCACAAGCACCTGAACCGAGTAATGCGAATGATGGTGACATTACAGACGACGAATTTGACAGTCTGCTTGATGAGTTACATGGTGTAGGGCAATTTGGAAGCGCACCAAGTGAGCCTCAGCCAGCGGCGCCAGCAGCCAGCGAACCTGCTGCATCTTCTCCTACGGCCAGTTCTGGTGGAGATGATGAAGAAATCAATGATGATGATTTTGAGGCGTTACTAGACGAGTTGCATGGTAAAGGTCAGGCACCAAAGAATTTAGAAAGCGAAGCACAGAAGAGTGCTGAGCCAGCTAAACCAGCGGCTCCCGCGACGCCAGCGCCACAACCTGCAGCAGCGCCACAACCTGCAGCAGCGCCACAACCTGCAGCAGCGCCAAAACCGTCACCCAAGCCAGCTCCAGCAGCCAAAGCTGCACCACCCGCAAAATCCGAACCCAAAGCAGCAGCGCCAAAGAAACCTGCGGCACAGGCAGAAACAACGGTACGTGTTGATACTAAACGCCTTGACCAAATAATGAATATGGTTGGTGAGTTGGTACTAGTCAGAAACCGCTTAGTGAGCCTTGCTAACAATAGCAACAGCGAAGCAATGGGTAAGGCAATTTCGAATTTAGATGTTGTGACTGCTGATTTGCAGGGCGCGGTTATGAAAACGCGAATGCAGCCAATTAAGAAAGTCTTCGGACGTTTCCCTCGCGTAGTACGCGACTTGGCTCGCAGCCTGAAAAAAGATATCAATCTAATTCTTGAAGGTGAAGACACAGATTTAGATAAAAACTTAGTTGAAGCGCTTGCGGATCCTCTTGTCCACCTAGTTAGAAACTCGGTAGACCACGGAATTGAAATGCCTGATGTTCGTGAGGCAGCAGGAAAAGCTAGAACGGGTACTGTGACTTTATCAGCGTCACAAGAAGGCGATCATATTCTCCTAACGATCAGAGATGATGGTGCGGGAATGGATCCTGAAAAGCTGAAGAAAATTGCCATTAGTAAAGGTGTCATAGATTCTGATCAAGCAAGCAGATTGTCTGATACAGAAGCTTATAACTTAATCTTTGCACCCGGTTTCTCGACTAAAGAACAAATTTCAGACATCTCAGGCCGTGGTGTAGGCATGGATGTTGTGAAAACCAAAATTACCCAACTCAATGGTCAGGTAAATATTCAGTCTGAGCTTGGTGTAGGGACTATTTTAGAAATCAAAGTACCACTGACGTTAGCGATTCTACCTACCTTAATGGTGATGGTAGGAGAGCAAACATTTGCATTACCTTTGGCAGGTGTGAGTGAAATTTTCCACCTAGATTTGACCAAAACAAATGTGGTGGATGGTCAGCTCACAATTATTGTCAGGGAAAAAGCCATCCCACTGTTCTATTTGGAGCATTGGCTGGTTAAAGGCACAGACATAAACCAGAAAAAAGCCGAAGGGCATGTGGTAATAGTCCAAATAGGTACACAGCAAGTCGGCTTTGTAGTGGACTCGTTAATTGGTCAAGAAGAGGTTGTGATAAAACCTCTGGACTCACTTCTTCAAGGTACTCCAGGTATGGCAGGTGCAACGATCACGTCAGATGGCGGTATTGCATTGATTTTGGATGTGCCAAGCATGTTGAAGCATTACGCGGGTAAGTAGTCTTAAGGACTATTTGCCATCACCGATAAGTGGTGCCATGTGCACCACTTTTCGGATCTGTAACATAAAAAAGAGCGATGCCAATGGCAGTTAAAGTATTAGTAGTTGACGACTCAAGCTTTTTTCGTCGTCGTGTAAGTGAAATACTAGAAAAAGATACTGGAATTGAGGTTATTGATTTTGCTGTCAATGGCCAAGAAGCTGTAGAGAAGGCAAGTAAACTCAGACCTGACGTTATTACAATGGATGTGGAGATGCCTGTACTGGATGGTATTAGCGCCGTCAAAAAAATTATGCAGAGTAATCCAACGCCTATCTTAATGTTTTCATCTCTAACCAGAGAGGGGGCCAGTGCAACCCTAGATGCATTGGATGCCGGTGCGGTAGACTTTTTGCCGAAAAAGTTTGAAGACATAGCAAGAAATAGTGAAGAGGCCATCCGCGCTTTACAAAATAAGGTAAAGGAAATTGGACGTAAGCGGGTAAGCCGGTTTACAAGGCCTATGTCGCCAACTAAACCAGCTGCACCAACGAGCACATCAAGCTTCTCACCGAAACCCGTCAGCAGTACTCGCTCAAGTACGGTTTCACAACCAGATAGAAGCTTTCAAAAGGCGGCACCAGAGACTACGCCTCAAAGAAACTTCAAAGCTTCAGGTAAGTCTTATCAAGTGGTTGCAATTGGCACATCTACAGGCGGTCCTGTAGCATTGCAAACGATTTTAACGCAACTTCCTGCTAACTTCCCTCATCCTATTTTGCTTATTCAACATATGCCTGCGGCATTTACACCTGCATTTGCTCAAAGGCTCAATAGCTTATGCAAAATTAAAGTGAAAGAAGCAGAACAAGGCGACCGGCTGATGCCAGGCGTGGCTTACCTAGCACCTGGTGGCAAGCAAATGATGGTTGAGTCACGTGGTGGCAGTAAAACGCTCAAAGTCTTTGAAGATGATAGCCCAAGAATTACATATAAGCCCTGTGTTGATGTGACATTTGCAAGTACAGCAAAAGCATATTCAGGTGACGTATTGGCAATTGTATTAACAGGCATGGGGGCCGATGGCAGAGACGGTGCTAGAATGCTCAAACAAGCTGGTGCTACTATTTGGGCACAAGATGAAAAGACATGTGTTGTTTATGGTATGCCACAAGCAGTTGCCGCGGCAGGCCTTTCATCAGAAAGTTTGGCACTTCAGGATGTCGCTTTGCGCATAAACAAAGAATTAGGAATTGCTTAAATTTAGTCTGGGCGTTAAATACAGCTTAGCCATGACCAATCACAAAGGAATAAAACAATAAAGTGAAAATTTGGACGGTTGCTAATCAAAAAGGAGGAGTGGGGAAAACGACCACAACAGTCAGCCTTGGTGGTATTTTAGCTGCTCAAGGTAAAAAGGTATTGCTTATTGATACTGACCCCCACGCCTCTTTGACCTATTACTTTGGTATCGACTCGGAAGACCTCGAAGTGAGTGTGTATGATATTTTTATACGCGGCTCGAACATGGCTAGCGAGGAAATCCTACAAGCTCTGTGCCCATCAACGGTAGAAAACTTAGATATTCTCCCAGCGACAATGGCGATTGCGACGTTAGATAGAAGTATGGGAAATCGCTCTGGAATGGGGTTAGTCCTAAAAAAAGCACTCGCGAAGATCAGTGATTATTATGATTACGCTATCTTAGATTGCCCGCCAGTGTTAGGCGTTCTCATGGTCAATGCTTTAGCGGCGAGCGAACGTATTTTAATTCCTGTTCAGACTGAATTTTTAGCTCTTAAAGGATTGGATCGAATGATGCGAACGATGACATTAATGCAAAGTTCGCATTCTAAGCAATATCAATATACTATAGTCCCTACAATGTACGATAAGCGTACTAAGGCATCTTTAGAAGCATACAAATCTCTTGTAGAATCCTACAAAGACAATGTATGGCCAGGCGTTATTCCGGTCGATACAAAGTTTAGAGATGCAAGTTTGGCTCAACAGGTGCCGGTACAGTATTGCCCTAAATCAAGAGGGGTGTATGCATATCGTTCACTGCTGGAGCATATTGGTGAACTAGAAAGAGGTAATAATGAGTAAGCACCTGTTTGCAAACGAACAAGTGATGAAACAATATCTTGGCGCCTTGTTACAAGAAGAGGATGAACAGGATGTTGCGCTTGCTCCCGTTGCTCGGTTGCTTGAGTCTGTGCCTGACGCGCAAAAACAAGTACAGACTCCCCCTAAGGTAGACGCCCTAGAACAAACTGAGGTAAAAACAGAAGCTCAAATTGAAGAAAAAGTTGAACCTCAAATAAAGCCTGTTGTAAAAGATCTACAAGAATCTGCGGTTGCGCCAGCCCAAGAGCTTGAGATAACTGAAAATACAACTATTATCAAAGAACAAGCACCAGCATTGAGTGCCGCTAAGGACGCCTTCATTGAAGGAGAGTTTCAAGCTTTGTTTTTTGAGGTGGCAGGTTTGACATTGGCAGTGCCTTTACAGTCGCTAGGTGGTATTCACCAGCTGACAGAAGTAAACCAATTATTTGGTAAGCCAAAATGGTTTAAAGGGGTGATGCTCAATAGAGAGGAAAAGCTGAATGTGGTGGATACAGCGCGTTGGGTGATGCCTGAAAAGTATACACCTGAGCTGGAAGAACAGCTTAACTATCAGTATTTAATTATGCTGGGAGATAGCCCTTGGGGTTTACTAGCTGAAAAATTAGTGAACAATATCACACTGACTGCTGACGACGTTAAATGGCGAACAGCATGTGGAAAACGTCCATGGCTTGCGGGCGTTATTAAAGAAAAAATGTGTGCGCTTATTGACGTAGAGAATTTAAATAGGTTGCTAGAGCAAGGCCTCGATAGCCGAGAGCAGTAACTAGCATCAATCTGGAGTTTAATCATGAGTCAAGAAAGAATACTTTCTGCAGATAAAAATGCCGATAGTAATGATGAAGTCCTACAGTGGGTGACATACAAGCTAGAGGAAGAAACATACGGTATCAATGTGATGCAAGTGCAGGAGGTACTTCGTTACACTGAGATCGCACCAGTGCCAGGCGCACCAAGCTATGTGCTCGGTATTATTAATTTACGTGGTAACGTAGTGACGGTTATTGATACTCGTGCAAGGTTTGGCTTGATGAGTGCGGAAGTCACAGACAACTCTAGAATTGTCATTATTGAAGCTGAAAAGCAGGTTATTGGTATTTTAGTTGATAGCGTTGCTGAAGTTGTATATTTACGTAGTTCTGAAATTGACAGTGCACCAAATATTGGCACAGAAGAAAGCGCTAAATTTATCCAGGGTGTATCTAACCGCGAAGGTGAGTTGCTCATCTTGGTTGATTTGAACAAACTACTCAGCGACGATGAGTGGGATGAGTTGAGTCATCTATAAATCGTGGCTGCAGTAACTTTAGACGATATCTTAATCGTACTAGTGATTGCCTCAAGCTTTATCAGTTTACTGTGCTTGGGGCTTTTGTTTGTTTTTAGTAAACGTATTCAACAAGGTCAACAGCATTGCGCAAGGCTGCAAAAACAAACGCAAAGCGATTCGGAACAAATTAGTATTCTAAGAAGTGAAATCGCAGAGGTGAGAGCCAGTGTACTGAGTATTGGTAAACGACTTGTCGCCTGTGAAGGGTTTGCAAAAGAACTGGCGCAGCATCAAGCAGCTCAAAAATACGATGATCCAGATGCGAAGATCTACTCTAGGGCCGTTAAAATGGTTGAGTTAGGGGCTGATCTTGAAGAAATAATGCGAGAGTGTGAGCTGCCAAGGGCTGAGGCCGAATTGCTGATGTCTTTGCATAATAAATCTCAATGAAAAAAGCGCCATCTGGCGCTTTTTTATCATTCAAAATTAAGCATTTAGATAATAAATTTGATTAACTTTACGCGTTCAAGCTTTTTATATCGTGAGTTTAGCCTATTATCTTCATGGCTAAAGTAAGGCTTTGGGCATGCGTAACATGGTAATCGTAAGAAGGTTTAAAAAACTTCCATGGCTCGGGGGTCATAGCGCTTAGGGAGACGATTTAGAGGTCATGCCATTGAGCTCAAATTAAGCGTGTGCGTGCAAATATCAAAGGATGGGGCGCCTGACATCTACGCGGCGTTTATCCTGCTCACTTACATCTATTTTAGAATAAAGCGACCTGTGACGAGAATACAGCCAAGCTGGATAAAAGCACTGCTATTTAATTTGACCCTTCAACAATAACATGGCTTTTGCTCAGTGATTTTATTGGTGATGTTGTCAGTGATTAAAAGGTATAAAGCTATACCTTAGGCTTTTATGTTTAATTTACCTTGAAAATTCTTCCAACCAGGTGGAAACTTACCCCGTAGGACATAAGAGAAAGCGATAAGTTCTGCTATCACATAGTAGAGCTCTCTTGGTATTTCTTCATGTAAATCTAGTTGCCCGAGTGTTTTTACAAGTGCAGCATCTTCATGGATCATAATCTCTTTTTCTTTTGCCAAAGCGATAATCTCTTCGGCCAGTTCTCCAAAACCTTTGCAAACCACTTCTGGCGATTTCCCAGCTTCGTATAATAAACCAACGGCTGTCTTTTGTCCCATAACTACACCTTTATGTTCACGATGGCATGCTTATCATAAAACTGTTTGACTTGCTGTGCATCTTCTTTCAGCTCTATTTCTCCAACTTGCAAGCCATGTGCTGCCAGCTTACTGCGCAGCGCATCTAAGTGAGGGTCAGCAAGTTGGCAAACACTCGCACTACTGCCAACAATCTCACAGTCAACAGCTTTATCCATGAGTTCTGCTTGGACACTAAGTTGGCCAAGTACTTCGTAATCAAAGTTGAGTCTGACAAACCACACCTGTTTTTCTGGCATGCCAGACTTAGCCGGCTTTTTATACTGACCAATTTGTAACTCGCTTTGGCTGCACTCAGGTGGGGTTTTCAGTGGAAGAAATAAGTTGATCAGAAGTTGACTGTCGCTGTCAAATTTTTGTCCCAATGCTTGTCCCTGACTAGTTGCACTCATTGAGTTCTGAATAAAGCTTAAATCTTCCATTAAACTTTGTTGGGCCGACAAATTTACTGCTTGAATAAACTGTTTTGGTTGTTGGAGTTTATTTCCTGGAAAAATCGCTTCTACCATACTGGCGACACGCTGCTCTTGAGAGATGTTTTTTGGCAGCTGTGCATCTGATTGTGCCGTCAACTGCGTGCCTAGGAGGGTTACTAGCAGTTTATCTAAAGCCTGTGTAAAACTGCTCACGGGGACACTGGTATTCAGTGGTGACGCGATACTTGGCAAGCGAGTAAATAAATCTTGGCTAACTTCCTGTGCGGTAGACTTGTTTTCATCGATTAATCGCGAAAAAGCTTGATGAACAAGGCGAGTTAAATCCGCTGATTGTGAGCTCTTAAACGACTGCTTATCGGCAATTTTCTCGCTAAGAAGAGTTGCACTTGGTGATTGCTCTGAAGCTCTATCTACCAAAGCCGCAGCGCGAAGTGGCTTGCTGAGAATATGGGCTAACGGTAATGAAATCACAGCTGTGCGCTTACCCTCCACAGAATCTTGTGAAGTGATTTCTTTAAGGGGTCCTGGGAGTGCGTTTTTTGGGAGCGACTGATCGACGAGTTTGCTTTTTGTTAAGTTGAGTTGCTCAGCAGCATAGGGCTTCATATCCTTTGGTAATGCAGCAGCCATAACCTGCTGCAATAGTGCTAAGCGGGCTTCAAACGTCGGTTTTGAGTGTGGGTGATTTAAACTGGACAGGTGTGTTGAAGCCGGCGTCGCCTTCACCTGAGGGACTATTGCCTGAGCACTTGTCGCTGGTTTACCTGGTTGCGTCATTAAATGTGAGGCTTTGATGGGGCTGTGAGCCTTATCGCTAGGCGCGGCAATTGAACTTGATGCTTTAATGGTACCTGGCTCTGGGGTGAAACTGTGTTTTATCCCCTGTGCAAGTGTCATCAATGGGGCGATAGCCGGTCGCACTGCATTTTTAGAAATCAACGGTTGATGTAGATAATTTGATTTGTTAGGTATTAATTCGGGCACATTTACCATGCTTTTTGAAGCGTTTTTCTGCGTTGTTTGTGTACCGATACGACTAAAGAATGGCTTATCAACAATGGCTTGTAGGGCGGTTTTCACAGTTTGCTTAATGTCTGCCAAAGAGACAGTAAAGAGCGGTTTATTATATTTCAAGGTGGGCTCTGAGGCATGCTTACTCGCCTGCTCGAGCTGAGCCTGAAAAGGTTGGGTGTCCAACTTCGGCAGCATATTTTTGATTGACGTGGTTAACTGAATGGTCGTCGTTTTTGTTGCAATCGCGACTTCAATGCCATCTGGCATGCCGTTGATTTTTACTGGGTGCCAAGCTTGTTGTTGTAGTTGATTGAGTTGAGTTGGTGTATTTGATTGTAGTTGGGCTATATGATGTTGATGTCGCCCTAGCTTCAGCACCCCTTTTTGTTGGGATAGTTGTACATAGTTTGTCGTTTGTTGACTCAAGTGCGTAACCAATTGCGCAATGGCTTTTTTGGCGATTGGCATTTGATGCAGTTTGTCGCCAAACATATTAAACAGCTGCATCTGTATTTTGTCCCCTTTATTACTCAGGCTGGCGATGAGTTTTTCCTCTTGTTTTAATAAATTGCCAATGCCTGCGGGTATCGGCATATTAATGCCCAGTTTGGGTAGTGTTACTTGAGTATTGGGTTGAGGTTTGATTTGTGCTTCAGTTTGCAAGGCACTATGGTCACCAAAGCCTTTGAGCAAACTTAATAAACTGAGTAATGACTGCGCTGAATTGAGTGTTAATTTGGCCTCCGGTGTGGCCAGCGTAAGGACTGTACCCGTGGCGTCTAGTTTTAGCTGCGCCTCTGCTAGTTTCAAAGGTTGTTCTATGCTTGCTTGGCTGCTTAAGCGTATGGGTTGCCAGCGGCCCTCAAGCGCAACTTCCATCTGAATTGAATCAGGTTTAATCACAATATTACGCGCCAAAAACGTCTTGTCAGCTTCCAAAATAGCTTGGTTGTTGCTATGTTGTGAAGAAAACGTTGTTGTTGACACATTAGCCTGACTTTGTACAGGGATAGTTTGCTTGTTCATTATTCTAAATCAAATTTTCAGTAATCGTCTGCAACGTGTTATTCGTATTACCATATCACTATGATAGACTTACGCCCACATATAAGGGTCGCGAGAATAACAAATTTTGCTAGAGATTAAGGCTTTAACGTGTATCAAACAAGAGCGTTGTTTGTTCGAGTCACTTAACTTTTCATTGTTACCTGGTCAAATCATGCAAGTAGAAGGCCCAAATGGTGCAGGAAAAACGTCACTACTTAGAATTATCTCTGGCTTTGCACGACCTGATGAAGGTAATGTACTGTTTAATAATCAAAATATCACAGAAGACTACGATAGCTTTGCCGAGTCATTATTGTTTATTGGGCACAAAACGGGCGTTAATTTGCAATTAACGGCATATGAAAATGTGCAACACTGGCTAGGGGTACACGGTTATCAATGTAATCGTGATGACATTTATCACCGTTTGGGTAAGCTGGGCCTTGTGGGGTTAGAAGATGTGCCTGTTAGAACGCTGTCGGCAGGCCAGCAGCGTAGGGTAGCATTGGTGAGGCTGTGGCTCAATCAGGCCAAACTGTGGATATTGGATGAGCCTTTTACGGCGCTCGATAAGCGTGGTGTAGCTATGTTGCAGAATCGCTTTCAAGCGCATTTAGATGGGGGTGGTTCTATTTTGTTAACAACTCACCAAGATCTCACCAGTTCATTTGACTCATTACAAACACTGGTTTTGGAGTACCGACATTGATGCGAGCGAGTAATTCATATTGGACTCTGTTTTGTAATGTTTATCGAAAGGATGTGACGCTGGCATTTAGGCAACGAGCTGAAATCGTCAATCCCCTGTTGTTTTTTCTTATTGTGATTACACTTTTTCCGCTTGCGATAGGCCCTGAGCCAGCTCTACTAGCCCGGATGGCGCCGGGTATTATTTGGGTCGCAGCGCTTTTATCTACTATGTTAGGGTTAGACAAGATTTTTCGTGATGATTACATGGATGGGTCGCTCGAACAGTTGATCGCCTCTCCGTATCCCTTGTCATTGGCCGTGCTGGCCAAGGTCGCCGCACATTGGACTGTGGCTGGGTTGCCAATGGTCATAATGGCGCCTGTGTTTGCGTTATTGATGAATTTGGAATCTCAGGCTCTGGGCGCTACGGTTCTTACGTTATTAATTGGAACACCGTTATTGAGTTTTATCGGTGCCATTGGGGCAGGCCTAACCGTCGGCCTGCAAAAAGGAGGTATATTAATGAGTTTACTTGTGTTGCCTCTATATATCCCTGTACTTATTTTTGCAACTTCCGCGATTGATACTAGCAGCATGTCGCTAGCATACAGCGGGCAGCTTGCAATCCTTGGTGCTATGCTTGCCGTCGCATTTGTCGCAGCACCAATTGCCATATCGTCAGCTTTAAGAGTGAGTGTAAGTTAAAATGTGGAAGTGGTTACATCCTTATGCTAAAGCGGAGCGTGCTTACCAGTTGTGTAACACCTTGCTTCCGTACTTTGCCGTAGTATCCGTGCTGTGTATTGTTGTTGGATGGGTTTGGGGCTTAGCGTATGCGCCAGCCGATTATCAACAAAAAGACAGTTATCGAATTATTTTTATTCATGTCCCGTCGGCTATTCTCTCTATGGGAGCCTATTCATCCATGGCTGTGGCCGCAATTATCGCGCTGGTTTGGCAACTTCGTAACGCTGAGCTCGCCGTGATTGCGATTGCGCCTGTTGGCGCGGCGATGACTGCGATTGCACTTATCACAGGCGCCGCTTGGGGGAAGCCTATGTGGGGCGCATGGTGGGTATGGGATGCTAGATTGACGTCAGAACTTATTCTTCTGTTCCTGTATTTAGGTGTTTTATCTTTGTATCACGCTTTTGAAGATAAAAAAGCAGGGGGAAGAGCTGCGTGTATACTGGCCATCGTGGGGGTAGTAAATCTACCTATTATCCATTTCTCAGTGGAGTGGTGGAATACCTTACATCAAGGCGCCACCATTACAAAGTTTGACACGTCAGCTATCGACCCATCAATGCTGTGGCCATTATTAATTAATTTATTGGGCTTTGCCGCGCTTGTTGGTGCGATGTCTTTGATCCGTCTAAAAAATGAAATTATGCAAGCAGATAAGCACCGTCCTTGGGTGCGTCAATTAGTGAGTCGGGGTTGATTATGCAGTTTGAATCATTTAGCGACTTTATCGCCATGGGTGGTTATGGGTTTTATGTTTGGCTCTCTTTTGGGAGTTGCTTAGCCATTATTTTAGGATTGCTATTTGTTTCTCTACACGAAGGAAAGCGTTTAAAACAACAAGTTAAAATGCAGATGTCTAGAGAAGAGCGTATCAAAAAAGCAAAAGAAGCGGAGGCACAGGCATGAACCCGAGAAGAAAAAAGCGTATGTTTACGGTGCTTGCTGTCATATTTGGCATTGGCTCTGCGGTTGGCTTAACGCTTTATGCCCTGCAAGAAAATATCAATTTATTCTATACCCCCAGCGAATTGGTTAATGGGAAGGGTCCGGGGTTAGAGAAGCCGACGCTGGGTCAAAAGCTCCGTATTGGCGGAATGGTGGTACCAGGTTCAGTTGTCAGAGATGAAAGTTCGCTTGATGTTGAGTTCAAGCTAATTGATACCGGGCCTTTGGTCACCGTGCGTTACAAAGGGATTCTGCCGGATCTATTTCGTGAGGGTCAGGGTATTGTTGCGCAAGGGACACTAATTGAGTCTGACGTAATTGAAGCGTTCGAAGTACTAGCTAAACACGATGAGGAATACATGCCCTCAGAAGTTGCCGAGGCTGTAAAAGGTATTAAACACGAAAAGCCCAAATACAACATAAATAGCGAGAACTAGTATGATCCCTGAAATAGGATATTTTGCCCTAGTCTTAGCTATGGCACTAAGCTTACTGCTGTGTATTTTTCCATTGTGGGGCGCATATACGGGCAATCTAAGGCTAATGAGAGCGGCACCCTCGTTGGCCATTGGACAATGCCTACTGGTATTCTTTGCATTTGCTGTTCTCATATACATTACGTTGACTGATGATTTTACTGTTGCGTATGTAGCACATCACTCTAGCAGTACATTACCCTGGTATTACAAAGTCACCTCTACTTGGGGTGGACATGAAGGCGCAATTTTGCTGTGGCTTGTAATGCAATCAGGATGGACGGCTTTAGTGGCAATGATGTCCAAGTCCTTACCTTGGGTATTGCGTGCACGTGTATTGGGTGTATTAGGGTTTTTGGGTGTTGGTTTTATGCTTTACACGCTTTGGATGTCTAGTCCATTTGAGCGTTTATTGCCTTATTTTCCTGTAGAGGGCCGAGATCTGAATCCGTTACTTCAAGATCCCGGTATGATCATTCACCCACCATTACTGTACATGGGCTATGTCGGCCTATCGGTGTCGTTTTCTTTCGCCATTGCAGCACTACTAACTGGTAAATTAGATAACACATGGGCTAAGTGGTCTCGCCCATGGACGATGGCTGCATGGGCATTTCTGACTTTAGGTATCACTATTGGCAGTTGGTGGGCATACGCAGAGCTTGGCTGGGGTGGCTGGTGGTTCTGGGACCCCGTTGAAAATGCATCCTTAATGCCTTGGCTAGTTGCCACAGCATTGTTACATTCACTCGCCGCGACGGAGAAGCGGGGGGTGTTTAAATCATGGACTGTGCTGCTGGCAATCGCAGCATTTAGTTTATGTTTACTTGGTACGTTTATCGTCAGGTCGGGCATTATTGTGTCGGTGCATGCGTTTGCAACTGATCCCGATAGAGGTCTTTATATTTTGTCATTCCTTGCCGTTGTCGTTGGTGGTAGTTTGGCACTGTACGCAACACGTGTAGCGCAAGTCCACAGTGAAGGACGGTATCGATTTGTCTCACGAGAAGTCGGACTTTGGTTGAATAATATCTTTCTAGTTGTTGCCACTCTCATCGTACTGTTGGGGACGTTGTTGCCCATGATCCATAAGGAGCTCGGGTTGGGATCTATTTCGATAGGGGTGCCTTTTTTCAATCAGATGTTTGCCATTCTAATTGTGCCTTTTGCTATTTTACTTGGCTTGGCACCAATGTTGCGATGGAAGCAAAACAAACTGACAGGATTGGTTAAAAAGTGGGGCGTGATTGTTGCACTGAGCATTGTAACAACAGCGGCCTGGCTGTTTTCAAGCTATGAAAAAGTAACACCACTCACATTTATGGCGACCGCTTTAGCCGTGTGGATTGTGTTTGCAACTGCTTCTGATCTGCTACAAAAAGTAACGAGTCAAAAATCGGTAACCGAAGGGGTTAGGCGCATCGGACTGAGCTACTGGGCAATGATGCTGGGTCATGTTGGCCTTGCGTTTGTGATTGCCAGTGTGACCCTTACTTCTGCCTATTCAGTAGAGCGTGCCGTGGCGATGAAGCCGGGCGATATTGCAATGTTAAACGAGTACCAGTATCGCTTTGAGGGAGTGAAAGAAGTTCGTGGACCGAACTACAGTGGTCATGCTGGTGTGGTTACGGTATTGAAAGAAGACGAGTTTGTCACTGAGCTCTATGCAGAAAAGCGCCTGTATGATATTGGCATGCAATTTATGACGGAAGCAGCCATTGATGACGGCTTTTTTAGAGACTTATACCTCGCCTTAGGTGAACAATTAAGCCAAGGCGCATGGTCGTTGCGAATTTATCATAAGCCGTATGTACGATGGATGTGGCTGGGTGGGTTACTCATTGCTTTGGCTGGATTCATTGTACTAGGCGATAAACGCTATCGTCGCCGTGCAGAAAAAGGGATAAAAGGATAACAAATGAATCGCAAGATATTAGGCTTTTTGCCCTTTCTAATTTTCGTGTTTTTGTGTGTGTTCTTGTACCAAGGATTATTTGGCAACCCAAGAGAACTGCAGACTGGTCGACTTGGGCAAGCTATGCCAAGTTTTAACTTACCTGATCTGATGAATGAGCAAAAACGTTGGACAGAAAAAGATTTATTGGGCGAAGTATATTTAATGAATGTCTGGGGGACTTGGTGTCCCACATGTATCGCTGAACTGGGGTATTTGACCAAGTTAAGGGAGCAGGGCATTAAGATTGTGGGCCTGTATTATGAGCAGGCTTACGATGCTGACTTTGGCGATCAGTTTAATATTCACGCGTTGCGTGAAGAAGTAGATACGATGTTAAGTCGAGCGGGTAACCCATATCAATTTAATATCCTAGATTTAGAGCGTAGCTTGGCTTTAGATTTAGGTGTCTCAGGTGCACCTGAAACTTTTTTAGTTGATAAGTCTGGCACTATTTTACTGCACCATACAGGAGATATTAATCAGAGAGTTTGGCGCAGTAAGTTTTTACCAGCCCTTGAGGAGCTACGTGATGAAAATTAGAAGTGTGATCGTGCTTGTGGTGGTGTTACTTTGCAGCATTAGTTTGGTTGAAGCTGCTGAGGACAAATATCAATTTAAAAGTGTTGAACAAGAGCAAACATTTCGAGAACTCACTTTAGAACTTCGTTGCCCCAAATGCCAAAACCAGAATATTGCAGACTCAGATGCCGTGGTTGCTAAAGATCTCCGTGACAAGGTTTTGGCGTTAGTACATGAAGGCAACTCAAAGCAAGAAGTCATTGATTACATGATCGACCGTTATGGTTACTTTGTTCATTATCAACCGCCAGTTACGCCCGCCACAATTATTTTGTGGGTGCTGCCTGTTATCATTGTCGTACTGGGTTTTGGTTTTATCGTTTTTCGCCAGAAAAAAGCCGCTAAAAAGCAGCATTGGAGCGAAGAAGATGAAAAGTTGCTTGGGCAACTTATCAAGCAGTATCAGCGTAAGGAGCGTCATTCATGAATGAGCTGTCACAAATGTGGGGGGTGTTTGCATTATTGGCTGTCCTCAGCTGCTTATTCGTCGTTGCGCCTTTTATGCGTAAAGAAAAATTAGTTTCAGTTGACCATGATGCTAATGCCGAGCGTATTGATATTTTTAATCAACGACTGGAAGAGTTGCAAGTTGAGCTCGATAACCAACGCATAGAATGCAATGACTTTGATGAGTCCGTCATTGAAATGAAAAGACGCTTATTAAATGAGTTATCTCCTGAGCGTACATTGGATACGCGTGGTAATAACTTTGTGCTTGCAGCGACTGGTGTGGCGTTTACCCTTGTTGTCAGTGGCGTATTTTACTACTTCACTGGCAGCCATCAACAAATTGCAAATTGGCATAAGGCATTTGAGAAATTACCTGAATACGGTCAACGTGCTGTGCTCCAAACTGGTGAACCGCTCAGTGCAAACGAATTGCAGGCGTTTGCACTAGGCTTGCGGACCAAGCTTGCAAATAGTGGTGATGATGCAGTCGCGTGGATGTTGCTTGGTCGTGTTGCCATGTCGCTCAATGACTACGAAATGGCGATGCAAGCGTTTGATAAGGCCCTAATCATGCAGCCTGACAATCACAATGTGTTGGTAAATTATAGTCAGGCATTATTGATTGAAGGCACAGAAGCCAGCGTAAATCGGGCCGCTCAGATGCTGTCACGTGTATTGAGGCAAGATCCACAGAATATTGATGCAATTTCTTTGCTCGCACTGATTGCATATGAACGAGAAGATTGGTTGGAAGCGAAAACAGCGTTTGAGGTATTACTCTCAACCATGACTCAAAATGATCCGCGTTATAGCATGGTTGCCCAGCGCATTGCGGATATTGAGGCAAAGCTAGAGACTAAAAGTGCCCAACTGAGCCCGCCTTATTCAGGACCTGAGCTTGCGGTCAATGTTAATATTGCGCCATCTTTAGCCGAACAAATTCCGAGCAGGGCAACACTCTTTGTGTTCGCAAAAGCAGCAAATGGACCAAAAATGCCGCTTGCAGTAAAAAAACTTACAGTTTTTAACTTGCCTTTACTGGTCAATTTGAATGATAGTATGGCGATGATGCCAGATCTGAAGTTATCGAACTTTAATGAAGTGGTGATAACTGCGCGTATTTCAGTGGATGATTCCGTGAGTCTTCAGGGGGGAGAACTTGAAGGTAACTCTGAGGTGATCGTTTTACGTGAAGGTACGCAACAGGTCGATGTAACTATAAGTCGTGTTATAACCAGCACAGGAAGCTAAATGTATAAAAAAATTGTTGGCGCAGCGCTTGCGCTAATACTCGTGGGATGTGCTCAGGTCCCAGAGGAAAAGCAAGATCCGCGTGACCCTTTGCAATCGATGAACAGACCCATCTATGATTTTAATATGGATGTGTTAGATGCTTATATTTTGCGTCCAGCAGCGAAAGGTTATGTGGCCATTACACCCGCACCGGTTCGTAGTAGTATTGTCAACTTTACGACAAATATTGCTGCGCCTACGGATGCTATCAATGCAGCATTGCAAGGGAAGCCGGGTGACGCAGGCGTTAATGTTGCTCGATTTTTAATTAACTCTACGGTTGGGATCTTAGGCCTTTTTGATGTGGCGAAAGAAATTGGCTTAGACCATAAAGACGAAGATTTCGGGCAAACACTCGGTGTGTGGGGAGTTGGAGATGGCGCCTACTTGATGATACCTGGTATGGGGCCTTCAACGGTGCGAAACACTACCGGTGATATTGTGGATAACGTAGTGATTCCAAAAATCGCGTTGTCGACACCACAAACCCTGATTGTATTCGCACTAAGAGCGGTTGAGGCGAGAGCGTCATTGATGTCGCAAGAGAAGTTACTCAATGAGTCTCTAGATCCATATATATTCCTCAAAGATATCTACTTCCAGAGGCAATTGTATGAGGTTTATGATGGCAATCCGCCGATGGAAGAAGAGCCGGAAGATTTTGATGATGACTTCTTAGAAAATCTATAAAAGCCACGAGATAGAAATTTGAAAAGCCAGCGAATGCTGGCTTTTTTCGGTTTAGAACTGCCAGTTCATATTGAGCCAGATAGTACGTCCGGCTTCATTCACTTTTGCTGTTTGTGGGTATCCACTTACCATCGCGCCAGAGCGACTTAAATGTTCGGCATATGCTTTATCAAATATATTATCTATACCGAGTGCAAAGACCAGATCTGAAGAGTGCTGATATGATGTGTTTAATGCCAATGTACCAAACCCATGACTCGGCGACACGTCTTGACCTGCAATGTTTCCTTGGCCAATCGCGACTCGATGTTGCTTTTGCACAACGCGCCATAATGTACCAAATTGCCATTTGTCAGTGTTGTAGCTTACAGCCAGTCTAACTTGCAGAGGTGGTTGCTGAGCGAGCGCGATATCATCCGTGCGATTTTCTCCACGTACATAGTTGATACTTGCAGTCGCTGATAGGTTTTTGTTGACTTGATAGCGGCTTTCAGCCTCAAAGCCATATGTTTGCGCGTCGATATTGCGAGTGACTTTACTCGCCATATCCATTTTTTGATACAGGTTATCTGTCAGTAAATAATTGTCGATACGATTAAAGAATACAGAAATAGAGTGCTTAAAGGCTTTGGATTGGCCAAGCCAGCCGATGTCTAATTGATTCGTGGTTTCATGGTCGACTAAGAACGCACTCGAGCTGTCTCCCGCACCGCGGCCACCTCCCATCAGTTCCCAATAGTCAGGGAAACGTTCTGTACGACCAATACCGATATAGTAACTATCGTTGCTTGATTGTGCTTGATAGCGCGTAAAGCCGCTGATGAGCGTGTCATCACGTGTCAGGTCGGCAGTTGGATTCGGAACAACTTGCATCATGACTGAACGCGTCTGCCTGCGGTCTGTGGCCTCCCATTCATCAATTCTCAATCCACTCACCCATTGACGATTTGAGCTCAAACTGTACTCAATCTCAGCGAACAAACCGGTTTGTATGAACTCTGCAGTTTCTGAGCGCGGTAAGGTCTCTACTGGTGTCGTATTGTGATCTCGGCTGACCCTAAGGCGATGTGTATTTTGCTGATGGTCAAGTCCATAAGCGAGATTAATTTGCTTTGTGAGTTCAGAGTTTAATAGTAGCTTTGTCCCCCACGTTTTTCTATCCGGGTTAGAAGAGGTGGGGGCTTTCATCATCATATTCGGCATAAATTGACGCAAACTATGGTTGTCCATTATGTGGTCTATTTCATTAAAGTACATATTTGCTTCAATACTTTTTACAAAACCCGATAGCTCTGACTTTTCAAACTGTAAGGCAATTTGTGTTCGGTCAAATAAGCTGCCGTCCATCATTCTATCAGCATAGGCCACATCGCCATCGCCGCGACCTAGGCTGAGACTGTAAAGGCTATTGTCGTCGGGGGTGTAGGCGAACTGAGTATCGATATTCCATTTTTCATAAGCAGAGTGAATACTTGTTCCGTTACCGTCTTGATAGTCATTCGCTTCACTGTAACTAGCAGCAACGCGAGCGAAGTAGTCTTGGGTTCCTGCTTTGATGTCTGAATTTAAAATAGCCTTGCCAAATTCCCCAACTGTGGTATTCACAAACCCCATAACACCAGATTCAAGTAACCGCTCTGATTCACGTTCAAATACAACCGTTGCGGCGCTATTGCCTGGCCCATAAAGGACTGTTTGAGGACCCTTAATCACCGTTAGGGTATCGTATGTCTGTGGTGTAATATATGCTGTTGGTGGATCCATGCGGCCGCCGCAGCCGCCTAACGCAATACCACCATCTGTTATGATATTTACGCGTGATCCAGCCATGCCTCGAAAGACAGGGTCGCTGCTAGCACCGCCTTTTTTGACAAGCGAAAAGCCCGCGATACTAGAAAGTAAATCTGCCCCATCTTGTGCTGGCAATGGTTGTCTTGTTGCTTTGGGGTCCATTTTAATATCGAGTGGGCTGTGCATTGGCGCAATCACTTCAATATGCTCCAGCGTTTGTTCCGTTTGCGCGTAGCTATGCCAAGAACATGATGCTGCGACAGCGATATAGATCAGGCGTTTGTTCATTTGTATCCTCGAGGTTAATCTTGATAACACAGACAGACATAAGTAGCTGTGTACTGATAAGTAATTGAATATTTGATGAGGATATTTTACTGAGCGGCGTCGGAGTTGGGATGTGACATAATGTCGCACCTTAGGTACTACCTACTATCTAATTGATGTAGCTCAAGTTTGTGGAGGATATATGGTACCTATCCTGATTAGGTACCACAAAAGACCAAAGCCAGAGTTTAAATAGCCATGACTTCAATTTGTTGGTCGCACCATTGCAATGCTTCTCGATACAATTCTGGCAACTCTTCAGCGGCTAATCCTAATTTGTCAGTCAGCACAGATGCCTCTTCCCACTTCGCTTGTTCATATGCCATGACCAAGGCGAGATATTCGGCCAACAACCCTTCACCTTGCAGTAAGGCGTCTTTGATGTCTATGGTTAAGGGGAGCTTCTGCATGACACTGTCCATGGTTTCATCTAAGATGGCGTCCATCAAAGACATCATCCCAGTCAAAAACGCCATACCGATATCAGGCAGTTTTTTATGCTTTATCGCAAGCAGTTCATTGAAGCGCGCTCTCGTTAGTGACAAACGGATCAGTTCCATTGGCTTTTCTGACGCCACTTGCGATGCAAAAAGTAATGACAAAAACTTTTTAAGCTCTTGATTACCAAGTACAACAAGCGCCTGTTTAATCGTTGAGATTTCAGCTCTGCGTTTAAAAGCTGCTGAATTAGAGTAACGTAGTAGCTTGTAACTCAAATTGACGTCTCTTTCGAACACTTGAGTAATGCGCTTGAGGTCTACATCGACACTCGATGTCTCGTAAAGGAGTTCGGCTAGTGCCATTTCTGAAGGTGGCAATGCTTTTGTTTGTACCATTTCAGGCTTCGCGAAAAAGAACCCTTGAAATAGGGTAAACCCGAGCTCTAATGCCAACTGATATTGCTCATAAGTTTCAACTTTTTCTGCAACAAGTTCTATTTGTGGATGAGGCACAATCGCTTCTTTGATTTCGTGAATTTCCTCTACGCTTGTAACAAGCATATCCACTTTAATTTGGTCTATATAGGGGTAAAAGTGACGCCAAACTTTCTGATGTTTGTAATCATCTAAAACCAGCTTATAGCCCTTTTCTTTTAATTCTTGAACAGCAGCTAACAAACGCTTCCCAGGTTGGACTGTCTCTAGTATTTCTACTATGAGCTGATCTCTACCCATCATGGTGGGGTAGCCTTTTAAGATTGTTTCGAGCGTAAAATTGATATAAGCAGGTTTGCCGTCGGTAAGATCTTCTAGACCAAAATTAAATTGACTGCCTTCGATTAATTTAGAGGTCGCCTCTACATCGTCAACGTTAGGAAAGACATTGTCTACCCCATCACGAAAAAGCAGCTCATAGCCAACAACATCTTTATTTATATTTAAAATAGGTTGCCTTGCGGCATAAAAATACATGAACGAGACACCCAAAATGTTACTTCTTATGGTTCAAATATAAGGTAATCTAAAGCATATTTCATTAATAAATTTACAGTTATTTAGTATTTTCGTACTAAAGGGTAATATTTCAGAATGTTAAATGTGCAATAACAGCAATTTATACTGAGTGGCTTGGGCACTGAATAGAGCCATGATATAGTGGCCCTTTGTGTTTGGCTTTTGTTCCAATACCAGTCTGTACAAATTGATAGACTGTTATTCGGAGAGAAGCTCTATTTATCGGAGGTCATTTTGGAAATTGGCACAATGATATCGTTGGCGTTGTATTTTATTGTAATGCTGGCGATTGGCCTTTATGCCTATCGTAAATCTACCAATGATGTATCGGGCTATATGCTAGGTGGGCGAAACCTGCCACCTAGTGTCGCAGCATTATCTGCAGGTGCATCAGATATGAGTGGTTGGATCCTAATGGGCCTGCCTGGAGCCATGTTCGTTACTGGTTTTAGCAGTACTTGGATAGCAATCGGTTTGGTGATTGGTGCATTCTTAAATTATCTACTCGTTGCGCCTAGGCTACGTGTTTACACTGAAATCGCCAATGATGCGATTACGATTCCAGACTACTTCGCCAATCGGTTTGAAGATAATAGTAATGCGTTACGCATCGTATCCGCTGTTGTTATTATTGTGTTTTTCACTTTGTATACCTCTTCTGGTGTTGTGGCTGGTGGCAAGTTATTCGAAAACTCATTTGGCTTGAGCTACGAAACGGGGTTATATGTAACGACTGGGGTCGTGGTACTTTACACCTTATTTGGCGGCTTTTTAGCGGTGAGCCTGACTGACTTTGTACAGGGGTGTATCATGTTTATCGCGTTGGTATTGGTGCCACTTGTGACCTTCAATTTATTGGAACAACCTTTATTAGGTACGCTCAGAGAGATAAACCCTCAGATGTTAACTTGGATTGGCGCAGGTGGTGTGATTGGCATTATATCGGCAATGTCATGGGGATTAGGCTACTTTGGCCAACCACATATCATTGTGAGGTTTATGTCAGTGCGCAGCGTCAAAGATATGCCAACGGCACGTAATATTGGGATGAGCTGGATGGTGGTTGCAACCATGGGGGCAATTACAACTGGTTTATTTGGTGCAGCTTACGCCCATGAAAATAACCTACAGATAAAAGATGCAGAAACAATATTCTTGGTGTTGTCTGAGCTATTGTTCCATCCACTGATTGCTGGGTTTTTACTGGCAGCTATCCTTGCGGCCATCATGAGTACCATTTCATCTCAGCTACTAGTAAGTTCAAGTTCATTGACTGAAGATGTTTACAAGGTGTTTATCAAACCAACAGCATCCGAAAAAGAGCTGGTTATGGTCGGTCGAATCAGTGTTGCAGCTGTGTCGGTTTTAGCTATCTATCTAGCGCACGATCGGAATAGCACTATTTTAAGTCTCGTGAGTAACGCGTGGGCAGGCTTTGGTGCTGCATTTGGCCCGTTGGTACTATTTAGCTTGTTTTGGAGCCGCATGAACTTTGCAGGGGCACTCGCAGGCATGATTGCTGGCACTGTGACCGTCTTATTGTGGATATATGCGCCGTTTACGATCGCAGGGCAAGCACCCAGCGCCTTTATTTATGAAATCGTACCTGGTTTTGTCGTTGCTTCAATTGCAATCGTAGTTGCGAGTTTGATTACAGCGCCACCTTCAAACTCAATTGAGCAAAAGTTTGAAGAGATGAACAGAGGCTTGTAGTCTCGGATTTATGTATTCAGGCGAAAAAAGGTGAGCACACGCTCACCTTTTTAGTTTGAGGGTGATAAAACTTTGCACAATACAGAGAGTGTTCTCTTTACATCCTAACCCCATACTCATAAAAACAGGCCTGAGTGATATGGTGCTGTTCAACAGGGCGCAGCTGTATCACTTCAATCTGGCTCACTTTATCTTGTTTTACAACTTGATGGATTTCGAAGTAACGGCTCCAACTGATCCCTTTGTAAGGGCGTAGCTCTAAATATGGATACTGAACATAGTGCCAAGTACCGTTTAGAAGTCCTTTATTCTCGTCTGAAACTGGACTGCCCGAAATTTCATAAGCACCATTGGCAGAAAGCTTAAGGTCAAATGAGAGATCACAGTTTGCGGTTTTAAATCGGCGAGCCAAATCTTGCTTTAAGAGTGGGCTGTGCTCGCTATCTTGTGGAAAGGGGTATATGGCAATGGCATCTTTGGTATACCAGTGATTTCCCTCTTTGAGACCTTGTATATCCGCGATGTTGAAGCCATGCTCTATGGCAATTGCTTTTACGGACTCTACTGCTGAGGCGTCTCTGAGCATTAATGAGTGAAGAATCGTGTTTTGAGAGATGCTGGTGGGAAAATCAAGGCTGTTTATCTCAACCTCAAAACCCTGCTCATCTAAGGCCGATTGTAATTTGCTAAGATCTTCGTTGGGTAAATACTTACCAAAAACATGCACTGTGGTCGTGTGGGTACAACCTAAAAGCAAAAAGCTTAGGGCGTAAAGCAGAAGTTGTGTGTTTATTATTTTGTTCATCACTTCAGTCCTTTTAATCTCTGCCATATGTGTAGCATAATTGGGACTGAAAAGTCAGTAAGAAGATAAAAACCGTACACCGAAGTGCGGTGTACGGTAAAAGAACAGAATTTAGTCCTGAACAGAGCGAAGCAGGGCGTTGACACCTACTTTTTCGCGAGTTTGCTTGTCGACCTTTTTAACAATGATTGCGGCATATAAACTATGCGTTCCATCTTTGCTTGGTAGGGAGCCTGGCACAACAACTGAACCAGCAGGCACACGACCGTAGTGGATTTCACCCGTTTCTCTATCGTAAATACGTGTACTTTGAGAAATGTATACGCCCATTGAAATGACCGCACCTTCTTCAACGATAACGCCTTCAACGATCTCAGAGCGAGCACCGATAAAGCAGTTATCTTCAATGATAGTAGGATTTGCTTGTAATGGTTCTAATACACCACCGATGCCTACACCACCAGATAGGTGGACGTTTTTCCCAATCTGTGCACATGAGCCAACCGTCGCCCAAGTATCAACCATGGTGCCTTCGTCAACGTAAGCACCAATATTGACATATGACGGCATGAGTACAACATTTTTACCTACAAAGCTGCCTTGGCGTGCTACCGCATTAGGAACAACGCGCATACCACCTTGTTGAAATTGCTCTGGCGTATAGTCACTGAATTTCAGTGGCACTTTGTCGTAAAACTGGTTTACGCCATCGCTCATTGGCTGGTTGTCACGGATTCTAAACGATAACAATACCGCTTTTTTTAGCCATTGGTGAACAACCCACTCTCCACTGATTTTTTCAGCAACACGTGCAGCACCAGAATCTAAAAGCGCTAAAGAGTCGATAATCGCTTTTTTAATTTCAGGGGCAACGCTTGAAGGTGTGATGTTGTCACGGTTATCCCATGCTTGTTCAATAATACTTTTTAAATCCGACATAGTATCCTCGTTATTCAGATTCGGCGTTTAATTTTTTCATAAGAGAGAGATGCAGATCACTCTTTTCATCTTCACTCAATGCTTGATATTGTTCATTTGAAACGACAAAGAAATCTTCTGCTCGTTCACCTACCGTAGTGATCCTTGCGGCATGAATATGTAAGTTTTTAAGCTGTAATACTTCCGCAATTTTGGTTAATAAACCCTGAATGTCAACGGCTTGTATCTCGAGTAAATTGCGGTCTTCCCGAGCATGTGGGCGCAAAATGACTTTAGGTTTGATATTAAAATCTTTAAACCGATGTGAGCGATTCTTTTTCAGTCGTATTTTCTTCTTTGGATCGGCCAGTATACTTTCTAAGCCTCGGCGAATATTTTTGGCTCTACTGCCACTGATTGCATCGCCATTCACTTCTAATATGACAAAACTAAAAACCACATATCCATCTTTAGTTGTCATTACTTGGGCATGTTGAATTTGTGCTTTTTTAGTGCCGATCACTGACACTAACTTAGCAAATAAGCTGGCTTCGTAAGGTGCGTAGACAAAGACTTGAGTACCCCCATGCATCGGCTTTTCCGATACTGCAACCCCTGAGCAGCTTTGGTCATTCCTAGATAGTAAGAACTCACTGTGCCAAGAGATTTGCTGCTCACTGAACCCAGTAAAATAGTTTGCTTTGAACCGTGACCAAAGCAGCGTGATGCGATCTTCTTCGTATCCGGCATCTAAAAGTCGTTGAATAGCTTGGGCTTTTTTATCCCGGATCTGATCTCGCATATCCATCGGGTTTTCCAAACCGAGTCTTAGCGCACGCTGGGCATGCAAGTAGAGCTCTCTGAGCAAGGTATTTTTCCAATCGTTCCACAGATTGTCATTTGTTGCACGAATGTCAGCAACGGTTAGACAGTATAAGTAATCCAATTGGCGCTCATTTTTTACTTTAGAAGCAAACTCATTTATCACGTCAGGATCGTTGATATCTTTGCGCTGTGCGGTTACCGACATTAACAGGTGATGCTCAACTAACCACGCAACCAGTTTACCGTCAGAAGGTGTCAGTTTATGCATACTCGCAAACGCAGTGGCATCGACAGCACCGAGCTCTGAGTGGTCGCCACCTCGCCCTTTGGCAATATCATGGAAGATACCTGCTAAATATAGTAGCTCAGGTTTATCCATACGCGTCATGATTTCAGAACAAATCGGGAATTCTTTATTGTACTGTTTATCGCGATATTTATGGATGTTATTAATCAACTTATGGGTGTGCTCATCCACGGTATAAGCATGAAATAAGTCAAATTGCATTTGCCCGAAAATACTACGCCACTGGGGTAAGTAGGCAGCAATTAAGCCGTGTTTATGCATGAGCGTGAACGCTCTACCCATGCCATTGGGGTGTTTCAGCAAACGCATAAATGCGTCTCGACATGCTGCATAATCTTGTAGATCCCCCAATAAACGGCGCCGTACCTGCCTTACTGAGCGTATAGTATTGGGATCAATGTCTGTAATATCTGGATTATCAGCGATGTGCTCAAACAACACTAATAAGTTCTCGCGCAAGAAAAACGCAGAAGGGTTTTTCACGCGGATTTTATGACCAATGCGCTCAAAATGCGTATCTAGAGGCACCACAGTCAGGGCATCTTGGTCAGGTAAAATACTTTGCTCAAAATAGGCTAAGAGCATTTGGTTCATTTCTCGCACACGGCTCATGATACGAAACAGGCGTTTCATCATGCGCTCAACAGAAGGCTTACCTTCTGACCCAAACCCTAATAACTCTGCGGCATGCGGTTGATAGTCAAAAAGCAGACGGTTTTCCGGACGGCCAGCGGCGAGGTGCAATGCGAAACGAATATTCCACAAGTTCTCGAGGCACTCCATGAGTTCTTGATATTCCTCATGGGTTAAGTAGCCATGACCAATAAGCTCTTCGAGGGTTTCGGCGTGAAAATGCTTTTTGGCAACCCAAAAAATCGTTTGCAAGTCGCGTAAGCCACCTGGATTTTCTTTAATATTGGGTTCTAAGTTGTAAGCCGTACCATGGCATTTTTTACGCCTAACTCGTTGTTCATTCACTTTGGCAATAAAAAAGTCATCGGAGCGCCAGATTGGGGTTTTGACGATATGACTTTTAAGGCGTTCAAATTCGACTAGATTGCCACAGATTAAACGGCTTTCAAGCAAGCTCGTTGTAAAGTGAACATCTTGGCGCTTTTGCTCTAGTACTTGTTCATGAGTACGGACACTATGGCCTATATCGAGATTTAAGTCCCACAACAGTGTGACAAATACCTCTAGTCTTTGCCTTAATTCATCGTTGGGTTCGCCATCCGTCAGCAACAAAAAATCGACGTCAGAAAAGGGGTGTAACTCGCCTCTGCCATAGCCACCAATACCAATTAAGGCCAATTGCTCAAAATCTGACAAGCCGGTTTGAACGAACAGTTTTTGAAGCAGGGTATCAATGAAATCTGAGCGGGCATTGATGAGCAGTCTTACGGGTTGTTTGGAGAATTGGTTGTTCAGCCATTTGTAAAAATAGCTCATACAACCCTTGTAATCACAAAGTTGCTCGGCTTCTTCTAGCAACAATTTTACTTTGTTCGGTAACGCCACGGGATATCCTTGGGTGCTTATTATCGTTAAGTATTTTTTGTCGCTGCAAGCATATCAGGCCGTGTTTTACGGCCTGTGCTTTGAAAATATTTGCAACGTTGTCCGCAGCGGGGAACCCACAGCGGTCTGGGTGGTCGACATGTTACTTACTATCTGAAAAGCAAGCACATCATAGTTGCAATTATGCGTGCTCAATGACTTTTTCGATGGTGTCATCTTTACGATGAGTGAGTATTTCGACGCCATTGTCAGTTACGAGTAACGTATGCTCCCACTGAGCTGATAGACTACGGTCTTTAGTGACAACAGTCCAGTTATCTTTTAGCAGTTTACACTGGCGTTTGCCCGCGTTCACCATTGGCTCGATGGTTAAACACATACCAGCTTTTAAGACTTCGCCTGTACCAGGTTTACCGTAGTGCATGACTTGTGGCTCTTCATGGAATTCAGCACCAATCCCGTGGCCACAGTATTCACGAACGATCGAGTAATTGAAGCCCTCCGCAAATTTTTGAATCGCGGCGCCAATGTCACCTAACTTAACACCTGGTTTAACCATTTTTATTGCCAAGTACAATGATTCTTGCGTAATTTCGCTCAAGCGTTTGCCTTGGATGCTCGGCTGACCTACGTAGAACATTTTTGAGGTATCGCCGTGGTAACCATCTTTGATGACCGTGACATCGATGTTGACGATATCGCCTTCTTTGAGTGGTTTCTCGTTAGGGATACCATGGCAGATTACGTGGTTAACTGAGGTACAAATTGACTTTGGAAAACCGTGATAATTTAATGGTGCTGGGATGCAACCTTGTACATCCACAATGTAATCATGACAAATTGTATTTAATTCGTCTGTGGTAACCCCAGGCTTCACATAAGGTTCAATCATTTCTAATACTTCAGCCGCTAACCTACCGGCAACACGCATTTTTTCGATTTCATCAGGGGTTTTAATCACTGCACTCATTGAGACTCCAAGTCATAATTTCTAGTAGCAATAACGAGCAAATTTTGCTCTCGTCATTGAGTTAATTTAATTTATATGGTATAAAGCGCGCCGTCTTTTTACAAATAAATCTTCTCTAACAGATGTTGAGGTTGTTTGTACTTAAGGCAAGCAAATTTAAATTTTAACACACACACATATCGACACATACACTTGGGTGCATGTTTGTATCGGTCAAAGATACGTAATTAGCATGTTGGTGATATGGGATATGTGGAGGCCTAACCCTAATTAAATAGAGGAAAATACAAATGGCAAACGTTTCAATGCGCGATATGCTTCAAGCTGGTGTTCACTTTGGTCACCAGGCTCGTTACTGGAACCCTAAGATGAAGCCGTTCATCTTCGGTGCTCGTAACCGCGTTCATATCATCAACCTAGAAAAGACAGTTCCACTTTTCAACGATGCACTTAAGTTTTTATCAAACGTTGCATCTAACAAAGGTAAAATCCTTTTCGTAGGTACTAAGCGCGCAGCTGGTGAAGCAGTTAAAGAAGCAGCTATCTCAAGTGAGCAGTTCTACGTAAATCACCGTTGGTTAGGTGGTATGTTGACTAACTGGAAAACAGTTCGTCAATCAATCAAGCGTCTTAAAGACCTTGAGACTCAAAGCCAAGACGGTACTTTCGAGAAGCTTACAAAGAAAGAAGCGCTAATGAAGACGCGTGAAATGGAAAAGCTTGAGAAGAGCCTTGGTGGTATCAAAGATATGGGCGGTCTACCTGACGCTATCTTCGTAATTGATGCTGACCACGAGCACATTGCTATCCGTGAAGCTAACAATCTAGGTATTCCAGTAGTATCAGTTGTTGATACTAACTCAAACCCAGACGGTGTTGACTTCATCATCCCAGGTAACGACGATGCGATCCGTGCAATCCAGCTTTACACTAACGCTGTTGCAACTGCTATCACAGAAGGTCGTGAAAGCAACATCGTTGCTCAAGCAGAAAACGACGATTTCGTAGAAGCTGAGTAATTAGCTGTCATCAAGTCTTCATCAATTTAATGGTGAAGACTTGATATTCTTTACAAGCGGAAATTCGCTTACCTAAAAAACCGAATTCAGAATTGAGGATATTCTAATGGCTGTAACTGCTGCCCTAGTTAAAGAACTTCGCGAGCGCACTGGCGCTGGCATGATGGATTGTAAAAAAGCACTAACTGAAACTAACGGTGACATCGATCTAGCGATCGAGAACATGCGTAAGAGTGGTGCTGCGAAAGCTGCTAAGAAAGCGGGTAACATCGCTGCAGAAGGTACAATCCTTATCAAGCAAGGTGAAGGTTTTGCTGCACTTCTTGAAGTTAACTGTCAAACTGACTTCGTTGCAAAAGACGAAAACTTCCTAGGTTTTGCTAACACTGTTCTTGACGACGCTGTAGCTACTAAAGCATCAATTGCTGACCTTCAAGCTAAGTTTGAAGAGACTCGTGTTGCTCTAGTTGCTAAGATCGGTGAAAACATCAACGTACGTCGCGTTGAGTACATCGATGGCGACAAGCTTTCTGCATACCGTCACGGCGACCGTATCGGTGTTGTTGTAACTGGTGATGCTGACGAAGAAACACTTAAGCACGTTGCAATGCACGTTGCTGCTTCTAAGCCTGACTTCCTAAAGCCAGAAGACGTACCTGCTGACGTTGTTGAAAAAGAAAAAGCGGTTCAAGTTGAAATCGCTATGAACGAAGGCAAGCCTGCTGAAATCGCAGAAAAAATGGTTATTGGCCGTATGAAGAAGTTCACTGGTGAGATCTCTCTTACTGGTCAAGCTTTCATCATGGAGCCTAAGAAGTCTGTTGGTGAGTACCTTAAAGAGAAAGGCGCTACTGTTTCTTCATTCATTCGCCTAGAAGTTGGTGAAGGTATCGAGAAGAAAGAAGAAGACTTCGCTGCTGAAGTTGCTGCACAGATTGCTGCTGCAAAAGGCGAATAATCGCAATAGAATAATCTTATTGACATAAAAGTAGTGATTTGCTTTTGCGTCAATGCAGAAAATTCTCTAAAATAACCGCGCATTTATGTCTATCATAAGCGCGGTTATTTTTTGTCTCAATTTTAACTTGGCCCGGAAATTATGACTATCAATCGAAAACCTGTTTTTAGACGCGTTCTTCTTAAATTAAGCGGTGAAGCTTTAATGGGAGATGAAGGCTTTGGTATCGATCCAAAAGTATTGGATCGTATGGCGCAAGAAATCAAAGAACTTGTAGAACTCGACGTAGAAGTGGGTTTGGTGATCGGCGGCGGTAACTTCTTACGCGGCGGCTCTTTAGCTGAAGCGGGTATGAACCGTGTAGTGGGTGATCACATGGGCATGCTAGCAACGGTAATGAATGGTTTAGCAATGCGTGACGCGCTACATAGAGCGTTTGTAAACGCACGTTTGATGTCAGCTATTCCACTAAATGGTGTGTGTGATGCTTACAACTGGGCAGAGGCAATCAGCTTGTTAAAATCAGGCCGTGTTGTTATCTTTTCTGCAGGTACTGGTAACCCGTTCTTTACGACTGATTCTGCGGCATGTTTACGCGGTATCGAAATTGAAGCGGACACCGTGATCAAAGCAACTAAAGTTGATGGTGTATACAGTGATGACCCGGTTAAAAACCCAGAGGCAACATTGTACAGTCAGTTAACGCATGATGAAATTATCGACAAAGAACTTAAAGTGATGGACTTAGCTGCTTTCACATTGGCGCGTGACCACAATATGCCACTAAGTGTATTCAATATGAATAAGCCTGGTGCGTTGAAACGCGTTATCATGGGCGAAGACGAAGGCACTTTGATCACATCGAAAAAAGTAGCGGAATAAAGCAATTTCAGATGGTGCGTGTCGGCACCATTTGTTTAGAACAAACTCAGATCAATCTGTTTGAAGATGTAGATTGGTTAGAACAGTAAAAATAGGATTGCAACTGTGATTAATGATATCCAAAAAGACGCTCAAGAGCGCATGAAAAAAAGTGTGGCAGCACTTGCTAGCCAACTATCTAAAATCCGAACTGGTCGTGCACACCCAGCTTTGTTAGATGGTATTTCAGTATCTTACTATGGCGCTGACACACCATTAAACCAAGTTGCTAACGTAACTGTTGAAGACTCGCGTACATTGGCTATCAGTGTATTTGATAAGTCGCTTGCTCAAGCTGTTGAAAAAGCGATCATGGCGTCTGATTTAGGTTTAAACCCGATGTCTGCGGGTACCGTGATTCGTGTTCCACTTCCGCCACTAACAGAAGAGCGTCGTAAGGACCTTATCAAGATCGTTCGTGGTGAAGTAGAAGGCGGTCGTGTTGCGGTACGTAACATTCGTCGTGACGCGAATGGCGACATCAAATCACTGCTAAAAGACAAAGAAATTTCAGAAGATGAAGCGCGTCAAGCAGAAGATGAGATCCAGAAAATCACTGACACGCATATCAAAGAAATGGATACGCAACTTAGCGCAAAAGAAGCCGAGTTGATGGAAATCTAAAACGACCTTGAGTTGTATAAAAAAGCCGCTTTTGAGCGGCTTTTTGTTGTTTTACTAGCTTGCTTTTGAACACGATAATGGACTTGTAGCCGGCTGATTTTAATTTGGGCTAGCATGTACTTATATTCACTACGATTGTGCTTGCTAATTGAACAAAAAGAATTTTATTAGGTTTGCAGCGTTGTCTGCGCTATACTAGGCGGCGTTTTTTTTATTTAAAATAGTACTATGGTTTTAAACGCTGACGCGATTTCTCAACAATCACTACCCAAGCATATTGCAATCATTATGGATGGCAATGGGCGCTGGGCACAGGCACGTAAGCGACCGAGAGCTTACGGGCATAAAAAAGGTGTAGACTCTGTTCGCAGCGCGGTACAGTTTTGTACAAAATTAGGCATTGAGTCTTTGACACTGTTTGCATTTAGCAGTGAAAACTGGCGCAGACCTGAAGATGAAGTTAGTACCTTAATGGAGTTATTCCTCTTTGTATTAAGTAAAGAGGTTAAAAAATTACATAAAAATAATGTAAAACTAAAAATCATTGGTGACATATCAAAGTTTCCGGCGGGTCTACAAGATAAAGTACATGATGCACACGCATTGACCTCTGAAAATACAGGACTAACCTTGAACATAGCCGCGAACTATGGTGGAAGATGGGATATCGTTAGTGCTGCGCAATCTCTTGCAACTCAGGTGCAACAAGGTGAATTGTCAATCGCAGATATCACCGAAGACGCTTTATCAGCTAATCTGACCATGGCGGAACAAAGCCCATTAGATTTGTTGATCCGTACTGGTGGTGATTATCGCATCAGTAACTTTTTACTGTGGCAAGCTGCTTATGCAGAACTGTATTTTACAGAAACGCTATGGCCTGATTTCAATGAGGAAGCTTTCTCAGAAGCGATTGCTTGCTATATTTCTAGAGAAAGGCGCTTCGGTTGCACGGGCGAACAAATACAACAACTACTCGCCGAGAGCAAATCAACAAGTTAAAGGTATAAAATTTGTTAAAACAACGTATTATGACGTCGGTGGTACTTGCACCGCTGGCGCTACTATTAGTATTTTATACGCCACTACAGCTATTTAGTCTTATTGCCGGTGCAATTGTACTATTGGGAGCTTGGGAGTGGGCTTCTTTGATGGGACTTAAAACGAGCGCGCACCGAGCCGTGTATGTTTCTATCACAGCCACATTAATCGCGTTGCTTCACGTACACTGGCCAATTGAGAGCTTGTGGCAATCTGGTAAATTGGTTGCCGATGCAAATTACTTGTTTACACTCGCTGCCGCATGGTGGATAGTCGCCACTTTACTGGTGATCAGATACCCCAAAATGGCGCGTGCTTGGAGTCAAGGGGTTGTTATGCCCGCCGTAGCAGGCTTTCTAACACTTGTTCCTCTCTGGTTAGCGTTAAACGTGCTAAGAAGCGCAGAGTATAATTCATCGGAGCAATTTGGCTCTGTCCTGATTATGGTCGTTCTGGGGATTGTTTGGAGTGCCGACATTGGCGCATATTTTGCCGGTAAAAATCTTGGTAAAAGAAAGCTGATGCCTAATGTCAGTCCGAACAAAACGATTGAAGGCTTAATCGGCGGTTTACTGACTTCGGTCGTGTTCGTATTGATTTTCTGTTATTGCTCCGACATCGATTACAAGCATTGGTTATTATATGGCGCCTTGACGCTGGTCATCGCATTGTTTTCAGCGATTGGCGATTTGTTAGAGAGTATGTTTAAGCGAGAAGCTGGATTAAAAGACTCTGGCAGTTGCTTACCCGGGCATGGTGGTATATTAGATCGTATTGATAGTTTAACCGCAGCAGCCCCATTGTTTGCTCTACTCTACGCTTGGACGGTAACGCTATGAGTGCCAAGTCTCATAGACTAGAGCAGGTCGTTATACTGGGGGCCAGTGGGTCCATTGGCACTTCTACTTTAGATGTTATCGCGCGAAATAAAGCTCGCTATGGTGTTTTTGCGCTCGTAGCTGGCTCTAACGTCGAGGTGATCCTCAAACAAGCGCGTGAACATCAACCTAAATACATTGTGATGCAAAATGAGCATGCCGCGGCATCCTTGCGCGTGCAGCTCAGCGGTACACCCATTAAGGTGTTGAGTGGCACTGAAGCAATGTGTGAATTGGCGGCGCATAGCGAAGTAGACATCGTGATGTCAGCCATCGTCGGCGCTGCGGGATTACTCCCCACTCTGGCTGCTGTCGAAGCCGGCAAAAAGGTGCTCCTAGCGAACAAAGAGTCCTTGGTAATGTCTGGTCAGTTATTCATGGACAAAGTAAAGCGCCATGGTGCAACACTGTTACCCATAGACAGTGAGCACAATGCGATCTTTCAGTGCATGCCAGGCGACATACAACGTGGCACACAGTCCGATTTTAACGCTGTAGGCATTCGAAAAATTCTTCTAACGGGATCCGGTGGGCCATTTTTAACGCGCGATGTAAACACGCTTGAACAGGTTACTGTGGAAGAGGCTGTCGCGCATCCTAATTGGTCAATGGGACGAAAAATTTCAGTTGACTCTGCAACGATGATGAACAAAGGCCTTGAATTTATTGAGGCTAAATGGTTATTTGCGTGTCAAGCAGATGATATTGAAGTGGTGATCCACCCTCAGAGTATGATCCACTCAATGGTACAGTACCAAGATGGTTCTGTAATCGCGCAGATGGGACAGCCTGACATGCGTACACCCATCGCATATGGTCTCGCTTATCCTGAGCGAATTGATGCAGGGGTTAAGCCGTTGGATTTTTCAGATATGCGTGATTTCACATTCACACATCCTGACTATTCGCGTTATCCAAACTTAAAGCTTGCAATTGATGCCTGTCGCCATGGACAAGCCGCTACAACCGCGCTCAATGCGGCCAATGAAGTCTCAGTCGCTGCGTTTCTAGACAAGCGTATTAACTTTATGGATATTTTCAGAGTCAATGAGCAAGTCCTTGAGCGTAGCACGTTAAACGATTTAAAATCATTGGATGAAATTTTGGATATGGATAGTCAAGCTCGTCGGCTTGCAGGACAGATAATTGCGAAGCAGGGGTAGGTAATGTTCGATTTTTTCTGGAACCTTGGCTCATTTATTGTCGCATTGAGCATTCTAGTTGCTGTGCATGAATATGGACACTTTTGGGTTGCCAGAAAAGCGGGCGTAAAAGTACTTAGATTCTCTATCGGTTTTGGTAAACCGATCTTCAAATGGTATGACAAAATGGGAACCGAATATGCGATATCGGTGATCCCATTGGGCGGCTATGTCAGGATGTTGGACTCCCGTGTCGATGATGTAGACGAGAAGAGCTTCGATAGTACCCTCGATAATAAGTCCGTGTTCGCCCGTATGGCTGTATCAGCAGCAGGCCCAGCTGCAAATTTTTTATTTGCGATTGTTGCACTTGCGATTATGTATTCTGTTGGGGTCCAAAACGTCAAGCCCGTTGTTGGTACGGTCACTGAGTCCTCTATTGCGCAACGTGCTGGTATTATGCCAGGTGATACCATCAAACGTATAGGCAGTGAAACCGTCAATTCTTGGCAAGAAGTAAACTTTGCAGTGATGTCAGGGCTTGGGGAGCAACAGCTCGATATTAAGGTGATTGACACGAAGGGGCAGATTGCAATTCGCACACTGGATGTCAGCAAATGGAAGTTAGATCAAAAAGACGTTGCGCCTTTGGCATCGATAGGCATAAACCCCTATCGACCTGATATCACAACTGAGTTGGCTCTCATCGCCGAGGGTTCAGCAGCGGAGCGTGCACAGTTGAAAGCACAAGATGTGATCGTTGCTTTCAATCAACAAACTGTCACAAGTTGGACGCACTTTGTGAGCCTGGTTCAACAAGCTGCGAATCAACCTAGTATTTTAACCGTCTTAAGAAATGGCGAAGAAATCGTCCTGAATGTTACACCGGATGGGAAGGCACTGTCTGACGGTCAGGTGATTGGCTATTTGGGAGTTGTACCAAAGCAGAAAAGTTGGCCTGAAGGCTACATTGAGACTAGACAGTACGGTGTATTCGATAGTATCGTGCTTGGCGTTCAGAAAACCTATGCGTTGACAGCGCTCAGCTTCGATATGATCGGTAACTTACTCACCGGTCAAGTTTCTGTTCAAAATATCAGTGGGCCAGTTGGTATTGCGGTTGGCGCTGGAGACAGTGTCAGTTATGGGTTAGTTGCCTTTTTAAGCTTTTTGGCACTAATTAGTGTTAATTTAGGCGTTTTTAATCTTTTGCCACTTCCAATGTTGGATGGTGGGCATTTGATGTATCACTTAATTGAACTAATTCGAAAAAAACCGGTCTCTGAAAAGACACAAGAGTTAGGTTATATGCTAGGAGCGATGATGCTGTTAGCCCTGACTTGTTTTGCACTGTTTAATGACGTATCGAGGCTCTGGGCTCTGTAATAGGGCGGTAGCGCACGTGGCGTATAGTACGCCGTAAGCTGTAAAGGATAAAGATAATAAAATGCCTATAAAAAAACATTTAGCTGTAACGAGTTTACTTGGCGCCAGTTTTGCCGCTTTAGGGCAAAACTCCTTTATCGTAGAAGATTTAAAAGTTGAAGGGTTACAACGTGTTGCACTTGGTGCGGCATTGACGCATATTCCAATTAATGTTGGCGATGAGATTGACAACTACACCGTTTCAAGAACCATCAAAACATTGTTTTCGTCAGGTCATTTTGATGATATTACTGCTTATCGTGACGGTAATCAGATCATTTTCAAAGTGAAAGAGCGTCCGACGATTGCTTCAATTGAGTTTGACGGCAATAAAGATATCAAAGATGAGCAGCTCCAAGAAAGCCTAGATGACAAAGATATTCGTACCGGTGAAACTTTAGATCGTACGGTAATTGATGGCATTGAGAAAGGCTTAATTGAGTTCTTCCATAGCATTGGTAAATACAATGCAAAAATTGAAGTGAGCATCGTTGAGTTACCCCGTAACCGAGTGAAACTTAAGTTTGATTTTGAAGAAGGCGATGCCGCTTCTGTTCGTCAAATAAACTTGGTAGGTAATGAGCTGTTTTCAGATGAGCAGTTGTTGCGTTTAGTCGAGTCTCAGCAAGATCTACCGTGGTGGAAATTTTTATCAAGTGACCGTTACCAGAAACAAACGATTGAAGGCGATCTTGAAAAGATCCGCAGTTATTACCTAGATCGAGGTTATCTGAGGTTTAACATTGATTCTACGCAAGTGTCCGTGAGCCCTGAGCGTGAATCAGTCTATGTGACGGCGAATATCACCGAAGGTGAAAAATACACGGTGAAAGGGTTTGACTTCATTGGTGACCTACTGGGCCGTGAGGAATTGATCCGTAGTGTCGTACCATTAAAGGCTGGTGAGCTATACAATGGCTCACTGGTGACTTCCTCGGAAGAGTTTATCAAGGGCTATTTGGCGAGATTCGGCTATGCCAACGCTGAAGTACGCACTATCCCTGAGATTGATGATGAAAATAAAGAAGTGCATTTGACGCTGTCGGTCGACCCTGGCAAGCGTGTCTATGTTCGTCGAATTTTGGTGAATGGTAACCAAAGCACTGCGGATCACGTTGTACGAAGAGAAATGACGCAACTTGAAGGCGCATGGCTATCCAATCAAAGCTTAGAGCGTTCAAAGTTGCAAATTCAACGTTTGCCATATATGGAAAAAGTTGAATTTGAAGTCAAGCCTATTCCGGGTGTTGATGATCAAGTTGACGTCGACTTCAATGTAAAAGAGCAGCCAGCCGGTAGTTTCCAAGCGGGTGTTGCTTACGGTTCATATGCAGGTTTGCAATTTAACGTTGGAGTCAGTGAGTCTAACTTCCTTGGCTCTGGTGATCAGGTTGCCTTTAATATTAATACCTCACGTGCGTCGACACGATATAGTGTGTCCTACACAGACCCTTATTTCACACCGGATGGTATTTCTCAAGGTAGTAGTATTTTCTACAGTAACTTTGATGGTGGTGAAATTGGTCTTGTGGACTATGACTCGCGTAGTTATGGTATTGGTACCCACTTTGGTATTCCAATTAACCCTGTCAACCGTTTGAATTTTAGTTTCCGTTGGATAGAAGAAGACTTGGACCGTATTGCTGACTATGAGCAAACGCGCGTGATGAGACTGACTTTTGAAGATCCAAACAACCCAGACAGCGGTTTTGACTTTACTAAATTTGAATTAGGTGTTGGTTGGTCACGCATTACTGTCAACCGTGGTATGTTCCCGACTGATGGTTCGAGACAATCAGCGAATTTCACCTTTACGACACCAAACTCAGATTTGAACTACTTCAAATTGAGTTATGACTCACGTTTTTATTGGCCAATTAGTAATGATCATCGTTGGGTATTCTCAACGCGCGCAGCACTTGCTTATGGTAATGGCTACGGCGAGAAGAATGGTTTTGATCAGGTGTTACCTTTCCAGGAGTTCTATCGTATCACTGAGATGGAACTGAGAGGTTTTGAAAGAAACACCATCTTACCTCAAGCTGTTCAGCGTACTCCATTGCCAATCACGGGTACACCAAACCCGGATGGCTCAACAACCGGCACGATTGGCGGTGACCCGCAATTCGACCAATTGATTCCGTTAGGTCGTATTGGTGGTAATGCGAAAGCCGTGTTGGGTGCTGAAATGATAGTACCGACGCCTTTCCTTGATGAAGAAAATACAAGCTCAGTGCGTACTAGCTTCTTCGTTGATGCGGCGAACGTGTGGGATACTGAATTCGATGTAAGTCGTTATTCAAACTTGCCAGAAGATCAATACAAACAATTATCAGATTTCTCTGATCCTGGCCGTTTTAGGGTTTCAACTGGTTTATCTATTCAATGGATTTCACCAATGGGACCAATGTTAATTAGTTTTGCGTATCCACTGAAAAAAGAAGACGATGATGACACTCAAAACATCAGCTTCAATATCAGTAATACTTTCTAAGGAGTTTATTGTGAAAAATATTTTGAAAACATCTGCTATGGGTATTTTAGCGGCATTGTTAATGGGTAACTCAGTGAATGCTTTCGCTCACAAAGTGGGTTTAATCGACATGCAGTCAATTTATTCTCAGTTACCGCAAATGGCTAAAATTGAACAATCGCTTAAAACTGAGTTTGCAGAGCGTCGCCAAGAACTAGAAAAACTACAAGGCGATATTCGTTTTGAAGCTGAAAAATTTAAGCGTGAAAGTGCGACTATGAGCGAAGAGCAAAAAACGGCTTTGCGTGACAAAATCCAGCAAATGCAGAAGACGTTGGCTGAAAAGGGCCGCCCTTTAGAGCAAGAAATTAAACAGCGTCAAAACCAAGAGATTGCAAAAGTTCAAAAACTAATCTTTGACGCGATTCAAGATGTTGCTAAAAAAGGAAAATTTGACGAAGTTCGAGTAAAAGATACGACAATTTACTTCAACCCTGATAAAGTTAGCGATCTATCAAATGAAATTGTTGAAGTAGTTAGCAAAAAATAATGACGAAACAGTACACGTTATCACAGTTGGCTGATTATCTAGGCGCTTCCTTAGAAGGAAGTGCCGATCAGCCGATCGTGAAAATCGCTACCTTGGCGAATGCCAAGAGTCAAGACATTGCGTTTTTGGCAAACAAAAAATATCGCAGTCAATTAGAGTCTACAGAAGCTGGAGCGGTTATTTTGTCAGCTGACGAGGCTGAGTATTTCACCGGCAATAAAGTGATCTGTGATAACCCTTATGTTGCTTACGCCAAGCTAGCGCAATATATGGATACGACTCCAAGTGCAGCGAGCAATATTCACGCTAGTGCATGTATCGACAACGAAGCTACGCTTGGTGAAAACGTTAAAGTGGCCGCCAATGCAGTTATTGAATCTGGTGCTATTATCGGCGATAACGTGGAAATTGGCCCAGGCTGCTTTATTGGCAAAAATGCTCGCATAGGTGCAAATACTAAGCTGTGGGCTAATGTCACGATTTACCATGAAGTTGTGATTGGTGAGCAATGTTTGTTTCAGTCCGGTACTGTGATCGGCAGTGACGGATTTGGCTATGCTAACGAGTCCGGTGAATGGGTGAAAATTCCCCAAATTGGAACGGTTGTGATAGGAAATCGTGTTGAAGTCGGTGCGTGTACATCGATTGATCGTGGTGCGATTGACGATACGATTATTCATGACAATGTCATTCTCGACAATCAAATCCAAATTGCCCATAACGTAGAAATTGGCTATGGCACTGCCATTGCTGGATGTACGGTATTGGCAGGAAGCGTAAAAATTGGTAAGTACTGTCAAATCGGCGGTATGGTGGCCATCAATGGCCACAATGAAGTGTGTGATGGCGTGGTTATCACTGGTATGAGTATGGTAACGAAAGGCATCACTAAGCCTGGCGTATACTCTTCTGGCATGCCACACACGACGAACAAAGAATGGCGCAAGAGTATTGCCCACTTACGTAATCTTTCTGATTTTAAAGCGCGAATCAAAGCGCTAGAAAGCTTAACTGCGCAGTTACAACATACGGATAAATAAAAGGTGGTATTTTGGCCAACGAATTAAACAGCTTTGACATTCAGGAAATTTTAAAGTTATTACCACATCGCTACCCAATGCTATTGGTCGATAAAGTTGTCGACTACAAACCGGGTGAATATCTTCATGCGATTAAGAATGTTACTGCGAATGAACCCATTTTTACTGGACATTTTCCTGAACAGCCGATTTTCCCTGGTGTCATGATCCTTGAAGCGCTAGCTCAAGCGACAGGTTTACTTGGATTTAAGACTGTCGAAAACCGCTCTGATAATGAGCTATACTTATTCGCAGCCATTGACAACGCAAGGTTTAAACAGCCTGTTGTTCCTGGTGATACGATGCATCTGCATGTACAGTTTGTTAAAGAGCGTCGCAATATCTGGAAATTTTCAGGTGAAGCGAAGGTTGATGGCAATGTAGTGTGTAGTGCCGAATTAATGTGTGCTAGAAGAGAGTTTTAAGCGTGATCCATCCTACCGCAATTATTGAACCAGGTGCTAAATTAGGAAATAACGTCTCTGTAGGACCATACAGTTACATTGGTAATGATGTAGTTATTGGTGATGACTGTAAAATTGAATCTCATGTGGTTATCAAAGGACCTAGCGAAATCGGTTCTGGTAATCATATTTTTCAATTCGCATCAGTAGGCGAAGCCTGTCAAGATAAAAAGTACAAGGATGAACCGACAAAGCTAATCATTGGTGATAACAACGTTATTCGAGAGTGTGCGACGATCCATCGTGGCACAATTCAGGATAAGGGCGTTACCATTATTGGAAGCAATAACTTATTTATGGCTTACACACATGTGGCGCATGATGCAGTGATTGGCAGTAATGTAATCTTCGCAAATAATGCGAGTGTCGCGGGCCATGTACACATTGGTGACTGGGTTATCCTTGCTGGTAATTCTGGTGTACATCAATTCTGTAAAGTGGGGTCGCACGCTTTTGTTGGCATGTATTCTGGTGTCAATCAGGATGTACCGCCATTTGTGACAACCACTGGCACGCCGGCGCGACCAGTTGCGATAAATACGGAAGGCTTGAAGCGTCGTGGCTTTGAGTCTGATGAGATTATGGCAACGCGCAGAGCGTATAAAACACTATTCCGTAAAGGTTTAAAACTGGATGAAGCGATTGCTTCATTGCAAGAAGAAGCGCAAAAGTTCGCTGCTGTTCAGCAAATGTTAGACTTTATCGCCACTTCAGAACGCGGCCTAGTACGCTAAAACAGATTATCCCTGTGAGCAGCTAAATTGAATGTTCAATTAGGCAACGAAGACAGGGTAGGTTCTGATATAATGACGCCATACTTAGTATGGCGTTTTTTTATTTTCCAGAAGAACAAAAATGGCAAACGAAAAATCAATTATCATTGGTATTGTTGCAGGCGAGTTGTCTGGCGATATTCTCGGTGCAGGGTTAATCAAAGCCCTTAAAAAACGGTACCCTAATGCCCAGTTTGTGGGGATTGCGGGTCCAAAAATGCAAGCTGAAGGTTGTAAGAGCTTATTCGATATGGAAGAGCTCGCAGTAATGGGGCTTGTAGAAGTGTTGGGGCGTTTACCAAGACTACTAAAAATTAGAAAAGAGCTCGTCAATTATTTTATCGACAATCCACCTGATGTTTTCATTGGTATCGATGCACCGGATTTTAATTTACGTGTTGAAAAGCCATTAAAAGCTGCTGGCATAAAGACCATTCAATATGTTAGTCCATCAGTGTGGGCGTGGCGCCCGAAACGAATACATACGATAGCTGAAGCGACAAACTTGGTTCTTTCACTCCTACCATTCGAAAAAGCATTTTATGACAAGTATGAAGTGCCTTGTACTTTTGTTGGTCATACTCTAGCCGATGAAATTCCACTAGAATCCGATCAGCAAGCCGCTCGGGCAGAGATTGGGTTGGACGCTTCAGATACCGTCTTGGCGTTGCTTCCTGGCAGCCGGGGCTCCGAAGTCGGGTTATTGAGCGAAACCTACTTACAAACGGCAAAACAACTGGTGGATAAAATCCCTGATTTGAAGATAGTAGTGCCTTTGGTCAATGAAAAGCGACAAAAACAATTTAAGCAAATTATGAATAAGGTGGCGCCAGATATTCGACCAATTTTGCTGGATGGGCAATCTTCATTGGCAATGAAAGCTGCGGATGCTGTCTTACTCGCATCAGGCACTGCCACGTTAGAAGCCATGCTTTATAAAAAGCCGATGGTTGTAGGCTACCGTCTAAAAACTTTGAGTTATAAAATCTTTAGCACGTTCTTCACCTTTAATATCAAACATTTTTCTTTACCTAACTTACTTGCTGATGCGCCTTTAGTGCCTGAGTTTTTGCAAGAAGAGTGTAATCCAGACGCGCTAACAGACGCTTTACTTCCATTATTGCGTGAAGACAATTCGGCGTTAATAGCGCGCTTTTACGAAATTCATAAAGATATCCGTTTGAATGCCAGTGAACAGGCAGCCATTGCAGTTGCGGAGGTAATAGATGCAAATTGAACGCCCTGATTTCAAATATATAGCAGGCGTAGATGAAGTGGGTCGCGGCCCGCTCGTCGGTGACGTTGTTACGGCAGCGGTTATTCTGGATCCTAACAAGCCAATTGAAGGATTAACAGATTCCAAAAAACTCTCTGAAAAAAAGCGTAACGCACTTGCACAGGAAATAAAAGACAAAGCACTGTGCTACTGTATAGCACGTGCCAGTGTTGAAGAGATAGATGAACTCAACATACTGCATGCGACCATGCTGGCTATGAAACGGGCTGTTGAAGGGTTGGAAGTACCCGCCGAGTTTGTTTTTATCGATGGCAATCGCCTCCCCCAGATTAATGTACCAGCCCAAGCGGTCGTAAAAGGGGATAGTTTAGTACCAGAGATCAGCGCGGCATCTATTTTGGCCAAGGTGACGCGTGACAACGAAATGATTGAGTTAGATGCCAAGTTTCCTGAGTTCGGCTTTGCAGGCCATAAAGGCTACCCAACCAAAGCCCATTTTGAAGCATTGGCTACACATGGTATTACACCTTATCACCGTAAGAGCTTTAAGCCTGTCCAACGTATCCTCGCGGAGCAGTCTTAATTATGCCAGCACCGAATTTTGTACATTTACGCGTCCACAGTGACTTTTCTATGGTAGATGGCTTGGCAAAAACCAAGCCGATTGTCGCTCGAGCTCAAGAGCTCGAAATGCCTGCTTTTGCAATCACTGATCAAATGAACTTATGCGGCTTAGTGAGATTTTATAGTGGAGCGCATGGTGCTGGGATTAAGCCAATAGTCGGCGCCGATCTATGGCTCAAAAGTGATGAATTTCCGGATGAGCCTTGTCGTATCGTGGTATTGGCAAAAAACAATGAAGGTTATAAGAATCTCACCTTACTGATCTCAGAGGCATTTTTGCGTGGGCATGTGTTTCATCGTCCAGTGGTTGATAAAGCTTGGTTAGCCAAATTTAAAGAAGGGTTGATCATTCTTTCGGGCGCAAAAGATGGCGATGTAGGCAAAGCCCTGCTCAAAGGGAACCCTCAGTTGGTTGAGCAAACACTGGCCTTTTATGAAGAACATTTTGCTGATCATTACTATTTAGAATTGCATCGTACTGAAAGAGAGCACGAAGAAGCGTATCTACATGCTGCTGTGGCATTGGCAGCAGAACGTAATCTTCCGGTTGTGGCGACAAATGAAGTGGTCTTCTTGAATGAGAAAGACTTCGAAGCTCATGAAATCCGAGTGGCTATTCATGATGGCTATACACTCGAAGATAAAAATAGGCCCAAACGTTTCTCTAAAGAGCAGTATTTAAAAACGCCTGAGCAGATGCATGAGTTGTTCAGCGATATTCCAGAGGCACTTGAGAATACGGTAGAAATAGCCAAGCGCTGTAATGTTACGGTGCAGTTGGGCACCTACTTCTTACCCGACTACCCAACGGGTGACCTAAAAATTGAAGACTTCTTGGTCAAGGTCTCTGAGGATGGCCTAGAAGAACGTTTACAGTTTTTATTCCCGGACGAAGAAGATAGAAAAGTCAAACGGGTTGAGTATGATGATCGATTAAGAATTGAATTGGACGTAATCAACCAAATGGGATTCCCAGGGTATTTCTTGATCGTAATGGAATTCATCCAGTGGAGTAAAGATAATAATATTCCAGTTGGTCCAGGGCGGGGTTCTGGTGCGGGCTCTTTGGTCGCGTATGCATTAAAAATCACAGATCTCGATCCCCTAGAGTTTGACTTACTATTCGAGCGATTTCTAAACCCCGAGCGTGTCTCGATGCCTGACTTCGATGTCGACTTTTGTATGGACAGACGAGATGAGGTAATCGATCACGTTGCTAAACTTTATGGTCGTCAAGCCGTCTCGCAGATCATTACGTTTGGTACGATGGCAGCTAAAGCGGTTATTCGAGATGTCGGTCGAGTACTCGGGCACCCTTACGGTTTCGTTGACCGGATCTCTAAACTGGTTCCGGGCGACCCTGGTATGACACTGGCGAAGGCGTTTGATGTAGAACCACGCCTGCCAGAAGCTTATGACGGTGATGACGAAGTTAAAGAGTTGATCGACAAATGCCGTATCCTCGAAGGGTGTACGCGAAATGCCGGTAAACACGCTGGGGGGGTTGTTATCTCACCCACGAGCATTACAGACTTTGCCGCCTTGTATTGTGATGAAGAGGGTAAGTTTCCGGTTACCCAATTTGATAAAAACGATGTTGAAACAGCCGGCTTAGTTAAATTTGACTTCCTTGGTCTGAGAACACTGACTATCTTGCAGTGGGCGCTAGACATGGCAAATGAGCGTTTGGCACGTGAGCAAAAGCCATTTGTTGATATCAACGCGATTCCACTGGATGATCATGCCAGTTTTGAAGTGTTACTTAGAGCGGAGACCACTGCGGTATTCCAGTTAGAATCTCGTGGTATGAAAGACTTGATCCGTCGCCTTAAGCCGGACTGTTTTGAGGATATGATTGCACTTGTGGCACTGTTTCGACCGGGCCCCTTGCAATCAGGAATGGTAGATAACTTTATTGACCGTAAGCACGGTCGAGAAGAGATCTCCTTTCCGGATGCACAATATCAGCACGAAAGCTTAGCTCCGATACTAGAGCCAACGTATGGCATTATCTTGTATCAAGAGCAGGTCATGCAGATAGCGCAGGTACTGGCTGGGTACAGCCTAGGTGGCGCAGACTTACTACGTCGTGCGATGGGTAAGAAAAAGCCTGAAGAGATGGCCAAACAGCGATCGACCTTTGAAGAAGGCTCAATCAATAATGGCGTCGATGGCGAACTTTCGATGAAGATCTTCGATCTTGTAGAAAAATTTGCTGGATATGGCTTCAACAAATCTCACTCAGCAGCCTATGCACTTGTTTCTTATCAAACACTGTGGATGAAAACGCACTTTCCTGCGGAGTTTATGGCCGCGGTAATGTCCGCGGATATGGATAACACAGATAAAATTGTCACCCTAGTTGACGAATGCGAAAACATGAAGCTGACGCTACTCCCGCCTGATGTCAATGCGGGCGTGTATAAGTTTACAGTGAATTTGCAGGGTGAAATCGTTTATGGTATCGGAGCGATTAAAGGTGTCGGTGAAGGCCCAGTAGAAGCCATACTTGAAGCGCGTGAACACGGGGGAGAGTTTAAAGATCTTTTTGATTTTTGTGCCCGTGTGGACCTCAAACGCTTAAACCGCCGAGTGATTGAAAAGCTGATTTATGCTGGTGCGCTAGATAAATTAGGGCCAGATTCAACGCAAGGTGGCCGAGCAACGTTATTGGCGAGCTTAAAAGACGCAATGAAGTCTGCAGAGCAACACCATAAGGCAGAGCAGCTAGGGCAATCCGATTTATTTGGACTGCTTGCCGTGGAGCCTGAAGAAGTTGCGCAAGCGTTTGTAAAGGCTACTCCGCTGAGTGATAACGAGTGGTTAGATGGTGAAAAAGAAACGCTGGGTTTATACCTGACCGGTCACCCAATTAATCAGTATCGTAAAGAGTTAAGAAATTATACGTCTGGCAAGCTAGTCGATTTGCAGCCAACGAATCGAGATGTTCACTCGACAGCGGCAGGTTTGGTGATAAATGCACGAACCTTAATAAATAAAAAGGGCAACCGTTGGGGATTGATCACATTAGATGATAAGAGTGCCCGAATTGACGTACGCTTCTTTCCCGAGCAATTTGAGATGTATCAAGAGTTGCTACAGGTAAACCAAATTCTGGTGATTTCTGGCCACGTTGCTTTTGACAACTTCTCTGGCGGCATTTCGATGACTGCTCGGGAGGTGAATACCATTGCTCAAGCCCGTGAAAAGCGCATCAGCGCACTGAAGATGACTTTGAATATGACACAAATGGACGCAAACTTTGGCGAGAACTTGAAAAGAGTGCTTGAACCATACAAGTTTGGGACATGCGAAGTGATCATTGAGTACCAAAGACCTGATGCAACAGCAGAGCTGACATTGGGGATGCAGTGGTGTGTAACCCCAAGTGATGAACTGATCCGTTCGTTGAAAAAGCTGACAGGGCAGGATGTTGAACTAGTGTTTGACTAGCACTTGCTCACCGAGACACAAATAAAAAGGCCGCCAAGCTAGCTTGGCGGCCTTTTTGCATCAAATACGGCTTAGTTACAGTAGCCGAAAGACATAAGACGTTGGTATCTCTGCTCAAGCATTTCTTCTTGGCTTAATTTAGATAAGTCAGAGAGATCTTTTAGGATCTGTGCCTTTAAGCTGCTTGCTGCCCCATCGTAATCACGGTGTGCGCCACCTAACGGTTCTGAGACAATTTCATTGATAAGGTTGTTGTCCTTGATACGCTGTGCAGATACGCCCATTGCTTCAGCAGCCAAAGGTGCTTTTTCTGCGCTTTTCCAAAGAATAGATGCACAACCTTCAGGCGTAATAACTGAGTAAGTGCTATAACGCAGCATGTTTACGCGGTCGCCCACACCAATTGCCAATGCGCCACCTGAGCCACCTTCACCGATTACGCTACAGATTGTTGGCACTTTTAAAGAAGCCATAACTTTTAAGTTCATTGCGATAGCTTCACTTTGACCGCGCTCTTCAGCACCAATACCGGGGTATGCACCTTGTGTGTCTATCAGCGTGATAACAGGCATCTTGAAGCGCTCAGCCATTTCCATTAGACGCTTAGCTTTGCGGTAACCCTCTGGTCTAGGCATACCAAAATTACGTTTAATCTTTTCTGCGGTATCGCGACCTTTCTCTTGACCAATTACCATGACTGGCTTGCCGTCTAGTCGTGCAGTACCGCCAATAATAGCTGGGTCGTTTGCAAATGCACGATCACCTGCAAACTCATCGAATTCTGTAAAGATGCGCTTGATGTAATCGCTTGCATGTGGGCGCATTGGGTGACGTGCTAGTTGTAGTAGCTGCCATGGGTTTAATTCTGAGTAAATTTTTTCAGTTAGCTGTACGCTTTTCTCTTTCAGCTTACTGATCTCTTCTTCCAGACTTAGGTCCAAAGAACCTGAGCGACTAACAGCTTGTAGCTCTTTTATTTTTTGCTCTAATTCAGCTACTGGAAGTTCAAATTCTAGATAATTTAAGCTCATTTTCTAACCTATCTGATAATTTTTTTAAAGTTTGTCTCGGTCCAATGTAGAGAGTACAGATTCAAAGTGCCATGACTTAGTTATTTGCAACGCCTTTACTAGCATAGTTTGTTTTGCTAAATGTTGCTTCAACTATTAGCCAGTATTGCTTATTTACATCATTTTTTGGAGAAGTTCGCGAATTTTCACAGCAAAATACTTCTTCATCTAACAACTGTTTTTCCTTCGTGAAGGCGAGATCTCTGTCATCACATACAATTTTCTTCACATTATACTGCCCCAAGCCGCATCTTGAAAACAGACCAGCAAGATAATGCGACTTTTTATACATAAGTAGCGATTTACCTAGATTTTGGCGCAGATGTCAATCATTTTTGGGTTTGATCTGTTTTTGTGTTGTTTTAGTAAATAATGATAATTTTAATCGTCTTAAATAAATTGTAAGTGAAAAGTAAGACGTTGAAATGTAGGTTTTATTCAATCGCCTTGTTGGAAATACAGTCTAAATGTATAAAATCGACGTCCGCGTATAATAATATGCTGCTTTTACCCCTATCCAAGCCCTGTTCGTATTAATATAATTTGCGCTGTTTTAGACCTATTTTAGTAAAATTAATTTAGTTATTTCTGATCTACTTCATAGTATGAAGTGAATATGGCAATACTCATTGCAATTCTAGCTCGATGAGGTATAACGCCACAGTAGTCAAATTGGGGAGAGTTATGGAACGCACAAGCGTATATGAGCAATTTGTCATGCTGCTTGAACAACATAGCGGTGGTCGTATTCAGAACGGCTTTACTGTGGCTCTATCTGGCGGTGTGGACTCTGTTGTACTACTGCATTTGTGTCACACCTATATCAACCAACACCGTGGCATTCCACTCAAAGCGGTTTATGTAAACCATGGATTATCGGATAGCGCGATGCAGTGGCAGCGGTTTTGTGAGCAGCTTTGTCATACATTGTCGGTCGAGTTTAGCGCTGTGACGGTAACATTGTGCCCAAAGCCTCGGGTGAGTCTGGAAGCAATGGCCCGAGAGGCGCGCTATCGCGCATTGGATGAGCATGCACTGCCTGACTCCGCTATTTTATTAGGGCAACACGCTGATGATCAGGTCGAAACATTTTTTATTCGCTTGAAAAGAGGATCAGGGCTTCAAGGACTCGGTGCGATGCGATTTTCTACACAGCTACAATCTGGGCGCCACTGTTTACGGCCTCTGTTAAATGTTGAGCGCTCAGACATCGAAGCGTTTGCCAAAACATTTTCACTTGCGCATATTGAAGATGAATCCAATCAAAGTGATGTCTTTGATCGAAACTTTTTACGTAACCACGTACTACCGCTTTTGAAAACACGGTTTAAAGGGTTTGTGCCCAGTGTCTTAAGGTCAATTTCATTGCTGCAAGCGCAGCAAGCACTGGTCGATGAAATATCTTACGGTGATCTGACACGATGTACTGAACATCAATGTCTGCTTGTGACGCAACTAAACACGCTCTCTGCATTACGTCAAAACAATGTCGTACGTGCTTGGCTAGCACAGAAGCATGTAGATATGCCGTCTAAAAAGCAATTGGCGCAAATAATACAACAATCACTTAATGCGCGCCCTGATGCACAAGTCAATATTCAGTTAGCTCAGGGAAGCATAAAACTGTATCAAGGCAAGCTCTATTGGGTGACAAAAGATCAAGTTCCACTGCCAGTGGTGAGCGATCTCAAGCTCACTCAGCCTGTTCGTATAGCGGATGGTCGCCAACTTATTGTTTGTGAAGGGAAGGGGGTTCGAAGGCCGCTTTGCGCCGAGACAGTGTCTCTCAAGTTTGGGTGTTTGTCGGAACACATTAAACCGCTAGGCAAGCCAGGCCACAATAGCGTGAAACATTGGCTGAAGGATTTAAAGGTACCAACTTGGGAACGTACGCGTGTCCCTTTGATCTTCTATAATGAGACCTTAGTGGCGGCGGTGGGGTATTTTGTTAATGAAACCTACGCTAGCGAGCAGGGGATTTACTGGAAAGAAGTTAATGCAAACGAATAATAAAATAAGCTTGTCTTTGGCAAACAAAGCGCCACTAGCAACATTAGGTTGCAGTATAGTTTTTTGTATATTGGCTTTGATGTCAACATTTAATGTGACGAATGTTGCGTTGGCAATAGGTGTTGGGATTTTATCTGCAACATTATTACTTGCCTATTGGCATGGTAAGGGCGGGAGTTTTTTTATTTTAGGTTTGGCTGCGCCTATGTTGTCGATTTTATTTAGTACGTTACCTGACTTTTGGTCGCTGGGGTGGGTGATAAACGGCTTTTTTTGTGGCTTTGCAATATTGCTCTGGGCCTTTAAAATTAAAAACCGTTAATCACTGGTCGTACTTACCGTTAGGGGAGGGTAAGTACGAATTAGCTTGATTACACTGCGCGTGCACAGTTCCTTCCCGATTCTTTGGCTTTATAAAGGCCGCCATCAGCCCTAGCGAATATTTCGTTTGCGCAGTCTTGGCTAGAAGCCAGCGTAAACCCAATACTGGTGGTTACTTCGTGTTTGGCCAGTAAATTACAGTTGTTTACTCGTTCCATGATACGCTCTGCGATGACTTTATTCGTGGTAAAAGCGGGATCGTCGATAAGAACGGCGAACTCATCGCCCCCAAACCTGAATACGGCATCCGTTGCGCGGATACTTGAGGTCAAAATATTGGCAAATTCAACAAGAACTTCGTCACCTTTTTTATGCCCATATTTGTCGTTGACTTGTTTGAAGTTGTCTAAATCTAACAGCATCAAGCTAAAGTTTCTGTGATGACGACGGCTACGCTCTAGCTTGGTTTCTAAGTATTCATTGAACTGACTGCGGTTGTACAAGCCGGTAAGGGTGTCTTTGGTTGCCAGTTGTAGCACACGATGATACATCAAGGCATTTCTGAGCGGATACAGCAAACATGTGTGAAGCTGCATCAATCTCGCTCTTATCGTACCGCTTAAGCTATATTTACTGAAATACACAAGTTGGCCCAAGTGTTGACCATTTAATTCTAGATCGAAGGTATATGGCTTCAATTGATCATCGCTCTGGTGCATTTGAAACAAGCCTTGGCTCGAATGAAATTGCAGGCCGGCGAGATCGGTAATACGTTTAACATAACCTGCAAAAATGTCTAAGATGCCATTGACCTCCAAAGTTGTTTGCAACTTTTCGACCAATGTATTTGGTTGTTCTGGCGCTTGTGAAACATATTGATCCGTCGCAAACGGTATGTAGTCACCGCGCGAAGGCGTTCGCTGAGCCAAAATATGGACATTTTCCATCTGGTAATTCCCCTAATTACAACATTCCCAAACAATTAAGCTAGTTTCGTGCCAACAAATTAAACTGGCTGAAAAACAGTTGCTTGCTATAGTTAATGTTGAGTGAAAAATAATCTATAACGAATCTTTGACACCGGGGAGGCCATTTGCAGCAAAATTTTGCCGGGCTTTTTTCAGAAAAAGTGCTTACCGTAATTGTGAATGCTTTACATGGTCATTTTACCGGTTTTGTGGCGCTATTACTGTGTGCGGTTGCACTCGTATGGTCCTTTAAACGAGTAGGCTTGCCGCCTATTTTAGCGTATTTACTTACCGGGCTCGTTGCGGGTGGATATGGGTGGATGGACAATAGTCACGAGATCCATCTTATTGCTGAATTGGGAATTGTATTTTTATTGTTTAGCTTGGGGTTGGAATTCTCTATTCCTAAGCTTATGGCGATGCGCAGTGTTGTGTTTGGACTTGGCAGTACACAGGTACTTCTGTCTATTTTATTGGTTACGTTGCTTTTATTTAAAGTAGGCGTCGCTTGGTCTGAGTCACTGATCATCGCATGCATTGTGGCGCTCTCATCAACCGCTGTCGTCGTAAAAATAATGAAAGAGAATGGCATGCTGAACCTACGAAAAGGACAGCTTGCTGTGGGGGTGTTGTTATTTCAAGACATTGCCGTAGTTCCGATGTTGATTGTATTTCCTTTGATGGCGCAAACCGACAATCAAGTTTTGGTTGGGGCGCTTGTTTTGGCACTGGCTAAGGGTGCATTTGTATGTATGTTACTTTGGGCAATTGGCAAATGGGTGTTGCCAAAAGTATTTAATGAAGTGGCATTAGCACGGACCGACGAGTTATTTGTATTAACGACACTGGTCGTTGCGCTATGTGCTGGTGCGCTGACCTATGCTTTTGGCCTCTCCATGGCGTTAGGCGCGTTCCTCGCAGGTATGATGTTAGGGGAAAGTCAGTATCGACATCAACTCGAAGCAGAGATACGACCATTCAGAGATATTTTAATGGGGCTATTTTTTGTCACTGTAGGCATGCAGTTAGATGTTGGCTTTGTGATCAATTCATTTATGTACATTGTGGGCGCTATGGCCTTGTTGCTCGTCACTAAAGTTGCGATTGTGTATATCAGTGCCCAACTGATGGGGGAGTTCAAGAGAGACGCGTTTGCATCAGGTGTGATGCTGTGGCAAATGGGGGAGTTTGGCTTTGTTTTGGTCGCATTGGCGAGCAAGCACCATTTACTTGAACCCAATGTCGCCTCTTTTCTACTGGCTCTGGGGGTGTTGTCTATGGCCGTAACACCATACTTGATTAGCCAAATAGATCGGTTGTTGGCGGTGTTTAAGCTGGATTCAGAGCATAAATCTGACTTTTCAAATACAGGATTTAAGGACCCTACGATTAAAGATCATGTGGTGATTTTTGGCTATGCGCGGGTTGGGCAAACCATTGCCCGTTTTTTAAAGCCTGAGGCAATACCGTATATTGCCATAGAACGAAACCCGATTATTGTTCAAGAAGCGCAAACGGCGGGTGAGCCGGTAATATTTGGCCATGCAGCACAAAAGGCAATATTAAAATCAGCATGTGTTAGTCAGGCGCGTCTAGTTATTGTCACGATGGATGACTTTGAGCAAAGCCAGATTGTTATCGATGCGATAAAACACTTTGCGCCAGAAGTTAAAATACTCGTGCGTATGCAAGATGATACCCATTTAGAAGACTTAAAGCAGCTGGGTGTAACGGAAGTGGTCCCTGAATCACTCGAAGCCAGTTTGATGTTGGTGTCGCATGTGTTGTATATGTCTGGTGTACCTATGCGACGCATTTTCAAACGCGTCAGCAAGGAGCGGCAAAACCGATATGAATACTTACACGGGTTTTTCACTGGCAATAGTCATGAAATACACGAATATGGCAATAGTCAATCTAGCTTTGTTTCAGACCGATTGGAGTATTTGCATGCGATAGCGCTTCCTGAAGATGCATATGCCGTAGATAAAACGATTTCAGAACTTCAGCTTGTGCGGCACAAAGTAGTTGTCAAAGCACTGCGCAGAGATGGCACAGAAATCTCGATGCCTGATGAGGATATTATGTTGATGGCAAGTGATGTACTGTTGCTTAAGGGTAAGCCGCGCCGAGTAGAACGCGCAGAGCAATTCATTATGGATGGGCTGCCTTAATCAAGTTCCAAAAAGGCACGGATTTCGTCGAGCCGTGCCATCCCATCTTGGTAGCCAATGTCGATGAGCTTTTGTGTATAGCTCTTTTCAAAAAGCAAGTAACTGGTCAAACTGGATTGAGAGTGCTTTTTCACCCCTATTGTGCGTAATAAAAGCTTTATAGCAATAGGGAGGTCATCGTAATAGTTAATCGCTAACTCGTTAAAATTCATAGAAGGGTTTACGACTAAAGTATCTACGCGCTTAAGCTCTTTATGCTTTTCTTTTGCGGGCAGTAGGCTGACGGTGCGATTTACTCGCTCCAGTCTCTCTAAATCAGACTGTAAGGTATCGCTAAAAATGCTGTCTAATAAGTGGCCTGCCACGACCGACATACCAGGAAAATGGGCTTCATACCCCAATGGTGTGTGCACTTTGGGTTGCTCAACACCGATGATGAAAATTTTACTCGCACCCAAATGAATTGAGGGGCTTAGTGGAGAGAGTTGGTGGATTGAACCATCCCCGTAATAATTGTGTTTTACTCTGACGCTTGGAAACACCATAGGAATCGCGCTAGATGCCATTAAATGATCGAGCGTGAGGTGTGTTTCTACTCCTTCGCGTTTTGCCCGTTGCCATGACTTGGCGTCTTTCGCTTGAAAAAAGGCGACCGACTTGCCATTTGAATAACTCGACACCGTAACAGACAGCGCATCCAAAAACCCCCGGTGAATATTTCGGTCTATACGTGCCAGATCTAAAACCTCTTCCAGCAGTAGGCGAAGTGGGGTGTTATCCAAAAGACTCGCTGGTGGATGGTTTATATAGTCAGCTTGAAAGCTGCGCATTACATTATTCAATAAATGACCAAAAGCGCCAAATAAAGAGCTTTTATAAACCATGTCGGTATGAAAACTCTTCCAAATCCACTCAATTTTTCGAATTGCCAGATGCATATTGGATGAGTAACAGGCTAACCCCGTCGAATTAATTGCGCCTGCAGAAGTCCCATTAATGATTTTAAAAGGCAGTGGAGCACTGCGTGGTAAACTTAACGCGATGGCTTTCAAAACACCGACCTGATATGCAGCTCGAGCCCCACCTCCCGTGAGCAAAAGCGCAATGTGTGGTTGGCCAATTCTATTGTGTGCCTTATTCATACACGTCCTTTCTTTTTACTAAGCAGTCACCAAGAAAAATATAACCTGCTTACATATACTATAATCAATTTAGGACGAAAGTGTATGTTGTATCTTATTTAGATATCAGCCAGTTACACTACTTGGGTTCGCACCATGGTGTGTAATTGTGTTGTGATTTGGTGTTTTTTTGTAGGGATGACGCTTGTTTGTTCAGATGTTCATGTAAATGTCAGCAAAGGGGTGCGAGTTTGAGATAAACTCTCATTAATGCGCGTTAACGCAGATGAGATATCATTTAGTTTGTGTTTTAATTGCATAGTGCAGCAAGGTTTTGTTGCTGCCGGTTTATTTAAGCGAATTTTACGGAGTCTCCATGTCAGAGCACAGTTCAGCAGAGCCAAGGACAAATAAAAAGCCTTCTAACAGTCACCTACTTCTTGCAGCCATTGCAGTGGTTGCATTGATTATTGTGGCTGTATTTGTGTTAGCGAACAAAGAAAGTAAACCCGCGGACACAGAAAATACAAAATTTCGACAGGATGTCGTAGTGCCTGAAGAAGCCCCTAAAACTGTCGTTAACACAGCGCGTACAGAAGCGAAACCTCAGCAAGCGTCGCGTGAAGTTGAAACGCCAATTGAAGAGACAACAACGCCTGTTGCACAAGAGCCAGTGATAACTGAACAGCCAGAAGCAAGACCCGTTGAGCCCGTAGAAACGGTATTGCCTACATTAGATGACAGCGATGCGAATGTGCGTGAGAGCGTTGCGAATTATCTGAGTAAACAAGCAATGGAGTTACTGGTTACGGAAGATATGGTAAGACGTAGCGTGGTGTTTATAGACAATCTTGCACAAGGAAAAATTGCCAAGAAACATTACCCAGTAAGCAAACCCGCTGATAACTTTATGGTGATTGAAGACGATATTATTGTCACTGATCCGAACAGCTTTGAGCGCTATACACCGTATGTGAACATGCTTAACTCTATGAGTACGGCGCAGCTTGTACGCCTTTATGAGCAGTACAAACCGCTTATTAACGAAGCGTATGAGGAAATTGGTTATAACGGAAATGAATTTGACTATACGCTGCAAGAAGCGCTTGGCGAGTTATTAGAGACTCCAATTCCTGATTCTAACTTACCGCTGATCCAAGAGTCGGTGACTTATAAATATGCTTACGCTGAGTGGGAGCAGTTATCTGATGCCCAGAAATTATTCTTGCGTATGGGCCCTGAAAATATGAAAAAAGCCAAGAAACGCCTACAGGCATTTCAGCGCGCACTGGCTAACTAGTATAAATTTAATACTTAGTTAATCAAAAGCTTGCTCCATTGCTTAAACAAACAGCAAACGAGCAAGCTTTTTTAGTTTTCGCTTGCATCCCCGTAAGAAAATCGCCATAATTCAACCCGCGCCAAACAAGGCCCTCAATGGTAGTCTTATTGGTCCTCTCGCAACAATAGTTCGTGAACCTGGTCAGGTCCGGAAGGAAGCAGCCACAGCGGATGACTTGTGTGCCGGGATGTGGCTGGTAAGACTACCACCCAAATTCTTCTTTTTTGTTGTTTGAAGTGTAAGTCTTATTAATAGCACTCAAAAGTATACTAAAACATACTAATTTCTTTACAAATCTAATTTAAATAGCTCTCAATTTCGATATCCTTTAATCCCCATTGTATAAATCTAAGTTAATGCACATAACTAAGCAATAATAGGTTATATCCCCAATATTTTAAGGTTGTATCTCGACAAAGTCGTAGTTAAGAGGAACTGGGCTAAAGTCTCGCACACTGCACACTGCACATTGCACATTGCACACTACATGATGCGAGTCACTTCAGTCCGCCTCTTGAAACTTGCAGGAAGTTACCGAATGAATTTAGGTATTTGAGTTTATAGCGTTAATTCTTACAATGTACACAATTCAAGACTTGGCCCATTGATTTTCGCTTGCGCTTGGATCATGGATGAAAAATGACGATTTTATAGCATGTCCCGTTTTGATTTATTTGCACGTATTTATACAGTGTTAGGTGCTTGTTAAATATCACTGTTATTCGCCGTTTTTTGTAGAATAAAATGTTAAGCGGCTAGTCAAATTTGTGGGGAATATCACTGCAGGAAGGTTTAATTTAAATGAAATTACAAATCCATTGCAAGGAATGAAGATTCCTGGATAAAATCGGTCAAATATTCCTATGTCAGATAATCGTTAAAGAGCAGAGGGAAGATTTCGAAAAGGGTCTGCAGCCTTAGATAAAAAACACTCGCCGAGCATAAAATTATTGATTTAATTCAATATGATGCAGGTCAATCTGAATTATGGGCACACAAATTTGAACTCTGAAGAGTCAAGAAAAGTTGTCTCAATAAAACAGGAGCTAAAGTTAGAAGCACAACATGATTTGGCTAAGCTCTCACTTAGTAAATATATAAAAACAGTTCCTGCAGAACCAATGAAGTAACCGCTTAATGAGTTACTAACTAGGACGCAAAACACTTGGCTTGCGCTCCTTCGTCGCTAATTTTAGCCAAGTATTTATCAGCCTCTATTGGGAAGTAAGGTGTGCCTTGAACATTGGTGTTAATTTAAAAAAATATTTACTAGCCATAGCTGGCTTATTAGGGCTAAGAGGCGTTAATAGGGCAGATGAACCGTTATTCAATAACATAAATCATGAAGACTTTGAAATACAAAAGGCGCATTCATTGGCTGCAGAGACAATTGAACAATTCGAACAATATGTAAAAGAACAGCGTAACGTAATATACATGGCTAAGTTGAGATTTAGAGATCCTGATTTATCGGAAGAACTTGGTACTGAACAATTTTTATATATGTGGCTGACGCATGTTTTTTATCACGAAGAAGAAAAGCTGTTTTCTGGTACATTTTTCGAAGTGCCAGAAGAAATGAAAAAGTGGCATCAAGTAGGGCAGAGGTTAGGCTTTGAACACGATGACGTTTTTGATTGGATGATTAATGATAATGGTAAAGTCAAAGGTGCATTTACTATTCGTGTAAGCCGCTCACGGCTAAAAACAGACTCTGAAAAGCTAGAGTTTGACGAGTATATTGGAATTTCTGAATATGAACCCATAAGGTAAACAGACCTTACCAACGCTTTAATCATAAAGGACGCAAATCGCTTGGCTTGCGCTCCTTTATCGCTAATTTTTGCCAAGCTTTTCGTACCTCTTAGCAAGGCGTTAGGTATTAGTGCATGGAATCAAATTCATTTATTGAGAAGACAAGGTCCAGAGGTATTTGGAATTTATGTGCATTGTCGTTTTTTTTGGGGTTAATATTTTACTCTTCAGATTTTGAAGGAAAGCCCATTAATTTTGAACAAGCCGGATTGATTTCAGGACTTTTTGTTACAGTCATTATTACTCTATTTTTCTCAGTCGTAATATATATTGTGGTTGTGTCAATTCGAGATGTAATTATTGGTGGGAGTCACGGAGTTAATTTTCACACGGACTATTTAGAGTACGTTGAATCAAATAGTTGGGTTAACAAATCGTTTAAGCTATGTTTCGCTGAGATTGATGAAGTTTTTATCGAGAATTACTCCGATGACAATATATATTTTATAAAAACAAAAAAGGGTCAAAAGTACTATCTTCAGAACATGAATGATGAACTGGCGCAAAGTGCCTTAATGCACCTTACGTCCATATGCAAACATGTAAAGTTAGTCAAAAGAAATAATTAAAATACCTAACAAGGCCTTTGAACTGTGGACACAAAACAACAGGTTTACGCTTATTCTTTGCTTCGTTTAGCCTGCTATTTGTATAGTTGTCTTATCTCTTCTTTGGTTAATTTATGAAAGCACTAATTGGTTAATTTACCGCGATATTACGGTAAGTAATCATTCTGAATTAATGAAAAGTCGGTATACGGCCAAATCGCACATGGCACTCTGTGTGCGTGCTTGCGATTTACCTGAAAATGCGCTTTGGTCAGTTACGGGGATCGCAGCATTAAGCTCCTAAGCTGATTCAGACTTTAAACCTTTTACGCAATTTTGTCGTCTAAAGAATGATTTTTGTGATTTTAAAAGGAAAACAATGAGCCGATTAATAACTCAAACGATACCATCGATATTGGCCATTTCATTTATTACAGTGCTGGCTTCTTGCAAAAGTTATGATGCCATCAATTTTGAATCTAATACGAAAGATGAACTCATTGAATTTATTGATGGAAATGTTGGGCAGGTAGTCTCAATTTCGATTGTAGACTCCGCTAATACTTACCAATACCATTTAGGGGCGTTAAGGAACGGCGATACGCCTAACAACCAAACAATATACGAAATTGGCTCTCTAACCAAAACTTATACAGGGTTAGCTGTCGCGAGGGCAATTCATGACGGGAAAGTTGAACTTGATAAAGATATCCGCAATTACCTTGAAAATAACGAATACAAAAATTTAGAGCTGTCCAGCCAGTATATAACTTTGCGGCACCTTTTGACTCATACTAGTGGATTGCCTGGCAATTTTGCTGCCAGTCGCGAAGATATTGAGCAAGGCAAATATTTTGAAAAAATATCAAAGTATTCTAGAGATGACTACTTTGATGATCTTAAAAAAGTAAAACTTAACTCGATACCCGGCGAGGACTATTTATATTCAAGCGTTGGTACTAATTTAGCTGGATATATTTTGGAATCTGTTTACCGAAAACCTTTTGAATTATTGATTTCTGAAATGATCACGAGCAAGTCTGGAGAGCAGGGCACGAAATTTAGGCGTACCAACTCCGAGGTAAGTGAAGTTACAGTTGGGTCAGATGGAAATGGTAATCAAATGCCTTTGGCTAGTGCATATTGGTTTGCTGGTGGAGGATTAACGTCAAACGTTGAGTCTGTTACGCGTTATATTCAACATCAATTTTCTTCAGAGCCTGAAGTGGCTCTTTCTCATCAACTTCTGGACGAGAGTTGGACGGGCAATGGCAAGGCATTTTATTGGCATACAGCTAAAGATGATTCAAATGAACTAATGCTCTATCAAAGTGGCGGCTCTATGGGCACATCTAGTTGGCTGGTCATTTATCCGAAGAGAAAAGTTGGTATTTTCATTGTCACTAATGTGGCAGGTGAAAATACTCAGCCAAAGTTAGAAGCTATTTCAGAAAAGGTGTTTGATTATTTAATAGCATATAACAAAGCCTTAAAATTGGATACGTAACAATTGGCTACACATTTTAGTCAACAATTATTCACCCCTTAAAAGCACCGCCATAAACATATTTGGCGGTGACGTGAAAGTACGGTCCGTTCTATACTGCTTAAATGATTTTACGCTTCTAGCTTTTCGGCTCTAGGTGAAAACTCAAAAACGTCCGAATAGCAATTTCGTTCTTGCAAGCCTAAAGCGTTGAGCTGGTCAATCGTGCCATAAACCATTTTTGGTGAGCCACATAAATAAGCATGAGTTTCTTTAAGATCGGTATAGTCTTGTTGTATGACTTCGTAGAGAAAGCCAGTTCTTCCTACCCAACCCGACTGAGCTGACTCTAAAATCGTAGTGAAATTCAAGTTTTTATGTGTAGTCGCCCAATCATGAAACTGTTCCAAAAGAAAAAAGTCATCGTTATGACGATTAGACCAGTAAATATTGATATTTGCATCAGGGTTTCGATGTAAAATCTCTTCCGTTATACACTTAATCTTGGATATGCCAGAACCCGCCGCGACAAACAAATGAGGTTGGTCAAGGCTCGTTTGTAAAAATGCTTTGCCCATGGCAAGCATGATCTTGACTGGCTGATTGCTTGCTTTAGCAGCAAACAAACAATCAACAACTTTACCTGAAAAGTCACTGGCAACTTGGATAATTAAACACACTTTATTAGGTTTATCAGCCTCTAAACGGCTGGAAATCGTGTATGAAAGCCACAATGGTTTGCTATCATTATTAACATCAAGTTCGAGCTTCAAATATTGCCCTGACTTATAGTGCAGTATTGTTCCCTCTGGGGCCAACAGTTCAATTTCAAAGGTACGTTTATTGAGTGATTCGATCTTGGTTACACATGCGTCATACTGTGCAATAGGGAGCGTTTTAACGTCATTCTTCATTTTTTAAACTTACATGTAATCGTATGGACTATTTAATTGGTGCTAGTTTAGGTGAGTTTATCGATGAGAGAAAATGATATATTATAAACAATCTATTAATTTTACTCATAATTTAAATGTTAGAACGTATCCATCTTCGTATTATTCATGCTGTTCATCAGCAAGGATCTCTGACTGCCGCGGCAAAAGAACTGTGTGTAACACAATCAGCATTGAGTCATACCATGCGTAAACTGGAAGACAATCTCGGTACAGCTGTTTGGGTGCGCGACGGAAGAAGTTTACGGCTCACACAAGCTGGTCGTTATCTGCTCAATATAGCAAACCGTGCGCTGCCGCTATTGAACGGTGCTGAAGAAAGATTAAAACAGATCGCCATGGGTGAGCGCGGCACACTTAGGATTGGTATGGAGTGCCACCCTTGCTATCAATGGCTATTAAAAGTGGTATCGCCTTTTTTAGAATCTTGGCCGGGTGTTGATGTAGATGTTAAGCAAAAATTTCAATTTGGTGGAGTAGGCGCTCTGCTAGATTATGAGATAGACCTGCTGGTAACACCGGATCCCTATTTTAAAAGTGGCCTAGTTTTTGAGCCTGTATTTGATTATGAGCAAGTGCTCGTCATTCCTAAAGATCATGAATTAACAGTTCAAAAATTTGCCAAGGCAGAAGATCTTAGAGACCAAGTATTATTTACTTACCCAGTATCAAAAGATCGCCTTGATATTTACACGCAGTTCCTCAATCCAGATCAAGTGAACCCTAAACAACACAAAACCGTCGAAACCACCGATATTATGTTGCAAATGGTTGCATGTGGTCGAGGTGTCGCGGCATTACCACGCTGGTTGGCAGAAGAGTACAGCACAAAATTGCCTTTATCAGTTGTGCGTTTAGGTAAAAAAGGCATCGCTAAGCAAATTTATTTGGGAACTCGCGAAGGTGATAGCAATGTTGATTACCTCAGCGCCTTTATCAAAATGGCGCACAGTTACAAACATCCGATGGCAATTAGCCCAGCGTAAATCGTCAGCCATTAGCACTGCCTAATGGCGATACTTGTCTGTCATTGCATTCTTGTAACGCACTATATCGCGGGGACAATATTAAGATGACGGTGGCTTTAGAACTTGATTTTTCTAAGCTTGTATCGAACGCCTATATTTATATGCTTAAAAAATGAAAGTATTCGGATTGCCAATATGAGACAGATGATATAAGGCCTACGCGAGACATTGTGCGTATAGAGCATTGCCCTTCACAGAGTCATACCGTTTTTCATTGACAACGCACTATTTCGAGTAGTTGCTTGTAAATATACGAAATCAATCCACTATTTTGCTCATAAAATTGCATCTTCAAATACAGAATTAATTACTATCTTAGTTCGCCAATCATCGTAATTAACAATTCCTGAGCATTCGTGTATTCAATCCGCTAGCATTTCACTATGAGCAAAACTCATAGATTCATAAAATTAAATCAATATTAATCATGGGTTATTCGTCATAGAATTGCTTCAGACGTTAAGGTCAGATTTAAATTAAAGCTAAGGACCCACAATATTATGAGCAGCGACTTCACCTATTCCATTAAGACTATTCGATTTGATGAGCACTATTCACCTTCAAACGATACGCGCCTGACTACAAACTTTGCTAATTTGGCACGTGGTGAAGTACGTCAAGAAAACCTTCGTAAAGCAATTAACATGATCAATAACTGCTTTAATAGCCTGGCAAATTGGGATAACCCAAACAAAGATCGTTATACAGTTGAAATTGATATTGTGCATGTTGACATTGATGTTGAGGGCAATGGTGAAACCTTTCCTACTATCGAAGTATTAAAAACATACATCGTTGATCACCATACGAACAGACGTATCGAAGGTATTGTGGGTAACAACTTCTCATCGTATGTACGCGACTACGATTTTAGCGTGCTGTTGCGCAAACATAATGAAGGGAAAGATCATTTTTCTGTGCCAGATAATTATGGCGAATTGCACGGAAAAATGTTTCAAGACTTCATTAACTCAAGTGCTTACAAAGAAAACTTCAGTAAGCCTCCGGTGATTTGTTTAAGTGTATCGGACAATAAAACCTATCATCGTACAAGTAATACACATCCGATTTTAGGTGTTGAGTACACGCCGAATGAATCATCACTGACAGAGCAGTATTTCAAAACAATGGGTATGGAAGTACGTTACTTTATGCCTGAAAACAGTGTTGCTCCATATGCATTCTTTTTCTTCGGTGACTTGTTAAATGATTACAGCACACTGGAGCTGATCAGTACGCTGAGCACCATGGAAACGTTCCAGAAGATTTATCGCCCAGAAATTTATAACGCAAACTCTACCGCTGGTGAAACTTATAAACCAAGCCTGAAAAACTTAGATTGCTCTTTAACTCAAGTGGTTTATGACCGAGAAGAACGTGCTCGCCTTGCGATTGAACAAGGTCAGTGGTGTGAAGATAACTTTATTCAGCGACACCAGTCAACACTGGAAAAATGGGCTGCTAACTTTGTTCAGCCTTCATTCTGATTTTAAGGTATAGATGCATTAATTATGAAAAAACTATTCCCAACTTCTACCGCTGGAAGTCTGCCAAAACCGTCATGGTTGGCACAACCTGAACAGCTTTGGTCACCTTGGAAACTAGAAGGCGAAGAACTGATTGCAGGCAAAAAAGACGCACTGAGAGTAACATTACAAGAACAAGACAGTGCAGGTATTGAAATTGTGAGTGACGGCGAGCAAACACGTCAGCATTTTGTCACCACATTTATCGAAAACCTGAGCGGTGTTGATTTTGAAAATAAAAAAACGGTTAGAATTCGTGACCGTTACGACGCGAGTGTACCGGGCATTATTGGCCCAGTAAGTCGCCAAAAACCGGTATTTGTTGATGATGCAAAGTTCTTACGCTCGCAAACACAGCAGCCAATCAAATGGGCGCTACCAGGGCCGATGACCATGGTAGATACGCTTTATGATGATTATTATCAAGACCGTAAAACCCTTGCGTTTGAATTTGCTAAAGCATTGAATGAAGAGGCAAAAGAGCTAGAAGCTGCTGGCGTTAATATCATTCAATTTGATGAACCTGCATTCAATGTATTCCTTGATGAAGTGAATGAATGGGGCATTGAAGCACTGGAAATTGCTACAGAAGGACTTAAGTGCGAAACCGCTGTGCACATTTGCTATGGCTATGGTATCAAAGCAAATACCGACTGGAAGAAAACATTAGGCAATGAGTGGCGCCATTATGAAAGAACATTCCCAGCCATTCAGCAATCCAGTATCGATATTATTTCTCTAGAATGTCATAACGGTCGGGTGCCGCTTGAAGTGTTGTCATTACTGAAAGGCAAGAAGGTGATGGTCGGTGCTATTGATGTGGCCACCAATGACATCGAAACGCCAGAAGAAGTCGCCGCCACCATTCGCGAAGCACTTAAATATGTTGATGCCGACAAACTTTATCCTTGCACCAATTGTGGCATGGCACCGCTATCACGAGAAGTGGCAAGAGGTAAACTACAGGCTTTAGCCGCTGGGGCAGAATTAGTAAGAAAAGAGCTCTCTGCATAATTTTTGCGTTTGTCTTTCACATAACCAACAAATGGGGTCTCCGTTTGTTGGTTTTATTTATTTCAATTAAACGTTGTTGATTTACACTATGATAGAGTTTTTAAGCAATAATATTTCAACACTCATCGCGCTGGTTGCAACAGGTGCATTTGCGGGGATTTTGGCAGGCTTGCTGGGTGTAGGCGGCGGTATCGTGATCGTACCGGTGCTATTTTTCGTTTTTCAAGGCTTTGGCGTATCGCCTGAATCAGCTATGGTCATTGCAACAGCGACCTCGTTAGCGACTATTATTCCAACTTCTATCAGCTCAATTCGCTCGCACAATCAAAAAGGCAATGTAGATTTTGAGCTGTTAAAGCGCTGGGCTGTGTTTATCTTTATCGGTGTTTTGATAGGAAGTTGGCTGGTAACGCGCGTCAACGGCACTTGGTTGACTGGATTATTTGGTATAATCGCGACCTTATCAGCTCTGAATATGCTGTTTCGAACAGGAAAATCAGCTTTATTTCAATCACTGCCGGGTAAAGCCGGACAAGCAACTATGAGTACCTCAATTGGTTTATTCAGCTCAATGGTTGGGATTGGGGGAGGGACTATTTCTGTGCCACTACTCACGCTTTATAACTATCCGGCTCATAAAGCTGTGGGGACAGCCGCTGCCATTGGGTTAATTATCTCTTTGCCAGGCGCTACGACTATGCTCATTTTAGGTCAATCACCTGCTGATGCTCCTATCGGCACGTTCGGGCTTGTTAACCTAGTTGCGCTCCTGTGCATTGTGCCTTTAACCGTGTTGTTTGCACCAGTTGGCGCATCACTCGCTTCTAAACTAGACGCATCAAAACTCAAGAAAGTGTTTTCTATAGTTTTGCTTATCACAGGCATACGCATGCTAATACAGTTATTTTTGTAGGGTTGAACAGACACAGAAATTGACCTGCAAAAATGTGACAAAGTCAATGTAAGCGGGTGCAGGGGTATAGTTTATCTCAAAGCTGAAAGAGATTTGTTCATTAATGCATAATGTAAGGCTTGGCTCTTTCGTCTACTAGGTTTTTGCGATAAGTCAGTCACGTGAAAGTAGCTGACTTATTTTTAAGCCTCAAAAATAATAAATCAGCTTTTTCATATCAAAACCTTCAAAATCACTAGGTCCAATCAATGTGGGTCAGTAAAAATTGATCTTTTGTTCCCCAATTACTCCAAGTAGCCCACTGATACTAGAAGTAATTAAATAGTCATGAAAAAGAGATTAGAATATTTTGACTGTAATAACTCAATGGCTACTTCAATAGCCTTCTACCATATTTTTTCAATTTTTAATGAAGCTATTAAAAGGCTATATAAGTTATAGGAGTAATATGTGTAGTCGTGCATATCCGAGCATAGTTATGAGCGAACTACGGGAATTCGATAGTAAGAGAGTATTCGCTATATCTTGTCAAACTTGTACAGCCGTTATTTAGAGTCCTCATTTACTCTTACGTATTTATTAGCTCATTAGCTACTTTTTGAGCAACTGGCACTATCAATATTGCTGATGGAAAAGCAATGGTTACAGAGACAAGCCACGCTTTTAACCACAATAATATAAAATTATCGACAATACCGATATTTACTAAAAGCATTGTAAATGACATTACAAAGCTCATACCCACAGAAGCAAATAAAGCTACAAGTAAGTTTTTGCGCTTTGAATTAAATCGCGGCATATAAATTTACCTTTTTCTATATAGTTAATTAAAAGTAAGCGAGTGTTTATTTAGTCAGTTGAACCGCTACCTCAAACGCTTTGTTGCGGGTCATGCTATCTTCAATTAATGATGGTTGGTCAAAAAGGCCTGTTATTCTATTGCCCACAATGTCTTCAAGAATAGGCGCTACAAACAAGGTGTATGTCTCTTTTTCTGCCCAATTGGTGTTCGGTAGAAAAATCCACTGTTTCTCTTGTGAACCAATATCAATAAGACCGGAAACAATCTCTCCATCCCCGTTTTTAACCCTAATGCGGTAGGCTAGGGAGGTATGATCAATTGGCGCATTAAAATCAATAATTAATGGTTGTTTAGTGCGCTCTTTTGGCTGGCTGATGCGCCATGAATTTACGCTTGGTTTCTCATAAATAGGGGCTACAACGGTAAATCTTTTTGTGTAAACAGAAGTGCAAGTTTTCTGGTTGATTGCGCCAGCATTAATAACCAGTTGATAAGTTGAACCGTCTTCTAACGCTCTACCTAATGTATTGTGTGCAACTAGGCCAGTTTTCACACGACCCGGATCAAACAGCAACGTCAAACGCTTTCTATCAGGACTCCACAGATTTACCTTATTTGCCAGAAATACTCCTTCAAGTCGCTTGCCATTGTCGTCAGTAAGATAGACGTGCGATAAGGTATCTTCAGTTCTCATTGGCTGGTTAAAGTAGACATAAAAGCGTAACAGGTTTTCAGGCAAAGTATCAGCAGTCGGATAGACGACTGATACTGGCTCCTGCTGATCGAAATCACTACATTGCTCTGAATTCGCCAAGCTTGATACTGGAAACACCAACAGTAGGATTGTCACTAGCAGAGTCGTTTTCATTACTTATTCGCCTCTTTTGATAACTCACGTGTTAAATCAGGATAGCCAGCATCCGTTTTCAGCAAGTTTTGAAAGTGTCTAAACATGTCTTGCTCCGGATAATACTGATAGTCTTTAAAGTTATATTCACTAATAAAGTCATTTAGACGGAAATAAGCCCCTTTTCTAAACGAAACTAAGTCGATATCACCTGTATTGATATTGCGTTTTAAGGTAGCAATAAATTGACTGTCTTGATCTGCCGCTTGTAACACTCCTGATAATGGAACCGGGCGTGTTGGCACACCTGCTTTCGCCCACATTTCTGGCGTAGATAGCCCTTTTTTCGCACTTGCAGCGGTCAAATCGGCAACTCGAATTAAATCAGCACTTCGTTCTTTATTAATAACCAGAATAAAGTCTTCTTGCTTTTGGGTATGATCAGTCGCACTGAAGTGGATAACATCTAACGGTGTGTTTCCATAGCCAAGTTCAGCAATTGTTTTACCTTTTACATGTGCCCCATCAGCAAGGCTTGCCGTAGGAATAGTAACTAAAGGAGTACAGGTATACGCCGCAACGACTGTTTCCACGCCACCGAGATTTAACACTTCCATCGCACGAATAGGTGCTCTAGTCTCTGTTTGGTTGTGAACAGTATGGTAAATCTCGATATTCGAGCTAGTGTCAGCTTGACTGAAAGGGTAATCAATTTTACGTAAGGTGGAGGCGAACTCCCCTGTAGATAAACTGGAAACATACAGTGTACCGTTTACATAATCCAAATCGGTAATGGCTAAAGTTGTAGCCGGAATATCTCGCCAAAACTTTACTGAATCATCAGCGGTTTTTGCCAATGTCTTAACCGTATGGCGGTATTTAGCTAAATTGACTTGCTCAAGGCTTCCTTTTTGATTTGCTTTTATAAGCGCAGATACTTTTTTAGTTCCCATAATATAAGAAACCGAAATAAAAGCTTCTTTGCTAATAGGGTGAATAGCAATATCATGGTAGCTCACTGCACTTGTTGAAACACCAAGTAAGTTAGCTATTTTGGACCCTACGTTAACCAAATTATAGCTTTCAGAGCTCTTTTTAGCTTCAATAGCGGGTAAAGTATAAGCAAAAATCTTGCTTGAGTCCGAATCTGCAACAAACAAAGTATTTGTTTCAGCAAATTCTAAAATAGTGGCTGAGGTTGGCAATGCATCAGCGTTAGCTTGCATGGGAGCTGCACTCAATGATAATGCTGCAACTATATATTGAACGAGTTTTTTGGCTTTAAACATTTTTTCCTCCCAATGATTTGATGAGCTCGCTGACTACCAGCTCAAGTTCATATTTGATTTTTTGATTGGATAATTGCAGTGACGACATATCAAAATTTTCATAAAAGCTTGGAATAGACATGCTGCCTTTAACAGTCGCACCAAAAAACTGAGCTGATGTGGTAGCCATATTTAACACGCTTGCCGCACCACCAGGGCCTGGAGATGTTGCGAGAAACACCACAGGTTTTTGCTGATACACTTCTCTAGACACTCTACTAGCCCAATCTAAAATATTTTTAAATGCTACGGTGTAAGTTCCATTGTGTTCGGCAAATGAAACAATGATGGCGTCCGCACTTTTCATTTTGGCGATAAAGTTTTGTGCTAGCTTGGGTTGACCAATCTCTTTCTCTTTGTCTTCGCTAAATATCGGGAGCTCAAAATCATTTAAATCTAGGAGCTCAACTGTCGCATCACTTACTAAAGATGCGGCATAAGTTGCTAAAGCTCTATTTATTGATGTTTTACTACTCGATGCACCAAAAGCTAATATTTTCATTTTTCATCTCCACGGGTGATTAGCACTAAGCCAAGTTGTTTCTTTGCTACTAAGGACATTTCTTTTCCTTCAATAAGTTGTCCTTCGTGTACTTTTTTTCCATTAGCGGTTGCTGTGCCTCGGGTAATGATGGCGATAAATGGCTTATTTACATTTAGCTCTTCACCTCCTTTAACGAAGCCTATCTGACAGTGCATATTGCTATCAAAGGTACTGTCATTGTGGCCACCAAGCACGGTAGTCATTTGGCCTTCTTGTATTTTGAAATTTTGATAACTTGATGCTAAGCCATCTTTTGGAGGCAAAAACCAAATTTGTACGATGCCCGCTTTTTTATCGTTAACACTAAATTCGGAATGCTGCATCCCGTTGCCAGCGCGTTGAACTTGTACACCTGGTCCCTGTATTACGGTGCCATCGCCTAGAGTTCCTGTATGACCAACGCTCCCTGAGGTAATAAAACTCACTATATCCACGTCATTGTGTGGGTGAATTGGCACACCGTCGTTTGGCTTAAAATGTCCATAAGCCAAATAAATGAAATCACCTAAGCCGTGGCTGATTTGACGGTTTGACTGAGCTTTAGGCCAAACTTTTGGACTCATCACCATGCGTGTTTCAACAATCCCAGCAAAGCCACCTTGAGGCAGTGCCTCCTTATCAATAATACGTAAGCTAGTGTTATTCATTTCTTCCCCTTACTGCCCAACGGACGAAGTTGTTTAAAGCATGTATTTGCTCTCAAATAAGTTGAAGGTGACTATATCGCATGCTTTAATGTTATAAATAGAGCTAAAAAGGCATACCAGATATGCCTTGCAGGAATACTTAGTTGGACTCAATCATTGCCATGCGTTCTTTTATCCGCGTAGTAGAAACAGGTAGTTTTAGCGCGGTTGCTAAAGAGCAAAATACTAATCAGGCCACTATCAGTAAGCGAATCGCGAGTTTAGAAAAAAAACTGGGTACGAAGCTGTTAGTAAGGGGAAGTAGAAAGCATACCTTAACGGAAACAGGTAAAACTTACTTTGAACGTGTCACAAATATTGTTATGGAAATTGATGAGGCTGAAGCTGAAGCGCGCTCTTTAACTGCAACGCCAAAAGGAGATTTGCGAATTACGGTGCCAACCATGTTTGGTGGCCTGTATGTTGCGCCTGTTATTTCAGAATTTTTAGCAACTTACCCTGATATTAATTTAGATATCAAGTTTGATGAGAACATGGTTGATTTAGTAAAAGAAGGTATCGACGTTGCCATTCGACTCGGTGATCTGCAAGATTCTTCTATGATTGCTAAGCACTTAGGCCATGATGAGCTAATTATTGTCGCTTCACCATCATATTTATCAAAGCACTCAATACCTGAAACAACTGATGATTTAGCAAACCACAATTGCCTTATTTATAGTTTATCGCCCAAACGAGGAACGGTATGGGTTTTTAGCGATAAATCAGAAACAAGCGCCGTCGAAGTCACTGGTAATTTTCAATGTGACAATGGTATTGGGCTCAAAGAAATGTTAATGGCAAATGCTGGTATTGCATTGATGCCGAAATGGCTAGTTGATAAAGAGCTGGGATCTGGTCAGCTAGTACATATTTTAAAAGATAATTACAAACGCTACCCCATTAGTGCTGTCTTTCCTAATAACCGTTACGTACCATTAAAAGTGAGATGTTTTATAGATTTTATGCAGAAAGTGATGAGAACAGATCCTGCATTGTCTCATGTATAACCGCACTTATTTAATTTAATAGGCAAACATTTATGAATGATGTTTGGCGAAAAAATAAATAACGAGTAGTGGTTTATTTTCTTTAGTTAATAGCGATGGCTTAGCTATCTTAATGTCGGTTCTACTTTTCATGATTTGAAAACGAGATGACATCGATTGGTTCTAAGGTGTGATTTTTGCTACTTTCGGGACTGCATAGTTATGGGTAGGTCCGATTTTGGTACCTTTTTCTGATAAAAACGCTAGAAAAAATGGTCGTTCGCACCCCTGTAAGGGATGCTTCATGTCTTGTTAATACTCTTTTTTGTTAGGTTTGATGTTCAATACAGTGAACAAAGTACGCCATGGCCTGAATAATTGCGCATACTTTAGCATGTCAAAAATCTAATTCAGCGCATTAAATGATCACCCTTATGCGCTGTCAGTAAAGCCTTGAGAATTTATGGCAACCTCCCAATAGATAAGCCCGTCTTTTTGTTTAGGTATAATTTGTGCAAATACATTACAAATGAATATCTAAATTTAGTACTTATTGACCAATGTTTTAAATCTAAATTATTGAATGTAAGTAATAAATTTTTTATGAATATATTTTAAACACACTTAAACTTTGGAGAACCATGATATGAAATTATCTCTTTTTGCAATGTCCATGCTTTTTGCGTCGCAAATTGCAACTGCGGACAATCTAATCACAAACGGCTCCTTCGAGCAGGATGTCGTAAACTCAAAGTGGAAATTACTAAATGCAGTGACTGGGTGGCAAAGTGAAGGGGCGAGGTTTGAAATTCAAACGTCGCGTCTTGGAATCATTAACGCCCCAGACGGTAATCAATACATTGAGCTAGATTCGACAGCCAATCACAGCGTATTTCAAAGTGTTGCGACTGAAGCGGGCAAAACATATGAAGTGTCATTCTATTATTCACCTCGAGTGACTGGCCACAAGCAGACAAATAAAGTGGATGTTAAATGGAATGGCGTAACCGTGCTGAATTTAAACGCAACGCAAAGAGGTTGGCAATCTTTTACATTGTCTGTAGAGGCGAACTCAAACAGCTCAGAGATCCGTTTCACTGGTACGGGTACTAACGACAGTTTAGGGGGCTTTATTGATAACGTTGTGGTCACTGAAAAACAGGCCTGCCACACAGGCATTTTTGGTATTAATAACTATGGTTCAGCTCAAACGGGTTATGTCTATAAGTTTAACTTAGAAACAAGCACTTACAGTGTCGTCGCTGGGGCGAAAAACACGGCGTCAAATATTGCAAGCCACAATGGTAAGCTATATTTCATGGAGCAGCTTGATTCAGGCAGCAAAGCGTCGAAACTTTGGTCTCTGGATTTAGAAACTGGTGTTCAAGCGGCTGAGGCTGATGTTAAGTCTTGGCCAATTTATCGTTCTGCGGTCACAGCCAGTGGGCAATCATTGCGCGCCACCAGTAAAACGTATATGTATGACTACAACCTACAAACTGGCGAAAAAACAGTGTTAGGTAAGATGCGTTACGCTGGTGATTCTTTCTCTCATGGTGATATTGCTTATTCTGCTGATAACAATACTCTTTATGTATTAACTGGCAAATCCTTATATACGATTGATGATGGTTCAATGGCATTAACGTTAGTTGGTCATCATGGTATTAAATGGGCGTCTGGTTTGGCAATTTCTGATGATGGTACATTGTACGTTTCAGGAAGAGTCTCAGGTGAAAGCGCGAAAATTTATACCGTTAATCCGCAAACAGCCGTCTCTACCTATGTTATGGATGCGCCAGAGCATATCAATGATTTAACTTTCGTAGATAACTACTGTCATTAAGTCGTGTTATTAAAAATAGCCAGGCATACTGGCTATTTTTTTGAGTTTCCTCCATATTCTGCCAAACGAGCCTTTGCTGTTTATGATCTACTGTGGTGTTAAAAAGTATGAGCATCGTGAGTCTAAAAAGGTTGCGTATGGTATCTGGCGAATTTGTTAGGCGATTCATTCATCGCCCAACTTCTGTCACAACGTACAAAGGTGTGCATTGTGGATCAGTTAATCATCGAGTCAGAATGAAGGTTAGCGTGATTTAAATGCGGTACATTGACTTGCCTGTTCATGCTGTTAAAAGAAGGTAGAGCAAGTAGAAACGTTTAAATAAATCTATTTTTCGCTGGTGGGTTAAGCATGGATTCCCTGCTCAAAGTGTACTATGTGTCGAGTGCGTAGTAGCCAGTTATTTATCAATTCTTTAGTCAAAAAAACAACTTGGCCTATTAATGTTGAGCAACCAGTGATGTTAATGCATGCACTTTAAAGCGTGAGGGGTGTAAACCATAAAGGGATATAAATATGGTCTACAGCCTGCAAAAAATGCACACAATTTTTGTTTTGGGTGCGAGCTCAACAGTGCGATGTGTTAGTTGCTCTGGATCACCCTGAATGGGTAGGCTTTCCAAATTGCCTTCTTGAAATCGTAGGCTTTGCTATATTTCTCAAAGAGTGACTTTCGAGTGCGATACATCGCGTCAACGGGGGTGCTACCATGGCTCAATTGGGTGAAGAAAGAATGAATGGTCAAGGTAGATGAGCTTCCTGCTTCATTGTCAAAAAGAGGCGCGATGATGAACTGGTTGGCACTTTTTGAGACATGTTCTGCAAAGTTAAAGGAAGAACCCATTTGGCAAGAATCTAAATAGAGTAGCTTACTATTTAATTTGACGATATCGTCCGAATAGAGTTCTTCGTCATTGAGTTGCATATAGGCTTCATCATCAGATGCAATTCCATGTAGACTGATTAAAGCGGTATCTAGATCGTTTGTTAGCGCCAAATGTGCTTTTGTTATATTTTCCATTTTATAGTTTACTGTTTTAGGCATCAATTTTGATAACAGTAATGACGCTTTTTCTGGATCTGTGGTTTTATCTTTTATGGTTAACCCTAAACCTTCAGGATTAAATTTATAATCTGTAACGACATTGAGTGGTTTGCTACTAAAGGATGTAGGACGCTGTAAAAATAGTGGCTCCCCTTTGAATGGTATTAGGTCTAAAGCAAAAGAAAAACTACCCTTATCTAAGACAAAATGCACCTGGTTTGACTCGTCTAACATTGCTGAGATGGGATGGAATATACTTTCTTCATACTGAGCAAGGTTGTTGTCTAAATATTTCTTTCCCAAATCCCATTTGTTTAACTTTTCTAAGATAGATTTAAAGTTACTTTTTGTGATTTCACTGTCTTCATTAATTATGAACTTTTTTGACTTTTCATCCAGTTTAGCTTCGATAGATACTTTTTTTCCTGATGTATTCACCGTTAAATAAAGTATTCCATCCTCTGCACTATAAGCAGAATTGCAAATAGTTAGTGAAAATAAAATTGAGGTGAAAAATTTTTTTATCATAACTTTCCTTAGATGAATATTAGTATTTCTACAATTGATTGGTTAACCACAGCATCAATTTTGTGTGTATATCTCGGTTTATTCCCTTATTTCATATAGCAAGATTGTGGCCACGAGATAAGGAAATAATTCATAAGATGGGCAATCCACATACGATTTTATAACACTTATTGCTAGTTGGTGTCTATGAATTAACGCTATGTAAAATGTTAAATTTTATTACTGCGTCATTAATGCAAATATTACATCAGTGAAACCCTAATGTTGCAAGTGTTAACTGATGAACTTTTTATTATCATTGTTTTGTTTTTGTTTACAAAATAATTATCATCTGATACCTTTTTCCGGTCCTAAGTGAGGTCGTGGTGGATTCTTTATTCCTCGATTTGGCTTTTAATGTTTATGAGAAAGGTATTAGCTGCTTCTATTGTTGGGATTTTTTGTTTTTAAGATGGATTGAAGTCAGTAGTTAATTAACATTGCTAGCCAACTCTAGTGATTAATTTTCTAAGTGGTTTCTTGCGTTTTAATAATTAACCTAACAGTCGATTTGGCTCATTGAGTGAACAGCTTATTGTTGCGTTTGCCTTTGCTTTTTAATGGATTTATGTACGCGAGATAGCAAGTGACATTAATAAAAAAATACTCCATGTTGGAGTCTCAAAAAGAGATATATTTTGATTGTCTTTTAAGATGCGATTCGTCTCTTTGCATCGGTGGTAAAGTAGATTTTCAAGATGATGTTCGCCCAGAATTATTAAAAGAGGCTATTAAAAAAGTAGTTTCAGAACATTCAATCCTTAATGCGGAATTAGATGTTTGTGATGATTTATTCTTTACCTGTTCAGGTGATGTTGAAGAATGTTTCGTAGATATACCTAGTTCAAAAGACTTCATTGATAGTAATAAAGTTGAACTATTTTACTCTATTGCGAATGACATTTATGACAATTTTATTTCAAATAAAGGCCCGTTGTTTAAAGTAGCAATAATCAAGGATGAGTATGTTTTTTCCATGATTCTTGTTTCTCACCATATCCTACTTGATGGGTATGGCTTTGAAAACTTTATCCGTAAAGTATTGAGGTATTGCAAAGGAAATAATATTGAAAATGAGTTTTCAGTATTCGATTACTTTGACGAGTTAAAGCCAGCGTTTCCACCTAAAAAAATAGAAAACGGCATCGCATTTTGGAGAGATAGAATTGCGTCATCAAACCTTTTAGTGATGCCAGCGAAGCCGGGGCCGCTTGAATCCGTTCAATACGAATTTCCATTAGATGAATACAGCGATCTCCAGAGACATATCAAAAATATGGGCGTTGCTGTACTGCCTGTATTTTTGTTGGCGATAACTGCGACATTGTGCCGTTTTTATGGTGGAAACGGTGTGGTTATAGGTACGCCTATTCACAATCGAAAAAAACCGCAGTATAAAAACCTGATAGGCCCTTTGATGGGCATGTTGCCAGTTAAGGTTGATTACAATGGATCAATGACAGCTGAGTCTGCATTAAACGCATGTAAGCGTGCATTATTTGGTCACCTTAAATGGCGAGATTTGCCTACTCACACATTAAAAGAAGCACTTGCAGACGAGTTTACAAACCAAAGCTTATTCGATATTAGCTTTAACTATCAGAGTGTTGGATTCGACTTTAGTGATACAGGACTATCTACAATCGTAGATATCTTCAATAGCGGTCAATCCAAGGAGTTACTCGCATTTAATTTATATGAATATAAAAAACAACGCGCCCCACTATTAAAGCTGCACTTCAATTCAGAAGTAATTGATCGCAGTGTTGCGCAAATAATACTTGATTTAGTCATTTTTTGCGCAAAAAGCTTTGTGTCTTCACCGCAGTGTTCAATTAGCAGCTTGTTGCAGACGCATACTGCTCAGTATGTTGGTGCGACCCAATTATCTGACAACGTGAATCACATAGAGTGTGAAGCGGTTCATCATTTAATTGAGCAGCAGGCAGCCAAAAGACCCGATCATCCTGCGGTGGTATTTCAAGGACAGACATTGAGTTATTGCGCTTTGGATGCGCGTGCCAACCAAGTCGCCAATTATTTGCTTACGCACCATGATATCGGCCGTGACAGTTTAGTGGGGCTATATGCTGAGCGCTCACTGGAGATGGTGATAGGTGTGCTAGGGATTTTAAAAGCGGGTGGGGCATATGTGCCACTGGATCCGAATTACCCAGAAGAGCGCTTGAGTTACATGTTATCCGACACACAAGCACAGGTTGTGTTGAGTACACTAAAAACGGACGCCGCGCCGATTGCAGATAGTCAGTGCCAGTGGGTAAGTCTGCACGATGCGGCAATCGCGGCGCAACCACACAGCAATCCAGGGGTCACTATGTCAGAACAGGATCTGGCGTACATTATTTACACGTCAGGCTCGACGGGTAAACCTAAAGGCGTGATGCTGGAACACCGTGGTGTAGTTAATCTCGTGGCGACCTTGGCACACAATTATAATATTCAACCACAAGACAAGCTTTTACAGTTTGCCCCCATCAGTTTTGATATGTCAGTTGAAGAGCTATTTGGGGCATTGTGCTGTGGCAGTACGCTGGTTTTACGCACCGACGAGTGGTTAGCGTCGGTGGCGGATTTTTGGGCGCACTGCGAGACACACCAAATCAGTTTATTGAACTTACCGACAGCTTTTTGGCATGAAGTGGTGCACGAGCAGGATATACCATGTGCTAGCCATATTCGCCTAGTCAGTGTGGGCGGAGACAAGTTGAGTGAGCAAGCCATTGCGACCTGGTATGAGACCCGCCCCAGCCACATTAAGCTGCTGAACGCCTATGGGCCGACAGAGTACAGTGTGAATGCGACCATGGGTGAGATTGACCCTGCCAAGCCGCTGAGTATTGGCCATGCAGTACTCAATACCCAACTCTTGGTATTAAGCCCCGAAGGTCAACTGTTACCACATGGTATTGTTGGTGAATTGCACCTTGGTGGCGCGGGGCTGGCTCGTGGCTACTTCAACCGTCCAGATTTAACTGCCGAACGCTTTATTGATAACCCTTTTTACACAGACACGATAGCAGGTCAAAGCCCGCGTTTATACAAAACGGGTGACTTGGTCAAGATGTGCGCCAATGGTGAAGTGGAATATGTCGGGCGAAGTGACAACCAAGTGAAGATCCGCGGATTTAGGATTGAACTAGGTGAAATAGAAGCGGCACTGGCGAGTCACAACAGTGTGATTGAAAGCTTAGTGATGGCACAGAAGCCCGTGCATGGGGGCGAAGCACAGCTATTGGCTTATGTGTTGTGTGAAGAAGCGTGTACACCGTCAGAC
>NZ_JAKGBI010000019.1 GCF_021530565.1 Pseudoalteromonas sp. SMS1
CACCGATTCGTTAGACTGGCCAATTTGTTTGCCAGTTCCGCCTGCTAACGTGCTGTTAAATAGTCCGAGTCCCTCTGAGGAAAACACAATACTCATTCACAAAACCTTTTATCTCTCTCTAATCCATAACCTCTTCCACGTTTTGACAAAAAAGTTTAATAAATTATCGAATAAAAAATTTAAGTGAACAAAAAACAGACTAAAGGACCCGACTCAATCAGCCATCAACATGCGCTCCCCCTAACGTAATCATCGCGTTAGCACTCCTTAAATGAGGTAAACAGAACACAGGTGCCAGCAAATGTCGTCAATTTGACACTAAATTGGCACCTTGACTTCTTTGGACAGGAATTTTTTAAAAGGGAAACAAATGTAATAAAAGTGCACAAGTGTTTGTGTAAACATTGCGATAAAAAAATACACGATGCTGAACTTTTCAGTTATCTCGTAGCCTCTGAGGACAAATTGGGCAAAACAAATCGTGAGATTGCTGAGCATGAAATAAGCTAATATTTTAGACGTGAAGCAGATTTTTATTCGACTAAGTTTGTGTAATGCAAAAAGAGAAGTTGCAACTAACATTGAAACACTCATTTTTACAATATAAAACAGCCTTCTTCTTTCAAGGTAATGTAGGTCTAATGACAGTATAAATCGATCAACAAGGAGGCTAACAACCCAATTTATTAAAACGAGAAACACAACAATACACCAACACATTTGTTCTTGATATCTGGCTGTTTCTTTATTCGCATTAGGAATAACCGAAGATTGTTTGTACCATTTTAAGAAAAAATAAGGTAAAAATAAAAACAGGAGAAATATAAATACGCAATTTGCATAAAAAAATGTACTCCTAAAAAATTCAAACAAATCTAACAAACCGCCTTTCCTAATCCAAATCAATAACGCCAATATACATGCAATCTGCGCACTTCAAGAGCATAGGAATAGTAACAAAAACAATAGGAAACGCAATCAGATAGCCACTAAAGTTTGTGCAACACACCCGTTTATCGAGGTCGGTAAAGTGCATTTCGTATTATTAACATCAGGAAATATGAACGCATGTCCGTTTGATTAAAGGCGATAATTGATCACGCCTTAATATTCGTTTGGTGAGCCTATATAATTTATTGACTGATGGTTTGGCGAAAAAAACGGTTATTTGTTTTAATTGCTCACATTGATCTTACAAAAAGGCGCAGTGCACTCACTGCGCCTCATTTTTTAGGCAAACGTGTTAACCACGTTTTTTGAAATCGAGTACTGTCGCATTGATACAGTATCTATCAGTGCCATTTGGTCCTTCTTTTTTAAACACATGTCCTAAATGGATACCCGAAGATTTTGAGCGTATCTCTGTTCTTGTCATACCATGACTCAGATCTTGGTGATACGTCACACTGTCTTTGACTGGGTATTTAAAAGATAACCAACCTGTACCTGAATTAAATCTGTCTTTTGTGTCGAATAAAGGCGCTCCACTTAACTTGTCGACAAACACGCCATCGGGTGTATTTTTAAAGATGTCATATTGCTTACAAAATGGCCTTTCTGTGCCCTTTTGAAAAGCGATGTCGAATGCCTCTGATTCACCTAACTTAAAAGCACCTAACACTTTATAGAACGTCTCTCTATCCATATATCCCTGAAATCCAGACACCTCTTTCCCATTTTCAATTAAAATGATGGTCGGCGTTGCCCACGTAGCAGACATAATTTCTAACCCTGTTAGTTGGTCTGCATAACGGTAATGCAAAGGGATCGTTCCCTGATAGTCGTTGACAACTTTTGCTTTAAATTTTTCACAGTATGGACAATAGCTTCTAGAGTCTAAAACAACGATGTGTTTGCCTTTTAACAACGCTTTATTGTCAACAACTTTATCGGTATTCACCTTGTCGAATGTCACGCCTGTGCTGTGATCTGGACAATAACCATTCGGGTTTTTCGCCAAATAGTTTTGATGGTACTCCTCTGCGGGGTAAAACGTTTTGAGTGGTTTAATTTTGGTCTGAATATCACCATATCCGTTTTTTTGTAACAGCAATTGATATTCTGACTTGAGTGAAAACGCCGTTTCTTTTTGCTCGTCTGTTTCGAACAAAATAACCGATCTGTACTGTGTTCCTACATCGTTACCTTGACGGTTTTTTTGGGTCGGGTCGTGGCTCTCAAAGTACGTCTTAAGTAAGCTTTCTGTCGAGAGAAGATTCGCGTTGTACGTGACTTTTACAACCTCAGCATAATTATTATTGTCAAAACGCCTGTGCGAACTAATGATATTTTTGTAAGTTGCTTTGAAGCCTTTACCATCCGCATAGCCTGACTCGGCATCAATTACCCCTGTCATTGCTTCATAGCGTTTTTCGGGCCCCCAAAAACATCCAGACCCCAACACAATGCTCTTAACGTTAACGCTTGCATTGTCCATTTTGGGTTTTGGCATCTCAGTGCCAAAAGTACTAAAGGTGAAACCGCCTAGTAAAAAAGCAACTATCAGATTACTCTTCACACATATGCTCCTTAATTTTGTTTATCTGACTAATCAGACCGTACTGAAATAAAATCCATTTCAATTCACTCTGCATTTTTGGATACAAACTCTAATAACTCAAATTTCAGCACGCAAAGTGTTCAATGCGCTTATGCTTTTTAATCGTTGGTTCTCATCTTCCAACAACAAATACAATTGATTGCTACAATCAACACATAGCTCACGAGATGTCGTTGCAAGTGCAACTCACCCTAGATTCCGAGCAGTTCAACGACATTCAATTAATATGCTATTGAAAATAAGGTAAAACGTTGTCACTCAATATCCAGAGGATTTTTTTATAATGTCTATTATTTCTCGTCTTTCAACGCTTGCCGTTGCGTTAGGTGCCTCATTGTCTGTACAAGCTGCAGATATTCAATTTACATCAACACTACAAGATGCTAAGTCATTGGTTGTTTTTAAGGCTGAAGATCAAAAGCCTGCATTTAAGTTTTTGGACAAAGCAACCAGAGCACAACTAACTAAAGCGATAGACGCCGAACAGTTTAAAGGCAAATTTGGTAAGACTGTGGAAGTAATAGCGCCAGTGTCATCTGATTATGCGCGTATCTTGGTTGTTGGCCTTGGTAAAGAAGACGAGCTAAATGCAAGCAAAATGACGAAACTAGGCGGCAATTTGCACGCCAAACTAGAAAATAAAAAGTCAGACTCCGTTGCCATTGCATTTGAAAACTTTGAAGGTGAGGTAAATAACTCAGAGTTAGCAGCACAATTGGCGCATGGTATCAACTTACGCGACCATACCTTTGAAGTTTACAAAAAAGAGCCAAATAACTTTAACATTAGTTACAGCATCGACGTAGACAGCAAGCGTAAAGCGGCGAAAGAATACCTAACGCTTGAGCACATTCAATCAGGCGTCTTTTTAGCGCGTGACTTAACGTCTGAAATTGCATCTGAAATGACACCCGTTGATTTTGCAAAAGCGGCAAAACAACTTGAACAGTACGGTGTTGAGGTCAAAGTATTAGAACCTGCTGAAATCAAAGAGCTTGGCATGGGCGCACTTGAAGCGGTTGGACGCGGTAGCGCACAAGGCTCAAGACTGGTTATCGCACACTACAAAGGTAACAACGACACACCTATCGCGCTTGTGGGTAAAGGGATTACTTTTGACTCGGGTGGTTACAATGTGAAAACGGGTAAATCTATCGCGCTAATGAAGGTAGATATGGCCGGTGCAGCAGCTGTACTAGGAACCGTGCAAGCAATGGCAAAAGCAAAAGCAGATGTCAATGTAGTTGCTGTGATGCCGATGGCTGCAAATATGGTATCAGAAAATTCTTTCGCACCAGGTGACGTATTGCGCACAGCAGAAGGGCTCAGTGTCGAAGTACTAAATACTGATGCTGAAGGTCGACTAATTTTAAGCGACGCACTTTGGTATGCTCGTCAATTCTACAAACCTGAAATCATGGTAGATTTGGCAACGCTTACAGGGTCAAAAATCAGAGCAGTTGGCAACAATTACTCAGCTATCTTCTCTGAAGATGATCAGCTAGTCAAAGAATTCACTTTAGCTGGTAAAACCGTTAATGAACAAGTATGGCGCCTGCCGCTTGGTTACAAAGACGCCTTAAAATCAGACATTGCTGATTTAACCAACATTGGTTCATATGGTCCAGGTGCGACAACAGCAGCAACCTTCTTGCAGCAATTCGTTGGTGATACGCGTTGGGTTCACATCGATATCGCGGGTAACGCGATCTCTAAAAAGACCAAAGACGAAGTGCCAGCCGGTGGAACAGGCTACGGTGTAAGAATCCTGAGTGAGTGGTTGTTAAACGGCAACTAATCCTCATCGAAAAAGGCCATGCCAAGCGCATGGCCTTTTTGTATGTGCAATACCCTTTTATCGTATGGTCACACTTCTTCCAAAAATGTATATTGAACACGCAAGAAAAATGTAATGACAACCTAAATATAATAATAAAGTCGTGTTCCAACCACTGTAAAGACAATTGAATGACAAACAACAAGACCTATATATTGGGCGAGCGTGCACTCGTTATTGAAATTGCCCAATCAGCCCTAACACAGCAACAACAAAACAAGTTGTTTGCTATGCATACTTGGATGCGAGAACAAAAGGTGTTCATCGACATAGTGCCTGCAAAAACGACTATTACTGGTTACTTAATGCACTCTCAAGACCCTGATTTCTGGTTACAGCAAATGCAAGCTGCTTGGGACAACATTGAGCCAGAAGAGTACCAACCAACAACACACGAAATTGTAACTCATTACGGTGGGACATATGGTCCAGATTTAGTCGACGTTGCAAGGCTTCTAGATCTCTCTCAATCACAAGTTGTGGAGCTCCACTCCTCTCAATCCTATCAAGTTAAGTTTTTAGGGTTTTTACCTGGCTTCGCTTATTTGGGTGATTTGGATAAACAAATTCAGTTACCGAGACTAGAATCACCCAGAACACATGTCCCCAAGGGTTCAGTTGCCATCGCAGAAGATCTCACTGCTATTTACCCGAGTGAATCACCCGGGGGCTGGCGACTAATAGGATTCACTGACACCGTTTTATTTGACCATCATTTGGACACGCCGAGTATTTTTCAACCAGGAGATATCGTGAAGTTTATACCGAGCAAGGAGAGCATATGTTAAAAACACTCAAGGGCGGGATCCAAGCTTGCGTGCAAGATTTCGGCCGTTTGGGCTATAGACATTTAGGTGTGTCACAAGCCGGTGTATTAGATCCGCTTGCAATGCAATATGCCAATACTTTGCTGCACAATAAAGCAGATTCTGCGGTTATCGAAATCACGGTTGGGCTTTGCCAATTTGCGTTTTTAGCCGAGACGAACTTTGCCATCACGGGCGCCAATTTAGGCGCTAAGTTAAATGGACAACCACTCGAGTTAAATTGGCGATACTCAGCCAGTGCTGGCGATAAACTGACTTTTAGTTCGAGCAAGGATGGACTGAGAGCTTATCTAGCCGTACAAGGTGGATATCACTTGGAGGCTGTACTGAATTCCCACTCAACCGACATTCAAGCGCGCTTTGGCGGTATGGCAGGTCTCCCGCTGAAAGATGGCGACACGTTGAACTACACTCCCCACCCACCTTTACCCAGTGTTGGCGCCGCGCTCCCGCGATACAGTCAAACACTGCGTGTATTGGCTGGACCGCATAGTGCATTGTCTGCGGGTTTATTCAGTCAAACTTGGCAAGTTCTGCCGCAAAGTAACCGAATGGGCATTCGTTTAGAAAGTGATAAAAACTTGTGCCATTCACACAGTATACCAAGCCAAGCAGTTATGCCCGGCGTTATACAATTGCCCCCAAGTGGAAAACCCATTATTCTGGGAAATGATTGTCAAACAACTGGCGGATATCCAATTATTGCACAAGTCATTGATGCAGACTTACGACATGTAAGTCAATTAGCCGCTGGGCACGCTTGTTCATTTGAATTGGTGACAAGAGAAGAAGCCAGAGTTGCTTCTGAGCTGCACGCTAAGCATCTGGCGCAGCTCAAAATTGCCTTAAACAACAACGATAAGAAATACAATGAGTGAAATTAATTTATTACCCTTAATCGGGATATTGGTGGTAGTGCTAGGTTTTGCCTTTCGCTTCAACCCACTGCTCGTCGTCACCGCAGCTGGTCTCATTACTGGTTGGGCTGTCGACTTAAACTTTGCCGAATTGCTCGCTACATTCGGTGAAAAGTTCATGAATTCAAGGCAGCTTGCTAGTTTTCTATTGATATTACCGGTCATTGCTATTTTAGAGCGATATGGCTTACAAAATAGAGCGAAAAATTGGATAGCAAATATCAAAGGCGCAACGACCGCACGAATCTTGAGTGTTTACTTCGTTGTACGCGAAACATCTGCTGCACTGGGCTTACTCAGCCTTGCAGGTCAAGCCCAAACGGTTAGACCACTGTTGGCACCCATGGCCCTTGGTGCCGCAGCTAACGTGCACGGTGAGTTACCTAAAGAGATTAAAGATATGATCAGTGCACACGCCGCAGCATGTGACAATATTGCAGTCTTCTTTGGCGAAGACATATTTATTGCGTTTGGTGCCGTACTCTTAATGGATGCTTTCCTAAAAGAAAATGGCATCGCGGGTATTGAGCCACTGCACATTGGTTTATGGGCGATCCCTACTGCCATTGCCGCACTGATTGTTCATCTGTTTAGATTGGCTCGTTTAGAAGCTAAAATTCGCAATAAAATTGCTGAGCTTAAAAATGCACCTTCAGATTATAACAATAAATCAATGGACAATGAGGAAACAGCATGAGCGCAGTCAATACGGGAGCACAACAGGCTCAGCCTGCCCTACTATCCATTGACAATATTTACTTGTTGATTGGATTTGTTGTTTTGTTTTTAGTGGTCAAAACATTACAAGATAAAAACCACCCAAAACGATTGACCACCGCCTTATTTTGGATGTTGTTTGGCAACGTCTTTTTGTTTGGTGACTTATCAATTGCACTGGTCGGAGAAACGGTGACATACCAATGGGTGGGTCTGAGTGTATTAGCCATTGCCGCGCTTGCTGGTTTAGGTTTAGTTTCTATGGGTACGTACAACACACCAAGTGAAGAAGAGCTTGAACGACATGCCCAAAACATTGGGAATAAACTCTTTATCCCAGCCGTGTTAATTCCCATCATTACCGTTATTTGCACGTTATTTTTAGGTGGCCTGAATTTAGGTGGCGTTTTCTTGCTGGATCAAAACCATTTAACGCTCGCTTCCTTAACCCTTGCGTGCGGCGGCGCTTTATTGGTTGCATGGAAATTTACGACAGGTAGCCCATTTATGGCATTGAGTGAATCTAGACGTTTAGTTGATTCAATTGGCTGGGCCGCTATTTTACCGCAAATGCTTGCAATGTTAGGTGGCGTATTTATCGTGGCAAATACAGGCACCGCCATTCAAGACATCGTGACTTTATTTATCTCTCCAGATAATCGCTTCATGCTCGTGGTTTTATACTGTGTCGGAATGGCGCTGTTCACTATGATTATGGGAAATGCGTTTGCTGCCTTTCCCGTAATGACCGCAGGTATCGCAGTCCCATTTTTGATTCAGGGGCACGGTGCCAGCCCAGCACCTTTGGTCGCTATCGGCATGTATTCGGGCTATTGCGGCACTTTGATGACACCGATGGCAGCTAACTTTAATATTGTGCCAGCGGCGCTACTAGATTTAAAAGACAAATATCAAGTAATTAAAGTTCAAATACCAACCGCAATTGCACTGTTAATTATCAACATTTTCCTTATGTATGGAGTGATCTTCAATGACTAATGCTAACCACCCAACGGTTTTGATCACTGGCTTCGAGCCGTTTGGCGGAGAAAAAGTGAATCCTTCATGGCAAGCAGTACAGCAGTTAGAAGGGTTGATTATCGAAGGTCACGTTGTCGTTACTAGAGAACTTCCTTGTGAGTTTGATACCTCGCTAGAATCACTATATAACAACATCGCTTTACATGAACCTGATTTGGTATTGTGTATTGGGCAAGCTGGGGGGCGCAGCGATATCAGCATTGAACGTATCGCGATTAACATCAATGATGCGCGTATTCAAGATAACGCAGGCCACCAGCCAATCGATACGCCTGTGGTTAAGGGTGGACCCGCTGCGATATTTGCTAAACTGCCTATCAAGCATATGTTATGGGATTTACATGAGGCGCATATTCCTGCAAGTATTTCAAATACCGCAGGCACCTACGTATGTAACCATGTGATGTATGGTCTGTGTCATTACATTGAAAGCCATAAGCCAAATTTAAAGGGGGGGTTTGTTCATATCCCTTACTTACCGAGTCAGGCTGTGCACCACAACGGTGCGCCAAGCATGGCCCAATCAACCGTCATTTCAGCCCTTAAAGCCATGATATCTTCAGCTTTAAGACACGATCAAGATCTCGAGATAGCAGCAGGCACAACACACTGATCTTTCTGTTCCATTTTGGTGCAATCGCGCACCAAAATGACCTAAATATTCCCCCGTTATCCTCACTATTTTGCATGTGACTTAGACAGCATTTTCTGATAGTTATATCTTTAACCAGTAAAAAAATCACTACAACTAGACTGCTGCGTCAATTGATATCGACAAGATGCATCATCATGCATAAACAGGAATGAGGGTAATATGTGTTCAATATTTGGTGTTTTAGAAATTAAAAGTTCACCTGACAAGCTAAGAGCGCAAGCAATTGAAATGTCAAAAAAGTTAAGGCATAGAGGGCCTGACTGGTCCGGCGTTTATTCAAGTGAAAAAGCGATATTAGTGCACGAAAGGCTCGCTATCGTCGGGGTTGCAAGCGGTGCACAACCTTTATATAACCCCGAAAAAACTCACGTACTTGCGGTTAATGGTGAGATATACAACCACAAAGCCTTAGCACAGACGCTGTCTGTTCCATTTGAGTTTCAAACACAGTCCGATTGCGAAATTATTTTAGCGCTTTATAAGCAAAAAGGCCCCGAGTTTTTAGATGATTTAAATGGTATTTTCGCGTTTTGCCTCTATGACGAAGAAAACGATGCTTACCTAATCGGTCGAGATCATATCGGTATTATTCCGCTTTATACCGGCAGAGATCAACACGGTAATTTTTATGTCGCCAGTGAAATGAAGGCATTGACCCCCATATGCACTCAAATTGAAGAGTTCCCGCCAGGACATTACTTGTATTCAAAAGAAGGAACCTACCATAAATACTACCAAAGAGACTGGCAGAAATTTGATTCTGTGAAGGACAACCTAGCCAGTGCGCAAGCGGTAAAAGAAGGTTTAGAGTCTGCGGTTAAGCGCCAGCTAATGTGTGATGTGCCCTACGGTGTCTTGCTTTCAGGTGGGCTAGACTCCTCTGTTATCTCAGCTATTACGCAGCAGTATGCAGCTAAACGAATTGAAGACAATGACGCCAGTGACGCTTGGTGGCCTAAACTTCACTCATTCTCCATCGGGTTAGAAGGCTCCCCGGATCTTGCCGCAGCACAAAAGGTAGCAGACCGGATTGGCACCGTACACCACCCTATTCACTTTACGGTACAGCAAGGTATCGACGCCCTGAAAGAGGTTGTTTATCATTTAGAAACTTATGATGTCACAACCATTCGCGCGTCCACCCCAATGTACTTGATGGCCCGCTACATCAAAGCAATGGGTATTAAAATGGTGTTATCTGGTGAAGGCGCTGATGAACTATTTGGCGGTTACTTATACTTCCATAAAGCGCCCAACAGCCAAGAATTTCATGAAGAACTGAACCGAAAAGTCGCTAAGTTGCATATGTTTGATTGTTTAAGAGCGAATAAGTCCATGGCCGCTTGGGGCGTTGAAGCACGTGTCCCATTCTTAGACAAAGAGTTTGTTGATGTTGCGATGCGTACCAACCCCGAATATAAAATGTGTAAAGATGGCCGTATCGAAAAACACATTATCCGAGAGGCGTTTGACGGTTATTTACCGGATGATGTGTTATGGCGACAAAAAGAGCAGTTTTCTGATGGCGTTGGCTATTCATGGATAGACTCATTACGTGAATATGCGGAGGCACACGTCTCTGATCAAGACTTAGCGAATGCACATTATCGATTCCCTATTAACACGCCAGATAGTAAAGAAGCGTTTTTTTATCGCACGATATTTGAAGAACACTTTCCAGGAGAAGCGGCAGCTAAATGTGTCCCCCACGGTAAATCTGTCGCGTGCTCCACGCCTGAAGCATTAGCTTGGGATAAGAGCTTTACTGAAAATGCTGACCCTTCAGGGCGTGCAGCGAATGTCCACAACGATGCGTATCACAACGACTAAGATTTGGCCTGCAACTTATCGGTTGCAGGCACGCATTTTTATAACCCTGTTTATTGTCGGTGTTTATATCCTTCGTAAAGTAATAAACTGACGTAAATCCAATATGAAGAGAAAAACATATGATTGAACAAGGCCAAAAAATTCCTGCGTCGACCTTATCTGAATTAACAGCAGAAGGCATGCAAACACTTTCAACCGACACCCTATTTACGAATAAAAAGGTTGTTGTATTCGCGGTTCCTGGCGCCTTTACGCCAACTTGCTCAGCGTCACACTTGCCGGGCTTTGTCACGTTGGCCGACAAAATCAAAGCGAAAGGTGTCGATGAAATTTTCTGTGTATCTGTAAACGATGCATTCGTCATGAAGTTTTGGGGCGAGGCACACAATGCAGAAGAAATTAGAATGTTGGGCGATGGTGATGCAAACTTCACAAAAGCACTTGGCTTAGATATGAACACTGAGGGATTTGGTGGTGTACGATCACAGCGCTATGCAATGATTGTAGAAAATGGCGTTGTTACGCACCTGAACTTAGAAGCGCCAAAATCTTTTGAAGTAAGTAAAGCTGAGGTTATTTTAACGCTTCTATAAGCCCAAACAACAGCCACTTTACGTGATTAAGTGGCTGTTTCATTCTTTCGTGTTGACCTCATTTAAGTGACCAATTTCATAAAACCTCGTAGGAACACACATCGCAATCGGCCTGCTTTTACTTTTAGGTAAATGATAGGTAACTGTCACTCGTAATTTATCCAACCACGCAGCCCGAACATGAAACCGTAAGTGCGCTTCCCCTCTGAATTAGACTCCTTGTGCTGGGTCTTTAATAATGTGTACGTCAGTAGAAAACACACTGTCGTCCATTTCGTCAAAAATTGACATTCGAGCGTATGCCGCCATCCCATTTCCAACTTTCAGCGTATAATATCCGTCACGTCATAAGTTTCTGCGACTTTATCCATAACATAAATGCGTCAAGCTCATCGCTTTGACGACGACTTGAACAAGTAACGCTCACGTTGGATATAAATGGAAGTATTAAACTTAGGTATTTCAGTATTTCACTTTGCCTTTTACCTTTTGACGCATATTCCTGTGGCCAAGACGAGCAATGGCCTTGTAGATTAACAGGCTTATTCGGCATGGATTAAACCATACTGACGCCCACTGGCACTTCCGACATGCGCTGTATCAAATAAACAAAGGAAGTGCACAATGATTCACTTTACTTAACTTAGTTTGTCTTCGCCATCAGGTAAACTAGATGCACATTTACGCTCGTTCATCTTTAGTTGACTCCATAACAACATGAGTCGTAATGTTGCTTACTTGGGGGATTGCCCCGAGCACATCTGCATGAAACGCTTTGTACGCTTGTAAATTGCGCGTTTCCACCCTTAATAAGTATTCAAAGGTGCCTGTGACGTTGTGGCACTCTTTCACCTCTAATGAACGTTCAATTGCTGCTTCAAATGCACTTTGTGATGCCATTGAATGATCTCTTAATCCAACACCGACATAGGCAATAAACTCAACGCCTAATAAGGCGCTATCTAAGACAGCCCGATAACCCTTGATAAGCCCCTTGGATTCCAACTCTTGTACTCGACGCAAGCACGCCGAGGGAGAGAGCCCTATCTTTTCTGCAAGCTCTACGTTCGAAATGCGACCATCCGCCAAAAGTGCTTGCAATATAATTTCGTTATATCTATCCATAGCCACCATTTATTGTTTTATTGGTTCAATTTACCAGTTAATACGCTGAACAATTGTGCCCAAACACAAATAAAATTGCTCTAACAATATCCAAAGAGTATAAACAATGACTATCGAATTGCTATCTGCTTTCGCACTATTTGCATTTGTATCTTCCATTTCACCGGGGCCAAATAATTTAATCTTGTTGAGCTCAGGTATTGCTTATGGCACCAAACGGAGCCTCTCCCTGTTATTTGGCATCAATATTGGGTTTATGGCCATGATCTTGGCAATCGGTTTGGGTATTGGTGAACTGTTTGCAAGCTCACCTAATCTATATACATGGCTAAAGTGGATAAGTACTGTTTATCTGTTATATCTCGCCTATAAAGTGGCGCGTTCATCCACCATCCAAACTCAGCAGCCTCATAAAGCTCCCATGACTTTTACTCAGGCCGCACTGTTTCAATGGGTCAACCCCAAGGCTTGGTCCATGGCATTATCTGCGATTGCAGTATATGCGCCTTCCACCAGTATGAAGTCGACAATATTAATTGCCGCCATTTTTGCGGCAATTAATCTACCTTGTATTTTATCTTGGTTATTGGCCGGCGATAAGCTCTCTGAGCTACTTGAGGATGAAAAAAGCGTGCAGTATTTAAATTATTTCCTGGCACTATTACTGGTTGTTTCTGTACTACCCACAATATTTTGAAACGGCCAGTGCTTATCGTAGAGAACGCTCACCATTGAGCGCCTCTAAACTGCCCCGTTGACTACCCCAGTGAATTCCAAATAGCTAACCGCTTGTAACAAACTATCCTGACCACGCTTCAAAGGCGATACACTGAGGTCATGGCAATTTCTTCAGCCATCTTTGATTAGTCACCTGCCTTTTCCATAGGTATGCTCAAAATGCGTTAGATGCCCACCTGAATATATTGCTTATCGACTTTTGCAACGTACTCATCGGCTGCACAACAAATGAATTGAATACCATTTTCTGCGCCTCTTCACTTTGCTGAAGCTTTGCATTTAATGCGATTAAGTCCTGCACTGATAGGGGGAGCGCCGTTTCGTTAGGCTGATAAGTGCTACCTATGGGATAATATTTTCCAGGTTCTTGCGACATTTCGATATGGCCACCTAAGATCACCTTAACCTCATTTTGTTTGACAAATTCAGTCAGCTTATTAATGCTTTGCCGGTATGCTTGCCAATCTTTTACGTAAATCAAACCTGGGTATAATGTATCACCTGTAATGAGCCATTTATTATTGTGGTCATAAATCGTGATGGCCTCTTCCTGATGCCCGGGTGTCGGTATTAACGTAACTTTTCTGTCGCCCAAGTCCAAAGTAACTTGTCCATGCGGCCAGTCTTTCACCCCTAAAAACTCGATTACCTGTTCTAGTTTTGGTGCGATCACTTGGGTGTTGTTCAACCCCAGAAAACCGGAGTCGCCTTGATGATGATCGCGATGACTATGCGAGTGGATCACTATGACTTCTTTATCTTCAAAGCCGCTGTGCTTCATAATTTTTTTTGTCGTTTCAGCAAAAGAAAAACCACTTTCATCAGACAACGCACCAGTATCGATTAGCAGCACTTTCTCACTGCCTACTAATACATAACTAAATGGGGCCTCAAATGTAAGGCATTTGTTCTGTCGAACAATGGTGGAGCCTGTATCGTAGTGAAAAACATCTAAAACTGGCTGATTATCTTGAGCGCAATCTTCAGTGCCATGATGCCAAGGTACTGCACCTAATGACAAAGATGTCGGTTGATGTAATTTAAACGTTGGCCGCTCAAGCAGTTCTGATTTTGACATACTTGTGCTACTACACCCAGATATGAGTAGGCAGGTAAAGAGCACTTTTATTTTTATTTTCATTTTGTATCCTATTCAGTAAGTTCGGTTAACTTATTCCTCCCCAGCAAAGATGACTTGGTTTCTTCCGGCCGCTTTGGCACGAAATAGTGCCATATCAGCATCATCAAACAATTGCTGAGGGTTGACCTCTTGGTGCGGTGCCCAAGTTGCTCCCCCAATGCTTACAGTCACAAATTCATCCCTGCCGCCACTGTGTGGTATTTCGAGCGCTCTGACAGCAGTTCGAATATCCTGAGCTATACTGGTCGCTGTTTTTTGGTTCGTACTTGGTAAAATAATGGCGAACTCTTCACCGCCAATACGTGCTAACAATCCTTTTTTCACTCTCAATTTACCCGAGAGCGCTTGGCAAACGTTTTGTAAACAGTAATCACCTAACTGGTGACCATAGTGATCGTTGTATTGTTTAAAGTTATCTACATCAATGATCAGTAGACAAAAACTAGACTTTTGCTTTTGCGCCAACTCAAAAGTTTCTGCTAAAACTTGCTCGTACACACGTCTATTTGCAATCCCGGTGAGGGGATCTAGGCTCGCCAGTCGCAATAACTCGTCTTCTCGTGCTTTAAAGTGCTTACTCGTATGATCTAGGAGATAGTTATAAGTCATACATAGAGAGGCGTTATTTGAGCCGTGTTCTACATTAAGGTGTTTTAAACTGTTTTCGCTGTTTGCAATTTTGTCGAATTGCTCCATAAGATCAATGAGCTCGTCTTTCATGCCATGCTCGCCAAAGTTCAAACCGATGGTTTCAGTTTGCGCAGAAACGCGCAATGGGTGGACCTGATTTACAAGCCATAAAAAACCAAAGCCAATCGTGCACACCCAAATCGCACAGGCAAATACCCCTGTTAGTTGAACAATAAGCTGCTCTGTATGCGAATCAAGTTGTAACTTATCTAAGGGGACAAACAACGCCACAGAAATCGTTCCCCAAATCCCCCCTCCCAAATGGACTGGTACTGCACTAACGACATCGTCTATGTTGAGTTTTTCAAGCAGATCAGCCAACAACACACTGATACAACCTGAAATCGCGCCGATCACGATGGCCGACGGAAGGTTGACTAAGTCCGCGCTCGCAGATATGGCCACGAGCCCTGCCAACAAACCATTCAGTACGTAGCGGATCCCCTGCATGGAATGTAAATTCCACGACAACAACAGCGCACTCACGCCTCCCGCACACGCTGAGAGTGCCGTATTTGAAAACACTCTCGCCAGCTCTGTACTCGGTGTATGGACACTGCCCCCATTAAAGCCAAACCACCCGATAAATAACAAGAAAGTCCCCAATGCTGACAACGGAAGGTTTTGACAGAACATTTCTTTTGGCTCCCCTTCACGAGTGAACCTACCAAGCCTTGGACCCACAATGATTAATGCAATTAGGGCTATCCAACCACCGACAGAATGAACAACGGTTGCACCTGCATAATCAATAAACCCCAGCTCTAATAACCATCCTTGGGGAAATTGTTCAAAGTGTTTGCCATGCCAAATCCAATGCCCAACCACGGGAAACAAAACGGTGGCAGTGAGAAAGGAGCAAATAATGTAGCCAGAAAAACGCATCCTTTCGGCAACTGCACCCGATAAAATTGTTGCCGCAGTGCCACAAAACATCATTTGAAACAAAAAGTAAGCCAAAACTGAGGGGTCATTAAAACTATCCAAAGCAAATTGACTCGTACCGAAATAGCCATTTGCGCTGGCGCCATACATGAGCCCGTAACCAATGAGCCAAAAGCACACGCCGCTGATACAAAAATCGGCAACGTTTTTTAAGGCCACATTGATGTTGTTTTTGTTGCGCACTAAACCGCTTTCTAAGCAAGTGAATCCTGGCTGCATTAAGAGCACAAGGGCCGTACACAATAGCGTCCATGTAATGGAGATTGTTTGCGGGTCGATCTCAATGTTTTGCAATGACACCCCAACCTGTGATTTTAAGGAGTATACAAGGAGCTTAGCTAAGCTCCTCTCATTTCTCCACTTGCAGCCAAATTTATATACTTTGGTTGCAAGGTTTGGGTATTTAAAGCTATTTGTTCTGTTGTGTCTCCACCCAATTATTCACGCGCTTTTCAAGGATTGACAATGGCATTCCTCCCCCACCTAAAATCGTGTCATGGAAGCCTCTAATATCAAATTTATTACCAAGGGCTTGCTTGGCTTTTTCTCGCATTTCTAAAATTTTATTCATACCGATTTTATATGACGTTGCCTGACCTGGCATGATCATGTAGCGATGCACTTCAGAGCGAATGGACGTTTCTTGAATAGGCGTATTCTCCTTAAAATACGCAATGGCTTGTGCTTCTGTCCACCCTTTAGCATGAAGGCCGGTATCAACCACAAGCCTAACCGCGCGCCACATTTCATTGACTAGGCGGCCAAAATCACTGTACACATCTTGATAGGCGCCCATTTCTTTTGCCAATAATTCAGAATATAAACCCCAGCCTTCAGAGTAAGCGGTAAACATGGCTTTGGTTCTAAACTCAGGGATTCCTTCAAGCTCCTGCGCAATTGACAACTGCATATGATGCCCCGGATTACCCTCATGATACGCAATCGCCTCCATATTATTTTTAGGCATACTCGTCATATCGATTAAATGAGCGTAATACACACCAGGGCGTGAGCCGTCTTTAGTGCCGGGCATATAATGTTGCGCTGCGCCTGCGCGCTCTCTAAATGGTTCAACACGTTTAACGACCAGCTCGGATTTGGGTAGAATGCCAAAATACTCAGGTAGCTTCTTATTAATCTTGTCTAAGTACGCAATCGAGTCATCAATATACCCTTGTCGTCCAGCGTCGTTATTCTCATAGAAGAATTGCTCATCTGTACGGAAGAATTTAAAAAACGCTTGAAGGTCTCCCTCAAATTCAACTTGCTCAACAATCTTGAGCATCTCTTTTTTAATTCGAGCAACTTCAGCAATACCTATTTGATGAATTTCGTCTGCGGTTAAGTCAGTCGATGTTTGGTTGGCCAAGCGGTAATTATAGAATGCTTTACCATTGGGTTGGCTCCCTACCCCATAGCCATCATCTTGTGTGAAGTTGCGCATGTCATGCTCAAACCAATCAACGATTTGTGAGTAACTTTGCTGGTACTGTTTCAACAGCGCTTGTTTGGTATTTTTAAGAAGGCGATCTGCTACGTCTTGCTCGATGACGTTGTTTTCGACCAGTGCTGCCACTTTACCTTTTGCGTCAGCCCAAAGTGGTGCATCTTTGTCGCTCTGTGTAAAAGGCGCTCCCGTGATCATCGCTTTGGACTGCTCAATGACGCCTTTATAAGCAAACTTTGGAGGCCGAACGCCTAACTTGGCGCGCTCTTGTGTTTGCGATAGTAGCTCATCTAGCGCGGTTGATATTGCGACTAAACGTTTGTTGTAGTCTTCCATATCTTGCAGCGTGTCTACTTTATGGAAGTTCATCATGAATGTGGTCGCCCAAGACTGAATACCGTACATGTGCGTAAAGATGTAACTGTTATTCATGAACTCTAGTTGCTTTTTCTGCTGCTCATATTCATAAATCCACAAGTCGTAGGATATTTGCGCTTCAGCGTCGAGCTTGCTGTAGTCAAATTGCGATCGAAGCTCTGCAACAGTCCCTGCAAGCCAAGCGAGTTGACGGCGGGCGCCTTGAATGGTGACATCATCAATTTCGCTGTATTTGTCCTTACGGCCATACATGGTCATACGCATTGGACTCATTTGAAGCTGTTGTTCGTATTTGTCAGCAAACCATTGGTTGATTCTTTGTGTCTCTTTTTCTACGCTGCTTATCCCTACGGACATTGCTTGTGCTCCCTGCTGATTGGCATGGTTTTGTGACACATTTGCCTGACAGCCGGCAAGGACAGCTGCAACTGAAAGCGCAAGTAACGATTTATACATGTATTGTTCTCCTGACTCTTTTTTAGATACAGTAAAGATAAATCGGTGACTCGCCAATACCTAACCTACTGTAAAATGTAACGAATCATGAAGGTTGAAATACAATTTAATGTTTGTATCAAACTAAGGACAGATTTACATCAACAAAAAAGGCAACCTAAGTTGCCATTTATACGCGATGCTGTGATATTGCATTATCTTTGTTTCATGAATGCAACAGCTAACCCAGCAGACACAAAGGTAAGCCCAGCAGAAATATTGAGTCCACTGAGTAACCTTGGTTGGTTGAGCAATACGCGTTTGAGACGATTTGAAAAAATCCCCATAAATGAAAACCCGATAGTGGTCATCATTGCGAACCAACAACCATATACCATCATTTGAATAGTCACACTGCCAAGAGCAGGATCCACAAATTGCGGAATGAAAGCCAACACAAACAACCCGGGTTTAGGGTTCAATGCCGCTGATAAAAAGCCGGTCATAAAAAGATTGCGAAGCGGTTTTTTCTCTACATTGTCTATCGAAATCAGGTCTCGATTGCACAATACTTTAATCCCTAACCAAATGAGGTAACTCGCCCCCACAAACTTAACCACATAAAATGCCACTGTTGAGGTTTGAATAAGTAATGTCAGCCCAGCTGTCGCAGCCACAACATGGAATAGAATACCTACTCCTGATGCCACGCTTGAAACACAGGCCGCCATCCTACCCTGACTTACGCCTCTGGCAATCGCTAAAATATTGTCAGGTCCTGGAGATAAGACCAGTAAAATACACGCTGATGTATACGCTAAAAATACGTCTATGGGGAACATTGTTATCCCATCCTTGTTGGTGTTTAACCTCTTTGAACAAATAGAAGGGACAAAGTTCCTTAAATATCCGCTGTGTATAAATCAAAGTGAAAAATCAATGACTCTGACCCCATTGATTCGCCGAAGCCGACCCTTAACATTTCACCTCATTTTCTTTACAAATGTTACATTTAAGTCCACTATCGAGGGGTTATAAATAATTGGATGCAGTTCAGCAGGTTTGTATAAGAGCAAGGCAAGGAAAGAAATATGAAAATAGATAATCTTGGAAATTTGGAAGTTAAATCAAATTATGACCGAGAGTCATTAAGGACGATAATCGAAAAGGCGCATGCTGGAAACACCTTACTCTTTATTGGCGCTGGTTACTCGCTTGGTAGCACAAACACAATCAATAAGCCTATTCCACTTGCAAGTGAACTGTCGGTCGAGATATGTAAACTTGGCAATTTCGAAGAAGATAACGATCTAGCATATTCCGCTGATTACTATTTAAAATACAATGACGCAGAAAAACTCATTGGCTTAATCAAGGAGTATTTCAATATTACCGGCGTGTCGAGTCATCACCAATCAGTTGCTAAAATAAATTGGCGTAGAGTATACACAACCAATTATGACAATTGCTTTGAGTTAGCAGCGGGTAATGTCGACAAATCTATTTTACCTCTCACCCTAGAAAGTAACCCAACTCAATATTTTCGTGCTCGAAATGTTTGCATTCACATTAACGGCGCGATTCAAACCTTGGATTGTGCAACGCTCGAAGACTCATTCAAACTGTCCGAGTCGTCCTATACAAATTCAGATGCTTTTTCAGACTCATCATGGGCGTATCGATTTAAAAAAGACATCGAGCTATGTAATCAAATCATATTTATCGGCTACTCTTTGTACGACATGGAAGTAAAACGACTACTCGTAAACAATGAAGATATAAAGAAAAAGACCTTCTTTATTACAAGAGAAGCCGTTTCTACAAAAGAACATCACCGGCTTTCTGCATTTGGCGAGGTTTTCCCAATTGGTGTTGAGAAGTTTGGCCAACTCCTTGAAGATGCGACCCCTCAGCACATTCCTGACGAAATAGATTACCTATCTTCTTTAAGCCGACAATCCATCGAATATGAGAAAAACTATAGAGATTCTGATATCCGCGACTTCTTGCTTAGGGGTAAATGCTCAACTGAATTCATATCCATGTCAATGACATCCGATTCAACTCGCTATGCTATTGAAAGGGAACAAGTGAGTGAAATATTAGATATCTTGAAATCAAAAAACGTTGTCATTCTGCATGGCGCATTGGCAAACGGGAAAAGTACCATTGCAAAACAAGTCATGTCGAGCCTCATTATTGAAGGCAAGCTCGTCTATACCATCAAAGATGACGAAGCAGATTATGAAAAAGATATCGAAAAATTAGCCGCGCTAAACCAAAATGTTTATCTTTTCGTTGACGACTTTGAAGGATGTCTTGACCTTGTCCGGTATTACACGGCCTACCTTAAAGACAATGGAAAACTGGTTTTAACTGAAAGACCACATAGATATCGTAAAGCTGTTGGTTTTTTATCTGATTTTGGTATGGAAACATACAATGTCAATGTAGATTACCTCCACTCTAAGGAAATAGTGCAGATGGAGGAGATCATCAGTAACTCGGGTCTATGGGGGGAACTGGCAGGTAACTCATACGAAAAGAGGCTTGGGTACCTCACTGATCACTGTGAATCTCAGCTTTCAATAATACTCCTAAATATTTTGAAATCACCTGATGTCATTTCTCGGTTTGACAGAGCATTTAAAACCGTACTATCACACCCTGACACAAAAAAGACGGTGCATGCAATATGTTTAATACAACACATCTACCCAGCGGCGTGTACAAAAAGCTTTATTGCTGACATTTCAGGATCAAATCACGTTTACAGTGCTGAATTTGAAAACAGAGTTAACGAAACAAGTATCTTTGAATTTAAATACGGTGATTTAGTGACACGCTCGTCTGTTTTCGGGACGTTTATTTTGAATAGCCTTTATAAAGCAAGTTACTCGATAGATCAGCTTGTACGTATCGTTGAAAAGCTGCAACGTAATCGCGCAACACAAACTCGAGAAGAGAGTGAAATATATAGAAGTATCATGACATTCGGAACAATTTCCGCCATTTTACCCGATGAGAATAAGTCAGACTCATATATTGAATTCTATGAAAAGTTAAAAGGTGAAGTACCTCAGGTAATTGGTAATCCTCATTTTTGGTTACAATACGGCATGGCGGTAATGAGCACCAATAACTTGGGAGATGCGGAGATAATTCTAAAGACAGCTTATGCAAAAGCCGAAAACAACGCTGACTACGATACGACATATATAGATAACCAATTCGCTAGATTGAACCTCAAAAAAGCAATCATTGAAGAACGCCAAGATGCAAGTATTTCATTTTTCCTAGATGCGCATAAAATATTGAAAAGAGAAGAAAACGATATTTATAAATTTAGGCAAGCTGGACTGTATATTTCTTATTTTGAAAAGCGCTATGATGACTTATCTAAAGGAAATAAGGTCAAATTTGAACACGCTTTGCGAGACATTTTAAAACAATACGAAGAGTTTATAAGCTACGAATACCCAACAGGCAGTGTTCCTCCTTTTCAGTCAGACAATTTAGAGGAATTTAAAATGACGATTGACTCCATTACACGACAGAGAAAGTCATGAGGATCAGCATAATAAATTAAAGTCTATCTTCACGTAATTTGGCAGAGCTTGACTATTTAAAATCGTTAAGTTCTGTCACAAATACGAATATAGTTTCGTTTGTTACAGGCAACTTATCAATGAGATTAACGGCATAGTGCCGAGTGTGACCCCCCTCGCATTATTTAAACCGCCAAGCCTTGCCATGTATGATGCTTTCATATCTGTTTAATATATTGCTTGGAAGTTTTTCGCTCAATAAAGCCTATCTGTCTGTAAAAATGATGAGACCCATCTCGCGTTATGTTGGAACTAACCATTACTTTATTGAGCGATTGTGCTTTCGCCCATTCAATCGCGTTTTGGACGAGCCGTTTACCGACGCCCTGACCCCGTGCTTTGTCAGATACGACTAACCCGGTAATTTCAGCGCGTTCACCGCTTTCTAACGTTACTCGATGTTCGATGACAACCCAGCCCAGTAACCAAACATCTTCAGCGTGCGCAACCAACGCCATATGTTTATTAGAAGCCGTGATCATGGCCAACCTCTGTGTGAGCTCGCTTTGCGTACTGTGATAGCCGAGCTGTGATGTCAACTCTGTCAGCGCTGCAACATCCTTCATTTGAGCAGGTCTTACTGTCAGTGCCACAGGTGATGTCCTTTAGTAATTTTATGACGGTGTGTTTAAGTATCTAAATGAAGGAGCACAGAACGCTGATCGGCTTTTTTCATTTTCTTCACCACAAGTAAAAAAGAGTTATCAATCATCCGCTCAATTTCACCTGGTGGAATTGAGCCGTCTAAAATGACGGTATTCCATAATCGTTTGTTCATATGATACCCAGGTATTACTGCGTCAAAAATGTCTCTTAATGCCTGCGCTTCATCGGGGTCACACTTAAGGTTGAGCCACCAATGAGTCGCCTTATCAGTATGCTTAGCGATTTTTCCCCGCGACAAGGTCGCAAACATTTTGTCTTTTACTTTGTAGACATCCACCTCGGGACCAAAAGGTTGACCCACAGTTGCGTGAGGTTTAGTCATTAAATACTGGTGCACTGACTGACTGTCCATGATTACTACTCCTTCCCCACAAACATAATCTTTTCAACACCCAGTTGTACAATAAGCACCGAGTCTTGATCAAACAATCGACAATACTCACTGGCGAGGGCTTTGGCAGATGCAATTTCTTTGGCGGTGACTTTGTACAACGTGACAATTTTAGTACCTTCTTTTTGACCTTTGTAATAACCAGCCCCAGTGACCAAGCTAAATCCAGTGAACGTGGTCGCGAGGTGATGAGTTTCAAACGCTTGCCACTGTGCAGGGGTAATAACGCCGCCGCCTGGTTTTGACAAACCAAAATACATCTGTAGACCTTGGTTATGATTTTCAGCAGCAGAATGGGAAGATGGCTCGGATGGACTCATCGCACACCCAGAAAGAAACGTCAGTACAAGATAAACTAGAAATAAGCGGCTACGCATAAAGGCTCCTTGCGATAAACGGTGAAGTGAAACATTGTCTGGGTTTTGCACTACCTATGTTGCTATATAAACGGTGTTTATTCCAGCGTCAATTGTCAACTGTGAAAATTCGCCCGTTCCAACGTTGATAAATATCCTGTGGGTAAGCAGAAGCCAGTAATAGAGTGTAGGATGGCAAAAAGCCAGTATCTAACTGGCTTTTTGTCTTACTTGATATTGCGATTACGCCATATCACAGTCTTTAAGCGTGCAGTTTTACGTACTTTTTAACTTTTTTCATGGCCATCTTTTGTTTAAGCGGCGACAAATAATCGATAAACAAATTTCCATGCAGGTGATCTATTTCATGCTGCATAACGATGGCCAAGAATTCATCGCTTTCGATTTCAATCGGATTGCCCTTTCTATCTTGTGCGGTTACTTTTACCGATGTAAAACGTTCAACCTCTGCGAAATAGTCAGGAACAGACAAACACCCTTCTTGGCCTTTTGCTTTATTCTTGCCTTCACTAACAACCGGGTTGACCAAAATAAGCGGGTCGTTGCGCTCATCTGAAATGTCGATAACCACAACCGCTTCTTCTCTGCCGACTTGTGTGGCGGCCAAACCAATGCCATTGCTAGTTGCATACATGGTCTCGAGCAAATCATCGATTAGAGTCTGAATGCGCTCAATGTCATCCACTTTTTTAGCTTTAATTTTCAGTCGAGGGTCAGGTGCAGTTAAAATCTCTAAAACAGCCATAATATATACTTGCTCTTGTATCCTTTGGGCTATGCAATGTTACATAGTTTGATTAATGTGATAAATGCGACGGGCCTCTGTAATTCAAAGGCGTTCAAGCCTGTGATTATCATCAGTGGATCATGCTGATAGCACGATTATACTATGCGGTGACCATAAAATTGCAACACATTTATCGACTCATTAATCATTGAACTTTACTGGCGTAAGAAAACAGCGACGGTGCACCGCCAGTATGCCAAAACAGTACTCTTTGTGACTTATCAAAGCCCCCCTTTTGCACTTTATCAATTAGTGCTGCCATTGCTCGGCCGGTGTAAACGGGGTCAAGTAAAATGCCCTCGGTTCGCGCTAACAAGTTTATGGCGTATTGTTCAGCTGCGCCAACGACACCATAGCCCTCCCCCAAAAATCCATCTTCTAGCAATACATCACTTTGCTTATAGACGATATCCATGCCCAGTAACACACTGGTTTCGTTTGCAAGTTTAGTCACCTGTGTTTTAAATGCGCTATCGTGGTCCTCATCTTTATCTATTTGTACGCCAACTAAGTTATACTGTGCATCTAACACCGTTTTAGCCAACATTAATCCCGCATGTGTCCCGCCAGAGCTAGATGCAAAAAATACATCGCTAATCTCAATATTTTTCAATTGTGTTTCGAGCTCTATACCCGCGCTAACAAACCCACACGCACCCAGTGCATTCGATCCACCATACGGAATGACATACGGCTTTTTCCCCTGATTCTTCAATGCAGCAACGACCTGCGGAATATCTTCGCCTTTGCGGTTTTGATTTGTCCAATGGATATGTGCACCCAACAATTGATCGAGCAATAGATTGCCGTTGATATCGTTTGGTAATGTACCCCCCAATAGCAGATGGCATTCAAGCCCTAGCTGCGCCGCTGCCGCCGCTGTTTGACGACAATGGTTTGATTGTTGTGCTCCTGCCGTAACAACTGTGTCACATCCTTTTTGTAGGGCATCCCCAATAATAAATGCCAATTTTCTTGTTTTGTTTCCACCCAATGCGAGTCCCGTCAAATCGTCTCGCTTCATGAGTATTTCTGGCCCACCAAGATGACGAGATAGATTCTTCAAAGTAACGATGGGAGTTGGGAAAAAGCCCAGCTCTGCTTTTGGCAACTTATTTAGTATATTGTGTTTTTCCATCTCTATTTTCCTTGTCTATTTTTGCCTTATATTACCCACATCACGCTTATTTTAAAATCCGTATGCCTGAGTTGAAAATGCTCGTATGACCAAATTAATAAAACACACCATATCGTGCCAAATGCGTAATTTATGTTAAAGACCTAGACATCAATTTCGTCCTTATCATAACGAACCTAAAGGAGTGATCTCATGAAGCATTTTGCTTTTTTATTGCTATGTGCAGTTAGTTGTTTATCTCAAGCCTCTTATTTAAATTACACGTATACGCACTTACCCACTGAACATACGATTGTATCTTCCTCTTTAAACAACGAACTAAGAAAGGTATGGGTTGTTTTACCAGAAGGCTACGATGCGCCTGAAAATAGTGAAAGGGAGTATCCTGTAGTCTATACCACCGATGGTGAAAATTTGCAGTACCTTACTGGTCATAGCATGTGGTTTTTAAACCGTATGCAGATGCTACCCGACACTATTTTAGTCGCCATTAATACGCGTACTCACAGAGCGAGAGATCTTACCCCCACAGAGCCAAAGGATTCGCCTACCCCCGCGTTAACTGGCCAAAGCCACCAGCTAAAAGCATTCATCAAAGGTGAGGTCATCCCATTCATTGACGAAACGTATCGTACCGATGACTTTAGGGTATTGTCAGGTCATTCTCTTGGTGGGCTGTTCAGTATCACCAGTTTACTTTCTGAACATATGCAACCGCTATTTAAGGGGTTTGTTGCCATTGACCCTTCTCTTTGGTGGGATGACGCCGTTGTCACTGACTGGCTTGAAGACGCACAAGACAAGTTTGATGATAAAGCATTTGCGGTCTACATTGTCGCAGCCCATGAAGAGAATGTACCGCCCGAGCAACAAGCGCTTTACTTGAAACACATCAATGCCATCGATAACGTCGCGCTCACATTGATTGATACAGATGCCACTGCAATCCGTTATGATGTAACGACGGATGAACATCATGGTTCAGTGTTACATGTCGGAATCTTTAGAGGGATCCGCGAAGTATTCAAGTGCTACCCTTCGGTCTGTTCAAAACAGGAAGACTAAGGCTGATTGAGCGCCAACAAGCTACGCTCAGTCGTGGCTTGTATCGATATGGTTACTGTTCAACCAATTCCTTGACGATGTTGCTCGCCGTCATCCGTGATCTCGTCCCAAGGTGCTTTTGAGTCTACCCACAAATGATGTGCAACCCGCACGCCTTCTAAATCAGCATTATCTATCAGGCCAACGGGCACATACATGCGCTCTGGGTCATTCTCTCCTGGTAAGCTTGATCCACACTCAACACAAAAGCTACACGCCCAATCATGCGCTGATTTATGCCAAGTTTTAATCTTCTCCTCGCCTATTAACCATCTAAACTCACTTTTGTCGGTTATCATCACTGCGACCCCATTTGTGCCGCTGGCGCGTCGGCAAATAGAACAATGGCACATGTAAACAACCTGTTTTTCCTTAGATATTTTGAACTCAAAGTTGACAGCGTCACAATTGCAACGGCCTTTGATAGTAAACATTGATTAGTCTCTTGTGATTGCTAGGAATATTCGTTCATTATAACTATGTACATAAAAAGAAGACAATTTAGCGAACTGGCCGTTACTTTTCTAAACTTACTCACAAACACCTATTAAGAGAGCACGGGTTATGGACTTTAGCACTGGTTTGTTGGTCCTACTTTTTGTGATTTTCGCACTTTTTACCGGCGCGTTTGTTCGTCACATCTTAAAAGGCAGTCAAATCCCCTACACTGTTGCACTTTTACTTTTGGGTATTGTCATTGGCTTACTACAACGTGCTGATGTATTTCAATCAGAAGCACAAGCATTTGGTGATAGCCTCGCATTGATCGCCGACATCGATTCCCATTTATTTCTTTATTTGTTTCTCCCTACTTTGATCTTTGAAAGCGCTTTTGCCATGGAAGTACACTTATTCCGCCGAATGTTTACTCAAATCGCCTTGCTTGCGGTGCCAGGGCTAATGCTGGCAATTTGGCTCACCGCAGAACTTGTCTTCGCCATTACCCCAGATGCGTGGCAGTGGAGTTGGGCCGTATGCTTAATGTTTGGCGCGCTGATCAGCGCAACCGATCCGGTCGCCGTTGTGGCACTATTAAAAGAAGTCAGTTCACGAAAACGGCTTGAAACACTCATTGAAGGTGAGTCATTGCTCAATGACGGCACTGCCATTGTGTTTTTCTCGTTATTTTTTGCCTGGGTGACAGCGACGTTTTCAGGTGCAACGGTAGATGGACTCACGTCACCATGGCATGTAACGTTAGAGTTTATAAAAGTGGTCTTAGTTGGTTTGATCATTGGGTTTGTCGTGGGCTGGCTTTGTATATTATGGATAGAGCGCGTCTTTAATGATCCGATGATTGAAATTTCGCTGACGATTGCCGCAGCATATTCCGTGTTTTTTATCGCCGAAAACTTTCATGTCTCAGGCGTTGTTGCTGTGGTGACCCTCGCCGTTATATTCGCCAGCATAGGACGAACCCGTATCAGTCCAGAGGTTGCTGGGTTCTTGCATCATTTTTGGGAAATGATGGCACACATGGCGAATACTTTGATCTTCTTGCTGGTGGGTATTTTGGTCGCAATAAGAGTGCCGCTTAACGACATTCAAGCCTGGCACATGCTGTTCGTACTCTACGGCGGTATATTGATCATCAGGGCCACGTCAATTGCTGTATTTATGCCAGCTTTAAAAAGACTCGGAATTGGAATTAATTTTGCCAAAGCTGCCGTACTTTGTTGGGGAGGGCTACGAGGTGCGGTCTCATTAGCGCTGGCATTGGCGGTGGTCGCCAGCGATATTATCCCCAAAGAAATTGGGGACCGTATATTGTTCTTGTGTGCCGGCATCGTGGTACTGACTATTTTGGTTAATGGCGCCACAATGGGCCTATTACTGAAATTACTTGGCTTAAACTCGCTTCCTCCAGCGAAACAAGCGACCGTTGATAAAGCACAAACAAAAATTAGCGCTGAACTGCATGAAATGCTACCTGTCATGATGACCAACGACTTTTTGAAAGGCGCTGATTGGGATGTTGTAAAGCAAAAAGCGCAGTTAAAGCTGTATGACGAAATCCAAGATAGTCGTTCAGTGACGGCACACGAGTTAGATGTTGCTTACAAGAGACGGCTTTTAGAAACCGAACGAAAACACTATTGGACGCAATTTGAACAAGGTATGTTAAGTAAGCAAGCAACTGCTAAATTGGTGGAGGCAGTTGAAGTCGCACTGGATGGTGAGCCATGTATAGGCCCAAGGACATTTATACACAGTACTTGGCAAATTCCCCCTTGGCTGTCATCACTCAGAAATTATCGATGGCTCAATCGATTACTGTTGACATTTTATTTTGATAAATTGGCATTGGGATATGATATTGCCCGGGGATTTATCCACGCGCAAGAAGCACTTGAGAGTCATATACACGCCTTAGCACCTAATACAACCTCAGCAGACGCCGTCATGGAATCGGTCGTTGCAAATAAACAAACTACCCTTGAAAAGATAGATGCCCTACGTGCCAGCTTTCCAGAAATCATTCAATCGTTGCAATCTCAAGCGGCCACAAGGTTATTACTTAACAGAGAGCGTGCGGTCATCAAAGCACAACTTAAACAAGCCGTATTAGACAAACCTGAAGCACAACGACTGCTTATGTCTGTAGAAAACAGAATGCAAGCACTGCAAAAACAAACCCTGTTTAAAACAACTCAGGAACAAAGATTAGTCAACGATATCCCATGGGCAAGAAGTCTATGCCAACGCACACGAGAACAACTCTCTGCGCTAATTGAGCATAACGTCTATGAAGCGGGGCAAACGATATGTCGTACTGATCAGCCTCTAAACAAGATCGGAATTGTTAGTAGAGGAAGCGTCAAAGAACATTGGTCAGTTCAAAACGACAGGAAACATCGCCATATTTGTACAAACAAAGGACCGGGTGAATCTATCGCCCTTTTAGCCCTATTTACTGCCATGAGTAAAACGCACTGCGTAAGCGAAACTCCGTGTGATGTTATGTGGATACCTTGTGACAAACTAAAACAATTAATGCAACAAGACAACCAACTCACACTGGTCATGTGCAAGCTCATGCAGGACTACTCGGTATAGTTTGATATGATGTAATACGAAACCTACCCCTTGGTGCGCCTTAACAACAGTTAAGGCGCATATCACAGGCTACAAATACCTTAGTTTTGGTAGTAAAAGCGCCCTTACACCTTTTCCCAGCAGGGTGAATTGCATGATAAACAGCTGGTTTATATAACTTAATTACGAGAAATGGGCGTACTTTATCGATTATTACTTGTTATGTCAGAGTCAGTCGAATACTGTGATCACACAATAATAAAAGAACACAAGGAAAGTATTAATGAAACTTCGTTCTACGTATGGGCTCTTCTGCGCTATTACATTTGTTGCCATGAGCCACTGTCACGCGAGTACACAAAAACTCTTACCCAATGATGGAAAAGCTGACGATCAGTTTGCCTTTAGCGTCGCAATCGATGGTACAACCGCTTTGATCGGTGCCCACAAAACCGACGCACAGCAGATTAAAGACTCTGGCGCTGCTTACATATTCTCACTCAAGCCAAATGGCTGGCAGCAACAAGCCAAACTGGTTGCCAACCCTGCATACGCAAATGATACTGTTGGTGGTAATGTCGCCTTGAGAAATCAGTTTGCCATGCTTGGTGTTATTAAACGTGATGATAAAGGCAAAGACGCAGGCGCCGTAGTTGCCTTTAAACATCATGGCGAATCTTGGTCCCAAACTCAGATTATAACAGCGCATGACGCTAAGGCTGGCGATGCTTTTGGCCAGAGCATCGCATTAACGGAACGATTTCTCGTGATAGGCGCCCCGCATAGCGATTCACCACATAGAGATTCCGGCTCAGCGTATGTATTTGAGCGCAACAAAGACACATGGCAGTTTAAAACCAAACTCTCGGCAAATGATGGCGCCGAAGGGGATTTATTTGGGATCAGCGTGGCAATCGATAACAACACTATATTGGTCGGCGCCGATCTTCATGACGAAATTGCGGAGCAAGCCGGCGCCGTTTATGCGTATGTATTTGATGGGAAACAATGGCACCAACAAGCTAAGTTAGTCGCCAAAGATGGGGCAGATACCGACATTTTTGGTGTTAGGGTGGCGTTGGTTGGTGATACGGCTCTAATCTCAGCGAGAAGAGACGATATCGAAGGCGTTGGTATTGACGCGGGCTCTGCCTATGTTTTCGAACGCTCTAATGGCAAGTGGAGTCAAGCTCAAAAGCTGCTAGCCCCCGATGGTCAAGCTGACGATAGATTTGCTCGTGGTGTGGCATTGACTGAAGATACCGCTTTGATTTCTGCGATGCACCATGATGCCAATGGTCAAAACGCAGGGGCGCTTTATGTGTTTAAAAAACACCTTGGCCAATGGCATTACACATCCAAAATCGTTGCCCCAGATGGATCGCCAGAAGATAGATTTGGTTGGAATATCGCCGTAAGCGACCAAACTGCAATTGTAGCCACACCCCATAGAGACGACAATGGAAGCGGCTCTGGAGCGGCTTATATCCTGGATTTATCTGTGCCAAATGCGCAGCGTGTAGCGCAGGGTAACAGTGCAACGTCAACGCCATTAAATAGACAATATTAGTTTGTTTTTTAGCCAAAATCGCAATTCGAAACGCTCAATTTCGCACTTTGGAACATATCGATTATTATGCAGCTGTCTACACGTTGACCTTATAATTGAGGCCTTGGGCTTCGTCCCCGGTGGTCCCTCTAAAACCCCAACAATGGGCGGGTTGTTCTTTAATTGTTATCTCAAGATCGATGGGGGTAATCCCTAACTCAACGTCGATGTTTTCAAAAAGCGCTTTGATCAGCGCTTTTTTAGTATCCACTTTGCGCCCTTCCATCATATTAATTTCAATAACCGTATAAGCTTCTGTTCTCCCGCTGGGATAATAGAAGTCAGCCGCACTCATCGGCACAAATCGATGTGCACGTTTATCCTCTGGCAGTCCTATCACTTGCGTCACCGTTGCTTGAATTACATCAGATAAACGCGCTTTGATTGGGTTCAAATGCTCTGCTATGCCATAAATAATAACCATCATTTCCCTACACTTTTCACACCAACTATGCACAATCCACAAGGTAATTACCCACCCCTAACAAATGCAATTAACGCCTTTGCTGCTACTCAACGAATTAGGATGGCATAACCACTATGCTGAACGGTGTCATAAGCGGTACTTTAACTCACGTTTGCTTTTGATTGTTTTTGATTAGATAGCCCAATTACCAGTAGTGGGATCCCAGCACCCACACAGCCTAAAGCGGGGCCCCAAAAGGCAAATGATTGAAGAGAAAGTGCAATAATTGAAAATACAACGCCATTCGCAATTAATACTGCTCCTATCACACTCATTGACTTCCATTGTTTTATTGAGTCCATTTCAAATCCTTTTAAATTTATCATCATGGCGTTGGACAGAAGGCCTCTTTAACCGTAACCCAACCACCCTAACTGAATTGTATCAAAAACAAACGACACTAGGTTCCATTGTGGATCAGGTCTTAATAAATAAATTCCTAAAGTACACGCTCAACACGACAAACCAATCATGGCATTTGAACATACGTCACAACACGTACCTTAAGGCGAGCCTGCCGCCATGATGGTTGCCGCTAAGAAAACGGCTGGCACCGTAACGACGGTATCAATTGTGATAGTCACTGGGGTCGCAATGATTTTTCCAGCAGTTTGTGTAAATGTCTGAGGCTGAGCCACCATTATAGGGTATTCTTTGTCCAATTTTTCAAGCGGAAGCGTACCTTCGATGAGATAGCGTTTTCCTGACACCTTACGTGTCAATGTCAATTGCTGTTGTTCATCGTCTTTTACAAAACCCAAAGATTCAAGACGGGAAACAAGGCTTAGTGGTAAAGTTTGATCTCTTAAGGTCAAAGTCACCCTGCCTTGCACCCTATTTTGACTATCGAGTTTAAACTCATCAAAACTCGGAATGAACTCCACTTGGCGAGATAACTTAAGCGCCTCTCCAAATTGTGGATCAATCCCCATTAGGTACGCGGTTTCGGTTGTTGTCACAAACAACTCCTGAGTATCACTTTTGACATAAAACCCATTGAGGTTTTCTTTTTGATACTTAGCTTCCCATAAACTGGCAGTACATCCGCTAATAAACAGGACTAAAACCATTAAATATTTAGACATTGATTCTCCTTAACCTCATGAGATATTGATATTTTACAATAGCAAGCGGTTATCTTATTGTCACCGCTTGTGTCACCACCCCATTCATAATTGGGTAAGCTTTTCGATTAATTGCCCAGCAGTGTGTTGGCTATACACTTCTATACCATGTGCACTAAGCAGTTCTGCCGTCACACCTGAACCCAAGATTTTATTACCAGAAAACGTCCCGTCATAGATCTGCTGGCTGCCACATGATGGGCTCCCTTCAGCTAAGATTGCATATTTAATACCTTGATTTTGACAAATTCTTAGTGCTTGCGCTGCGCCATTGATAAACGCTTTAGTGACATCCACACCATCATCGCCAACCACTTGCGCCGCACCATCAATTACAGCACGACCATCGCCACCAAGGATCTCAGCAGGTGCTCTCGGAATCGGTAACCCTGCCGAAACCTCAGGACAAAACACGGTGAGCGCGACGTTAAAGTCTAACCATTGTTTATCTGATTTATCCAATGACAAGCTCGTGCCATTGTATCTAACTTCATTGCCTACTAAACACGCACTTACAAAGACTTTTTGCATCTACCACAACTCCGATATGCATAATACTGATCTACACGACAAAAATATTTAGGTTTATGGCCGACTTATATGCGACCAGACCTGGCTATAAAATCAAAAACGTTTATTGTCGGCGGGCAATGCCCATATTTGATGAGTCAGATTAAATTTTTCAAACATTGCCCTCGCTTGTGAGATAGACCATTTCTCCCACGCTGGATTTAAATGATTTCCATACCACACTTTTGCAAACTCCCAAACATGCTCAATGGGTTGCACATCCCCTTTATTTAAGTCATGCCGATGACACCAGTCATCAATTTGCGCCTGTGACTCAAACAGCAACATGGTGCTACAGGTATAGATTACATTATCCCACGCGGCCTGCATTGGAATAGGGAAATGCACGTAGAGATTATTCTGCTGTAATTGCCCATTTTTAATTTCAATTACTATTTGTTTTGCTTCCGCACCTATGTTCGTTGTAATAGTAAGGTCTCTGTCGAGTAAGAAAGCGGCACCTAACGAACACCAAGCACAGTTGCCCCACCAAGATTTACCTGAAGATTGAATATAAAAATTGGTCGGCGCGGTTGAGAATGGATGCATCACCCACACTTCATTTGAATGCGGATGTAGCACAACCCCGTGTATCTCTTGCAGCGTCTTAAGCGCTGCAATGACATCACTTGGTGATTGCTCAAAAGCCTTCGCTATTTGAGACACTTTAGGTGCACGGCCTGTTTCAACAAGATTATTCATAATATAAAAATGTAGTGTTGAATTATTTAGCAAAATACCCACTCCTTTCATCATGCTGCAAACGTGCATTTTTAACTTTATCGCACACTCAAACTATATCAATGCATCAGTTAAAATATATGCAAAACCAGCTTTAAACTACATATTTATTTCAAACATATCGAATATAATAGATATAAGAATTATTTATTGCATACGTATTCAATAGAATGTTCTGAAAAGAACTATATATTGTAAATCTCATGTAAATGAGAGGCACAATAATGAATAAAATAAAATTACCAATCGCCGCAAGTTTTGCTGTACTTGCCTCCACAAGCGCCTTTTCTGCACCGAGCAGTGTTGGCGAACCCACTACCTTTGTTCACCTTTTTGAATGGTCATGGCCAGATGTAGCCAAAGAATGTGAAACATTTTTAGGTCCTCAAGGCTATGCCGCAGTTCAAGTCTCCCCCCCAAATGAACACATAACCGGCAGCCAATGGTGGACTCGATATCAACCTGTCAGCTATCAACTTATCAGTCGCGGTGGCGATAGAAATGCATTTGTTGACATGGTTTCAAGATGTAAAGCCGCGGGGGTTGATATTTACGTGGATGCCGTGATCAACCACATGGCCCATGGCAGCGGTAGTGGCGTCGCAGGCAACACGTTTGGCAATAAGCAATACCCAATTTACAGTCCGAATGATTTTCATCAAACCTGTGCAATTAATCCGCAAGACTATGGCAACAACGCCTGGCGCGTTCAAAATTGCGAACTAGTTGGATTACATGACTTGGATACCGACGCGCCATATGTTCAAACTCAACTAGCCAACTTTTTAAATGATCTCCTTTCGATTGGCGTTGCTGGGTTTAGGCTTGATGCGAGTAAACATATGCCCCCATCCGATATTGGTGATGTGCTCGCAAAATTAGACAAAGAGTCAGTCGTATTCCAAGAAGTGATCGACCAAGGCAGTGAAGCCATCAAAGCATCTGAGTACTTCCAAAACGGACTAGTCACGGAGTTTAAATACAGCCTTAAACTGAGCGAAACGTTTAAAACCGGCAAGCTTGCTTGGCTCAAGACTTTCGGTGAGCAATGGGGTTTCATGCCCAGTTATAAAGCAGTTGTATTTACAGATAACCATGATAACCAAAGGGGTCATGGCGGTGCGGGCTCCATTGTGACTTTCCACGACGGTAAACTGTATGACTTAGCAAATGTCTTTATGTTGGCATATCCATATGGATACCCAAAGGTGATGTCTAGTTATGAGTTCAATGGTGACACCGATGCGGGTGGGCCAAATGTGCCCGTGCATCAGGGTAGCGCCATAAATTGTAATGCTCAACAATGGCAGTGTGAACACAGAAAGCCTTTTATTGCAGGTGCGATGCGATTTAGAAACCACACTACTGGGCACTGGACAGTGTCGAACTGGTGGGACAATGGTAATAATCAAATCGCGTTTTCTAGGGGCGATCAAGGATTTGTGGCTATTAACCGTGAATCTTCAAACATGTCAGCCAAATTGCAAACGGGGTTAAAGCCCGGTACCTACTGTGATGAATTGAGCGGTGGAAAAAGCGCAAACCAATGCGTAGGAAAAACCGTAGTCGTTGACCAAGACGGTTACACGCAGGTTAATTTGAGTGCCATGGACGCCATTGCTATTCATCACAATGGAATCACCGATCAACAGCCACCCGTCGGAGACTGGCAACGTACAGTCGTATTTATCAAAGCAGAAACGCAAAACGGACAAGATATGTTTGTGCGCGGAGGACTGGATCATAGTGCTGCGTCTCAGCGCGGAGTAAATTGCCAAGCTAACCCGGGGTTATGCCAAGTACCAATCAAACACCTAAACTTACGAAATGGGACAACTGCGCCATGGAAAGTGGGTGATTTATTTTTAGATTGGCAAGCGTCAGAGAACGGACAATCAGCACATGCACAAGGCACGGCGCTTGATTGGACCACCAATCAATGGCCATTGCAGTGGGGTGATAAAAAAACCTATACACAGCATGGATTTGGAGAATCAAGCCTCAATCAATGGGGACCGCATTACTGGAAACTAGAAGTTGAAATGGATTGCAGTAAAACATTTGATGGCTGGTTTGAGCTCAAAGCCTATGTGAAAAATGGCCAAGGCTGGGAAGATAACATTTCACAACAAAATCGCCCTTACAACAGTCATAACCATTTTGCGAAGTGTGGCATGCTCAACATGTTTGAATTTGGTAAGGACCTGCATTTTGTTAAAGCGCTGTGAGCCCTTCTATTTAATTAGACTGAAAACCGATTAATCTCCCTTAGGTTATCAGAGCCAAGCAACCATTGCATTGCAATGGTTGCTTTTTTAATTGCACTAAATACTGAGGGCAATCAAACTGAAAGCTCTTTTCGTACTATCTCAGCCCCAGCGCTCAGTGCCGTCAGTTTGCCCCTCGCAACTGAGCGGGATAATGGTGCCAAACCACAGTTTGTGCTGGGATACAGCTTATCTGCATCGACGTATTTCAGTGCTTTACGTAGCGTGTCAGCTACTTCTTCATGTGTTTCAATGGTATTTGTTGCAACATCAATTGCACCAACCATGACTTTTTTACCTCTGATCAACGCCAACAGTTCAATAGGCACACGCGAGTTATGACACTCTAATGAAATAATGTCGATATTTGATTGTTGAAGCTTTGGAAACACTTCTTCATACAGCCTCCATTCAGAGCCTAAGGTCTTTTTCCAGTCAGTATTGGCTTTAATGCCATAGCCATAACAAATATGGACCGCAGTTTCACATTTAAGTCCTTCGATTGCTCGCTCTAAACACGTAATGCCCCACGCATTCACCTCTTCGAAAAACACATTAAATGCAGGTTCATCAAATTGAATTATATAGACGCCAACAGCCTCTAATTCTTTTGCCTTTTGGTTCAGGATTTTGGCAAACTCCCAAGCCAGCTTTTCACGGCTCTGATAATGCGCATCGTACAAGGTGTCGATCATCGTCATCGGCCCAGGCAATGCCCATTTGATTGGCTTGTCTGTTTGCGCGCGAAGGAACTTTGCATCTTCAACAAAAACCGGCTTTTGACGACTCACCGGTCCAACCACCGTTGGTACACTTGCATCATAGCGATTACGAATGCGCACCGTCTCGCGCTTTTCAAAATCAACACCATCTAAGTGCTCAATAAACGTTGTCACAAAATGCTGACGGGTTTGCTCCCCATCGCTGACAATGTCCACCCCTGAAAATGCTTGCTCCTGTAAGGAGACTCTTAGCGCGTCATGCTTACCAGCAACAAGTGCTGATCCTTCAAGTTTCCATGGGGACCAAAGCACTTCAGGCTCTGCAAGCCAAGATGGCTTGGGTAAACTACCTGCTGTTGATGTTGGTAATAAAGTTTTCGAAATGATTGCCGCTATAGATTATTTTTTCTATGTTTTTGCATAAAGTTATGAGTCAGTAATCCCGCCTTGTGTCATTAACGATCGTGCGAGACCGGCGCTTTACGCCGCACTCACGAGTCGCTTGCTAGCCTTTGATCGTCCTCATAACTCAAACAACGAGAGATTACGCATAGCTTGCCGACCACTGCTCAAGAATCGTTTGGTAAGGTTTTATGAAGTTTTCTTCTGCAAATTTACCCTGCTCTTTTGCTAATTGGCCCCGTTCTTCTCGGTCATAGACAATCTGGGTGAGTGAATGATCTAAATTCTTCAAGTTTGGTTTGTAACATGCGCCTGCAACTGCGTTTGCATTATAGATTTCAGGGCGATAAATTCGTTGGAATGTCCCCATAGTGCTAATTGTACTGATTAGTTCTAGGTTACTGTAATCATTTAGTAAATCACCAAAAAAATAGAATGCGAAAGGCGCTACGCTATTTGGCGGCATAAAATAGCGCACCTGTAAGCCCATCTTTTTAAAGTACAGCTCAGTTAAAGATGACTCGTTAGGTAGGTATTCAAAACCAAGTACAGGATGTTGATTTTCTGTTTTATGGTATGTTTTGTTATCTGACACACTCAAGCAAATAACAGGCGGCTTTTTAAAGTTATTTTTATAAGTCTCTGAATTAACGAAGTACTTGAATAACTTACCGTGAAGTTCTCCAAAGTTTTCTGGAATACTGAACTGCGACCGGTCTTTGTTATGATCAAGCAGCAAGACGCTAAAGTCATAGTCACGTACATATGATGAAAAATTATTTCCAACAATACCTTCTATACGTTCGCCCGTTTTGTTATCAATAATGTAAGTTTTCAAAACTTCTATGGATGGGAAGGTGTCACCGCTGCCCTCAACATCCAAATCTACAGAAACGATCTCCAATTCAACAGAGTAACGGTCGCCTTCTGGGTTATCCCAATGTGCTAACGCATTAAAACTGTTGTCTATCATCTGTAAAGCATTACGTAAATTTGCCTGACGACTCTCGCCTCTAGCTAGGTTAGCAAAGTTAGTTGTAATACGGGTACTGTTTGACGGGTGGTAGTTTTCGTCAAGGCGAAGGTTTTTAATAGTAAACGTAAAATCTTTATTCATGATGATTGGTATCCAAATTTTTTGGCAACAGCCTTAAATAATTTCTCCCCCCTAGACTCGGCTTAATATCCTTATCTAATGATCTCAAAACGTCGAACATGTTTAGTATGATCTTTAGTTTTGACATCTAGACGTCTAGAGCTTTTCGTTGAGTTAGTTATACGTGGATACTTCGCTGTTTAAAAATGTTATAAATTCAAATTGTTCTTGAAGAAAACTAATAATCAAAGCCCATGCGGGTTGGAGAGGACATCCAGCCACCTTCGTGTAGTCTTGCTGCTACTATTAAAAAATCGAATGCAATGAGTGAATTACTCTTATTGATTTTATACCGCGACTTGTTAGGCTGTGGCGTTGGATTTTTGGCTGGACTATTGTGAATTGGCGGCGAATCTGCCTGTGGGACCTTGATCGTCCTATTCGGCTCAACTGGCTGTATCAGCTCAGGTATCAGTCAATTTGAATTAAAAGATGGGTTTAAAGAGTCTATGTATTTACCAACGCTGCTTGGGGTTGTATGAGCTTCATGGTTTACCGCCGCTTTGGGTGCTAAAGCCACGCATTGTTTTCCTGTTTCAACAGTAAAATAATCTTTGCTTTGCTACTGGTGATCATGGCCATCAATTTGTTTTTTATGCATAAGCACTAGAAAGGGCCATGTGATAGTAACACTGGCCCTTAGAACACTTTAACTATACGTTTAGCCTTGCCAGCCTTTGCCTATACCTGCCCAGTCACCAATGCAAAAGTGCCGATGATCATCAACATCCAAAAGGCTAACCCGATAAAAATCCATATAAAGTTCAACAATGTAAACCGGTCATTGTTGCTACCCGTTGGATCCCCACAAGCAAAATTGGCCACGGTTTGAGCTTTGTGTAAACAAAAGCTCGAAATAAGCAGGGTAATATACATAGAGTATATGGTGTACGGAATGCCAATTTCGTTGTCAGCAAGTCGCCCACCTACGTTGCCCAGAATTGAAAATACAACAAAGACAGTGGCGTAATGAATAATGCCATTTGGTGGTGTGCTTTGTGTTTTCTCGTATTGCACTTCCATAGATGAAAACAACGAGTGCGCAAAAAATATCGAAAATAGGCCTCGCACAATCGGCCATATATCGTCCCCTGTACTCTTTTTGTATTCACGCCAGTGCTTATAAAACCAGTAAACGGAGTAAAAGCCGAATGTCATAATATTGAGTGTCCAAAACTTTCTTGCTGACACAATATAAAACGCCATTTCTGCTGGTTCATCCGTCACTGATTTAGGTAAAGATGTTTCAGTCATTGTATCCTCACTGAGAATCTAAATAAGCCATTATAATGGGGTGCCCACCATGCCATGTAAATGCATTTTTTGCAAAAGTAATGATATCTAGTGAATCAACTTGATTTACAATCCCAATTACATAATATAAGTCGCACGTCGCATTAACACTTAAGTTCGGATAAAAATGACTGCGCTCATTATTATTCACATGCAATGATTAAAGCGTCAGGCACGGCCGCACGCAGTGCAATGTTACCCAATCCAATTTTGGCCTCTCCGATAAGCGATATACTAAAAGGGGATGCCGTCTGCGATAATTTTGCATCCAAGCTTGCAAAGCACGCCAATGGAACTGCAACTTGCTGCCACTGCGTAGTTAAAGTCTGCAATTGTTCGTCCGCTATTTTAATCTGAGAGTCACATGGTTTTTGCCCCATGCAATTCATCCCGATAGCAGCACCAATGAGTGATCCCGAGTTCAGCGATACATCAAATGTTAGGTAAGCATTCGATCCGACGAAGGCACTCAGGTCTTCAGGAAAACCGTGTTTGCTGATCAACTTAACCCCTGCATGCACATGATTGTTAAGAGATAACTGCATACTGTCTTCTTGTACAAAGCGATCAATCGTTCGAAATTCGACGCCATTGAGCATTTCGCTATTGGATTCTACCCGTTTTTTTTCGTCGCCCACGGTAAGATATAAAGCCCACGGTTTTTTTGGTTGTACATCGTATAGAATCTCGACTTCATTAACACTTGAGCCAATATCGAATGACTCGCTCAAGGTCTCGCTTAAGGTGTCTACTTTTGCGTAGTTCAAACCATACCCGTATGGAAATAATGGTGTCGTTCCATCAAAGCGATTAGCATGCTGCGTTGGTGTGTTTGGCCAAGAAAATGACAGAACGCCCGAGAAATCATGTTGAATACGGTTCTGTTTGTCCCTTAGCAACACATCGGCAACTCCCCCACCTTCTGAACCAGGTAACCAAAGTGCCACAAATGCATCACTGGCATTGAGTTCTGCATTGACCCACATCGGACGGCCACTGATGAACAACGACACAACGGGTATACCTTGCGCTTTCAATGATTTAATTCTCTGTAAATCCTGTTTGGTACCGTATTGATACGCCAAATGCGGTCTATCTCCTTGTCCTTCCGCATAGGGCTCTTCTCCAAACACGACGATCGCAACATCTGGCTTATTGTGCTGTTCAAACTTACCATCAATACTGAGCGTGATTGTGCCCCCCGCTTTATCTACTTGTTGCTTCACTCCCTCATAGATAGAGGTGCCACCAGGAAAATCTGAATTCGCATTGTTGGTCCCCTGCCACGTAATGGTCCATCCTCCTGATTGTTTGCCGATGTTATGTGCCCCATCGCCTGTCATTAAAATATTTTGTTTTGGCGACAGTGGTAAAATACCCGCTTTATTTTTGAGTAGGACCATTGATTTGCGCACAGCTTCTCTCGCAAGGGCTCTATGTTGTTGATTTCCCAATAGCTTACTGTCACCTGCGTAAAGTCGCTGTGCTGGACTTGGTTTGTCGAACAAACCTGCTCGTACCTTTACCCTAAGGATCCGAGTAACAGCATCATCTATCCTGCTTAACGGTATGGTGCCATCTTTGACTTGGCCAATGGTATTATAAAATAAAGGCTTCCAACTTTTTGTGGGTGCCATAAACATGTCCAAGCCTGCATTGATCGCTTGTGGACAGCTATCATTAGTACATTCTGGAATTTGACCGTGACCATTCCAATCCCCAACCACGAAACCATCAAACCCCATACGCTGTTTTAACACTGTCGTCAGTAAATATTTGTTGCCATGGATCTTCTCTCCATGCCAACTATTAAAGGATGCCATAACGGACTGTGCGCCTGCCTTTAACCCACCCACATAGCCCTGAGCATGTATGTTAAAGAGGGTCTGCTCGTTAACGATGTTATTGCCTTGGTCATCACCTTTGAGTGTGCCACCATCTCCCACAAAATGCTTAACGGTACTGATCACATGCTGCTCTTTAAATACGCCATTGGATAATCCATCCCCTTGCAATCCCTTTACAATGGCATAAGCATAATTTTTGACGATCTCTGGGTCCTCAGAGTACCCTTCATACGTTCTTCCCCACCTATCATCTCGCACCGTGGCTACTGTCGGCGCAAAAATCCATTCAATACCAGTGGCGAGCACTTCTTTGGCAGTGGCCTGAGCAATTTTCTCTATTAATTTAGGATCATTTGCAGCACCTAGCCCAATGTTGTGCGGGAACAACGTCGCACCAATCACATTGTTATGACCATGGACCGCATCCGTTCCCCACATTGTTGGGATTGTCGAGCCATCCACAGACGCATCAATTGATGCTTGATACATCGACTCTGCCAACGCAACCCAATCAGAGACAGACGCGTATTTATCATTGTTTGGAAACGCCCCGCCACCATTTAAATAAGAGCCGAATCCATATTTGCGCATATCTTCTATCGTGATATCACGTATTTCTGGCTGTATCATTTGTGCGACTTTTTGTTCAAGAGTCATTTTTGCAAGGAGCTTGGCCACACGCAACTCAACATCTTTTGATACCGCAACTTCCGAGGCAATATGTGGCCAAATAGAAGGCTCTGTTGCAGCCTTTGTCTCAAGTCGTTCTGATTGGCCACATGCATTGAGCAAGCCCGTCATACAAACACAGAATAACGTTGTTTGTTTTAAGTTGTTCACTGCATTCTCTCCTTACTTGATTTTTTATGACATCCCCAAAGGCCAAAATACGTAATGAAGATATAGCACGCAGCAGGTAAGAAGAATGAACCTTGTAACCCGATGTTGTCAGCGAGCACACCTTGCAATATGGGAATGATCGCGCCGCCGACAATCGCCAAACACAGTAAACCAGAGCCACGACTCGCGTCTTTACCTAAACCCGAAATCGCCAGACTGAAAATCGTAGGAAACATAATTGAATTGAATAAGCCAACCGCGAGCATTGCCCACATGGCAATCGCGCCGGTTTGACTCACTGCAAATATGACCAGACTCATTGACATAACAGCATTGAAAGCCAGTACTTTTCCACCAGCCACTTTTTGCATCACCGCAGCACCGATAAAGCGCCCTACCATCGCGCCGCCCCAGTAGTAAGCAATGAGCTTAGCTGCTTGTGATTCGTTTAACCCAGCAATACTTGGCTGATGTAAAAAACTCACCAAGAAACTGCCAATAGACACCTCAGCGCCCACATATAAAAATATCCCTATGGCGCCTAGAACCAAATGAGGGTGGTCTGTCAGAGGTCTCGAACTCGCGGACAAGTCCTCTTTCGATTCAACAAGTTTTGGTAATTTAAGCACAGCAAAAACAATTGCCAGCACAGCCAATGTTGCCGCGAGTATTAAGTACGGTACTTTAACCGCATCGGCACCGCTCGACGTGATATCTTGCCCAGAAGAGAACAAAAGGTACGCACCAAAGAAAGGCGCAATAGTAGTACCAAGGGCATTAAACGCCTGCGTAAGCGTTAGTCTTGAAGGTGCCGTTTCTGGCTTCCCAAGTGCGCTTACATACGGATTAGCTGATACTTGCAACACAGTAATGCCAGACGCCAGCACAAACAGCGCGAGTAAAAATATTTCGTAAACCCCAATAATTGCCGCAGGCACAAACAGAACACACCCCAAAGCAGCAATTGCTAAACCCAGCACAATCCCTTTTTGAAAGCCAATTTTACCAACCAGATTTCCAGCTGGAATAGACACAATAAAATACGCACCAAAAAAGCAAAACTGAACCAGCATCGCTTGTGTGTAACTTAACTGAAACGCGCTTTTAAGGTAGGGAATTAAAATGTCGTTCAGACAGGTTATAAACCCCCACATGAAAAATAAACTTGTCAGCGCTGAGAGTGCAAAACCACTCTTTTTTGGATAATCAGAAGACTGGTCCACTTGCGCCGCTTTTGAAGCAAACTCGGTTGCCATAATAGATAACTCCAACAAGCACCGAGTCCATACAATAAACACAATTGCATACTCGGCGCTCTAAAATAACTAAGGGATAAAAACGTGGTTAGATTTACTGAAAGCTGTATCTCACACCTAAGTTATACCTAGGTCCATACTGCCTAGCGAATAAGAACTGGCGTTCATATCGACCAAAACCTTGCTCGGTTTCATCGTTGAGATTTATACCCTCAAAGAAAACCGTCCACCGCTCGTCAATGTCGTAGTTCACGCTGGCATCTAACTGAGCGTATGATTTAGCAAACTGAGGTGGATTGTCAGCAGAGCCTTGATCTTGACCTACGCCTATTAAGTATTCATCACGCCAAGCATAAGTGAGTTTGATAGATAGTCCGTCTTTCTCATAAAACACTTGTGCGTTAGCTGAATCACTCAAACCTGTAAGCGGTGTTTGCTGTTCTAGACTGTTGACATCAAACTCCACGTCTCCATCTACAAACGTCGCATTTAGCCCAATGCCAAAGCCACTCTCACCAAATACATGCTGAAATGCCACTTCGAAACCGTCCACTTTTTTGGTATCAGGCGCATTAAATGGCTTAGTTATTTTCCACGCTAATAATGGATCGTCTCCCGCGGGTTCAATATAACCTTGTGCATTCAACGTCGCGCCATTTGCCTGCATTTGCAGAAAAATGGCGTCGCTTGTTGCTTGCTCACCACGGGCTTCAATATCAGCTATCGCTTGGTTCCATCTTGGCCCTTGATAAATATCATGAAAGCCATCAATGGTTGTTTCGTTGATCTGACTACCGATGAAATTTTTAACTGACTTTTTGAAGTACCCGATCGCTGCATAGCTACTTTCATCGTAATAGTATTCAAGGCTTAAATCGAAGTTGGTTGACTCAAAAGGATTTAAATTGGTATTGCCTTCACTGCCATTACGAGAGCCTATTTTTGGACTGCCTGAGAGCACTCTACCACCAGACAAATCACCGAGCGGTGCACGTGTGATTGTTTTGCCCCAAGACACACGACCAACAAGCGCATCGGTGATATCGACTTTAACGTCAATCATTGGCAACAACACATCGTGGTGCCCTTCAGAAGTGAATTGGCTATTGTCTTCTGGGAGGTATTGTGTGTGCCACTCGCTGCCACCTAACCACCAAACCGATACTGGAATTGGCTGCTTATCGACGCTAGTTACATCAGTTTCTTCGTATCGAACACCAAGGCTCAAGAACACAGGTAAAGACGCAACCTCAAATTCCCAAGCACTTTGAATATACAAGCTCACCGTTTCCTCTTGTACAGAACTTTGAGAGAATGTGCCCAAATCGTGATACGCCGTTGTGGCAAAGTAGTCATCCCCGCCTAACACATCGTTGGTTAAAAATGCCTCTGACCGCGCGACCACTTCATCAAAGCTAAAGGTGTAGTAGTAATCAGGGTTTAAGTTTGCCCCTCCGCTGGCAAATGAATCCAGAAATCCATTCGTATTGTTTCTGACAAACATACTGTCTGGGAACATTTGCGGCCAAGCAGGGTTAAACAAAAAACCGCCAATTAAGCCGCTCCAGGCGTTGGAGCCCCCCATCGTTTGATCCGTAATGGCAGCACCGAATTTAATATCAATCAGCGGGATATCAAACCGGTCGTTTTCCCAAGTTGCATCTATTTGAAGCTGCTGAACCTCTGATTTACCGGGAGAATGAACAAACTGACTAAAGTGTGAGTCAATTTCACTTTCAAGCAATGTAGTTGAACCATTTAGCCAATGTATTTGCGCATGTGGAATATCGCCTGTGCGATAATCATAGGTTTTAGTTTTCAGTTGGTCTGAGCCCAATACTAAAGCGCCTTCGCTGCCAATGCCTTTATCTATACCATTATCTGTCTCACTCGAAGAGTCGTGATAGTCAACAGAAACATGCCATGAATCACTGATTTGCCAATCGATATTTATCCCAGCGGACTTTTCAATCACTTCGGTTGTTGAACGCGATGCCGTAAAAGACCCATCATTGCCACTGATATCGGCAAAAACTGCTGTACCATTTTCATCTAACTCGTATGCATTGATATTGCCGCCATATTCATTCCACATTCCCCAACCTATGCCATTCTTTCCAGTGACCGCTTTGGTATGGGTGTAGTCTACAGATAACACTAAGTCATCACTCGGCGCATACTGAAAAACGATGTGACCATTGGTTCTGTCCCTTTCCAGATCTTCGATGCCATAGTTCATATCACGAGGGAAAAAATGATCGCCCACGCGTTTGCCTTCGCTATCAAGCGGCCTTGGATCTATGACCTTGCTTTGGTCGATGTTGCTGGGCAAGTCCACATTGGCTTGCCAGCCTTGAATATGTGCTTGCTGCTTTTGAAAGTCACGTTCATGATGTGTAAGAGACAATGACACGCCAAACGTGTCGTCAATAAAAGTATTTGAATAAAGCGCTGACAACTCTGGGGTGATTTCGTCGTTTTCAACATTTGAAGAGTCATGGATAGCCTTCGCGGAAAACGTATAGCGCTCCCCAGGGCTGGCGAGTGGCTTTCTGGTCACAATATTCACGGTGGCACCAAGCCCTCCACTTGGATTCTCTGCTCGTGCCGTTTTGAATACTTCTAATGCCATAACCCCATCAGCCGACAAATTTTCAAGGTTGTATGACCTCGAATTACCGGTTCCTGGCATTTGCCGACCATTTAACGTAATTAAATTAAAATCAGGTCCAAAACCCCTAACCGTAATTTGAGAGCCTTCTCCATTGCTTCTACTAACTGCAACACCAGTGATACGCTGTAAAGATTCAGCCAAATTGGTATCGGGAAACTTCCCCATTTCCTCAGCTGAAATGGCATCCACCACCCCAGACGAGTTCCTTTTTAGATTCATTGCACGGGTCAAGCTCCCCTTGATCCCCCGGATCTCTATCACTTCTATTTCTGTATTGTGTTCTTGTGCTGTTAAACTGGTTTCTGATTGCTCCTCAGTATAAGCTTTACTAGACAGAGCTAATGCGACACACAAAGCAACGCGCGAAGATACAAATTGAACTTGTTTCATAACTAACCTACTAAATTCTATGTGCTGGGGGAAGTTATCCCCCTTGTATTTGCCGCGTTACGGCACGGTGATTTCTGCGTTATCAACTCTATACACAGCACCCTCGCCCGTACCCCATGCGGGAAAAACCATCACGACATTGATTTTGGATACATCCAAACCTGCATCTGCCAGAGACTGTAAAGAGTAGGTGTATGTTTGCCACTGCCCAGCAACGGGGACGAGTGCTTCGATACTTGCACTCAAATCAAGTTCAACAGCCGTTTCAGCATCGAGCGACTCTATTTTGAATTTCCAGACACTACTCGCATCACTCGGTGCATTGATGACTTTCAAGTCAAATCGGACAACACCAGCCGTGACTAAAGCGCTGGCATCAAAGTGTGCGCCTTCATTGGCAAGAAACCCCATTACCGTCGGCTCGGCACCGATTGCGAATTCTGCCGTGATCCCATGCTCAGTATCGTCTTGTTGCTCAGAAGGCGTGGAGCCCCCACAACAATCCCAGATAGGCCAACTGCTATTTTGTCCATCTTTGAATAGAGTCAAAGATTGCGGCTGAGGTACAGAATTTTGGTTGTAAATAAGTACGTTATCTAGTCTGAATACGGCGCCTTCACCGGTGTCCCAAGCTGGAAATACCATCACCACATCAATCGCCGTCACATCTAACCCAGCTTCGGCAAGACTTTGTAAAGAGTACGTATAAGTTTGCCATTGACCAACTTGGGGGGCTTTGCCTTCTTGGCTTGCCGTTAAATCTAGCTCTACAGCCGTAGTTGCGTCCATGGATTCAATCTTAAATTTCCAAACAGAATCAGCGTTAATCGGTGCACTAACCACTTTCATCTCAAATTGAATCACACCAGATTGTAAAAATGCAGCGCTGTCGAGATAAACACCATCATCAGCAAATAAACCAACCACTGTCGGCTGCGCCCCTATAGTATATTCAACTACCATACCGTGTTGCGCATCATCGTTTACAATCGTTGGCGTCGTGCCACCACAACAATCCCATAGCGACCACTGTGCGAGCACGTCATCTCGAAATAACACATGTCCTTCGAATGCAGGTGCGTCTGTTGGTTGATAAAATTTTAAATTATCAACGCGATAAAGTGCCCCCTCGCCCGTCCCCCAAGCTGGGAAAATCATCACAACATCAATTGCACTTACATCTAAACCTGCACTCGCTAAGTCAGCGAGTTTAAACGTATAGGTTTGCCATTCGCCCGTCACTGGCGCTAACCCCTCAATACTGTTCGTGAGGTCCAACTCTGCCGCAGTTGCCGCATTGTTACTTTCTAACTTTAATTTCCAAACAGATTCGGAGTTATCAGGCGCGTTTACGACTTTCATTTCAAATTGAAACATCCCATCGGAAAACATAGACGAAGCGTCAAATGGCATTGGAGAAACACCTTCTTCGACGATATTGTCGGCACGCGAGATAAAGCCTAATACTGTAGGTTCGTTACCTACAGAAAACTCAGCGACATTACCGTGCTCAACGTCGTCTTCCACTATTTGTGGCGTTGTGCCGCCGCAGCAGTCCCATAAGGGCCATGCGGGATTCACGACGTCTTCAAAGATAACAAACGATTGAGGTACCGACACAGTATCATCGGCAATGCGCATGTTAGTCACCTGATATACTGCACCATCACCACTGCCCCAAGTCGGAAAAATCATTACAGCGTCAATCGCACTCAGATTCAACCCACCATTTGCAAGCGCTTGTAATGGAAACGTATACGTTTGCCACTGGCCAAGCGCAGGCGTTTGTCCTTCAACGCTGGTGGTTAATGCCACTTCAACGGCCGAAGAAGCATCTACGCTCTCAACTTTTAGAAGCCACGGAGTATCCTTGGCACTGGGTAAGCTCACCACCTTCATTTCAAAACTAAGTGTGCCACTACTGAGCAGCGGGCTTGCATCAAAGGGGGTCGCTGTGCCCGCTTCATCTGTAATAAATGCCTCGCGAGAAATAAACCCATTCACAGTTGGGCTTTCTCCGACCACAAACTCGTAAACCGTTCCTTTTTCGTCATCATCGACTAAGGCAGGCGTTGAACCACCGCAGCAGTCCCAAGCTGGCCAATTAGGATTTGGCGTGCCGTTAAAAATATCTAAGTTTTGGGCAATGCCAGAGGAAGGAGGAATGGGTGTAGGTGCTTTGCCCTCCACCAATGCGTCTTCTAAGCTATCGAATCCGCCGCGCACCGTATCACACCCTTTACCTGTCTCTGGGTTGATTCGGCATTGATACACACGTACATAATCGATTTCAAAATGTTGACCACTGGCGAAAGCTGACGCATCAACACCCAATTCATTCACGCTTTCAGGCCAATTGCCACCTACCGCAAGGTTGAGTAACATATGGAATTCTTGGTCATATGGCGCATTGTCCCAATGGGTTTCTAACTCCCCAGAATCCTGTCCAAAATATTCGGTAAACCACCCACGATAAATCAGCCCAACGGCGTCGCCATCGCCATTATAAAGCGCTTGCGAACGGCGTTGTGTTTGGTAAAGGTGACCATCTACATACCAACGAATTTCCCCTTCTTGCCACTCAATCGCATAAGTGTGAAAGTCATCAGCGGGATTCATATCATTGGGCAAAAGATATTCTTTACCACTTGATTCGTTGTCAGGCCAATCTTTGCCATAATGCAGTGTGCCATATACATGGCGCTCTAGAGTCCCATCCTCTCGTTTCGCTTTTAAGTTAACCGACTCAACAACATCGATTTCACCAGCATTTGGCCACCCGCCATATACTTCATCAGTCGGTAAAAGCCAAAATGCTGGCCAACTTCCCTGGCCAGATGGCAATTTTGCGCGTACTTCAAAACGTCCATACTTGAAATCTGCTTTATTTTTTGAACTGAGTCTCGCTGATGTATAGGGCTTTTGCTCTCCTTCTGCGGCGGGTAGAGCCACAATATGGAGAATGCCACCGTCGACATAAGAATTCTCATTGCTGGCTGTATAACACTGTTGTTCATTGTTGCCGCCGCCGTCACAATTGACTTCATGCAGCCATTTATTGGCATCAATGGTGTCTGTGTCGAACTCATCACTCCATACGAGTTGCCAATCAGATACGGGAACTTCTGGTGATATTTGGCTGGTATCCGTGTTTGTTTCTGCGCCCCCGCCACACCCTTGCAGTGTCGCACTCAGCAGGCAAACGCCAAACACTTGATTTACTGTTGGTTTCATTTCATCACTTCCACATTTGCTCACAGTGCATATGTGACGTTCACCTTAAAAGCGAATATCACACTGTGAGCCTTGGCACATTTATCGTTGTCATTTGGCCAAATGCATTTGTATTAAATGCAAATTAAAAATGTAAATTTGGCAGTTAAAATATTGATGGAAAGATAATATTGTGACAATTAAAATGCGCTATCGCGGTGCAATTTTGCGTCAATGCTGGTGCAGCTGCACCGTGCACGACAAGACGAAACAATTACACGATGAAATGTGAGACATATGGGTTACAAAAATGTATCTCCCACTCGAGATTTCAACAATGACTTCACAGTGTCACTATAATTTCGGCTCACTTTAAGCCTGATATCTCCACCTAAATCCAACATCGATTCATTGTTCTTTAGTGTGGTAAAACTTTTAACAAAATTCACATTTACTAAGGTTGATTTGTGGATCCGAGCAAAAGTGCCACTATCAAGTTCTTCGCTGAGGCGCTTGAGCGTGATCCGCACAACGTAATTTTCCTTTTCTGTGTGAATACACATGTAGTCACCAGCAGCATCAACCCACATAATGTCGTCTACACGCAGGAAAACCTGCTCGTTATCATGATTTTTGATCAGTAACTCATGCCTCGGTTTTGTCGGAAATGGCGCACTTTCTTTATCAAGCCATGCTTGAAGCTGCGCAATGCTCAGTCCTGATGATTCACCTAGTGCTTTTAGCAGCTTCGCTTTTTCTTCACTTTTATGCGTATCTTTTGATTCAGTGAGGGCGCCCCGTATTCTATCCACTGTTTTTTTCAGCCGACCTAGATTGACAGGCTTCATTAAATAATCCAATGCATTGAGCTCGAACGCTTCTATCGCATAATCACTATACGCGCTGACAAACACAACCAGCGGCATGGTGTCCGATTGCAAGCCTTGAACCACTTCAAGACCACTGAGTCCAGGCAATCTTAAATCAATAAACAGCACGTCAGGTTGATGCTCATGGCATAAACGAATTGCATCATCGCCGTCAAATCCCTCCCCTACAATCTCAATGTCAGATATGTTCTCGAGTCGCAGCTTCAACCCCTCTATTGCCAAAGGCTCATCATCAACCAATACCGCAGTAATCATATTTTTTCCAATGCTTATTTTTCTATCACAAAGGGAATAACCATCGTGACGCGTGTTTTTGTTTTACCATTCTCAACTCGAAGCTGGCATGGCATGTTAAAGAAAGTATCTAGGCGCTCTTTGGTATTGCTTAAGCCAATTCCAAATCCTTTTTCGTAGGGCTTGTCTGATTCTCCCCCTTCATTTTCTACCAAAATCTCTAGCTGCGCTCCGTGCTTAGTCACGCTAATATCTATGACATTTTGTTTTTTCCTTGCCTCAACACCATATTTAATCGCATTTTCAACGATGGGCTGTAGTATGAGCGGTGGCAGCTTTGCCTGCTTTGAATAGGGGTCTACGTCATAATTTACAGTGAGCCGCTCGCAAAAGCGCACCTTTTCTATACTCAAATATAAATCTAACAACTCAAGCTCTTTGCCTAGATGACTGGCGTCTGACGTGTCATGTTCAAGTGAAGCTCGAAAGAAATCACAGAGTTTGTCTAACATCTCTTGTGCCATGTCATTTTCCTTTTTCATAATTAAAGTAGAGATGGCATTCATCGTATTAAACATAAAGTGAGGATTTAACTGGTATCTCAGCATTTGTAGCTGTGCGTCTTTGGCCGCAGTTTGAGCTCTGAGCAACATTTCATGCTCTTTTTGCAAACGGGCGTTGTATAACATAATAAAAAAGATAGCTGTCCATACAAACATGGTAGAAACTGAGAACAAAAACCAGCCACCAAACTCCAGCATATTAAGCTCTTGGTACCAAACTTGATGATAAACAATGGTCTTATATGATGCTAATTTGATGATATTGAATACCAAACCTAGAATAGCTGCACTGGCAAAGCTCGCAATCAATGTATGCTTAAGCGGCCAATGTACAATTCGTCTAATAATCGACCACTGTAAAAATGACAAAATAAAGCCACAGACCACTTCAACAGATAAATTCAGTAGCTGCCCGCTTAAGTTAAAGTCGTTGTCGTCAAACTGCGGATGAATGATGGAAAAGTACACCACCATTGTATATCCGAGCCAACCTAAGATCTGTAATGACCAAAATTGATGGCTCTGTTTTGAAAAAGCCTGGAGTGAAATTGTCAGTTCTGACGGAGTTGGTGTATTCATTATTGTTATTCGGTATAAACTCATCCAATTGCAGTATAAGCGCACACCATTGAGGAACCCAAATCAGCAACAGCCGCCATTGAGCACGCTCATTTTTGAACATTGAAATACAATAACCCCTTAAATTAGAGGGGCATTACTAAAATTAAAATGTCACAAAAGCAGAGCTAACCAAAGCGCATCTTTTGATGCGCTCAAATAAAAACGCCCTTGGACAAACTGACCAAGGGCGTCAAAAATAGCTTTATCAAAACTAAATTTAGAGCAAATTAAGCTGACTGATTGCGCTGCGCTTCTTTTTGCGCTTGCTTTTGCTCTTTACGTTGACGAAGCGCTTCTTGTGCTTCATGGCCGATGTGGCCCTCTCCGCGCTCTTTAGCTAACTCCATTTGCTTTTGACGTTCAGCAAAACGCGCTTTTTGTTCTTCCGTTACATTGTCATAGCAATGGTGGCACGATACGCCTTCCATATACTGCTCTAATTTCATTTCATCTGCAGTGATTGGCATACGACAAGCATGACACTGCTCATAGGAACCTTTGTTCAAGTCATGATCGACAGCAACGCGGTTATCGAATACAAAGCATTCGCCTTCCCACATTGTCTCTTCTTTTGGCACATCTTCTAGATACTTAAGGATGCCGCCTTCAAGGTGATATACCTCTTCAAACCCTTGCTCTTTCATGTAAGCAGTTGATTTTTCGCAGCGGATCCCTCCAGTACAGAACATTGCTACTTTTTTGTTCTTCTTAGGATCTAGGTTTTTTTCAGCCCATTCAGGGAATTCACGGAAAGTTTTAGTTTTTGGGTCAACCGCATTTTTAAACGTGCCGATTTCAATTTCATAATCGTTACGTGTATCAACGAGTACCACTTCTGGATCAGAGATGAGTGCATTCCAGTCTTCCGGCTTAACATAAGTACCAACCACCTTCTTAGGGTCAATACCATGCACACCCATGGTCACAATCTCTTTTTTCAACTTCACCTTAGTACGGTAGAACGGACATGTTTCGTCAAAAGACTCTTTATACACAATGTTGTCCAGACCTGGTTGCTTGTCCAACCATGCAAGTAACGCATCGATACCTTCACGTTTTGCCGCTACAGTACCGTTTATACCTTCTTCAGCAAGTAGCAAAGTTCCACGTACTTCGTTCTCTTCCATTACTTGCAACAAAGGTTGACGGATCTGTTCAAAGTTAGGCAACGAAACGAACTTATACATTGCACAAACAACATAAGGTTTAGTCATAATAATTCTCTTTTATAAGCTTTAAAACAACCTACACTTAAACACGACGCGTAGGCACAAACCGAATCGTAAATCCGGCGCTGAGGCGTGTATTTTACGGATTTATAAAACAAATGCAAAAAGCAAGGAATTAAGTGCTGCGTTTTTATTCCAAGTGATTAAAACGAAAGCAAAAAGAATTTTAAACTAAGATTTATATAGTGCCTTTATCTGGCTCTTTGCTATAATGGCGCGTTTTTTAGAATAATGACTGGAGAAAGTAACTTTGAGATTTTCCGAACTCGGCCTTGACCTTCGCTTTGAAAAGCAACTACAACATCAGGGAATTAATGAGCCTACTGAAATTCAAGCACATGCCATTCCTACAGCTTTAGCAGGCCACGATGTTTTTGCGCAGTCAAAAACCGGTTCAGGAAAGACCTTGGCGTTTTTGTTACCCGCGGTACAGCGTGTCATGAAACAAAAAGCGCTGAGTAAACGCGATCCTCGTGTACTCATTGTTGCTCCGACGCGCGAATTAGCGAATCAGGTTTTTGCCCAGTGCCGCTTATTAATTGCCGGTACTTCTATGACAGCGACCAAAGTGCTTGGCGGCGAAAACTTTAACGACCAAGTAAAAGCACTGCGTAAGAATCCGCATTTTGTGATTGGAACGCCAGGTCGTATTACAGACCACCTCGAACAACAGTCATTACACCTTGCTGGCCTTGAGCTGTTAATTTTTGATGAAGCAGACCGTATGCTTGATTTAGGGTTTGATAAACAACTCAATGCCATTAATAGTCAAGCCGACCATCGCCTTCGTCAAACCATGGTATTTTCAGCGACATTAGAACATGCACAAGTTGAGCTTACCGCAAAAGCGCTATTAAAGTCGCCGAAAAAGATCCTACTAAGCGGCAGTAATGAAAAGCACGAAGATATTCAACAGGCGTTGTATTTTGCAGATCACTTAGACCACAAAGAAGCGTTACTTAAACACTTTGTGCAGCAAGATGACGTTGGACAATGCATTATCTTTACCGCAACGCGCCAAGACACTACGCGTTTGAGTGATTTACTGAACGAAATGGGCATTAAAGCCATTGGGCTAGCGGGCGATTTAGCACAAAACAAACGCCTTGATATTATGGATGCGTTTAGCCGTGGTATATATAAAGTATTGGTCACAACAGATGTGGCATCACGTGGCCTTGATCTTTTAAACGTCACGCACGTCATCAACTTTGACTTGCCAAAACAAGCGGAAGAATACGTTCATCGTATTGGACGTACAGGCCGCGCAGGCTTTAAAGGTACTGCGGCTTCATTAGTGGGTCCAAAAGATTGGAAGAGCTACCAAGCAATTGCACAATATCTCAAAGAAAAGCTGACTTTCCACACCATTGAAGGTCTAGAAGGTAAATTCAAAGGCTTTAAAGAAAAGCCTAAAAAACCAGCGTATAAAGGTAAAAAGCCTGCTGCTGGTAAAAAGCCTGAGCAAAAACGTAAGTTTACTAAAAAGCCTAAGGCACCTAAAAAGCCGATTGCAGCCCCATTTGACGTGGATGGCAACGCACCACTTCGTAGAAAACCAAAGCCAGCCGAGGAATAAACCATGCTAGGTACTAAGCAATTTTTAATGATTGAAGAGATCAGCGCTGAAGGCGCATATCTAGATGGTAAAGAGCTTGGCGATGTGTTTTTACCTTTGGATGAAAAACCTGAATATTTAGAAGAAGGTGACAACGTTGAAGTGTTCATCTATTCAGACAATCAAGGGCACCCTTGCGCAACCACAAAAGCACCGATCGCACAGGTGGGCGAGTTCGCGCTGTTACGTGTCAAACAAATTAATAAAGTAGGCGCGTTCATGGACCTTGGTATTGCCAAAGACGTCCTTGCGCCTTACAACGAGCAAAAGCCTAAAATGCGCGAAGGCTATAGCTATTTGGTTAAGCTTTACTTAGATAACGCGAGTAAGCGCCTGTGTGCTTCGAGCAACATCAATAAATTTGTTAATAAAACGCCCGCGAATTATAGCAAGTTCGAAGAGGTTGACCTGATCATTGCCTCAAAAACCGACCTGGGCTATAAAGTCGTCATTAATGAAACCCATTTTGGTATGGTGTTTTTTAACACGGTATTTAAGCGTATGTATATTGGCCAGCGTATGAAAGGCTATATAAAGCAAGTACGTGATGGCGACAAAATTGATGTGTTACTTGAAAAGCCAGGCATTGAGAAGATTTCAGGCTTAGGAGAGCAAATTCTAGCCAAGCTAGAAGAGAACAATGGCTTTTTACCACTCGGTGATAAGTCTGATCCTCAGCAAATTAAACAAGCGTTTTCAACCAGTAAAGCAAACTTCAAAAAAGCCATTGGCGGGCTCTTCAAGCAAGGGAAAATTGACATAGAAGCCACCTCAATTTCGCTTCGTAAGTAATGATCCTTGGGTGGTTTGAGCACTTTGCACAAATCACCTAATGAACCAAATCAAGCCCAGATAAACATATACCTAGTTTAGAGTTTAAAGTCGTCAATATAATGCGCTGCAATGCCGTCTACAAACTGGATGGGCAACGCCCCCACTAAATTTGTTAATACGACAATCGACACATTATTTTCTGGGTAATGGATCATTGTAACCGCATTACCGCCACTTGCACTCACCGCTGGATGATGCTCGCGATCTAGTACTTGCCAGCCAATCGCATAGCCATTTTCTAACTTACTAAAGCCACTTATTTTACCATTGTTTAGTTTGACTGGTTCCCAAAGCAGTTTGGTATTTTTTACAAGTTTGTTAGCCTGTAATGCGATTAGGTATTGTGCAAGCTCCGCCGCGGTCGAGTTCATACCCGCAGCCGTCCTCATCATATAGGAAAATCGCCCATAGATATTAACGAAGCGCTTTTCTTTATGATCATACACATACTGACGAGCTTGATTTTTGATCACCGGTGTCATGTATTCGAAACCCGATTCTGCTGTCAAATGCATATTGACTGGCTTTAATTGATGATCGGTTATAAATTCCACAAAACTGCCATCTACATATTTATCAATTATTTTACCAACGATGACGTAGCCTGTTTGGTTGTAGTCAAAGCGCGTGTTTGTATCAGATATCATTGGCAAGGTTTGTACCTTCTCCCAAGCCGCTTTCGGATCCCCCCTGACAATCAAATCAATATAGTAACCGCTTAATATTTTAGGTAAGCCCGATGTATGGGCCATCAAATGCTTAATCTGAATTTTATGCCAAGCCTTGGGTAACTCAGGAAGGTGCTTAGCAACTTCATCATCAAGGCTAATCACCCCCTTTTCCACCAGCTGTACGAGCGCTACACCAGTAAAGGCTTTGGTCATAGAGTTAATGGAGAAAACTGTTTGATTGGTTACTGCAATATTATCTTGTAAGTTTGCAACCCCGTAGCTGGTTGCCTTTACAACTTGATTGTTTTTTACAACAGCCAGCTGCAAACCGGGAATATGGCGCGCAGTCATCGTTTTTTCTATAAACGCATCCACGTCACCTGCAAGAGCAAACGTGGATGAGAATAGGCATACTGCGCTGAGCCCAAAGTGTTTCACTTTTGGAAGTAGTGTAAAGCGGTTATTCATCATTTATTCTTATTTTTTGGCATTTACAGTTATGAGAGATATCTCAGTATTGATACGTTTAAAAAGATATAGATATTTAAAAAAGAAAGAAAGTCAGAAAGGTAAATTAAAAAAATAAAATAGAAGCCCGAATGCTGACAAGCCGACACTGAGCTCCCAGTTATATTGCAGCGTTAATAACGCTATTAAATTTCTTTTATCTGGTCAAGGGTATTAACTATCACATGGGTTTGATAGTAATATTTTCCCGTTTTTTGACCGCCGGAGTATAAATTGACTTTTATTCTTTGGACTTCGCCCGTTACTTCAATTTTTTTACTTAAAAAATAGACTTTGGGACTTAACCCTTTATCACGAATAAACGCTTTGACAAATTCAGGAGATAACGCAATCGAGATTGATTGACTATCTCGATAATCGTCTTCAGTATTTAAATAGACTTTCCCGTTTAACTTACCCGACGCTTTGACCTCGAACTGGTACGTGCCATAAACACTACTTGACGCACTCCCTGCTACCGCAGCTATCAAGTCAACATTCTGTTGAAGGTTGAACGTCGAACTGCACGCCCCTAACAGTAATGTTGAAACCAGCACTAAATACTTCATTTATATAATCCTATGTGTGTTAGTCCCTATATTCTACACTTCTTAAGATTATTTATCGCTGTTTAAGACAAATGTTTTCGTCTGCAACCATTATTGATTGCTTTCCAATTGCTCAATTCTTTGCCACACAGATTCAGCTTCGGCGGTTAGCATGGCGTAGCCGCGAATATCTCCATTTCTTTGTGCATGCATTGCTTTTTCCAACAATACTGCATGCTCTTTTTTTAACTTTTTAGTTGGATCAGATTTAAAAATACCAAACATGTTTTCACCCTCGATAACGTGACCAAAGACATAAACGTAGTTGCGTGGAAAATGGTTTAAAGGTTTGCAAAAATATTTGTCAAAATTGACGCTCAAACCAAATAATCCATTAACCAAATAGGCAGATAAGCACTAAAGCTCTTCAAATTGGTTTAGTGCATTTAAGTTAATTTGTGTTTGAAAATAAAATTTATCCGTTTCTTTCCCGTATTCATAGACCGTGTACTTTACTCTCTTCGCTTTTCCTTTGACTATTATTCTTTTGCCAAGAAAGTAAATTTCAGGTGGTATCCCTGTTTTCTTTTTAAATTTATGAATAAATTTCTCGGTCAAAAAAATGGTGACATTTTTCTCGCTTTTGTAATCCATCATGGTGTTTAAAAACACGCCGCCACGATGGCGTAAACTGCCGGCGATTTTTAGTTCGAATGTGCCATGCACGCCCCCCACCTTGCTCTCTTTTACTACATTACCTATGTTTGCAGTTTGTTGAATTGAGTAGTAATTGTGCGAACTACACGCACCAAGAAGGAAAAGACAAATAATTACGATATGTTTCAAAGGGGCCCCTATTTATACCTATTGCTAAACTATTTTGTGAAATTAGAGTTAGTTCACTCGCTTTGAATCATGCAAGCGTGTTCTTATACCCTTTGTGTTTCAGACCAAACAGCAAATTCATTACCACTCGGCTCTTTAAAGTGAAAGCGACACCCACCTGGAAATTCAAAAATAGGCTTTACTATCTCACCGCCATGTTCTGTAACATTGCACAATGTCACATTGATATCATTGCTATAAAAAACCAGTAGTGCACCACCCGTACTTGCGTCGCTACACATATCTGCTTGATAAAAACCACCATCTAGCCCTTTATTTGAGAATGCTGTGTAATCAGGGCCATAGTCGACAAACTCCCAATTGAAAACGGAAGCGAAAAATGATTTCGTGGCGTGTAAATCTTTTGCCGCAAACTCTACATAATTTAATTTTCCATGCTGATGCATAATGAGCCTTTTATTTTTATTGTGTAATATCTAATAACGTGAATAGTAACGCGCACGTACTGCTTAAAACAAGCCTGTTTGACACAATCTAAGCACACTAAATATGGCGAAAATTTTGGATAAGCATGCGCTGAAATCGCTACTAAGTAATACGATTGTGCAGCGTCACTGAGTAAAATGGCATCAGGAACCTTTACAACCTCGTTTTCAAACTCAATAAACAATTGACCTATTGTCAATAGCCATCATTAAGCAACCATATACAGGGCGTTAAATCACGTCTTCATTGTGTACTAATATTAATCCGCCTATGGTGAATTAAAGTGCTGCGTCATAGTCGAGAAATTTGTCTAGTTTTAATGTGTTTATTAACCCCCCTAACAAGCCCCATTGCTCGAGTGTCAACTTAAGCCAAACGCATAAGTGATGGCGTGTCTCGGTGTGCCATTTAAATTCGCCTTACCAAGACTATTTTTGCAAGATGGTACTATGACCTCTATCGAAGGGAGATATTTTCACGCTAGCCTGCCAGCGGCACAGATACTTGCAGAAAATAACGAGAAAGTGGTGAAATCAATTGTATTTATAATCCCTCTCATATTTAGACACTCGAACATACACCAACCCTACCGCCCCTCGATAAGTTGATACATCGACAGAAGCTAACTGAAGGGTGACACCTTAGATTAGTCCAATTTAAATCCGCCAACTGCTTGCCTGAGCCTATTTGCACTTGCCATTGTTTGGTCTGCAACCGTCTCATTTTCGACCGCCGTATCAAAGTTTTCACGAGTCCCCTCAGACATACGCGTCAAATTGCTGCTGATATCGTCTGTTACTTTGCTTTGTTCTTCCGTTGCAGTTGCAGTTTGCATAGCCATATCCGATACGCGTTGAGAGGCTGTCGCAATCTGGCTCAAGGATTCGAGCGTTTGTGCGGAACACTCAACGGTTGATTGTGTGGATTCATTGCCTTTTTCTATAGAGCTGACAGCTTGCCCTACCCCTTGCTGTAGGTTTTCAATCATCTCCTGAATATTTTCTGTCGACTGCTGAGTTTTACTGGCAAGCGTTCTTACTTCATCTGCCACAACCGCAAACCCTCGACCTTGCTCACCTGCCCTTGCAGCTTCAATCGCAGCATTCAGCGCGAGTAAATTAGTTTGCTCAGCAATACCACGTATCACGTCTAAGACCGACGTAATATTAGTCGAATCTTCAGATACCTTAGAAATAGTGTGAGACGCGTTTGCAATAATATCCGACAGTTGATTTATCTCAGTAACTGTTCTATTGGTCACTTTGGCGCCTTCATCTGTGAGTTGGTTAACATCCGCAAGATCCTGTGCAGTTGAACTGGCATTCTCTGCGACTTCTTTGATGGCATATGACATTTCATTCACAGCAGTTACGATCACTTCAATCGCTTGCAGCTGAGTGGAACAGGTATCATGAATACTCTTGGAACCTTTCTCTAGTGCCTCTACCCCGTTTGTTACAGACATAGACTCACTGACTATTGTCTTAATTAAGTCTGCTAACCCCGCAACAAAGTTATCAAACTCTCTAGCTACATCCCCTAACTCGTCCTCTCGTGAAGAGTTAATGCGCTTAGTTAGGTCACCATCCCCCTGGCTCATGTCTCTCAGTTGATGTGCCAAATCGTTCAGCGCATTGGCTATTTTCTTAGGCGCAATCAAGCCAATTGCGATAATGACACCAATAATGATCGCGCTAAAAATCAAAATCACCATCAGAGTACGATTTACTTCACTAATCGACTCGCTACTCACTTGCTCACTGATGCTATCTGCGGATTCTCCCGCAACATTAAAATAGTCGCGCAGCGCATTAAAACTTTGTGTTGCTTTGCCTTCACTTTGTGTAATCGCAGCACGCCTTTCTCCTTGCTGCATAAGATCAAATACCCTTTGTGAGTCTGCAAGCCAAATACGGTATTGCTCATCGAAACCTCTCAAAGGCGTTAATGCACTCGGGTAGTCGTCCATCAACAACCTGTACTTATTCATTCTATCCAAGGCTTGTTTTGCGTTTTCTTGGTAATCTGTATACAAACTTTGAAAACGACGGTCGAAATTAGTGGAATACAGTAAATGTTGCTCTGCGGCAAGTGCCTGATACAAATCTCTATCGGCATTGATTACAGCAGAAATTGCGGGGTTAAACTTATTACCGACTTCATTCAAGCTATGCTCTGTTTTGGAAATAAGGAATAAATTGACTGATACAATGAAAACAAAAAACACGGAAATCGCAATGAAGAGTAACGAATATTTTACCTGCAAACTTTTGAAGTTCATATACAACCACACATCGTTGTTAACGTTACATAACTATAGTAATAAACTTCGTGCTTTTGCATTGTTGTTTTACGCGCTGTAGCGTGTATGGCTATTGAACTTTGCCCACGCTTTTCGGCCATAGCGCACCGTTTACAAGACTAATCTTTTGTCTTTGCCATGTTGAAAGAAGCGTAACGTTCGATTCTTAATATATATCTTATGACAAACTGACGCGGCGACCTCCCCGTAAGATAGGCAGTAACCTTAAGTAAAATGACACACCATTCTTGCGCATTGAAGGCGATAATATCCATTCAGATATCAGGTTTTTGCGTACACGGCGCCACACTAAAAAATTAGCCCACGCATTTTGAGCGCCAGCTCACATTGTTTAGTATCTTCAAACTGAATCGCTTCGATGCCCATGGCCTTTGCACCAGCGACATTATGTGGCATATCATCAATAAAGATGGTTTCATTTGCCTTAAGACTAAATTGCGTCAGTAATGCGTCATATATGGCGGGATCAGGCTTAAGTACACCTAGATCAGCTGAGACGATCACCCCTTCAAATAAGGGCCAAAATTGATAAGTAGACTTTAAATAGTCCACAATTTCATGAACATTATCGGTTAATGCATACACTTTAAACCCAGCTTGTTTGACCCGTTCAATTAATGGCACAGCGTCATAGATAGGTATTAAAGATTGCTTAATGTAGTGAAATAAACGGTCACAGTCTTCACGCGTCAACGCTAACGTTTGTTGATACTTTAACTTAGTTTCTGCTTCCGTCATTAAACCTTTATTTAAGTCTAGCCATATCTCTGAGTGAAATATTTTTTCGGTCAATTCGACTTGGTTGGCTGATTCACCAAATGTCATACTGATGATGTCTGCTGGAGACCAACGAACCACGACGTTTCCTATATCAAATACCACATTTTTAATGATTGCTTCCATTTGTATGCCTTTTCAATAATAGACTTACCCAAGCGTTCTTTGATACTACTTTACACGAGGTATTCTTAATACAAGCAATAAGTATAAAGCGCTAATTTTTACAGTATTAAAATATGCGTGTAGCTAATCTAGGTTTGCCATTTGTAGCTGAGTTTTGAACGAAGTTTTGAACGAAGTTTTGAACAAAGTTTTGAACAAAGTTTTGAACAAAGTGTAGAGTATCGATAGTAGGCCAATCAAGGCCTACAACAACAAGGGTTAAGGACTGTTACTCGTGTAAACAACCTTAGCGGTCGTCCGAGTAACACTGCCAAGAAATAGGACACTTAACAGTAGGTAGACAACCTAAAGAGTCTAGGCCTTGACCACCGCCTACTTGTGGAGTTTGTTGCAAGTTAAGCGACTTATTTGCAGCGCTTAGGTTTTTCACTTTCTTTTTACTAAGTTTAAGTAACATCATAATTTCCTTTGGTTAGTTACGTTCAACAAGGTCACTTTAGCAGGTTTATATATTCACTCAAGATCTTTTTCATGGATTTTTTATTTAAATCAAACCAAGATTAAGAATTAATCAAATTGTATAATTTAAAAATCTAGCACTAAATAGACTATGAATGTTTTCATTTTGAGCAGATTTAACATTCCGATATCTTAAAACGACTAAAACAGCTAGATACACAAGCGGGTTCTTGCACAAAGATAAATGTTTTATCGTGCCTAAAAGAAGAGGATTGGTTTATTAAGGTGAGCCACTTAAATAACTCGAACTAGTTTAGATGCAGTTTTAGCGACTAAAAACATGTCGACAAACCGTTGAGAGGAGACTTGTTGAATATCTTCATTTTGCACTGCATGCTAACTCGCGAGTAACATGGTAATACATTGGTGGTATTAAAATCTAAGTGATACAGTGAGTATCATTGTGCCTTCGGGGCATGACAGTTGAAATCAATTTTGACGAAAAACAGGGCATCAAAGATGCCCTGTTTTCGACGCAGAAATTATAAAGATAAACCTTTTAGAAGATCATCATCTACATTGTTAGCAAGTGTGACTTTTAGCTTCGGTGTTCTTTCCATTTCGCGTTTAATTGCAAAATTGGCTTCTTCGTTACGAGCCCAGCTACGACGTGCAATACCATTGTTCACGTCGAATAAAAGCATAGACGTCAAGCGGCGCTCTGCATCACTGGAACCGTCGAGTAACATACCAAAACCACCATTGATAACTTCACCCCAGCCAACACCGCCGCCGTTGTGAATAGATACCCAAGTAGCGCCACGGAAACCATCGCCGATAACGTTGTGGATCGCCATATCAGCTGTAAAGCGGCTGCCATCATAGATGTTAGATGTTTCACGGAATGGTGAATCAGTGCCAGATACATCGTGGTGGTCACGACCAAGCACAACAGGACCAATTTCACCACGTTCAATGGCATCATTAAATGCTTTAGCAATCTTGATACGGCCTTCGGCATCCGCATAAAGAATGCGTGCTTGCGAACCAACAACCAGCTTGTTTTCTTTTGCGTCTTTGATCCAAGTAATGTTGTCTTGCATCTGCTGCTGAATTTCTTCTGGGGATTCAGCCATGATCTCTTCAAGCACTTTTGCAGCAATTGCGTCAGTCTTGTCTAAATCTTCAGGTTTACCTGATGTACACACCCAGCGGAATGGACCAAAACCATAGTCAAAACACATCGGGCCTAAAATATCCTGAACATAAGACGGATATTTAAAGTCGATACCGTTTGCGGCCATCACGTCACCACCAGCGCGTGAAGACTCAAGTAAAAACGCGTTACCGTAATCGAAGAAGTAAGTGCCTTTAGCAGTATGCTTGTTGACAGCGTCTGCGTGGCGCTTAAGTGTCGCTTGTACTTTTTCTTTGAATACTTCTGGCTCTTCACGAATTAAGCGGTTTGACTCTTCGTAACTGATCCCAACAGGGTAGTAGCCGCCTGACCACGGGTTATGAAGAGATGTTTGGTCAGAACCAAGGTGTACAAAAATATCTTCTGCAAGGAATGACTCCCATACATCAACGATGTTACCGATGAATGCAATAGACACCACCTCTTCGCCTGCTTGTGCTTTTTTAACACGTGCAACCAAGTCAGGCATATTGTCGACTAATTCATCCACCCAACCTTGCTCGTGACGTTTAATCGCCGCTTTGGGGTTTACCTCTGCACAGACAGTAATACAGTTAGCGATATTACCTGCTTTAGGTTGCGCGCCGCTCATGCCGCCAAGACCTGCGGTTAAGAAGATCTTGCCTTTTGGACTGTCGCCTTTCTCTAGTACCTTACGGAATGCATTCATTACCGTAATAGTTGTACCGTGTACGATGCCCTGAGGGCCAATGTACATGAATGAACCCGCTGTCATCTGGCCATACTGTGTTACGCCCAGTGCGTTGAACTTTTCCCAATCATCTGGCTGAGAGTAGTTCGGGATCATCATACCGTTCGTTACGACAACGCGTGGCGCATCTTTTGATGACGGGAATAATCCCATCGGGTGGCCAGAGTACATATGAAGCGTTTGGTCTTCTTCCATTTCACTTAAGTACTTCATCGCAAGTAGGTATTGTGCCCAGTTTTGGAATACTGCACCGTTACCACCGTAAGTGATAAGCTCTTCTGGGTGCTGCGCCACAGCCGGATCTAAGTTGTTGTCAATCATCAACATGATTGCCGCAGCTTGCTCGCATTTAGCTGGATAGTCTGAAATTGAACGCGCCTTAAGCTCATAATTAGGCTTAAAACGATACATATATATACGACCAAAATCTTTCAACTCTTGCGCAAATTCAGCTGCAAGTTCTTTATGCCACTCTTTTGGAAAGTAGCGCAGCGCGTTTCTAACTGCTAGCTGCTTTTCTTCTGGGCTTAAAATATCTTTGCGCTTTGGCGCACGGTTTGCACCTGCCGGATATGGCTTTGCTTCAGGCAATACGCTAGGGATACCCTGCTTTATTTGTTCTTGAAAATTCATGTCGGATTTCCTTAGTTCACTGTAACCGTAAATGCTTGAGACTTAACAAACTCAACCATAGCATCGATATCTGGCTTAAGTAGTCTGTCTTCTTCAAGTTTTGCGACCTTTGTACGGATCAAAGCGTGATTCTGTTCAATAATATCTGAACATGTATTTGGACGTCTAAAATCAACCGCTTGTGCAGCATACATCAGCTCAATCGCGAAGATTTTTTCTAGATTGCCCAAGATTTGGTTGAATTTACGTCCTGAAATACTGCCCATTGAAACATGGTCTTCTTGACCCATAGACGTCGGTACACTGTCAGCAGACGGTGGGAAACACAGAGATTTGTTTTCTGTTACCAAGGCCGCAGTCGTATACTGAGGGATCATCATACCTGAGTTTAGACCACCTGATGTGGTAAGCAGTCGAGGTAGTCCGTGTAAGCCTTCAAGTAGTAAATAACAACGACGATCAGAGATGTTACCAAGCTCAGCAGCAGCAATTGACGCGTAATCAAGTACCATTGCTAAAGGCTGGCCGTGGAAGCTACCACCAGAAATGGCTTCTTCTTCACTGATAACAATTGGGTTGTCTGTCACTGAGTTCATTTCTGTCTCAGCAAGCGCTTTCAAGTGATTAAATGCGTTGCGTGATGCGCCGTGCACCTGTGGGATACATCTAAGCGAATATGGGTCTTGAACGCGATCACACTCTTCGTGATCAGCCATATTCTGTGAATCTTTGAATAAACGGCGCATGCGTTTTGCAACTGCAATGTTACCTTCAAATGCACGGATAGCATGTAGCTCTTCACGGAATGGCTGCTCACTGCCCTGCATGCCTTCAATACTCATCGCACCAGCTACATCAGCAAGATCAAGTAGGTAACGCATTTTGGTCAATCCAGTAATGGCGTGAGACAAAATAAACTGGGTACCATTAATAAGCGCCAGGCCCTCTTTTGAGTCAAGGTCCATTGCTTCTAGATTATTGTCTGCCAGAACTTTCGCCGCAGGTTGAATGTCGTCACCGACCCAAAACTCCCCTTCACCCAGTAAAGGTAAAAATAGATGTGACAGCGGCGCTAGATCACCTGATGCGCCCACTGAACCTTGCTCTGGGACAACAGGAATAATGTCTAATTCAATGAATTTAAGCATACGCTCAACGACAGCTAATCGAATACCTGAAAAGCCCTGACTTAGTGCATGTACTTTCGTGATTAGCATCAACTTAGAAATAGGCTTCGCAATTGGGTTACCAACACCAACGGCATGTGTGATAAGTAGATTTTTTTGCAGTAACTTGGTTTCTTCAGGGGAAACTTGCGTATCACATAACGGACCAAATCCGGTATTAATACCATATACAGCTTTATCGGACGCGGCCATCTTGTCAACACGTTGGCGGCTCTTGTTTATTTTATCTAATGCTTCCTGACAAAGCTCTGCTTTAATACTGCCATCGGCTATGCCGTTTACAATATCAAGGTTTAGACGATCCACACCATATCTAAACGTCATCATATTCTCCTAAATACTTATGTTTCTTAAGCAACTACGTGCTCTAATGGCGCAATGTTAGCTTGTGCAAGATGTTTTATAAATGCATAATAATCGTAATTCATTCCGATAATATCAAACTTTAAAATTGAATTGTTTAGAACTAAACAAAGTTGCACAAATGCTGTGCTATTACGCTATTGAAAGACTGATAACTATGAAGGGAGAGAAAACAAGTGCAAGTTCATGACGTTGATTTGAGGCTACTTAGAATATTTGTTGCCATCGTCGAATGTGGCGGGCTGTCAGCTGCGGAGTCTAGGTTAAATATTGGTCGCTCTACAATTAGTTCTCACCTTTCAGATCTTGAAGTTAGACTTGGGATTAAACTTTGTAAACGTGGTCGGGGTGGCTTTGAGTTAACTGAACCAGGCAGAGTGACTTATCAAGCATCTTTAGAATTACTTCAACAATGTGAAGCTTTTGCAACGACCGTGGCAAGTTCAAAAAATGAATTATCTGGACGTGTCACCATTGCCACGATAGACACGATAGTAAGCGACCCGCGATGCGGAGTTGCTCGTGCCATTTCTGCTTTGAAAGCCAAAGGGGGCAATATCCAATTTGAGATTAACGTATGTGAAGCCAGAGAAGTCGAAACGTCTGTTATCAATGGACGATCTTTAGTTGGACTTGGTGTAAGTCGTCATCATTTAAGGGGGTTAGATTACTACCCACTTCACAATGAAACCAATTTTTTATATTGTGCCCACGGTCACCCCTTATTTGGTTGCAAGGATTCTGAGATTACTCGGTTATTAAAAAAAGCGGAAGTGATCACAAGTAACTACATGCGTGACAGAGAAACACGAAATGATGGGTTAAACTATCAAAATAGTGGTATTGCTTATCATGATGAGGGCATTGCACACCTAATCTTAACAGGGGAGTTTATTGGTTATCTACCAGAACACTATGCTGCATATTGGGTTGATAAGGGCTTATTCAAAGCAATTTTACCCGATAAGTTTTCTTACAAAATTCCAGTTGTTTTAATCACCGCAAAAAACAGCTCCACCTCTCCCCTTGCCGAGGCGATTATCGAAGAATTGAAAAGGAGTCACACAGACTGACATCAAAGTCATACATCGCACAATACATTAAGAACATCGCACGGCCCACTGGTAACGGCTGCCAAGATTGGGCTAAATTTAGTTTAACAGCCACCCTCACTCGGTAACAGATGCACAGTAGGAGCCATAGGGATACTGGTTTCTATGTGTCTGCTTCACTTATATTTGGCCAAACGCGCTATCCGTTGAATGAGCAACGTCAATGACTCATTGTCAGTAAGCTTTATGCCGTATCCCATGGACACTTCAGATAAGCACGCGATATTTTATCTGGCCACTTAAGCTGTTTGTTACCAGCGTTGATGTGTTCACACCAAGCGCTAACAACTTACTTAAGCTACTTTAAACTTTTTAGTCATCCCTTGGCTTTTGGGCGCCACTAGCCGATACCCGAGTTTCTCATAAAAAGCCGGTTCATCAGCAATCATGGAGACATATGAACCTTCAAATACCGCGGAAGTCAAATATGCATCAATGCATTCCATGACCTTTCGACCAAGTCCTGTACCTTGGAAATCTGGGTCGACGGCAACATCTACGATTTCAAAATTACAAGCGCCATCTCCGACCACCCTGCCCATCGCAATTAATACATCTTTGCCATTTCTAATAGAAACCCCATAGAGTGTGTTTTTTAGGCCTACTTGCGCAGCCTCCATAGATTTACCAGACAAACCGGCCTTCAAACGCATTTCACAATACTCTTTGGGTGTTGGCACTGTGTGTTCAATTTTATGTGTCATATCACTCTCCTTACTTCGTGCCTTTTATGATACACAAACACTGTATATATAAACAGTTAAAAGTCTATCGCGTTTTTCGATTGAGTGTAAAAGACTCTGAATTGTCACAAAATATCGCGAAACCGTTATGCGTTCAGAGATTTAAGGTGCGTTTTTGCAGTGCAAAATGATATGCGTCATGCCACTATAACCAGACGTCTACTGGCCTTACAAAACCTGAACTAGCGCTTGTGAAGACGCGGTGACACGTGATACGTTTTCATGGCACTTTTAATTTGACTCTCAGCAGTGGTATTGGGGAACAAAAAATAACTCGGCGCAACGATCTTTGATTTAGACTCGATACAAACTTCAAAAATGTTTTTTACTGGGTAACTTTCATCCGCGATTTCTCGAATGGACTTTAAGTACGATTGGCCAAGTTCTGAGTGAATATCTATAACCTTTGCCGAGCCTTTTAGTTTAAAGCCTCTTTGCTCAAACACATCAATCAAGGATACACACACATTGGCGTTAGCATAAATATTGCGCTCGCTGATTGGTGAGGCAATATTAGCAATCAGTAACGTATCGTCATTGGCTAAGGTAAACACTTCTTTAGGAGAGACATTAGGCATCAAATCTTCTCCCACAGTCGCTAACCAGCATAAGACGCTTTGGTTTATATACGCTTTTAATTCCATAAAATTGACTTGCCTAAACAACAGATACTTTTAATCTAAATCATTGTCATGACGCGAGCTACTCTGAAATAATGTATATGAGTATTTTTCAATAGAATCTGAACGCAAGGCTGATAATACTCGCCTTGTTCTCTAAGCTTTAAACGTTGAGTTTATATTAAGTGTGGCAAATAGATTGACAAAACGTTCAAACAATATTGTGATAATTAGTCGCACCGCGCGCAGTAATTATGCCTATCACTTCCTGTGCTACATTCCTTGAATTTACTGCTATTTACATATATTTCATTGAGTTACTTTCCTTAATATGTGAGAAGTGGTACTTTGAAACCAATATTATTGAGTGTTTTTGTACATGACCAAGCGTTTTTATTTCTTTCTGTTGAGTCTCGTAACCTTTTCAGTTGATGCTGAAATTTTAAAATTAAAACAAGTATTACAAAATGGTTCACAAGGCATACAAGGGATATCTAATCCAAGAGATATCACCATTTCACCCAGTCTAAATAAGATTTTTTTGGTGAGTGGTGACGATGATGCGTTGACAATGTTGGATATAGATGAGCATTTTAACTTGTCCCACTCGCAAAGCTTTACGGACAAGCAATTTCCAAAATTAAGACTCAAAGGCGCATCGAGTGTACGCTTTTCAAAGGCACACCAAAGGGTTTATACCACGTCATTTTATAGTGGTGCCCTTACCTCATTTTCATATCAAAATGACGCGTTGCTCGCCCCAACATCCACGTTGTCAGATAATCTCGACCATAAAGTCGTATTCAATGATTTCAATTCGGTCAAATCACTAGACTCTCATGGGCTTCTTGGGGCTTGGAGTGCAGTCATTTCGCCCGACAATAAAACAATACTCACCTCCAGTTATATGAGTAACGCTGTTTCAGTATTTAAATTGGATGAACATGGAAATGCTTCATTTAAAGAAAAGTTACTGCCTAACCAGAATTGGGGGTATCCCACGTCAATAGCCCAAACATCAAAGGGGAATATGGTCTTTGTGGCTGGATTTGAAAGCAATCAAATCTTTGTTTTACGCAAAGTGAACGGTGACGCGTATGCACTTAATCAAACGCTCTCTCACCCAACGCTACAAAATCCGCAAAATATCTTTGTGTCACATTCTGGAAAATACATATTCGTTGCTGCTGCAAAAAGTAATTCACTCATTACCTTTAAACAGGACGAATATGGTCAGTACGCACATCACCAAAGTATTCAAAACCACCAGCTTCCTACCCAAGGGCTCAATGGTGCCTGTTGTATCGCAATGTCCCCAAAAGGACGCTTTTTGTTTGCAAGTGCAGAAGCAGATGCGGGCATTTTAATTTTTAACCACTCAAAAAAGACAGGCAAACTCTCATTGCTCTCCCACATACAGTCACTTGACGGTGTTGAAATAAACAACGTTTCTGTTTTGAAAACAACTGCAGATGGCAAGCATTTACTGGTTGGCACTGGAAAGCAGAATCAATTGCTCGTATTACAGGTTGTCCATTAAGCTATTTGTTGCTCGATTATTTGTCCAACCAATGGATCAGCAAGCGAGTCAACTGCGCATCTTGTTCTATGGGCAACATATGCCCACAGCCAGGAGCAACATGAACCTCGCAGGATGTCTGTTGTTCAATAGTGCTATCAAACCAATCCGTATTGATAAGTGAGTCATGTTCGCTGTACCAATATATCAAAGGTATTTTTAACGAAAGTAATGATGACTTTAAGCAATGACGTTCAGAAGTATGGGTATACACACTAATAAATTCATCAGGGCCCAGATCCTTATCCATTTCTTGAAGTAGTTCGATGTGAGCCTGTGTAACGTTACCAGGGTCTAACAGTAATTTAGCCTTGTGTGTACTTAACCCGCCATATCCAAAGTTTTTGACAAAAGCCAACATTTGGCTTCTTTGCTTTACTTCCGATACAGGCAATTTTGTAGGACTATTTGAAATAATAAATAGTCTTTTGACTTTATTTGGAAATAAAGTACTAAAATAAGCAGCGATATACCCGCCTAAAGAGAACCCCAACAGATTGATAGACTCTTCAGTTATCGAATCATTAAAATATTTACAAATTTCATTAAATGAGGCATCTCTTGGAATTGTTAAATGAATCAGTTCAATGTGTGTATTTATTTTGGCTTGTACCATATTCCAAAGTTTATGATTACACATCGTGCCAGCAATCACATAAACTCTTTTTAGATCCACTTTAAGCTCCCTATTAGAATACGTTTACTATATAGCCAAACCTATTTTATTGTGTTGAAGGTATTTTTACTCGAATCAAGACGATTTACCACCACATTGACATAACCTCTACCCAAAAGTACAACGGATATTAACAAAACATACAGACATAGGTCCGAAACAATCTGCGTGAAAATCTGGTCAAAGAAGCGGTGAATAAATAAAGAGATAATTGTGGCAGAAAACACCACATAAAGCGCCATCAATAAGTTTAGATCCAAAAGAGCATTGTTATCGCTTTCGTTAACCTGTGCTCGGATTAAACCCGCCCTACCGTATCTATGTATCCAATACTGGAAGTAGCAAACTGCGATTAATGAAAGGGAATATATGCCATAAGTGGGTTTACTGTCTGCCATAATACAAAAAGTCAGTATTGTGACAAAAGGCAGAACGCACGCAAATAGATGTGTTCTATTAACTCGGTTTAGAGACATAACCGATATATAGACAATGCACAAGGGGCCCAGCAACAGAAATGAAGACTGCATAAACGCAACAATATAATCAGGAACTGTAATAGATAGCAATCGCTCAGTTCGCTCTATCATTAGACCAATTGGGGCCAAGATAAGTACCCAATAAATCGTAAGCTCTAATCCAGCCTTTGCAGAGAGGTGCTGTTGGATAGTGACATAGGATGTCGTAATTAAAAAGATGACGACCATACCGAGTAGATAACACATGATAAGCAAATCAACTGTCAAAATACGCTCCTGCTGTTAAATAAGCTTGCTTGCACGCTGAGCTTCGAACGTCCACATAATGATGGATGTACCTAACCCATGTCAGCTAGCGTGTCATGGTAGTTGATACATCTCTCTACGTTTAATCCTTTTTAACAAATCTAACTCCCTTTTTAAAGCCATCCCTTCTGTACAAGGCAGTTCAATTTAGACTTAGATCAACAAAAGTGACAGAACGTAATTTTTTTGTTTCAATTTTCTCATCAATAGAGCGCTTTTTGATTTTTATCTGGGCCTTGATAAAGTCATCACATTTTAAAACCTCTTAAATTTAAACCCTTACTTTCTAAAAATACTGTAAACCAATATTAAACCACCTTTTGAGATGCATTATTTTAAAAATAAAAACCAGATACCACAAAGAGATAAAAACTTGAAATTATATCCATAACGATTGATAACCAAATTATTGAAATATAAAAACAAAAAACAACAGAATAATTTATTTTAAAATCTCAAAATCACACTTTGCAAATAAAAAAACAATTACGAAAAAAGCATTTTAATCGGGGGTTTACAGAATGAAATTTACTGGTTAGCTTGAATAAGAGTTAGCAAGCTGAGCATACGTTCACTTGCTTACAGCTTGAAATCAAGGTCGTTAATATAAATCAAATGGTATGAATAAAACTCGTACACTAACTCACATGTCAATATGAATTTATTCATTCCCTAAACGTATTAAAGACATGTGCTCAAGCGATAAACCGAGGGAACATCCCTTTCAAATTGTTATCAAAGGAGTTATCAATGAAACTTAAACTACTCGCAGTGCTTACAACGAGCTTACTGGCAACAACAGCATACGCTCAAGTAGTAGTGAATGACTTAGACGGTTATAACAGAACAACTGCTTATACAAACGGCGCAGTAGATCGTATCGTCACGGATTCATTTAACGCGCGTACGTTTAACGCTTGGGTTTACTTTAAAGAAGGGGGCTCAGAGTGCACAAGCGGTTACGTGTATGATGAAATTACTGGGCAGCAGTATGGTACCGTCAATATTGGTACAGCGGGGCCTGGGGCAAGTATGGTTGATACTGTTTATTTCAATGGTACATTTAGCGATGACCAATTAACACGTAACCGTGTATTAGCGCTAAATTGCCAAAACCTAGCGGGTGAACAGTACAAGGTCTATCATAAATTTTCTGGTTTACCGGCGATTACTTGGGATACAAGCTTGGTAGGTGTAGGTGAGTACAAAATGCCAGACTGTACTGGTGCCAGCGCGCATTGCGGAGGCCGCGGTTGGTATGAGCAAGTGCGTTATACGTCATCACTGCACATAAACAACAAGAATGACGATACCTTCTGCACATCAACAATCAATGAAGGGCTGACATCTCGTGTATTTAATGGATACGACAGTACGCCGCTCTTTCATACAAATCATTTTGCACTGGAAAATGAGGTATATAACTTTACTGGGCCTGCATTTAGAAAAACGGTGACCTGTCATAGTCCTGTCGGTCAAATTCAACGTACGCAAGTTTGGGTTATCTCTGGTGAAAATGACATAAATTTAGAAGTCGATTACACAGTTTATAAATAATATATCCGTCAATGAGCAGTAATTATGTGCTGCTCACATACTAAGAGTTTCTTTTGCCCAGTCACTCACAGTCTCTGTACTTTACTGACACTAAGGGGCTTTTAAAGTCACTAGTATCTAAAATAAGAGATTAAAAAAGGCACCATCATAGGTGCCTTCTTACATCAACCGATTTATTTCGTATAGCCTCGCGGCATATTCGAATCCGTTGTGTAACGTTCGCGCAATTTATCATGGCGAGACTCGGTTGTTACGGATTCACCATTAATCCAAACTTTGTCTACGCGCGTATTAAATTCAAAAGGATCTGCAGTCCAAAGTACGACGTCAGCTCGCTCGCCTTTGGCAATCTTACCACCCTCTATACCAAAAGCATCTGCGACATTCACGGTCATTGCTTTAAGCGCACCGTCATGTGACATGCCATTAGCGACTGCAATGCCTGCGTCAAAACGCATTTGATATACGTTGTGGCTGCCATCGCCCGCTACATTTAAGATAACCTTAACGCCTGCCTGCTCTAATTCACCGGCATTGCCAAGGTGTGCATGTAACGCGTCAAAACCCGAAGGTAAGTTTGACACAGCACTCACAATCACTGGGACTTCAGCTTTAGCCAACTGTTCTTTAACCAGCACAGCGTCATTTGCACCATATATAATCAGATTTAGGCCAAACTTTTCTTTGAGGGCGATCAGTTCAAGAAGTTGAGAAGCTCTCGATGCATATGCAACGACAGGCAGATCACCTTTAAGCACGTCGATCAACAACTTTTCTTCTGAAGTTGGATCTTTGTCTTTCTTCTTGTCTTTCTTTGATTTTAGCTTCTTCTCTTGCTCAGCAAGTTTTTTGGTAAAAGACTGCATTGCAGATGCGCGTGACGCATCTCCGCTCACGGCGCCTAAGTCAACGATTAACGCGGTTTTACGGTCAGTAACACTGCCAAACTCACCCGATAGATCAGCAACAAATGCTAACCCCATAAACACACCACTTTCACCCCAAGGTAAGGATGGTACGCTGATATTTTGTGTCACCCCACCCTTGCGAGCATATGGGATCAAACTTGAACGAGGGTTAAATGCAGTGCTTGGGTCGAATTCAATACCAGATTTATCGTAAGCATCCACAGAGCGTGACACGGCGCCAACCTCAACAAGGCCAAGGTGGTTCATTGAGCCAATTAAACCTGGCGTTAACACTTTGCCCTGGGCGTCTACTGTGACATCAGCATTAAATGATTTTGGATTAACCGCTTTGATCTTGCCGTCTTCAATTAACACCGTGGCATTTTCTAGCACGCCTTGTGCAGTTTGCGTGTGAACCGTTGCGTTAGTAATCGCTGTAATTTGAGCGAATGCCGCTGAGGAGCTTAGCAATGCACCAGTTAGTATCGATAATTTAAACTTGTTCATTGTCACTCTCCTAGCGCTGACCTAACATGAAATCACTAACAGCTTGGTATTTACTGTCATTACGGTCATACACCTTAGCACCATCAATAAATACTTTTTCAGCCTTAGAGTAAACGCTAAATGGACTCTGATCCCAAATAACCACATCAGCTTGCTTACCAGCTGAGATTGAGCCAGTTAGGTCTTCTACACCCAAAGACTTAGCTGCGTTATATGTGATCCACTTTATTGCGTGCTCTTCTTTGATGTCAAAACCCGCTTCGTTCGCAGAGTACATCACTTTGGCTGCTTCGTGATTCAGTCGTTGAATTGTTGTATCTGAATCAGAGTGGATCACCGCACAAGAGTTTTTAGCAGCATCGACGATTGCCACATTTTCTAGCGACATATCATACGCTTCCATTTTGAAGCCCCACCAATCCGGCCATAGTGCAGCACAGTTACCATTCTCTCCTAACAGATCGGCTATTTTATACGCCTCAACACCGTGGTGGAATGTACCCGCATGATAGCCAAACTCTTTAGAAAGGTCGATCATCATCGCCATTTCTTCAGCTTTGTAGCAATGGTTGTGAATTAGGATTTCTCCATCCAGCACACCGCGCAACGTATCAAGCTTAATGTCACGGTGTGGTGCATCAGGATTTAAACCAGCCGCATATTCTGCTTCATATTGCTCCCATGCACGCTTGTACTCACCCGCTTCAATCCAAGCTTCACGGTAACCAGCCATGTTACCCATACGGGTTTTTGGTGCAACACCTTGCCCACCATAGACGCGTTTCGGGTTCTCACCACACGCCATTTTCAGACCATAAGGCGCATCTGGAAACTTCATCCCCTGCATCGTTTCGGAAGGCACATTTTTTAACGTCACAGCACGGCCACCAAATAAGTTGGCTGAACCTGGTAGGATTTGAAGTGATGTGATCCCGCCTTCACGGGCACGGTTAAAGCCAGGGTCTTGTGGCCAAACAGAATGTTCTACCCATACTTGAGCGGTGTTCGGGTTGATCATTTCGTTACCATCTTGGTGCGACTCTACTCCAGGGCTTGGGTACGCACCCAAATGTGAGTGATTGTCGATGATACCTGGGGTGACCCACTTTCCTGCTGCATCGATTGTCGTATCGGCCGAAACAGTCAGATCTTTGCCAACCTGGCTAATCTTGCCATCGACAATATAGACATCAGCGTCATTGATCCTTTCGCCGGTACCAGTCAGCACAGTTGCGTTAGTAATTAATGTACTTGAAGAAGAGTGAGGCTTGTAAGTACTTGGATATGGGTTTTTCTCGATTGTGACTTTATCTTTCTGAGGGCCAGTATCTTGCTGACATCCAAAAAGAGCGGTGCTTAGAGCAAGCACGATCACAGAGGGCTTAAATATTTTCATTTTTCTCTCTCTGTAGTTTTTATGTGATTAATACTAAATTTCACATATGTGACTGTAGCTAAAATTCATCAAAATTTCGATATAAAAACCTCAAAATGCAATAAATCATGGTGAATGACTTAAAATTCTCAACCTTGTTCAAGAAAAGAACACCCCGAGTATGCTTGAAGACTAAATTTTGAACACACTTTCACATACTCTGACACACTTTTGAAATAGGTTTTAATGAAAAACTGAAAAGATGGTAAAACCATTAAAATATAACGTTGATTAAATGATAATCAAATTAGTGTTGAAATTTATTTTTGCCTATTCGTCATATTTATTCCTGTAATTTAATATAATAATTAAGCACTTAAAAGCAGTAGTAACCTAATACACAAATACTTACATTCGCACAATTTTCAATTACAGCATTTTTCCCACAAAGCGCCAATACTGAGGGGGAGTCGCACAAAACACCCAGATTTGGAGAACTAAAATGAAAGCATTATTGACCACAGTTGCACTAGTTGGACTTGTATCTACCGCGCATCAAGCGCAAGCACTCGAGTTTATTGCCGCCGATGACAGTATGGCGACAAAATTGTGTTTAGCCTTTGCGTCAAACCGACCACATGTCATGTTGGAAGAATTACGAGGCAATCATGCGTTGAAAAAGAACATCGCGAATAAATTGCACTGCAACGATATGGACCTAGAAGAGTTTGCAGAAGCTTACAGCCTCACTCGCAACGCAAAGTTTATGAACATTGAGCTAGATACCAAAACATCTATCAAGGATTTGACTACGCAAAACACGCCTGCAACCGTTGTTTTATCGGGCTCTAAGTAATGCGCGTTATTTTACATGCAAAATCAAAGTGCGCATTATTTTAACTGACAATGCGCACTTACCTATTATAGAAAACTTGCAACCACGCCAAACAAACCGCCAAATACGCCGCCCCACACTACTAGCCAGCCTAGGTGCGTATGGATCATATTCTGGACGATATTTTTCACCATCACGGGCGTCAATTCATTTAACCTTTCATCCACGGCATGTTCTATGGCACCTCTAATCGAGTCTAGTGATTGACCATTCGTCAGCACACCTGACACCTGCTCTTTAAATTCAGGCTCTTCACTGATCTCTCGAAGCGCTTCTTTCATTTTTTCAGTAAATGTATCGCGCATAGGCTCGATGGCTTCTTTACCGCCTACCATTGCTAACATCGCGCCGAATTGCGAGCCCTCAATCACTTGCACCAACTTATTGAACGCGATTGATAAATCGGCCTGTTCAATTACTGGATTCAAATCGATGTCAATCTGATTTTTAGTAGCGAAACTTTGCAGCTTATCTTGGTTGAAAAATTCGTCTAAGATCAACTCTTTGATAGCTACTTTAAATTCTTTAAACTTAATGGTTATTACACCAGAGCCATATAATCCCGGCACTTTCTCAAACAACATATGCACCGCCAGCCAATTTGTTACCGCGCCTGAAAGCGCGAACATGCCCATTGTTAATACCAAGTCGCTTCCACTCAACCAGCCAAGCGCCACTAAAGCAGCGGCCAATAAATTTGTTACTACACTTTTATTCAATGTGGTTATTCCAGTACGTTACAAAAACTGTTGCTATTCTATTAGATTTAAAATTGCACTCAAGTATTTGTGTTATAGCCAAAATCGTCCATAGTTAGGAGTAAGCGCTTTGGCACAGTGGGCAGACTATGTGGAACCTTGTAAATCAATACATCAGTGATGCAATTCATGACCATTTTGAATTTACTAAAAAAACCCAACTGCCCTGCAATTCAAAATCCAAAACATTCAAAATTGAAAACGACAAACATAGTTTCCTTGTCAAAGTAGACCATGTTTGCGCACTTGAGCGGTATGAGTGCGAAGCCCAAAATCATACGCTATTGATCAGAGACAGTGATTTTTTAGTCGCCGATCCAATTACAATAGGCTCAAGCCTCGAGTACTGTTTTATTGTATTTGAATGGTTGCACACGCAACCGGACCAGGAAAACTGGTACGATTGTGGTAGGACCCTTGCTAGAATGCATGCGCGCCATGAGCAAGAAATGTTTGGTCTTGAGCAAGAAAACTATTTACTCGGACTTGCGCAGCCGAATCAATGGCACAAGAAGTGGTCTGTATTTTTCGCCGAGGAGAGAATTGCTTGGCAATTGCAGCTTCTTCAGGAAAAGAACATCACCTTAGTCGATATCGATCTATTCGTAGAACAACTTAAACCGCTTATTAGTCACTCACTTCAGCCCTCTCTGCTTCATGGATATTTTTGGCGCGGTAACATTGCTTTTGCCAATAAAAAGCCCTGTGTTTACTCTCCGGCTTGCTACTACGGAGACAGAGAAGTAGACATTGCAAATAGCGAGCTATTTGCGGCCCTGCCCGAAGCCTTTTATACGGGGTACGAAGATACCTACCCGTTGGAGTCCAGCTACCAGCAACGCAAGTCTATTTATCAACTTTATACATTACTATGCCATGCAAACCTCTTTGCCGGAGATTATATTTTGCAGTCACAAAAGCAAATAGAGGCGCTTTTAAAATAGCTGTCACGCTGCGGTAATAGTTGCAATTAATGCTATAATAGAGAAAGGAATGACAGAGCGGTTGTTGGAGTAAAACCATGAAACAGCTGTATCACCAACGTATTAGCTGCCCTCACTGTGGCCATCATATCTTTATTGATTTAGACACAAGTGAAGGCGATCAAGATTATTATGAAGATTGTGCAGCGTGCTGTAATCCGATTCACCTCAACATGCATATTGATGAAGCTATCAATAAATTGGAGTTGAGGATCGACAGCGACGATGAGCAGATCTTTTAGTCGATACGATTTAACGTATTTTTTCTCAAATAGTGTTCAACTGTGTTCACGATTGTGTAAGTTTGTTGGTCGACTTCAATGTTGAGCTTATCGCCTTTTGATGCTCGACCTATATTAGTAATAGACAGTGTTTCCGGAATTAAATGAAGCCAAAACCCGTCTTCATCCATTTGTCCTACAGTCAAACTCGCCCCATTAACAGCAATGAACCCCTTGTAGAACACATATTTTGACCAGTCTTGTGACAGCAATAATTTAATTTTGACATTGTCGGCAGAACGAACCACTTGATCAATCGTTGCCATGTCATGGATGTGTCCAGAAACAATATGACCGCCAAGTTCAGTGCCGAAAGTAACTGACCGTTCAAAATTTACCTTGTCACCGCATGTCAGTGTCCCCAAATTTGTTAGTTGAAGGGATTCATCAATGACGTCAAAGCTGACTTGACCCACCACATCTGAGCGACTCGTTTCAAATTGAACGACGGTCAAACAACAACCATTTACCGCGATACTTGCGCCAATCGTTAATTGCTGCAAGTATTCATTACCTACAGACAAAACCAAGCGCATTACGCCATCATTTAAAATAGCACTAACCACAGATGCTTGAGTTTGAACAATTCCAGTAAACATGTTTTTTCCGAGAGTAAAATTATGTCTCTAGTTTACCCTAACCACCCTTTGCCTGAAACAATATGAAACAAGTTATTTCATAGATAAAAAGCAAAAACTTCAATAGAATACATTTTTCAAGAATTACTGAGTTTTTTTATGAAGTTCGAACTTTGGGAAGCCAAAAGGCTTGTGCGTCTGGCAACGCCAGTTTTCCTTGCGCAAGTAACATTGGTACTGATGTCCGTTGTCGATACGATGATGGCAGGACAAGTAAGCCCAAGTGACTTAGCCGCTTTATCAATCGCCACAGGTGTGATGAATCCGCTCATGTTTTCGTTACAGTCTATTCTATTAGCCATAACCAGCCTTGTCGCACATAGTCATGGCGCCAAAGACAAAAACAGTATCAAGCGCTTTTTTCAACAAGGCTTATATTTAGCGGTTGCACTGTCCAGTTTAGGGTTTGTGGCAAGCTATTTTACGCCTAGTTTGTTTGCCAGTATCGGGACCGAGCCTCATATTGCGCAACTCGCGCAAGATTATATTGATTACGTAAAGTATGGACTCGTGGCGTTTTTGGTCTTCTCGGTATACAGAAATGTGACAGAAGGCATGGGAAATACCAAGGTTGCTTTTTACATTGGTATTTTAGGCCTATGTATTAACGTGATTGCAAATTATATATTTATCTACGGTAAATTGGGTATGCCTGCACTTGGTGGCGCAGGATGTGGTGTCGCTACCAGTATTGTGATTTGGACCATGGCTATCACCCAAATTTGTTATAGCCTTAAAAGCAAAACGATCAACGGAAAGTGGTTAATAAGTAAATTTATGAGGCCACACAAAGAGACGTTACTACAGATTTTTAAGTTAGGGCTGCCTATCTCCTTTGCAACCTTTTTCGAAGTGACTCTGTTTGCCTGTATTCCTCTGTTTATCGCAGACTTAGGTGCTGTAGCAGTGTCTGGACACCAAGTTGCCGCCAGTGTCACGATGATTCTGTTCATGCTACCTCTCAGCTTATCTATGGCGATAGGGATCAGAATTGGTAACATTAGCGGCCAGAATGATGTACAAAAATTAGTTAACAGCACGTTCACGAGCTTCATGTTGGCCATTGTGATTGCCGCCTTTGTTGCACTGGCCACCTACATTGTGCGTGATGACATAAGCTGGTTATATACTCAAGAGAAAGAAGTTGCCCTACTCGCGTCAAGCATTATTGTTCTGGCCTGTGTTTATCAATTGCCTGACGCACTTCAAGTCGCAGCTAACGGCGTATTAAGAGGTTTAAGGTACACAAAGCCCATTACCGGTGTGACATTTTTCTCTTACTGGATAATCGGCTTCACGTTGGGATACGTATTAGCTAAGACAGATCTCATTGTGCCAGCAATGGGCCCCACCGGTTTTTGGGTGGGTATTATTGTGGGTTTGTCTGTTGCCGCTGTTTTACTTATTTACTTCGTCAGGAGGAAGCTCATTGAAATGCAAACTGCTCGTAGCGCTTAGCATTTTATTACTTGGGTGCTCGCCAGCACCCAGTGACGTAAATCAAGAGTACAACGAACGACTCGCCAACGTCTTGAATGCTAGCCCCCCCAGTACTGCTAAGCCGACGGCAAGTAAATTGGCCGTGTCTACCTTACCCGTATCAAAATTCTCAATTTCCGTCATCGATTTAGCAAAGTTAGGACACTGTCGTGTCGCTACCCATATCGCCAGCCATAATAATCAACTTGGAAAGCTCGCAAAGCCAAGCGAAATATTTAAATATAATGTCAACTTTATTCGATATGCCCAAGCATGTATCGAGCATAGAGACACCGAAAACGAGGTACGGCTAACTCTAATAAAGGCGAGCGCCCAAAAGCAAAAAGATCTGCCTGCAATACTCGCACACGTATTTACCAACGAAAAAGAACTCTCGCAGTTTTTCTCTTTAACATTCGAGGAGGTGACTTATGAAGTAAGTGATGGAGAAATTAGTGCGCAAGAGGCGCTTTCTACACTTGCTAAACTCACCAATAACCTTGGCAAACCAACACACATTCAAGAAAATAACCTTACTGCTGCACTCGAAAAGCTCAACAACAACCGTTACATTCAGTCTTTACTGAGTAGTACCAAAAAACAAATAGCATGGAATTTAAACGGCACGCGTTGGTTAAACGAATTCTCATTAACGCGCACCATTTGCCCAGATGGGAAAAACAAAAAGAAAGCCAAGGTGCTTAACAACGTGTTTCAAAAGTACTACATACAAAACATACAAGCTTACCAATCAAAGTTAGCGCTACGTCTGCACACGATAGAGCCCTACTTCGAGTCATTTTCTCATAAGTTTGGTGCTCATATTTATCCAAATCCAATCACCCCTCTGCTTAATGAGCTGAAGCTATCTGCAAAACAGCATGTATTTTGGTGGCAAACCTTTTATAAAGTGTGCAAAGTAACGCCATTGTGATCAAAAAAAACTCAGACAAACAAAAATTTAGCAAAGATACTTGATCATAAGTTCAGAGCACTATATATTAGCCGCCGTTGCACAGAAACACTGTGTGCTAGTACGACCGTAGCTCAGTTGGTTAGAGCACCACCTTGACATGGTGGGGGTCGGTGGTTCGAATCCACTCGGTCGTACCAACTTAACAAAATCAGGTTACAGATATAATACGACCGTAGCTCAGTTGGTTAGAGCACTACCTTGACATGGTAGGGGTCGGTGGTTCGAATCCACTCGGTCGTACCAACTTGATGTTGTTAAATCAAAAGTGATAATACGACCGTAGCTCAGTTGGTTAGAGCACCACCTTGACATGGTGGGGGTCGGTGGTTCGAATCCACTCGGTCGTACCAAAACGCTTCAATAAATTGTACAACCGTAGCTCAGTTGGTTAGAGCACTACCTTGACATGGTAGGGGTCGGTGGTTCGAATCCACTCGGTTGTACCAATTCTTCTGCTTCTATTTTTTTACCAAAAAATCCTAAATAGCCTTTAAAGTCTCAGAGCTGTCAAAAGCGTCTGACAGCCCAGAGTATATTTTAATTACTTGGTCTAATGTAAGGCGTGCCTGATTCTATGCAAACCACAGACATCTTCCCGGATTTAAGAAACACAGTAGACCCATTCACGTGCGCACTATTGTGACCATATTGGGTATCTGGGTCTGCGGCATTTGGGCTCGAAGTCCAATAAAACGCCTTATGCCAACCACATGTTTCTGCGGAGGAGTCATTGACTTGCGATACTTCCTCAAATTCAGCTGAGCTTGGTAAGCGCAATCCTTGCATCGAACAGTATACTTGAGCTTCACTGAAATTCATTTCATCGTTAGCAACCGCAGAAAACTTGGGGCAGTCATGCCCAACTTCAGTTTCCCCCTCTACAAAAGCCATTCTATGAAGCCCACTTTTCGTGTTAAATATATCTTTTCTATCTGGCCCATTTTCAATCTTCAAGCTTGACTCTACCGTTATCTTGTCAATGATGTCTGTGTCTCCACTTGGGATCTCAAACACAAGCCTTAAGTCTTCGATCAAGTCTTTGTGATTGCGCTCAAACGTTTTATAGTAATCGTCGCTCCCCTTTATTGCTACATGAATCGACGCGATGATCTCTGCTAGCTCTTGTGAACGCCTATATACGTTAATTTCATCAATTTTTGCTATGTCGTCAGGCGTTGTCAACGCAACCTCAAGCTGATATGTGCTCTTTGATGTCGCTTCTAGGCTCATACCATCAGCAACCAATGTACTGTTATTTTGCTTAAATGTAGTTGCGAATTGCCATCCAAGCTGTCTGAATGAAAAAATTACATCATGACTCTTATTACCCCCTTTTAAACTATGACTGAAGGGACCGTTCATAGTGTAAGCTTCACCCGAGTATATAGACACTTCAGCTGAAGCGAATGCATTGTCAACGTCTAGATACAGCCATTCAATGAGATAATTAGACACGTCATCTGAGTTTGTACAAATTGCATACTCAATGGTACCCGGGTTAGACTGAATAACTTCTTCAAACTGAAGAAAAAGCGGCTGAAGTAACACATCCTTTATAAATCCTTTAACGAGAAATTTAACTGTTTCTCCCGGCCCTTCGGTGACAAATTTGTGCGTAGTTATAAACACATTAATCGATTCGCTCAACTCCGCTTTCATCTCAGAGTTCAGTATCCGAAATACATCACTTAGTACGACAATAGGAAGTGATGGATACTCATCTTTACATCTGCTAAGTACCCCACTAACCAGTTCGTCACGCACTTTATCAACGACGGACTCTTTGTTGCCGATATGAGTCATATCTAAAACTTCTGAAGAATAGTAACGATTGTCATTGTCATGGATTAAGTCAAACCTGAAGGTCAGCGGACCAATATATTGCTTGGCAAAGTCAGAGCTACTTCCTGGAAGCAGCGTAAGCTCACCGAAGACGTCAGCGACTAAATAAGGTTCCACACCATTGCTTCCGATATAATCAGATATGAAAGTATTCATTGAAAACCTTTTATCAAGATCAACTGTTCGCGCACGACTCATACCCAGACGTGATTTATGCATATCATTCAATATGTAAGGTTCATACTTTTCAAATAACGCGTCAAAGCCTTCTATAGGCGCATGATCTAATCTCCAATTTACCCCTTCCGCTGGGATTTCTAGAGCCATAAAATCACGGTGAAACCTTAACTTTACGCCGTTACTGGAAAGCACAAGGTGATCTTTTCTTGCGACTATATCCATTGCCATGTCGCTGTCTAAGCTTTTTACTGTCACTTTATTTGGGTCTTGATAAAGCGTTACAGCGTAGTCGTCTATTTCGACAATTCCTAAAATAAATTGCGCCATATCAGGTACTAGTGTTACTTTACCTTGTCTGCTATTGAGTCTGTCAACTGGTGGCGATACAGTTGTATCACTCCCGCTTTTTTTGTCCGTTCTTTCTTTATTATTCCCTGCTCCACCACAACCAAAAACAAAAAAACTCAAAATAGTGATAAAAAGTATCTTTTGAATCGCCACTTATATTTTCCTTTATTTAGTCCATAATTATGTTCTGCCAATTCTATCATATGGGTACAGCCTGTATATTGATTAAAGAGTCACCTGAGGTTTAGCTAATATAAAGTCTTGATGTAACCTTTGAGGTGTTTTGAAATAGGCTAAATATCAATTGAAAATTGCGCCAAATCAGGTGTTGATAGTTAATGTATAATTTAGGGCCGTAACCATGTGTAATACACTTTTGCATTAATCACGTTAACATTGGAATGAAAGTGAACACACTTAGGAGAGTGAATATCATGACCGCACCTACTCAACATATTGAAAGCAATGACAGTATAATTACGAACTTTATTGCAACAGTTGACCGAAACAAACTCGCCCACTTCGTTACCATGACAAAAGACAACGGCGCTCTGTCTCGTGACGATGCCCAAAATAATATGAGGGATATGAACACCCTATTGTCAACGGCTGCCGGAACTGCACTGGCTAAGTTTCTAGAATCAGGTGATACGAAATACTTAGAGGCACTCACCAATTTAAACGAGCATGCTCAGCGTTCACTGAAGCATTTTATTAGCCTATATCACTCTGTTAATGAGGCAGAATAATTTGCTATGACTGTCATTGACTAAGAAGGTACAAGACCACAAATTCATTTACCTTGTTAGTCAATATTCAAAATATCGTCTATATATACTCAATTTGATAGGGTTGAACATCCATTTTATTCCACGTATATATTAATACAATAAACCAGATACAAAACACCATGCACCTTAACACCCTAAGTCATAATATATTTACAATAAATGCCTTTTTAACTGAACAAACATGCCACAAGTTCATATTGCAAGCCGAGCAATCTGGTTTTCAACTTGCAGACGTCGATTTGGGTGATCAACGCACTGTCATAAATTCTATCAGGAACAATGAACGGGTTGACTGGTTCTCAGAAAGTCTGGCTAAAGATTGGTGGCGGAAACTTGCACCGATGGGTCTCCCTGAACTTGAACAGAAACGGGCAATCAGCCTCTCTCCTCGATTTAGGTTTTATCGCTATAGCGAAGGCCAGAAATTTAACATGCACAAAGATGGCCGCCAACGCGTTGATGGACAATCAACCATGATGACCTTGCTCGTTTATTTGAACGATAATTATGACGGAGGCAGTACAAACTTTAGGCAAGATAACTTAGCAGTTTATCCGAAGACAGGCACGGCGCTTTTATTTGAACATCAGCTCTGGCACCAAGGAACCAGAGTCAAGGCGGGGTTTAAATACATTCTCCGCACGGATGTAATTTATCAAAATAAAGTCAACGCTGAAAGTTGACTCTACTTCAAAAGGAAGGTCGAGACGACTAAACCCCCAATAAGCTATTAAGTGCAGGGTGAACTTGCATCTTTGCCTTATCTTCAGAATAAGGTGTCACAGCCAATAGTGGGCTATTTAACCGTTGTTTTAGGGTGTCTAAATTGGCATCAAATTCGGCCATATTGGGATCTATTTGATTCGCAATCCAACCAACACATTTAGCACCTGTGGCTTCAATGGCCTGAAGGGTTAAAAATGCATGATTTAAACAACCCAGTTTCATCCCTACAACTAAAATAACTGGTAAGTTTTGCTCGGCAACCCAACTAGACAAAAACTCTGTATCATTGATGGGTAACGCCCATCCACCAGCACCTTCAACCAGCGTAAACTCGGCCCCCAGTGTAGAAACCTCAGCTAGTTTGTTTGTGAGATCTTGCTTTGCAATATGCACGTTCACTCGTTGTGCCGCAATATGTGGCGCAATTGGTGGCGCGAAACAAAATGGGTTTATTTGCTCATAGGTACCATGTACATTTGCAGCTTCCATCAATGTGAGTGCATCTTCATTCACAAGTTCTCCAAACGCTTCTTCAGCGCCCGCAGCAATCGGCTTGAACCCTAATGCTTTTTTCTTTTTAGATACTAGATACTTGAGTAACAAACTGGTGACATAGGTTTTACCCACTTCGGTATCTGTGCCAGTTATAAAAAATTGACTCATTGTTTTGTTAACTCCAAAAATGCGACTTCATAACTAACATGGGCGCAATCACCTGCAAGTGGATATGACGCCAACAAGGCTTGGTAGCTTTTCTTACCGACCAACCCTCTTCGATTAGTGTTGCTATTGAGCTGGTTTGCACCAATATTTTTGACCGATTTCATCGCGTCTTTAGGCGAGTCAAATATATCGACTAAACATCGCTTACTGATTGACCGAACACTAAAACCAGCCTCTCTTGCAGCTTGTAACAAACGATCAAACTCGATAAATCGATTCACATGGCAATGGTTATCAACGCCTTGCCAAGCTGTTGAGATTTCTCTCAACGACCCATCCACCACAATAGACAGATGTGCACTGCCGTCAGGTTTTAATACATCATATAGCTTATTTAGCAGTAAAGGTAAGTCACTACTCCATTGCATTGCAAAGTTACTGAAAATGCAGTCAAAAGAACTTGGTAAGAATGGCAGCATATCCATATCAGCACACACTTTATGTGCGCTCTCAGGCCCTTGCCTTAACATGTTTTGGCTCAAATCAAGTGCAACCAAGACATCACTTTTTTGAGAAAGCGCGTTGTGATGCTGCATTGGGCCCGCGCCCATATCAAGCATATGTCCATAGCGTCTATTCATATTTGCCAACAAGATCTCAGCTGAACGCTTTTGTACATTTGCATGTTTTAAATATTGAGCCGATGCGCGTGAGAACTTATCTGCAACCTGTAACTTGAGTGCTGCACTCATACTACATCCTCCAAACATTGCACCAAATATTCTATGTCCTTTTTTTCATGAGCAGCTGTCAGAGTGACCCGTAACCTCGCAGTATTATGCGGCACAGTTGGCGGTCTGATCGCGGTTAGCCACACGCCTTTTCGCGCAAGTGCCTGTTGGGCCGTCAGTGTACCTTCAGCACTCCCAAGCACCACAGGTTGTATCGCACTATTCGATACTTGAAGTGGTATACCCGCATCAGCTGACAGTCGTTTAAAGAGCGCAATATTTGAATTCAAGCGCTGCCTTGCTCCTTCCCCCTCACACAAACGGGTTAACTGCGTAGCGGCAATCTCCACCAATGCAGGTGACATTGCTGTCGAATAAGTATATTCGCGGTTAAACTGTAGCATGTAATCAATAACGCGTTTGCTCGCAAGTACTGCAGCGCCTTGGCAACCCATTGCTTTGCCAAAAGTTATGACCAAAACATCCGGTTTAATGCCACTTTCAATTGACCCTAAGCCATTGGGGCCACAAACACCAAAACTGTGTGCATCATCTATCATTAACCATGCTTTATGAGCCTTGCAAAGCTTATCGAGGTCTTTTAACGGCGCGCCGTCGCCATCCATTGAAAATATGCCTTCACTAATCACCAGCTTATGGACCGCGTCACTTTTCTCCAACCTCGCACGGAGGTGCCCCATGTCATTGTGGTTAAACCGGATTAACTTCGCTTGGCTATTTAAGCTCCCGTCAATTAAGCTTGCATGGTTGAGTTTATCTTGAAAAACAGCACTGGCTTGGCCAACTTTTGGATCATTAAATAGTGCGCTAATCACACTAAAGTTCGCAGCGAAGCCGCTGGCGAACAACATCGCTCTCTCGAACCCAAGAAGCTGGCACAACTTAGATTCAAGCAGTCGGTGTGATCGATGATACCCGGTGACAAGAGCAGAACTTTTACTACCTGCAGTTAACGTCGCAGAAACTGGCATATCAGCTAACGCTAAATAATCATTGCTGGCAAAATTTAAGTACTGTGCGCCTTCAACTTGTATATGTCGCGCAGAGGCCTTGTCAATGCAAATGCGCCGACGCAACAAAGCGTTCTGCGCCTTTGCATCTAGCGCTTGATCTATAAATTCAAACGCCATTTACTTTGCTTCGTAAAACAACTCAGACGTTGCCTTATCGGCAATCGCCGAATTGAGAGACGCTTCGTATGCCTCATCCGAGTAGTCTTCACGTGTTTCTGGTTTCATGCCTAGCTTTTTAAGCAAGTTCATGTCCGCATCAGCTTCAGGGTTTTCAGTCGTTAATAGCTTGTCACCATAGAAAATTGAGTTGGCACCAGCAAAGAAACACATTGATTGCATTTGCTCATTCATCGCCGTACGACCAGCTGATAAACGTACGTAGCTTTCTGGCATCATAATGCGGGCAACAGCAATCGTACGGATAAACTCAAAGTGGTCTAAGTCATCAACATCTTCAAGGGGTGTGCCCGCTACTTTTACTAGCATGTTAATTGGCACACTTTCAGGCTGCTTAGGCAAGTTCGCCAATTGCATTAATAATCCATAGCGATCTGCTGCTTGCTCGCCCATACCTACAATGCCACCTGAACACACCTTCATACCAGCATCACGAACATGATCAATGGTATTTAAGCGGTCTTGATATGTACGAGTCGTAATGATTTGCTCGTAGTACTCTGGCGAGGTGTCGAGATTATGGTTGTAGTAATCCAATCCAGCATCTCTAAGTGCGTGTGCTTTTTCATTGTCTAATTTGCCAAGCGTCATACATGTTTCCAAGCCCAGAGCGCTGACTTCCTTAACCATTTTTTCGATATAAGGCATATCTCTGTCTTTAGGGTCAGACCAAGCTGCCCCCATACAAAAGCGTGTTGCGCCTTTTTCTTTTGCTAACTTAGCTTGGTTAACAACTTTCTCAACTTCCATTAGGCGCTCTCTTTCTAGGTCAGTTTTGTAATGACCTGATTGAGGGCAGTATTTACAGTCTTCAGGACAAGCACCTGTTTTAATGGACAACAACGTGGAGATCTGAACTTCATTTTGCTTGAAGTTTTTACGATGCACACTTGCCGCATGAAAAAGCAGATCGTTAAAAGGCATATCAAATAATGCCTTTACTTCATTGTGTTTCCAATCGTGACGCACGATGCCATATTCCATAAGTTATTCTCTTCTTTTCTGGTTCTTTTTTCGCCAGACAATTTGACGGTGATTGGCTTAGTCTACTTCTTGGTTTACTATTGTCAACGACACTGACTAGCAAAAGGTTTACAAGTGAGTAATTATCAATCAATAGATTTAGATTTTGATAGAGAACATATCTGGCACCCCTATACTTCCATGATCGAACCTCTCCCTGTTTACCCTGTTACCCACACAGACAAGAACCGAATATTCCTCGAAACAGGTGAATCATTGATCGATGGGATGGCTTCTTGGTGGAGCGCGCTACATGGGTATAATCACCCAAAACTTGTAAAGGCCATGACCGTTCAAGCCAGTAAAATGAGTCATGTCATGTTTGGTGGGATAACACATGCACCCGCCGTCGATCTATGTAAAAAGCTCGTTGAAATTACACCTAAGCCTCTACAAAAAGTGTTCTTAGCAGATAGCGGCTCTGTCAGTGTAGAAGTCGCAATCAAAATGGCATTGCAGTACTGGCTTAGTCAAGGTCTGAGCAATAAAACAAAATTAATGACGGCCAAAAAGGGCTACCATGGCGATACATTTGCAGCAATGAGTGTGTGTGACCCAGTAAATTCGATGCACAGTATGTATCAAGGCTTCCTACCAGAACATATTTTTGTGGATGCACCACAATCCAAGTTTGGCGAAGAGCAAAACGACGCTGAACTAATTGCCTTAGAAAATACATTTAAACAGCACCACAATGAGCTTGCTGCCTTCATCATTGAGCCAATTGTGCAAAACGCGGGCGGCATGAACTTTTACAATGCCAAATATCTTAAAAAGCTCCGCGAGCTTTGCGACAAGTACGACGTGCTGTTAATACTTGACGAAATTGCCACAGGCTTCGGTCGTACCGGCAAAATGTTTGCTTGCGAACATGCTGATATCGCACCTGATATTTTGTGTATCGGCAAAGCATTAACAGGTGGATGTATGACGTTATCAGCTACCTTAACGACAGACAAGGTCGCGCTGGGAATAAGCCAAGGAGAAGCAAAAGTGCTGATGCACGGTCCAACTTTTATGGGTAATCCACTCGCATGCGCCACAGCAATTGCTAGCCTTGAACTGCTGGAAGAAACAGACTGGCAAGCAAACGTTGAAAGAATTAACCATGCTATGCAGAACCTACACCGTTGCACAACGCTAGGTGTAGTTAGAGAAGTTAGAACGCTTGGGGCTATTGGGGTTGTTGAACTATGCGAAACTGTCGATGTTGCAAAAATTCAGAAGTTTTTTATTGATAAAGGTTTGTGGATCCGACCTTTTGGAAAACTGATTTATATTATGCCGCCTTACATCACACCGGATAAAGACATAGAGAGACTTTGCTCAGGGATCTATGAGGCTATCGAGCACAAGGCCTATTAATCTGTCTCATTTCCGGTGCAAGCTCTGCCTTGTGCCGGAATTACCCTCTTTCGAATTTCTGAAATTGACTAAATTTCTCTCTTGTCTGTATATAATCCAAGCACATACAAAGAAAAGTATCACTTTTTCAGTGTCTTTGATGATTTGTACCTGAATTTACTTCAAGTTTTTGCTACAATACGCCTCTTATTTATAATCTAGCAAGCCGAGAAGTAGTAAGTATGCAACAATCCGTCCAATTGCAGCCGGCAGAGGCCTATCAACCACCTCGCTTTACTGTGTATCAACACCGTCAAATTGATAAAATCGAGCAGCTTGACAAACTGCCAGAGCACCTTCGCTTTCAAATGAAGGTGGTTGCTAATGTTTTTCCTTTCCGTGTAAACAATTACGTTATTGACGAATTGATTGACTGGGACAAGGTACCTAATGATCCTGTATTCCAGCTCACCTTTCCACAGCGTGGCATGCTTGACGATGAATCTTATGATGAAATGGCCGCTTTACTAAAACGTGACCATACACCAGAAGAAGTATTTGAACTTGCAACTAAGCTAAGACAAAAGCTGAACCCACACCCAGCCGGTCAAATGGACAAAAACGTCCCGTCTTTCGAAGGTGAAAACGTGGCAGGTGTGCAACATAAATATAAAGAAACGGTCTTATTCTTCCCTGCACAAGGCCAATATTGCCACTCGTACTGTACTTTCTGTTTCCGTTGGGCACAATTCGTTGGTAAAGCAACGCGCTTTAATAACAATGACGAAGAGTTATTACACCGATATTTAGAAGAGCACACTGAGGTGACCGATCTGCTAATGACCGGGGGTGACCCAATGGTAATGCGCACAGTTAAATTGCGTAAATACCTTGAGGCATTAAAAGAGCCAAGATTTGATCATATTCGTACGATTCGTATTGGTACTAAATCTTTGACATTCTGGCCATTCAGATATGTAACTGACCCAGATGCAGAAGATTTGTTGGCGCTAATAAAAGAGTTAGTGGATGCGGGCAAACACGTATCTTTCATGGCTCATGTTAACCATAAGCAAGAATTACGCACCGATGTTGCGAAAGAAGCCATAAAACTTATCCGTAAGACTGGCGCGCAGATCCGTACTCAAGCACCACTACTTAACCACTTGAATACAGATCCAAATATGTGGGCTGAAATGTGGAAAGAGCAAACTCAAATGGGCATGATCCCATACTATATGTTCATTGAACGTGATACGGGTGCCAAACGCTATTTTGAGTTGCCTCTGCATAAAACCTGGGAAATCTTCAAAGATGCGTACAAACAAGTTTCGGGTGTAAGTAGAACCGTTCGTGGACCTTCAATGAGTGCAGGCCCTGGTAAAGTTGAAATTTCTGGTGTTACCGAAATTGCCGGCGAAAAAGTCTTCGCGCTTCGCTTTATCCAAGCTCGTAACCCTGAGTGGGTTCAGCGTCCGTTCTTTGCAAAGTTCGATGAGAACGCGCATTGGCTGGATGACTTAAAGCCCGCATTTGGTGAAGAGAAATTTTTCTGGCAAGAAGAATACGAAGCAATGTAATGCAGAAAAAGCCGACGCTAGCGTCGGCTTTTTACCATTCAAATATATGTGCCATTTTACTAATGGTCTTTAATGCCACCCCATGCACATTCCGCTTAGCGTATAAATGCTGCATAGACTTATCTTTCACTTCTCCGACTATCACTTCTTTTACCTGGTACCCCATTGCCTGAGCTGCGCTGGTATAAGCAATAAACTCCCACTTTTTAATGTTTGTGTTATCCACAATCACAAGTGGAATACCCTGCGCCAGTGCATTTATAAACCTAGCTAAGTTTAGATTATGGTATTGAGGAAGTTTTGATTTATGGAACTCATAACGACCCTCTTCGTTTGTGAAGTAGTCATCTGTTGAACAGATAAAGAACTGAGAGTCATCTCCCGCGACGAGTTCGTCTGCTAGCGAGTGCGCATAATGGGTTTTGCCTGAGCCTGGCAAACCTCTAAGAATAAAAGCTTGTTTCATTTAGTGAAATTTCATTCCGACTATTTTCTAATTAACTGACTTATAATGCCATAAAAATGCGCTTTCGCACAGCCTCTTAAACGCTCAATAACACAGCGGTTGATGAATTAAATAGCATTTTTAAGAAGTTTTTTGACATATCCTTAAATTGGTAGTTTTTTTATGTAGCCATCAGGGGTAAGATACGGATTACGTGACTTCACACACTAACAAGCGAATTTCGTTAAATAAAAGCAAGTCACAGCAGAAATTGCACACAGCACATTGAAATATGCGTCTGTGTACATATATAGACAAAAACAAGTCGGGCAAAATTCGCCCTTACATAATTAATCATTTTGGAGTAAAGATGAGCCACATAGCGATATCGGAGCTACTAGCAGGCACCGTTGCGGTAGACAGCCAAGTTACGATCAAAGGCTGGATCCGTACACGACGCGATTCAAAAGCGGGTATTTCATTTCTTGCCGTCCACGACGGTTCTTGTTTTGACCCTATTCAAGCAGTAGTACCTAATTCGCTTAATAATTATGAAGAAGTAACTCGTCTTACTGCAGGCTGTTCTGTGGCTGTTACTGGTGTACTTGTAGAGTCACAAGGTAAAGGTCAAAGCTATGAACTTCAAGCAAACTCAGTAGAGGTACTAGGTTGGGTAGAAAACCCAGACACATACCCAATGGCCGCAAAACGTCATTCAATCGAATACCTACGTGAACATGCACACCTTCGCCCTCGCACGAATGTAATTGGCGCGGTTACACGAGTTCGCAACTGTTTATCTCAGGCAATACATAGATTCTTCCATGAACAGGGGTACATGTGGATCAGTACACCAATCATCACAGCAAGTGACTGTGAGGGTGCTGGCGAGATGTTCCGTGTTTCAACGCTAGATATGAACAACTTACCTCGCACTGACAAAGGCGATGTCGACTACAACGAGGACTTTTTCGGCAAAGAAGCTTTCTTGACTGTATCTGGCCAGTTAAATGGTGAAACATATGCAAGTGCGATGTCTAAAATCTACACTTTTGGCCCGACTTTCCGTGCTGAAAACTCAAACACATCTCGCCACTTGGCAGAATTCTGGATGGTTGAACCAGAAGTTGCGTTTGCTGACTTAGATGACATTGCCAACTTAGCAGAGAGCATGCTGAAATACGTATTTAAAGCCGTATTAGAAGAGCGCCGTGACGACATGGAATTCTTCGCTCAGCGTATCAATAAAGAGGCGATCACAAGACTTGAGAGCTTTGTGGACAAAGATTTTGCACAAGTTGACTACACTGATGCGATTGACATCTTAACAGCATCTGGTAAGAAATTTGAATATGACGTTGAATGGGGTGTTGACCTTCAGTCAGAGCACGAACGTTATCTTGCGGAAGAACACTTCAAAGCACCTGTTGTAATCAAGAATTATCCACGTGATATTAAAGCATTCTACATGCGTCAAAATGAAGACGGTAAAACAGTGGCAGCGATGGATGTTGTTGCACCTGGCATCGGTGAAATTATTGGTGGTTCGCAACGTGAAGAGCGTTTAGATGTACTTGACGCCCGTCTAGAAGAAATGGGCTTAGACAAAGAAGACTACAGTTGGTACAGAGACCTTCGCAAATACGGTACCGTGCCACATTCTGGATTTGGTCTTGGCTTCGAGCGTCTCGTCGCATATGTAACAGGTATGGGCAACGTGCGTGATGTTATCGCGTTTCCTCGCACCAAAGGCAGCGCTACTTATTAAGCGTTAAGCTGACAAGTGATAAATTAAAAGCCCCTACTTTTAGGGGCTTTTTTGTTTTTAAATTAGATGTACGTTAGTCAACTGATTTAACTTTATAGACGGTTACTCAATACATAACTTTTACACGCGCCTAGCTCTGTATATCTATGCTCGTGCCCTAGCGTTTTTGGTGCAACGCCGTGTAAAGGACCACCATTTACCTGCCAATTTTTACCCTCAAAGCTCACCACATCACCAGCACTATATATACTAGGATATGGTTGCCACGCCTGTGCGCATGGCTGGCATTTAGGCAGCTCACTTGCTATCACATCTAAGAGCTTGTAACCGTCTTCACGTGAATCTTGGTGTAGCTCCCAGATAAAAATACCTGGGTAGCCATTTTCAGAAACAAAGTCTGTTTTGGTTTTAATTAGCGCTGGCGTTTCCCAAAAATGAACATAATTACCCAACTCGTAGGTGCCTTGGTTATAATCAACGCCTTCCCCTTTGACGATAGTCTCTACAATCTCTCGGGCTGTTAGCGTCTTAACTGGCCCGCTCGTCAGAGGAAAAGACTTATTATAAAAAGGGATCCCCAAACTTGTTTTCGATACTTCGTATTTGGTTATCATACTTTGGCTCCATTCAGCTGGATGAACCAAACCACCATGAATATACGCCCATGCGGCGTGGTGGTTCTTAGGTGATCCTCCCCAACCCCCCGTGTAGTCATAAGCCATAAAGCGAATAATGTCCGCATGCTCATCTAAGTCTTTGTGAAAGTTAATACCTGACCAACCACCAGCTTGGACGTCTACGGACACTTCTAGGTTTTGAGGTAGCTTTTCTCTGAGTTCTTTGACCAAGTTTAATAGATATCCACTTTCAACTGGGTTTGGTTGGTTATATGTACTCCAGTCTTCCCAATCGACATCAATGCCATCTAGGTTATGTAGCTCCGCATATGCCACTAAATTGTCGACTAGGATACTCCTTGCAGTAGCATCCATAGATAAAAAGTCCACACCTGCCCCACCTACAGACAGCATAACTCCAGTATTATTAGCATGAGCATGCTCAACAATATCATCAATATAGCGATCAGCTTCTGTGGTATCCAATGAGCCATCTGCACGGGGGTAGGCAAATGCAACAATGATATGTGTTAACTGATCGGTCGCGAGATCTTTAACGTCTAACTCCCCCCCAGCAGGGTAATCCCAAGTTGAATAAAAGCCTTCAACTCTTGGGCAATAATCTGCTGCCAGCGCATTTGCACTGACAGCACCTAAACTCATCATAGCTAGCGCAGCCAAATAACTTTTTTTAAACATAACCTTCTCCATGTTGAATAGAATATAAATTCCCTTTTTTAATAACATGATTAGAGCACTTCTTATATTGAAATTATATAAAGGCTTTGCATTTTGAAGGTCGGGACGTTAATGCCGGTTTGAGCAATAAATACGTGCTTACTTGTGAGGGCGTTTGCCAATATAACAATGACTAAATTTTGAAAGCATGACTTTTCATTACTGTCGCAACCAATCTAATCACGTCTACCCAGGCCTGTCTCAATTCTGGGTTCCAATCATCACCTAAGCCCTTTTTAAGTGTATATAGAAGTGCATTACCGACAGGCGTAAAATGAGAAGCTTTAACACCATAATTAACGTGTCTTTCTGCGAGCTTTTGTAATACAGGTACCAAACTATCGAGATCATCAAGCGACTTTACAGCTACTTTTAGTGTCGCCATTAACTTTTGCCCTTGGCTTTTTATGCTGTTTTTGAAAAGTGCTTTGAGTGAAGGATCATAGTGAAAAAGCGTATTATAAAAAATCTCCGCAGCTTGCTCTGCAATTGGTTCAACTTTAGCAAAGCTATCCTGTACTAGCTGCTTTTGTCTTGCGGTGATACTCATATAAATATTCACGATCTAACGGGCATACAATACACTCTAGACCCTATTCTTCAGCATCGCTAATAATTGTGCAATATTAAATATTTAATTATCAAATGCGTCTTTATATTGGGAATAAAAGTGAAAAAATCTAATTGAGAAAAGTTTTTTGTGTCATTTAGGTTAAATATACAAACATTAAATACACACTAAAGAAAGTGTTCAATACTGAGTAAAACAGCGACAGCCACAATACTCAGTATTCCAGCTATTTTTTCCTTGAATAAAAGTTTGCAAATATGAAGTCGCGCTCTGCAATACTGGCATGGCAATTTGAGCACATATGTTTAATGGCTGTTTCACTGCCCTTACCTGCCAGTATAATATTACCTAACTTATCAAACTGAACGTACTCCCAATCCCCAAAACCATCTGAGTAGCCTTTTTCACGCTTGATCATCATGGTTATTGTTAAAGCGTCATGAGGAGCACCAGACTGGGAAGAAAAATTCTCTTTTAAGACGATTGTACCTGGTTTGTACGTTTTAAAGTTGGGATCAGCCAGCTCTTCTTCCTCTTCTTCTTCATCGTAATCTTGATAATACCTGAGATATTCAAGGTAGTTATTCTCATAAACTCTGACATCCTTATTCAAAAATACAACAATAAATTGCTGCCAGTGCAAACCTGAATGCTCAAAGCCCGTCACCCGGTGCCAATCGGTACGGTAGTTTTTTAACGCCGCTTTGTATTTATCTGGCACTTTAAAAGGGTATACTTTGAATGGGTCTGCACTTGCCGAAAAAGCTCCAAATAATGTTCCAATACATAGACTTGTCAATATACGTTTCATCGCTAAGCCTTATTTGAGCGCTAGTTTTAAAGTTGCACGCTTTTTGCCTTTATACATCACATCGACACTGCTCTCCTGCCCCTTAGCGAGCTTTAACTCAACGAGATCATACTTTGGGATCTGCAACACAAACTCAGTATGTGTCCCAACATCTAAGTTGATCGGGTACACTTTTTGCTTTTTGCTAAACGGTATGACCTGATACGCATCGGACTGAACATTTGCAATGTAACTCCGCATTTTAGGATGTATTTTACATCCGATACGCGTCAACGTATTTTCAGACCAATCCGCTGACACTTTGGTTGTTTGTCCTTGGTTCATTAACCCCACGTCAAATTTCACGCCGGAATTAGGATCGTTTGCGAAAATGTTATGCTGAAACTCGTCTGAGTTTTTAAACGTGATTTCACCTTTAGGCCCAATGACCACTGCTTTTTTGTCAAACACTTTATTAGATTGGTCAAGCTCAGCTTTTTTTGGGCCGACTCCACCTTTGGCGTAAACCACCCCAACAAATGATGGTCTTTTTACAAACTCTAACTCACCAGTGAGTACAGCTGCATCAACAGAGAATACTGTACCAAGTCCTACCATTAATATTGCGCACTTTTTCATCTCTACTCCTTAATTCGGTAAAATTGGTCTTTCAATCACAACAGGATCGGTCAAGGCTGCCATAAAAGCGATCAAATCAGCCTTTTCTTGGGGATTTAAGTTCAGTGGTACAATCAGAGGGCTCACATTTTTTACATTAACGGCACCTTTATCATAATGGTCTATGACCGCCTCCAAACTACCCAATGAACCATCGTGCATATAGGGTGCACTCATAATGATGTTTCTAAGACCTGGTGTTTTAAATGCGCCTTTTAGCTCATTGTTTTTATCAATGGCGTAACGCCCGGCGTCACCACTTTGAATCCCAATGTTATGAAAGCTATCATCGGTGAAATTTGCGCCGTCATGACACTTCACGCAACGCGCTTTACCGACAAAAAGTTGTAAACCTCTTACCGCAGACATCGACATGGCTTCCGTTTGACCTGCAAGGTATTTGTCGAAGGCAGAGTCATCGCTGACAATGGTCATTTCAAATGCGGCAATTGCTTTACCCACATTCTCAAACGTCATTTCACCATAGAGCGATTCAAACTCTTTTTTATAAAACGGAATTTTTTTGAGTCTCTGCAGGACATCTTTAGGCGTCATTTGCATTTCAACATCTGACACTAACGGTCCCAGTGCTTGTTCTTGAAGTGAACCAGCCCTGCCATCCCAAAAAAATATGCCGGACCAAGCTAAGTTATATAAGTGCGGCGCATTCCGGCCAAGAATATCTCCCCCACTGCCGATCCCTTTTGCCAACCCATCGCTAAAGCCCAGCTCTGGATTGTGGCAAGTTGCACAAGATTGGTTTTGATGCTTTGACAGTCGATTGTCAAAAAATAGCATTTTACCTAGCTGTACCTCTCTATCTGATGGCTCGTCTTCATCAATGTACTCGATATCATCGACATCAGGTGTCGACAAATTACCAAACACGGGCATGTCCTTGGCGTGTATCTGCATACTCAATATCAAAGGCAAAGCAGCAAACGCCCACTTTTTACAATCCATCACCCATCCCCCAAAACATTTCGTTTACACATGTTAATTTTAACGGTTAATCTTTGACCTTATCGAAGGATTGTCTATATTTGTCAATAAATCAAAAAATTAGCACCTTTTAATAAAAGTTTCGCAAAACAGGTAAATGCACTTACTCAACTTTCATTAAGATAGCTAATACCAACTCTGAGACACTCATAAAAACATGATGATTTCTAGATTTGTTCCGGGCATTGCAGCGCAAATGCTCTTGGCCTTTGGTGTAATCACGTCACTCGGGATATTCAGTAATTTCTTTGTATATCTGAGCACAGGCACCCTAGCTCAAAACTTTACACATGTTTCCTCTGTGTCAATTCCTTTGGTAAATGCAAACTCAGATCTCAAAATGAAAATTTTAGATTCGCTAATAGCATTAGAGGAACAAATCATCACAGGGAACAACGCAATGGCAAAGAACAATGCGATTGCGAAACGAGATGAAGCATGGCGAGATATTGACATAGGATTTTCGCAACTGAGCCAATTCGCCAAAGAAACGGGATTTGATGAAGCAAAACTCGAAAATATAGAAACACACCTTCAAGCACTTAAATATGAGCAACAAGTAATATCGGATATTGCCAATACGTTAGACAATGAGCCTGCCGTAAAGTTACTGGTTACTGAAGCAATCCCGCTCGCAGAATCGATGGTTAAGCTATTGGCACAGATCATAGAAGTAGAGAAAGAAGAAGAGGTTGATGAAGATCGCTTTGAATTGTTTAAACTCTTGGTCGACTCAGAAATCAGCTTTGCCACCGCAATATCCGAGTTAAGGGCATTTTTGCTGACTCGCGAGCAAAAGAATATCGATGGTTTTGACCAAGCTTGGTTTCAAAACAGTGATGCGTTTGTCTCAATTTTAGACGATTACGAAGATCTTTTCACAGAAGCGCAATTTGAGTACTGGAACGCTTACACTGAAGAAAGAGAAAAACTGGCTCCGATCACAATCAAAGCATTTGAAAAACAAGCCAGTGAAGAATCAAACTTCGCTAATAACCATCTCAGGAAAGTGATCAAACCTTTAACCGCTAATATATTTAATGAACTACAAGCGATGAATCTTCACGTTACCGACGTCACAAAGCAGGGTATAGATGATACGCAAAATGCGCTCGCCGATATGTTCATTGTGCTAGCTATTAGCTCAATATTGACCATTTTCATTGCCGGCACTATTAGCGTTGTATTCAGCAATAAGCTCAAAAACCGGGTCCAATCTTTACTTGCTCGCGCTAAGAATATTTCTGTGGGCGATTTTAAAACTCAGGGAGAATATTTCGTTATCCGCTCAAACGATGAGCTCAACCAGTTATCTGAGAGCTTTAATCATATGACGCTTTCTCTGTCCTCTACTATTTCAACGGTAAGAAGGCAATCTAGACAGGTTGGCCACTCAGCTCACCAAGTTGCTGCAATCGCAACTGAAATAAGCACGGTTGCCAAAAATGAAAACTCTAGCTACTCAGAAGTGATGAGGGTAATTGAATCATTTATGGACCTTCTGGTTGAATCTGGGCAAGCCATTGATCAAAGCCAAGGAGTGCTAGAGCAGGCAAAAACCCAAGCTGATACAGGCATACAAGCCGTCAACAGCAATCTAGACGAAATGAATAAGACTGTTGACGTAGTTACACTTGCTTCTGAGGGTGTAGAAGAACTCAAAACAGCCAGTGAAGAGATCGAATCTGTTACAGATGCGATTTCCACCGTAGCAGATCAAACGGCCCTTATCGCGCTTAATGCCGCCATAGAAGCAGCGCGTGCCGGAGAGCAAGGACGCGGGTTTGCGGTTGTTGCAGACGAAGTTCGCAGTCTAGCACAACGCACCGCCAACTCCACCGACGAGATCAGAAATGTTATCTCTCAGCTCACCAATAAAGTTGGCGATGTGATCAGGTTAATGACAGATATTATTCATCAAGTCGATGTCAGTAAAACCCGCTCTGACGAAAGTGGGCAAGCACTGAGAGCGATGACAACTACCATAGAAAGTATCATCGATGCCAATGAACAAATCGCACACCGTTCTGATGAGCAAAGTAATCAAATGCTTGAAATGCAGATAAAGCTTCAGCACTTATTCTCCTCCTTGCAGCAAAATGCAGAAAAGGCGCAAATGGTCTCAATGATTGGCGGGGATTTATATCAAACTTCTGAACTTGTAAATAGCCTAATGGACGGGTTTCATTTTGATGAAGATGATGAATTAGTACAGAAAAAACATGACAAAAGGCGCTCTGATAGACTCGAGGCCAAAGTAAAAATTAAAATTACGCAGGATGATAAGGACTACTCGACTATCACCCGAGAGCTTAGTTGCGTTGGCTGTGGTATTAGACTCAGCAGGCAACTAAATCAAGAACTTGATATTGACTCGACGGTCATATTAGTCATGTATTTACCCAAAAAGAACTATAAAGACTATATGGATCAATCTCCAATGAAGCTCACCGCACGTGTGGTTCGAAAAGAAAATAGAGATAACGAATACACGTATTATGGTTTAGAATTTTCCGCACAAGGCGCTGAGCAGAAAGATGCGCTGTCACAACTCTATGCATTTTTTGATCAGTAAAAAAATACCCAGTTAAAACTGGGTATTTATGTTAATTAAAAGCAGGCTTTTAATTAAAGAATTTCTAGTAACTCAACATCAAAGATTAACGTTGAGTAAGGCGCGATTGATGCACCTGCTCCACGCTCACCATATGCAAGATCGTGTGGGATGTATAAACGTAATTTTGAACCAGCAGTCATAAGCTGTAATGCTTCAGTCCAGCCTTTGATTACGCCATTTACTGGGAATTCAGCTGGTTGACCACGGTCGTATGAACTATCAAACACAGTGCCGTTAATTAGTGTGCCGTGGTAATGTACGCGTACTGTAGAATCAGCAGCTGGCTTGTCGCCTTCACCCGTCGTAATTACTTCGTACTGTAAACCTGATTCAGTCACAGTCACTTCTGTACGTTTTGCATTTTCTTCTAAGAATGCCGTACCTTCTGCAGCGAGTACTTTAGCTTCTTCTTCACGACGAGCTTGGATTTCGCTGTTAATTTTTTCAAAAGCAGCTTGGATCTCTGGGATCTCAACGCGGAATTCACCGCCAGTGTAGGCATCTTTCATGCCTTCAAATACTGCGTTTAAATCAAGACCTTCAAAAGGATTAGCTTTTAACTGCTCACCCATTTGTAGACCGATACCATAGCTCGCTTTACCTGCGTCCGTATTGAATAAATCTGACATTTCAAATTCACTTTATTTATCAGCTTAAAAGGACGCGCAGTGTAGCATAGAGAAAACTGAACTTATAGGGCACCATTAAAAACGATGCCCTTTAAATTGAAAAAGAAATTAAGCGTTTTGATCTTGATGACGTGATTTGAGCTCTTTTACTAAGAAAGTCGCAAAAGGTAAGGAAAGTACCAAGCCGATGAGAAGTTCGTGGCTGTATCCAGCTAGTTTGTCACCAAAAAATACACCGAAACCCAAAATACCAAAAAGAGAAATCACAATTGAAGCCAAGAAAGGCCACAACTTTTCATATTTTGTAACCAGATGTCCAATCAATGCATTATAAAAAAACGTATAAAGCAATGTTTGCCAAAGTGTCGGCTCTGATTGTCCATCAATAGACATAATTACCGCCATTTGTAGACCGCTTAAATAGAAAAAACTAAAGACAATCCATAGTGAACAATGCTTAACAACATTTTGGGCCATTGAACTCTCCTAACGAAAAAAACCGCCGATAGGCGGTTTTGGGAATGAGGTGGCGGAGAGATAGGGATTTGAACCCTAGATACGCTATTAACGTATGCCGGTTTTCAAGACCGGTGCTTTCAACCACTCAGCCATCTCTCCGTTATTGGCGCGCATGATAAGTGCATTTAATATCTATGTAAAGTACTTTTTTGACTATTTCACAATTATCGTAGCGCTGACTATGCCTAGTAATATTGTTTCGGTCTTCTTGCCAATAAAGCACACAAAACGCATACCATTAATAAAGAAATTAATAGAGTGCCCGAATCAACAACAATATGTGTTAACTGCTCCCAGCTATGCCACCGTTGTTCAAAGAGCGGTAACATAGAGATAACACCAACGAGTAGAAATATCTTCAGTGCTCTCATAAAATCAAACCGGCGATTAAAGTTCATCCAAGCAGTCAAAATCAGTAATATCAACACGGGCACCAACAAAACCCACCATGTGTTACTTAATACCGACAACAACAGCTTGCTTAAAACAAGCCCCACGATACCCCATGCGACCCACACCCACCAATTTTCACGTTGCTTTAGAAAAAGATCTCCCATAGCCTATCTTCTTATAATTATTGTTAGGTAATATTTTAGGTACTATATAAAGTAGCACTACAAGACTAACAAAGAGAGTTCAAAAAACAACCAAAAAAACCCGAATTAATGAATAATTTCCTGCGCTGTTTCTCTCCTACCCCATCCAACAACCGCTTTTTGAAAAATTAAACCGGATTTTAGCAGCAGTTTTACACAACAGATGTAATTAGACGATTTAAAAAAAACAAAATTTAACTAAAAAAAGTGATATTTATTAAAAACTTAATATCTATTAATTATTTCTTAAAACCCGATTGAAAGACCTTGACTTCACACCTCTCACAACGATAATGCAAACCATTATCAGTTACGGACCTGGTATGGTACATTTACTCTAATTTTTACCAGCCCATTTAACTGCCCATGGTTGCACTGTATTCATACAGTTTTTTGTTTTTCTGGAATAGGATTTTATGGACAATTCTAATTTGCACGCTTCGTTAAAAAAACGCCCCACGCTTCGCCTTGCTCCTTTAGCGCTTGCACTCACTTCAGTATTTACTTGCTCACATAGTTTGGCCGATACGAGTCAAAAATCGGTAGGCGAACAATCAGCAAATGACATTGAGCGTATTTATGTAACTGCATCAACAATTGGCAATTACTCAGATGCAGCAACCAAATCTGCAACAAAAATGATTTTGTCTTTGAAGGAAACACCACAGTCGGTCTCAGTCATAACACAACAACAGTTAGAGGATTGGAAATCAGTTAATATCAAAGATATTTTGCAACACACCACCGGCGTTTATGCAAGCAATTCTCGAAGTCATGATCGTCCACAATTCATCGTACGCGGTGACGCCGTCAATCTGATCCAAATCGATGGCGTACAACAATTTCCAGGTGGTAGACGAGCTGACGTCAACGGAGACGCCATCGCATACGAACGCGTAGAAATATTACGTGGCGCAAATGGTCTAATGACTGGTGTGGGCTCTCCGACCGCAACAGTTAACCTTGTGAGAAAGCGTGCAATAAGCAAAGAATTTGATGGTTATGTCGGTGTGACCACAGGACGATGGAACAATAATCGAGTTGAGTTAGATATCTCAGCCCCATTGAGTATTGAGGGCAGTATTCGAGGCCGCATCGCTGCCGCACATTATGACAAAGACTCATTTGTAGATAGATATGGGCAAGAGAAAACGTCTATCTATATGACCGCCGAAGCTGATGTCACTGAGTCAACTTTACTTCGAATTGGATACGAATATGCTGATACGGCTTCGCGAGGCGTTATCAATTCACATGCAGCACCTTATTATTTTGCCGATGGAACATTGTTCAATGCCAAAAGAAGCGACACAGGTTTAACCGCGCAAAATAGTACCTGGCCGTTGGAAGAAAAAACCTATTTTACTTCTGTCAGCCACGGCTTTGAGAATGGGTGGCAGCTAAATGCAATTGCGACATACAACACCATAGATATGCAAGGTGGTAAACTGTTTTTTATCTACCCCGCTGACTTTGATTACTACAATCAAGATGGGTCTACAAAACTGGATCATAACTTCAGTGCGGTGATAAGTAGCTCAGAAGATGTTCAAAAAACATTTGATATCAATATTCAAGGTGGTTTTGAGCTATTGGGGCAAGAACACGACCTAATTATTGGTTTTAATAATTTTGATCGCGATAGAACTAATATCGGTAACACACACAAGCAAAATGAAGTCACACTCGGCGATATTTCAAAAGTGAATTATTACACTTGGACAGGTGATATACCTCACTATTCATTCGAAGACAAAGACCCGAATAAGTTAACTAATCACAAGAGTAGTGGTGCTTACATCGCAACGCGTTTATCGCTAACTGACAATTTGAAAACGATTATTGGCGCGAGGCTTACCAATTGGGAAGTGATAAATTACGGCACGGATAAAACTACCAATACCATTGATTACAACAAAAAGAGTGGTTTTAAAGTTGATAACGAAATAACGCCATATGCTGGTATTATTTATGATCTTGGCGATGATTATAGTATTTATGCCAGTTATTCAGACGCCTTTGAGCCTCAAAATAAATATGATAAAAATGACAATTTGCAAAAGCCGATTGTTGGAGACAGCATAGAAGCAGGTTTCAAAGCTGAACTTGGATTACTGAACTTCTCTTTCGCTGTTTTTGAAAGCAACAAGAAAAACCTCGCGGTGAAAGACCCATCTGTTAATCAACCAACACCCGAAGGCAATACGGCGACTATCTTAGTAGATGATGCGCAGACTCGAGGACTCGAAGTAGAATTGAGTGGAGAAGTGTTTCCTGGTTTAAATATTTACACAGGCTACTCGTACGCCAAGTCTGAAGATCAACAGGGAAATCAACTAAAAACAGAGGTACCTAAGCAACTATTTAACTTGTACACAACCTATCAACCTACTGACTTAATTGAAAATTTAACCATAGGTTTAGGAGTGAACTGGAAAGATGGCTATTGGGTTAATAGCGTAAGACCAACCGGTGTTTACGATGAATTTACAGCCCCTTGGGGTGAGTTGGTATATGGTAATATTCCTGAACGAGAAAGACGTGACCATGGTTCAATCACTCTTTTTAACTTAATGGCACGCTATGATGTAACTGAGCAATTGAGTGTTTCTCTGAATATAGACAACCTGTTCGATAAAAGTTATCACAATGCTATTTCCACTTGGGACGGTTCAGTAACTTGGGGGGAGCCAAGAAACTGGAAGCTTTCTTTGCGCTATGACTTTTAGGGTTTCGCACTGAAAACATACTTAAAGCGGGCTAAATAGTCCGCTTTTTAGAATTAAACTTCAATAAATTATGTTTTACATAATTCACCACCATCAAAAATCAGTGTAAATTTTTTGTTACACCAAAATATGATGGAAAACAACTCTCTACTCCCTACGGTTTAACAAAAGTAAGTGCTCTTACCAGTGGTTAATTTTCGCTCACCCCTTGAACTTAAGGTGTATCTAAGATTATTTCTATTACTGCTTATTTTCAAGCTATTAAAGGAAAGATACATCATGATAAAGGTTAAATTTTTACTCTCTGCAATTGCAGCCGTCAGTGTATATGGGCATGCAACCCCTGTTACTGACGTTACCCCAAGCGTCGTAGGAGGAATTGAAACACCAGCATATTCAAGACCATACCAAGTTGCACTGCTAATGAACGGTCGGCAAGGATGCGGCGGCACATTGATCAGCCCAAACTGGGTTTTGACCGCAGCCCACTGCCTAGATAGTGCTTCTACAAACAGTCTAACAGTGCGTATTGGCGCCCACTCTATCAGCCGAGGAGATGGGCAAACCTTAAGGGTATCTCAGATTATTAATCACGAACGATGGCGTGGTGCGAATGGGATTCGTTCCGGCTATGATATTGCACTGCTCAAACTGGCCTCTCCCGCGCCAAGTCAGTACACACCAGCAAAACTCCCCACTACAGCCATTGAGTCTCAATATGCGAATGTCGGTGATTATGTAACGGTTTCTGGCTGGGGGCTTACTACCAATCGAGGACGCCCTAGCGATGTTTTACGAGAGGCAGAGTTACCTGTTATCAGCAATAGTAGCTGTAGCTCATTATTAAACTTTTCTATTCCTGGTTCTGTGATCTGCGGTGGTGGTGAAGGTGGCCGTTCAGCGTGTAACGGAGACAGTGGTGGTCCATATGCTGTCAAAGTCGGCAACGATTTCTATAGCATTGGCACAGTAAGTTGGGGGATAGCATGTCAGGGTGCGACTGCGTTTACACGCACCACAAGCTATCTTGACTGGATTAAGCAAAAAACAGGGATTGGAGATATACCAACAGACAATCCACCCACTGCAAACTTTACATATTCAGTGAATGGCACCACAGTCAGTTTCACAAGCCAATCTAGTGACGACAATGGCATCACTCAGTATCAATGGCGTTTTGGACAAGGGAACGAAACATCTTCTGTACCCAATCCAAGCTTTGACTACGGCGGAACAGGTAACTTCAATGTTTCATTGACAGTAACAGATACCAACAATCAAACGGATACGATATCAAAAGTCGTGAACGTAGGTACGCCTCCGAATTGCGCACCAACTTGGGATGCTCAAAAAAGCTATGCACCTGGAGAGCAAGTGTCATTCAATGGTGCTGTCTATGAGGCTATATGGTGGTCACAAGGCGCACAACCGGACCTGTATAGTAACGTTTGGCGTAAAGGCGCTGATTGTGATGGTTCGAACGACGTGAAAGCGGATTTCTCTTTTTCCACTAGTGGATTAAGCGTCTCACTTCAGAACACAAGTACGGGCAGTTCGAGTGTATCATGGAACTTTGGCGATGGTACATCCAGTACAGAGCATTCCCCCAAACATACGTATAGGCAATCTGGGCAATACACCATCACGTTAGTTGCCAGCGATAGAGATGGCAACTCAGACAGTATAAGTAAAACAGTCACAGTGAACGACGATTCAACTGGTTGTAATGGGCTACCAGCTTGGTCACCAAGTGCTGTCTATCTAAAAGGTGACAGTGTCGCTCATAATAACAATGTATATGAAGCGAACTGGTGGGTACAGGGTGAAGATCCAGCTCAATCCGGCCCTTGGGGTCCATGGAAGCACTTAGGTGCATGTAACTAATATAAGTACAAATTAATTCACTGAATACTTTAAAAACCCTTCAGTCCCATGTAATCTAAGGAAAAATGTGAAAGAGAACGTTTTTTAGAGCATGGGACTGAATCAAGAAGAAAAGACTGAGTTAACTCGCTTGGGTGAACGCATACAAAAAACGTTTATTGCTGTCCAAGCGAGTTTGGACAACAGTGCGCACTCCATTGGCGGATTTTCAAAGTTTCTGGATTATAATCGCTCAAATAGCCAACGTTTTTTTGCAGCCTGCAAAGCAAGTAATGGGCTAAAGGTATTAATTGAGCTGCCCGGCACACAAGCACTCTCGCTTTTAATAGAAAAAGTAACACCATATTTATCAGCCTCTTTATTAGGCCAGCTAAATCAAGTGGTAACCTTGTTTAGCCAGTGTTTGAGAAGGCATGCCAAAAGCCATGCTCAACTCAAGCGCTTAATCTTAGATGAAATAAAAACCCCCCAAATTCACCCTCAAGAGCAAGACAAAAAAGCACAATTGTATTATGCAGCGAAAGCGCTCTTAAAATTCAGTGTTGATGAAGTTTTTTGTATCTATATTTTGCGTCAGAATAAGAACGATCCAAGGTACTTACAAGAAACAGCACTGATTAGTAAATCGGGCATTCAGAGAGAGCCGGGGGCAGTGCCATTTGTACAGTTTTACACTCACCCACACCCTGATGACTTCGAACCCCCACTTAATATTACGCATCAAAGTAAACTCGATTCGCAAGCATTTACGTTAGGTGTATCTAAAGAGCATTCGACAACCGGATTTCTTGCCTCCTTTAGTACATACTCTCCCAGCAATTCAGGGCTTGTTTTCGACCCTTTACCTAAACACAACTGCGATGTCACCTTTGTGTTTAATAACCCAGATGAGGTGGTGAACCCGCTCAATCAGAATAGTCCTTGCAGTTCTACGAGCCTATCAATAAAAAACCCTGTCAAAAAACTCACCATGATGGTACTGCTAGAAAAACAAATAGATCGTTGTAGCACAGTGAATATCGGCTGTTACCACAACAATCAAAAAGTAGAAGAAGGTAAATTAAGAGCAAGCGATATGTGGACAGAACGATTTCCTGAATTTCCGAACCTTAGCGTCACGTCTGTAGAAAACAATTTTGCCCATATTCAGCTAGACCAAAAACAAGTCGACAAGCTGAGATACTTATTAGAGGTGAGCGATACCAATATAGAAGACTTCATCTGTTACATGACAAACGTCGATTTTCCAATTTGGTCAAGTACTTATAGAATTTACTTCGAACATCAATAATTACAAATCATCTAAAGAGCCGAGGTAAAATCGTGCCTTTTCAAGGATGCTTTCTCTTTGCTCAGGCTGTTTTTTACGCCAGCTTGCGTAAATCATCTTATTGCGTGGGTTATTTGAAAATTTCTCTTCATTTTCGCTCATAAAATGCCAGTATAACGAGTTCATTGGACATGCTTTATGACCATCGACAGATTTGATGTCGTATTGACAATCAGCGCAATAGTCACTCATTTTATTGATGTAGTTCCCGCTTGATGCATACGCTTTTGACCCAACTATGCCACCATCAGCGAACTGGCTCATACCTCTTGTGTTTGGCATTTCGACCCACTCTATAGCATCTATGTAAACACCTAGGTACCAATCATCTACGTGTTTTGGGTCAATACCAGCTATTAAACAAAAATTACCTGTTACCATCAGTCTTTGTATATGGTGAGCATAGGCATAATCTAGAGATTGTTTAACGGCGTGTTTTTGGCAATTCATTTTTGTTTCGCCGCTCCAAAACCAATGCGGTAAATTGCGCTTTGCTTGGAGTTCATTTAGCTGTGCATATTCAGGCATATTCACCCAATAAATGCCACGCACAAATTCTCGCCAACCTATAATCTGGCGAACAAATCCCTCAATCTGCGCAATATCAATCTCATTTGCGTGGTTATGATAGTAACTAATAACGGTATCAACGACATAGGCGGGGCTGATTATTTTGCTATTTAACGCAAATGACAACCTAGAGTGATACAGACTCCATTGCTTTTTAGTATACAGGTCATCCGCTTTGCAGGTCATCGCATCTTGAAAAAAACCAAATTTTGACAGCTGTGTCTCGCAAAATGCCCTCACCAGCTCCCTCGCCTGCTGTCTATTTACCGGCCAAAGTAGCTGTGCATGATATGCTCCAAATGTGTCTACTTTATGCCGTTTAAGCCGCTTTTCAATTTCACTGACATCATTGTCAAACATCAAAGGTTCGGGGATGATAGATAAATCTTTTTGCTTCAGTTTGTTTCGGTTATTACTGTCGTAATTCCATTCACCACCAATAGGCTGACCTTCTTCCATTAAAACATTAAACCGTGTTCGCATTTTTCTGTAAAATGCTTCTAACCGATGTTTTTTTCCTCGGGTGAAGTAACGACTTATCTCGTTGTCAGAAAGGTAAAAGTGCTCTGTTTCATATACATTTGAGGCAACTTTTATTTCATTTTGAAAATCACTCAATTGACAACGGAGTCTGTATTCATCCGGTAATTGGTATTCAAACAACGTGATATGATGTTTCTCTATTAGATCTGCCAATAAGCTAGGTAGATGGGAAAAATGCTGTGTCTCATCCAACGTTAAATATGTGACATGATGCCCCGCTTTCGATAATGCTTGACTAAAAGCATGCATGGCAGCAAAAAACGCGCAAACTTTCTGCACATGGTGTTTTACGTAACTTGTTTCTTGGTGTAACTCCGCTATCACGTATAAGGTGTCATCATTTTTACAAGTATACCAAGAGTGACTAGCATTCAACTGATCGCCCAGTATTAGCCGCAGTGTTTTATAGGCATGCACCATTACTTATTCCCCTTTTTTACGCTTCGAAGCACACCGCTTAGAGCAATACTTCACGTTTTCCCAATCTCTTTGCCACTTTTTTCGCCAGGTAAACGATTTTTGGCAAACGACACACTCTTTCGTTGGTAAATTAAGCTTTTTATGCATGGTGGTTACCTAACATGAACAGACAATACGCGTTTGGACTCACGAGCAACGTCTGCGCGCTTTTTCCATTGCCACAATAATGCCTGTGCTTTTGTATAGCTATCTTTGAGGTCCACTACGGGCAAGGGATAATCAACCCCCAACTCAATCCCATACATCATCTGCTCCATCTCGGTTAGCGACCAGGGGCTGTGTACAAGCGGTGCTGGGACGTTTGCAAGTTCTGGAACCCACTTTTTAACAAACTGGCCTGTTGGGTCTTTGTCTTCTCCCTGTTTAACTGGATTGTAGATGCGAATCGTGTTGATGCCAGTCACTCCGGCCTGCATTTGGAATTGGCTATAGTGGATGCCTGGTTCAAAATCCAGAAATACCCTTGCTAAATGGGTCACACCTGCGCGCCAATCTATCGCTAAATGATGGCATAAGAAGCTGACTAACATCGCTCTCATACGAAAATTAAGGTAACCCGTTGCAATCAAACTTCTCATACATGCATCAACCATCGGCACACCAGTATGCCCACTTTTCCATGCTTCCAGCCTTTGTTGCCCTTCTTTGCCCGTCACTCTTGGCATTTTCTCGTAAGCACGATTGACACACCTAAACTCCATGTCACATTCACTTTCGAATTTTTGGATAAAATGGCAGTGCCAATGCAGCCTTGAGGTAAATGCAACCAACGACCTTCGCCAATGTGGCTTATTCCAATTTTTGAACACTTGTTGATAGACCTGACGTAAACTTAGGTTGCCCCACGCAAGATAAGTAGACAGCCTTGAGCAATGTTGCAGTGCGGTGTCAGGGTTGGACAAAGAAAAAGCGTACTCTCTGCCTCTGACGTCAAAGAAAGAGTTGAGTGTTTGCCACCCGAGACTTTCTCCACCCGCTTGAAAAACGCTACAATCTTGAGATTGAATAAAAAACTGCAAATCCACATGATTCGTCAACATTTCCTTTTGCGTAAAAAAACGCATATGTTCGATGTCAGCATTTAAAGTTTTGCTTCGCATCACCGCTTGCCAGTTTTCATCCCAGTTAGTTCTATTCTGGAGCCCTCTGATGACAGCACCGTGCGGAAATTCATGCCACGTAATATTTTTTGAGCTACACCATTTTGCAACCTGCTTATCCCGCGCATAGGTGTACCCTAACCCAACCTCCTGATGACTATAAATCTCTGCAATTTCGATAACTTGGCTCAATTGTTCAAGCACCTCTAGGCAATCACCATATGCACAATACAAAGCGCCGTCAGGAAGCCGCATTTTGATATCTACCAAAGACTGTGCAATAAATGTTAAATGCCGCTTAGAAGTGTGTTTGTCGCGCAAAACGGTCGGCTCAAAACAGTACATTAGAAGAACAGGGTTACCATTCGTAGCGGCATGGAACAAAGCCTGATTGTCAGCCAATCTCAAGTCTCTTTTCAACCACACTAGATTAACAGCCACGCCATTACCCTTCTTGAGGCCAATCGACCATATCTACTTCGCTGCTGACTACTGGCTCATTTGACAGCCACTTACGAGTAAACTCTCCTCTTGGGTCATAAAATTGAGTTTGCTTGTCGATGTTAAAGTGCCTCCCGCCCCTTGGATCGTCACCAACCCCTGCTATATACTGCCAATTCCCCCAATTTGAAGCGACGTCATGGTCTATTAACTGTTGCTGAAAGTAAGCGGCGCCATAGCGCCAATCAACTTGAAACTCATTGACCAAGCAACTCGCCACTATTTGTCTTCCGCGATTTGACATGTAGCCTGTCGCATTGAGCTCTCGCATTAGGGCATTCACTAATGCAAAGGGGGTTTCTCCATTGCACCAACTCAGAAACCGCTGTGGATAGTATGTTGTTAAAGGACGTTTGTGTGTTTCTCCAGAAAACGCGAACAATTTGCTGCCTTTTATCATCGCCTTGTGATGAAAAAACTCTCTCCACAGCAATTCGAAAAAAATCCAATAGGTTGAGTCATTTGCGCCATGTTTGTGTTCATAACACTTCAAACTTTCTACTATCTGCCTTGGCGATATATTGCCCAGCGCGAGATAGGGACTAAATTTAGTTGAGTTGTCGTATCCATCTAGTTCATTGCGTGTTTCTTTGTAACGCGATGCAGCTTCACCTGAGAAATAGCTTTCTATCGCATTCAGCGCTTCTAACTCCCCGCCTCTAAAATTTGAGGCGACACCGTGCTCAGAATGCCCAGCTCTAAATTCCCAGCTCCTTAACTCGACTGTTTTACTATTTACTGGCATGGGAAGCGTGTCAGAGAGCACACTATCAACTGGCTCGTACACAACAGTGTGTGCCGTTTTCTTACGAAACTTAGAAAATGAGCCAGTCAGCGCATTACTGTCTATTTGTTTATGACCAAACAATAAATTATTGTTTTGAGATATAAATCGTATTTTAGGAAGCTGCTCGGTCAGTTTTTGTAGACCTTTCCTCTCATAAAATCCAGTAGAATTATGACAACCAATTACATCGATACTCAACGTATGGACTATCTCTTTTACAACATCGTTGGGCTTTCCTCTTAGCACGAGCAACTCATACCCGAGCTGCTGCAACTGCTCTGACAAATCTAACAAAGACTCCTTTATAAACTGTAATTTGCAGGTGCCCAGCTGTGCATGATTATAATTAGTAGGCTTCAATAAACGTTCATCTAACACATAAACAAATAAAACCTCATCGCACGCGTACAGTGTGGCATTTAACGAAATATTGTCTTGTAAGCGAAGATCGTCTGTAAACCAGTAGAGGCCCGTTTTCATTACTCAGCCATACCCTTTTTGATAAACCTATTGAACAATGCTCAATACGTAAAAAAAGCGTGTTTAGATTAGTTGCTGACGAAAATTGAAGAAATGCACAGAAGTGAAAATGCCAGTACGCCCTATCACATACTGGCATTATATAAAGATATGATTAAGCGATACTTGAGTTAATTGCTCTGAGTGCTTGTGCGGGGTTATCAGCCTGAGTAATTGGACGACCAACAACTAAATAATCACTGCCCGCTGCAATTGCTTTTTCGGGCGTCATGATGCGCTTTTGATCTCCTGCATCGCTGCCCGCAGGGCGAATGCCAGGTGTAATTAATTTAAATTCAGTACCCAGCTCCGCTTTTAAAGTCTCAGCTTCTTGCGCAGAACAAACAACACCATCAAGACCTGATTCTTTAGCAAGCTTAGCCAAGTAAAGAACTTGTTCTTGAGGTGTTTTCTCAACACCTAACTTGCTCAACTGAGCCTGATCCATGCTGGTTAAAACAGTAACAGCAATCAACAGAGGGGCTTTTTCACCGTACTGAGCTAGGGCTTGTTTAGCCTTACTCATCATTTCTGTTCCACCACTGGCATGCACATTCACCATCCATACGCCCAATTCAGCGGCAGCAGTCACTGCTTTAGCGACCGTGTTTGGAATATCATGAAATTTCAAGTCTAGAAAAACGTCAAAACCAAGGTCGACAAGCTTTTTTACGAATTGAGGCCCAAAGTAGGTAAACATCTCTTTGCCAACTTTAAGACGACACTCATTTGGAGACAGCTGAGAAACAAATTCTAATGCCGCACCTTCGTCATCATAATCCAACGCAATTAGCACTTTTTTTAGTTCAATGTTTGACATAATTACCTTACTTTTGTTCAAAAGAGTCAATGAATATTAGTATCCATCTAAACCACGATTAGGAACGACCGACTCCCATGTTTTACAAGATGGGCACAACCAGTATAGCTTATGGCTGGTAAAGCCACATTTATGACACTGGTAGTCGGGTTTCGTCGCGATGTATGAAGTAACCAAGTGATCAATTTCACTCAGTACATCCTGTATTTTAGCGTTTTTAGAACTTAGCAATTGGAGCAAGTAACTAAAGCCTCTAATAGATGGCTCTCTTTTCAAGCTATCTGTTAGAAACTCTATGGCCGCCATGGTATCCCCTGCTTCAACAAGTCCTTGGCAATGCTTAATTTTGACAGTCACGCCACTAGTTGGTAATAACTCTTCAATTAATTCGTAATACTCAAGCGCAATATTCAAAGATTTATAGCAGGTTTGTAGATCATTAATGACAAGGGGGGAAATTTGTGGGTATTCTGAAAGCAATTTGCGCCAATAGTAAATCGCTTTTACATTGTCTTGTCGATTATAAGCATCTAAACCTAACTCATAAAGTGGCCTAATGGCCTGATGAGCCAATTTGGTTGCTTTATCGAATAAAAGTAGGTCACATGAGTCTAATGCAGCTTCGCAATAAAAATTGGCAATTGCTGAACAACTGTTCTTATCAACAAATAGATCTGAATAAGCCTCATACATGTTGATTCCCTTCTCCCAATCTCGCGTTTGAGAGTAAAGTTGAATTATTGGCTCTCGCGCGTCTTCAAAGCCCGCTTTGATAAGTACAACAAGGTTAGATTCGGCACTATCAAGTAGTCCAGCCATCACATAATCTTGCGCTAACTCCAGTCGACAAGACTTAACTAGTTCAGTGTCTAAGTTAGGTTGCTCGATAAGTAATTCATGAATTTTAATTGCTCTATCTAACTCCCCACGCTTTCTAAACAACGTCGCAAGAGTCAAATAATGCTCAACAGAGTCTGCGGAGACTTCGAGTAGTTGAATCAGGTGCTCAAGTCCTTGGTCTTCTTCACGATCTAGAAGAAATTTTAGGCCTTTGCTATATTCGGATGTGATTTTTCTATTTTGCTCGTGCGCTAAATTTTTAGCACTATTTTTGCCCATTACATAACCATAGGCTGCAGCAACAGGAAGCAACAAGAACAAAAGCTCTATCATGACTGGCTTTGATTTTTAGTCAGTAGTAAGTTGTTAGCCTTATGTAATTGACGATTTTTTTGTTTAAGTCTTACCAAAGTGGTTAGGTTAAACAAAAGTCCTACCAAAATACCAGTAAAAAGACATATGCTTAAAAGTGTCGCTAACGGCATTTTGGCACTGGCAACAATAAAGTTTACCTGCACAAGATTAGGGTTTTGTGTGCCTACAACAAAAGCCACTAACAGCAACACTAACAATAGTCCTTTTTTTACAACTCGAACCAAACTAGGTTTCTCCAATTAGCCTTCAATACTAGCGTTAACGCGATCTCTTAACTCTTTACCAGGCTTGAAGTGTGGTACATATTTACCGTCTAACTCCACTGTTTCACCAGTTTTAGGATTGCGGCCCGTCCTAGGTGAACGATAATGAAGAGAGAAACTGCCAAAGCCACGGATTTCAATTCTATCTGAGCCAGACAGTGAACCCGCCATTTGTTCTAAAACTTCTTTTACTGCATTTTCTACATCTTTAACAGGAACATGCGCATGCTGTTCAGCAAGTTTTTCTATTAATTCAGACTTTGTCATAACGTTTCCTTAAGGTAAAAAAGAAGGGCAAAAGTGCCCTTCTTGTTTAGACTTTAAAAATTAGTCTTTTTGAGCGTTTTTGAAAGCCGCTGCCATTGCATTTTCAAATGCAGGCTCTTCTTTCTTAAGCTTTTCTAGCGCTTCTTTCTCTTCAGCTTCGAAGATAGCTTTAACAGATAGGCTGATCGCACGGTTCTTACGGTCAACACCTACAAATTTAGCTTCTACTTCGTCACCTTCAGAAACAACAGAAGTTGCATCTTCTACGCGCTCTTGAGCGATGTCAGCAACACGGATGTAACCTTCAACGCCTTCAGCTAGCTCTACAGTTGCGCCTTTCGCGTCAACTTCAGTCACTTTACCTTTAACAATAGCACCTTTTTTGTTTGCGTCTAGGTAGTTATTGAAAGGATCAGCTTCGATTTGCTTAACGCCTAGTGAGATACGCTCACGCTCTGGGTCAACCTGAAGAACGATTGCAGTGATCTCGTCGCCTTTCTTGTACTCACGTACAGCTTCTTCGCCTGGAGTGTTCCAAGAGATATCAGAAAGGTGTACAAGGCCGTCGATGCCGCCTTCAAGACCGATGAAGATACCGAAGTCAGTGATTGACTTGATCTTACCAGTAACTTGGTCGCCTTTGTTCTGTAGACGAGCAAATTCCTGCCAAGGGTTAGCTTTACACTGCTTAAGACCTAGAGAAATACGACGACGCTCTTCGTCGATTTCAAGAACCATAACTTCAACAGTATCACCTAGTGAAACAACTTTTGAAGGGTGGATGTTCTTGTTAGTCCAGTCCATTTCTGAAACGTGAACTAGGCCTTCAACGCCTTCTTCGATCTCAACGAAACAACCGTAATCAGTTAGGTTTGTAACGCGACCAGTTAGCTTAGCGCCTTCTGGGTAACGACCAGCGATTGCTGCCCAAGGATCTTCGCCAAGTTGCTTAAGACCTAGAGAAACACGCGTTTTCTCTTTGTCGAACTTAAGTACTTTAACTGCGATTTCGTCACCAACATTTACGATCTCAGATGGGTGCTTAACACGCTTCCAAGCCATATCAGTGATGTGAAGTAGACCGTCAACACCACCTAGATCTACGAACGCACCGTAGTCTGTAAGGTTCTTAACGATACCTTTAACTTCTTGACCTTCAACAAGGTTAGCAAGTAGTTCTTCACGCTCTTGAGAGTTCTCTGACTCGATAACTGCACGACGAGAAACAACAACGTTGTTACGCTTCTGGTCTAGCTTGATAACTTTGAACTCAAGTTCTTTGCCTTCAAGGTGAGCAGTGTCACGTACAGGACGAACATCAACAAGTGAACCAGGTAGGAAAGCACGGATTGAATCAACTTCAACAGTGAAACCGCCTTTAACTTTACCGTTGATAACACCGATAACAGTCTCTTGCTCTTCACATGCTTTCTCAAGACGGATCCAAGCTTCGTGACGCTTCGCTTTCTCACGAGAAAGGATAGTTTCACCGAAACCGTCTTCGATTGCATCTAGTGCTACGTCTACTTCGTCGCCAACTGCAACTTCTAGTTCACCAGCAGCATTTTTGAATTGCTCTGCAGGGATTGCACTTTCAGACTTAAGGCCAGCATCAACAAGAACGATGTTGTTCTCGATAGAGATAACAGTACCTTTAACGATAGAGCCTTGCTCTGCTTCAAAACCCTTTAGGCTTTCTTCAAATAACTGCGCAAAATTTTCTGACATACTAAATACGTCTCATATATAAATGTACCAATAAGCGACCATGCTGCATGGGGTAGTTAAAAAAACACCAGCCGCCCTGCCAGTGCTATGAAATTAATTAGCTAACTTTCGGAAGTTTTCCCGCTAAAACAGCTTCATCAACGAGTTTTAAGACTTGTTGGAACACCTGTTCAGCATCTAGCGTCGTTGTATCAATATGAATAGCATCGTGTGCTGGCACTAAAGGCGCAACTGGTCTATTCATATCTCTGTCATCACGAGCTTTAATATCTTCTAAAAGGCCCTCTAGTGTAACATCAAGGCCCTTGTCCTTCAACTCATTAAAGCGTCTCTTAGCACGCTCTTCTGCACTTGCGTTTAGATAAATTTTAAGTTCTGCTGAAGGAAATACAACCGTGCCCATATCTCTGCCATCTGCGATTAAGCCGGTTTCAGTGCTAAACGCTCTTTGCCTTCTTAAAAGTGCTTCTCTAACACGAGGAAGCATCGCAATTTTAGATGCAGTCGCACCGACTTCTTCATTTCGAATCGTATTAGTGACATCTTCACCTTCTAGTACAATTTTAGATTTTTTAGTCTCACTATCAATCATAAATTGAACATCAAGGTTCGCCGCAAGTGGCACCAATGCCTCTTCGTTATCTAACGCAATTTGATGATGTAACACAGCTATAGATAGCACGCGGTATATTGCACCACTGTCTAGAACATCCCAATTTAGTTTCTCAGCTAACAAACGACATACAGTTCCTTTGCCAGATCCGCTTGGGCCGTCTACGGTGATTACGGGCAATGCAGCCTGCATTAATACCTCCTGAAATGCACACCTTATATAAATCGGCGCCTATTATACGCAAGTTTCATGAATAGATCCTTATCAACATGTAACTTTTTGTTCTGTTTGTACATTTGTATTCTTTTCAGGTAATAGGTGTGCGATTGCACACCTATTAAATAGTTAAAACTGAGAAATTGAAGCAAGCACGTCAAAGTAGGTAGGGAAGGTTTTTGCAGTACAACCCGGGTCATTAATCACAATAGGCTTCCCGCCTACTGCAACCATCGAGAAACACATTGCAATTCTGTGATCATTGTACGTGTCAATTTCTGCAAGCTTAAATTCTGTTGGCGGGGTTATTTCTATAAAGTCCTCTCCCTCAATCACTTCGGCACCGACTTTGCGTAACTCCGTAGCCATTGCATATAACCTGTCTGTTTCCTTCACTCGCCAATTGTAGATGTTTCTGATTGCTGTTTTGCCTTCGGCAAAAAGCGCGACGGTTGCCAATGTCATGGCCGCATCAGGAATCGCATTGGCATCAATATCAACGCCTTTAAGCTCCCCTTTTCTAACAACTAGCCTTTCGTCGAACCAATCTATTTCGGCGCCCACTTGTTCCATAACTTTGGCAAATCCGATATCGCCTTGAACACTGGATAGACCAACGCCATTGATTTCTATCTCTCCACCCGCAATAGCAGCCGCTGCGACAAAATATGACGCTGACGACGCGTCCCCTTCAACCATAATGCTTCCAGGGGATTGATAACCTTGTTTCCCTTTCACATAGAAAACTTGATAGTTATCATGTTCAACAACCACACCAAACTGCTTCATTACACCTAATGTGATATCGATATAAGGTTTAGAAACAAGCTCGCCAACTATGTTGATTTCGCTGTCTCCTGTAAACAAAGGCGCAGCCATCAGTAATGCAGTTAAGAATTGGCTTGAAATACTGCCATCAATTTCCACTTTGCCACCAGCAATATTTTTGCCAGCAATTTCCAACGGTGGATAGTGCGCATTTTTTAGATAGGTTACGTCAGCACCCAATGCATCTAAGGCGTCAACTAAGTGACCAATTGGCCTTTCTTCCATTCTGGGTTCACCTGTTAGAGTGAACTTGCCTTGCGTCGCGGCCAAAACTGCTGTTAAAGGACGAAATGCGGTGCCAGCATTACCTAAGAATAATGGCTCTTCGGGCGTGAGCAATTTACCCCCTGTACCATGTACAGTTGCTACCGTTTTATCTTCATTAAGTTGCACTGCCACACCCATTTCTTTAAGTGCGCCAAGCATATGACGAATATCATCACTGTCTAATAAATTGGTAACTTCGGTCACACCATCACATAAAGCAGCAAGCAACAATATTCGATTGGATAAACTTTTCGAACCGGGTAATGTTACCTTACCAGACACCTGTTTAATCGGCTTAAGCGGGAGTTGTTCCATCAGCTGTTCTCCTGAGCAAAGCGTTTCATGAATGAAATCAGCGCTTCAATACCTTCTTTCGGCATCGCATTATATATACTCGCACGCATACCACCTACAAAGCGGTGCCCTTCAAGTGCCATTAAGCCATTTTGTTCAGCCTGAACTAAGAATTTTTCGTTCAACGCGTCGTCTTTAAGCCAGAAAGGTACATTCATTAAAGAACGACAATCTGGTGCTACTTTATTGAAGTAAAACTCAGCGCTATCAATATAGTCGTACAGAAGCGCTGCCTTTTCCCTGTTGTGTTTTTCCATTGCAGGCACGCCACCAATTGATTCCAAGTATTTGAACACCTCAGCAGCTAAATACCACGCATACGTTGGCGGCGTGTTATACATACTATTTTGCTTCGCCTCAATTGCGTAGTCTAGTATCGCGGGTTTTGGCAGCCCCTCTCTCTCTAGGAGCGTTTTGCGCACGATCGCTATGCTTAAACCTGAAGGACCGATGTTCTTTTGTGCACCAGCATAAATAAGGTCAAAATCATCCACATTAATTTCGCGAGACAAAATCATAGACGACATATCCGCAACAATCGGCGCTGTTGAGTGCTTCGGCACATCAAAAATTTCGATGCCGTCTATGGTTTCATTAGGACAATAGTGAATAAACGACGCCTTTTCAGGTAAATTCCATTTTTCCACAGGTAAAATATCAAACTGCCCATTGGCATCGGTTCTAATATCTACAGCCTCGACGGTCGTAAACTTGGCGCCTTCTTTTGTTGCGCCAACAGACCAAATACCATTTTCCACATAGACACCAGGTGCATCATCTAGGTGCAGATTGAGCGGCACTGCTGCAAAGTGGCCACGACCACCGCCATGCATGAAGAGTACTTCGAACTCATCTGAAATGTTCATTAGCCTTCTTAAGCTAGCTTCACACTCTTTCGCTAACGCTAGGAACGGCTTTGAGCGGTGGCTTATTTCCATAACAGAAACACCAAGGTCTTGCCAATTAATGAATTCGGCTTGGGCTTTCTCCATTACAGCTGGAGGCAACATAGCTGGCCCCGCACAAAAATTATAAACGGTCATTTTTTCCTCATTCCAAATAAAAGACGTTATGTAAGACAAATGCTCAACGGGTTTAAACACGCTGAACAATTAAATATGTAGTCTATGAATTTACATCAAATACAATGATTGATGAAACAAAATTATCTGCTAAATAATTTATTTTGATTGAATTTTTTTAATAAAAAAGCGGCCTAAGCCGCTTTTATTATTCTTCTGAGTCTTGTTCAGGTGTATTTTCTGGTGCTTGAGCACCTGACGCCTCGTCGATGACATCTTCTTCAAAGTCATCCACTTCGATTTCTTCAATACGCTGAAGCCCAACCACTTGCTCATCTTCGATGGTACGGATCAGGATAACACCTTGCGTGTTACGTCCAACCGTTGACACTTCATTTACTCGTGTCCTTACCAATGTACCGCGGTTTGAAATAAGCATGATTTCATTGTTGTCTTCTACTTGAACCGCACCAACAACATTGCCGTTACGCTCAGTAACTTTGATAGACACAACACCTTGCGTTGCACGGCTCTTCGCCGGGTACTCTTCAAGTGGTGTTCGCTTACCGTAACCATTTTCGGTTACAGTTAAAATTGCGCCATCGTTCTTAGGTACAATCAATGAAACGACTTTTACATCCTCTGGCATCTTGATACCACGAACACCTGTTGCTGTACGGCCCATTGGACGTAACGCTAACATTTCTTCGCCTGTTTCAGGATCTAGTTTCACTTCTCCAGTTTCTGAGTCACGCAGCTTCTCGTTAAAACGAACCACCTTACCATGGTCGGTAAATAGCATGATGTCATTGCTACCATCAGTGATATCTGCACCAATCAGGTTATCACCTTCGTTCAAATTGATAGCGATAATACCGCTTGCACGCTGACGGCTGTATGCAGTCAGTGGTGTTTTCTTAACTGTACCATTGGCCGTTGCCATCAAGACGTATTTGTCTTCTTCATATTCACGAACTGGCAAAATTGTGGTGATACGTTCATCGGCTTCTAACGGCAGTAAGTTCACTATTGGCTTACCACGTGCCTGTCTTGATGCCAGTGGTAATTGATATACCTTCAACCAATACAATCTACCAGCAGTAGAGAAACAAAGAATTGTGTCGTGTGTATTAGCAACAAGTAGACGCTCGATGAAATCTTCATCTTTCATTCTTGTCGCTGCTTTACCTTTACCACCTCGACGCTGTGCTTCGTAATCAGATAATGGCTGATATTTTACATACCCTTCATGAGATAGCGTTACAACAACGTCTTCTTCGTTGATAAGATCTTCTAGGCTGATGTCGTGTGCCGCAGCTGTGATTTCTGTGCGACGCTCATCGCCATATGCTTCTTTGATCTCAACAAGCTCATCACGGATAACTTCCATCAAGCGCTCTGGCGATGAAAGAATGTGAAGTAGCTCTGCGATCAAGTCGAGTAGTTCTTGGTACTCACCTAAGATCTTTTCATGCTCTAGACCAGTCAGTTTATGTAGGCGTAAATCAAGAATTGCCTGTGCTTGTTGTTCAGAAAGGTAATACTGGCCATCTCTGATCCCAAGTTCATCCGCTAACCAATCAGGTCTTGCTACATTTTGCTCACCCGCACGTTCAAGCATGGGGGCAACAGAGCCCAGTTCCCACGCACGTGCTGTTAATGCAGCTTTCGCTTCCGATGGCGTTGGTGACTTACGAATTAGCTCAATGATTGGGTCGATGTTTGCTAGTGCAATAGCAAGGCCTTCAAGCGTGTGTGCTCTGTCTCTGGCTTTGCGTAAATCATACACTGTGCGACGTGTTACAACTTCGCGACGGTGGATAACAAACGCTTCTAGCATTTCTTTTAGGTTGAAACACTTAGGTTGATTGTTATCAAGCGCAACCATGTTCATACCAAACACGGTTTGTAACTGAGTCTGTGCGTAAAGGTTATTAAGAACAACCTCGCCGACTTCACCACGCTTAATTTCAATAACAATACGCATTCCGTCTTTATCAGACTCATCGCGCAGTGCACTGATACCTTCAACTTTTTTATCCTTTACCAGCTCAGCGATTTTTTCAATCAACCTTGCTTTGTTAACTTGGTACGGGATTTCATTGACGATGATAGTTTCTTTACCGGTTTTCTCGTCAGTTTCGATTTCTGCACGAGCTCGGATATACACTTTACCGCGGCCAGTTTTATAGGCTTGCTCGATCCCCTTTTTACCGCTGATGATTGCCGCCGTAGGGAAATCTGGTCCAGGAATATATTCGATTAACTCTTCAATGGTAATGTCTGGGTTTTGAATGATAGCCAAACAGCCGTTGATCACTTCAGTCAAGTTGTGTGGCGGAATGTTGGTCGCCATACCAACTGCGATACCAGATGAACCATTTACTAACAGGTTAGGTACTTTGGTTGGTAAAACATCAGGGATCTGCTCTGTACCGTCATAGTTAGGTACGTAGTCTACCGTTTCTTTTTCTAGATCAGCTAAAAGTTCATGGGACATTTTAGCCATTCGAACTTCGGTGTAACGCATCGCAGCTGCAGAGTCGCCATCTACTGAACCGAAGTTACCTTGACCATCCACTAACATATAGCGAAGAGAGAAAGGCTGAGCCATACGAACAATTGTGTCGTAAACCGCACTGTCACCATGAGGGTGGTATTTACCGATAACGTCACCGACTACACGAGCTGATTTTTTATATGGTTTGTTCCAGTCATTGCGTAATTCGTTCATTGCGAAAAGCACACGGCGGTGAACGGGCTTCAAACCGTCACGTACGTCTGGCAATGCACGCCCTACGATTACACTCATCGCGTAATCTAGGTATGAATTTTTCAATTCATCTTCAATATTGACTGGGAGGATTTCATTGGCGAGATCAGTCATTTGATACCACTTTCCTTCAGAGTCTTGCCCTTTTATGTCACACTATTGGTGCCAAAGGGTTAAGTTATTATTTATTCGGCTGCCGATACTAACACAGATAAATCTAATTTGCAGTCGTAAAATGTCTGGTATTTTTATAAATAGCCAATACAATGCGCCCAGATAAACGAGGAAGCTTTTTATGACCGAACATCAAAATGTAGACCACGAAGAAATCGCGAAATTCGAAGAAATCGCCGAAAGATGGTGGGATACAGAGGGTGAATTTAAACCTCTACATGACATCAATCCACTACGACTAGACTTTATTAATGACAAAAGTACTGGGCTTTTCGCAAAGAAAGTACTCGATGTTGGTTGTGGTGGCGGTATTTTGACCGAAAGTATGGCCAAGCTCGGTGCAGAAGCTACGGGTATTGACATGGGGCAAGAGCCCTTGAACGTTGCTAAATTGCATAGTCTTGAAAGTGGCATTTCTGTTGAATACAAAAAAATACCCGCAGAGTTGTTTGCCGATGAAAACCCTGAACAATTTGATGTTGTGACCTGCATGGAAATGCTAGAGCATGTCCCAGATCCTGCTGCAATTATTGGTGCAGTCGCTAAAGCCGCAAAGCCAGGTGCAAGTGTCTTCTTCTCGACCTTGAACAAAACACACAAAGCGTATTTGTTAGCTGTTGTTGCTGCTGAAAAGTTATTGAAGATGGTGCCTGAAGGCACACATGACCATAACAAGTTTATTAGACCTTCAACCTTAATCGGCTGGGCAGAGCAACACGGTTTAAAAGTGCGTCATTCAGCGGGGATCAGCTATAACCCCTTTACCAAAACATTCACTCTTAGTGATGACGTGAGTGTGAATTACCTTCTTCACTTTGAGAAATTAGCATGACCGAAGCTGTAATTTTCGATTTAGATGGGACTTTACTCAATACAAGTGAAGATTTAGGTGGCGCATTAAATCAAGTGCTGCGCGCTCATAGTAGGCCGACCGTCTCTAGAAGTGCGTATAGTCCTGCTATCTCTAATGGAGTAAAAGCGTTGCTTGAGGTGGGATTTGGTGAAGCACTTCAAGATTACGATGTTGAAGTGCTTCGACAACAAGTCTTAGATAGTTATGCGCAAAATATTGCGGTGCACTCTCATTGTTTTGACGGCATTGCTGAATTATTGCAAAAACTCAAATTAATGAATATATCTGTGGGCATCATGACCAATAAACCAGGCTTCTTAACAAGGCCCCTTCTACAACAGATCCCTGATTTGGCCGACATAGACGTTGTCGTATGTGGAGATACATTAAAAGTCGCGAAACCGCACCCTGAGCCTTTACTGTTAGCAGCCGAGCAGCTAGGTGTAGATCCGACGCAATGTTTCTACGTCGGCGATGCACAAAGAGATATTGAGGCTGCCCATGCAGCTCGGATGCGTTCAGTTTCTGCACTGTGGGGCTTTATCCCTTCACGAGAGGATGCCATCTCATGGGGTGCAGAACTAAACTTAGAACACCCAATTGATATAATTTCGCACATATAGTGAAAAATTATAATTTGAGACACTACATATTGTGTCTTACACTTAGCACTGAGCGAAATTGAACATAAAAAAATCACTCAGAATTTTTACCAAAAAAAGACAAAAATCCTTGTATTGAAGTTGATTTTTTTAAGGGCTCAGACATCGTGGATAATTGTAGGTTAGTAAAGACTAACACAAAGAATTTATCCCAATGTTATCCACAATCTGGGCTCATTTGTTCTATTGCAAATTACAAATAACCACACTATCTTGTGATGCACTTTCAAATAGGCACCATATCTAGTGGTGATTTCCTAACCAATATATAGAACTTGGGAATACAGGCATAGCTTATGAACCAACAATTATCTGTCAGTAAAAGAAACGGTCGTAAAGAACCGCTTGATTTAGATAAAATTCATCGTGTGATAACTTGGGCCGCAGAAGGCTTGGATAATGTCTCAGTCTCTCAAGTAGAGTTAAAATCTCACATCCAGTTTTATGATGGGATCCGTACTGAAGACATTCATGAGACTATCATCAAAGCGGCTGCTGACTTAATCTCTAAAGATACGCCAGATTATCAATACTTGGCCGCTCGCTTAGCAGTATTCCACCTTAGAAAGAAGGCATATGGTCAGTTTGAGCCACCACACCTATACGACCATATTGTCAAGCTTGTGGAAGAAAAGCGCTACGACGAGCACCTATTGAAAGACTATACACGTGAAGAGCTCAATGAACTTAATGAATACATTGACCATGCTCGCGATATGACTTTTAGCTATGCCGCAGTAAAACAATTGGAAGGAAAGTACCTAGTTCAAAACCGTGTAACAGGCGAAATATACGAGAGCGCTCAGTTCTTATATATGCTTGTTGCTGCGAGTTTATTCTCTGATTACAGCAAAGATGCTCGCCTTGATTACATTAAACGTTTTTATGATGCAGTGTCTCAGTTTAAAATCTCATTACCTACACCGATCATGGCGGGTGTCCGTACACCAACACGTCAATTTAGCTCGTGTGTATTGATTGAGTGCGATGATAGCCTTGACTCAATCAATGCGACGTCATCTGCAATCGTTAAGTATGTTAGCCAACGTGCAGGTATTGGTGTGAATGCCGGTAGGATCCGTGCACTAGGTAGCCCTATTCGTAACGGTGAAGCGTTCCACACGGGCTGCATCCCGTTCTATAAACACTTCCAAACTGCTGTTAAAAGCTGTTCGCAAGGGGGGGTGCGTGGTGGCGCTGCAACCCTTTTCTATCCACTTTGGCATCTAGAGGTTGAGAACTTGCTGGTTCTTAAAAACAACCGTGGTGTTGAAGAAAACCGAGTTCGTCACTTGGACTATGGTGTTCAGTTCAATAAAACCATGTACACGCGCCTTTTAAAAGACGATTACATCACATTGTTCAGTCCTTCAGACACACCAGGTTTGTATGATTCGTTCTTTGAAGATCAAGAACTATTTGAAGAGCTGTACACTAAGTATGAGCAAGATGAGTCAATTCGTAAAAAACGCATCAAAGCGATTGAACTTTTCTCTATGTTTGCCCAAGAACGTGCGAGCACAGGTCGTATTTACCTACAAAACGTTGACCACTGTAATACACACAGCCCGTTTGACTCAAAAGTTGCACCTATCAGACAATCCAACCTTTGTTTAGAAATCGCTTTACCAACTAAGCCTCTGAACAATGTAAACGACGCTGAAGGCGAAATTGCACTGTGCACGCTGTCTGCATTCAACTTAGGTGCAATCAAAGATTTATCTGAACTTGAAGAACTTGCTGAACTAGCTGTTCGTGCGCTTGATAACCTGCTAGATTTCCAAGATTATCCAGTGCCAGCGGCACACACAGCTACGATGGGTCGTCGTACGTTAGGTATTGGTGTTATTAACTTTGCATACTATCTAGCGAAAAACGGTAAGAAGTACTCTGACGGCAGTGCGAATGCGCTAACACACAGAACGTTTGAAGCAATTCAATACTACTTGATGAAAGCGTCAAATGAGCTTGCGAAAGAACGCGGTGCATGTCCTAAGTTCAATGAAACGACATACTCGCAAGGTATTATGCCTATCGATACTTACAAGAAAGACGTCGATAAAATTTGTGATGAACCACTTCATTTAGATTGGGATGCGCTAAGAGAAAGCATCAAAGAATTCGGTATGAGAAACTCTACCGTTTCTGCACTGATGCCGTCTGAAACATCTTCACAGATTTCAAATGCGACGAATGGTATCGAGCCTCCTCGCGGACACATTAGTGTTAAGGCGAGTAAAGACGGCATCTTAAAACAGGTTGTACCAGAGTATGAAAAACTGAAAGAACAGTACGAATTACTGTGGGATATTCCTTCAAATGATGGTTATCTTGGCCTTGTTGGTATCATGCAAAAGTTCATCGACCAAACAATTTCGGCGAACACAAACTACGACCCGACGAAGTTTGAAGGCGGGAAAGTCCCGATGAAACTGTTGTTGAAAGACCTGCTTACAGCGTACAAACTTGGTGTTAAGACACTTTACTACCACAATACTCGAGACGGTGCAGCTGATGCACAGGATGAATTAAAGCCTGAAGCAGAAGATGATGGCTGTGAAGGCGGTGCTTGTAAGATTTAAATAAGACAATCATTATCGAAATAGCCCAGTTTTCATGCTGGGCTTTTTTTCAAATTGATACGTGCTTAACGCGATTAAACTCACTTTATTTAGCCAGACTCCGCCTTAGCGGTTTTAACCCGCCCCTTTACCTTTCAACCTGTTTAACATTGCTGTCGACCGCCTTTACACAAATAAAATATTTATTGTATCAATGAACGGAGTAAGTAATGCAAGTACATAATCAGGGCACTTGCCGCGCTTAGACTATTTAATATTACATAAAGCAGAGTGTTGACTTGGTACACTTACATCCGCAACAACACAGAGGTCATTGTCGCGTTGTAATATTTGATAGAATGCACCTTGCGCGGATAGTTGATGACAACTGTAAATTTGATGAGGTTGTAATTGCCAAAACGCCGCTAAAATAGGCGCTGCGGAACCGGTTGCAGGATCTTCTCGAACGCCATATTGAGGGGCAAAATATCTAAAATACAGGCACCTTGAGTTATGTGGCTCACACGACGTAACAATCAATGCCCTACGTGTAAGCTGACTGTATTTTAGTTCGTTAAAATCAAAGTCAGCCACACTCTTTTTTGTCGGCAGCCGCGCAACCAGATAACCATCCGAGGACTCCGTTTCTTTAAAGTGAGTCAGCTGTTTACCAAACAGCGATAAAAGCACTTTTGATGGCTTGCTGACTTTTAGCTCAGACAAAGATACATGCATCATGTAGTTACCAGCGCCCTGTCGTGTGACACAAATTATGCGATTGCTAGACTCAAAATACAGTCTATCTTGGCAAGTATTTAAAATTGAAATCAATACATCCGCTGCCGCAAGCGTTGCATGCCCACAAAACTGAATTTCACAGTGGGGTGAAAACCACCTAATCGAATGCGCCCCACTTTTGTTAACAAAGACAAAAGCCGTGGCTGAGATGCCATAATTTTGCGCTTCAGCTTGAAGGCATACTGTATCTTTAAATTCAGACAGCGCCTTACATAAATGAACACATGCGAGATTACCGACATATTCTCTTGAGCAAAACACTTGCCGTATATAGTGGCTTCTCATACAAGTTGACCTTCTCAGAAACTAAAGTTTACCTTTCTTTTTCACCTTGTTTTACACGCTTTTCGAGTCACAATTTATTTGCTGCAGTTGGCAAGCTAAAGGTCTGCTATACCTCTTTTGTCACCTGCCACAATGAATCAATAAAATGTTCATTTGCATCGGTAAAATTCTGAACTAATGTAAATCCCGTTTGCTCGCATAAGTCTTCAATATCTTTTTTTGTAAATTTAAACGAGTACTCTAAATGTATGGGTTCATAAGCATCAAAATGAAACACGCGTTGCAATGCTTTAATGTAAACTTCTTGCTTTTCGGTGGATAGCACATAACTTTCCATCGCACCAAGTACCGGGTTATAAATTCCATAGTGCTGAAATTTATCAGGCTTAAAGTTTCCTCCCAGCTCTTGATTAATACGATGTAATAAATTCAGATTAAACTGCGCCGTCAGTCCTGAGCCATCGTTATAAGCCGCGGTCAGTTTATTGACGTCTTTTTTCAAATCGTAACCGGTTAATATGTAATCAGATGCGCTCAAGCTCATCCACAACTTTCTCAAAAAACCTTGGCTTTGCTCACGGTTAAAGTTCCCTATGTTCGAGCCCAGAAACAGAACCAACTGTCTATTTGATGATTGACTTCTGACAAGTTTTAAACCTTCAAAATACTCAGCTACAACACCATGAATTGCTAAGCTGCTGTCTGGTCTAATGTTTTCTCGTAACATCACCATCGCTTTTTCTGAGATGTCGATGGGGTAATAGTTTACTTTACACCCACTTTTTAAAAACCCATCAATGATCAACTGGCTCTTATGCCCATCACCTGCACCAAGTTCAATAATATCTATTTCTTGCTCATCAATTAAATGCGCTAACTGGCAGCTAATTCGAGTGAGAATTTCCACCTCTTTGTTTGTTAGATAATAATCTGGATGCTGGGTGATCTTTTGAAAAATCTCACTGCCTTTATCATCATAAAAGTACTTAGCAGATAAGTGCTTTGGCTCCGCGGTTAGGCCAGTAAGTACCTCTATGGCTAGTTGCTCTTCATCTGCATCGTGCCCCTGCCCATTTTGTGTCAGTAATCTAAAATGTGTCATTAAATATCCTTAGCTAATCTAATACCCGAAAACATCCAACGCTGGTGCGGTGCGTAAAAGTTGCGGTAACTATGGCGATAGTGGCTTGTCGGTGTTGCTACACATCCACCTCTTAAAACAAACTGACTACACATAAATTTGCCATTGTATTCTGTTAACATTCCTTGATAGGGCCTATATCTTGGGTAACCAGAATAATGGCTTTTACTCCAACACCAAACTTGACCAAATTGTGCGTCACTTTTTGTCGGGTGAAAAAAATCCGCACCTTCATTTTCTGGCCTGTAGCATCTTGGCTTATCAAAGAAACGATCATCACCCGAGGTCAAATACACTTCCATCTCCTGCTCAGTTGGTAATCTGGCCCCTTTCCAATTTGCGTATGCATCCGCCTCAAAATAACTAATGTGTGTGACAGGCGCATTGATATCTATTAAATTTAACCCGTGAAGTGTGAACTCATACCATTTATTGTCGATTTTTCGCCAGTACAATGGGTGAGCTACTTGGTTATCACATACCCAGTCCCATCCCATGCTCAGCCACCATGCCGCATGGTCGTACGCGCCATCTTCAATAAACGCAAGATAGTCACCATTGGTGACTGTACAGTCACTCATCGCAAAGGAATATACATAATGGTTATGCCTTGGCTTTTCGTTGTCGTATGCAAACGTGCTTTCCAAAGCCCCAACTTCGTATATTCCCTCGCTAAATGACTGCCATGAGGGATTCACTAATGACGATGCGTTGAGTTGCTTCTTACTATAAATGGAATCAATTGGGTTACCGCCCAGAATAAATTTAATATCCATGAGTAATAACTCTTGATGCTGTTGCTCATGGTGAAGCCCAACCTCCAATAAAGAGAAGATTTCATCATCCACGATAGTCGTAGATAAATAATTCACCATCAGGTTATCTACATGCCTTCTATACCGGAATACGTCATCTACAGTCGGTCTTGACAATTCACCCCGCTGACTTTGTTTCCAGTGCCGGCCAGCCGACTTGTAATAAGAATTAAATAAATAACGATATTGCTGATGGAATCTTGAGTAGTCTGAAACGTATTTCGCTAAAATAACCTCTTCGAAAAACCACGTTGTATGCGCTAAGTGCCACTTGGGTGGGCTCACATCTGCCATAGGTTGCACAACGAAGTCTTCAATGGCTAAATTCGAACATAACGCCGTTGAACGCGCTCTTATGCTGAGGTACTCATCAATAAAGTACTGAGATTTTTCAGTACTGCTTAATGTAATCCAATTCATAAGCTACCTAACTCAAAGTTATTTATATTGTGGCTATTTATTGCTTGCTCTACCCGGCAAACTCAAGCCTTTTCTAATCTTGATTTACTTCCCAGAAAAGGCCTGCACCTTTTACTTACTTCACTTCAATATTGAGTGCGTTACAGTTTGGAAGCATATAAATTAACAAATACTAAACAATGAAGATTGTATAACGATGTACATGTGTCAAGTTCAACCGATTCCTATATCATTAATTAGTAACCACAAAGGATTTATGCAACACACGAAAAGCCACAGCAATAGCTTTGATTTAAAAACCGATATGTTAGCCAGCGGGGAGTCTCGCCCCGTTGGCTACCCCTTTAAATCGTACTATTTAAC